>NZ_JOEV01000013.1 GCF_000721105.1 Streptomyces cellulosae
CCCCGCGTCCCGCCCCCCCGCCGGAAGCCCCCCAGAACCAGCCGCCCGCCCCTTCCAACTGGTCCAAACCGGCCCGCGTCGCCCCCGGCTCCCCCGAGCCCTCTCCCGGCAACGGCCTCCTCGTCACCGAACTCCCCCTCCCCCACCGCCCCAAAGGCTCGCCCTACACGGTGAACGACCAGCTCATGGTCACCACGGCGCTCACCCTCACCCACTGGAACAGGGAACACGGTGCCCGCCCCCGCCCCCTGCGCATCACCATGCCCGTGGACGACCGCCCCCGCGACACCTCGATGCCCATCGGCAACGGCACCCGCCTGGTGGAAGTCCCGTTCGACCCGGCCGAGTTGATCCACGCCAGGCCCACCGAGATGCCCGCCCTCCTGCACCGCACGGCGACCCGTACCCGCGCCCTCAAGTCCCTCCCCCGCCCCCAGCTCGGCCACGGCGCCTCCCTCCTGACGGCCCCGGTCACCCCCGTGGCCTGGCGGGCGGCCCTCACCCGGGGGCTGCGGAGGGCGGCGGCGCCGTGGACGTCGACGACCCTGCTGAGCAACATCGGCCGGATCCCGTACCCGTTGGACTTCGGCGAGGAAGCCGGGCGCGCGCACGCCGTCTGGTTCTCCGCGCCCGCCCGTATGCCCCGCGGCCTGACCGTCACCACGGCCTCCACCGCCGGCCGCCTCCACCTGGCCCTGCGCTGGTCGCGCTCCCTGCTCGGCCACGGCGACGGAGCCCATCTCCGCGACCTCTTCGAGCACTACCTGCACACCACGGAGGTCGGTCCATGACCACCACCACCCACCAACCCCCGAAGGACCTGCGGGACTTCTACGAGGATCCCGCCGTCCCGGTGGCCTCCGGCACCCCCCGCTCCCGCCGCCAGGCCCGCATGCTGGCAGCCGCCCTCGGCCCGGGCACCGGCACCCACACGACCCGTACCGTCCTCGACATCGGCTGCGGCGACGGCACCGCCGCGGCCACCGCCGCCCCGCTCCTGACCGGCCACCGCGTCATCGGCGTCGACTGGTCCCAGGACGCCCTCAGACGCGCCCGCGCCCACCTGACGCACACGATCCGCGGCGAACTCACCAGCCCCGGGCTGCCGTTCGCCACCGGCTGCGCCGACGCCGTGCTGTTCAGCGAGGTGATCGAGCACCTCGTCGACCCGGACGCCGCGCTGGAGGAGATCCGCCGGGTCCTGTGCCCGGGCGGCCACCTGATGTTGTCCACCCCGAACCTGGCCGCCTGGTACAACCGCGCCCTGCTGCTGGCCGGTGTGCAGCCCGTGTTCTCCGAGGTGAGCCTGCGGGCCATTCACGGCCGGCCGGGGAAGGAGGTCGTGGGGCATCTTCGGCTCTACACCCCGCGCGCCCTGCGGGAGTTCGTCGCCGCCGCCGGTTTCGAGGTCGTACGACTGGAAGGGGCGCCCTTCCACGGGGTACCGCGGGCGCTGCGGCCGCTGGACCGGCTGGCCTGTGCCAGACCGTCCCTCGCGTCGATCCTGCTGCTGCACGCCCGGAAGACGTAGGGGCGCCGGCGATGTGGTGGGGAGTGGCGGCGGCCCTGCTGGCCAACGTCCTGTACAGCACCGGATTCGTCCTGGAGAAGCGGGCGCTCGCGGCGCTGCCCCAGGTGAGCATCCGCCAGCCCGCCCGGCTGCTCGGCCTGGTGCTGCGCAGCCCGCTGTGGATCGGCGGGTCGCTGGCACTGGCCTCCGGGTTCGGTGCGCAGCTGGCGGTGTACCGGACGCTGCCGATCGCCGCCGCGCAGGGCATCTTCGTCTCGGGGCTGGTGCTGCTCGTCCTGCTCTCCGCCCGGCTGCTCGGCGAGGAGACCACCGGCCGGGAGCGGTACGCGCTGGGCGCGATCCTGCTCGCGCTGCTGATGGTGGTGCTGTCCTTGCGCGAGGACGCGGACCAGGTCAGCCAACGGGCACCGTACCCGCTGATCCTGCTGGTGTGCGTGCCGTCGCTGGCGGCGGGCGTGTGGCTGTACAACGCGGCCGAGCGCCGCACCCGGCACCGCCACCGCGCGCCGACGACCGGCGTGGAGTACGGCGTGGCGGTCGGCCTGCTCTACGGCGTCAGCTCGCTCGCCATCAAGGGCGTCTCCAGCTATCTCACGGCGGGCGGACTCGGGGGCGCGATCCTCGGCCTGCTGCGCTCCCCGTACCCGTATCTCCTGCTCTTCACCGGCGCGTTCGGCCTGATCATGTCGCAGGCGGCGCTGCAGCGCTGCCGGGCCTCGCTGATCGTGCCGGTGTGCACGACGGTGACCGCCCTGTTCACGGCGGTGCTCGGCACGCTCTCGTTCGGTGAGGCGCTGCCGCACGACCCCCTCAGACTCGCGCTGCGGCTGGCGGGCATCGTGCTCGCGGTGGCCGTCCTGCTCGCCATGCCCAAACACGACCCGGCGCCCCAACCCCCCATAGGTGCCAAGGAGTTGACACCACCATGAAACCCGACGACCCGCTGCTGAAGATCCTGGCGTGCCCGCTCGACAAGGGGCCGCTGCACCTCGTCGCACCGGACGAACCGGACCGGGCCGAGCTCCTCTACAACCCGCGGCTCCACCGCCGTTACCCGATCGTGGACGGCATTCCGCAGCTGCTGCCCTCGTCCGGTGAGCAGGTGTCGGACGACGAACACGAAGCCCTCCTCGAACGGATCACGTCATGACGGGCCCCGCGCGCACCTGGGCCGCCCGGGTGGCCCCGCATCTGCCGAAGCGGCTGGTGGCCGCGGCCGCGCGGGCCGTGTATCCGCGCTTCGAGCCGGAGCTGGCCCGGCTCGCCGACCTGTGCCCCCCGGACTGCGGCACGGCCGTGGACGTCGGCGGCTGGTACGGGCCCTGGACGCGGCGTCTGGCGGGGCGGGCCGAGCGGGTGGTGACCGTCGAGCCGGTCCCGCATCTGGCGCGGCTGCTGACCTCGGCCGCCCCGGCGAACGTCCGGGTGGTCCAGGCCGCCGCCTCGGACCGGCCGGGCACGGCCCGGCTGTGGCTGCCGCCGGACGATGCCGGCGACCGGGGCGTGTCCTCGCTGGTCCGCCGGGACATCCACGGCCGCGCACTCGACGTGCGCTGCGTGACCCTGGACGAGCTGGGCCTGCGGGACGTCGGTTTCATCAAGGTCGACGTCGACGGCAACGAACTCGCGGTGCTGCGCGGGGCGACCGTCGTCCTGACCCGCGACCGTCCGGCCCTCTTCATCGAACTGGAGTCCCGTATCCAGCCGATCGCGCCGGTGGTGACGTACCTGTCCCTGCTCGGCTACAACGGCTGGGTGCTGCCCCGCGACACCTGGGTACCGCTCGCCGACTTCCCGCTGGAGTCCCACCAGTCGGCGGCCTCGTACGTCGTCTCGCACGGCCTGCTGCGCCGCGTCCTGCCGTTCCGCGACCGCCCCCGGTACGTCAACTCGGTGCTGTTCCTGCCCGACGGCCGGCGTCCCGGCGAGCGGCCGGATGAGCGGCCGATGCGCCACGATGAACGGCATGCCCTCAGGAAACACGCCGACTAGCCCCTTCACCCCGCGGGAGTTCCAGCTGGTCCTGCTGCGCCGCATGGCCGACCACAATCCCGACCTGGTCGAGGACGCCCGCCGCACCCTGGGCGCCTCGATCACCGACATGCGTGAGGCCAACAGACGCTGGCAGGCGATGCTCCGCTCGCCACGAGCACGGGCCGCCGCCTCGCGGTACCGCTCGATCCTGGGCGAGCCCGAGTCGGTCCTCACCCGCAAGGTCGGCGACCTGGAGTGCGAGGCCCGGCTCTGGCCCCTCCCCCTGTGGCCCGACCTCCGCTTCGAGGTGCTCCTCGCCCCGAACGGCGCGGTCTGGAACGAGTGGCTGATCCGCGCCCCGGAAGCCGAGGGGCCTTCCCTGACCACGCTCGACGACCTCACCCCGTGGTCCTGCACGGTCGACGAGGCCGCCCGCGCCTTCGCCCCCGCCCGCCCCCTCCAGGGCACGGCCCCCACCCGCTGGGGCCTGGCGTTCACCGCCCCGGACGCCCGGGGCGTACGGCGGGAGGTCGTCGCGGAGTTCACGTGGGGGTTGCTGCAGCGGATGGCGGTCACCGGGTAGCCGGTCACCGGGTGGTGGCAGCCATGATCACGGCGAGGTTCGATCCCGCGGGGACAGGACGGGTCCCGGGCCGGGCCTTTCGGCCCGGGACCCAGGACGTGAGAACGCCTCGCGGGCCGTGATCGAGCAGACCACCGAGATCCTCGCCACCGGGACCACCGGGACCCCCGGCACCACCGGCACCACCAGCCGCTGATGCGATGCGTGCGCGCCGGTTCGGTCCCGGACGGATGCGGGGCGGGAGCGGCCCGCTCCGCGCAAGGGGCACAGAGACGGTGAACCAAGGTGGTCGGGGTTACTGACGGGCCGGCTCAACGGTCGTCGAGCAGCCCGGCGTCGTGCGCGAGGACGGCGGCCTGTACGCGGTTGGCGCAGCCGGTGCGAGTGAGGATCCGGCTGATGTGCGCCTTGACCGTGCCGGCGCTCAGATACAGCTGATCGGCGATCTCCGCGTTGGACAGGCCTCTCCCGAGCAGCCGCAGGACATCCCGTTCGGTCGGGGTCAGCTCCTCGACCCTGCGCAGGGCGGCCTCGGTGTCCCGGCCTGACCGCACGTGCCGTTCCAGCAACTGCCGGGTGATCCGGGGCGCCAGTACCGGTTCACCCTTCGCGGCGAGTCGCACGGCGCGTATCAGCTCGGCGGGGCCGGTGTCCTTGAGGAGGAAGCCACTCGCCCCGGCCCGCAGGGCGCGCGTCACGCTCGCTTCCTCGCCGAACGCCGTCAGCATCACGACACAGGTGCGGGGCGAGAGCCGGGCGATGTCCTCGGCGGCGGCGATTCCGTCCCTGGACGGCATCTGGATGTCGAGCAGGGCCACATCGATGTCCTGGGCGCGGCATGCAGCGGCGGCCTCCCGGCCGTCGCCCGCCTCCGCGGCCACCTCGATGTCCTCGGCGTTCTCCAGGATCAGCCGGATTCCCGCGCGCATCAGCGCCTCGTCGTCGGCGACCAGAACTCGGATCATCAGCTCATCTTAGGGTCGCTCATCTCAGGGCCGCGTTCGCCAGCAGTACGATCAGGAAGGCGACCGTCGGCAGGACCACGAGCAGCGCCAGGCAGCCCGATCCCAAAACTCGCGGCCAGGTCAGGATCTCGTCCGGCAGCGGGGCACGCGCCCCTCTCGGTTCGACGCCGTCGAACTGGAGGCGGTCCGTGTGCTGGAGGCGGTCCGTGTCCTGAAGGCGGTCCGTGTCCTGAACGCGGTCCGTGTCCTGAACGCGGTCCGTGTCCTGAAGGGGTTCGAGAAGACCCCGGTCCACGGCTCCCGGGAGCGCGGACAGTTCCAGGGAGCCGCTGTCGCGCGTCGGCAGCCAGGCCGCCATGCGGAAGCCACCGCTCGGCAAGGCGCCCGCCTCGAACGTGCCGCCGAGCAACGAGATCCGCTCCTGGCAGCCGGCCAGCCCACTGTGGTTTCCTCCCTGGGAGCGGCCCGCCGCGCGGGGTGCCTCGTTGGTGACGGACACCTCGATCCCGCCGTCCGTGCCCCTGACCACCACCGTGGTGGGCGCGCCGGACGCGTGCTTCAGTACGTTCGTCAGCCCTTCCCGGACCACTCGGTGGACCGCCTGACGCGTACGGAGTCCCACCTCGGCCGGGTCGGGAACGGACCAGTCCAACTCGACGACGCTGCCTGTCCGCCGGGATTCCGTCACCAGAGCGGTGATGTCCGCGCGCGTTCCCGTCTCGTCCCCGGTCCCGCCCGTCTGGTCCGCGATGTCCTCGTAGCGCAGGACGCCGAGGATCTCGCGGAGTTCCTCCATGGCCGTACCGGCGGTCGTGCGCAGGAGTTCGGCCTGCCCGACGAGGGCGGGCGCCTGCCGCGCGGCGGCGAGTTCCAGCGCCCCGGCGTGCACCGAGATCAGGCTCAGCCGGTGTCCCAGGAGATCGTGCATCTCTCCCGCGATCCGGGTCCGTTCCTCCATCCGGGCCGCCGCGGCGGTCAGGGTGCGGGCCTGCTCCAGAAAGGCGTTGCGTTCCCGCAGCAGTCTGACCAAGGGACGTCGCCGCCCCCACAAGGTTCCCGCCAGGGCGGGAAGCAGAAGCAGCAGAACCGCCGAGACCGCGTTGTCGGCCAGTTCCGACGGCAGGTCCTCGGGCCGGACCAGAGCACGGGCGACGGTCAGGACACCGACGGCGGCGCAGGTCACCCCGACGAGCTGCCATGCTCGCCGTGGCGGCGCGATACGACGGGTGGCGGACAGGACGACCAGCGGCGCCACCGCCAGCGTCCACACGTTGTCACCCACGACCAGGGGAGCGGACCCCAGGATCGCGGCGATCGGCCGGCCGCGCCGGGCAGGCACGAGCAGGGCCGCCCACACCCCCTCCAGGACGGCCGAAACCGGCCGATGCGGGGGCGCCAGCAGCAGCGGTGTCAGACAGAAGGCCGCCGCCAGGGCGCAGACGAGCGACTCGACGACGACCGTACGGCGTCCGGCGGCACGCACCGCGGCCCAGCTGTCGGCCACCTCATGCCCCATCCACCGCGGCGCACCCGTCAGGGTGCGCCACAGCCTTACGGACGGGCGCGACAGCCGTGTGTCTTCGGACGCCTGACTCATGATCTCCCTTTGCCCCGTCACAGTGGTCCCCCGGGAGGGACGGTAACCACGGCGGCGGTCATCGCGCGGCGGATCCCGGGTGTCATGCGCCAAGTCCGAGGCCCAACTCCGCCCGCAACGCTGCCACATCCACCTGGTCGGCTTCCAGCAGCCGTACGACCATGGCGTCGGCGTCCGTGTCCGTCGCCGACGTGCCGAGCAGCGCGGACAGCAGGTGGACCGTGCCGACCGTGGGTGAACCGTGCTCGGCGGCGGACAGCCGCGCCACTGCCATGACCCGGTCGGCGGCGGCGGACGGGCGCACCATGCCGCTGTCGGAGATTCCGGCGGGCGGCATCGCCGAAGCCGAAGTGACCACGGAACCCGATGCGGCCTTCGAGGCCGACGCGACCTCCGAAGCCGAGGAGACCAGGGAAGACTGCCGTACCCCGTGTCGACGCATCAGGGCCGCAGCGGAGTTGGCCTTCGCCAGACTCCCGGGAAGCGAGCGCCCGGCGACGAACAGGGCCCGGTCCAGGGACAGTATCCCCAGCAGGAGATCCACCGGCTCCACCGCGGCGCGCCCGCTCCGTACCGCCTGCCGCATGGCCTCGACGGACACCGCGAACAGAACCGGTGAGCCGTTCACGGAGCCTCCGGAGGTCCACGAAGTCAGTGCGCGGGTCAGGCGGTTACCGCTCTTGCCCAGCGTTCCGGCTCGTCGGAGAAGGGTGACGCCGCGGGATTCCGGTCCCTCGGTCCGCGTCGAGGCGCTCGTGTCCGACGCGTCCAACGTGTCCAACGCGTTCGCCGCGGCGGAGAGATCCAGCCTCTGAAGCACCATGGCCTCCCGTGCCCTGCTGTCCGGCAGTTCCAGCAGGGCACGGGCGACATGCCGACAGCGCACGGAGATCGACCCCTCAGCGCGGGCCGACCTGAGCGCCAGGAGCAGACACGCGTGCATCGCCCCGGTCATCCCGGGCAGCGTCCGGCCACTTTCCGGGGCCGAGGCGCGCACACCGAGGCCGTAACGCCACCGAGCCTCACGCCAGGCGGCATCGACCTCCTCCTCATCGGCTTCCTGACGGGCTCCCTCACCGACACCGACACCGACGCCGTCTCCGGCCGCGACCGGCACACCGTGCACCTCGTCGTCGCTCACCCAGCCGAGGCCCGCCCGGCCGGCGATCAGACCACCGAGCGAACCGGCCTTCCGCATCCCCGGGGCGATCGCCTCACCGGCGTCCGTGTCCCCCAACACGATCTCCCCCAGCAGGGTGTCCGTCCCCACGGCCGGCAACTCGCGCCGGACCGCCCGGCGCAGTGCCTCCACCAGCAGGTCCAAGACGTCCGGCTCGAACTCCGTGGCCGCGCCGATCACGGCCGTGCCGCCGTCGGCGTGGGCTCCGGTCATCTCGTTCTGCCCCATCAGGGTTCCCCTATCAGTGCGGTGGCCTGTCACAACGACCCTAGGCGGGCCACCCACGACACCGCGACGGCCGACCGGCCAGACTCCTGGTCCGATCGGCCACAGTGGCGGCGGTCGAGCCGGTGCCAGGGCCGCACCTGCAGCCGGGCCCAGTCGCAGATGCGCGGGCCATGGGCGCCGTCGCCGCGGGAGCGGCGCTTCGCGTAAGCGAGAAAGACGCCGATCTGACTGTTCTCCGTGCGGCCCGGGGTACCGTACTGCCGCTGCACCCAGGCTGACCGGCACGAACCACTCGTGCGAAGCGGTCAGTTCAGCCAGCACCGTTGCAGCACTAGGCCGGACCCTCCCGCTCCGGCACCACTCCCCCGATACTCTCCGTGATCGCGCCCGTGGCGGCGACGATCAGGGCGCCGAGGTCCGGGACGCGGTCGCGGGTGACGCGGGCGGCCGGGCCGGAGACGCTGACGGCCGTGGTGACCTCGCCGGTGTGGTCGTGGACGGGGGCGGCCACACAGCGGATGTCCTGCTCGTTCTCGACGTCGTCGACGGCGTAGCCGCGCCGGCGGATGAGTGCGAGCTCCTCGCGCAGCCGCTCGGGCGTGGTGATCGTGGCCGGGGTGCGGGCGGGCATGCCCGCGGCGATCACCTTGTCGACGACGTCGTCCGGGCTGTGGGCGAGGAAGACCTTGCCGGTGGCGGTGCAGTAGGCCGGCTGACGGTTGCCGATGCGGGAGTGCATCCGGACCGGCTGGGTGCTCTCGACCTTGTCGATATAGACGATCTCCGGCGGGTCGAAGGTCACGAGGTGGACGGTCTCGCCGCTGTCCGCGGAGAGCCGGTGCAGCACCGGCGAGGTGATCTGCCGGGTGTCGCGCCGCTCCAGGTAGGCCTGGCCGAGCAGCGCGTTCTGGGGGCCGAGGCGGTAGCGGCCGGAGTCGGGGTCCTGGTCGACGAGGCGTACGTCCCGCAGCGGGGCGACCAGGCGCAGCACGGTGCTCTTGCTCATCCCGAGGCCGTCGGCGAGGTCGGTCAGCGTGACGCCGTGCGGATGGCCTCGGTCCTCGGCCAGGTACATGAGGATGCCGAGCGCTCGCCGCAGGGAGGAGGAGGCGTTGCGGCGGGCCGGAGGCGTGTCGGGTGCGTCAGTCACATCGGCATCCTAACGTGCTGCATAGCAAAATTCCGTGTTACATATCGAAATCCCCCATTGACGGTCGCGAACAGCCGGGGCTAGCTTCAGCGCAACGTTCTGCGAAATGACGTTTTGCAGTGCAGAACCCCTCTCGGCTCCCCTTGAAGTGCCTCCCGAGGCACCCCGTCCCCGAAGCGCCACCCTCCCCGAACGGACCCTGCGATGCGACTTCGTCACCGTACCCGCCCCCTGATGATGATTTGTGCCGGTGTGACCACCGCCGCATCCCTCACCGCCTGCAGCTCCGGCTCCGGCAGTTCGGCCGCCGGCGCCCAGAACTCGACCCTCCAGACGGTCATCAAGCGCGGCACGCTGAACGTCGCCAGCTGTCTGACGTTCCCGCCGTTCGGTTCGCTCAGCAAGGACAACAAGCCGCAGGGCTTCGACGTCGACGTGGCCGGCGCGATGGCCAAGGCGCTCGGCGTCAAGGTCAAGGTCGTCGACACGACCTCCGCCAACCGCATCCCCAACCTGCAGACCAAGAAGGTCGACGCGGTGGTCTGCAACTTCACCACCACCGCCGAGCGCGCCAAGCAGGTCGCCTTCAGCGACCCGTACATCGTCGCGGGCGAGGTCCTGCTGGTGAAGAAGTCCAGCGGCATCGCCACGATCAAGGACCTCACCGGCAAGACGGTCGCCGTCACCAAGGGCTCCACCAACGGCGACGCGGTCAAGGCCGGCAACCCCGCCGCGAAGATCCAGGAGTACGACACCTCCTCCGCCGCCGTCCTCGCGGTCAAGCAGGGCCAGGCCGACGCCATGGTCGAGGACTCCAACTTCCTCAACTACCAGGCGAAGGTCGACCCTTCACTCAAGGTCACCAAGGACTCCGTGGTGCCGCTGGAGTACAACGGCATCGGCGTCCAGTTGGGCGACCCCACCTGGCTCCAGTGGGTCAACACCTGGCTGCGGGAGTTCAACACCTCCGGCGAGGCCAACGCCCTCTACAAGAAGTGGTTCGGCGTCGACCGCGTCTTCCCGCTCAACCCGTCCTACTGAGTTCCGGCTGAGTTCCGGCGGGCGACGGCACCCGGCCCGGGTCTCGTCGCCCCGCCCGCGAACATGTGGAGGAGTTCCATGCTCACCGACTGGAGTTACGCACTCCAGGACTGGCCCACCTACCTGAGCGCCGCCTGGCTGTCGCTGAGACTCTCACTCGGAGCGTTCGCCCTGGCGTTCGCGCTCGGCCTGCTCGGCGCCCTCGCCCGCAGGTCCCGGTACGCCGTCCTGCGCGCACCGGCCGCCGTCTATGTCGAGGTCATCCGCAACACCCCCGTCCTGCTGCAGATGTTCGTCGCCTACTTCGCGCTGCCGTCGGCGGGGCTGCGGCTGAGCCCCGTCCAGGCGGGCGTCCTCGCGCTCGGCGTCAACGTGGGCGCGTACCTCACCGAGATCTTCCGGGCCGGCATCCAGGCCGTCCCGTCCGGCCAGCGGGAGGCGGCGCGCGTACTGGCGCTGAGCCCCGCCCGTGCCTTCACGCACGTGGTGCTGCCGCAGGCGCTGCGCAACGTCTACCCGGCCGTGGTCAACCAGCTCGTCCAGATCATCCTGGGCTCGTCGCTGCTGTCCGCCATCTCGGTGCCCGAACTCACCGGCACCTCGATGGTCATCAACTCCCGCACCCTGCTGACCGTCCAGGTCTTCGGCATCGCCGCGGTGCTCTATCTCGTCCTCACCAACCTGGTGGTGCTGGTGGCCGGGCTGATCGGCCGGGTGGCCTTCAAACCGCCGCTGCCGACGACCGTACGAGCACGCCCGCTGGACGCCGTACGCCGGCTGCTGCCCGCGCGGGCCGTGCCCACCGTCCCCAAGGAGGCCGCGTGATGGACTGGTCGGTCATCTGGTCGAACCGCACGCTGTTCACCGACGGGCTGTGGGCCACGGCCCTGCTGTCGGTCGCGGCCATCGCCACCGGCACGCTCACCGGGCTCGTCGTCGCGGCCGTACGCACCAGCCGCGTCCCCCTGCTGGCCCAGGTCGCCCGGGCCTATCTGGAGGTCTTCCGCGGCACGCCGCTGCTGATCCAGATGCTGTTCCTCTACTTCGGCGCCGCCTATCTCAACCTCGCGGGCATCACCGTCTTCGGCGCCGCCCTGCTGGCGCTGACCCTGTACCAGGGCGCGTACATCGCGGAGATCTTCCGGGCCGGCATCGAGGCCGTGCCCCGCGGCCAGTGGGAGGCCTCGCGGGTCCTCGGACTCAGCCGCACCCAGACCTTCACCACCGTGATCCTGCCGCAGACCCGGGCGATCGTGCTGCCGCCGCTGGTGGGCCAGTACCTCTCGCTGGTCAAGGACACCTCGATCGCCGTCGTCATCGGCTACGTCGAACTCGTGCGCCAGGGCCAGGCGGTCATCGACCGCGCGGGCGACCCGGCGACCACCTATCTCGCCGTGGCCGCCCTGTACTTCGTCATCTGCTATCCGCTGTCGCTCGTCGTGCGGCGGATGGAACGAAAGGCTGTCACCGCATGACAACCACCGACACCCCCAAGCCCGTGGGGAAGACCGTCACGCCCGCCCGTATCGCCCTGTCCGGCGTGCACAAGCGGTTCGGCGCGCTGGAGGTCCTCAAGGGCGTCGACATCGGCGTCGAACCCGGCGAGGTCGTCGTCCTCATCGGCGCCAGCGGCTCCGGCAAGAGCACCCTGCTGCGGATCATGTGCGACCTGGAACGCGCGGACGACGGCGAGGTGTGGGTCAACGGCGTACCACTGCACGACCGCAAGCGGGCACCGGAGATCTTCGGCCACGTGGGCATGGTCTTCCAGCAGTTCAACCTCTTCCCGCACAAGACCGCGCTCGGCAACGTCACCCTCGCCCTGCTCAAGGTCCGGAAGCTGGCGCGGGCCGAGGCCGAGGAGCGCGGGCGGGCCGCGCTGGAGAGGGTCGGACTCGCCGACAAGGCCGACTCGTACCCGGCACAGCTCTCCGGCGGCCAGCAGCAGCGGGTCGCCATCGCCCGGGCGCTCGCCATGGACCCGGCGATCATGTTCTTCGACGAGCCGACCTCCGCGCTCGACCCTGAGCTGGTCGGCGAGGTCACCGGCGTGATGCGGTCCCTCGCCGAGGACGGCATGACCATGGTCGTGGTGACCCACGAGATGCGCTTCGCGAAGGACACCGCGGACCGGGTCGTCTTCATGGACGGCGGGGTCGTCCTCGAGCAGGGCCCGCCGGAGCAGGTGTTCGGCAGTCCGTCCGAGGCGCGCACGCAGCAGTTCCTGCACCGCGTCCTGGACACGTGAGGGCCTCGACGGTGCCCACCCCTCCCCACGACGTGGTCTGCGTCGGCGAGACCATGGCCGTGCTCAGCCCGCCGGACGCACAGCCGCTCGCCCGTCAGCGCACGCTCGCGCTGTCCGTCGGCGGCGCCGAGTCCAACGTGGCCTGCTCGCTGGCCGCCCTCGGGCACCGCGTCGCCTGGCTGAGCCGGGTCGGCGCCGATCCGCTCGGCCACCGTGTCCTGGACGACCTCAGCGCCCGCGGCGTCGACGTCTCCGCCGTGGAGAGCGACCCCGAACGCCCCACCGGCGTCTACTTCAAGGACCCGGCCCCCGACCGGACCCGCACCTACTACTACCGCCGGGACTCCGCGGCCACCGCCATGGGCCCGGCCCTGGCCCGCCTCCCGCTCCTGCGCGCGGCCCGGCTGCTGCACCTGTCCGGCATCACCCCGGCCCTGTCGGACAGCTGCGCCGACCTGATGGACGTACTGATCACTCGACGGGCCGCCCCGCACCCCCTCATCTCCTTCGACGTCAACCACCGCCCCGCCCTGTGGCGGCACCGCTCCGCCGACGCGGCCCGCGTCCTGCTCGCTCTGGCCCGCGCCGCCGACATCGTCTTCGTCGGCCGCGACGAGGCCGAGACGCTGTGGGGCGCCGGCAAGGCGGCGGAGATACGGGACCTGCTGCGCCCCGCCCGTGTCGTCGTGGTCAAGGACGCCGAGCACGGGGCGACGGCGTACACGGAGGACAACGAGGAGACCTTCGTCGCCGCGCCCCCGTCCCGGATCGTCGAACGGGTGGGCGCGGGCGACGCGTTCGCCGCGGGCTATCTGTCGGCGGCGGTGCTCGAGGGCCTCGGCGCGACGGAGGGGCTGCACCGCGGGCACCGGCTGGCCGCGGCGGCCCTGGCCACCCCGGACGACGTACCGGCGTGACGCGCGGGCAGGCGCCACGCGGTCTCGTGCGGACCGGGATGCGTGGAGCCGGTGTTCACGGAGTGCGGTTGGCTTCTTGCCTCAACGTCCGAGCTCGCTCGGCCGGGCAGTAGTGCGGTCCGACGCCCTCGATCAGCAGCACGTCGCCCTCGATGTGATCGGTGCGCAGACTCAGGATGGCCCGGTAGGCGGGAGAGTCGTACCAGGCACGGGCTTCGGCAAGGCTGGGGAACTCGATCAGCACCATGCTGCCGGGCCACGTACCCTCCACGACTTCGGCCGGCGGACCGTGGATGACGAAGCGGCCCGCGAAGGGGTCGAGGGTCGCCTGGATGCGCTCCAGGTACTCGATGACGTCGGAGTGATACCGGCGGCTGCGGAGATGAGCGAAGCCGTAAGCGGACACCACGGGGCTCCTTCGTTCCGGGCGTTGGCGAGATGACCAGAACGTAGGTGAGGGTGGTTGGGCGGTGCGATTACCTCAGGGGTAATCGCACCGCCACCTCACCTCGCCGCACCGCTACCCGCGAGAGCGTTCAGCGGGCCGCGGCCACAATCGCCGCCACGACCGCCGGAACCGACTCCGGATGCAGGAACAGGAACAGATTCGGCTCGACCAGCTCCAGCTCCATCACCCGCGGCTGCCCGTCCTCCCCGTCCACCAGGTCGACCCGGGCGTACAGCAGCTCGGGGGCGTCCGGTACGGCGGCCAGGGCGCGCTCGGCGACGGAGAGTTCGGCCTCGGACGGGGTCCACGGCTCGAGTCCCGGGTGGGCGACCTTGTCCGCGTCGAAGGCGGTGCCGGGCGCCAGGACGGCCCGCTTGCGGCTGGCGTGCAGCAGCCGCCCGCCGAAGAACTGCAGGGCCCTCTCACCCCGGACGTCGATGCCGGCCATGTACGGCTGCACCATCGCGGTGAGCCCTTCCTCGTGCATGCGCGCGAGGTGCCGTACGGCGGTGTCGTGCTGCTCGGGCGTGTAGCGGGCGGCGTACCGGGCGCCGGCGCCGGAGGTGGGCTTGATCACGTACTCGTGGTCGCCGGGGAGGTCGGCGGCGTCACCCGGCGCGAGGTACCGGGTGGGCACGACGGGCACCCCGGCCGCCGTCAGGTCCCCGAGGTACCGCTTGTCGGCGTTCCACCGCACGACGTCCACCGGATTGGCCGGCCGGGTCACCTCGGCGCAGCGCTCCGCCCAGGCCAGGAACTCGTCCGCCCGCCAGCTGTAGTCCCAGGTGGACCGGATGACGACGAGGTCGAATCGGCCCCAGTCGACATCCGGGTCGTCCCAGAACACGCCCTCCGCCTCGGCTCCGCCCGCCCGCAGCGCCTCCAGCAGGACGGGCAGGTCGCGGTCCTTGCTGGTCTCGGGGCGGGGGTCGTAGGTGGCCAGGGCTATTCGTGGCACGGCGGGCTCCATCTCTTCTGCGGCTCGGCCCGCAGGCTAACCGCCGCCCGTGCAACCGCGGCAACCCGTTTGACCTTCCCCTTCGGTGAAGCCCCAGCATCGGTGTCGGGAACGAAGGAATCCGGGGGTACCCGTGGACGACGGTTTCATGGACGACGGCCTGCTGACGATCGGTGCCTTCTCGAAGGCGTGCCGGCTGTCGCCGAAGGCGCTGCGGCTCTACGACGAACTGGAGTTGCTGCGTCCGGCGCGGGTCGATCCCGACACCGGATACCGGTACTACGCGGCCCGCCAGTTGGAGCGGGCGCGCCTGGTGGCGTGGCTGCGGCGGCTCGGGATGCCGCTGGCCCGGATCCGTGAGGTGGGCGCCCTCGCACCGTCCGCCGCCGCCGAGGAGATCCGCGCCTTCTGGGCGCGGGTCGAGGCGGAGACGGCCGTACGGCGGGACCTCGCCGCGTTCCTCGTGGACCAGTTGACGGCTGCACCGAGGAAGGACACCACCATGCTGGAACTGCGCTACTTCGCCCACTCGGACCGGGGGCGGACCCGCCCCGAGAACCAGGACACGGCGTACGCGGGCACCCGGCTGCTCGCGGTCGCGGACGGCTTCGGACCGGCGGGCGCGCCCGCGAGCAGCGCCGCCGTCCAGGCGCTGAGGTCCCTGGACACCGAGGAGGTGCCCGCGGGCGACGTCCTCAACCTCCTGGAGGAGGCGGTACGGGGAGCGACTCGGGCCGTCCAGGACGTCGCCGGGGACGCGGACGACGTCGGCACCACCCTGACGGCCCTGCTGTGGACGGGCTCCCGGCTGGCGCTGGTCCACATCGGCGACTCCCGCGCGTATCTGCTGCGCGACGGCGCCCTCTTCCGGATCACCCACGACCACACCCTGGTCCAGTCGATGATCGACGAGGGCCGCCTCACCCCCGAGGAGGCCACCGCCCACCCCCGGCGTGCGATGCTCCTGAAGGCCCTCCCGGCCGGCGCACCCACGTCCGCGGACCTCCGCCTGCACGACGTCCGGCCCGGCGACCGGTACCTCCTGTGCTCCGACGGACTGTGCGGCGTCGTTCCCGACGCCCGCATCCGCGCCCTGCTGACCTCCGCCCCGGCTCCGGACGAGGCGGTCCTCACCCTCATCACGGAGGCGAACACGTCCGGCGGCCCGGACAACGTCAGCTGTGTGGTCGCGGACGTGGTGGAGACGGCCGCCTAACGCTCCCCGCGCTCCTCCTCCGGACGCTCCTCCTCCGGCTCCCAGTCCAGCAGTCGCACCTTCGCCACCGTACGGACGTGGCGGCGCATCGCGGTGGCCGCCTGCCGGGGTTCCCGGGCGGCGACGGCGTCCAGGATGTCCTGGTGCTGGGCCAGGGAGCGGGTGGGGCGGCCGGGCTGGCGCAGGGACTCGGTGCGGCTCTCGGCGATCTGGTCGGCGATGGAGCGCATGAACTCGGCGAGCAGGCTGCTGTGGGCTGCCGCCGTCACCGCCGCGTGGAAGAGGCGGTCGCCCTCGACGCCGTGACCGTCCGCCTCGATCTCCTCGGCCATGTGCGCGAGCGCGGACCGCATCGCGGCCAGGTCGTCCTCGGTGCGGCGCTCGGCGGCGAGTTCGGCGAGTTTCGTCTCCAGGGCCTCCCGGGCCTCCAGCACGTCCGGGAGCCGCCGGCGCCGCTCGACCATCCGCTCGACGGGCTCGACGTCCAGGCTGTCGCGGACCAGGTACGTCCCTCCGCCGTGCCGCGCCTCCACCAGGCCCTGCACCTCCAGGACCACGATCGCCTGTTTCACCGAGGCCCGGCTGACACCGAGCCGCTGGGCCAGGTCACGTTCCGGAGGGAGCCGGTCCCCGGCCTTCAGGCCGCCTTCGGCGACGTACTGGCGCAGCCGGTCCAGCACCTGCTCGTACAGGCGCTGCTTCGTCATGGGACGCAGGGCGTCGGTCACGGGGTCCCCCTCTCGCCGGGAGCGTAACACCGGGTCCCGAGGTGGCCGAGTGGCTGAGCCAATTTCCGCGCGACCCCTTGACGGGCGCCCCGGGCGCACCCACGCTGATCAGCCAACGCCCCAAAGTGGTTCAGCCACTCAGCCACCCAGGGGTCCGACAGTGCACCCGCAACCGCTCCGGGACCCAACGACGGGAGCCCGTATGTCCCCCGAACTCATCTCGATCCTCGTCCTGGTCGTGGTGTTCGTCATCGCCACCACCCGTTCCGTCAACATGGGCGCGCTCGCCTTCGCCGCCGCCTTCGTGGTCGGGGAGCTCGTCGCCGACCTCGACGCGGACGGCATCTTCGCCGGCTTCCCCGGCGACCTGTTCGTCGTGCTCGTCGGCGTCACCTATCTCTTCGCCATCGCCCGCGCCAACGGCACCACCGACTGGCTGGTGCACGCGTCCATCCGGCTCGTCCGGGGGCGTGTCGCCCTCATCCCCTGGGTGATGTTCGCGATCACCGCCGCGCTCACGGCGATCGGCGCGGTCAGCCCGGCCGCGGTCGCCATCGTCGCGCCGATCGCGCTGAGCTTCGCCGCCCGCTACCGGATCAGTCCGCTGCTGATGGGCGCGATGGTGGTGCACGGCGCCCAGGGCGGCGGTTTCTCGCCGATCAGCATCTACGGCACGATCGTCAACGGCATCGTCGAGCGCGAGAAGCTGCCGGGCAACGAGATCACGCTCTTCCTCGCCTCGCTCATCGCCAACCTGGTCATCGCGGGCGTGGTCTTCGTCCTGTTCGGCGGGCTGAAGCTGTGGGCACGGGGGGCGGTCACGCCGGAGGACGGCAGCAGTAGCGGCAGTGGCAGTGGTGTCCGTGCGACCGCCGACACCGGCGACAGTGACGGCGGTGGCGGCGGCACCGGCCCCGCCGCCACCGCCACCCTCGTCGAAGCCCGCCCCGGCACCCCGGACACCACTCGCCTCACCCCCGCCCGGACCGCCACCCTCACCGCCCTGGTCGCCCTCGTCGTGGCCGTTCTCGCCTTCGACCTCGACGCCGGTCTGACCGCGATCACCCTCGCCGTCCTGCTGAGCACCGCCTGGCCTCAGGACAGCCGCAAGGCGGTCGGCCAGATCGCCTGGTCGACGGTGCTGCTGATCTGCGGTGTCCTGACGTACGTCGCCGTCCTGGACGAGATGGGCACCATCACCTGGGCCGGCAAGGGCGTCAGCGACATCGGCATCCCCCTGCTGGCCGCCGTACTGCTCTGCTACATCGGCGCGCTGGTGTCCGCGTTCGCCTCCTCCGTCGGCATCATGGGCGCGCTGATCCCGCTCGCCGTGCCGTTTCTCGCCCAGGGCGAGATCGGGGCGGTCGGCATGGTGGCGGCGCTCGCGGTGTCGGCGACGGTCGTGGACGTCAGCCCGTTCTCGACGAACGGCGCACTCGTGCTGGCCGCCGCCCCGGACGTCGACCGCGAGCGTTTCTTCCGGCAGTTGATGGTGTACGGAGGGATCGTGGTGGCGGTGGTACCCGCGGTGGCGTGGCTGGTGATGGTCGTGCCGGGCTGGGGGTAGGCCGACCGACGGCAGCCACCGGCCAGCACCCGCAGAACAGTTAAGGAGTACGACGCGTGTCCTCTCTCTTCCCGGCCCTGACCGACGGCCGGACCGACCGACCCGCCCTGCGGTTCGGCGACCGTTGCCTGACCTACGCGGAGCTCGCCGCCGCGGCCGACGCCCTGGCCCACCGGCTCGCCGGTCAGGCCCGGGTGGCCGTCTGGGCGACCCCCGCGCTGGAGACGGCGGTCGCCGTCGTGGCCGCGCTGCGGGCCGGTGTCGCCGCCGTGCCGCTCAACCCGAAGTCCGGGGAGAAGGAGCTCGGGCACATCCTGGCCGACAGCGCGCCCGCCCTGCTGCTGGCCGCACCGGGCGACGAACTGCCGTCCGCCGTGCGGGACCTGCCGCGCGTCGACGTCGACGTGCGGGCCACCGGGTCCGCCCCCGAGGCCCCTGAGGCGTCCGACGACGATCCCGCCCTCGTCGTCTACACCTCCGGCACCACCGGCCCGCCCAAGGGTGCCGTCATCCCCCGCCGGGCCGTCGCCACCACCCTGGACGCCCTCGCCGACGCCTGGCAGTGGACCGGCGACGACGTCCTCGTGCACGGCCTGCCCCTGTTCCACGTGCACGGCCTGGTGCTCGGGATCCTCGGCCCGCTGCGGCGCGGCGGCTCGGTCCGGCACCTGGGCCGGTTCAGCACCGAGGGCGTGACACGCGAGCTGGACGCCGGCGCGACCATGCTGTTCGGCGTCCCGACGATGTACCACCGCATCGCGGAGACACTCCCCGGCGATCCCGCGCTGGCCAAGGCGCTGAGCCGGGCGCGGCTGCTCGTCTCCGGCTCCGCCGCGCTGCCGGTGCACGACCACGAGCGGATCACGAGCGCGACGGGGCAGCGCGTCATCGAGCGGTACGGCATGACGGAGACGCTCATGAACACCAGCGTCCGCGCGGACGGCGAGCCGCGCCCCGGCACGGTCGGTGTCCCGCTGCCGGGCGTGGAGCTGCGGCTCGTGGAGGAGGACGGCACCCCGATCACGGCGTACGACGGTGAGACGGTGGGCGAGATCCAGGTGCGCGGCCCGAACCTGTTCACCGGCTACCTCAACCGCCCCGACGCCACGGCCACCGCCTTCACCGCCGACGGCTGGTTCCGCACCGGGGACATGGCGGTGCGCGACCTGGACGGTTACGTCCGCATCGTCGGCCGCAAGGCCACCGACCTGATCAAGAGCGGGGGTTACAAGATCGGGGCGGGCGAGATCGAGAACGCGCTGCTGGAGCACCCGGGCGTACGGGAGGCCGCGGTCACCGGTGAGCCGGACCCCGACCTGGGCGAACGGATCGTGGCGTGGATCGTGCCGGCGGACCCCGCGTCACCGCCCACGGTCAAGGAGTTGGCCGACCACGTCGCGAGCCGCCTCGCCCCGCACAAGCGCCCCCGGGTCGTCCACCACCTGGCGGCCCTCCCCCGCAACGACATGGGAAAGATCATGAAGCGGGCGCTGACCCGTGACTGACCGCCCGACCGCCCGTGAGACCGTCGCCGCTGTCGCCGACGACTCCACCTTCACGGAACTCCCCTACCCGGCAAGGGAATCCGGCCCCGACGGCCCGCTCTCCTGGCAGGGCTACGACGCCGCCCGCGCCCGCGCCGCCGAACGCACCGGCGAGCGGGAGTCCGTGGTCTGCGGCACCGCGCGGGTCGAGGGCACCCCGGCCGTCCTCCTCTCCTTCGAGTTCGGCTTCCTCGGCGGTTCGCTCGGCGAGCGCACCGGGGACCGCCTGGAGGCGGCGTACACGTACGCCCGTGAACACCGCCTCCCGGTGGTCCCGTTGATCGCCACCGGCGGCAGCCGCATGCAGGAGGGCATGCTCGCACTGACCCAACTCCAGCGGGTGGCCCGGCAGTCCGCGCTCACCAGGGAGGCGGGGCTGCCGCAGCTCGCGGTCCTGCGGGACCCGACGACGGGCGGCGGCTGGGCCACCCTGGGCGCGGGCGCCGACGTGGTCCTCGCCCTGCCCGGGGCGCAGGTCGGCTTCGCGGGCTCCCGGGTCCGGCCGCCGGACGCGGACCCGGCGGCGTACACGGCCGAGGCGCAGGTGGCGGCGGGCGCGGCCGACGCGGTCGTGGAACCGCGGGACCTGCGGCGGACCCTGGGCCGCTGGCTGCGCCTGCTGACGAGCACCTCGACCGAGCCCGCGCCGCCCCCGCCCTCCCTCGGCACGACGGACCTCCCGGCCACCGGCTGGGACGCGGTCCGCCGCGCCCGCGACCCCCGACGCCCGCGCGCCGCACGCTACTTGGACACGTACTTCACCCACCGCCTCCCGATCAGCGGCGACCGCTGCGGCGGCACCGACCCCGACGGCATGCTGTGCGGCTTCGGCGAGCACGAGGGCCGTACGGTCGCCTACGCCGCACAGACCGGCACGGCGACCCGCCCCGCCGGCTACCGCACCGCCGCCCGTCTGATCCGCCTCGCGGACCGCCTCGGCATCCCGGTCCTGACCCTGGTGGACACCCCCGGCGCCGCCAACGACGCCGAGGCCGAACGGCAGGGCGCGGGCGCGGCGATCGCGGACGTCTTCGGCGCGGTGGCCGCCGCCCGCACCCCGGTCACCACCCTGCTGATCGGCGAGGGCGGCTCCGGCGGCGCCCTCGCCCTCGCCGCCCCCGGCAACACCTGGGCCACCCCCGACAGCTACTTCTCGGTCATAGCCCCGGAACTGGCGGCGGCCATCCTCAAGCGCCCGCGGGAGGAGGTGGCGGCGACGGCGGACCAACTCCGCATCCGACCACAGGACTTGGCGGAACTGGGCCTGATCCGGCATGCCCCGCGCGACAACCACGAATACCGTGCGTAACAATGGGGATGCTCAGTGCTGCGAGAGCGGTGAAGGAAGACGCGACGTGACAACGGGGGCGCCGTGGAACGCTTGATGGAGTTCAGGACCGACGAGGGTGCCGTGGTGTCGGTCGAGGCCGTCGAGGAGCGGTCGGGCTCCAGACTGGTCTCCCGGAACGGTACGGTCCAGGCGGCCCGCACCTTCGAAGGCGCCCTGGAAGGGGTACGCGCGGCCGCGTCCTCGGCGCTCCGCGTCTTCCGGGACGGCTCGCTGCGGCCGGACGCGGTCGAGATCGAGTTCGGGGTGAAGCTGTCCGCCGAGACCGGCGCGATCATCGCGAAGGGGACGGCGGAAGGCCACTTGGTGGTGAAGCTGAGCTGGTCACCCGGAGCGGCGGCCGCTGAGGCGCCGGCGGCGACCACGGAGGCCGACACCGCTTTACCGGCGGGCCGGCCGTCCCCGTCCGTCCCGGAGCCCAGCCCGTCCTCATGAACAGCGCCGAATGGCACGCCCGGATCGAGTGCGGGGGCGAGGTCGCCGGGGCAGGCTTCCTCGTTTCTCCGAGCAAGGTGCTGACCTGCGCACATGTCGTGCGGCGGGCGGGCGCGGGGCTGACCGTGACGTTCACCGAGCGCCCCGGCTCCCCCGCCGTCCCGGCCCGGGTGGTCGCCCACGGCGGCTGGGCGGGCGGCGACACCGACCCGGGAGACCTGGCGGTCCTGGAGCTGGACCGGGAGATGCCGATCGCCCCGGCCGCGCTGGCCCCCGTCGACACGGCCCATGGCGTGACGGCTCCCCGCAAGCTCGTCGTGTACGGCTTCCCCGTCGGCTTCGACGAGGGCACGCTCGCCGAGTACCGCATCACCGCACCCCAGTTGATCAACCGGGAGTGGATCCAGCTGGAGGCCTGGCAGCCGGGCGGACAGCCGCTCGCCCCCGGGTTCAGCGGGTCGGCGGTCACCCTCGTCGACACCGGCGAGGTCGTCGGCATGGTCACGGCGGAGGGCGCCCCGGGCGTGCGCAACGGCCGGATGATGCCGACCGAGGTCATGGTCCGGTACTGGCCCGACCTGGAGGGCATGGTCCCCACCTCGGACCACGCGAGCGCCGACCGGGCGCGGCTGCGCGAACTGGTGGAGCGGGCGGTCCGCGCCGGCCTGGACTGCGATCCCGTACGGCTGTACACGGCGGCCGCCGACCGTTTCGACCCGCTGCCGCCCGAGGAGGGCTTCGACTCGCTCCGGTCGGCGGCGCTGTTCGTGCTGTGCGAACTCGACGGCCCCGGCGCCGCCGGAACGGTCACCCGTTTCGCCGACCAGCTGCAGGCCCGGCTGGACGCCCTGTTCAGGAATCCCGCGCCCGCCGGGCCGCAGGCCCCCGACTGGTCGCCCATCCTGGTGGAGATGGCCCACAGCGGCGCCGGTGACGACCAGATCCGCGTGGAGGTGTCCGCGTACAGCGCGGGGCGCCGCCATCCGGTCGACTCGGACACGGTTCCGCACGCCCGGCTGCGGGCCCATGTCCAGGACCGGATCGAGGAGGCGTTCCGCTATCTGACGCCCGGCGCGGACGAGTTGATCGCGTTCGCACTGCCCCGGGACTGGCTCGACTGGCCGGTCGACCGCTGGGAGAGCGCCCCGGACGACGCCACTCCGCTCGGCTGTCTCTACCCGCTCGTCGTCACCGACCACGCCCGCCGCAAGACCAGCACCCGGCACGTCCTGACCCGCGTCTGGAAGCACCTCGACTCCTCCCCGGGCGTACGGGTGCACCGCGTCGAGTGCGCCGGTACCGAGGAACCCGGGCGGCTCCGGATGCTGCTGCGCAAGCTCGACGCCTGCCTCGCCGGCTTCGGCGCGGCCCCGGCCGCGGCCCGCACCCGCCCGCACTTCCACACCTCGCTGACCGCTCCGGCCCCGGTGATCGTGTGGTCGCGCAGCGGCTGCGGCGCAGGCCAGGGCGACCAGAAGACGGACTGCGGGGGTACGGCCGCCGGCTGCACCGGCAAGTCGTTCCTGGACGAGCTCGACGCCCGCCTCGCCCACGTACCGCCCGCCGAACTCCCCCGGCACGTCCTGGCCCTGCGCGAGGAGGCCGACGCGGAGGACGGCCACTGGGCCCGCGACATCCAGCTGCTGTGGGACGACCCGCGCTGCTTCACCGACCCGCACGACACCACCGCCCACGTCCGTTCCCCGGTGGCGTGAGCCGCCCCGGCACCGAGCCCCCCCCCGATCCCCGCACACCACCCCCACCAGCAAGAAGGAGCCCGGAGACCATCCCATGGCGCACTGGTCCGTCTACACCGGCAGGAACGAGCCGCACGACGGCATCGACGAGCTGCCCGCACCGCCCCCGTGGCGGGCCTTCGACGGCGGTCCCGCGCTGCCGGCGCCCGCCGACGCCGACGACGAGGCCGCCGTCTCCCCGGACCGCGCACACCGCGCGAGGACGTACGTCGCCACGCCTGAGAGCGTCCAGCTCGTCAACGCGGCCCTGTGCCTGCGCCGCCCGCTGCTGGTCACCGGCCCGCCCGGCACCGGCAAGTCGTCCCTGGCGTACGCCGTCGCGCGCGAGCTGCGACTCGGCCCGGTCCTGCGCTGGAACATCACCAGCCGCAGCACCCTCGCCGACGGCCTCTACCAGTACGACCCGCTGTCCCGCCTGTACGCCGCCCGGCCCGGACCGGGAAACGACCACCCCGGATCGGGCGGCGTGGCCGACCACCTCCGTCTCGGCCCGCTCGGCACGGCGCTGCTCCCCTACGACCGTCCGCGCGCCCTCCTCGTCGACGAGATCGACAAGAGCGACCTCGACCTGCCCAACGACCTCCTGAACGTCCTCGAGGAGGGGCAGTACGAGATCCCCGAACTGGTCCGCGCGGCCCGCCACTCGGCCGGCGAGGGCGGCGCCGAGGTCCTCGCCGACGGCACGGACACCCCCGTCACCCTCACCCGCGGCCGGGTCCGCTGCCGCGCCTTCCCGTTCGTCGTCCTGACCAGCAACGGCGAACGTGAGTTCCCGCCCGCCTTTCTGCGCCGTTGCGTCCGCCTCAAGCTGCGCCGCCCGGACCGGGACCGGCTCACCGACATCGTCCGCGCCCACCTCGGCACCCCCGACGGTGAGGCCGAGGCCCTGATCACCCGCTTCCTGGAGCGCGCGGGCGGCGGCGAACTCGCCACCGACCAACTGCTCAACGCCCTCTACCTCACCGGGGTCGCCGGCCTCGACGCCGACTCCCGCGACGAGCTGGCCGAGCAGCTGATGCCGTACCTGAGCGCGACGGCGGACGGCGATGGCTTCTGAGACGGAGGACGCTCTCACGACGGACGCCTTCACGGCGACCGCTGACGCCTCCCCCGTCGCCCGGCTGTCCGCGGTCCTGGCCGCCGCGACCGGATCCGACGGACCGACGCCCCGCGAACTGGCCGAACTGCTCTGGCTGGCAGAGCAGTTGGAGCGTACGGAGGCAGGGCCGAAGGCTGCGGGCGAACAGTCCGGGACCACACCCCCGGCGCCGGACGCCGCCGCCGTCCCGCCGCCGCCCCGGCCGGAGTCCGCACCACCCCGGCGGCCCCCGGACCAGTCCCACGCCGCGGGGCACGACGGCCGTGTCCCCCTGCTCCTGCCCACTCCGGCGCCACGGCCCCCCGGCACCGTCGGCGGCGGCGCACGCCTCCTCGCGCCCGCGCCGCCGATGCTGCACCACCCCCTGGCGCTGCAACGCGCCCTGCGACCCCTGAAGCGGAAGGTGCCGTCGCCGCGCGCCCGCGTCCTGGACGAGCGGGCCACGGCCGACCGGATCGCCCGGCTGGGCGCACACCCCGAGGTGTGGGTCCCGGTGCTGCGTCCCGCCCCCGACCGCTGGCTGCGGCTGAACCTCGTGCACGACACCGGCCCCACCATGCCGGTGTGGCGCCCCCTGATCCGCGAACTGCACACCGTTCTCGCCCAGTCGGGCATCTTCCGCACCGTCAGCCTGCACCCGGCCGGCCCCGACGGCCGGGCCCGCCAGGTCCCGGCCCTCGACGACGGCCGTACGGTCACCCTGGTCGTCAGCGACTGCATGGGCCCGCAGTGGCGTCCGGGCGAGGCGGGCGCCCGCTGGTACGGCACACTGCGCCACTGGGCGGCCCGGATGCCGCTGGCGGTGGTCCAGCCGCTCCCCGAACACCTGTGGCCGACCACCGCCTTGCCCGCCGAGCCGGGACTGCTCACCCCTCCGGCCGCTGCGGCCCCCTCCGCCACGCTCACCTTCACTCCGTACGACCCGGAGACCGCGCCCGCGCCCCCGGCCGCCGTCCCCCTCCCGGTCCTGGAGCCGGACGCGCCCTGGCTCGCCCACTGGGCCACGCTGCTGGCCGATCCGGGCGGCGGCCGGATCCCGGGGGCGGCGGCCTGGCTGCCGGACCTCCCCGCACACCCCGCCGAACCGGCTCCCGACGTGAGCGAGCTGGGACCGGAAGATCTGGTGCTGCGTTTCCGGGCGACGGCGTCCCCGGAGGCGTTCCGGCTCGCCGGCCACCTCGCGCTGGCCGTGCCCTCCGTCCCGGTGATGCGCCTCGTCCAGCGCACGGTGGACCGCGACCCGCGCCCGCAGCACCTGGCCGAGGTGATCCTCAGCGGGATGCTCCAGGCTGTCCCGGGACCTGCGGGGACCTACGAATACCGGCCCGGAGTACGGGAGTTGCTTCTGCGCTCCCTGCCCCGCACGGCCCGGGGCCGGACCCGGGAGTTCCTGGCCCGGGTGGGTGGCCTGATCGACGAACGGGCGGGCCTCGCCGCAGGGGAGTTCCGGGCGGAGGTCGGCGGCACGTCCGGCACGGGTCCCGTGTTCGCGACGGTGAGCGAGGAGACGGTACGGCGGCTGGGCGGGAACGGGGCGCAGCAGCTGGACCGAGGGGAGGGCGAACGGCCGGGCGGGGTCGGGCCGCAGCGGCTGGTCGCAGGCCGCTACCGGCTCGCCGAGCGGCGGGGCCCGGGGCAGCGGATGTGGGACGCCGTGGACACGCGGACCGGGGACCACGTGATCGTGCACCTCTTCCGGGAGCAGGCGGAGCGGCATCGTGAGCGGTTCCTGCGGGAGGCGGGCGCGCTGGCCGAGGTCGACAGTCCGTACGTGGTGCGGGTGCGGGACTTCGGTGTGGAAGGCAGGAAGCCTTATCTGGTCGCGGAGTTCGTGGACGGGGTGACCCTGCGGGAGATGGCGGAGGGGGAGCGGCCGCGGCTGCCCTTCGAGATCTTCGCCCGGGTGGCCCATCAGGGCGTGGCGGGACTGGAGGCCCTGCACGCACGCGGACTGGTGCGCGGGCAGCGGGACGAGCTGGGTCTGCTGCTGCGTCCGGACGGCACCGTGCTGATCAGCCGGTTCGCCCTCGGCGAGGAGTCCCTGGGCAAGGATGCGCAGTGGGACTACCGCGCATTCGACGGGATGCTCCAGCAGTTGGCCCGCCGGGTACCGGAGCCACCACCCGAGTACCGGCGCATGGTGGACCGGATCGCAGGCGGCGGCCTGCCCGAACCCGCCCGTTTCGCGGCCGAGGAGTTCGCGCACGTCGAACCCCTTGCGGCACGCCGGTTCACCCTGCTCGGCGAGGTGCGCGTCAGCCGCCGAGGCTCCCCCCTGCCGCTGCCCTCGCGCGACGGCCAGGCCCTGCTGTGCATGCTGCTCCTGAGGCACGGCCGGCGCCTGACCTACACCGAGCTGGCCGAGGGCCTGTGGGACGACCCGCCCGAGCCGGCCGAGGCGGAGCACGTCATCGACGCCCTGGCCGACGAGGTACGCCGGCTCGTCGACCCCGGAACCCTCGTCGCCCTCTTCGACGGGTACGCGCTGCACGCGGCGGACCAACCCATCGACGTGGACCTGTGCGAGAAGCTCAGCCACCGCGAAGCCGACCAGCCCCCCGAACACCGGCGCGACCGGCTCCAGCGGGCCGTGGACCTCTTCCACGGCGACCCCCTCGACGGCGTCCCCGGCCCCGCCGCCCGGGCGGCCCGCACTCGCCTGCGCGCCCTTCGCGAGGAACTCGCCCTCGAACTGGCCGAGTTGAACCGCGGCGAGGCCGCCCGGCACGCCGCGCCGCGCCCCGCGATCCTCTTCGAGACCGACGACCTGAGCGGCCGCCCCGAGGCCCGTATCTCCCTCGAGTACGCGGTGCACGAGTTCCTGTCCCGGGGCACCCGCGCCACCCACCAGCACGAGGTGCGGGTCCGCGACAACGGCTACCTCGTCCTCGCCGACTCCGGCACCTATCTGCTGCCCGTCCTCGTCGCCGTCCTGCGCGGACTCCCCGACGTCTTCGGCACCCTGGCCGACCCGCCGCCTCTCAGGGTGACGTTCTGGGACGGGCCCACCCCGCCGCCCGAGGTGGCGGCCCTGCAGGACCGTACGCCCTCCGACCTCCTGGTCGTCGTCCCGCCCGCCCTGTACGACGAGTTCGCGGCCAGTTCCGCCGCCCTGACCACCCAGCGCTTCCAGCCGCTGCACGGCAGCGGCCCGGACCCCGCCCCGCCGATCGCCTGGTACTGCCTCCCGACGCCCACGGCGCCCCGGCCCGACGACCGTGACCTGGTCCGCGGCCCCCTGATCACCCACGACCTGCGCACCCTCGGCATCCCCACCCCCGGCCGCACCGCCATCGTGCACACCCAGCCCGACGGCCCCCTCACCCTCCTCAACCCGGCCCAGCCGCACGGCGGGCGTCCGCCCAGGGCGACGACGTACTACGAGGTCGACCTCACCACCCAGCAGACCGTCCACCAGGTGTCGCTGCCGAGCTCCGGCAAGGGTGCCTTCCACGCCGCCGTGGAGCTGTCGTGGCACGTGGAGGACCCGGTCGCGTTCGTGCACGGCGAGGTGCCCCGGGTCTCACGGGCGCTGCTCGACCATGTGCTCGCCACCGCAGGCCGGATCACCCGACGCCATCCGCTGCGCCGGGCGGGCGCGGCCCAGCGGGCGATCAACTCGAAGCTGCGCTCGTCCTGGCCGGTGCCGGGGCTGTCCGTGTCGTGCTCCGTGCGGCTGGCACCGGAAGGGGCACCGTTACCCGTGCCGCAACGGCCGGCACCGGAGCCACGCCCGCTGTCCGACCTCCTCGGCGAGACCGGGACCGTACTGCTGGGCTTCGACGGTCCCCTCACCCGGCTGTACTCGGCGCGGACCGCCCGCGAGGCCGCGCTGGAACTGCTGGCCGTCGTCACCGAGCACCGCCACCCGGACGACGCCCTGGAGGGACGCCCCCTGCCCACCGCCGGCGGCCTCGGCCGGGAGGTGTTCGTGCACCCGCTGGACGTGCTGCGCACCTTCGCCCGGGACCCGCTGGGCCCGCTCCTGCGGCAGCGCCTGGACGAGATCGAACTGCGGGCCGTACCGGACGCCCCCACGACCCACAACTCCCCCGCCCTGGTGCGCACCCTGCACGGCGCCGGCCGCCGCGTCCTGGTCGCCACGGACGTCAGCGAACAGGCCGTCCGCCGCTACCTGGAGCCGTACCGCCTCCCCCTGGCCGGCGTCCACGGCCGCGCCGACGACCTCGGCCTGCTGATGCCGCACCCCGACTGCCTGCGGCGCGCCCTGGGTTCCGCCGCCTCGCCCGCTCCCACCGGCGTGCTCATCGGCTCCACGGTCACCGAACTCACCGCCGCCCAGCAGGCCGGCCTCGGTTTCATCGGCCTGGCCCGCAACCCGACCGTGGAACAGAGCCTGCGCGAAGCCGGCTGCGAGATCACCGTCCCGTCCCTCGCGCCGCTCCTGGAGGCCGCCCGATCGCTCTGACATTCCCCACCGGCGCCCCCAACCGGCACCCCGAACTGACAGGACGAACTGACAGGGCGACGAGAAACCCCCGTTCAGCCGCTCCCCGCCCGGCCCACCACAAGGCGCGTCCCCTCCTCCGTCCCCGCAGGATGCGTAGGAGACCGCCGCCCGGTGGTCCACGGTCTGCGCTCTCGGGAGGACCTGCCATGACCGCCAGTCTGGAGCAGTTGCGCCGCTGCCACTTCGCCGTCGACCTGGGTGCGGCGAGGACGCGGGTGTACGTGAAGGGGGCCGGGCTCGTCGTCGACCAGCCGTCCGCCGCCGCCGTGAACACCCGTACCGGTGCGCTGATCGCGGTCGGCGAGTTCGCGGAGAGGATGACGGGCCGCACGCCGGACTACATCCGGGTCGTCAGGCCCGTCTCCGGTGGCACGGTCGTCGACATCGAGATGGCTCAGCGCATGCTGCGGCACCTGCTCGGCGACAAGGTCCGCCGTGCGCTGCGCCGCAAGCCCCGGCTGCGGGCCGCCGCCTGCACCCCGCACGACGCCGACCCGCTGGCCCAGCGCGCCGCCATCGAGACGCTCGTCGGGCTCGGTGCGCGCCGGGTGGAGCTGGTCGACACGCTCATCGCCGCCGCGGTCGGCTGCGGGCTGCCCGTGGAGCGGCCCGAGGCGACCATGATCATGGTGTGCGGGGCCGCGGCCACCCAGATCGCGGTGCTCTCCCTCGGGTCGATCGTCACCGCCGAGCGCGTTCCCGTCGGCGGCGAGGCCGTGGACCACGCGATCGTGCAGCACCTGCGGCACGAGCACGAGCTGATGCTGCCCAGCCAGTCCGTACGGCCGCTGCAGCTCGCCCTCTCCGGCAACGGCCTCACCGCCGAGGGCCCCGCGTCCACCGAGATCCACGGCCGGGACGTCGCCACCGGTCTCGCCCGTTCCGTCAAGGTCGACACCGCCGCCATCCGGTTCGCGATCGAGACCCCGCTGACGGCCGTCCTCGACGGCATCGGGCGGGTGCTGCGCAACTGCCCGCCCGACCTGGTGGCCGACCTCGCCGACCGCGGGATCATGATGGTCGGCGGCAGCGCCCTGCTCCCCGGCTTCGACCAGATGCTGCGGCACGCGACGGGCATGCCGGTGCACATCGCCGAACGGCCGGACGTGTGCGCCGCCCAGGGCCTGGGCTACATGCTGGAGGGCAAGATCGAACCCCTGGTCCTGGACCCTCTGGCCGCCTGAGCGACGTACAGCGGCAGACGCGTGAAGGGGCTTGCCCCGGTCACGAATCCGACGGGCCGGCCGTCAGCAGGCGAACCAGCACCGCACCGTCGTCCCGTCCGTCCCGGTGTGCACCCGTACCAGGTCCGCGACCAGGTTGACCATCAGCAGTCCCCGGCCGCCGCGCTGGTCGCGGGGCGCGGGCAGGCGCCCCGCCAGCGGATCGGCCAGCCGCCCCTTGTCGCGTACCTCGCAGACCACGTACCCGTCCTCGGCCCACACCCTGAGCGCACCCGAACCGCCGCCGTGCACCACGCTGTTGGTGGTCAGCTCGGCGGTGACCAGCGCCAGGTCCTGCAGGCGTACGCCGGTCAGGCCGAGCTGGGCGGCGATGTCGGTGGCGACATGGCGGGCCTGCGAGAGCGAGTCCGCGTCGTAGGTGAAGGCGGGCATGTCCGCGAGGAGCGGCAGCGGCTCGTTGTAGCGGGCGACGACGTCGTCCGGTGCGTAGGCCTCGCTGCCCGCCGCCGGCCCGCTGCCGGCGGGGATGACGACGGGGTGGGTGGCGTACGCGTCGGCGATGACCTGAGGGGCCAGCCGCCGGGTGTCGTAGGGACACAGGATGCTCACCGCGCGGCCCGTGAAGGCCGCGTTGATCAGTGCCTCGTGCTGGACGCAGGCGGGGTACTCGGTGTCGCTGCGGCCCGCCCAGATCGGCTCACCGATGATCCGCACCCGGCGGCCGGCGGGCTGGGCGTCGGCGAAGGCACGCAGCACGCCCGGGATGATCCGGCCGGGGTTGCGCCCGGCCTCCCGCATGTCCATCAGGCGCACGGCACCGGCGTCCGCGCCGAGGCCGTCGCGGATCAGGGCGAGGTTGTCCCCGGGCACGGCGACCGCCACCGGGTCGCCCGCCTCCAGGCCCTCGCGGATGAAGGACACGGTGCCGGCGAGGTACTCCCGCTCGTCGCCGTAGAACAGCGCGGGATGGACGAAGGGATCGAGGGGCCCCACGGTGCCGCGGGACTCGTCGGACTCGTAGGTCCCGTCGGGGTCGAGAGGTCCGTCGGACTCGAAGGGTTCGTCGGACTCGAAGGGTTCGGCCGCGGTAGTCATGACACCGACACCTCGATCGTCGACAGGTCGGGCCAGAACATGTCCAGCACGCGGCGCAGGGCGTGCGGCGGGTGGTCGAGCACCATCCGCCGGCCCGCCCCCAATTCCTGGGCGGCGGCGGCCAGCGCCCCGGCACCGGCGACGTCGATGAACGTCACGGCTGACAACTCAAGGTGATACACGTCCCCGTCCTCGCGCACAGCCCGCTCCAGCGCTCGCTCCCAGACATGGTGCGTCGCCAGACCGACCTCTCCCGCCACGCGCAGTCCACTGCGCGTGGTCAGCGGTGACACCGTCAACGCCGGCGCCGCCGAGACGACTCCGGACGGTGCCTCATACCGGATGCCCACACCGTCTCCCCACTCTTCCCGGACGGAGCGCACATACCCCCGGACCCCCAAGTCATGCCTGGGACGGGTGTGTAGTCCACCGTACGGCGGGCAGGCGCAGCATGAGCACCCCGGGCCCACCGTACGGGTCCGGCGGCGACGGGGCACGCAACGCCAGAAAGACTGTCCGGTAACCACAGGGGGGAGACATGGCCTCAGCGGCGTACACACCTCTGCCGGGGCGACTGAACGCCCTGGTCATCGATAGCCACGTGGACGGGGACCGAGCGGTGCTCGCGCCACGCGGAGAGCTGGTCCGCGGCTGCGCGGACATCCTGGCCGAGACGCTGGTCGGGTTGCCGGACGGCGTCCGCCGGGTGGAACTGGACATGGCCGGGGTGGTCTTCATGGACACCGCGGGGCTGCAGTTCCTGGAGACACTCGCCGACCACGGCCACCGGCACGGGATGCCGGTGGCGACCCGGAACTGGGACGGCCAGCCGCGCCGCATCATGGAACTCGCCGGTATCGACCCCGCCGACCCGCTGCACACCGCCCCGGCCGCCGACCCGCACGCGTCGGCCTCCTCCGCGGTGGCCCTGGAACGCGCCGAGCAATTGCGGTTACTGCAGGAGGAGGTGGAGCAACTCCGCCAGGCGATCGCCTCCCGCCCGGTGATCGACCAGGCCCGCGGCATCCTGATGGCCACCCAGTCCTGCAGCTCCGACGAGGCGTGGACGATCCTCCGCGAGGCCTCCCAGCTCTCCAACACCAAGCTCCGTACGGTCGCCGCGGCGGTCACCGCGAGCACCGGCTCCGAAGGTACCCCGCCCCCGGAGGAGGTCCGCACGGCGTTGCGCACGGCGATCGCACACCGCGCCCCCTGACGCCGCCGCCGCTGTTGCCGCTGCCGGCCCTGCCGCCGGGCGGCCACCGCCCGCCCGGCGACCGCCCGTACGAGCAGTGGAGTCGGTACACCGGCGCCGGAGGTCAGTACGGCAGGATCCGCCCCGAGGGAGTCCTGCGGTCGATCGTCACATCGCGCGGGGCCTGGGGCCTTCGGTTGACGCGCACCCGGATCTGACGGTTCATGACGTCCTCCTCAGGCCTTGGGCCGGTACGAGGTGACGGGCCACCTCGCATCCGATGGGACCAGCCTCGTCCTGCCGGGATCCGGGCACCTCGTGCCCGGGGAGGCAGTTGCCGTGCCCCGGCGGCAGGACCCGCGAGGGTCCGGCTGCTCCCCGGGGAGGACGCCCGACCCGCACATCCGTGGGGGTGGGCCGAGACCGGCCGTGCTTCGTCTTCGTTGCCATTGCCCCCGCCATACCCCCGCGGCAACGCGATGACTCCTGTCCCGAACGACGCGTTGGCCTGCGCCCACGGAAGGACGGGAGATGTTACGTGCGGGAAACCTTGACGCGACCCAAGCCGGATGCCACGATTCCGGCGCCGCGATGTTTACGTAAACACCGATCGTTTGTTCGACCATGTTTGCGTAAACAGGGCGGGCCGGACGCGCCTCCCCCACGCGCCGGGCCGCCATCTCCTGAAAGGGCAAGCTGATGCGCAAGACCCCCGCCAGAACCCGCCCCACCCGGCTGCGGGCCGCTTTCGTGGCCGTCGCGATCGCCGCGGTCACCGGTACGACCCTCGCCGGCAGCCCCGCCTCCGCCGCCGCGCCGAGCACCGACACCACCCAGTTCAAGGGCGTCAACTGGGCCGACCCGCGTGACAACTTCGCCGACGACCCGGTCGTCCTGTCCGGTCTGTCGCTCTCCGACAGCTACCGGCAGACGTACACCAAGTCGAGCCGGATCATCTCGGCCTTCCGCGCCAACCTCGGCGCCAACACCGTGCGGCTGCCCATCAACCCGTACACGGTCAACGGCAGTTACTGGAAGTCGTACCGCGCGGTCATCGACGCGGCCTCGGCCCAGGGCTTCAAGGTCATCGTGTCCTACTGGGAGGGCACCGGCGCCCAGAAGGACGGCTTCATCGACGACGAGGCCACCTACTGGCCGATGTGGAAGACGGTCGTCAAGGCCTACCAGAACGACAAGCGCGTCTACTTCGAGCCGATGAACGAGCCGCACGGCTACACCGACGCCCAGTGGGCCGACATAGCCGCGAAGTGGCTCGCGACCTTCCCGTCGGTCCCGCGCAACCGGGTCTTCGTCAGCGGCGCCGGCTACAACGACCACGTCACCTCGGTCTGCGCCGACCCGCGTCTGAAGGGCACCTACCTCTCCCTGCACCACTACGGGTTCTGGAAGGACTACGCCACCTACGACCAGTGGGTGGCCGACCTCAAGGAGCGCATCGGCACCTGCGCCAACCGGACCGTCGCCGACGAGTTCGGTGCCCCGATGACGACCGGCCTGAACTACAACAAGCCGGACGCCTCCAACAACTTCGTCAACTACGTCCAGGCCGTCACCGACACCTTCCGCGAGCTCAAGATGGGCTCCGTGTACTGGCCGGGCCTGCGCACCGACGACACGTACTCGATGCAGACCCTCGTCGGCGACCCCGCCCGCCCCTGGCTGGCCACCACCAACCAGTCCGGCGCCGACCGCCTCGCCTGGGCCTGGGGCCGCGGCAAGCCGGTCCAGCGCTGACCGGAGCACCGCAGCCGCGAAGACTCCGCCCCGGGCCGGGGCGGAGTCCCGCCGTTTCGCCCGCCAGTCCGTCCGGCCGCCCGTCCGTCACCGGACCCGGCAGCCTGGAACACGGCGTTGATCGTTCCGCGAGGGGAGCATAGGTTCCGACGCATGACGAATCTTCGGATCGGTGTGATGTACGACCGCGACTGGGCCCCGGAGGGGCTGCCCGGTTTCGCGCGGCAGGCCGAGGCGCTGGGGGTGGACGACCTGTGGGTGGTCGAGGACCTCGGCTGGAACGGCGGGGTGTCGGCGGCGGCCGTGGCGCTGGGCGCGACCGAGCGACTGCGGGTGGGCATCGGGATCACGCCGGCCCCCCTTCGCAGTCCGGCGCTGCTGGCGATGGAACTGGCCACGCTGGCCCGGGTGTTCCCGGGACGGCTCGTGGCCGGGATCGGGCACGGGGTGCGGGGGTGGATGGTCTCGGTCGGTGTCGCACCGCGTTCACCGCTGGCGCTGCTGGAGGAGACGATCACCGCCGTACGCGCACTGCTGCGCGGGGAGCGGGTCGAGCTGGAGGGCCGGGAGGTGCGTCTGGACGGCGTCCAGCTGGTGCACCCGCCCGCCGAGCCGCCGCCGGTGGTCGCGGGCGTGGTACGACCCCGGTCGCTGGAGCTGTCCGGCCGGGTCGCGGACGGCACGCTGATCGCCGAGGGCCACGGCCCCGGTGACCTGGAGAACACCCGGGCGCTGACCGCGAAGGGCGGGGCCACACCGGGCCACACGCTGACGGTGCTGTCCTTCTGCTGTATCGGCGAGGACCCCGACGAGGTGGCCCGGACCCTGCACCCGCACACCGAGGGCCAGGGCGGCTGGCTCGGCCGCCCGCAGGAGGAGGTGTTCGCCGTCTCCGGCCGGCCGGAGAGCGCCGCCGAGCAGATCCACGCACTGGAGACGGCCGGAGCGGACACGGTCGTCCTGCGCGTCGTCGGCCCGGAACCACTGCGCCAGCTGGCATCCGTCCTGGAAGCCCTCGGCCGCCGCGACTGACCGGAGACCGGTCACGCTGTCGGGCGGGGCCGTTCCCGCGGCGTGCTCCGACGGCGCCCTGCCCGCTTCGCGTCTGCGGTGTGATCGGTTTGCAGGCGCCGTACGGGCGTGGGTAACTGGCTGCGAGAGACAACCAGAACATCCCTATCTGGGAGAGATTTCAATGGTTCATTCTCGTACTGTCCAGAATTCCACGACCGCGGTCTGGTCGGAGTTCTGCGCCATCGCCCCCAGTCCGGAACTGCGCGAGAGGATGCGGCAGGAGCTGGAGCGGGTCCGCGGTGAGTCGGACCTGACGAGCACCTTCAGCCTCGGCGGCGCTCCCCGCATCCTCGGATTCGACGACGGCACCATCGTCCCGCCCGACGAGTTCCCCCCTGGCACTCCGCGCGACGCCATCCGTACCGCGGCCGCCGCCCGCTCGCCGCTGAGCGGGGTGGTACGCGTCGTCGTCGTCCTCGCGGACTTCCCGGACAAGCCCATGACCACGGACAGGGAACACTTCGAGAAGCTGTTCTTCTCCCTCGGCGAGCTGCCGCACGGCAGTGTCCGGGACTACTACCGCGAAGTGACGCACGGTCTGGTGGACATCGTCGGCGAGGTCATCGGTCCGGTCCGGATGCCGCAGAAACTCTCCTGGTACGCCAACGACAACTTCGGTATCGGCCGCCCGACGGGGCAGCCGCGGGCGCAGATCATGGCCCGGGACGCCGCCGTCGCCGCCGACCCCCTCATCAACTACGCGCCGTACGACAACGACGGCAACGGTCTCGTCGACGCCTTCATGGTCCTGCACGCCGGCCCAGGCGGCGAAGCCACCGGCGACCGGGGGGACATCTGGTCGCACAAGTGGGTCCTGCCGAGTGCGTACAACGCCGACGGCGCCCGGATCTACGGTTACCTCACGATCCCCGAGGACGCGAAAATCGGGGTCTGCGCCCACGAGCTGGGGCACCTGCTGTTCGGCTTCCCCGACCTGTACGACATCGACGGCTCGTCGGAGGGGGTCGGCGACTGGTGTCTGATGGGCGGCGGTTCCTGGGGTGGGGGCGGTGACATTCCGACCCACCCGTCGGCGTGGTGCAAGGTGCAGCAGGGCTGGGCCAAGGCGGTCAACGTCACGAGCGACGGGACCCTGTCCATCCCCGACGTCAAGAGCGGCTTCGAGGCGTACCGGTTGTGGACGGACGGTCTGCCGGGGAACGAGTACTTCCTGCTGGAGAACCGCCAACGCACCGGGTTCGACGTGTCGTTGCCCGCCGCCGGGCTGCTGCTCTGGCACGTCGACACCGGCCAGCCGGACAACTCGGACGAGAACCACTACATGGTGGGGCTGGTCCAGGCCGACAACCAGCGCGACCTGGAGTGGGGGACGAACCGCGGTGACGAAGGCGACCCGTACCCCGGGAGCGCCGGCAACACCGCGTTCACTCCGTCGAGCAAGCCCGGATCCCAGTCCTACGTGGGAGCCCCGACCGGTGTGTCCATCACGGACATCTCGGCGCCGGCGGCGACGATGACGGCCACGGTCTCGGTCTCGGCGGCGGGCACCGTGCGCATGCCGCTCCATGCCGCGGCCCGCCAGGAAGCGGAGGCCGTACCGGAGCTGGTCAAGACCATCCACGATCTCCAGGAGCGGCTCGTCTCCCTGGAACGCGCCGTGTCGAACTCACCCTGGGGCGCCGAGGCCTTCCTGAGGCAGAACCTGCGCCCCGAGTCGAGGGAGACGACGAGTGGCTCGCAGCCCCTCGCCAAGGCGGGCAACATACAGGGCGGGTACCGGCACAACGGCCCGCCCCGCCAGTAGCCGCCGGTCATGGTGCAGGCGATCGACAACCGTACCGACCTGACCGCACGGCTGATCGCTACGGGCCCGCATCCGCGGCTGGACACCTGGGATCAGGCGGAGGTGACCGTACTCGACGCCGAACCGGTGGCCGGATACGCCGACCTGCTGTCGAGGAACGTCGGACAGCGCATGCTGCTCGCCGTGCCCGGCGGACTCCTGGCGGATGCGGAACCCGGCTCCACCATCCGGGTGAGGGCCAGGCTGGCCGCAGGGGAGGCAATGGCCGAGCGCAGACCGTCCCCCGGTCATTTCGCCGTCGAACCGCCGCGGTGAGGAACGCGCGCCGGTGAAGGGGCCGAACTTCTCGGCCCCTTCACCGCGTTCCGGCCGCGGACCTCGCCCGCGCCGGGCCGGAGCCGCTCGTCAGTAGCCGACGTAGAACGTGGCGTCGGCCTTCTCCGTCGTAGTGGAGATCGGGTCGATACGCAGGACGTAGTCGGTGTGCCGGATGTAGCGGGTCGGGAAGTTGTGCGAACGGAAGGACGACCAGGAGGAGTCGGCCAGCCCGGCGGTCTTGTGGAAGGTGGCGTCGGCGGCGAACGCCGAGGTGCCGTCGTTCTCGTCCAGCCGCAGGTTGTAGCTGTAGTGCCGCAGGTAACGGGTGGGGTAGTTCACCGACTGGAAGGACACGCCCGTACTGTCGGCCAGGCCGGGCACGAGCTTCCACTGCGAGTCGGGGTACGGGTCGAACGGGTAGGGGTCGATACGGCCGACGTTGTCGGCGTGGCGGACGTAGCGGCCCGGGTAGTTGTAGGACTTCAGCCGGTTCCAGGCGGGGCTGCCCCACTTGGCCACGAGGTTGTCGTACTCGCCCGTGGTGATCGTCTCGATGGTGCAGTGCTTGGAGTTGAGGGGCTGGGTGTAGAGGCGCTGGTCCAGCGCGGTCCAGGTCCCGGAGGCCAGGTCGTTGCTCTGCCAGGCGTAGAAGACGCCGTTGGGCGAGTACGTGTCGCCCCACAGGTACCAGGTGCCGGAGGCCAGGGACTTCACCAGGGCCGGAGCCTCGGTGCCGCCGTGGGAGACCGGTGTGCTGAAGGGCGTGAAGCTGCCGGGGGCGAGGGTGGTGGACCGTGCGCCGACGAGGGTCTGGTCCTTCTTGTAGTAGAGGTAGTTGACACCGTTCACGCCCACGGCGAGGTCACCGTCGATGATGTCGTAGCCGGGGTCGAAGAAGACCTGCGGGGACGTCACGGTCCGGAAGTCGGTGGTGTAGTTCACCATGATCACGTTGTGACCGCTGGAGTTGACGGACGAATAGATGATCCCGTACTGGCCGCGACCGGCGTCCCAGAACGCCTCGGGTGCCCAGCTGTGGGTGACCATGTCGTGCAGCTTCAGCCGGCGGTAGCCGGTGAAGGCGCGCAGGTCCGCCGAGTCCCAGACATGGATGTACTGGCTGTTGTAGTTCCAGTCGGTGCCCTTGAGGTCGGTCGCGAGTACGACGAAGGTGCCGTCCTGCTTGCGCATGATGAACGGGTCGCGCAGACCGCCCGCGCCCGCGGTGGGCGTGACCACGGGGTTGTTCTGGTTCAGCGGCATCCAGCGCAGGCCGTCGGTGCTGACCGCCAGGTGCAGGCCGTAATTGGCCTCGAGCATGGTCGTGGACTCGGTGAAGTAGCCCATCACGTAAGCGGAGTCCGCGGCGTGGGCGGGAAGTGCGCCGAGGGTCAGCGTTCCGGTCACGGCCAGCGGTACGGCTGCGGCCATGCCGAGGAACAGCCGGCGCGAAGGGTGGGAGCCGGGGCTGGGGGTTGCGCTCATCTGCTCTCCAAGGTACCTGCGGGTGCGGGGGGGCGGCCGTGCCGAGTGGGGGAAGACATGCTGGAGGGACCGTCCGTCCGTCCCTCCGGAATGACCAATGGCCGGTATTTCGAACGGAGTTCGGTGAATCGATCAGAAGGTAGAGGTGGGGCGAGTGCGCGTCAATTGTTCTGACGTCCCTCATTGATTCCGGTGGGAAAGAAGGAGACGACGCCGAGGAGATCACGGTTCGACTGGCTCGCGGCCGGGGTCGGTCCGCTGCCAACTCCTGCACCGCGAGGGGCAGTCAGGACCTCCCGAGCGGCTCAGGCAGCGCCGTGTTGCGGGGCCCCGTACCCGGTGCGACGGTGGGAAGAGGGCGTTGCCCGGACAGCGGCCCGGCAGGCGGAGCCTGCATACGACGGCTCGCACGTCGATACGCGGCCGAACCGTGATCCACCGTCCCCGGCGCGTGGCCCTGTGTGCGATGCGCGTCCACCGGCCGGGGAAGCGCACAGAAAGCGGGAAATTCCATGGCGAACGGACCCTTGGACAGGCACGCCTTCGGCGAACAGCCGCCCCGCCCCAATGGGGCCCCGTCGGGCTGGGGCGCGGAGTACACCGGTCGGTACGTGGTCCTGCTCGACCCGGGCAACCAGGAGAGCGGACTGAACACACTGCGTTCCGCCGCCGACATCGCGCCCGTGGAGCGGGTGAGCGGAGCCGACACCACCCACGTCGCCGAACTCCTCGAGAACCCCGATGTATCGGTGCACTTCGAAGAACTCGGCGCCGCCGTCGTCGAAGTGCGGGCCGACCAGCGCCATGCGCTGGTGACCACGGCCGAGGCCGATCCGTCGATCATCGCGGCCGAACCGGAGCGCATGGTCTACGCCTCGGTGATCACCGCCCCGCAGCAGGCGCCGACCGAGTTCTTCCCGGCCTACCGCAGCGACGAGGAAACGGTCGAGCGCCACACCAAGGCCGAGATGGCCGTCGCACAGGGCCCGGCCCTCGACGAGCAGAAGTGGACCTGGGGCCTCCAGGCGATCCGGGCCAACCTGACCAGCCTGACCGGACGCGACGTGAAGATCGCCGTCCTGGACACCGGCGTGGACACCCGCCACCCGGACCTGGTCGGGCGGATCGAGGACACGGCCTCCTTCGTGCCCGGCGAGAGCGTCGAGGACGGCCACGGCCACGGCACGCACTGCATCGGCACCGCCGCCGGCCCGGCCGGCCCTCAGGAGGGGCCCCGCTACGGCGTGGCGACCGAGGCCCGGATACTCGCCGGGAAGGTGCTCAGCAACGCGGGCAGCGGCGCCGACGGCCAGATCCTGGCGGGCATGGCCTGGGCCGTCGCCCGCGGCGCACGGGTGATCTCCATGTCGCTCGGCGCTCGTGTCCGGCCGGGTGAGCTCTTCCCCCAGACGTACGAGCAGCTGGCCCAGCGTGCGCTCCAGCGGGGGACACTGATCGTCGCCGCCGCGGGCAACGAGAGCCGGCGCCCCCAGTCCGTCGAGCCCGTCGGCCGGCCCGCCAACTGCCCCTCCATCCTGGCGGTGGCCTCGCTCGACCAGTCGCTCACCACATCGTTCTTCTCCTGCGGCGCCATCAACGGCGCGGGCGGCGAGATCAACATCGCCGCGCCCGGCAGGGACGTGCACTCGGCCGCCCCTGGCGGCGGGTACCAGTCGATGTCGGGCACCAGCATGGCCACACCGCACGTCGCGGGTGTCGTCGCGCTGCTCGCCGAGGCCAGCCCCAGCGCCGGGGCGGCCGACCTCAAGGCCGGTCTCCTGTCGGGTGCTTTCCCGCTGACGCAACCCGTCGAGGACGTCGGCTCGGGTCTGCTCCAGGCCCCGTGAGCGGGTCTGCACCGTCCGAACCGGTCGGAGTCATCCTCGCGGTCGACCCCGACCGGTTCGCGGAAGTGGTCGAGGCCGCGCGACGGGCCGGTCTGACCGTCACGGGTGAGCAACCGGTCCTCGGCACGCTGTCCGGAACCATCACCGAGGACCGGATCCCGGCTCTGGCGGAGGTCGCCGGGGTGGAAGCCGTGGACCGGGAGCGCACCATCCGCCTCCCCCCACCCGACTCCCCGATCCAGTAAGTCACACGGGCGCCAGGTCCGTTCCCTCGACCTGCTCGGCGAGGCGGGGACGTTCCTTGATCAGGTCGGCGGCGACGGGGTCCTGGAAGTACTTCCGGTAGAGCTTGATGTAGGTGCCGTCGTCGATCATCGCGTCGATCTGGGCGTCGATGTCCTTGAGGAGTTCGGGGTCGCCGTTCTTGCGGAGCGGGAAGGCGCTGCCCTGGAGGCTGTCCTGTTCGACGGCGATCCGCACCGGCTGCTTCTTGACGTACTCGTCCGCGTCGGCGCCGCCGACCACGATCGCCTCGACGCCCCCGGAGAGCAACTGCGAGATCAGTGCGGTCTGGTCCTTGAACTTCACGGGCTTCGCGTCCGGCATCCTCTTGGTGAGGAAAGCCTCCTGGACGGCGCCGCTGACGACGCCGACCCGCTTGCCGTCGAAGTCCGCCGGCGAGTTCTGCCTGCCGCTCTCGCGTGTCAGGACGGCGGTGAAGCCCCAGTAGTACGGGGTGGTGAAGGCGACCTGCTCGGCGCGTTCGGGGGTGGCACCGACACCGGCGACGCCGATGTCGTACTGACCGGCGGAGAGGCCGGCGAGGATCCCCTGCAGGTTCGTGGTCTTGTACTGGACCTTCACGCCGAGACGCTTGGCGGCGCCGTTCATGAGGTCGACCGCGAAGCCGCTGGGGTCGCCGGCGGCGTCGGTCACCGCGAAGGGCGGCTGCTCGGCCTGCGTACCGGCGGTGATCACACCGTCCTGGACCAGCTTGTACTTGGTGGTCGCGGCGTTCGCCGAGCCACCGGCGGTGTCGGTGCCGCCGCCGCAGGCGGCGAGGGACAGCACGAGGGTGGTCGCGGCGCCGGCGAGGAGGGATCTGCGCAGGGTGGTGCTCTTCATGAGCATGAGTGGACTCCTGTACGGGGGAGGGTTTTCAGAGGACCTGGGAGAGGAACTGCCGCAGCCGGGGGTGGTCGGCGCTTTCGAAGATCCGGTCGGGGGTGTCGATCTCGGCGAGGTGGCCGTCGCACATGAAGGCGACGCGGTCGGCGGCCTCCCGGGCGAAGCCCATTTCGTGGGTGACGACGGCCATGGTCATGCCGCCCGAGGCGAGGTCCCGCATCACGGCGAGCACGTCCTTGACCAGCTCGGGGTCGAGTGCGGAGGTGGCTTCGTCGAAGAGCATCACCTCGGGCTCCATGGCGAGCGCGCGGGCTATGGCGACGCGCTGCTGCTGCCCGCCGGACAGCTGGGCGGGCCGCCGGTCGGCGAAGCCGGCGAGGCCTACCGCGTCCAGCCGGCGCAGTGCGGTCTGCCGGGCCTGCTCGCGGCCCATGCCCTTGACCGAGGTCAGGGCGAGCGTGACATTGCGTTCGACGCTCAGGTGCGGGAAGAGGTTGAAGTGCTGGAAGACCATGCCGATGCGGGCCCGGGCGGCGTCGACGTCGGCGCGCGGGGCGGTCAGACAGGTCTCGCCGAGCCAGATCTCGCCGGAGTCGGGAGCTTCCAGCAGGTTCAGGCACTTCAGCAGCGTCGACTTGCCGGATCCGGAGGGGCCGATGAGACACAGGGTCTCACCACGCCGGATGTCGATGGTGATGTCGCGCAGCACGGTGTTGCCGCCGTAGCTCTTGCTGAGAGCGGTGACCCGCAGCGCGGCGGCGGTCGGAGCCTGGGGCGCGGCGCTCATCGGGGCTCTCCTGCGGTGGACGGTACGGGGGGCTGGGGCAGGTCCGGCTCCACGGAAGCCGGTGCGCGGCGGTGGGGGCCTTCGCGCAGCCGCCTGTCGAGACGGTTGACGAGGTAGGTCATCGGGATGGTCAGGGAGAGGTAGCACAGGCCGGCCGCGATCAGCGGGGACGAGTTGTAGGTGCGGGCGACCTCCTCCTGCGCGATGAAGTACAGCTCGCGCTGCCCCGCGGCCAGACCGAGCAGATACACCAGGGAGCTCTCCTTGATGTCCTTGACGAACTGGCCGGCCATGGCGGGAAGGACGCGGCGGATGCCCTGCGGTACCACGACCAGCCGCATCGCCTTCAGGTAACTCAGCCCGAGGCTGCGGGCCGCCTGCAGCTGGCCGGGGTCGACGCTCTGGATGCCGGAGCGGAAGATCTCCGCCGTGTACGCGCCGGAGATGATGCCGATCGCCAGGATGGCGTAGCCGAACGGGTCGGTGCCGAAGGGGCGGATTCCGGCGGCGGGCAGGCCCACGCCCACCAGCATCACCGTGATGATCACCGGAAGCCCGCGGAAGACATCGACGTACAGCCGCGCCGGGAGCCGTATCCACCAGCGGTCGGACAGCAGCAGCATCGCCGCGAGCAGGGCGATGAGGACACCGACGACGATCGCGCCGGACGCGATGACGACGGTGTTGAGCAGACCCTCGGTGATCAGCCGGGGGAAGGTCCGGGCGATCAGGTCCCCGTCGAAGAACGTGTTGACCAGGGCATTGGACGCCAGGTCCGGCGAGGAGGAAAGGGCCATCACGACTCCTGACAGCGAGCGGGGAAGGAGGCGGGCACGGGGGCCGACGCGTGGAACTCCGCGCGGACCGACGCGAGGAACTCCGGGTCGCCGAGCAGGTCCAGGACCAGGGCGGCGAGGCCCGTCGCGGCGGTCGCGGCCGCGTCGTGCGCCCGTGGGGCACGGGCCGCCTCGCGCATCTTCACGGAGTGCCCGGGGGTGCCGCGGGGGCAGATCTGCACGTAGGGGTGGATGACGGGTAGTTCGACGGACACATTGCCGATGTCGGAGGAGCCCGCCGGATTCGCCGAGGAGGGCGGCTCCAGCTCCAGGCCGAGGCCGGCCGTGTAGGCGGCGAGCCGGTCGGCCATCGTCATGTTGTTGTTGCGTTCGGTGTAGCGGGGCGCGGTCTCGGTGTGTTCGACCGTGGTGCCGGTGGCCAGCGCGGCGCCCTCCGCGGCGGCGAGCACGCGCACGAGCAGTTCGTCCAGGGCGGCGGAGGTGGCCTCGCGTACGTAGATGTCCAGCTCGCAGCGTTCCGGCACCACGTTGGGGGCGTCGCCGCCGTGCGTGACGATGCCGTGCACCCGGGCGCTCGGCGGTACGAACTGGCGCATCGAGTCGATGGCGTTGAGGAACAACTGTGCTCCGGCTGCCGCCGAGCGGCCGTCCCAGGGGGCCTTGGCGGCGTGCGCGGCGACGCCGAGGAAGGTCAGTCGCAGGTGGCTGGCGGCGAGCGCGTGCCGGGCCCGCAGGCTCCGGTCGGCCGGGTGGAACATCACCGCCGCGTCCAGCCCGTCGAAGGCGCCGCGCTCCAGCATGAGGATCTTGCCCCCGCCGCCCTCCTCACCGGGAGTGCCGATCACCTTCAGCGTGCCCGGGTGGTCGGGCCGTACGGCGGCCACGGCCAGGGCTGCGGTGAGACCGCCGGCCGCGATGAGGTTGTGGCCGCAGCCGTGACCGATGCCGGGAAGCGCGTCGTACTCCAGCAGCACCGCGATCGCCGGGCCGTCCGTCGTACCCCGGTGGGTGGCGGCGAACGCGGTCGGCAGACCGGCGAGGCCCCGGGTCACCTCGAAGCCCGCCGCGGCGAGCCGGCCGGCCAGCTGCTCGGCGGCGTAGTGCTCCTCGAAGCGGGTCTCCGGCATGTCGTGCAGGTCCCGGCTCAGTTCGTCGAGCGCGGGGCGGCGCTGCCGTACGGCGACGCGCAGCTCATCAGGGACATAGTGGGCCATAGGGGAGCTCCGGGAGGTTTCGGTACGACGTTGCCGGAACGCTAGAAGCTGCCCGAGGCGCTGCGGCTATGGTTACCGCGGTCGCGGTAAGCGACAGATCGCGCCGATGAACAGGACGTGGCCATGAGCGTGGTCCTGCAACTCTCCGGAGCCGTTCCCGCCGATGTCGCCGTCGGCGCCTCGCCGCTCGCCGAACTGGCCGCCGCGCTGCACGCCTACACGGAGGCCGAGCACCACCCGGGCACCCTCCGCTGGGCCCGCGGCCTGGACGCCGGGGACACGCACGGCGTCCCGGGCTCGCCCGGCGCGGCCCTCGCGCCAGGACTGCGGCTGCGCATCATGGACCTGGCTCCGCTGTGGGCCGCGTACCGGGCGCGGTACCTGCTGCCGATGAGCGCCGGGCCGGACCGCCCGCTCGCCGCCGAGCTGGCGGACATCGCGGACCTGCCGCTGCCCCGGTTCGCCGAACTCACCGGGTACGCGGTGCGCGGCGGCAACTCCGGCCCTCCGTTGGACCAGGTACTCCATGACGCCACCCAGCGCGACAGCCTGCTGGCCGCCGCCGAGCTGCGCTCCACCGCCCGCGCCGAACTCGCCCGTCGGCTCCTCGACGCCCCCGAGGCCCTGCGCGCGGATCTGCTCACCCTGCTGGCCGAGGCCGCCGAAGCCCTGGAGCCTGACCTCGCACGGGCCGCTCGTACGATCGGAGCCCACCTGCCCGCGCTGCGGACCGCCCTCGCGCACAGCGGTCCCGGCGAGGCCCTGGCCGGGCTGGACCCTTCCGCGTCGTACCGTGCCGAGCCGCCGCGGGTGGTGTTCGACAAGTTCCACCACGGCATCGTCAACGTGGCGATCACACGGCTGCTGGTCCTGCCGTCGGTCTTCGGCCGCCCTCATCTTCTGGTCAAGCACGAGCCGGGGGCCGCCGCCGTGGTCCAGTACCCGCTGCTCCCCGAGGGTGCCGCCCGGCCCGGCTACGCGGCGGTGCACCGCCGACTCGAAGTGCTGCGTGACCCCGGCCGGCAACGGATCGCGCGGGCCATCGCCCGCGAACCCCTCACCCCGTCCGAACTGGCGGCCCGCAGCGGCATGACCCTGCCCCAGGTGTCCCGGCACCTGTCCCGGCTGCGCGAAGCCGGACTCGTGACCGTCGACCGCGACGGCCGCCGCACCTACTACCAACTCGACCTGGAACCAGTACGCCGCATCGGCGAGGACCTCCTCACAGCTCTGTTCCGCTGACCCGGGGCCCGGGACGGTGAGAACGTCGAGGACGCGAGGACGCGAGGATGGCGAGGACGGCGAGGACGCGAGGACGGCGAGGACGGCGAGGACGGCGAGGACGGCGAGGACGCGAGGACGGCGAGGACGGCGAGGACGGCGAGGAATGAGGACGGCGAGGACGGCGAGGAATGAGGAACGGCCGGCCGCCCGGTCGCCGGGGTGGTGTCAGGCCAGGCCGTTGACCAGTCCGGTGAACAGGGTGGGCAGGCGTACGGCGGTGGGGACGATCAGGTGGGCGAGTCGGGGGTGGGCACGCAGGCGTACCAGGGTGTCGGTGAGCAGGCGGTGGCGGCGTGAGGCCCGGCGCCAGGCGCGTTCGTAGTCCAGGGGCCGGTCCTCGCGGACGCAGCGGACGAGCTGGGCGGCACCGGCCAGGGCGAGGAAGACGCCTTCGCCGGTGAGCGCGTCGACGTAGCCGGCGGCGTCGCCCACCAGCAGGACCCGGCCGGCCACCCGGCCGCGGACCCGTTGGCGCAGCGGTCCGGCGCCGCGTACGGCGGAGGAGGCGTGCCTCGGCAGGCGGCCGGCCAGTGACGGAAAGCCGGCCAGCTGCGCGTCGAACGGTGCCCGCTCGCCGGTCAGGATGGCCACGCCGAGCAACTCCGGCCCCAGCGGGGTGACGTAGGCCTCGGCTCGCGCGGACCAGTGGACCTCGACGTGGTCGGTCCAGGGCGCGACGGCGAAGTGTCTGCGCAGCCCGTAGCGGGGCGGGCGCGGGTCGGGCAGGTCCAGGCCGAGCCGCCGGCGGACGGGCGAGTGCAGGCCGTCCGCGGCGGCGAGGTAACGGGCCGTCAGTCCGGCCGCGGTGACGCTGTCGGCGTCCTGCCGTACCGTGGCCGCGTCGATCTTGACCGGGTGTACCGGGACGCCCAGCTCCGCCGCCCGCCGGGCCAGCGCCGCGTGCAGGTCCGTACGCCGCACGCCCCGGCCCGGTCCGTGGCGGAAGCCGGCCACGGCGTGCCGGGTGTCGTCCCCGGAGTCGAGGTAGCGGATGCCGCGCAGCGGGTGTCCGGGCGGGGTGATGCCCAGTTCGGCCAGGGCCCGCACCGCGCCCGGCATCAGCCCTTCGCCGCAGGCCTTGTCGACCGGTGTCGGACGGGGCTCGGCCACGGCCACGTCGAGTCCGGCGCGGGCCGCGTGGATCGCGGTGGCGAGTCCGGCCGGCCCGCCGCCGGCGATCAGCAGGTCGAGCACGGCGGGGTCGCGGGGGCCGCAGGCGGGGCGGAGTGGGCCAGTGCCGCGTTCTCGCAGCGCAGCCGGACGGCCAGGAGCGGCAGGTTGAGCAGGGTGAAGCAGGTCGCGGTCAGCCATGCTCCGTGGACCAGCGGCAGGGCGAGTCCCTCCACGACCACGGCGACGTAGTTGGGGTGGCGCAGCACCCGGTAGGGGCCGGCGCTGACCAGCGGGAGGCCGGGCACGACGAGGACGCGGGTGTTCCAGCGCGGTCCGAGGGTGCTGATGCACCACCAGCGCAGCGCCTGTGCCCCGAGCGTGAGGGCCAGCATCGGCCAGCCGAGCAGCGGCTCGAAGGGCCGCGGGGCGAGCTGGGTCTCGGCGAGGCAGCCCACCAGCAGTCCGGTGTGCAGGGCGACCATCACCGGGTAGTGGCCGTCCCCGTACGCCACTCCGCCACGTGCGCGGCTCCAGGCGGCGTTGCGGCGCGCGACGACGAGCTCGGCGACCCGCTCGGCGGCCACCAGCAGGATCAGTACGGTGTAAGCGGTCATCCCTCACCTACCAGCGCAGGAGCACGAGTTCGGAACTGAAGCCCGGCCCGAGCGCCAGCAGCAGGCCGGGGGTGCCGGCCGGGGGCGGGCGCAGGTCCAGGGTGTCGCGCAGGATGTGCAGCACGGAGGCGGAGGAGAGGTTGCCGATCTCGGCGAGGGAGCGCCAGGTCAGCTCCAGCGCGTCGGGCCCCAGCCCGAGTGTCTCCTGGAGCGCCTCCAGCACCTTGGGGCCGCCGGGGTGACAGACCCAGCCGGTGATGTCGTCCGGCTTGAGGTCGTGTGCGGCCAGGAAGGAGCGCACCTCCTCGCCCAGGTGGAGCCTGACCAGGTCCGGCAGTTCGGCGCCGAGCACGATCGTGAAGCCGCTGTCGCCGATGTCCCAGCCGAGGGCGTCCTCGGTGCCCGGGTACAGCCGGCTGCGGGTGGCCACCACCTGGGGTCCGGCGAATTCCCGGAGGCGGGGATGGTCCCGGCCGACGGCGACCAGCGCGGCGGCGCCGTCGCCGAAGAGCGCGCCGGCCACCAGGTTCTGCGCGGAGGTGTCGCCGCGCTGCAGGGTGAGGGAGCACAGCTCGACCGAGAGCAGTACCGCGACCTGGTCCGGGTGGCCCCGCAGGTAGTCGTGGACCCTGGCCAGCCCGGCGGCACCGGCCACGCAGCCCAGGCCGAAGACGGGCACGCGCTTCACGTCCGGCCGCAGCCCCAGGCGCCCGGCGAGCCGGGCCTCCAGCGACGGGGCCGCGATACCGGTGACCGAGGTGGCGAAGACCAGGTCCACCTCGTGCGGGACGATCCCGGCCTGGTCCAGGGCGGCTCGCAGTGCCTCCTCGCCGAGCCGCAGGCCCTCCTCGATGAACACGTCGTTGGCGTGGCCGAAGCCGTCCAGCAGGGCGTACCGCTCCAGCGGCAGAGCGAGGTGCCGGGTGCGGACGCAGGCGGTGGCCTGCAGCCGGTCCCGCACGACGCGGTCCCGCGCCACGCGGTCGCGGACACCGCGGTCTCGCGCACCGCGGTCCCGTTCCGGGCCACCGGCGGGGACACCTACGGCGGCCCCGGCCCCTGCCCCGGCTCCGGGAAGGCACATCGCTGCGAGCGCGTCGGTGATCTCGCGCTGGTCGTAGCGGTGGGCCGGCAGCACTCCGTGGACAGCGGCAATACGCGTCATCCGGCAAGAATAGGGATGAACTCTGAGGAATCCGCACTCATCACACATCTCCTGGCATTTCTCACGTGCGGCAACGGAGGGAAAGAGTCGCCCGGGCCTAGCATGCGGGGGGTGCGCAGCGTCGGAACCCCGGTGACAGCCCCGGCCATGACAGAGCCTCGCCGTCGCGGGGCCGGGCGGGTCGTCGCCCTGCTGCTGGCCGCTCACCCCGCGCCCTCGGCGGCCGTGACCGCGCTGGTCGGCGTGCTGGCCGCGGCCTCCGGGCGAGGCGGCGCCGGTACGGTGCTGAGCGCGGCGGCGGTACTCGCCGGGCAGCTGTCGGTGGGCTGGAGCAACGACCTGATCGACGCCGACCGGGACGTGGCCGCCACGCGCCACGACAAACCCCTGGCAACCGGGGCGGTCTCCGCCCGGACGGTGACGATCGCGGCGGGCTGCGCCCTCGCGGTCTGTGTGCCGCTCTCCCTCGCGAACGGATGGCAGGCGGGCAGCGCGCATCTGATCGGCGTCGCCGCGGCCTGGGGCTACAACCTGGGCGTCAAGCGCACCGTCTGGTCATGGCTGCCGTACGCGGTCGCCTTCGGGCTGCTGCCCGCGTTCGTCACCCTCTCCCTGCCGGGCGGTCCGTGGCCCCCCTGGTGGGCGTCGGCCGGAGCCGCGCTCATGGGGGTGGGCGCCCACGCCGCGAACGTCCTGCCGGACATCGACGACGACCTCGCGGCGGACATCCGCGGCCTGCCGCAACGCGCTGGCCACCGCGGCGCGCGGACGCTGGCCGCGGCGGCGCTGGGCGCGGGCTCGACCGTGCTGGTCCTGGGCCCGGCGGGGCCCGTCGGCCTCCTCGCCCGAGCCGGGCTCGCGGCGACCTGGGTACTCACGCTCGCCGTCGCCCTGTGGCCGGCCGGGCGGAGCCGTGCCCCCTTCCTCATCTGCCTGGGCCTGACGGCCTCCGGTGTCGCCCTCCTGCTCCTCCGCGGCGCCCGTCTCGCGTAGGCCCGTCCGCTGCTCGGAGTCGTCTACGCCGGTGGCGGGCCAGGAGGAGCCCCGCCGCGGCGGTGAGCGTCGCCGCCGTCTCGGCGACGGCGGACGCGGTCTTCTCCCGGTACCAGAGGGGCTCGTACATGTCGGGCAGCGGGCCGACGGTGCCGACGTCGACGTACCGGTAGAGCAGCACCGCGGCGAGACCGGCCGCGGCCACCAGCAGCGCGTACGCCCATACGAGGGGCCGCGTCCCGAAAAGGAGCAGCAGCAGGGCCGCCAGTGCCGCGGCGGCGGCCTCGATGCGGAACAGGTCGTCCTGGCCGATCGTGCTGGTGGCCGGGTGGTAGTTCGAGGCGAGATCCGCGTGCACATAGGCGTCCACCGCCAGACCGGCGGCGGTGAGCAGGCGAAGCAGCCACAGGCCGGCGCTCAGGGCGAGTGTCTGCCGCGTCCGGGGCGGTACGTCCGTTCCAGGTCCGAGGTCTGCCATCGGCGTCTCCTCCGTCCGTCCACCACCGCCCGCACGGGAGCACGTGTACGGGTGCATGTGTCATGACATCTCCCGTTTCATCCATAGTGCGGCCTGTTCGAGGCGGCCGTCGCGGGCGCGTGCCACCGGGCGGCGGGCGGGCCGGGGCAGCCCGGCACACGGCCGGGGGTGGCCCGGCAGACGGCCGGGGACGGCCCGGCACACGGCCGGGGGCAGCCCGGCACACGGCGGGAAGGCAGCCCGGCACACGGCCGGGGGCAGCCCGGCACGAGCCGCAGCGACGTGCCGGTCGGTTCCAGGGTGAGCGCGGCTTTCCTCATCAACCCCCTTGCCGGGGCCGCCTGATGCGGCGCCGGGGCAGAGTTCGACCAGGACGAGCGCGATGCAATCTTCTGTTGAATCCTGTCCGGAACATTGCCCGGCTGCGTGAGCTCCTGTAGCACTGTGCGCGGAGTTGTTCCCTCCGTAACCCCAGTGACACCGGGAGCACGTATGTCCCAGTCCCAACGGAGCCGTGCACCCAGACTGGGCGCCGTGGTCCTCACCGCACTTGCGCTCCTGCTGGCCCCCACGACCAAGGCCGGGGCCGACGCAGCCGGCGACACCGCCACCGCCACCGCCGCCACCACCGTCACCGTTGACGACTCCGTCCAGGGAAGCGGTCGGGACCAGTTCGACTACCACGGCTCCGGCTGGGGTCACGCGAGCGGAGAGGGCGCGCCCGCCGATCCCTACGAGGGCACCAACAGCTGGACGGAGACCACCGGCGACTCGGTCGACTTCGCCTTCACCGGCACCCAGCTCACCTTCCGCGCGATCACCGACCCGGGCCATGGCATCGCCGCCGTGTCCGTCGACGGCGGTACCCCCGTCGACGTCGACCTCTACAGTGCCACCCGCACCGGCGACGCCCCCGTGTGGACCAGCCCCACCCTTCCCGACGGCCCGCACACCTTCACGCTCACGTCGACCGGCCGGAAGAACGCCGCTTCCAGCGGCACCGCGGTGACCGTCGACCGGATCGACTTCGTCGGTGAGGCACCCGTTCCGGGCAAGACCGACGTCGCGGTGGACGGCTCCGGCACCGGGCGCACCTTCGACGGCATCGGCGCCATCAGCGGCGGCGGAGGCAACTCACGGCTGCTCATCAACTATCCGGAACCGCAGCGCAGCCGGATCCTGGACTACCTCTTCAAGCCGGGCTACGGCGCCGCCCTGCAGATGCTCAAGGTGGAGATCGGCGGCGACACCAACTCCACCGACGGGTCCGAGCCCAGCATCGAGCACACCAAGGGAACCGTGCACTGCGACAGCGGTTACGAGTGGTGGCTGATGGAGCAGGCCAAGAAGCGCAACCCGCACATCAAGCTGTACGGCCTGGCCTGGGGCGCCCCCGGCTGGATCGGCAACACGGACAACTCCCCCGGTGGCGGTGACTTCTGGTCCCAGGACATGATCGACTACCTGACCACCTGGCTGGGCTGCGCCCGCCAACACGGCCTGGACATCGACTACCTGGGCGGCTGGAACGAGCGCGGCTACGACATCGCCTGGTACGAGAAGCTGCACGCGACGCTCGCCGCCAAGCACCTCCCGGTACAGATCGTCGGGGCCGACTCGGGTCTGGACGTCGCGGACGACATCGTCTCCGACCCGGACTTCGCCAAGTCGGTCGACGTCGTCGGCGTCCACTACCCCTGTGAGGGCGGCGACGGCGGCAGTGCCAACACCTGCAACAGCTCGGCCAACGCCCAGGCCACCGGCAAACCCCTGTGGGCCAGCGAGAACGGCTCCCTGGACGAGAACACCGGCGCCGGCGCCCTGATCCGCTCCATCACCCGCGGCTACCTCGACGGCAAGTTCACCGCCTACCTCAACTGGCCGCTGCTGGCCGCGATCTACCCCAACCTGCCGTACGACACCGTCGGCCTCGCGGTGGCGAACCAGCCCTGGTCCGGGGCGTACGACATCGGCACCAGCCTCTGGACGACGGCCCAGGTCACCCAAGTCACCAAGCCGGGCTGGACGTTCATCGACAAGGCGAGCGGCTACCTCGGCGGGGACCGCGTCAACGGCAGCTACGTCACCTTGAAGTCGCCGGACGACTCGGCGTACAGCACCATCCTGGAGACCTCCACCGCGAGCACCTCCCAGACCGCCGACTTCACGGTCAGCGGCGGACTGCCGACCGGCAAGGTGCACATCTGGGCCACCGACCTCAAGTCCGGCGACGCCTCCGGCGCTTTCGTGCACACCGATGACTTGACCCCCACGGACGGGCACTTCACCGTCACCCTCAAGCCCGGTTACGTCTACTCCCTGACCACCACCACCGGCCAGGGCAAGGGCAGCGCCGTCAGCCCGAAGCAGGGCCACCTCGCGCTCCCCTACAGCGACTCCTTCGAGCAGAAGACCCCCGGGCGGGAGGCGAAGTACCTGTCCGACATGCAGGGTTCCTTCGAGACCGCGCCGTGCGAGGGCGGACGCTCCGGCCAGTGCGTCCGGCAGATGGCCGCGCAGCAGCCCATCGAGTGGCAGGACGACAGTGACGCGTTCGCCCTCCTCGGCGACACCGACTGGAAGAACTACACGGTCAGTTCGGACGTCTACCTGGAGCAGTCCGGCACGGTCGAACTCATGGGCCGGGTGGGTGACCAGCAGCGGCCGCAGTCCCACCAGGCGGGTTACTTCCTGCGGGTCGCCGACACCGGTAAGTGGTCGGTGGTCAAGAGCGACACCAGCGGCCGGCTGACCACACTCGCCGACGGCACCACCCGGGCACTCGGCACCCGCAGCTGGCACAAACTGGCCCTGAGCTTCAGCGGCACCACGATCACCGCGAGCGTCGACGGCAAGCCGGTCGGCGCGGTGGACGACTCCGCGTACGCCTCCGGGCAGGTCGGCATCGGCGTGGTCGGCTACCAGACCGACGAGTTCGACAACCTCAGCATCACCCCCGTGAAGCAGGCCGCCGAAGCCCCGGCCACCCTCGCCGCGGACCTCCCGGCGACCATCCACCGCGGTGAGTCGGCCACCCTGAAGACCACCTTCACCGTCCCGGCGTCGGGCGACGCGGCCACCGGTCTCACCCTGCGGCCCGGTGCCCCGGACGGCTGGACGGTCGCCGCCACCACACCGACGACCTTCTCGAAGGTCGCACCGGGACACTCGGTCACGGCGAGCTGGACCGTCACCGCCCCCACGGCCGCCGCCACCCCCGTGTCCGTCACCTTCTCGCCGCTCGCCACCTACGTCCGCGGCGGCGTGCAGCACTGGACGTACGGCACGGCGAAGACCGAGGTGCCGATCCCGCCGCCCACCGGGAGCCCCTACCTGAGCGACCTGTCGTTCGTCTCCAGCAGCAACGGCTGGGGCCCGGTGGAACGCGACACCTCCAACGGTGAGCAGGCGGCGGGCGACGGACTGCCGATCACGATCCGCGGCACCGTCCACGACAAGGGTCTGGGCACCCACACCGACAGCGACGTGGCGTTCTTCCTCGGCGGCAACTGCAGCCGGTTCACCGCCACCGTCGGCATCGACGACGAGGTCGCCCCGTACGGCTCGGTCACGTTCTCCGTGACCGCGGACGGCCGGACACTGACCACGACCCCCGTCCTGACCGGCACCTCGCAGCCGCTGCCCCTGGACCTCGACGTCACCGGCGCCCAGCAGCTGCACCTCGTGATCGCGGACGGCGGCGACGGCAACGCCCACGACCACGCGGACTGGGCCGACGCCCGGCTCGCCTGCGTGGGGTAGGCGGGTCAGCGCCGTCCTCCGGCCTGGCATGCGGAGGGCCAGAGGTCGGTCGTCGGCCCCGGGTCAGAGGTCGGTCGTCGCCCCGGGGCCCCGCTCCCGCCGGCGCGGGCGTTGCCGTCGTGGCTGCCTATTCCACCGGGACGGCGTCGAGCACCGAGGCCACTACCCGGATCCTGGCCGACCGGACCAGTTGGTTCAGCATCGCCTGGTAGCGGTCGGCGACGTACGCCAGCCGGACCTGAACGCGTGCCTGGGCGTAGGTCAGGGTGGTCGCGGCGGCGGTGCGGCCCTGCTGCTCCGTCAGGGAACTGGTGCTGGAGTGCCCGCCCTGCCGCAGGTCGGACTTGTGGGCCTGGTAGTACGCGCGCAGTGCGGTCTCGGGCGTCTTGATGACGTTGGTGTCCGACAGTTTCTTCGCGAGCTCGAAGTCGAGGTCGTTGAGCACGTAGGTGAAGTAGTTGGCCTCGGTGTACTGCACGGGGCCATAGATGACCTGGTGTGCGGCGACGGCCTTCTGTCGTCGGGTGTTCTCCGCCGCCCAGTTGCGCAGGAACGCCGCGTAGGACGGGTCCCCCAGCAGGCCGTGGCCATGGGCGAGGCCCCGTTGGACCGTTGCCCGGGTGACGTCGGCCAGGGCGCGCTTCTTGATGTAGTCGGCGGGAGTCTGGCCGCTGTGCGAGGTGGTCCAGAAGTGCGGGCCGTCGGCGGCGCCGAACTTCTGCTGGAAGTGGGCGAAGGTGGCGGCCCGTTCCTGGGCGAGGAAGAGGGAGAACTCCCTGGCGGGTACCGCCTGGCCGTCGACCGTGACGATCGTCGTGGTGGGCGAGGGGGCGGCCGTCTGCCGTGGCGCCGAGCCCCGGGCGAGGAAGGATACGGCCGTGATCAGCGCCACGAGTGCCACGGCGACGGCGGCGAGCAGCCACCGTGGCAGCAGGCGCCGCTGCGTGCGTACCGCGAGTGGGGCGGGCCCCCGGGCCTTACGGGTCGTTGTGCTCATCGCCGGCTCCTTCCGGTCACACCATGGGGCAGGTGGCGGAGTCCGGGGCCGGACTCCGCCACCCGTTCCGCGCGCGGTTGTCAGCCGGCTGCGAGTTGGGAGATCTCGGCGGTGGTCAGGGCGCGTTGGTAGAAGTGGACGTCGTCGATCTGACCGTTGGTGAAGTCGACCTCATTCGCGTTCCACCACGCGCTTCCGATCTCCGTCGAACCGGTCGCCTTCCAGGCGGAGGAGTACGCGGTGCTCGCCTGGAGGGTGCCGTTGACGTAGAGCGAGATGGTGCCCGCGCCGCTGTCGTAGACGCCGGTCACGTGGTACCAGGTGCCGGTGGCCGCCGATGAGGTGGCCGAGACCGAGGTCGCGGTGGAGCTGGTGGAGTCGGCGCCGCGCTGGGTGAACGCGAACTTCCCTCCGGACAGTTGCAGGTAGAAGGGGCTGATGAGGTTGCCGTTGAGGCTGGCGAAGGTCTGGTTGCCGGTGACGCTGTTCAGCTTCACCCAGGCCGCCACCGTGTAGCTGGCGCTGGTGTCGATCACTGCCGCCGGGATGGTGACCTGGCTGGCGACCGTGCCGTCCAGGCTGACGGAGTTGCTGCCGACCTTCCCGCTGCCGGTCCACGCGCCGTCGCCGGTGAGTCCGCCGGTGGCGGAGAGCCCCATGAAGTTGGCGGTCCGGGCGCCACTGCCCTCGTCGAGCTCGTAGTAGGCGGTGGGGCCGGTCGCCAGGGCGACGGCCTCCTGGCCGGTGAGGGCCTTGGAGTACATCCGTACGTCGTCGATGGCGCCGTTGGTGAAGTCGACGTTGCCGCCGTTCCACTTCGCACGGCCGATGGCGGTGTGCCCGGTGGCCTTCCACGCCGAGGTGAACGGGGTGGTGCCCTGGAGGACGCCGTTGACGTACAGCTTGATCACTCCGGCGCCGCTGTCGTATACGCCGGTCACCTGGTACCAAGTGCCGCTGGCCGGGGTGCCGCCGGTGACCTGCTTGTAGGTGGCACCGGTGGAGTCGGCGCTGCGGACGGTGAACGCGAAGGCGCCGCCGCTGAGCTGGAGGTAGAAGGGGCTGATGAGGTTGCCGTCGATGCTGGCGAAGGTCTGGTTGCCGGTCAGGCTGTTGAGCTTGACCCAGGTGGAGACCGAGTAGCTCGCGCTGGTGTCGATCGCGGTGGTCGGGATGTCGACGTAGCTGGTGCTGCCGCCGGTCAGGCTGACGGCGTACGGCCCGACCTTTCCGGTGGTCCAGGAGGCGCCGGCCTTGAGGGTGGCGGTGTTGGCGTGGTTGGTGGCGTCGGCGGAGGTGGTACCGGTGCCCTCGTCGAGAGGCCAGGCGGCGCCGTAACCCTGCGTCGGGGTGACCGTGCTGCCGTTGTACGCGCCGATGTTGGACGCGGCGGTGGTCGAGACGGTGTTGCCGAAGAAGTCCAGTCCGCCGTTGCCCGAGATCAGCGTGCCCGCGCCGATCGCCGGCGAGCCCGGCTGCAGCTTGTACGCGGCCGCTGTGCCGATGCCGTCGCCGGCGCCGCCGGGTGCGACGAACTTCGGGTCGGTGGTGATCGCGGAGGCGTCGGTGGGCTGCGTGCTGTCGTGGGTGCCGTAGAACAGGTTGTGGGTCCAGGTGCCCGAGGCGGAGTAACCGCCGCCGGAGCCCTGGTTGTCGATGATGTTGTTGGAGAAGGTGACGTTGTTCCCGGCGACGGTGCCGTTGGTGACCCCGCCGTTGTCGCCCGGCCCCATGTAGAGGGTGTTGTTGTAGACCTGGGTGGTGCCGGAGGTGGTGATGCCCTGCAGCGTCGGCAGCACCGCGTTCATCGCGCCGTCGTTCTGGCTGATGTTGTAGCGGACGACGGAGTTCCTGGCGCCGAAGGTGCTGCTGCAGCAGTACTCCTGGAACCCGAACGGATTGTCGTGGGTGTAGTTGTACTGCAGGACCACGCCGTTGTTGTCGTGGTCGATGTCGAACGCCTGGCCGTCCCACAGCGCGCGCCACTGGCGGGATATCTCGTTGTTCTGCCAGATGCCGCCGTTGTTCAGTGCCATCCAGTAGCCGGCGCCCGAGTACCGGTAGCCGCTGTTGGTGGTCACGTTGTACTGCACGAGCGGGTTGTCGCAGTAGACGCACACGACGTCGTTGCCGCCGAGGTCGCTCATCGTGTTGTTCTGGATGACGACGTGGGCGGTCGCGATCGCGTGGCCGGTGCCTTTGAGCGAGCCGATGTAGATTCCGCCGGCGTCGGCGCTGGTCAGGGTGTTGCCCTGGATCAGCAGGTCGTCCCAGCCGTTGGTGGTGTACGAGTCGTTCAGGTTGACGCCGATACCCGAGGAGGTGCTCGGCTGCGGTCCGCTCTTGGACCAGAAGCCCTTCACGTTGTGGATGTTGTTGTTGATGATGTGGATGCCGTGCAGGATGCCGCTGGTGTCGTTCTGCAGCTGGATACCGCTGCGCAGGGCAGCCGCCGCTGTGGTGGTGTTGGTGATCTCCAGGTTCTGGATCGTCCAGTACTCCTGGTTGTCCAGGTAGACCGCCGCGGCGGCGCCCGCGCCGTTGATGACGGGTGCGGAGCCGGATCCGTAGCTGGAGACGACGATCTGGCTGCCGCTGGTGCCGGATCCCAGGGGTGCGAGTTCTCCGGACCACGAGCCGCCGGCCTGGAAGAGGATCTGGTTTCCGGCGGTGAAGGTGGTGGCGTTGACGTTGGTGAGGGTCTGCCAGGGGGTGCTGCTGGAGCAGCCGTCATTGCTGTCGCTGCCGCTGCTGGACGAGACGTAGTAGGTGGTGCAGGGGGTGGCCGCCTGAGCGGTCGTCGCGGGCAGAGCAGCGACGCCCAGGGCGCCTGTCACGGCCGTCGCGGCCGCGACGAGAGCGCGTGTCCATCTTCGCATGGCGTTCCTCTTTGAACGGGGGGACGTGATGGGACAGGCCGGTGCGATGGCCCGGGTACCGGGTGGTTGCTGCCCGCACCGGCCGCTCTGGGGAGGAGGCCGGAATTACGGCTCGGGGGTCAGGTCGAGTTCGACCGGTTCATCACGGTCGCAGCACAGGCGGTCGTCCACGATCCGCATGGCTGCGACCTGGAGCGACGAGCGGCGACTGCGGTACGTCCCGTCGTCGCCGGCGTCGTCGCGGTCGGGGTGGGTGAAGTAGAAGACGTACGCCGTCCCGCCCTGGACGACCACGTCGGCGTGGTAGCCGATGCCGCCGTCGTCGGTCCGCGTGCCCGGCGTGTCCAGGACCAGGCCCTGGCGCTCCCAGTGCTCCAGGTCGTCCGAGCGCAGGACACCTTGCCCGCGCCATTCGTCGACGAGCATCCAGTAGTGGCCGCCCAGTTCGAAGACGTTGGGTCCCTCGTGCGGGCGGTGGGTGACGGCGGGGCCGATCGGCGTCCAGGCATACAGGTCCGGGCTGTCGGCCGCGTACGTGTACGAGCCGTGGGTCTCGTCCTTGAACCACATGCGGAAGCCGGCGTCGCCCGGCAGCGGGAAGACGCAGGCGTCGATCACCCGCTCCGAACCGAGGTCGAGGGTGCTGCGGTAGGTCCAGGACAGCAGGTCGGGACTGGTGTAGTGACGGATCCAGGCGCAGCCGGTCCAGGACTCCGGCACGCCCCTCAGATAGCTGACGTACATGTGGTAAATGCCGTCGTGCCAGATGATCTCGGGCGCCCAGAAGGTGTTGCGGCCCCAGTCCGTTTCCAGGCCGGTGAGTGCGCCCCGGTAGGTCCAGGTCCGGCCGCCGTCGGCCGAGGCGGCGACGCCCAGGTCGGTGCCGTGCACCCAGGCCACTCCCGGGCCGGGGGCGTCGGCCCGGCGGTTGGTGTACACCAGCCACCATTCGCGGGTCTGGCGGTTCCACACGGCGACGGGGTCGGCGGCGCCGTCGTGCAGGGGGTCACGGAAGAGCATCTCGGCTTCCCCCCTCACTTCAGGCCGGAGTTGACGAAGCCGCGTACGTAACTGCGCTGGGCGGCCAGGAAGAGGACGACGACCGGCACGAGGTAGAGCATCGCGCCGCCTGCGAGCAGGTTGGAGAGCTGGAAGCCCTGCTGGATGACGTAGCCCTGGCTGACCCCCACGGCGAGCGTGGTGTTGGACTCGTCGAGCAGCAGGTTCGGCGCGATGAAGTCGCCCCAGACCGTGTTGAAGGCGAGCACGAACGCCGTCACCAGGAGCGGACGCGACAACGGCAGGAAGATGGTCACGAAGATACGGATCCGTCCCGCGCCGTCGATGACCGCCGCCTCCTCCAGTTCCTTGGGGAAGCTGGAGAAGAACTGCCGGTACAGGAAGATCGCGTACGGCGCCCCGGCTATGCCCCACAGCACCCAGGGCCAGTAGGTGCCGACGAGGCCGAACTGCGCGAACAGCAGGTAGGTCGGGATCAGGGTGACGATCTGCGGCACCATCATCGTGGAGATCAGCAATCCGAACAGAATGTTCTTCCCCGGCCCGCGCAGCCGCGCGAAGCCGTAGCCGACGACGGCCGAGCTGAGCGTGGTCAGGATCGAGAACAGCGTCGCCAGAACGGCGGAGTTGCGGGCGTACCGACCGAAGGGGATGAGGGTGACGACCTGCTTGTAGTTGCTCCACTCGAACACCGAGGGGAGCCAGGTGTCCTCGTGGACGGTGTTGGCCGACCGCAGCGAGCTGAGGATCAGCTCGGCGAAGGGCAGCACCATCAGTACGGAGATCACCAGCAGCACGCCGAAGACCACCGGGTGTCTGGGACGCCTTGTGAGCCGGATGGACGCCATGGTGGATCAGCCCTTCCGGGACTCGGTGGGGTCGACGGCGTAGAAGACGCTGCGGCCGACCAGCTTGAAGATCACTACGGTCAGAGCCACGATCACCACGAAGAACACGACGAGCATCGCGGAGCCGAAGCCGTAGCGGGAGTAGGCGAAGAACTGGGAGTAGACGTCCACCATGTAGACCCGGTTGGCGTTCGGGATGTTGGTGTAGGTGCCGGTGGCGTTCCCGGCGCCGATGGGTGAGAGCAGCAGCGCCGGGACGAAGGTCTGCAGGGTGGTGATGGTGGTCAGCACCGTCTGGAAGAGCAGCACCGGCGAGATCGCCGGCAGCGTGACGTGCCGGAAGGCGGTGAGCGGGCCGCCGCCGTCCAGCTTCACGGCCTCCAGCTGATCGGCGGGGACGGTCTGCAGCGCGGCGAGGTTGATGATGATGCCCGCGCCGACGGCCCACAGCAGTACGACGATCAGCACGACGAAGGCGTGGTTGCCGGTCAGCCAGCTCACCGCGTCGACGCCGAAGATCGCGAGGAACCGGTTGGCGGCCCCGGAGTCCTGGTCGAAGACCACCTTCCAGATGAGCGAGGCCGCGACCGGTGGCACGATCGCCGGAATGTAGATCATGGTCCGGAAGACCGTGCGCCCGCGCACCCGTTCGTTGAGCAGGATGGCAAGGACCAGGCTGCCGATGATGGTCGTCGGGACGACGATGGCGACCAGGAGCAGTGTCTTGGACAGCGACGACAGGGTGTCCGGTGAGGTCAGCACCTCGCGGTAGTTGGCCAGTCCCACCCAGGGCTTGAAGACGGAGATGCCGTCCCAGCCGGTGAAACTGAGGTAGACGGCGTAGCCCACCGGGTAGAGGGTCAGCGCCGCGGTGCCGACGATCCATGGGGAGAGGAAGCCGTAGAACGCCAGCGCCTCTCCCTTGCTGCCGCCCCTGCCGCCGAGAAGGCGACGGCGGACACTGAGTGGTCGCATGTCCGGTCCCCTACTTCCCTGCGAGCTTCTTGCCGTTCGCCAGCACGGCGTTGACTTCCTTGGTGAGGCTGTCCGCGAGGGCGGGCACCGACTTCCCGCCGTCGACGGCCGCGGTGAAGACCTTGGCGAGGGTGGTGTTCAGGGCGGTGGTCTGGGCGTACGGCGTGGCGACCGGGACAACGGTGACGTAGGGCAGCTCGTCCGTCTGGACCTTGAAGGACGCCTTCTGGAAGGCGGTCTCCTGGGGCACGATCGACAGCATCGACTTCATCGAGGGCAGGCCGTTGCCGGCGGCGATCCGCTTGTGGGCGCCGGCGCCGCCGCAGTACCACTCCATGAACTCGAAGGCGCCGCCCGGGTTCTGGGACTTGGCGGGGATCCAGTAGCCCACCGCACCGAAGGACGGGCTGACCCGCTTGCTGCCCAGCATCGGGGCGGCGGCGAAGACCGTGTGGTCCTCGTACTGGGGAGCGGTGCTCGCGAGGAAGCCGTTGAACCAGTAGCCGGCGCCGGCCATCGCCTGCTTGCCCGCGAGGTACTCGGGTCCGTCCCAGTCCGGGCTGGGGTTGATCGCCGAGTAACCGACCTTCGCCTTCGCGGTGCTGACCAGCCAGGTCAGTGCCTTGATCGCCTCGGGGGAGGTGAAGTCGGCGGTGCCCAGGTCCTCGGACATGATCCGGCCGCCGGCCGTGGCCACCATCGCGGCGATCTGGTCCATGCCGGGGGTGGTGGCGTACAGGCCGTAGACGCTGGTCTTGCCGCCATGGGTCTTGGTGAGCTTCCTGGCCGCCTCGAAGAGCTCGTCGTAGGTGATCGGCGTCTTCGGGTCCGGCGCGGTCAGCCCGGCGGCCGACCACATGTCCGAGTTGTACCACCACATCGCGTCCTGCGACCAGTCCTTGGCGATCCCGTAGCGGGCGCCCTTGCCCTGAGTCGTGCCGTCCCACTTCCAGCAGTTGTTGATGGGCAGGATGTCGGCGGGCTTGAGGATGCCGCTCTTCGCGAAGTACTCGTCCAGGTTCAGGGCGATGCCCCGGCCGGCGATGTACGGGGTGACGTCCGTGCCGGCGTCACGCACCAGGTCGGGCGGGTTGCCGGCGGCGAGCATCGCGTTGAGCCGGGTCGGGTCGGAGTTGATCTGCTTGATCTTCAGGCCCGGGTGGGCCTTCTCGAAGGCGGCCACCTCCGCGGGAGTGATCTCCCCCTGAACGCTCATGATCGTCAGCGTGCCGTTCTTGGCCGCCTGGACCGAGGCCTTCGAGGCGGTCGAGGTACCCGAACACGCGCTCAGGGCGGCCGCCCCGGCTATGAAGCCGGTGCTCTTGAGGACAGATCGTCTGCTGAATGCCTGGGAAGACTGCATGATGCCCAACTCCTTTGATGGTGCACGTTTTCGCGGTCGCTGAGGCCGGGCCAGGTGGGGGGCCGGGACGGGCGGGGGCACACGCACGGGACGCACGGCTGACGCGAGTCAGGGGCGCGCGCGTGGGTGGCGCGGTCGTCCGCCGGCGGCGGCGGGGCGTCTCTGTGCGGTTCAGTGAGCATGACTGGCGAGCGGCCTGGCACTGCGTGTCAGACGGCACGGGAGGACCGGCGGATGGCGTGGGCCGGCTCGTGACCGGTGGCGGAACGGCGGCTGTCGTTGGCCGTCGTCAGGCATCGCCCACCGGTGGCGCGGTCGTCCGTGGGATGGGCGGGCAGGACCGCGGCGGTCTCATGGGTGTTGTCGGAGCGCCAGATGCAGTAATCGGCTGCCGAACCCGCCCAGGAAGGGCTGTGCGGGATTCATAGGCTCACACCGTCGAGGGACAGCGGTCGCCCGTCGGGCACCGTCACCACGGACGCGTGCCGCATTCCGGACGGCAGGGATACCTCGGAGGGCGTCCACTCGATGCCGTCCGGGCTGGAGGCGGCTCCGTACCGGCCCTCCAGGTAGTGGTCGAACAGCAGCACCCACTCCGCACCCCGCCGGAAGAAGCTGGGCCCTTCGACAGGCGCGGGGCTGACCGGACCGGTCGGCTCGCTGAAGTCCACACCCGGCTTCGAGAACCCGGTGACCAGGATGTACTTGTGGTCGGTGGACGGGTCGTTGATGCCGCGCTCGTCCTTGAAGGCCATCATGAAACGGTCCTGGTGCCGCGTGACGGTGGCGTCGATCACCGAGTAGCCGGGATCGAAGAACAGTTCGGCGGGCGAGTAGTCCTTGAAGTCCCTGGTCGTGCAGTGCCAGATGCGGTGATCCTGGCCCACGTTGGCGTAGTCACGGCCCTCGGCCGTACTGCCTGCCTCGACCACCGACGACCAGATCAGGTGATAGAGCCCGGTGGCCTCGTCGAGGAAGAACTCCGGAGCCCAGGCATTGTGCGCGCCGTCGACTGCGGCCATGACCGGGACGAGCCGCTGCTCGGACCAGTCGAGCAGGTCGGCGGACGTCGCATGGACGATCCCCGGGCTGGTCCAGCCGTCGGTGGCCAGCAGGTGGAAGAGCCCGTCCGGCCCGATCCCGATAAAGGGGTCGCGAAGACGGCCGGTGCCGACTTGTCCTCTGAGTACCGGACGGCCGTCGTTGACGGTGTGGAACTCCCGGCCGTCATGGCTGTAGGCCAGGTGGAGCGCCTCGTCGGCATCGGTGAAGTACGAGATCACGTACATCAGCCACGCCCCTGTCCGGGCGAGGGCGCGGCCGTGGTGCCCCGGACGACGAGGGTGGTCGGCATCTGCATGTGCTCCATCACGGGCGCGTTGCCTTCGATGATCGACATGAGTGCCCGCACCGCGGTCTGTCCCATGTCATGCAGCGGCTGGCGCACCGTCGTCAGGCCGGGGTACGACTGCGCCGCCTGCGGCAGGTCGTCGAACCCGACGACCGACAGCTGACCGGGCACGTCGAAACCGTGCTTGCGTGCCGCGTCGATCGCTCCGAAGGCGATGAGGTCGGCGCCCGCGACGATCGCGGTCGGGCGGTGTTCCTCGATGAACCGTGAGGCGGTACGGAACCCGGACACGTAGCTGAAGTCGCAGTAGGCGACCATCTGTTCGTCCACGGTGAGCCCTGCCAGCCGCATGGCGTCGTCGAAGCCCTTGAAGCGCACGCTTGTGCTCTCCAGGTCGAGATTGCCGCCGATGTAGGCGATCCGCGTGTGGCCCAGGCCGATGAGGTGCTGGGTGCCGCTCCGGGTCCCGTGGTAGTTGTCGACGGTGACCCGGGGCAGGTCGACGTCGATGTTTCGCGGATCGATGACGACGGCGGGAATCCCACGCTGGCGCAGCAGCGAGATCGTCTCGTCCTCCAGGACGGGTGCGATCATCAACAAGCCGTCCACCAGGCCCCGGGTCAGGAACCCGATCCGGTCCCGCTCCCGCGACCCGTCGTGATAGCTGACGTTGATCAACGCCTCGAACTCCAGGCTGGCCAGCTCATCGGCGATTCCGCGCACGATCTCCAGGCCGTACTGGGTGGTGAGATCCAGGGTCAGCACGCCGACCAGGCCGGTTCGCCCGCCCTTCAGGCCACGGGCAGACACGTTCGGCACGTAGCCGAGCCGGTCGACGACCTCCATGACCCGCCGACGGGTCTCGTCCTTCGCACCTGGCTTTCCATTCAGGACGTTGGACACGGTCATCGCGGAGACGCCGGCTTCTTCAGCCACCTGCGCGATGGTTACGCGGTCGGGCACAACGCCTCCTTCATCAGGTCAGTCCGGGAAGTGACCCGTCTCACTTGTTGCGGCTAAATTTAGCGATAAAGCTGTGGGTGGTCAACGGTCGACCGCAACGAAGAGGTAACGCCCCGTTCACCCGTCGTTCCCGCCGCTCCGCATCGTCAGCCAGGTGACCCGCGTACGCCCCGCCGACGAGGTCACGGGCGCAGCCGCCCGGCCCCGGCCGCAGGGCTGCTGTCGGGCGGACGTCGCGAAGTCGACCTCGTAGAGCGGCACGGCGGCGATCCGGGCGACGGCGGAGGGACAGCTGCCGTGTGCGAGCGGTCGTCGCCCACTGCCGACGCGCAAGTCGTCGTCCGCTGCCGACGCGCAAGGGCTACCCGAGTGGCCGATAGTGGAGCGCAGGGGGCCGTTTCCGGGACTTCGGAGCCGCCATGGACCGCTACCCTCCCATCGCCGATCACGGCCTGGTGGGTGACCTGCAGACCGCCGCGCTCGTCTCGTCGCAGGGGGTCGTGGACTGGTTCGCCGCTCCCCGGTTCGACTCCCCCAGCATCTTCGCCGCCCTCCTCGACCACGACCGCGGCGGGTACTTTCGGCTCGCGCCCGAGCGCCCCGACGCGATCTGCAAGCAGCTCTACTACCCCGACACGGCGATTCTGGTGACCCGTTTCATGTCACCGGACGGGGTGGGCGAGGTGGTCGACTTCATGCCCGCCGACCGGAGCCGCACCGCCACCGACCGCCACACCCTGGTACGCGTCGTGCGGGCCGTGCGGGGAACCGTCGACTTCACGCTGGAGTGCCGGCCGCGCTTCGACTACGGCCGCGCCGAGCACCGGTTGGAGCTCGGCGAGTACACCGGCCTGTTCCGGTCCCCGGGCACGGACGCGCATCTGCAGACCTCCTTCCCGCTGGAGCGGGACGGCCGGGACGCGACCGGCAGGGTGACGCTGAACGCCGGCGAGGCGGGCGGCGCCGTGTTCACCGTGTGCGCGCCCGGCGGCGAGGCACCCGCACCGCTCACGGTCGACGGGCTCACCGCACAGGTCGACGACACCGGCCGCTTCTGGCAGGACTGGCTGCGTCAGTCCCGCTACCGGGGCCGCTGGCCCGAGCTGGTGCACCGTTCGGTCATCACCCTCAAACTCCTCACCTACGCCCCCACCGGCGCCCTCGTCGCGGCGGCCACCATGGGGCTGCCCGAGCAGGTGGGCGGAGAGCGCAACTGGGACTACCGGTTCACCTGGGTACGCGACGGCGCGCTGTCCGTGCGGGCCATGCTGGACCTGGGCTTCGTCGACGAGGCCGCCGCCTTCGTGCACTGGCTCGTGGAGAGGCTGCACGAGCGGGAGGGCAAGGAGGAGGAACCGCTCCAGACGATGTACCGGATCGACGGCAGCCCCGACCTGCCGGAGGAGACACTCGAACACTTCGAGGGCTACCGCGGCTCCTCCCCCGTCCGCGTCGGGAACGGAGCCGCCGACCAGCTCCAACTGGACATCTACGGCGAGGTCCTGCACGCGGTGTCCCAGGGCCAGGGCCGCGGCATCGCACAGCAGAGCACGTACCGGGGATGGAAAGCACTGGCCAGGACGCTGGACTGGCTCGCCGACCACTGGGACCGGCCGGACGAGGGCATCTGGGAGACCCGCGGCGGGCGCCAGGACTTCACGTACAGCCGCGTGATGTCCTGGGTCGCCTTCGACCAGGGGCTGCGCATGGCCGAGCGCTTCCGCAGGCCCGCCGACGTCGAGAAGTGGCGCGGCGCCAGGGACACCGTCTTCGAGCAGGTCATGGAACGCGGCTGGAGCGAGCGGGAGAACGCCTTCGTCCAGCACTACGGCAGCGACGTCCTGGACGCCTCCCTGCTGCTCATGCCGATGGTCGGATTCATCGCCCCGAGGGACCCGGCCTGGCTCACCACGCTCGACGCGATGGACCGCAAACTCGTCTCCGACAGCCTCGTCTACCGCTACGACCCGGCGGCCTCACCGGACGGGTTGCGCGGCTCCGAGGGCACCTTCAGCCTGTGCACCTTCCTCTACGTCGACGCACTGGCCCGGGCGGGACGGCTGCCCCAGGCCCGCTACACCTTCGAGAAGATGCAGACGTACGCCAACCACGTCGGCCTGTTCGCCGAGGAGGTCGGTCCGAGCGGAGAGCAACTGGGCAACTTCCCCCAGGCGTTCACCCACCTGTCCCTGATCATGGCCGCCGGCACCCTCGACGGGGCGCTCGACGCGGCGAACCGGCGCTGAGCCGGGCCAGTGCTCGGGCGGCGCAGCAGCCCGGCGCACCCCCGCCGAGGAACACCGTGCCGGCGGGGCGTGACGTGATCCCGCATCGGAGATCAGCCTCCGGTGGCGAAGCCCGGAAACAGCGTCATCCCGCCGTCGACGTAGAGGGTGCTGCCGACGACGTAGTCGAGCAGGTCGGACGCCATGGCGACGACGGCGTTGGCGATGTCGTCCGGGTCGCCCACGCGGCGGTACGGGATCAGGCGCAGCAGTTCGGCCTCGGCCTCGGGGGTGGACCAGGCGTCACGGTTGATCGGCGTGCGGATGGCGCCGGGCGCCACCGCGTTGACCCTGATCCGCTGGGGCGCCAGCTCCTGGGCGAGGGTCTGCATCAGCATGCCGACACCGCCCTTGGAGGAGGCGTAGTTCACGTGCCCCGCCCACGGGACGATCTGGTGGACCGAACTCATACAGATGATCTTCCCCGCCGAACGGGACACCTCCTCCACGACGCCGCGCCGGATGAATTCCTTGGCGGCCTCCCGCGCGCACAGGAACTGGCCGGTCAGGTTGACGTCGATGACCTTCTGCCACTGGGCGAGCGTCATCTCCGTGAGGGCCGCGTCCCGCTGGAGGCCCGCGTTGGCCACCATGATGTCGATGGTGCCGAACTCCTCGACCATCCGCGCGACCATGGCGGTCACCTGGTCCTCGTCGGACACGTCGGCCTCATGGGCGTAGGCGCGCACTCCGAAGCCCTCGATCTCCTTCACCACGTTCTCCGCCTCGTGCGCACCGACGACGTAGTTCACCACGACGTCCGCCCCGGCCCGGCCCAGGGCCACGGCGGTCGCCAGGCCGATACCCGAGTTGGCACCCGTCACCAACGCCTTCTGGCCCCTGAGAAGCTGCGCGGACGTCGTTCCACGGTTCTCGACTTTCGCTGCCACCACGATCTCTCCTTGGGCGTTCGGACGGCACGCCCTCAGGAAGCGGGCGACGCACACGAGACAGGCCGGGACCCGGCCGGCCCGGCAGGACAGACACCTGAGCCGTCGCACACCCGGCGTCGGACGAAAGCACCCTGCGCCGCGACCCCGACCGACCGGCGCGCGGGCACCGCGACCCCGGCCACGGACCGGTTCATGACTCCACCATCCGACGGCGGGAAGCACCTCGCATCCCGGCCGACGGCTCCGGGCCCGGTGCGCCGGCCGCCCGGTCCGCGCCCGCATGGCGACGCGGGGCGAGGGAGGCGAAAATGAGGGGGGGACCTCATGGTGTTCCCGGAGCTGCAGGTAGGACAGGTGATCGCTCATGTGCCGATGGCTCGCTTACTCGGGAACACCCCTGCTGCTCGACACCATCCTCTACAAACCGGCTCACTCGCTGATCGATCAGAGCCTCCACTCCAGACTGGGTGTCGAGACGACCAACGGTGACGGTTTCGGCGTCGGATGGTATCCGCAGGAAAGCATCGACACCCCGGCCCTGCTCAGGGACGTCGGCCCGGCCTGGAACAACCGCAACCTGCGGGAGATCGCGGATCATGTCCGCTCCCCGTTGTTCTTCGCCCACATACGGGCGTCGACCGGCACGGCGGTGCAGCAGTCGAACTGTCACCCCTTCCGGTACGGCCGCTGGATGTGGATGCACAACGGCGGCATCACTGATTTCCACCTCGTGCGCCGCGACCTGACCCTGCAGGTCGACCCCGAGCTGTACTCCGCCATCGAGGGAACGACGGACTCGGAGACGATGTTCTACCTGGCGCTCACCCTCGGCCTGGAGCAGGATCCGCCGGGCGCCGTGGCCCGGATGGTGGGACTGGTGGAGCGCAGCGGCCGCGAGCACGGGATCGAGTTCCCGCTCCAGATGACCATCGCCGTGACCGACGGCGAACGCCTGTGGGCCTTCCGCTACTCGACCCAGGGCACTTCCCGGTCGTTGTTCTACAGCACCCGCGTGGACACACTGCGCAAGCTGCACCCCGACGTCGCGTTCCTGCGGGAAGTGTCCGACGAAACCCACCTCATCGTGTCCGAGCCCCTCGGCGATCTGCCCGGCGCCTGGAACGAGGTGCCCGAGAGCAGCTACGGCGTCGTACACGCCGGAGCCGACGAGCTGTGCCCCTTCACGCCGGAACCGGTATGACGCGTCGTCCGGCACACGCGCGCAAGCCGGGGCCGGGCGATGGATGGTGCCGATGTCGTCGGCTGCCGCCTGGAGGCGGATCAAGGGGGTGACCCGCGCCGGGCCGCGGTCGCCGTCGGACCAGCACGGCTGGTGAACCGGACGGCTCACTCATGCCCGTGACGAGGGTGCGGGCAGTTCGTGGTGCGGTCGGGGGGCGCTCGTGCATCCCGCGGCGACACGCCGCTCCGAGTCAGGCGTGGACCCGGTCGAGTGGCGGGTGGGCCCGTTCGGCCCGCCTGTGTTGCTGTGTCTCGGCGGAGCTTCTGTGATGGGTCGGGGCGCTCCTGACGCCCCGTGACTCGATCATGGGAGGTACCAGTGGCGATCCGTCGATGGACTGCGAGCGTGGCGGCGACTGCCGGCCTTGCCGGTTCCCTTCTGCTCAGTGCTCCTCCGTCCGCCGCCGTGGACACGCAGACATCCACCGCCGATCGCCCGGTGCCGAAGGCGGTTCCCGCCCCACCGTCGGCGGGAGGCCAGGCAGCCGACGCGGGCAAGCGGCGGCAACAGCACTCCGGCTCCGCAGCGGACGGCCCGACGACGCGCTGCCTGGGGCTGGTGCCGTCGCCCTACCCTTACGCCCACACGCCCTACGTGTGCAACGACTGGCGGTTCGGCCCGGCCCAGTTGCCGCGCACCGGGATCCTCGGCAACATCCTCAGAGGCTACGACCGGTTCGGCGCCCTCACACCGGTGGAGTTCCTCAACAAGTGGTGGGACCCGGCTCTCAACTCCGGGCTGGGCGACTGGAAGTACTCGCTGGTCCCGGACGACGGCTTCGCCCACGACAGCAACGGGAACGTCATCGCGGCCGAGATCACCCTCAAGGCCGGCCAGCTCCTGGACCGCTTCGGCAACGAGTTCGGCAAGTTCCTCGCGCCGGCCGGTGCCAAGTACGGTGAACGCTCGATCCCGCCGTCCAGTCTCAACACCGAGGACCCGCGGTACCCGTACAACTACCACCTGTACCGGGTGAAGCAGGACGTCCTCGTGTGCACCGGGCCTGTCGCTCCGGCGTTCGAGCAACCTGGCCTGGGCGTGCAGTACGTCACCTCGGTCAACGCCAAACAGACCAAGTACTGCCCGAACGTGAAGACCGGTGCGACGGTGAACTCGCTCGTGGGTGACCGCATCCTGGTGCGGGCGAACTGACGCCGAAGGCCGAGGGCAGGAGCAGGAGCAGGATCAGGGGCAGGGGCAGGGGCAGGGGCAGGACATGGACCGTCACCAGCTGTGCGAGGCGCTGAGCGCGGCCGGGGTCCCGGCGGGACTGTACGAGATCGCCGACTGCCCCGGCTCCCCCGGCGGCCCCAGGCCGGAGGACCGCCTCTACCTGGAGGAACAGGCTGGTGAGTGGGTGGTGGGGGTTCAGCAGCGGGGCGTGCGCACGGTGTTGGAGCGTTTTCCTGACGAGGACCGGGCCTGCCGCCGCCTCTACGCCCAGCTGACACAGAGCAGCCCGCCGCCCTCGCCGCTCACGCCCGAGGAGACCGAGGAACTCCTGCACGACAGCGAGGGCATCCAGCGCCGCGCCCGGGAGCAGCTGGCGCGGGCGCTGGACGCCGCGCGACAGCCACCGACGGGCGATACCGGGCAGCATGCCGGAGGTGATCGAGGCCGCTGACCGCACGACTGTCCGCGGCCGGTGCGCCCGGGCCCGACGCGGCCGGGGCGCACCGAACGTCCGCAACCGCGGCACCGGACACGACGAGGGGGACGTCGAGGTCGTCCCAGTGGCCGCCGCCGTGCTCGGCGATCTTCTTGGTGCCACCGGTGCCGCCTCCCCTTCGGGCTCCAGCTCGGCCGTCCGTATCCCATGTTCATCCCAGCGGTGATCCGTCCTCGCAGGTCACCGGCGTGTGCGTGTCCCGGCGTCCCAATCCGGAGCAGGGGAATCTCCTTCGGGGCAACCGCTGCCAGCATCACCAGTGGCCGGGGATCCCGGCCACTCACCAGAGGGGGGAACAACAGATGGGACAAAGGACGCTTCTGCGGGGTCTGACCCTCGCCGTGGCAGCGGTCCTGCCCGTGTACGGGCCCGCGGCGGTGCAGGCGGCGGAGTCCGCGGCGGCCGCGGTCGCGGTCTGCGGGCACACGAGCGCACAGCCCACGCTGCAGCAGGGATCGACGGGGGACTCGGCGGTCGAGGCGCAGTGCGAGCTCAATCTGGCGACGAAGCCGAGCCGGTACACGCCGATCGCGGCGGACGGCTCGTTCGGGCCGGCGACGGAGGTGCGGGTCAAGGAGTTCCAGCGGTGTGCCGGGCTGGGCGCGGACGGTGTGCTCGGCCCGCAGACCTGGGCGGCGCTGAACACCTGGGCCGCGGCGCCGCACACCTGCGCGACCAAGGGCACGTCGAGCACGGCGCAGACGACCGTGTGCGGCCACACCGACGCGCGCCCCACGCTGCGGCAGGGTGCGAAGGGAGTTGAGGTCAAGGAGGTGCAGTGCCGTCTGAACCTGGCCATGGAGCCGTTCCACTATCCGCCGCTGGCGATCGACGGCGACTTCGGCGGCGGTACCGAGGCCCGGGTCATCGAGCTCCAGCACTGCGCCAACCTCAGCGCCGACGGCGTCGTGGGCCCCAACACCTGGGCGAAACTTGTGGACTGGGCCGGCCGTAACACGTACTGCACGCCATCGCGACCCGCCGGCTATCCGATCGACGGCCTGGACACGGCCAAGTACCAGCATCCTGGCGGTGCGCCGATCGACTGGAAGGCCGTACGGGCCTCGGGTGTCGAGTTCGCCACGGTCAAGGCCACCCGGGGCCTGAACGTCACCGACGAATACCTCGCCACCGATCTCGAGGGGGCCAGGGCGGCGGGGCTGGCCGTCGCGCCCTACCACTTCTACACGGGCACGTCGCCCGACACGGGTGCCGCACAGGCCGACCGGTTCATCGCCGCCGTGCGGGCGACCGGCTACACCGGGCAGCGAGCCGGCGACCTGCCGCCGATATTCGACCTGGAACGCATGGACGACGGCAGCGGACGCTGCCCCACCTACGGCACGGTCAATGACGCCAAGGCCTGGCTCGACCGGGTGGAGGCGGCCTTCGGCCGCACTCCGATGATCTACACCCAGAAGTCCTTCCTGGACGACTGCCTGGGTTCGACCACCGCCTTCGCCCGGTATCCGCTGCAACTCGCGGACTACCGCCAGTCGATCACGCAGCCGCCGCTGCCGAGCGGCTCGACGACCTGGGCGATGTGGCAGTACACCGACGCCGCGCTCTTCCCGGGCATCCAGGCACCGGCGACCGCGGACGTGTTCAACGGCACCCAGGCCGATCTGGACCGCCTGGCCAACCGCTGACCCCGGCCGGACCAAGGAGAAACCCCATGACCACCCGGTTCGCACGCGCGTGCCTCGTCGCACTGTTCGTCACCCTGGGCTTCACCGTTCCGGCGCCCGCCTCCGCCTCGGCCGCCACCGCGGCGACCAGCTGCTACGGCGGGGCGGTCACCGCGCGCTATGGGGACGTCGTCGATTTCGGCCCCTACTGGACCACGAGCCGCTGCGACGACATCAACATGCGCGTCATCAGCGGAACCGCGGACTACGTGTGGGCCTGCGTGAAGTTCGCGAAGTACGGCACCTGCAACGGCTGGACCAAGGTCGGCCGGAGCTGGACGACCATCGCCACCGACGTCCTGGACGGCAGCAAGTTCACGGTGCCCAACGGCATACCCCTGGAGGGCGACGACGCCGTCGTGCAGATCGCCTTCTGACTCCCCCCGATCGGAGACCACCATGATCCGGAGCAGGGCGTTCACCTCGGCTCTGTTCACCGCGGCCGCGCTGCTGGGAGTGGGCGTCGCGCCCGCCTCCGCACAGCCTGCCGCGACTGCGACCAGTTGCTACGGCGGCGCGAAGACCCTGACGTACCACTACTCCTCGGCCGCCGTGCCGTACGGCACCTACACCACGTCCTCGCGGTGCGACGACATCAACCTGCGGCTCATCACGGACGAGCCGGGGGTGTACCTGGACGCCTGTGTGGTGTTCGTCGACCACACCAGCAAGTGCAACAACGGCGACGCGTACACCACCCACGGCTCCGAGTGGGCGACCGTCGCCACCGACGTCAAGGACGGCACCCACTTCGTCCTGCGCGTGCACGCCTATGACACCGACGCGCAGAACGTGACGTTCCAGATCGCCTACTGACCTGTTCTCGCACCACCGCTCCTCGCACCTCCCTTCCCGAAAAGGACGACGATGACTTCCTCCTTCCGCCCCATCGACCGCCGCACCATGCTGCGAGGCACGCTGGCCGCCGGTGCCGGCGTCGCGTTCGGCCAGCTGTTGTTCTCGGGTGTCGCACAGGCCTATTCCTGGTCGCGCACGCTGGAGCAGGGCGCCGGCGGCGCCGACGTGACCGAGCTGCAGATCCGGGTCGCCGGCTGGGCGGCCGACAGCGCCGGCCACACCCGGGTCGGCATAGACGGGGACTTCGGCCCGGGGACGGCCGCGGCCGTACGCCGGTTCCAGGCGGCGTACGGTCTCACCGCCGACGCCAGCGTCGGACCCAACACCCAGGCGAAGCTCAACGCGCTGGAGCAGTCGGACGGCTCCACGGCCCACTTCAACTGGAGCGAGTTCGTGGACCAGTCGAGCGGCACCTTCAACGGCGGCAAGGTGAGCGCGGCACAGGCGAAGGAGAACGCCCGCCGCTGCATGTACAAGCTGGAGGCGCTGCGCAAGAAGCTGGGCGACAAGCCGATCACGGTCAACTCCGGTTTCCGCAGCATCGCGCACAACGCCGATATCGGCGGCGCCGGCGACAGCATGCACCTGTACGGCACCGCGGCCGACCTCGACGTGCCCGGCGTGTCCAACAAGACCGTCTACCAGAAGGCGGAGACCTGCGGGTTCTCCGGGCTGGAGACGTACACCGTCGACCACCAGCACGTCGACAGCAGGGCTGACCTCGGCCGCGACTGGTGGTGGGAGAACGGCACGATCTGACGCCGCCCCGGGTGACCCGGAACCGGAAGCCCCGGGGACCGTCGCGGCGGTCTCCGGGGCTACGGGCTTCAGCTCTTCTTCGGTGTGTCCTTCAGCGCCGCCTCGCAGGAGGGCCAGTCGTGGAAGTCACGCCGGACGCTCCACAGACGGTGGGCCGCCTTGATGTTCCACTCCGGATCGAACGCCCGCAGCGGTGTGCCGTCGAGTTCCCGCAGGCGGGCGTCGGAGATCTGGAACACGCCCCAGTTGCGGCTGCCGTTGGTGTTGGGCAGCACCCACAGCGGGTCGAGGTACGACGCACAGCGGGCGATGGACACGGCGGTACCGGGATCCTCGACGAACACCTCACGGATCCGCTTCGCCACCTTGGCAGGCGTCCAGGTCGCCATGCTCACCTGCTGCCCGTAGAGCGCCTCCTTGGTGGCCTCGTCGACCACGTTGGTGGCCGGCATACCCGCCAGCACCTGGAACGCGGTCAATCTGCGCAGGGTCTCCGGCCCGAAGTCCCCGTCGACGGCGAGCCTGCCCTTCGCCCGCGCCAACAGGCTCTGGACCTCGCGCACGCACTCGTCGTGCTGCCCCATGCTCACCGACTTGCACGCGGGGGAGTACAGCAGTCTGTCGTCGGTCGCCGGTGACGCACTGGCGGGGCGTCCGACGGGCAGCCACACGACGAAGCCGGCCACCAGCACCACCGCGACCACGGCGGCCAGTATCCCGGAACGGGAGGACAGCTTCCCGGGCAGCCGGGACCGTGGCGGCTGCCCGGGATCGTCGCGAGTGATCTCCGGCGGGGTGTCGTCGTCCGGTCCCGGGCTCCCCTGCGCGGGTACCGCAGGTTCGTCCGGTTCCGGTTCCGGGTTCTCCTCGGCGGTCACGGCCGGTACGTCCCGGTCGGTGTCCGCCAGCGCCCACAGCCGGTGGAGTTCGCGGAGTTCCTCCGCACTGGCGCCGCACACCTTGGCGAAGGCGTGCACCACCCGGTAGTCCGTCGGGACGCTGAGGCCGGAGCAGTACCGATGCAGACTGGAGCCACTGACGCCCGCCTCCTTGCCGAGGCGGTCGTAGCCCCGGCCGCTGCGGTCCTTCAGCATGCGGAGGCAGGCGGCGAATTTTTCGGTTTGCGGAGAGGCAGCCACACATCCACCCTTGCTCAAGCCCCTGTTGACGGGGAGAAGCTACACCGCAAGAAGGACCGCGTACGCCGTTTCGCTGCCGAAGTACGACCGTCAATGCCCCTTTGCACGACGGTTTCTGAGAAAACGTCAACCGGAAGCACCACCTCCGCGTCCGTCGGCGGCAGGTTCGCGCCGACAGCCTCGACCGGTTGACCCTCAGGTCCACCAACCACGCAGAGGCTCCACCCGGATGCCAGGGGCGGAGCCTCTCCGGCCGCGGCTGTCGTCGCGTATCCGCTCGGTACTGCGCAAGCTCCTGTTCAGCGAGCACTCGCCATTCATGACCCTCTGACGACGGGTTCTTCTCACCGTCCAGGGAGAGCACCTCAGAACTGGCAGGTGTCCATCCAGCGCGTGACCAGGGAGGTGTCGTTCTTGTCGCCGTCGCGTACGGGACCGCACAGGAACGGGCTGAAGCGGGTGTCGCCACGCAGCCACAGGCTGAGGAACGACAGGATCCACTTGCCCTGCTTGGCCTTGTCGCCGTAGCCCGTCATCGGGCACAGATGGTCGCCCGGAACCTCGATGTAGAGCTTCTCGGCCTGGGACATGGAGTTGTACCAGGGCACCGCGTAGCTGTTGCCGTGGGCGACGGGGTCGCTCTGACAGGTCAGGAAGAACGTGGGGTCGGTGACTCCGGAGAAGTTCACGTTCGGGTAGTACGGGGCCGTCGGCACGCCCGCCCGGAAACGCGGGTCGTCCCGGAGGGCCGCCATGACGCCGCCACCGCCCATCGAGTGACCGACCGCGCCGAGCGTGCCGTTGAGCTTCCCCGACAGCGGGTTGCCGGGGGTGTTGCCGAGCGCGAGCAATTGGGTGCCGGCTGCGGTGATCTGGCGGCCACGCGATGCGGGATCGTCGGTGAGGGTGTTGGTTCCGACGTTGATGACGACGAAGCCCCAGGAAGCGAGGCGCGGTGCGAGCCACTCCAGGTTCTGCTGTGTGCCCTGATAGCCCGGCATCAGGACGACGCCCGGGTACGCGGCACCGGTCGTCGGGTACGTGACGGTGCCGGAGCCGTACCCGCTCGGACTGGGAACGGTGTACGTGGCCGTGGTCAGCGGCCCGTCGGTGGCCTCGACGGAGGCGGTCGTCGGGTCCGGGATCCCGTTGCCCGGAGAGGTGCCGCCACCGGAGCCGTACACCTGGAACTCCCACAGCGAGTAGCCGTAGGCGGTTCCCCGCTGGGTGCCGTGGACGCGGACGTACCGGCCGCTGCCGTTCACGTCGAGGCTCTGAAGGCCGCCGGTGCCTGTCCTGGTCGAGTAGACGGTGGTCCAGGCGGTGCCGTTGTCGGAGGTCTGGATCTGGAACGCGCGGGCGTACGCGGCCTCCCAGCGCAGCACCACTCGGCTGATGGTGACGGTGGAGCCCAGATCGACTCCCAGCCACTGCGGATCGCTGAACGTGCTCGACCAGCGCGTGCCGGTGTTGCCGTCCACCGCCGCCGACGCGGGGGTGGCCGCGTTCTCGGTGGACGAGGAGGTCGCGGGCCTGCCCTGGGACAGCAGGTCGGCGGCGGCGGCCGGCGGGGCTGCCGCAGTCAGCAGAGTCAGCGCCAGGCCGAGGGCGGTGGCCAGCGCGATCAGTGCCGTCATGGCAGGCGGTCGGGTCCGTAACGGCACGGTCGTGTCGGTCGGGCGACGGGATGAACGCATTGATCTACCTCCGGAATGCGGTGAGAGCGCGGTGACCGGACATCGAGGGGCCGCGGCCCCTCCTGATCAGGGTGGGCAGAAACCGCGAGCTAGCGGGACTGTTCGAAGAGCCAGTCGATGACCACGTCGTTCTCGTACGTCTGGGCCCATGCGAGGTGTGGGTTCAGTGGTGTCGTCCCGGCCGTGTAGCTCGTGAACAGCACGTCGCTGCGCGTGGCCCGGGCCTGCCGCAGGAGGGCCCGTGACCGGGCTTCGAACTGGGCCTTCGGCAGATCGTTGGCCCACTCCCCCCGGCTGACCCGTGCGCCGGCGGTCTCCAGGGCGTTCATCAGGGTCCAGGTGCCGGGCTTGCCGAACCGGCCCTCCCGGTAGGGGACGACCGGGTCGTCGACGGAGTGGTCGGCCCAGATCGGGATGTGCGTGATCCTTTCCATGTCGGCCGGGTCGCCCCAGCCGGCCGTGGGCAGGGCGGCCGCGAACGCGTCGGGTCGCTTGGACAGCAGGCTGTAGATACCGCGACCGCCTGAGGACAGTCCGACGAGATAGAGCCGGTCCGTGTCCACCACTCGCGAGTGCTCGCTCACGAAGGTGTCGATGAGTTCGATCAGCGCGGCCTGGACCTTGGCGTCGGTCCAGTCCGTGCCGTCGGGTCCGTCCATGGGACGGGGCAGGGGGATCTGCGGAGAGAGGACGAACGCGGGGTCGCGGCGCTGTCGTTCCGGTTTGGCGAACGTGACCGCGATCCGGTTGGAAGTGAGCTGGGTCATGTTGTTGTCCGCGACCTCGCCACCGCCGTGCAGGGTGATGACGAGCGGGTACCGCCTGCGCGTCCGCGGGTTCCGTACGAAGCCCGAAGGCTGGTACAGCCGGAAGTCCAGTTCGAACCCCGCGGAGTCGGTGAAGGAACCGGCGGTGAAGTCGTCGGCCACGGGAGTGATGACGTCGTCGTTCCGGTTCGCGAACGGACCGGCTCTGAGTACCGTTTCACCATCCGGGCCGCGTACGTCCGCCACCTGCCTGACGGAGTACGCACGGTCGAGCGGCAGCGGATCGGTGCCGGCGGCCCGCGCGTTGGAGTCGTTCGGGTCGAGTTCGACGATCAGGTGCTCCCCCGGCCGTCCGGGATGAGGGCGGTCGTCCACTTCGGCGGCGTTGTTGGAGTACACACGGGTCACCGTGCGAGCCGCTGTCTGCCCGCCCACGGTGGCCCGCACCTGGAAGGCGGTGGGCGGGACCGTCCCGTCGCGCAGATCGACGCGCTGCGCGTACTGGATGGCGACCGCTGTCACCAGCCAGTTGTTCCGCGGCGTCACCCGCGTGAGGAGGTCCGTCCGCAGGACCGGATCGAGTCCGGAGGCCGCTTGCCGTCCCGCCGCCGGGGCTGCCGAGGGGTCGGCGGCCGCCGCGGCCGCCGTGCTCACGGCCGGCGCCGTGACCGCACCCGCGGTGGCGGCGAGCACCGTACGTCTGGTGATCCGTCTCATGGGTCCTCGTCTCTGTCGGTGGGGGCACCCCGGTCGGGTGCCTCTGGGCGTGGCTCCGGTCACAGGGGGAAGGCGCCGGTCACCAGGGCGCCGGCGGTCATGACGAGGGTGGTGGCGAAGGCCCAGCGGAAGATGAAGCGCTGGTGTTCGCCGAGCGACACACCGCTCATGCCGACCAGGATGAACGTGGACGCGGTGAGCGGACTGAGCGGGAACCCCGTGGTCATCTGGCCGAGAATGGCGGCCCGGGCGACCTCGGCCGGGTCCGTGCCGAAACCGTTCGCGGTCTCGGCGAGCACGGGCAGTACCCCGAAGTAGTAGGCGTCCGGGGTGAAGACCAGACTCAATGGCATGCCCGTGACGGCCACCGCCACGGGCAGGTGGGACCCGAAGGAGTCGGGGACGACGGAGACGAACGCCTCGGCCATCTCGTCGATCATCTTGGTACCGCTGAGGATCCCGGTGAGGACGCCGGCCGCGAAAATCATCGTGGTGACCAGGACCACGCTCTTGGCGTGCTTGTCGAGCAGCGCCTGCTGCTGCTCCCAGGTGGGGTGGTTGACCAGCACGGCGATCGCGAACCCGAGGACGAACAGCACCGGAAGCGGCAGCACTTCCTGGATCAGGCAGACCACGAGGGTGACGGTGAGCAGGAGGTTGAAGGTGTTCAGCCAGGTCCGCGGCAGCGGCGGGACCCGGACGGCGCCGGGCCCGTCCCCGGGTGATCGGAGGGCCTGGGGCTCCTGCCCGTCGGCCGTCGTGGGAGTGGCCCGCCGGCTCGGCTCGGCCGCCGCGGCCGTAGAAGCGACGGGTTCACGGGCGTCCCGCTCGTCCTCGCCCTGGCGCACGTCCGTGGCCGGACCCGGCGGGGGCAGCGCGCCGAGACGGTTGCGCTCCCGGCGGCCGAGCAGGTACGAGGCCACCAGCACCCAGGCGACGCCGAAGCCCATCGCCGGCAGCACGGGGTTGAAGACGTCCGAACTCTCCAGCTTCAGCGCCGCCATGGCCCGTACGGTCGGACCACCCCAGGGGACCATGTTCATCACGCCCGCGCCCAGGCAGACCACTCCGGACAGCACCAAGGGGCTCATACCGAGCCTCTTGTAGACCGGCAGCAGCGCGGAGACGGTGATGAGGAAGGTGGAAGCGCCGTCGCCGTCCAGGGCCACGCACAGCGTGAGGACGGCCGTGGCGACGGTGATCCGCAACGGATCGCCCTGCGCCGCGCGCAACAGGGCGCGGATCAGCGGGTCGAAGAGCCCGGCGTCCACCATCAGGCTGAAGTACAGGACCGCGAAGGCGATCATGATGCCGGTGGGGGCCACCTTGGACAGCCCACCGAGAGTCAGCTCCCCCAGATCGCTCGCGAAACCGCCGACGAGCGCCGCCAGTACCGGAAGCAGGATCAGAGCGACCAGTACCGAGGCGCGTTTGGTCATGGTGACCAACAGGAGGACGGCGATCGTGGCGAAGCCCAGGGCTGCCAGCATGGCGGCGCTCGCTTTCTCGGGGACGGCCCTCGGCGGCGGTGGGCGGAGTCGGGCGAGGGCAAGCCGAGGTGTTACGCGAGAGTTTCGGAGCACCACCGGATCGGTGTCCAGCATCAAACGGAGATCTGTCCATGCGATAAGCGCATCAATGCACGCGATCGCGCCCTATGCTCGTCGGCCATGGAGGCCACCACCTTGCGACAACTGACGGCGTACACGGCCGTCGCCCGGGCCGCGAGCTTCACCGCGGCCGCCGCGGAGATGCACGTGTCCCAGTCCTCGCTCAGCCGCGCCGTCGCGGACCTGGAACGGCTGCTCGGCGTGCAACTCCTCGAACGGGACACCCGCAATGTGCAGTTGACCGCGGTGGGCGCCGAGACCCTGCGGATCGCCGAGCAGATCGTCACCGCTCACCGTGCGGGCATGAAGGAACTCAGGCGATTCCTGCTCGGCGAGTCGGGAACGGTCGCCGTGGCCACCCTGCCCTCGGTCGCCGCGGTGCTCCTGCCGCAGGTGATCTCCGACTTCCGTGAGCGGCGGCCGCAGGTGGCGGTACGCCTCCTCGACGGGCTGGAGCGGCTGGTACTGGACCGGGTCCTGTCCGGCGACGCCGATTTCGCGATCACCACCGTCGGGGACCCGCCCGAGCAGTTGGAGCACCGCCCCCTGGTCAGGGACCGCTTCGTCGCGGTGCTGCCGGAAGGCCACCCGCTCGCCGACCGCCACGAAGTCGCCTGGGACGACCTGGCTCGTCAGCCGTTCCTGGCCGTCGGGCGCGACTCGAGCGTGCGCCGGCTCACCGATGCGGCGTTCGCCCAGATCGACGCGCACGCGGCACCGGCGGCCGAGGCGGGCAGTGTCGCGACCGTGGGCGGACTGGTGACCGCCGGCCTCGGGGTGTCGGCGATGCCCGCCCTCGTGCTCCCGCTGATGGGCGCCGGGCGCATCGTCTGCCGTCCGCTGGTGGACCCCGTCGTGGACCGGCGCCTGGACATCGCGCTGCGCGCCCGCCGAACGCTCCCGGTCGTGACGCAGCGGTTCCTGGAGACGCTTGAGGAGTTCCGCCTCCAGGGCCGCGCTCTTCCGCCCGGGGTTTCGTGGGCATGAAGCCGCGTGGGGCCGATTCATGCGTTCTTCGCATTGATTGATGGCCTTCTGTTGCTCGACAGGCATTTCTCCGCTCCTGCAATCTGAAGACCCGGCCGGGGACGACGTGCCGCACCAACGCGGGCGACGCGGTCCGGGGCCAACGCGGAACAGCAGGGGCGAGGGAGCACATCGGTGTCGGAGGACGAGCGGAACACCAGCGGACGCGGGCAGTTGCGCGGGCTGAAAGTGGTCGAGTTCGCCCATGTGGTGGCCGGGCCGCTGGCGGGCTCGATGCTCGCCGACCAAGGAGCCGACGTCGTACACGTGGAGCCCCCCGGCGCCGGAGACGCGGCACGCGCCATGGGACCTCAACGAGACGGTGTCCCCCTGTGGTTCAAGGTGGCCGGCCGCAACAAACGCTCGGTCACCCTCGATCTGCACCACGAGGCCGGCCGGGCCGTCGCCCGTCGACTCGTCGCCTGGGCGGACGTCGTCATCGTCACCCTGCGCGCCGGACGCCTGCGCAGCTGGGGACTCGACTGGGACTCCGTGCACCGGATCAACCCCCGGGCCGTACTGCTGCAGATCTCCGGATTCGGCGCCACCTCGTCGCAGGCGGACGCCCCCGGCTTCGGCAAGATGGGTGAGGCACGCAGCGGCGTCGTCCACCTGACCGGTTTTCCCGACGGCCCGCCCGTCCACACCGGCTTCTCGCACGGCGACGCCGTGACCGGCCTGATGGGCGCCTACGCCGTCCTCGCCGCCCTGCACCGCCGTGACAACGACCCCGGTTTCGACGGCGAGTGGATCGACCTCGCTCTCTTCGAGTCCCTGTTCCGTCTCGTCGAGTGGCAGGTCATCGTCCACGACCAGTTGGGCCGCGTTCCCGAACGCTCCGGCAACCAGCTGGCGGTCGCCCCCGCGGCCGTGATCAACACCTACCGCTCCCGCGACGGCGAGTGGATCACGGTGACCTCCGCGACGCTGCGCTCCGTCCGCAACATCGCCTGCCTGCTGGGACTCCCCGAGAAGGAGTTCGCCACAGCGCGGCAACAGCACGCCCGGCGCGAAGAGTTGGACGAGGGCCTGCGGAACTGGGTGGCGGAGCGCGGCACCGGCCAGTGCCTGGAGGAGTTCGCCCGTGCCGAAGTCGTGGCCTCACGGGTGTTCGACGCCGCCGACATCGCCGCCGACCCCGTGTACGCCGAACGCGAGGACATCGTCACCGTCGACGACCCCGACCTCGGTCCGGTGCGTATGCAGGCGGTGATCCCGCACTTCCGGCAGCGGCCCGGCCGGGTCTGGCGGACCGGGCCCGCCCTCGGGCAGGACAACCACCTGGTCTACGGGCAGTGGCTCGGACTCAGCGCGGAGGAGCTGGCACACCTGGAGAAGAGCGATGTCATCTGAGGCGTCAGTGCCATCGGAGGCGCCTGCGGAGAGGCCGGCCGAGGTGGACGCTGCAGCGGTCGGCCGGCCCCCGCTGCGCTCCCTGCTCTTCGTCCCCGGCAACAGAACCGGCTGGCTGCCCAAGGCCCGGGCGGCGGGCGCCGACGCGGCGATCCTCGACCTGGAGGACGCGGTGCCCGCCGGCGGCAAGCTCGCCGCCCGGGCACAGGTGGCCGACGCCATCGCGCAGGCCGCCACCGAACCGGCCCGTCAGGCGGGACGGATGGCCCTCTTCGTCCGCGTCAACCCGCTGGACGGCTGGGCGGGGGCCGAGGAACTGCGGGCGGTCGTACGGCCCGGGCTCGCCGGCATCGTGCTCCCCAAGGTCAGCTCGGCCCAGGACGTGAGGCTTGCCGACCGGCTGCTGGGCTGGTGCGAACGGGAACAGGGCCTGCCGCCGGGGCGGGTCGCCCTGGTGCCCCTGCTGGAGACGGCCCGTGGCCTGCGCGAGGCCTACGACGTCGCCCGAGCCGCCTCCCGCATCGCCTACTTGGGCGCACTCACCGCCCCCGGAGGCGACGTGGAACGCGCCGTCGGCTACCGCTGGAGCCCCGAGGGAACCGAGACGGTGGCTCTGCGCTCCCGCGTCCTGCTGGACGCCAGGGCAGCCGGAGTACCGCACCCGGTCAGCGGATTGTGGACGCGCGTCACCGACCTGCCGGGGCTGCGCTCGTTCGCCGGACAGAACCGCTCCCTCGGCTACGAAGGGATGATGGCGATCCACCCTTCCCATGTCCCCGTGATCAACGAGGTGTTCTCCCCCGGCCCCGACGAACTCGCCCGCTGCGCAGAGCTGATCGCGGCGGTCGAGGCGGCACAGCGGGAGGGGACGGGTGCGGTGGCGTTCCGAGGCGAGATGGCCGACGAGGCCATGGCCGCCACGGCACGCCTTGTTCTGGAACGACACGAAGCGCTGGTTCGCGTCGCTGATGAACAACTCCCCCCGTCCGGCCCGTGATCACGAAACGCCGCCGCCGGTGGCGAGGCACCCGCACCGGACGCGGACGGTGATGGAGCGGCAAAGCCGTTGTCAGTGCCCCCCCATAAAATGAAGACATCACTCGGGGAGCCTCGGAGGGGGAGTATAAACGTGCCCGCAAACAAGATCCAGCACAAGGTGAATCACGTCGCGCTGGTAGTGGACTGTTCGGGTTCGATGCGTCCGCACCAGAGCCAGCTCATTCAGGTGGTGGACGAGTTCGTGGCGGGGCTGAAGGCGGAGTCGGACAGCCTCGGCCACGAAACACGGATCAGCCTCTATTCCTTCGATCACAAGGTGGAGAACCTGGTCTGGGATATGGACGTGAAGCATCTGCCGTCCATGCGGGGGCTGTACCAGGTCAACAATGGCGCTACGGCCCTCATCGAGGCTTCTCTGAAGTCCCTGGACGACCTGGGCCATATCTGGGAGGAATACGGCGAGCACAGCTTCCTCCAGATCGTCGTCACGGACGGTGAGGAGAACGCCTCCGGCGGCGACAGGCGGCACGACGGGGACATGACCATCCTCGGCCCCTGGCTCGACAAGATCACGGCGAAGATGCGCGGGCTTCCGGGCCACTGGACCTCCGCGATCCTCGTTCCGAACTCCCTGGCCAAGCGCACCGCCCAGAACTACGGCTTCCCGGCCGGGAACATCGCCATCTGGGATGCGGACTCCCAGAAGGGCGTCGAGGAGGCGATCGGCACCGTGCGCGCTGCCGCCACCAGCTTCCTGCGCGGGCGAGAGCAGGGAGTGCGCGGCACGAAGAACCTGTTCGCCGTCGGCCAGGACATATCGGTCGACGACGTGCGGGCGAACCTCGAACCGATTCCGGCCGACAAATACCGGCTCCTGAAAGTCGACAAGGAGGTCGAGATTCGCTCCTTCGTCAACTCGCATCCGGGCGTGACGTACGAACGTGGCTCCTGTTACTACCAGCTGGGCGCCCGGGCTCAGGTTCAGCAGAACAAGGAAGTCATCGTGGTCGAGAAGGACACCGACCGCGCCTATACGGGCGACGCCGCACGCAGCCTTCTGTTCGGTGCGGATGTCCAGGGGACCGTCTCCGTGAAGGCAGGGAACAATCCCAAGCTGGAGGTGTATGTACAGAGTCGTTCGGTGAACAGGAAACTCAAGCCGAAGACGCGTCTGCTCATCATGCTGTGAATTCGATGTGCCAACCGTGCTGAACCCGGGAACGGGCCCATCCGGTCGTACACCGGATGGGCCCGCGTCGGCTTGACCGCGCACCGGGTTCAGTCCGTTGAGTCGAAGCCGGCCTTGCGCCAGCGGGCGCGCAGACTGAACGCCGCGCCCTTCGGCCGACGTTCGCGGGTGAATACTCCCTTCTTGTTGCCGTCGACACGGAAGACACCGGGCGCCGTGGCGAAGTCGGCGAAGTTCCAGACCTGCTCGCCGACGACCGCGTCGACCCGGTCGAACACCCGGTGGTACACATCGAGCAGTTCGGTCTGGTACTCCTCGGTCCACGGGCTGGGTACGACGCTGCGCAGTCCGGGGTAGGCGTCCGCTCCGTACTCGGTGATGACGATGGGTTTGTCGCGCGCGGCCCACTGCCGCAGTTCGGCCTCCAACCCCGTTTCGGCCGCCGCCAGGTCGTCGGGGCCGAAGTACCAGCCGTAGTAACGGTTGAGGAGCACGACGTCGAACAGGTCGGTGACCACGCACTCGTCCGGTTTCCCCATGAGCGCGTTGACGTAGGCGACGGGACGTGAGGGATCCAGCCGGCGTGCCTCGGCCGCCAGAGGCGCGAAGTAGTCGCGCGCCTCCGGTTGTACGTTGTCCGGCTCGTTGGCGATGGACCACAGCACGACACTCGGATGGTTCTTGTCGCGCGCGACGAGCTCCCTCACCGCCTGCAGGTGCGTGCGCAGTGTGCTCTCACCCACGGTGTCGGGCGAGAACGTCGACGCTTTTCGGCCGGAGCCGAAAACGCCTCCCGCGATGTTCAGGTTCAGGCCGACGGCCGCCGTCTCGTCGATGACCACCACACCCTGCCGGTCCGCGTAGTCCAGCACCTCCTCGGCATAGGGGTAGTGCGAGGTGCGGATCGAGTTCGCGCCGGTCCACTCCAGCAGGGCGAAGTCATGCACCATCAGGATGTCGTCGTGAGCCCTGCCGCGCACGGCGGCGTCCTCGTGTTTGCCGAACCCCTTGAAATAGAACGGGGCTCCGTTGATCAGGAATTCCTTGCCCCGTACCTCCACGGTGCGCACCCCCACGGACTGCCGGTAACTGTCGACCAGCTCGCCGGAGGTGCTCCACAGCGTGGCCTCGAGTTCGTAGAGGTAGCCGTCTCCGGGTGCCCAGGGATGCACGTTCTCGATCCTGAGGGTCCCCACCGCCCCGGTGGCGGCACGGACCTCGATGCCGGAGGCATCGCGCAGCGAGACACGTACCACGTGCTCGTCGGCTTGTGCGGTGCTGTCCACGCGGTAGGCGACGAGGCCGGTCGTGTCCTTCAGGCCGGTGGTGGTCACGGTGATGTCGGTGATGTGGACGGGGGGCGTGGTGTACAGCCACACGGGCCGGTGCAGGCCCGCGTAGTTGAAGAAGTCGTGGAAGTAGTGCTGCACCCGGCGGCCGTCCGCTCGTTCCTCCACTCGGCCGGGCGGTATCGACTCCCAGGTCAGTTCGTTGTTGACGACGACGGTGACACGGTTCTCGGCACCCGGTAGCAAGTGCGCCGTGACGTCGGCCTCGAAGGGGGTGTAGCCGCCTTCGTGCCGGGCGACCTCGACCTCGTTGACCCAGGCGGTGGCGCGATGTGTCGCGGCGTCGAAGCGGAGTACCGTGCGTTCCCGCGCCCACCGGGCGGGAACCCATACCTGCGTCTGGTACCAGACGTCCCCGACATGGTCACGGACGGTCGTGTCCGGGAAGATGTCGTTGTAACTGGCCGGCACCGGGATCTCCACCGCGCCGGCGAGCTGTGAGCGCCACCAGCCCTCGGCACGGCCGACCCCCTCCGCGTCCAGGCGGAAGCTCCACAGGCCGCCGAGGGAGCGGCGTTCACGAGTGGGGCCGTCCTGGGGACGAAGCATGGTTGGTTCTCCTGTTCTGTGTGCGTCTGTCGACGCGGCGGTCGAACGGCAGGAATGAAGGGCGCCCGGGGGCCGTCGGCGCGTGCGGCGGCCGACCGGGGTGGGCGCGCGGCCCGGCTACTTGATGCCGGTGTTGGCGATGCCCTGGATGAAATGTCGTTGCAGGGCGAGGAAGAGCAGGATGATCGGTGTGACGACCGTGACCGCCCCGGCCAGCAGCAGGCCGTAGTTGGTGCCGTTGGCTCCTGTGGAGAAGAGGGCGAGGGCGACGGGCAGCGTGTAGTGGTCCTCGGTCTGCGCGATGACGAGTGGCCACAGGAAGTTGTTCCACTGCGCGAGGAAGGTGAGAATCGCCAGTGTCGCCAGCGCCGGCCGTGTCAACGGCAGGATCACCCTGAGGAAGATCCGGGATTCGCCCGCGCCGTCGAGGCGCGCCGCCTCGACGAGGGCGTCCGGGATGTCCCGGATGAACTGCCGCATGATGAACACGCCGAACGGTGTCACGAGGAAGGGCAGGATGAGCCCGAGGTAGGAGTTGCCCAGGCCCATGTTGCTGACGAGCACGAACAGCGGGACGAAGGTCGTGACGCCGGGGATGATCAGCATGGTGAGGACGAGGCCGAACAGCAGACGCTTCCCCGCGAACTCGATCTTCGCGAAGGCGTATCCGGCCATCGAGCAGAACAGCAGGTTTCCCAGCACACAAGTCACCGCGACGACTGTGCTGTTCAGGAAGTACAGTCCGAAGTTCTGCTTGGACAGCAGTTGTTCGAAGTTGCCGAAGGTCGGGGACCGGGGAAGCCAGGTACTCGGATGGGCGACGATCTCGCCCGTCGGTTTCACCGAGCCGAGGAACATCCAGGCGAAAGGCGCCAGCGTCGCGAGGAGTCCGAGCACGAGGGCGCCGTAGAGAACGAGACGGGCGGTGGGGACGCGCCGGGACGGGCGCCGCTCCCGGAAGGCCGGCCCCGTCGTTGTCGTGGTGGCGGTCATGTCAGGCCCTCGCTCGGAAGATGCGGAACTGAAGAAGGCTCAGCAGGGCGATCGCGGTGACCAGCACATAGGACGCGGCCGATGCCAGTCCGTAGTTGCCGAAGCCGAATTGCTGGTAGGCGTAGTAGCTGATCGACGTCGTGCTGTCCAAGGGGCCGCCGCTCGTCATGACGAACGGCTCCTCGAAGAACTGGAGGTAGCTGATGCTGAGCAGGATGGCGACCACCAGCGTGGTGGGCCGGAGCAGCGGCAAGGTCACACTGCGGAAGGCCCGCCAGCGGGACGCGCCGTCCACGACGGCCGCCTCGTGCAGTTCGGGCGGTATCGACTGCAGCCCCGCCAGGAAGATCACCATGGGGATGCCGAAGTGCCGCCAGACGGCCATCAGTATGAGGGCGGGCATGGACCAGTTGGGATCGTTCAGCCAGTCGGGCCCCGAGATTCCCACGACGGACAGGACCGAGTTGATCATCCCGTCGGGCTTGTAGAGGTACCTCCACACGACCGCCACCGCCACGATGCTCGTCACGACCGGGGCGAAGTAGGCGACCCGGAAGAGGCCCTTCGCACGCTGGATCCCGGAGTTGAGTGCGACGGCGACGGCGAGGGAGAGCACCATCGTCAGTGGTATGCCCACGGCGACGAAGTAGAGGGTGTTCACAGCTGCGCGGACGAAGGTGGGATCGCCGAAGAGCGCGGTGTAGTTCTCCAGGCCGACGAAGTTGACGCTGAAGGGCGTCTGCACGTCCCTGCTGGTGATGTCGGTGACGCTCATCGACAGTGACGAGAAGACCGGCCAGATGCCGAAGGTGGCGAACAGCAGGACGAAGGGTGAGCAGAAGGCCCAGGCGACCACTGTGCGCCGCAGGTGTCCGGACCCGCGCCTCGACCGCTGAGTCGGCCGGCCGGCGGAGGACCTCTCGCGTACGGGTTCCAGGGAGGTGGCCGTGGTCATCGGGACCGCCCCGTTCCGATCGCGGACGCCTTGGCCTGGATCCGTTCGAGGGCCGCCTTCGGCGACGAGACCCCCTTGGCCACCTTCTCGATCTCGGCATCGAGGACCGCTGAGATCTGCTTCCAGGTGGTCACGGTCGGGCCGGGCAGCGCGGTCTGGAGCTGGGACCGGAAGACGGCCAGCGTCGGGTCCGACCTGAGCTTCCCCTCATTCCAGGCCGCCTGCACGGCGGGCAGGTCTCCGGACAGTTCGTGCCAGTCCTGCTGGACGTCGGGCTCGGAGAGCCACCGGATGAACTTCCAGGCGCCGTCGCGGTTCTTCGCCTTCTTGAACACCGTCCAGTGCCCTCCCCCGATGAAGCTGGCGTTGGACGTCGCTCCCTTCGGGAGCGTGGCGACCCCCACCTTGTCCTTGACGAAGTCCGCTCCGCCCGCCCCCTTCAGCAGGGCCGTTTCCCAGGGGCCCGAGATGAGTGCGGCCGTGGAACCGGCGACGAACTGCGGCTCGATCTCCCCCAGACTCACCGCCCCGTTGCGGGTCGAGGTCTTCGACGTGAAGAACGACTGGTAGAACTCCAGCCCCTCGAGCGCCTGGGGTGTGTCGAAGGTGAACTTGGTGCTGTTGTCGTTCATGAGACGCGCACCGGCCTGCCACATGAAGGGCAGGACGCCCTGCCAGCTCGCCGCCACGCCGGTGGGCAGCGCCAGGCCCCACTTCGCTCCCTGCTTCTGGAGGGCCTTGAGGAACGGGCCGTACTCCTTCCAGGTCTTCGGCGCGGAGACTCCGGCAGCCCGTGCCAGGTCCTTGCGGTAGAACAGGACGCGGGTGTCCACATACCAGGGGACGCCGTACGTGCCCCCGTCGTAGGTGGTGCTCTGAGCGGCGCCTCGGTAGAAGGACGAGGTGTCGACGAGACCGGCGGGCACTTGCTCGAGTCCGCCCGTCGAGGCGAAGTTCGTGAGGTCGGCGGATCCGACGAGCGTGGCGTCCGGCGTGTCCTGGGAGGCGATCGCCGTTTCGACCTTCTTGGCGTAGTCCTGCCACGGGATGGCCGTGACCTTCACCTTCGCGTCCGGGTTGGCCTTCCGGAAGCGCGCGGCCAACTCGGGCAGGCGCTCACCCTCGGTGCCCATGGCCCAAACGTTGATCTCGCCCTTGGCAGGTGAGTCGCCGATGGGAGCACCCGTGGCGCCCCCACTGCCTTGTGTGCCGGACCGGCCGCAACCGGCCAGAACCAGTGTGGCGGCCAGACCGCCGATGAGTGCTTTCGACAAATGTGAGGTGGACATCCGTGTCCGTCTCCTCTCCACCCGGTGGATGCGTGAGCGGCTCTACCGCACGTCGTGGTGTGGGTCAGCGAGACCGTACAGCGAAAACCGAACAGGTGCCATACTTTCGGCGAGGGTGATGATGGCGGATTATCGGCCGGACACCGCCCCGCACCGCCCGCTTAGGCTTGGGGGCATGACCGAGAAGACGGCGGCCCGTCCGGCCACTCGCCGAGGCCCGTATGCCAAGAGCGCACAGCGCAGGGCCGAGATCGTCGCCTCGGCGACCGCCGTGTTCGCGGCTCGCGGTTACCGTGGAGGGTCCCTGAGGGAGATCGCCAAGCAACTCGACCTCAGCCTGACCAGCGTCGTGCACCACTTTCCCAGCAAGAGCGCGCTCCTCGTGGCCGTCCTCGAGAACGCCGATTCCGCGAGCATCGACTCCTTCGAGGCGGACAGCCGGGGGAACGGCGTGGCCTACGCGGTCCTGCGGTACGTCCGCCGCAACCTGGAAAGGCAGGAGATGCTGCGGCTCCTCGCCCTGATGGCCGCGGAGGCCTCGGCTCCCGACCACCCGGCGCACGAGTGGTTCCGTGACAGGTACGAGCGAGTCGTCACCGCTTTCACGACCGCGGTGCGCAGGGACCAGGAGTTGGGGCGTATCGCGAACCGGAGGCATCCCGAGCTGATCGCGGCGGCCCTTGTCGCGATGTGGGACGGCCTCCAACTCCAGTGGCTCATCGACCCGCGGCGTGATCTCCTGGCCGGGATGTCGGCCGGCTTGGAGGACCTGCTGGGCGATCCTGCCGTCGGTGACCGGCGCCCGTAGCAACCAACCGTGCGGCCGGGTCACCAGCCTGTGGATGATCCAGGCGACCGTCTCGCCGGCCCTGGGTATCGCTGCGGTCGCTTTCTCGCCGAACTGGCCGGCGCCCGCACCGCGGTGGTCCCGGCGGGCTGGTCCGCGTCCCGGCCACCCTCATGGTCGCGGCGGCCTTCCCGGCCCTGCGTCGCGCCCGCCTCGCGGCGTCGCCCGACGAGGATCCGCGTACGGCTTCGGAGGGCGGCCCCATGGACCCGGCCGCGCCGACGGAGGGTTCGAGGCGCTGAAAACGCCGTGGCCGGCGGCCGGTTCGCGGGTGGCGGGTACGGAGGGCTGGGCGGCGGGAGGCGGTATGCGCTGGTGACGCACAGAGCCTGGTCGTCGATGGCGTGCCGCTCCCCGTCCGGCAGGATCCGCACAGGGTTCCCGTGGGCCGCGTACTCCGCCTCCGCCGTGGCCGTCCGGTCACGCCGTGCCCGGCCCATTTACTCCAACAGACCGGCGCGACTGGGCACTTCACCAGGGACTTGCTCCGCCGCTCGCCGGCCACTGTGGTCCAGGCCGACCGGAAGCGTGCGCGAGACGCGCCCGTTGGTTCACGACAGGGTGGACCTCACGACGCGGTCGCTCGGTCCCTTCCGTCTACGGGGATCACACTCACGTGCAAGGTCATCAGGCGACTGACGCCTTTTCCGTAGGTTCCAGCTGTGTCCGCTGACCGTGCTGGTGGTGTTCGGCCCAGCGGACGGCGAGTGGCGCGGTGAGGCCCGTGAGTGCGAACAAGGCACCCACGACGAACCACCCGGGGCGGCCCCAGGTGATGCAGAGCGCGATGAGCAGACCGGGCCCGAAGGCCTCGGCGAGTCCCGCGCCCAGGCCGAACACTCCCAGGTACTGACCGGTGGCATGTCGTGGGGCCAGAGCGAAGGACACCTCGAAGCCCGCGGCGGAGTGCCACAGCTCACCGACCGTGTGAATCACCACGGCGGTGATGAGCACCGTCGCGGCGACCCACGCCGACACCCCCGCTGACAGCGAGATCATCGAGCACGAGACGAGAAAGGCAACACCCGCTCGACGGTAGGCGAGTCCGCCGGCCGCAGGGGAATCGACACTGCGGCCGGCCCGCACCTGGAACGCGACGACGATGACGGTTCCCGTGAGCATGGTGCCCGAGATGAGCCAGTGCGGGGCGCTGGTGGCGCCGACCAGCCAGAGCGGAATGGCCACGGTGAGCACCTTGAACTGGATGGCCATGATGCCGTCGAGGACGGTGAGCAGCAGGTAGGGGCGGTCTCGCAGGGCGATCCAGCGAGGCCCGCCGGCGGCCGGGACGGGCGTGACCGGCGGGAGGAGAACCAGGAGCGTCGCGGAGACCACGAAGGCGATCGCGTTGCCGACGGCCATGAGCTGGTACGCGGTGAGGGTGCCCACTTGAACGACCCAGCCGGCTCCTAACGCGCCGAGGGAGATGCCGACGTTGGTCACGGCGCGAAGATAGGCCCGGAACTCCTGTGGCCGGTCCCCTCCGTAGTGCCTGATGAGCGGGGAGCGGGCGGCGGTGCCGGCCGCCTTGGCCCCGGCGGCCGCGCCGACCGCGAGCACGAACGGCCAGAAGCTGTCCACCAGCACGAAGCCCGCCGTGGCCAGTGCCTGGACGACGAGGGTGGCCGCGTAGACGCCACGTGCTCCGTATCGGTCCGCGAGATGACCGACCGCGACGCCCAGGGCCAGCGCGACCAGGCCGGCGATTCCCAGCCCGAGCCCCACCTGGTCCGCCGGGAGATGAACCGCCTCGGTGAAGTACAGCACCCCGGCAGTCAGATAGAGGCCGCTGCCGACGGTATAGACGAAGTTCGAGGCGGCGAGGACACGTTGTGGACCGGTTTCCGGCATCAAGCGGGGCATGACAAAGCTCCACGTCACAGGCAAAGGTAAGGACCCGTCAAGTTTGTTGGGTATTACTTCGGTTGGCAAGAGCGTTCGGTGGCCGACAGCGGCGCCCCCCCTGGGCCCCGGTGGCGGTCATCACTCACGCAGGCCGGAAGCCCCCACCTCGGGCAAGCGAACGGGCGCCCTCCAGCACTGCCCTGGCGGCGCTCCAGGAAGCTCGCCATGGCCAACAGCAGCAGCACGGTGCCGGAGAACGCGCCGGCGCCAGATGCGGCTCATGGCCCACGACGTCACCGGACACACCTTCGACGCCGGCCACGGCCTCGCAGAGGAAGTACCCGACGAGATGGCCGACGTCCTCCTGCCGTTCCTGGCCACGCACCAGTAACCGCACCCGGCCGCCGAGGCCGGCGATCCGAAGCGGCCCGGCACGGCGAGGGCACCCCGCGGCGGAAACGAACGACCTGGTTCGGCACAGCCACGGGGCTGCCCTCAGCAACTGTGCGGAAGACGCGTCGGCGCCCACCCTCAGGGCATCGCCTCGGCCATGACTCCACCACCCAGCAGATCGGCTCCGCCGTCGGTCTGGCGGTTCTGGTCGCCATCGCCATCGGCCATCGCCATCGCCGACTCCGGCCTCCGCACCGCGACCGGCCCCGACCTCTCCCCCTGCCTGCGCACCGCAGGCTTGACCGCCGCCGCCCTCACCCCTCCTCGGCGCCGGAATCGCCCCGGCCCTGCGCCGCCCGGCCCCCAGCCGTCAGCGCCTGACCGCACGGTCGACCCGGCCGAGCTGAGCAAGCAAGTCCCCTCAGCAGAAGGGCTCCTGCGAGTCACGTCCTCGCAGGAGCCCTCTGTTGTGCTGCCTGCGCGTGAAGGTTGAGAAGACGATCACGAGCAGGACATCTTGGAGTCAAGCCGTCACGGCGCGAGCAGCAGGCTGTCGCCGCGGTCCTTGGCGGCGGCGTAACGCCGGGCCACGTCCTGCCAGTTGACGACGGCCCACATCGCCTCGATGAAGTCGACCTTCTGGTTCTTGTACTGGAGGTAGAAGGCGTGCTCCCAGGCGTCGAAGACCAGGACCGGGGTCGAGCCCTGGCCGACGTTGCCCTGATGGTCGTAGACCTGCTCGACGATCAGGCGGCCGCTGAGCGGCTCGTAGGCGAGGACGCCCCAGCCGGATCCCTGGGTGGTGGCGGCAGCCTTGGTGAGCTGTGCCTTGAAGCCCGCGAACGAGCCGAACGACTCGGCGATGGCGTCCGCCAGCTCGCCCACGCCGTCCTTCTCCAGCGGCTCGCCGCCGCCGTCACCGGTCATGTTGTGCCAGTAGATGGAGTGGAGGATGTGACCGGAGAGGTGGAAGGCCAGGTTCTTCTCCAGACCGTTGATGGCGCCCCACGCCTCCTTCTCCCGCGCCTCCGCGAGCTGCTCCAGGGTGTCGTTCGCGCCCTTCACGTACGCCGCGTGGTGCTTGTCGTGGTGCAGCTCGATGATCTGCGGGTTGATGACCGGTTCGAGCGCCGCGTAGTCGTACGGAAGCTCCGGGAGCGTGTAAACCGCCATGCCCAACACCCTTCAGCGTCTTATTGCAACAAGTATGCAACTGCACGCTAGCAGCAAAACGGGGCTCCCCGCTGGGCGACGGGCATCGAGCGGAGCCGGCCACCGCCGACGCTGTGCGTGGACGCCGCCACGGCTGGTTCAACGACCGGCCCGCCGCGGCGCGCGTCCGCGCCGGGACGTCACGACTGACTGTGGGAACGGCCGACCGAGGACGCCCTCCTCAGGCCGGACATCACCCGCACGTGGACGGCCGCATCGGCTCCGTTCACGAGCTCAGGCGGCAGCAGTGGTTGTTCATCGCCCCGGGAGGCGGTTGGATCAGACCGGGGCGATGTTCACGACAACCGGAGGCACCCGATCCGGAGCCTGCTGCAAGGCGTACCGGGACGGTGGTTCCACAGGGGGGCGCGGTGGGGTGGTCGACGGGATTGCTCGGGTTCGCCGCCGGGCTCCTGATCTCGGTGGCCACCTCGCCCGCCGGAGTCTCCGGAGCGGTCTTCCTGCTGCCCGTACAGGTCAGCGTCCTGGGCGTGCCGAGCCCGGCGGTGACACCGACGAACCTGCTGTACAACGTCGTGGCCGGCCCCGGTGCCCTCCTGCGCCATTGGCGCGCCGGGCGTCTGGGAGGACCGCTGACCCGCCTGCTCATCGCAGGTACCGTGCCCGGCGTCCTCATCGGTGCGGTGATCCGTGTCTTCGCCGTTCCGGGCCCACGGATCTTCCGCCTCCTCATAGCCGCTCTGCTGGTGCCGCTCGGCCTGTGGCTGGGGCTGCGGACCGTGCGCCCGGCGCCGGTCCGCGCCGCCCGCGCGCCATCGCCCAGCGCGACGAGGTCACTCGCTCTGGCCGTCGGCGTCGCCGGGGGCATCTACGGGATCGGAGGCGGCTCCCTGCTCGGACCGGTCCTCGTCGGCCGCGGAGCACCGGTGGCCACCGTCGCGCCCGCCGCCCTCGCCTCCACGTTCGTGACGTCCGTCGTCGGCGCGGCCGCCTACGCGCTGCTCTCCCTGGCCGCCACAGGTGACCTCGCTCCCGACTGGTCGCTGGGCCTGTCCTGCGGGACCGGCGGCTTGGTCGGCGGCTACCTCGGCGCCCGTCTCCAGCCCCTCCTGCCCGAGACCGCGCTGCGGATCCTGCTGAGCACCCTCGCCACAGGCATCGGCGCGCTCTACGCGGTCCAGACCCTGCGCTGATCGCGCGTGGCTCAGCCGGCCTCCGCCACCTGCATAAAGCCGCGGTCCCCACCAGATACGTGATCACTCGAAGGCTACGGCGGAGTCCCTTACCGACGAGATGACGCTCCCCCCTCGGCCCGGGGCGGAGCATCATCCCTGTGCGGCCAACCCCTCCCCCGTCACTCTCGCCGCCTTCATGGCCCTGGCAGGGTTCCTGAACCTGCGACCGGGACCGACGGGACGCGTACGGTCCGGGCATGGAACGCGGGAGCAGAGACGTGCGCTGACCACACGCCCGGGGTGATCACTTCCAGATGGATGCCAGTCGCCATGCCCGCAGGCGGGCGAGTTCGGCGGTGCCGTTTTCGGCGAAGACGTCGACGCCGGCGCCGGCGGGGTCGGGGAAAATCTGGTCGGTGAGGACGACTTGTTCGCCGCGTGCGTTCTCGGCGTAGACCTCGACGGACGAGGCGTCGACGAGGACATGCAGGCGCAGGGACTTGCCGTCGAGAGCCAGCGGGGCGTGTTCTGTGCTGGGGAAGGTGGGGTCGAAGTCGGTCGCGCCTCCGACGGAGCAGTCGGCGGCGCGTCCCGCGCGCGCCCGCTCAACCGCCCCACCACCACGGCCTTCGACGGTTGCCGGACGCCCACTTGCCTGGACGACGCCGAGGTCGCCACCATCCGATCGAGACGCCTTCTTGCGGCCTCGACACGGCCTCAACAAGGCCGTCGAGGACCCGACGAAGGCGTGCGCGACGATCTCACCGGTTCGGGAAACGGTCTCGAACCCGCCCGCAGCGGATTCCCCTTCCAGCGCACGGCGGCTCCACCCGCCCTCGGGACGGCCCCAGTGGCCGAGGCCGCAGGTGGGCCTGCTGTACGCGGGGGCCCAAACCCTGCGGTACGGGGAGCAGGGCCGAGGTGCTCCCGCACTGCGTCCGCGTGGCCGTCCGGGCCTGAGCAGTACCACCAGGTACGAGTGCCGTCGACGTGCTTCGACGACGGCAGCCGATCGGCGGATCCGGTGCCCCGCCCGAGCAGTTGTGGCTCAGCCGCGTGGTCCCGCGCCGTGCAGGAGCGTGTCGATGACGAGTGCGGCCAGTGCGTCCGGATCCGGTGCGGCAGGGTCCTGGTCCGCGCCGGGCTTGGTGAGGGCTTCGCTGAGGAGGGCGTAGTACACCTGCCGCGTCCACTCCAGGTCCGCGTCGGGCGCGAGCAGCCCCTCGCCCTGCGCGCGGGTCAGGAGTTCGACGGTGTGAGCGTCGATCTCGGCCCAGAGGGCGACTGCGGTGCTGGTGTGGGGCGTCGCGTGGCTGAGGGTGAAACGCCAGGCGCTCTTGACCCGCAGTACGTTCGCGGTCACCCGGTACAGCGCCACGAGCGCGGGAGCGGAGTCGGGCCGGGCTTCCTCGATGGCGTCGATGAGCTGCTGCTTCGCGGAGACGGCGAGCGCCTCCAACAGGGCCTGCCGGTTCGCGAACCGGCGGTGCACCGTGATCCTGGTCAGCCCCGCCGCCTCGGCGATCTGCTCCATGGAGGCGCCGGCATCCTCGGCGAGGACCCGCTCGGCCGCCTCCAGAATCGCGCGCACACTGCGCTCGGCATCTGCCCGCAGTGCTCGGCCCATGTCTGTCTCCCGTCTCGTTCCCTACGTGTCCCCTTGTAGAGGATACGTGAACGCTACCGGTATCCCGTTAACTGATTCTTCTATGTTGCTAATGTGTCTCTATCTGATACGTTGATGAAACCGATCAGGAGTCATGCCATGTCGGCACGACGACTGGCGGGAGGTCACCTTCGACGGGCGGCGCCCGCGGTTCGACGCTCGTCTCGACAGGTGCGCCCGAACGGGGCCGGAAGTCAGGGCGACATCGGCCGCGCGACTTCACGACAGCCCACAACGCACGACAGTCCGCAACACACGACAGTCCGCAACACACGACAGGTTCACCACGCCGGGGCAAGCCCGGCCCGACCCAAGGAATTGTCATGCCCTCGACCAAAGTTCGTTCCCGTGTCTCCCGGCGCACCGCCGTCGCACTGGCCACCATGTCGGTCGTCGCTGCCGTCGCCACCACGGCGCCGAGCGTGGCGACCGCCGTGAGCGACAGTTCGGGCGTCGCACGCCACGCGGTCGCCGAGAAGCAGAACACCGAGAGCGCCGCCACCGCCCCCAACCTGCGCGTGAAGGCCGCCAACGGCGTCACCTACCAGTACCGCCGCTTCGGCCACCCCGGTGCCGGCAGTGTGCCCCTGGTCTTCCTCCAGCACTTCCGCGGCACCCTCGACAACTGGGACCCCAAGCTCATCGACACCATCGCCGCCGAGCGCGAGGTCATCCTCGTCGACAACGTCGGCGTCGGCGGCTCCACCGGCACCACCGCCAGCACCGTCCAGCAGATGGCCCTGGACGCCATCGACTTCATCGACGCCCTCCAGCTGCCCCGCTACGACGTGCTCGGCTTCTCCCTCGGTGGCGAGGTCGCCCAGGAGGTCGCCCTGCGCCGCCCCTGGCAGGTCCGCCGCGTCGTCCTGGCCGCCACCGGCCCCCAGGGCGGGGTGGACCAGCGCGCGACCGACCCCGACATCCTGCGGAGGACCCTGAAGGACAACCCCGGCCCCGAGGACTTCCTCTTCCTGTTCTTCAAGGACACCGCCTCCAGCCAGGCCGCGGGAGGCGAGTTCCTGCAACGTCTCGGGCAGCGCACCGCCGACCCCGACGCCCCCGCGAGCCTCGCGACCCGCGACCGCCAGCTCACCGCGTGGTCCGACTGGGGCATTCCCGACAAGTCCAAGCTGGTCCGCCTGAACGCCCTCTTCCAGCCCGTCTTGGTCGCCGACGGCGAGAGCGACATCCTCATGCCCGCCAAGAACTCCCGCCTGCTGGCCAAATACCTGCCCAACGCCCGGCTGAGCATCTATCCGAACGCCGGCCACGGGTTCCTCTTCCAGTACTCCACCGAGTTCGGCAAGCAGGTCAACGCCTTCCTCGACCGCTGACAGGCCTTCCGACGCGAGACGGTCACCGACGGCACGCGTCGTGACGGCTGATCGGCAGCCCTGCCCCGCCGGAGCCGAGCCCGGCGGGGCAGCGGAGCGCGGCTCCCGGCGAACGGCGGCCCCGGATCCCGCCGGCCGTCCGCCCGCTCTTGCCGATCGCTTGCCGAGTGTGCGGATACTCGGCAAGCGATCCGCCGTTTCGGATCGCCTCGCGAACCCTCCCTCCGAACCCCGCGGAGCTCCCCCTTGGCCGACCGCGCCGTACGCCGCCGCCGTCAAGCGTTGTTCCTCTTGTTCTTTCTTCCAGGCATCGCCATGTCGTCCTGGGTCACACGCACCCCGGATGTCCGCGATCAGCTGCACTTGTCCACCGGGCAGATGGGGCTGGTCCTGTTCGGCCTGTCCGTCGGTTCCATGATCGGCATCCTGTGTTCCGGCCGCTTCGTGTCCCGGTTCGGCACCCGGCCGGTCATCGCGCTCGGCACTCTCCTGATCATCGCGGGCACGGTCGTCATCGGTGCGGGCAGCGCCGTGGCGTCGGCGCCCCTGGTCACCGCCGGACTGTGCCTGTTCGGCGCGGGCATGGGCGGCGGCGAAGTGGCGGTCAATGTGGACGGGGCCGACGTGGAGCGGATCACCGGGACCGCGGTGCTCCCCACGCTGCACGGCTGCTTCAGCCTGGGCACGGTCATCGGGGGTTCGGCCGGGATGGCGGCCACCGCCGTCGCGTTCCCCGTCCCATGGCATCTGGCCGTGGTCGCCCTGGTCGCCACGGGGATTCTGGTCCACGCCCTGCGTGCCGTTCCCACCGGGATCGGCATCAGCGCCGCGCCGCCGTCGACGCCGGGGGCGGGGTCTGAGGCTGGGTCTGAGGCTGGGTCTGGGTCTGGGTCTGAGGCCTGGTCTGGGTCTGGGTCTGGGAAACGGTCCAAGCCGCAGGTGTGGAAGGACCGGAAGCTGCTGCTGATCGGCGCCATCGTGCTGGCCATGGCGCTGGCCGAGGGCGCAGCCAACGACTGGCTGCCGCTGCTCATGGTCGACGGCCACGGCCTTGACGCCGCGATGGGCTCGCTCGTCTTTGTCGGGTTCGCGGCGGCGATGACCCTGGGGCGCTTCAGCGGCGGGTTCTTCCTCGGTCGTTTCGGGCGGGCCGCCGTCGTGCGCGCGAGCGCCGTCTCCGGTGCCGTCGGGCTCCTCCTCGTCATCTTCTCCGACAACACTGCCGTAGCGGCAATAGCCGTGCTCTTCTGGGGACTTGGGGCTTCCCTCGGCTTCCCGGTGGCCCTGTCGGCGGCGGGTGACTCGGGCCCCGACCAGACCGCCCGCGTCTCGCTGGTGGCCATCATCGGCTACGTCGCCTTCCTCGTCGGGCCGCCCGCACTCGGCTTCCTGGGCGACCACTACGGGCTGCGCTCGGCGATGGTGGCGGTTCTGGTGTTCGTCGCCTCCGCCATCCTCATCGCTCCCGCCGCCGACACCCGCGACCGCACCGCCGCCGCAGCGGACGTGGCCCATCAACCGCAATCCAGTACAAATGCCGCAGATCAATGCCAAGGAAACCGTTCCTGAGCACTGCCGGTCGAGCACCCGCACACACTCAAGACGCCGTCGGCAGGCCGGACGGCCGATCCGGACGGCCGTTGCATCCGGGTCGAGGGACTACGCACGCCACCCTCTCCGCGGTACGGCGTAGGGGACGCGCCGACTGGCCCTGACGAGCACCCCGGGCCAGGTCTGCACCCGCGCACGAGACCTCTTCGATTCGGGCGTCACGACCGCCATCCCCAGTCCGGTCGACCCCAGTCCGGTCGACCCCAGTCCGGTCGACCCCAGTCCGGTCGACCCCCAGTCCGGTAGACCCCCAGCCCGGTCGACCCCCAGCCCGGTCGACCCCCACTGCCGGTCCGCGCTCGCCAGTCCTGCCGGCGTCCTGCGACAGGAGCGGGCGGGCAACGCACCGCTGCTCGACGCCGGCCTGAGGCTCGCGACTTCTCGGCGAGGACCTGCCCGGCGAGACCCCTGCCCCGCGGCATCGATCCGCCTCTTGACCCTCCGTAGGGGATACGTCGACGCTACGAATAGAGGATTAATTGATGCTCCAATGTTGCTTCTAACGAAGAAGCTGATACATTGATGACACTGATTGAGGGTCGCCGGAAGCGGCCCCCCACAGCGACCGAACGCGATCCCATGAGTCAGGAGTCCGAAATGGCGACGACAACACGACCGGTAGCCCTCGTCACGGGTGCGTCCTCCGGCATCGGCAAGGCAGCCGCGCTCGCGCTGGCCGCGGCGGGCTACGACGTGGTCGGCACCAGCCGCGACACCGCCCGCGTCACCCCCCTGAAAGGAGTGACCTTCGTCGACCTCGACGTGACCAGCGACGATTCGGTGACCGCAGCGGTCGGAGAGGCGATCGACCGGTTCGGGCGGATCGACGTGCTGGTCAACAACGCCGGCATCGGCTCGGCGGGTGCCGCCGAGGAGAGCTCCGCCGCTCAGGCGCAGGGCCTGTTCGACATCAACGTCTTCGGCGTCATCCGCACGACGAACGCCGTCCTGCCGTACATGCGTGCCCAGCGCAGCGGGCGCGTCATCAACATCTCGTCCATCGTCGGGTTCATGCCGCAGCCGTACATGGCGGTCTACGCCGCCTCCAAACACGCCGTCGAGGGCTACTCGGAGTCCGTCGACCACGAGGTCCGCGAGTACGGCGTCCGCGTCCTGCTCGTCGAACCGGCCTGGACCAACACCGCGTTCGACGCGGCCAGCGTGCGGCCCGACCGGCCCCTGGAGGTCTACGCCAAGCAGCGGCACGTCTTCGAGGAGTACATGGCCGGCGCGGTCAAGGACGGCGACGACCCGGACGTCGTCGCCAAGGAGATCGTCGCGGCGGCGACCGACGCCAAGCCGAAGCTGCGCTACACCGCCGGCGCCATGACCGGACGCGTCCGCACCATGCGCCGCCTGGTCCCCACCCGCATGTTCGACTCGCAGCTGCGCAAGCTCAACCGCCTGCCCGCCGCCTGACGCCCGTCCCGCGCAACAGAAAGCGAAGCCCGCCATGAGCACCTGTCTGGCAGACACGGCCGAGGACCTCACCGTGGACGGTCCCTCCGCGACGTTCACCTACCGGCGCATCGGCCCGCGGGGCGGCATCCCGCTGGTCCTGCTGAACCGGGTCCGGGGCACCCTCGACTGGTGGGACCCCGAGCTCCTGGACCATCTGGCCGCCGCCCACGACGTGATCGTGTTCGACAACGTCGGCACCGGCTACACCACCGGCACACCGCGTGACTCCGTCGAGTCACTCGCCGACGGCACCGTCGAGTTCATCGAGGCCCTCGGCCTCACGCAGGTCGACCTGCTCGGCTGGACCCTGGGCGGCACCGTCGCCCAGCACATCGCCCGCACCCGGCCCGACCTGGTCCGCAAGCTGGTCGTGGCGGCCGCCAACCCCGGCGGCACGGTGCCCGGCGCTCCCGACCCGGACCCGAAGGTGCGGGCCACCATGACCAAGCCCGAGGTCACCGGGGACGACCTGGTCTTCCTTTTCTTCCCCGACACGGACGCCGGGCGCGGCGCCGGGTACGCGCACCTCGCCAGGGTGGCCACCCGCCTGGCCACCGGACGACCCGACGTGTCCGAGGCGGCGGTCATCGGCCAGATCGCCGCGATCGGCAAGGACGCGCGAATTCCCTTCGAGCAGGTGCGTGCGGACCTCGCGACCATAAGGCAGCCCGTTCTGTACGCCACCGGCATGAAGGACGCGATGATCCCCGCCCTGGCCGCCTACACCGCCGTCCAGCACCTGACCGACGCGACCCTCGTCGTCTACGGCGACGCCGGCCACGCCTTCCTGTTCCAGCACGCCAAGGACTTCGCCGCCCAGGTGACGGCCTTCCTTGCCGACTGACCGATCGCCCGACAACCGGAGCCACGGCAGTCCCGACGGCGGTGTCCGCTTCAAGCGGTTGCCGGAGCGGGGCATCCTGGGATGCGCTCGCCTGAACCGCGTACTGGATCCAGTGGTGGCGGCACTTCGGGCCGGCCTCCGCATCGGACCGAAGACGCGCGACAAGCCTGCCCGGCCCGTTACGTCTTGACTGTCTTCGCCATCGGCGACCTGGGCACCCAAGTCCCCGCTGGGGCGACTACAGCGGTCGGCCACGTGCTGGGCGGGCTCTTTCCCCAGGTCGATGACCAGGCGGATGACGAGTTCGCCGTCGATGGTGCGGGTGCGGTCGCCGGCCCGGCGGCGGTGAGGCGGCGTTCGGTCATGGTGCGGCCGGCGGACGTGACGACGGCCGAGGTGTGCGCGGGCAGGGAGGTGAGCAGCCGACGGGCGCCCGGGATCTCGGTGACGCTGTCGACGGTGGCCTCCTCTCGGGCCCGGATCCAGGCGACTTCAGTGGTGACCTCGGAGAAGCCGGCTGCCGGGAGGAGCCCGGCGACGGTGTCGTGCGCGGTGCGGCCGGGCAGCGCGCCGAGCACGGTGGCGGGGTCGAGACGGTGGCGGCGGTCTCCTCCTTCATCGCTTTGCGGCGGACTCGGTCAGGTGGTCACCGCGGACTTCGGCAACCAAGCACAACGCGCGCTCTTGCAGCTCAGGCGGGTAGGGGGAGGGGCGTGCCACGACTCTGAGCTCTCCGCGGAATTACGTCTCCACCCGAACCGAGGCGGTTCGGTCTGCAGATCTCAGCCGGCGAGCTTGTTGCTCTTGCGGATCTGTCCGTCAAAGACCCCGGCGGGAAGGACACGGTGCGCCGCGCTGACGAGTCGGGCTTGCCGGCCGGCGGTGTACCGCACCTTCGGCTTCGAGTCGGTGGCGGCCGCGACGATCACCTTCGCGACAGTGGCGGGGTCGTCGCCCTCCTCGTTGACCGCCAACGCCACCTTGTCGGCGATACGCCGCTGCTCCGCGTAGATGTCCATGGGCATGTCGGGCTCGACGGTGTTCGCCTCGAAGGAGGATCTGGTGCCGCCCGGCTGGACGACAAGGGCACGGACCCCCTGTTCGCGGATCTCGTGGTCCAGGGACTCGGTGTACCCCTCGAGCGCGTGCTTGGACGCCGAGTAGTTGGCCATGTAGGGCGCGGGGAGGAACCCGAGGACGGACGAGATGTTGATGATGCGCCCGCTTCCCCGGGCGCGCATGTGCGGGAGGACGGCCCTGGTCATGCGCATCACACCGAAGACGTTGATGTTGAAGAGACGCTGGGCCTGCGCGAGAGAGTTTTCCTCCCACGCGCCCGAGGAGCCGATGCCCGCGTTGTTGACCAGGACGTCGATCCGCCCGAACCGCTCGATCACCTGCTCGACCGCGGCAGCGACCGAATCGTCGTCGCCCACGTCGAGGGCGAGGAACGTCACGCCGTCGCGACGGTCGGCTCCCGATGTCTTCCGGCTCGTTCCCACCGTCTCGAAACCCGCTGCGACGAGCGCGAGGGCGGCCGCCTTTCCGATACCGGTGGACGCGCCTGTCACGAGAGCGACCGGTCGGGTTGTTGCAGTCATTACGGCCTCCAGAGCCCATTACCTTACGTTCGTATAGCTTACGACCGTAAGATTAAGCAGGAGGGCGGGTGGTTGGCAAGGGGTCTTCGGCTGTGAGGGCAAGGATTGCATTCGGGGAAGTGCAAGCGGGGAGCTGTGGATTGAGAGCCGCCGCCACCCGGTGTCAGTGCGAGCAGGACTTCTGTCAGGCCGATGACATGCTCCCCGTCTTCAGCTCGCCTTCGATGGCGAGCGCGCGACAGTCGGGGTTTGGCACCGCCCGCTGCGCTTCGTTCAGCATGGGGCAGTAGACCTCACGGCCGGCCAGTCTCGTGCGGACCCAACCCGCACAAAGCCGCCGACCTGCGGCAGTGGGCGGCAGCCGGGAGTGGCTGACCATCTCCTGAAGCAGCCGGCCGAAGTCCGTGCGGCCCGAGGGGCCCCTCAGGCCGCCATCAGCGCCGCCAGGGCGCGGCCCATCGCGGCGTTGAACTCTTCCGGAGTCAGCGGCAGACGGGACTTGACGTCCCGACTCCACTGGTCGGCGAGGACCTCGGCGGAGCCCGCCTCGACACCGTCGAGCGCCGCGTCGGCCAGGTCCGGCGGAGCGATCTTGTCCACGGGCCAGCCCGCCGCCATGTCGGTGTCGGCCAGGCCGAGGTGTACCGCTGTGACGAGCGTGCCCTGCTCGGCGAGCTCCAGGCGGACGCCGTTGGTCATGGCCCAGGCGGCGGCCTTGGTCAGGTGGTAGGCATTGGCGCCCTTGCCCCCGAACCACGACATGGCGGAGAGGACGTTGACGATCGCGCCCCCGCCGTTCCTGGCGAGCGCCGGCGCGAACTCCCGGATCATTCCCAGGTGGCCGAACATGTTGGTCTCCAGCTCGTGCCGCACCGAGTCCAGCGAACCGGTCACCAGGTCGGTCCCCGTACTGATTCCCGCGTTGTTGATGAGCAGCGACACGTCCGGGGCGGCCTCGGCGGCGGCCCTCACGGATGCGGGATCGGCGACGTCGAGGGGCAGCACCTCGACCCCGGGCAGGTCCACGGTCTCCGGTCGGCGGGCCGTCGCGTAGACCTTGCGGGCGCCCCGTTCGAGCAGGCGCTGGGCGAAGGCGCGGCCCAGGCCGCGGTTGGATCCGGTGACAAGGGCGACGGAGTTGTTGATATCCATGGCCGGTACGCTAAAACCTGACGCTGGCGTCAGAGGCAAGTGCTGGTCGTCAGCCCAGGGGTGAGAGGAATCACCATGACTGTCACAGTGGCCGCGGCCGAGCGGTTGATGCGCATCGGCGAGGTGGCACGAGGTGCCGGCGTCTCGGTGCGCGCCGTGCGCTACTACGAGCAGCAAGGGCTGCTCATCGCGGAGCGCAGCCCGTCCGGCCAGCGCCTGTACCGGCAGGACGCCATCCCCCTGGTCCGCTTCTTCCAGGAGATGTTCGCCGCCGGCCTCACCAGCCGAAGGATCACCGAGCTCCTTCCATGCTGGGACGCCGGGCACACCGACGCCGGGCAACGAGCCATGCTGCGAGCCGAGCGCGAGCGCATCCAGGCCAAGATCGACGACATGCAGGCCGCCCTGGACCACCTCGACGAGGTCATAGCGATCACGGACACGCACCCGTAGGCCCGGTCGGCCAGACGCCTCATCAGCGATCCAACCTCGCTGTCCTGGTGGGGGCGATGAGGAGTCGTCGAGGGGGGCACTGTTGTCGGGCGGCCGACGCGATTTTCGGTGTTCGGGCAGGGCGGAGACCAGCGCGGTGGTCTGGTTCTCCAGGGTCTTTCCGGTCGTAGGCCGTCAGGGTTTGCCGGTCAGCCGGCAGGACGGTGCAGTGCGGCCATGCGATGGAAGGCTCTCCGGTGATACCGCGGCCGACGGCCAGCCGTCAGCCCCTGCGACACCACGAGTTCAACCTCGGAAGACGTCGTTTTCATAGCGCCCTTTGCGCGGTCGTGACGGCCGTCGCGAAGCATCATGCATGGGTGCGGATTCTCAAAATCCTTCGGCGGAGTCGTTGGGCTTGGCCGGCCAGTCCTCCTCCGACGGTTCCTCCCGCTGGACCGCCGTCGTTTCACTGCCCGAAGTGCAAGCGGACGGCACCCGACGGGCTGACGGTCTGCGGCTCGTGCGGCTTCCGTTTGGTCGAGGATGACGGGTGAAGGCTTACCGAACGCCTCACTTGGCGAGTCCGCAGTGGCAAATGGGGGCTGCGGCGATGCCGACGAATGCCGCCCGACGATTTTCCCGTCGACGAACCGGTTGATCTGCATTCCCCGGTAGCTCACTTCCTTGCCGGTCGGCGCATGCGGTGTTCTGGTAGGCCCAATCGCTGCTGCTCGGCGCCCCGTTGGAAGTGGCGGCGGGCCATGGCCGGGGCGGCACGCGCGTCTGGTTCAGGGGGCGCCGGCTCGTCGAGGCGGGCGGCAGCGGAATGCTGGTCGGCCTCGCCGACGCCACCCGTCCGCCCGGTGGCGGCTTCGAGGATCCGTACTTCCCGGACCGCGCCGAACTCACCCAGCGGCCGGCCACCCTGACCGCCAGGGAACGCGAGATGGCCGAACTGGTGGCGTACGGGCTCACCAGCCAGGCCATCGCGGACCGGCTCTACGTCAACCGGCGTACCGTCGAGACCCATGTCTCCCGCGCTTTCCGCAAGACCGGGGTCTCCTCTCGTACCCCCCTGGCCACGCTGATGGCCCCCGCCGCACCGGAAGCCGTTCCGGGGACGCCCGCGCGGAGCGGGACTGAGCGTGGCCCAGGTGCCCTCGGCGGTGATCAGTGAGCCTCGGCGAACCGGCCCCCGCGGTCTCGGCCGGGAAGCTGGCTACCTGACGTCGACGAAGTCGCCGGGGGCCGTCGCGGAACCGGTCGTGGTGGTGCCGGCGAACACGAAGCGGTAGTAGCCGTCGGAGCCGGCCTTGGTGGTGGTGCTCAAGGTGCCGGTACTGCTGGTCTTGACCGTCTTGAGGGTGGTGTAGGTGCTGCTGCCCTTCTTGCGGAACTGCAACTTCACCGGCTGGGTCGCGTATCCGGCGTACTTGCCCGTGGTCCAGTTGGCGCGACTCAGCTTGCCGGTGACCGTAATGGTCTTACCCTTCTTCACCGGCTCCGGGGAGGCGTTGGCGGTCAGCTTGGCGGCACGCTTGATCTTGGTCCTGGTGACGTCGTCGTCGTAACTGGCGTTCGCGTACAGGTCGTAGGCGCCCAGGAAGAGTTTCCAGGTCCCCGCGGTGCCGTTGCCGTCCTTGAAGGCGACCGCGGGGTCGATGGTGAAGACCGTCTTGCAGCTGTAGCTGTAGCCGTTCTGGACCGGCGTCTCCGTGCAGGTGGGGTAGTCGTCCGACTCCAGGCCGCCGGTGATGGTGTCCGTGCTCGAACTGTCGGTGCCCTGCCACAGGAAGGCCTGGGTGATGGCTACGCCTTCCTCGTCGAAGGCGGTGAACGTGACGGGAACGGCCTTCTTGCCCGTTACGCCGAGAACGATGTCTTTGCCCTTGTTGACGACTCCGTTCTTGAATGTGGTGCCGCCCAGCGCGTCCTTCGGCTGGACGCTCTGCGAGGCGAAGGCTCTGAGATCCGTCGCCGTCCCAGGGTGCTCCGCTGCCTGGGCGCCGCCCGGAAGAACGAGCGCCGAGAGTACGACGGCGCCGGAAAGGACGGTGGCCGCAGTGCGTATACGCATGTGATTCCCCCCAAGGTGAGGTCGGGTGACCCTGCCGAACTTGCCATATGGTAAGGCCCGTTGATGGGGTGAAGAGGTCGGTGCACGCCCGGATCCCGCGGACGGGGCTCAGGGCGCGGGAGGCGGAGGACGTCGTCGATGTCGAAGCCGTGGTCGGGCGTCGGGTAGAGGTCCGTCGGGTCGAAGTCCGTCGGCTGGGAGCCCGGTGTGGGTACATCGGCCGGGTCGGCGGTGGGCTTGCCGTCCGGGCTGCACCCGTGCGGCGCCGAGGGTTGGGACAGTTCGTGGTCGGCGACCCGCTGCGACCGGAAGTCCACGGTGGCGCGACCCCAGAGGTCCTCTCCGCCGCCGACCTCGACCTCCTTGGGCAGTTCCTTGCTCGTCAGCGGCTTGCCCACGGTGATCGAGAGGAGGGCGCCCTCGCAGGGGCTGCGGTCCGTCGCGTAAGGGACGTGGGCAGGGCGATCTTCTGCTCGACGCTCGCGTCCGTAGGGAGTTCGACGCGCTTCACCCGGCGGATGTCGAAGTAGTAGTCCGGTCGAGTCCCGTCCGAGAGGCGATCGCCGTCGGCGCCGTTCGCGACTCCGTACACCAGTTTCCAGAACTCGACCTGCACGGTGATCTTCCGGCAGAGCGGGCCGCTGTACCCCGGCAGGCTGACAACCTTCACCTCGCCGTCCTCGTAGTTCTCCTTGGGCGTGTCGACGACGAGCCGGACCCAGTCCCTGGATTCCTCGGCCGTCCACCCCTTGTTGTCGTGGCAGCCGGACGCCCCGGTCGGATACGGCGGAGTGAGAGAGGGCGTCGGCGAAGGGCTCGGCGACTCGGACACCCCTGTCGAGCTCCCGGACGGATCCCCCGCGCCCCGGGGATCAGCAACGTCAGACCGGAGCAACCCGGCCCCTTGTCTCGACCGTGGTCAGCCGCGTCGTCCACCACGGCCGACAACAGGCCGCCCACCGCCAGGTTCAGCGTCAAGCACTCGCAGGGGAAGGCCATTTGACCAGGTTCACAAGGACGGGCAGAGGCAGACGGACGGTGGTGGGGAGAGCTGTGCGGCGGCGCTGCTGGCCACGGCTGCCGGGACGGCGTACGCGGTGGGCAACCTGCCGCCGAATCGGGCGGGAGCCTTGTCAGCGGACGACATCGAATACGTTCTTCTGCAGGCCGTTGGCGTACACCTCGTGCTCGACCAGCTTCAGCTTCTGGGTGTCCTTGTCCGTGGAGCTGAACAGACGCTTTCCCGCACCGAGCAGGAGCGGGAAGACGAGCAGGTGGTAGCGGTCGATCAGGCCGGCGTCCGAAAGGCTCTGGTTCAGGGCGGCGCTGCCGTGGACGATGATCGGGCCGCCCTCGGTCTCCTTCAACGCGGCGACCTCGTCGAGCGAGCGCAGGATTGTCGTCTCGCCCCAATTCGACACCAGGTCGTCCTCGGTGAGCGTGGTGGAAACAACGCACTTCGGCATCACCTTGTAGTCGGCGAAATCCCCCATGTCCGGCCATACCGGGCTGAACGCCTCGTAGCTGGTCCGGCCCATCAACATCGCGGTGGCTTCCTTCTGCTCCCGGCCCTTGATGTCGAACGCCTCGGGCAGGAACTCAACCTCCTTGAAGGTCCACCCGGAGTTCCGGTAACCGGGCTCGCCGCCCGGGGCCTCCACGACGCCGTCGAGCGAGATGAAGGCAGTGCTGATCAGGGTACGCATCTAAGGTTCCTCCGGACTCGTGGTCGCTTCACCGGGTCAGACGGGGCACCCCGACGGAACTCATCGCCATCGGACGGAGATTTTCAAAAAACTTTCGGCGGGCTGCGCAGAAGGCAGTCGAGCAGTCGATAAGTCCCCGACCGTCCCGCGCACAGAGCTCCGCTCCGGCACTCGGTGCGGAGCCTCTCCGCCTGGTGCCGTAGTTGAGCAACGTGCGTCGGTCATGCCGTCAGCTCCTCCATGAGCTCGACGTACTCGCTCAACTCGGTCGGGATCTCACCGAAGGCTTTCCTGTAGTGCACCCGGGAGTGGATGACGGTCTCCGCGAGCGGAAACGGCTCGTCGTGGTCCGGGCCGATGCCCTCGCCCTCGGCTGGGGCCAGTAGCTTGGCCTTCGCGTTGCGGGGCAGGCTGTCGTGGTCGTCGGCCTTGACCAGCAGGATGTGGGCGGTGACGTCGCGCTTGTTGCAGGCGGCGGCGCGTTCGGCCTCGTCGAAGGTCGCCATGAGCTTGCGACGCTCGATTTTTGTGGGGTCGACCGGAACGAGCAGCAGATTCGCTTCGGCAACAGTCTCGTAGAAGATCCTGCTGCCGCCGATCCCGCCGCCGCTGCCGGCGTCGACCACGATCGCACCGTACTGAGCGCGCTTCTCACGGATGTACTCGGCGATGTCGTCGAACGGGTGTCGCTCGATCACCAGGTGCTCCGGGATCTCGGAACCCTTGGCCTGAGCTGCCGTGTACCAGTCGTAGGCGGACTGGCTGGTCGCGTCGGCGTCCACAAGCAAGGTCGGCAGTCGGAGGACGACGGCGTAGTAGAGGGCGATGAACCAGGCGGAGGTGGTCTTGCCGGTGCCGCCCCTGAGCATGCCGACAACGATGACGAAGGCGTCCCACGCGCGGGTGGTGGCCGCGGTCAGTGTCTTGGGACGGGTGTTCTCGTTCACGCTTGATCTCCTGAAACGGGAAAGGGACCGGCGCGGGTTTGTCGACGACATCGCCGCTTGCTTCGGGGCGCGGCTGCCTGCGGGCGAGCGGGGTGCCCTTGCCGCGCAACTGCAGCCGGGTTGGTGCATGGGCGGGCCTTTACGCCGAGTCCGTGTGGCACGCAGGGAGTCTCAGTGACGGCCGGGGCGCTCATCACGGTTTCCTCGCGCGGTCCGCGGGTGCTTGGGCCGCATGGGGGATTCAGCCCCGGTGCGGGAGCCGGCAGACCGTGGCTGACGAGGAGCACTCCTCCGCAAGCTCCGGCACGGTGGCGCCAGTCTCGTACCGCGCCGGCCCCGACGGGTAGTCCTACCAGCGTTCCAGCGCCGCTGACCAGCGGACGCGGGCCGCTGTTCAGGTTGTTTTCAGGTTCCCGGGGCGCTGTGGCAACACCTGCACCAGAGCCGCCAAAACAATGGCAAAGGGGTCTGGGGGAACGGCATTTCACCGTGCCATCGTGCGGGCCATGACGACAGAGCACCTCCTTGATCACCGGTCGGTCGCTTCCGCCCGCCGGATGGCGAACAAAGTGCCGGAGGTGACCGTCTACTTCTGGGCCATCAAGGTGCTGACCACGGGTATGGGGGAGACCGCCTCCGACCTTCTGGCCCGGCTGCTCGGCCCCGTCCCGGCGGTCGCTCTCGGCGGCCTCGCTCTGGTGGCCGCGCTGGCTGTGCAGTTCACCGCGCGCCGATACGTCACGTGGGTCTACTGGACGGCCGTCGTGATGGTCAGTGTGTTCGGCACGATGGCCGCCGACGTCCTGCACGTCGGCCTCGGCGTCCCCTACACGCTGTCGACGCCCGTCTTCCTCGTGGCGCTCGCCGCCGTCTTCGCACTCTGGTTCGCGAGTGAGCGCACGCTGTCCATCCACAGCATCCACACCCGCCGCCGGGAGGCGTTCTACTGGGCCGCCGTCCTTGCCACGTTCGCCCTGGGCACCGCCGCGGGTGACCTCACGGCCACCGCCGGCCTCGGCTACCTCGGCTCGGTGGTGCTGTTCGCGGCCGCCATCTGCGTTCCCGCCCTCGCCCACCGCTTCGGCGCACTGAACGCGGTGGTCGCGTTCTGGGCCGCGTACGTCATCACCCGCCCCCTCGGTGCCTCCCTCGCCGACTGGATGGCACTCGGCCGTAGCCGCGGCGGGCTCGAACTGGGCCTGGGGCCGGTCACCCTCGCGTGGACGGTGGCCATCGTGGGGTTCGTCGGATACCTGGCCGTGACGCAGCATGAACGAGGCGGCGCAGTGACGGTGTGAGGTACGGCCGCCGCCCGTCGGCCACGCGGATCCAGGAGGGTGTGGTGTGACGCTGAGTGCGAGATCCCTGCTGCCGGTCAACGCCACCCTCGGCGTTCTGCTCGTGGTGCTGCTCGCGGTGGCTGCGGGGGTCGCCTACTGGTTCCATCTGTCGCCGGACTCCTCGACCAATCGGCCACGGGAGATTGTCGTGGCGGGCGTTCGTGCGGCGGTTCAACTCGCCGTGGTGTCGTCGGTCATCACCTGGGCCGTCACCACGGTGGCGGGTCTGTTGGCGTTCCTGGTCGTGATGTTCGGCGTCGCCGTGCGCACGGCGGGGCGGCGGTTGACCAGTAACCGGACCTGGTGGCTGACGGCGGCACCGATCGCCGCCGGTGTCGTGCCCGCGGTGGCCGCGCTGCTGCTGACGGGGCTGGTGCCGCTGAAGGGCATCGCGCTCGTTCCGATCACCGGGATCCTCATCGGCGGCACACTGACGGTGACGGTGCTCGCCGGACGCCGCGCTCTGGACGAACTGGAGCAGCGCCGTGGCGAGGTCGAGGCCGCAATGGCCTTGGGGTTCCTGGACCGGGACGCGCGGATGGAGATCGCGCGCCCCGCGGCGTCCGACGCGCTGCTCCCGGGCCTGGACCAGACCCGAACCGTCGGACTCGTCACGCTCCCAGGCGCGTTCGTCGGCATGCTCCTGAGCGGGGCGAGTCCGGTGATGGCCGGAGCCGTTCAACTGTTCGTACTGATCGCGCTCATGGCCGTCCAGTCCATTGCCGTCGCCGTGACCGTCGAACTGATCGCCCGGCGGCGCCTGTTCCGCCCTGCGGCCGGCGACCACGTGAACGGCGCCGCTCGCGGACAGTGACCCCGAGCCCGGCGGAGAAGAGCCCATGGTTCTCGGGTGAGGCGCCGTGCGGCAGCCGATGCCGCACGGCAGTCAGGATGCGTTCAGGTATCTCGTGGCACGGTCGGGCCTCATGACATATGAGACGTCAGAGACCTCTGTGCCCTCGGCGGCCGGCACCCAGGCGGTGTCCTCCGGTCGCCGGACGCACTGGAACAAGGTGCCGGAAGTCACCGTCTACTTCTGGGTCATCAAGGTGCTGTGCACGACGGTCGGCGAGACCGCGGCCGATCTGCTCAACGAGAAGGCCGGTCTGGGCCTGACCGGAGTGTCCGTGCTGATGAGCGCTTTCCTGGCCGTCGTCCTGGTCGTGCAGTTCCGCACCAGCGCCTACCGCGCGGGCGTGTACTGGACGGCCGTCGCCCTGATCAGCGTCGTGGGCACGCTGATCAGCGACAACCTCACCGACAACATGGGCGTCCCGCTGGAGACGACCACCACCGTGTTCGCGATCGTCCTCGCGGTCGTCTTCGTGGCCTGGTACCGGCGTGAGCGCACGCTGTCCATCCACAGCATCGACACCACCAGCCGTGAGTCCTTCTACTGGCTCGCCGTCCTGTTCACCTTCGCCCTCGGCACCGCGGCCGGCGACCTGGTCTCCGAGCGCATGGACCTCGGCTACTGGCTCTCCGCGGTCCTGTTCGGCCTGGCCATCGGCGCGGTCGCCCTCGCGCACTTCAAGCTCGGCCTGGACGCGGTGTGGAGCTTCTGGATCGCGTACATCCTCACCCGCCCGCTGGGCGCGTCCATGGGCGACTACCTCTCCCAGCCCACCGGTGACGGCGGCGTGGGCATGGGCACCGTCGTCACCAGCGCGCTGTTCCTCACCGTCATCCTCGGCCTGGTCGTGTATCTGTCGGTGACCCGCAAGGACGTGGCCCAGGCGCAGCAGACCGCGCGACACGCGGCCTGAGCGGGCACGCGGTAGGCGTTCAGGATGTGTGCGGACTGTCACCGCCAAGATCGGTTCTGGTGATCGCCCCCACACCGCTGAACGACACGGCAGATTCATCGGCGACGTCCTCGCGGAAGGCCGCACGGCTTATGCGGCCGGTCACCCCGCAGGCAGGTCGGCCAGGAACCGCGCTCCGGCGGTGTGCCCGGGATCGTGGGACACCTCGCCGCCGACGGCGCGGGCCAGGCGTCGTGCGAGCGGCAGTCCCAGGCCCGCGCCGTCGTGCCCGTCGTCATGGTCGGCGCGGCGGCCGGGCTGGAAGAGGTCGTCGACGAATGTCTCCGGTACGCCGGGACCGTCGTCGGTGACGGCGATCCGCACGCCGGCGGGCAGCCGCCGCGCGGACACCGTCACCGTGGAGCGTGCGTAGCGGACCGCGTTGGTCAGCAGCGGGCTGACAATGCGTTCGAGGAGAGCCGGCGCGACCCCGGCCTCCAGTTCCGGATCCGTCACGTCGACGACGGTCTTCACCTGTTCCCGTGCGCCGAGATTCTCGGCCAGTCGGCACAGGACGGGAACGACGGCCGCGGCCCCGGGGGCCGTTGAGGTGTTCCGCGCACCTTCGCGGGCGTCGTTCAACAGTGTGTCGCAGATGGTTCGCATGGACTGAGTGGCCTCGGCGATCACCTCGTGGGTGGCACGGGTTTCGGCGGCCGAGCGCGGCCGGGTCCGCCACCAGTCGAGCTCCATGACGATCCGGGTGAGCGGGGTGCGCAGTTCGTGGGACAGCTCGCCGGTCAGCTGTCGCTCGTGGCGCAGTACGGTGCGTATGCGATCCAGCAACGCGTCCAACGAGGTTCCCAGGCGGGCCAGTTCGGCCGGCTGGTCCTCGGCGCCGAAGCGTTCGTCGGAGCCGACGGCGCTCCACTGGGTGGCTTGGTCGGTCATGGTGCGCACGGGGCGCAGCGCCCGTCCGACGGCCAGGCGGGTCAGCGCGTAGGTGCACGCGAGCATGACGGCGTCCAGAATCAGCGAGCCCGTCAGCAGGGTGTCCGCCGAGTTGCGGTACGGGGCGAGATCCGCGGCCGTGACGATGGTGGCGGTGCTGCGGTGACCGGGCAGGGGCCGGGAGCACAGGCGGACGAAACGGGGGCTTTCGGTCTCGGCGGTCGTGCAGAGCGGTTTCGCCCGCGCGGCGAGCCTGCCGGCGGCGTTGGTCAGCGTGCTGTCGGCTGCGGCTGTCGGCGGCTTCTCCACCAGACGGGTCCCGGTGTAGATCCACACGTTCGCGTCGAGGAGGCTGTCGTTGACGGTCTCCAGGACACGCACCCGGGGACCGCTGGTGTCGACGGTCGTGGCGACGGCGGCCGCACGGCTCAACAACTCGTCGTCCGCCTGGTGCTGCAGATGCCGGTCCATCACGGTGTTGAACACCACGGTGAGGACAGTCATCAGGAGCGCGGCCGTGGTCAGCGCCACGAGCGAGAGCCGGCCGCGCAGCGTGTGGGGAGCCAGACCACGCAGGAGACGGTTCATGACAGCCGGTGCCCGATCCCGCGCGACGTCTGGAGGCTCAGGCTGCTGCCCGCCTCGCGCAGCTTGCGCCGCAGGCGGCTGAGGTACTGGTCCAGCGTGTTTTCGCTGACCTGTGCGCCGTCCGGCCATGCCGCCCTGACCAGGTCCCGGCGGCGTACGATGCCGCCGCCCGCGGCCACGAGCGTGGCCAGCAGACGGAACTCTGTCGGGGACAGGTCGACGTCGACCTCGCCGACCCTCGCGCTGTGCCGGGTCGCGTCGAGGACCAGATCTCCGGCCGTGGCGGCGACCGAAGGCGCGGCGCGCTTGAGCGTGGCCCGCAGCCGGGCGACGAGTTCGGCGAGATGGAACGGCTTGGGCAGGTAGTCGTCGGCCCCGGCGGAGAACCCGGACAGCCGGTCGGTGAGATGGTGACGGGCCGTCAGGAAGATGATCGGGGCGACGAACCCGTTGGCGCGCATTGCCTGGCACACGTCCCGGCCGTCCGCGTCGGGCAGCCCGACGTCCAGGACGACCGCGGCGATGCCGTCCGTGGCCAGCCGAAGGGCGGTGGCGCCGTCAGGGGCGAGCACGGGCTCGAAGTCCTCGTCGGACAGGCCGCGGCGCAGCACGTCACGAAGGGCGTGATCGTCCTCGACGACCAGAATCTTGTCGCGCATGGTCCTCCGTCGGATCTTCGGCCGTATGGGTCGTGTCTGAGGCGAACGGTGTGGGCAGCCACCGGGCCGCGGCCCAGAGGCACATTCCGAGCCACCCGGTGGCGAACAGCCAGCCGCCGACGACGTCGGTGGGCCAGTGCACCCCGAGGTAGACGCGGGTCAGCCCGACCGACGCGCCCCAGCCGCCGATGATCAGGACCAGTGGCGCCCTGCCGCGCGGCCCCCGCTCACAGACGGCGATGACGAGCAGTCCCGCGGTGACGGCAGCCGTGGTGCTGTGACCGGAGGGGAACGCCCATCCGGAGGCGTGCGTTGCCCACTCCGTCCGGGGCGGCCGGGGCCGGGCGACGAGCTCCATCACCCCGTACCGAAGCGCCTGGCCGGCCGCGAGGCAGACCAGGCAGAGTGCGACGGCGAGCGCGCGCTGCCTGAGGGTGCGCCCCGCGATGATTCCGGCCAGCACCGCCAGCGCGTAGGGGACGACGCCCGTCCCGGTGGCGGTCACTCCGCGGGCGAACGCCACCGCCACGTCCGGCCGGTGCCCGGCGGACCACGACAGGAGGTCGGCGTCCGCGAACAGCGGTATGCCGTCGTGGCCCACCACGACCATGGTCAGCACGCCGAACGCCGTCCACGCGCCGAGGCCGCAGCTGCCGGCCAGGTCGGCGACGTCGCCGCGCTTCATGACGCCGCCAGCAGCGGGCGCAGGCGGGTGGCGGTGAGCCGCAGGGCCGCGGCCTCCGCACGCCCACGCAGTGCGGACATGACGAGCAGAGCAGTCAGGGCGCCCACCACGACCCCTGCCAGCACGTCGTGGGGGTAGTGCGCGCCGACCCAGACCCGGGAGGCGGCCATCGCGCAGGCGGCCACCACCGCGACCGCGCCGAGCCGGCGGGAGACGAACAGCAGGGCGACGGCGGCCGCGGCGGCGATCGCCGCGTGATTGCTGGGGAAGGACCAGTCGCCCGGCGCCGGACACGCCTCCAGTGGGGTCACGTGCAGGCTCTGGCAGGGGCGGTCCTCGCGCACCAGCAGTTTCAGTACCGCGTCCACCCCGTACGCCAGGATGACGACCAGGGGCGCGGCGAGCGCCGTCACCGACGCCGTGGCGCCCACCCGCCGGGCCCGCCACCAGCCGATGGTCATGAGCGCCGCGAACAGGGCGAGTCCGTACGTCGACCACGCCGACACCGCGTCGTCCAGCCACGCAGGAGCGTGCCCGGCGAGCTTCACCACCTCGGTGTAGGCCGAGCCGTCGACCGACGAGCCGTCGAAGGCGACGATCATCCGCGTGCCTCCTTCGCCTTCGCGGCCCGGCGCGAGCGCCACACCTCGGACCCGACCGGGATCAACGACAGGGCGACGATCAGCGCGACCATCGGCAGCAGATAGCGGTCCACGTTCGGCACGGAGGAGCCCAGCGCGTATCCGGCCAGGGTGAGGCCCAGGCTCCACAGCAGGCCGCCCGTCACCTGCCACACGGTGAACGTGCGCACCGGCACCCCCAGGGCGCCCGCCATCGGGTTGAGCACCGTACGCACCACGGGGACGAACCGGGCCAGCACGATCGCCTTCGCATACCCGTACCGCTCCAGCAGTTCCTCCGCGCGTTTCGCTCCCTCGTGCAGGCGGGCCGATCTGCTGTGGGCGAGCAGGGCGCCGCCCGCTCTTCGGCCGAGGAGATAGCCGCACTGTGAGCCCGCGAGCGCGCCCACGGCCGCGGCGACCAGCAGCGGGGCGAGCGACAGCTTCAGGCCGTGGTCGGCGGTACCGGTGCACAGCAGTCCGGCCGTGAACAGCAGTGAGTCGCCCGGGAGGAAGAAACCGATCAGCAGGCCGGTCTCGGCGAACAGCACCACACCCACGCCCAGCACGCCGAACGCGGCCAGCAGTGACCGGGCATCCAGCACATTGACAGCGAGCTGCGACGATAGGTGCATGGCTGTGGTCATCGTCGGTTGCCCCTTCGTCCGGATCGTCGGATGCACCGGAACGGCGTCCGACGAACGACTACAATCCTGTAGACGGTCTACTGCACTGTAGACGATGGCGGGGTGAGGAACGTTCCCATGACCGACGCGAAGGACGAGAGGCGGCCGGCGGGCGAGCTCGAAGCCGCCGTCATGGCCGCCCTGTGGGCCGCAGGAGTCCCGCTCACCGCGGGGCAGGTGCAGACCGAACTCGGCTCCGGACTGGCCCGGACGACAGTGACGACGATCCTGACAAGGCTGCACGAGAAGGGCGTGGTCGACCGGGAACGACAGGGCCGTGGCTACGCCTACTTCCCCATACAGGACGCTCAGGGCCTGACCGCCCGGCGCATGCACACCGAACTCGACCGGGACATCGACCGGGAGACGGTCCTGGCCCGCTTCGTCGCCCAGCTCAGCCCCGACGACGAGCAGCTTCTGCGTCGGCTCCTGGAGGGTGACGGGTGATGACCGCTGTACTGCTCCTGCCGCTGATCCTGCCTTTCCTCGCGCCGCCGCTGGCACGCCGAACGCTCGACCGTCTCGCCCCCGCCACCGCGCTGTGGGTGCTCACCGCCTCGGTCCTGGCGCTGGCCGGCGCCTGTGTCGCCGCCCTCGGAGCCCTGGTCCTGACCGGACTGCTCAAGGTCCCCGCCTTGGCAGCCCTGGGCGAACTCGTCCACCCCCTGCGTACCCCCTCGGACCATCTCGTCCTCCCCGCTGCCGCCGCGGCCACCGGAGTGCTCACCCTCAGCACCTGGACCCTCGCCCGCTCGGCCCTGCGACAGACCCGCGCCTTCCGCACCGCCCGCGCACAGGCCGACCACCGCCCCGCCGCCGGCGACCTGTGCGTCGTCGACTCCCCCCACCCCGACGCGTACGCGCTGCCAGGACGGCCCCACCGCATCGTCGTCACCACCGCGATGCTGCGCAGCCTCGGCCCCGCCGAACGCGAAGCCCTCTTCGCCCACGAACGCGCCCACAACCAGGCGGGCCACCACTACTTCCTGGCCGCCGCCGAACTCGCCGCCCACTGCCACCCCGCCCTGCGCACCGCCCGCGCCACCATCCGGCTCGCCGCCGAGCGGGCCGCTGACGAGACCGCCGCCACCACGCTCGGCGACCGGCGTCTGATCGCCACAGCCATCGCCCGCGCCGCCCTCGCCGGTCAGGCCTCCCCCTCCACCCGCCCAGACATCGCACCCGCGGCGACGACCGGCCCCGTCCCGCAACGCGTCGCCGCCCTTCTCGCACCCCCGCGGCGCCCGCGCGCCGCGCGCCGGGCCGCGTTCCTCCTAGTGGTCTGTGCGGGTCTGTCCGTCACCGCCGGAACCGCCGGCGTCGTCGACGTCCACTACGAGGTCGAGATCGCCCAGGGCGAGAACGGCCCGTGACCACTTCGCCTCCTGCGGCCGACCACGCCGTGCTCATCCCCAGGCCGTGATCTTCGCCTACGACCACGGCCTCGCCCGGCCCACCGTGGACTGAACCGACGACGAGCGGTGGCCGTGAGCGGTGCGGGTCAGCCGTTCGGTCCGGCCGGGGTTGTGGTGGTCTTGAAGCCCTCGGTCTTGTTGGCCTGAATGGCGAAGTCGTTGGTGAACGTCTTGCTGAGGTCCACCGACGACTTCACGTTGCCGACCAGCTGTTCCGTGGCCAGAGAGGTCTTCGGACCGCCGGCCGGCATCAGACCGTCCGGGAGGAACTGGCCCTTGTCCTCGGTCAGGGCCGAGATGTAGTCGGCCTTGGTCACCAACTGGTTCGACACGTACGAAGCCGGCAGCTTGTTCGCGATGTCAGCCGCGCTGTGAGTGTTGATCCAGTGCATGGTGGCGACGAGCGCGTCGACGACCTTCTGCACCGTGGCCTTGTGCGAGTTCACCCAGTCGGTGCGGGCCAGCACACTGGCCGCGGGATAGGCGCCGCCCATCGCCGCCGTCGCTCCGGAGGTGGTGGCCAAGTCGACGGCGGAGGTACCGACACCCTTCTTCTGGATGGCGGCGACCGTCGGCTGCGTCGTCATCACGCAGTCGACCTTGCCGTTCTGCAGCGCCGCGATGGCGGTGGAGCCCGCACCGACCCCGATCCGGTGGAACTGACTGGTCTTGACGCCCTTCTTGGCGGCCAGGAACTGGGTGAGGGTGTCGGTGCCCGATCCGAGGTCGGTGACGCCGAGGGTCTTTCCCTTGAAGTCGGCGCCCGAGTGGACGCCCGACTTCTTGGTGCACATCTCACGCTCGCCCGGCGCGCCGGAGAGCTGGACGACGTCCTCGACCGCCTTGCCCTTCGCCTGGAACTCGATGGTGTGGTTGTACCAGGCGCCCGCCATGTCGACCTGCCCCGAGGCCATGGCTTCCTCGGCGCCGACACCGCCGTCCTGCTCGGTGCTCAGCTGGACGTCGACGCCGTACTTCTTGTAGAAGCCGAGCTGCTGGGCGAGTTCGTACGGCAGGTAGATCTGCTTGTCGAGGCCACCGGCCATGAGCTTGACGGTCGGTGTGCCGCCCGCGCCGCCGGTCGCGGCGGAGGAGTTGCCGGAACAGGCGCTGACGGCGCCGAGGGCGAGAACGGTGAGGACGGACGCGGCGACGGCGACGGGTCGTCTGGACATGGCTGACCACATTCCTTTGCTGAGGGTTCTGCGATGAGGTGATGAGGTAGAGGGAGGCGTGGTGTGTCAGAGGGAGTTGGCCTCGGTCGGCGCCGGCGGGCGCCAGGACAGCAGCCGGTGTTCGAGCTTGCCGATCAGCCACTCGGCGCCGAGCACGATGACCGAGATGATGAGCATCGTGGCGAACACGCCGTTGGGGTCGAAGTTGTTCTGCGCGGTCTTGATGACCAGGCCGAGGCCGCTCTGCGCGCCGAGCACCTCGCCGACCAGCGCGCCGACGATGGCGAAGCCGAAGGCGCTGTGCAGGCTGGCGATGATCCAGGTGAGCGCGGACGGCACGATGACGTGCCGGGTGATCTGCGTCTGCGAGGCGCCGAGCACCTTGGCGTTGGCGAGGATGTTGCGATCGACCTCACGGACGCCCTGGAAGGCGTTGAAGAAGACGATGAAGAACACCAGTACCGCGGCGAGCAGGATCTTCGGCAGCACGCCGATGCCGAACGCGACGATGAAGATCGAGCCGAGGACGATACGCGGGATCGCGTTGACCATCTTGATGTAGGGGCCGAGCACGTCGGCGAGGAAGCGGCTCTGGCCGAGCGTGACGCCGAAGACCACGCCGGTGATGGCCCCGAGGGCGAAGCCGGCGAGCGCCTCCTGGATCGTGGTCCAGATGTTGGCGTAGAAGGACCCGAACTCGGTGCCGTTCTGGAAGAGGTCGACCAGCCGCTTCGCGATGCCGGACGGCTGTCCGAAGAAGAACGGGTCGACGATCCCCCAAGTGGTGAACGCCTGCCAGCCGCCGATGACGACGGCCGCGAGGGCGACGCGGGCCGCCCACACCTGCGCGGTGCGCCGCCGGGCGGCGCGTTTGGCGGCGTCAGCAGCCGTTGACGGTGTCCCGTCCTTGACCGGGCGAGTAGAGACTGCGGACGTTGTAGTCATGCCGTACCTCCTGCGGTGCGGGCGTAGGCGCGCTCCACCTCCTCGCGCAGCGTTTCCCAGATCTGGTGCTGAAGTTCGATGAAGCGGGGCTGGAAGCGGATCTCCTGGACCGCGCCGCGCGGACGCGGCAGGTCGATGTCGAAGACCGCCTTGACCGAGCCGGGGCTGGACGTCATGACGACCACCCGGTCGGCGAGCGCCACGGCCTCGTCGAGGTCGTGGGTGATGAAGATGACCGACGGGCGGATCTGTTCCCACAGGCCGAGCAGTTCGGTCGACATGATCGCCTTGGTCTGCACGTCCAGGGCGCCGAACGGCTCGTCCATGATCAGGATCTTGGGTTCGTTGATCAGCGCCGCGGCCATCGCCACGCGCTTGCGCATCCCGCCGGAGAGCTGGTGCGGGTAGCGGTCCTCGAACCCCGTCAGACCCACCCGGCGCAGCCAGTCGCGCGCCGATGCCTGCGCCTGCGGCTTGGGTACCCCGCGGAAGACCGGGCCCATCAGTACGTTGCCGAGGACGGACTTCCAGGGCAGCAGCGCGTCGGTCTGGAACATGAAGCTGACGCCGTCGGTAACGCCTTCCACCTCACGGCCGCCGACCTTGACCGAACCCTCGCTGGGCCGGTCGAGCCCCGACACCATGCTCAGCGTCGTCGACTTGCCGCAGCCTGTCGGTCCGACCACCGCGCAGAACTGGCCCGGCTCCACGGTGAAGGAGACGTCCTCCAGGGCCGTGAACACCTCACCCGCAGGAGTCAGAAACCGTTTGGTGAGTCCTGAAATCTCGACTCGCGCACTGTCCCGGCCGATCTTCTCGGAGCCCGGGCTCACCGCGACATCGTTTCGCGAAGCCATCTGAGGTCGTCTCCTTTCCTCACCTCGGAGGTCGAGGAAGGCAGACGCTAAAGGCCGCCCGGTATTACGTCGCTGTTTCAGACGTATCTCGCGTTAGTCGTGTTAACGGGGGTTCTGCGCGTTCTGCTCAGGAGGCCGGGGGTGGGCAGAATGTCCTCGGTGGGACACAATCACGCCACCACGGGTACGGCGCAGGGGCCGTTCCCGGCAGCACGACAAGGGCGAAGGCACCTGTGATGCCCATCCGTATCCGGATCGGCCGCGGCGGGAAGGGGAGGCTCTCCGCCCGAATCCTGGCGAACCAGCTGGTCATCCTGACGCTGACCGGAGCCATCGGTTTCGCACTGTTCGCGTTCGCCCAGCGGTCCGAGATCGACCGTGCCTACGAGCAGCGGGCACTGGACATCGCACAGACCACCGCCGCCGAGCCGCAGATCCGGCAGGCCGTGGCGTACGGGGGCGACGACGGTGTCGTGCAGACCGTCGCCGAACGGATCCGCAAGGCGTCGGGGGCGTCGTACGTGGTCGTGATCGACCTGCACGGCATCCGCCACTCGCACCCCGACCCGGCGCTGATCGGCGAGCCGGTGGGCGATCCGATTCCGGTGCTGGACGGGCAGTCGCACGTGGGCTCCGACCAGGGCGCGACCGGGCGGTCCGCCAATGGGAAGGCTCCGCTGTACGGCCCTACGGGCGCGCTGGTCGGTGAGGTGTCGGCCGGCATCCCCGAACACGATGTGCTCGGTGAGCTGTGGCGAGAACTGCCCACGTTCGGCCTGTACAGCGCGATCGCGGTCGCTCTCGGCTCGGCGGCCGCGTTCCTGCTGGCCAGGCGACTGAAACGGTCGACCTTCGGGCTGGAACTGGAGGAGATCGCCGGACTGCTCCAGGACCGCGAGGCGATGCTGCACGGCATCCGGGAGGGGGTGATCGCCTTCGCTCCCGACGGCCGGATCACCGTGGTCAACGACGAGGCCCGCGACCTGCTCGGCCTCGGCACGGCCCTCGGCAGCAGGCTCGACGAGGTGCTGCCCGACGGGCGGCTGCGCCGCGCCCTGGACGGCACCCTGCCCGGCACCGACCTCAGCGTGCTGACCGACGACCACTGCCTGGTGGTCAACCGGATGCCGGTGACGCTGCACGGCCGTGAACTGGGCGCGGTGGTCACCGTACGCGACCGCACCGAGCTGATCGGGCTGCTGCGCGAACTGGACTCGGTGCGCGGGCTGACCGACGCCCTGCGCGCCCAGCAGCACGAGTTCACCAACCGTATGCACACCGTGGCCGGGCTGCTGGACATCGGCGACCACGACGCCGCCTACGAGTACGCCGTCGAGTCGGCCGACGCCGACCAGGCGCTGACCGAGTCCGTACGCGAACGGATCGGCCCCACGCTGCTCGTGGGGCTGATCGTCGCCAAGACCACGGTGGCCGCGGAACGCGGGGTACGGATGGTACTCAGCGACGACTCCGCACTCGGCGAGGACCCGCCGCATCTGCGCCGGCTGCTGACCATCGTCGGCAACCTGCTGGACAACGCGATCGACGCCGCGGCCGGCGGACCTCCCCCGGCCGACGGCCGCGAGGTCGAGCTCTCGCTGATCGAGGCCGTCGACCAGGTGATGGTGCGGGTCGCCGACAGCGGCCCGGGGATCCCGCCGGGCGCCGCTGAATCGATCTTCGAGGACGGCTGGTCGACCCGGCCCGACCGGGGCACCGCCCGACGCGGACTGGGGCTGGCCCTCGTCCACCGGCTGGCCCAGCGACACGGCGGCACGATCACGGTCAGCGACGGGCCGGGCGCGGTCTTCACGGTCGCGCTGCCGGTGCCGGACGGAGCCCCCGTACCGCGAGACGCACAGTTCACGACGGCCTCACCGACAGGAGGCGACCGCGGATGATCCGGATCCTGGTGGTGGACGACGACTTCCACATCAGCCACATCCACTGCGACTATGCCTCCCGCGTCGAGGGCTTCGAGGTGGCCGGCCGGGCGGCGACCGTGGCCGAGACGCTGGACGCCGTGCGCACCCTCCACCCCGACCTGCTGCTCCTCGACGTCTTCCTGCCGGACGGCAGCGGACTCGACGTGCTGCGGCAGCTCAGCGGAGACGAGGGCGGCGCCCGCCCCGACGCGATCATGATCACCGCCGACCGGGACATCACCTCGGTACGGACCGCCATGAAGCTCGGCGCCGTGGGCTACCTGGTCAAGCCCTTCGGCGCCGGCGACCTGGCCGAGCGGCTCACCGCCTACCGCGAACTCCAGCACCGCGTGGACGCCCTCGGGCTGGCCCCGCGCACCGACCAGGCCGACGTGGACGCCCTCTTCAGCGCCGCCCGGCCGCCGGCGGTCCCCCGGGTCCCGGCCAAGGGCCACTCCGCGCCGACCCTCGCCCTCCTGCACCAGGTCCTGCGCACCGCCCAAGACGCCCTGTCCGCGGCCCAGGCCGCCGAACTCACCGGCGTCTCCCGCGCCACGGCCCAGCGGTACCTCTCCTACCTCGTCCGGGAGGGCATGGTCCGGCTGGAACTCCGCTACGGAACCACCGGCCGTCCCGAACACCGCTACCGGATCGTGCGCTGAGGATCTGCCGCAGGTGTCTGCCGCAGGTGTGCACGACAAGGACACGGCCCGGTGGACATGCGGGAACGAGCGGTCCTCGACGACGGAACCATCGACGCGGGACCGGTGTCCGGCGGCAGACGGAGTGTCGACGCCGTCAGGCAGGACGCGGCGCCTGGAGCGGTTACCGCAGCAGCCGCGTCCGCCCGGTTCGGCCGACAGCGAGGACAATGCGCCCTGCTCGCCGCGTCGCCCACGGCAGGAGCCACGCCTCCGTCAACGCTGTAGCTGCTTGAGCAGCTTGCGAGTGCTCGGAGAAGGCGACGCACCGATCCGGGCCAACGCTTCCTCACAGCCGAGAAACGCCGTGAGGACGCCGTCGTCGTCGCCCAGCGCATTCGCCGCGCGCATCCGTACACGCCACACCACCTCGCGGAGCGGGTCGCTCGCGGTCACCTGGTCGCACAGGCGGATTGCGTAGCCGTACTGATGCAGTTGCAGAGCGAGTTCCGCCGCTGACGAGAGCGCGTCGACGGCGTGTTGGGAGAGTGTCCGGCGCCGTTCCTCCACCCAGTCCGAGACACGGTCCGGCAGGTAGTCACCCTCGTGGCGGGCGAGGACCTCCTCGATCGCCGCCATTTTCGCCTGGCCGGTCAGCCGGTGCGTCTGGCCGAGGTCGGCTTCGAAGCACAGCGACTGGCACCCCTGTGCGACCTCTTCGGCGACAGCCAGTCTGTTCCGCTCGACAATGAGGCGAAGTTTCGGCGGCAGCGCCAGATTCAGCTGGTGGACGGCCTGACGCAGGTAGGCACGGGCCGACCGGTCGTCGCGTGCGAACAACGCCCCCAGCACTTCTCGGCGATCGGCGGCGCGACCGGGCCGGCTACTCAGGTAGGAGACCAACTCCAGGCTCTTGCTGATGCGCAGGCGGGCCTCGACGCCGTCGACCAGGAGAGCGTGTTGTCCGAACTCCGTGACCGTCACCGCCGGCACCCGTTCCGTGACCCGGATGTTCACCCCCTGCGCCGCGAGTGACCGGCCGATCGTGTGCCACGGGGTGTCCGTTTCGGCCTCGGCGTCGATACGGCGCGACGCGACGGCGGGGAACTCGGTGAGGATCTTGAGCAGTACGTGGTGGGAGCCCTGGCGGGCCGATGTCTCCAGAGCCAGGTCGGCGGCCCGGTCGGCCGCCTCCTCGTTGCCGGCGCGCCATTCCGCCTCCGCCAGCAGCACCGCGACGATGGGCAGTTCCAGGAAGAGGCCGCCGGCCTTCAAGAGCGACGCGGCCTCGCGCAGGCAGTCGACTGCGTCGGCGTCGGCACCGCTGCGCAGCAGGAGCCAGCCGCGCCAGGCCCGCGCCTTGGCCCTGAGCTGTAGCGCATGCTCGATGAGCGGGTCGTTCTCCAGCTCGTCGAGGAGCACCACGGACGCCGTGGCGTCGCGGCGGTCGACAATTCTGAGCTTGACCAGCCCTTCCGTGAATCCGATGTACCAGGCGTGCGCCCCCGTATCGAAGGCGAGCTTGCGGCCTTCCTCGAGGGCCGCCATCGCTTCGGCGGGGCGACCGGCGTCGAGCAGCAGTTCCGGCACGACCGCGTGCAGGCTCATGGAGTTGGAAAGCGAGTCGCGGGTCCGTTCGTACAGTTCCAGGGCCCGGCGGGTGTGGCCCTGCGCGCGGAGCGCACCGATCTGCCACGGCGTGGCCAACGACGTGCCCCAGTGCGACTCCAGGGAGATGTCGAGATCGGTCAAGTGGCCGAACCAGTACTTCGCGACCAACACGGCCGCGTCGAACGGTCCACCGGTCAGCTCCGGTGGCGTGTCGGTGCGGTAGGAGGAGTAGATGGTCCCCAGTCCGTAGCGCACAGCGGCGACCTCCCCACCAGGGGAGGCCAGCCGCAGGATCTCGTCCGCATCCGCGGGGCGGCCGCACTGGGCGTAGCAGTAGATCATCAGTGCTGCCGCTCGTTCGGACGCCTCGACGACCTCGTCACGGACACCGGACTCGAGGAGCGCGTCAGCGATGGCCGCTCCCGCTCGGGGGTCGTCCCGGGCCCAGGCGAGCATCAGTCGTGCCGTGGTCAGTTCCGTGGGCTCGTGGCCCACGGTGCCGACCGTGCCGAATGCCTCCAGCCAGCGTTCGGCCACGGGAAGGTCCAGCCGCTCGATCACGCGCCGCATCACGCGCGCTCCGCAGGCACGTGCCGCGGCGACCTCGCCGGCCTGCAGCAGTACCTCCGTGGCCTCCTCCTCATGGCCCTCGGCGGCCAGCAGCATGCCGTGGGCCCGGCGGATCCGGCGTAGTTCCTCCTCGTCGCGACGGCTGAGCTGCTCCACCAGGAACTCCCGTAGGCGCGGATGGCAGCGCATCGTGCGCCCGTCCGGTGACCAGACAGCGGGCAGGCGGACCGACCTCAGCGACTGCATCCGCTGCGCGGTCCTGTCCAGCCCGAGTGCCCTGGCACGTTCGGCGGTCACCGCGTCGAGGACGGAGGTCGTCACGAGGAAGTCCCGGTCCGCGCCGGGCAGTTCCTCGAGGATCCGGGAGGCGATGTAGCCGTGCAGCGGGTCGGCCTCGCCTCCGACGACCGCGGTGTGTTCCTCGGAGCGCCAGGCTTCGAACAGCACACCGGTGACCCAGCCGCCCGTCGCCGAGACGGCCTCGGCCGCGTCGATCGTGGTGTTGTCGTTGAGCCTCAGCGCGTCGGCCGCCTCCTCGACGGTGAAGGCGAGGTCTTCCTCACGGAGGGAGGCCACCGAGGTCGGGTCGAGTTCCCGGTGCACCGCCGCCGGGATGTCACGTCGGCTGACCAGGACCGCGCGCGCCGTTCGCGGCAGGTAGTGCAGGAACGCGCCGAGCGCCTCCCATCCGGCTCCCGACACCCCGAGGCGTTCCAGGTTGTCGAGGACGAGCACCAGTCGGTGCCCTTTCACAGACTCGGCGAGCAGCCCGGCGGACTCGGCATGCGGGATGCCCGCGCGCAGTGCGCGGGTCGCCACCTGGTGGGCGGTCGGCACGTGCCGTGCCAGTGTGTCTTCGAGGTAGGCGAGCAGGCGTCCCGGCCGCGTGTCGGTCGCGTCGACCGACAGCCACGCCACGGGGTGGGGCAGGTGCGCCGCCGCCTGGCTGATGGCGATGGTCTTGCCCGCCCCCGCCGTCGCCAGTACGAGCACCACTTGCCGTCGCTCGATGAGCATGCCGAGGGCTCGCTCGATCCTCGGCCGCGGGACCAGACGTTCGGGCGCGTCCGGCACGGAGATCTTGTGCTGGATGAGACCTACGGCGTCCGGCACGGTCTGTCGGGGGTCGTCCATGGCCACCTCACCACGGGAGGGCTTGCCAGGACTTTGCCGCCAAGGCCCTCACCAGCGGTGCAGTCTAACCAGGGACGTGACGAGGCCGCTGGTCACAAGCCGGCCTTTCCTGTCGCCCAGTACGGCTGCGTGTGGATGACGGACCGGTGCAGGCCATACCGGTCGCGGACCAGGTCGCGGGCGCGCTGGATGGTCTGCCCGTGCCCGGACAGGTAGGCACGCGTGATCTCCCCGGGCGGAGCGTCGCCGAGCCAGGACAACACCGTCTCCCCCGGCTGCTCGGTCTGCGCGACGACGTCCACGCCGGGCAGGAGGTACCGCACCAGCGATACGTCCTGGAGAGGCACTTCGACCACGCCGCACACCCGGGCCCGGTCGCCCAGCCAGCGGATCATCGAGTGCCACAGTCCCACCGTGGTGCCGTCGCCGCACACGAACACGGTTCCTGGCTCGGCACGTGCCCTGAAGCTCCGAGTCGCCTCCAGTCCCATGGCGCTGACCAGGTCGCCGACCCTGAGATCGTCCAGCCACGCATCGCCCGGCGAGGGCGGGCCCGCTACGGCGACGCTGTGCCGGTGGAACAGAATGGACATCCGCCCCGCCATCGCGTCGAACGCGTCCGGTGTGTAACGCCGGAACTCGGTCGGCGAGACCAGGAACGTGGTCACTTGGCACGGCGCCCATTCGTGCCCCCGCAAATCCTCGCTGATGAGGTGCACCCGCCGGAACGACGGCGAAAGGTCCTCCATGTCGATCACCGCGCACGGCCTGCCACGAGTCTCGATCATCCGGGCGAGGGGCGCGGGCAGTCTGGGCATCGGTCATTCCTTGTCGGTGAAGGTGGAGGAGACGGTGTCGCGAAACGCCGGCATGATCTGCTCGGCGTGGGTCTTCAGTTGCTCGCGTTGGATGTCCGGTGCGAGCTCACCGGGCAGCGTCTGCGCCCAGAACTCCCAGACGAACCAGTCCGGTCGGCCGCCGCCGTAGACCGCGTGGATCCGTCTCCGCCGTACGTCGTCGTCGTGGCCGGGTCGGGAGTCGGCCCGTGTCCGCCGGGCCGCGCCCTTGCCGGCGTCGGCCCACATGGACGAGGGCGCCGCTCTTCGTGAGGTCAGCCCATGTGAACGGGCGCGGCGCCTTCGGCGTGCTGCTGCTTGCCCGAGTTGACGGCCAGGCCCGCGACCACCAGGCCCGCCAGGAACATGACTCCCGAAGCGACAAAGGCCATGGTGTAGCCGTGAGTGAGCGCCTCGCCCGCCTTCGACACCAGCCCGAAGTCCTTGGTGGCCAGGCCCCGGTAGAGACTGGAGGCCGCCTCCGGGAGCTTGTCGTCGGCCGCCGAGGTGGAGACCGTCGACAGGACCGCGAGACCGAGCGCGCCGCCGATCTGCTGGGCGGTGTTCAGCAGCGCCGAGGCGACGCCCGTGTCCAGGTGGTCCACGCCGCTCACCGAGGTCACCGTCATCGGGACGAAGGCCATCCCCAGGCCGAGGGCGGTGACGAACATCGCGGGCATCAGGTGCGCGGCGTACGAGGAGTCGGGCTCCAGGGTGGCGAACCAGAACATGCCCCCTGCCGCGCCCATCAGGCCGGGGCCCGCGATCAGCCGCGGTGCGACGTGGGTGACCAGCTTGGAGCTGATCCCCGCGGCGGCCGCCATGCCGACGCTGAAGGGCAGATAGGCGAAGCCGGTCTTGACCGCGCTGTAGCCGAGGATCAGCTGCATGTAGAGAGTCAGGAAGTAGAAGGTGGCGAACATGCCCGCGCCGATGAACAGCATCGTGGCGTAACTGCCGGAGCGCGTACGGTCCTTGAACAGGCGCAGCGGCATCATCGGGTCCGCCACGCGCGCCTGGAGGAGCAGGAACGCGACGAGCAGCACCGCCGCCGTGGCGAAGGAGACCAGGGTGAGGCTGTTGGTCCAGCCGTGTTCGCCGCCGCGGGTGATGCCGTAGACCAGGGCTATCAGACCGCCGGTGCCGGTGATCGCGCCGGGGATGTCCAGGCGGCCGGGGTGGCGCTCGGCTTCGACCAGGGTTTTGGTGCCGGCGAGGACGGCGAGGCCGATCGGGATGTTGACGAAGAACACCCAGCGCCAGTCGAGTCCGTCGGTGAGGATGCCGCCGAGCAGCAGTCCGACGGTGGCGCCGACGCCTGCCATCGCGGCGTACACGCCCATCGCCGTGTTGCGCGGCTTACCCGCCGGGAAGGTGGTGGTGATCAGGGCCAGCGCGCTGGGCGCGGCGATCGCGGCGCCGATGCCCTGCAGGACGCGGGCGCCGATGAGCAGACCTTCGTTCGGGGCCAGGCCTCCCAGCAGGGAGGCGAGGGTGAAGACGATGATGCCGACCTGGAACATGCGGCGTCGGCCGAAGAGGTCGCCTGCCTTGCCGCCGAGCAGCAGCAGGCCGCCGAAGGCGAGCGCGTAGGCGTTGACGATCCAGGCCAGGTTCGCGTCGGACACGTCCAGGTCGGTCTGGATGCTGGGCAGTGCGATGTTGGTGATGGTGTTGTCGAGAACGACCATCAGCTGGGCCGCGGCGATCACGAAGAGCGCCAGGCCGAGGCGCCGACCGCCGCGGGAGGCCCCGGACGTGTCGGTACCCGGCTGCGCGGGGGTGGTGGTGCTGTCGGCAGACAAGGGGAGCTCCAAGGGACGACGGAGGGACACGGAGGGACGACGGAGGGACACGGAAAATGGATTCACCCGGGACAATAAAGAAACCTGGATTGTCAAATCCAATTCCTGTGGGATTGGGGTGCGACCTGACACCGGTACGGGGACTGGGGACACTAACACCCTGCTGAACCGATACGGAACCGCGAGGACCGTTTGCGATGTGATTGCTTTCGGGCTTGACGGACAGGCCGACATGTGAGCAAAACAACTGAGGAAAGACATACTCCGTGCACATAAAACTGGCCGGATCGTCAAACGCAAAATACTTTCGGGAACTCCCGACCGGCGGCCGGATGGGTAACTCCGTGTCAGGTGGGAGCGTTGAGCCACGAGGTCAGGGCGGCCTTCGGGTCACGCTTGCCCGGAGCGGTCCAGCGGACTATGGCCGTCCGGACGGCGCGAACGTTCCGATGCCCTTACGCGAGCGGGGTCTCCGGCACCACCCGGACCGCGTCGACGCGATCGGCCCCGGACGGGCTGCGGCGACCAAAGCGGGGTCCCGGCATGGGCGCCGGGCCGGCCGGCCGTCGTCACCGAACGGCACGAGCAGCCTGGCGAAGTGCCGATCGGCGTCGGCGGCGAGGACACGCTGGTGCGCGTCGTCGAGTGGACCGCGCAGGCAGCAGGTCGAGCACCTCGGCGGTACAGGCTGCGGGCTGAGCGCCTGACCTGGACGTGGCGCTCGGACAGCCTGCGGCGCCACCACATCGACGCCCGCGAGCGCGAGTCCGGCAGCGAGCGTCCGGTCGGGCCACTGCCGACGACCAAGGCCTCCGTCGTCTCCATGACTTTTCTCCTGACGCCCTGATGTTATTCGTACTTTGTTCCGGTGAAAAATTCGGGAGACGAGATGGCCCCGAACGCATTCGCCATGGCTTCGCTTATCCGTCCCAGGGAAGGGCGGCCGTCGGGCATTCGGCACCCTGCCGACCTTGGAAACAGCGGTCGAGTGAGACGGCCGGGAAATCTTCGTTCCCGACATCGACAGATAGTGCCAGCGGGGTGTTAGCAAAGGAGAAACCAAGCGCAGGGCGCCATCCCGGCGAGGCCGGTCGCCGGTTCTTCGTGGAGCGCGGAGGCCACCCGGGCGAGAGGGCCGATCGCGCTGAGTGCAGCAGGGGGAGGTCAGGTGTTCCAGACGCCTTCCCGGGCCGCGGTGCCGACGTACTCGGAGAAGTCCCGGGGAGCCCGGCCGAGCGCACGCTGAACGCCGTCGCCGAGCGAGTCGAGGCCGCCGGATCGGACCTGTTCGTACAGGCCGACCGACAGACGCACCCATTCCTCGGGCACGCCCTGCGCACGCTGCTCGGCCCCGTACGCCTCCGGGCTCAGGGCCACATAGCGGATGTCACGGTCCACGGCCCGGGCGATCTCCGCGACCGCGTCCCCGAAGGTCATCGGCCGCGGCCCACTGAGTTCGTAGTCCCGCCCGGCGTGCCCGTCCTCGGTGAGGGCGGCGACCGCCACCTCGGCGATGTCCTCGGCGTCGACGAACGCTTCTTTGCCGTCCCCGGCCGGCAGCCGTACCTCCCCGCTCAGTACGGGGTCGCGCAGGAAGTCCTCGCTGAAGTTCTGGAAGAACCACCGCGGCCGCAGCACGGTCCGCTCGAGGCCCGCGTGTTCCAGCGTCCGCTCCGCGTCAAGGACTTGCTCGTAGTCCGGGCCCCCTCCCTCGGGCATGGACAACAGCACCGCTCGCCGGGCCCCTGCCGCTGCGGCCTGCCGGGCGAATGCGGCGACAGTCTCCGTGGCCTGCGGGCTGCCGAGGTCGGGAACGACAAGGTACATGGCCGTCACCCCGCGCAGGGCCCGCCCCCAGGTGCTCCGATCGGTCCAGTCGAAGGAAGGCGTACCGGAACGGGACGCCGCACGGACCGTCGCGCCCCGCTCCTTCAACAGCCGCACAACTCGGCGGCCGGTCTTGCCCGTAGCCCCTGTCACCAGGATCGTCTCGTCGTTCATGACGGCAACTGAACCAGCCACCGCCCGCCCCGACCATGCCGTGCGAACTCAGGTCCATACCCGTTCGTCTACGCTGACCGGCATGGAGGATCCCATGACGCTGACCAGCACGGATCCGCTGGCGGACCTGCTGAACGGCGTACGGACCCGTGGCGCGGTCTTCAACCAGTCGACCGTCTTCGGCCCCTGGGCCGCGCGTTTCGAAGACGGCTCGCCGCTGGCGCTGGCCGTTCCCCTGCGCGGCTCCCTCTGGGTCATGCCGCAGGACGCCGACCCGGCGCGGCTCGGCCCCGGAGACGTCGCCGTGCTGTGCGGTGGCACCCCGTACGTCATCGCGGACGACCCGGCCACCGAACCGGATGTGGTGATCCGCTCAGGAGGTCGCTGCACGACCGTGCGGGGCGAGGAGTCAGTCGCCGCGCGAACTGCGGACGCGCCCCCCTCGGGCACGGCAGAGCCTGGCAGCACGCTTCTCCTGAGCGGCCTCCACCCCGCCGATCACGGCGTACCGAGCCGGCTGCTCGCGGCGCTGCCACCGCTGGCCGTCGTCGAAGCCGAACTGGGTACCTGCCCGGTGAGCTCGGCAGTCTTCGAGGAGATCACCCGCGAGGAGCCCGGGCAGCAGATCCTCCTGGACCGGACGCTGGACCTGATGCTCATCACCGCCCTGCGGGCCTGGCTGACCCGCCCCGGCGCCCAGATCCCCGCCTGGTACCAGGCCCACGGCGACCCCGTGGTCGGTCCTGTCCTGCGCCTGCTGCAGGCCGACCCCGCCCGCCCCTGGACGCTGCCCGCCCTGGCGGCCGAGGCCGGAGTGTCCCGGGCGAACCTGGCCCGCCGCTTCACCGCCCTGGTCGGCCGGCCGCCGATGACCTACCTACGGGAACGGCGCCTCGCTCTCGCCGCCGACCTCCTGCGCGAGCCCGACGCGACGCTCGCCCGGGTGGCGGACCGCGTCGGCTTCTCCAACGCCTTCGCCCTGAGCGCCGCGTTCAAGCGGGAACACGGCGTCAGCCCGAACGCGTACCGGATACGGGAGCCACGGGTGAAGACCTGACACCTCGGAGAACCCCTGCACTCCCGATGCTGTTTCGGCGCCTCCACAGGCGCCCTTCCCTCGCCCGTCGCCAGGCGCCGTGGTCACGATTCCCACACTCCGAACCCTCCCCTCCCGTGAGGGCCCGGACGGGCGAGGAGGACCGGGGCCGGGTCTCATCACACGTCCCGGACGGTCGCCGCAAGCACCGATGGTGCCGCCGGGCCTGTTCCGCTCCCGTGACCTTTTGGCCCATCGCCAGAACGCACTCTCTCGGTCACCTGCTCACACTCGCCTCAACGCGCGACAACGGCACACAGGTGGCCAGGCCTCTGTCCGGCATCGAGCGGCGCGCACGGCAAGCAAAATCAGAGAACGAACCAGCCCGGGGACACCCTCGGCACGGCTACACCGGCGTCGTCCCGGCCCCTGCCCGGCCCCTGGATCTTGATAGAAAGCCCCGGGGCCGTCATCCCGCAGGCTGGCAACAACCACGATCACCTACTCCGCCGCAGGTCAGACGAGGTTGGAACTCCCGGAGCAGCGCCGGACGCCAAACCCACGAGCAGGGCGAAGGTGGGGCGGGTGGGACTCGAATCCACGGCCGGCGGATTATGAGTCCTTTGGGGATCTTGGCGGTCCTTGCCGATCAACGCTGATCCGTGGCATTTTCGCAGGTCAGCTGGGCAATTCCGTGCCGGTGTTCCTCAGCCCTTGCCGGTCCGTTCCTATCCTCGCGTCCACAACGCGTCCCCAACAAGCCCCCACAGGGCTGGTCAGAGGCACTGGACGGCCTTTCCGCGCCAGCTTGCAGCGGGTCTCGAACTCACCGGCAGCGGATTCCCCTTCCACCGCGCCGAGGCTCCGCCCCGGTGCTCGGGGCAGAGCCTCGGCGGCCGTCGCCACGACGTCCATGCAGAGCGTGCGTATCCACGTTGGCTTCGTCGGTCCAGTCGGAGCACAGGTCGGCCGGGCCTCACGACCGAGAGGCCGCGTGTTCCTCGACGATCAGTCCCGAAGGGGCTGATACCGATTCGATGCGGCCGTCGGTGCCGATGGTGACGTCGAGCCGTTCTCCCGCGACGGTAAGCCCTGCGACGGTGAGGGCGCCGACGGGGAGTGGGCCTGTCGGCCGCAGGTGGAGGCGGCCTGCGGGTACGTCGGGCTCCAGTCCGATCAGCGCCGCCATGAGGGCGATGGCTGATGCCGCAGACCAGGCTTGTGGCCGGCAAGCGGCCGGATAGGGGACCGGTGCGGGGGCGTCCGCGCGTGCGTCGCCGCCCCAGAGTTCCGGCAGCCGGTAGTCGAAGCCCGGCGCCGCGTCGAGGATGCCCTCGATGAGCCGGGCGGCAGCCTCGAGGTGTCCGGTACGGGCGAGGCCGGTGACGGCGATGGCGGTGTCGTGCGGCCAGACGGTGCCGCAGTGGTAGCGCAGCGGGCCGAACCCGCCGGACTGAGACGACATCGTGCGCAGTCCGTAAGCGTCGGACATGTCGGGGGCTGCGAGCCGTGCGGCGACGGCGGCGCTCTCGTCGGCGTTCAGGATTCCGGTGGCCAGGAGGTGGCCCATGTTGCTCGTGACGGAGTCGACGGGGCGGCCGGAACCGTCGAGTGCCATGGCCGGGTAGGGGCCGTGCTGGTCGGAGACCCAGAACCGGGCGCGGAAGTGGTCGGCGAGGTCGGCCGCGAAGGTCCGCCAGCGTTCGCCGTCGGGCAGGTCGAAGGCGTCGAGGAGTGCCGCTCCGGCGAGGGCCGCTTCGTAGGCGTAGCCCTGTACTTCGGCGAGAGCCAGGGGTGCTTGGGCGAGGCGGCCGTCGGCGAACCGGGCGGCGTCCGCGGAGTCCTTCCAGCCCTGGTTGGACAGACCGGTGCCGCTGTGATCGATGTAGGAGAGGAACCCGTCACCGGCCCGGGCGGCGGCGTCGATCCAGCCGAGGGCCGCTTTGAGCGCGGGCAGCAGCGGTTCGATGTCGGCGGCGGGGAGACCCCAGCGCCATGCGTCGTGAAGGAGGCAGATCCACAGGGGGGTCGCGTCGACCGTGCCGTAGTAGACGGGCGGGAGGCGAAGGCCCATGCCGTCGTCGAAGACGTCGCGCCGCACCTCGTGGAGGATCTTGCCCGGCTCTTCCTCCGCCGCCGGATCGGTGCGGGTGCCCTGCTGGGCAGCCAGGGTGCGCAGAGTGCCCAGGGCGAGGTCGGTGCCCAGGGGCAGGAGCATCCGTGCGGCCCACAGGCTGTCTCGGCCGAAGAGCGTGAAGAACCAGGGGATGCCCGCGGCGAGGAAGGTGTCGCCGGGCGATGCGGCCGTGGTCATGCGCAGTGAGTGGAGGTCGTCCAGGCTCTGCGCGACGAGGGCGGGCAGGCGGCGGTCGTCGGCCGTGATATCCGGACGCCGCCAAGTGGGCCGGGGATCAGCGGCCTTGACGACCGCGTCGGGCTCCGAGACCTCGACGGTCAGGAACAGATCGGCGCTCTCGCCGGGCTTGACGGTGAGGGTCCAGGTCAGCGTGGAACGCTCGGCGTCGGGTGTCGCGCCAGGGGCGCTGACGGCAACGGCGACTGTCCCGTCGCTCCAGCTCAACACACCTTGGCCGGACTGCAGTTGACTCGTCACCGTGGCAGGAGGCCGGGGCGCCCGGCCTGCCTTGGTGTGATCCAGTGTCACGAGGTCCCCGGCGGCTTCGACCCGGACGGCGAGATGCACCGGCGTCGTCGCGGTGGAGAGGACGGTCAGATGTTCGGTGAGTCGGCCGGGAGTGACGCTGCGCCGCCGGTCGACCCGCACGGTCGGGTCGGGAACGGCGTCGCCGAGCGCCTGCACCAGGCCGACGAAACGGCTGCGGCCCGGTCCGTCCGTTGCGTTCATGACCGAGATCACCGGCTGCCAGCCCGCACCCGCGATCCCGCCCGCGCCCTCGCCCTCCCCGCCGGCAGCAGGAAGGGTCTCCCCCGCGTGCTCGCCGGACGGTGCGTGATCGGGTCGCAGCGTCACGCGCAGCAGACTCACCGCGCGCACGTCCGCGTGGAAGACCCCATGCACGGCGGCCCCGGGAGCGGCGGCGTCGAGGTCGCCGTCCGGCCGGGACAGGACGACCGTCGGGGCGGCGAGAGTGACCGAGAGGTCGTGCAAGAGCGGCTGCCGCTCGGGTGAAGTCATGGAAGCTCCGTCCGGTGCCCTCGTGTCTCGTGGGCGGTTTGTGAGGGCGATTCGTGACTGCGCCGACTCTTGACAGTCCGGGCGCCGATCGCCACAGTAACCGATTGGAACGCTAAATTTAACGTTCAAATCGAAGCGGGACGGCGACGCACAGCAGTCTCGGAACGGCGGATACGCTGCGGCGCAGTGGATTCATGGAGGTGGTTTCGCGATGGCGCGAGTAACACTCGAGAGCGTGGCGCGGCATGCCTCCGTGTCGACACAGACCGTGTCCAACGTCATCAACGCACCGCACCGGGTGCGTCCAGAGACCCTGGCCCGCGTGCAGGCCGCCATCAAGGAACTCAACTACCGCCCGAACCAGGCTTCCCGGACGCTGCGGACCCGGCGTTCCCGTCTGATCGGCGCGCGCATCGAGCCGCCGCGCGACGGCGTCAACGGCGCCGTCCTGGCTCACTTCCTGCAGTCGCTGACCGCCCGTACCCAGGAGGCCGGCTACCGGATCGTGGTGTTCACGGCGACCGACGACGAACACGAGTGCTCCTTGTACGAACAGCTTCTCGACGATCACGATCTCGACGCCTTCGTCCTGCACGCCACTCACGCCGGCGACCGCCGGACCGCGTGGCTGACCGAGCGCCGGGTGCCGTTCGTGACCTTCGGCCGCCCCTGGGGGGCTGAACCCGAGGCCGCCGAGCGGCACGGCTGGGTCGATGTCGACGGCGCGCAAGGAACCCTTGCCGCGACCCGGCACCTCATCGAGACCGGTCACCAGCGGATCGCCTTCCTCGGCTGGCCGGAAGGTTTAGAAGTCGGTGACGATCGGCGCAGCGGCTGGTCCGCGCTCCTCGCCGTGTCCGGGATCGACACCCCGGCCGGCTACGACGCGGGCGTCCCCGATGGGCTCGACACCGGACGTCAGGCGGCCGCGGCGATGCTCGACCTGCCCGTTCCGCCGACCGCGATCGTCTGCGCGAGCGACTCGCTGGCCCTGGGGGCCTGGACCGAGATCACCACGCGTGGACTGCGCCCCGGGGTCGATGTCGCGGTGGTCGGCTTCGACGACTCCCCGACTGCAGGGGTCGTCGGCCTGAGCAGCGTGGCGCAGCCCTACGACGAGGCTGCCGCCGCCTGCCTGCGGATGCTCCAGGAACTGCTGGCGACTCCCGAACCGCCGGCCGTTCCGCCCACCCCTGTCCTGCTGCCGCCCCGACTCGTCGTCCGCGCGAGCGGCTGAGCCGCACCGCCACAACCGAATCTTCCTCCCCTTCGCCGGCGGCTCAGTAGCCGCCCGGCCCACCTCGCGATCCCGCTCACAGCCCTCAGTGCGGCGACGGGATGCGGTCCCCTCTACCACCGGCGCGTCAGGCCGGTTCTGTCCAAGGAGATTTATCATGAGAAATCCGCGTACCCGCTGGGCCGTTGGTGGCGTCGCCTTGCTGTCGCTGAGCCTGTCGGCCTGTGGTGGCAGTGGGTTCGACGACACCGACAAGGCGGACGGTCAGGCGTCGTCCGGCCCCGCCTCGATCAAGGTCCTCATCGCCGCCAGCGGCGACGCCGAGAAGAACGCTGTCACGGACGCGGCCAGCGCGTGGGCGACGAAGTCCGGCAACAAGGCGACCGTCACGCAAGCGCAGAACATTGACCAGCAGCTCGGCCAGGGCTTCGCGTCCAACAACCCGCCGGACGTCTTCTACGTCGACGCCGGCCGCTTCGCGACGTACGCGAGCGCGGGCAGTCTCGAACCGTACGGCGACAGCTTCGCGGGCAAGGACGACTTCTACCCCGCGCTGCGGCAGGCCTTCACCTACAAGAGCAAGCTCTACTGCATCCCCAAGGACTTCTCCACCCTCGGTCTGCAGATCAACACCACGGCGTGGGCGAAGGCCGGCCTGACCGACGGCGACATCCCCACCACCTGGGGGCAGTTGGCGTCCGTCGCGAAGAAGCTGACCACGGGCAAGCAGGTCGGCCTCGCGCTCGGCGACACGCGTGACCGGATCGGCGCCTTCATGGTCCAGGCAGGCGGATGGGTGACGAACAAGGACGCCACCAAGGTCACCGCGGACTCACCCGAGAACCTCAAGGCCCTGAACTTCGTGAAGTCGCTGCTCGCGGACGGCTCGACGAAGTACCCAAAGCAGCTCGACTCCGGCTGGTCAGGTGAAGCCTTCGGCAAGCAGAAGGCGGCCATGACGATCGAGGGCAACTGGATCGCCGGCGCCATGAAGAGCGACTACCCGGGGGTCAAGTACAAGACGGTCCCGCTGCCCGCCGGACCCGCGGGCAAGGGCACGCTCGCCTTCACCCAGTGCTGGGGCATCGCGGCCAAGAGCAAGCACAAGGCCGCGGCCATCGACTTCGTCAAGGCGATGACCGCCAAGGAAGCCGAGTTGACCTTCGCCAAGGCGATCGGCGTGATGCCGTCGCGGCAGTCCGCGTCGGCCGACTACGTCGCCCAGTTCCCGCAGGACAAGGCGTTCATCGACGGCGCCGCGAACGCCCAGGCCCCGGTGAACGTGGCGAAGATCGACCAGGTGCTCGCCGACTTCGACACCGGCCTTCAGTCCCTGCCCGACGGCGACCCGAAGCAGATCCTCGCGCGGCTGCAGAAGAACGCGCAGGCGGTCGTAGGCCAGTAACCCGGGATCACCCGGACCACCCGGACGCGAACAAAGCGAGAGTGAACCTGCGATGAGTGAACCGAATCCCGGGCCCGCACAGGGCCCGGGCAGCGGCCCGGCACCGGCCCGCACGGTAGCCGCTGCCAAGGCCCGCGGACGCCGAGGCCGCCCTGGCCGGGCCCCCAGTGGCGGTATTCGGGGCCGGGAAGGTCTCGCCGGCTGGCTGTTCGTCTCACCCGTCCTCGTCGTGCTCGGTCTCTTCCTGGTCGTGCCGATTCTCATGGCGCTCTGGGTGAGCCTGTCCGACTGGAACGGCCAGGGCAGCCCGCTGTCCTCAGGCGTGCACTTCGTCGGCGGGCAGAACTACGCGCCGCTGGTCACCGAGCCCGGTCTGACGCAGAGCGACTTCATGATGAGCCTGCGCAACAACGGCTACTACGTGCTCTTCGTCGTCCCGCTGCAGACCGCGCTCGCGCTCGGTCTGGCGCTCCTGGTCAACGGAAGGCGGTTGAAAGGCAAGGGATTCTTCCGCACTGCGTACTACTTCCCGTCGGTGACGAGCTCGGTCGCGATCTCGGTCGTCTTCCTGTTCATCTTCTCCTCCAGCGGGGTCGTCAACGCCCTGCTGGCGAAGGTCGGAGTCGACGGACCGGCCTGGTTCGCCGATCCGCGCGGCATCATCCATCTCGCCCTCGGCGCCTTCGGCGTGAACAACGACGCGCCGCCGGCCGCACTCGCCGACACCACCGTCGGCGGCCTGTCCCTGTGGGACTGGTTCTCCGGCCCCAGCGTGGCCATGTGCGCGATCATCGTGCTGGTGGTGTGGACGACGGCGGGCACGTTCATGCTCATGTTCCTCGCCGCGCTGCAGGACATCCCCCTCGAAGTCGAGGAGGCCGCCGAGATCGACGGCACCGGGCGCTGGCAGCGGTTCCGCCACGTCACGCTGCCCATGCTCAAGCCGACCCTCTTCCTCGTCCTGACCCTCGGGCTCATCGGCACCTGGCAGGTCTTCGACCAGATCTACGTCATGACCCGGGGCGGACCGGGCAAGACGACGATGACTCCGGCGTTCCTGTCCTACCAGTCCTCGTTCATCGACAACGAGTGGGGACAAGGCAGTGCCATCGCCTTCATCCTCTTCGCGATCATCGTCGCGCTGACGCTCATCCAGCGGTTCGTCCTGCGCGACAAGGACGAGGCCCGCGCCAAGGCAGCCACACGGCGCGCGGCGAAAGCGGCCCGCTCCGGGTCCGGCCCGACCACGGAGGCGATCTGATGACCCGGACCGCCGAGACCGCCCACCCCGCACAGCCCGCCTTCGAAGCGACCGCGCCCACCACCGCAGCCGCACCGGCGGCCACAGCCCACCTCCACGGAGGCACGCGATGAGCACACAGCACCAGCACGCCGACGCGGACGGCACGGGCACACCCCGCCGCGCAGGCATATCCTCACGCACCCGCCATGGCACCGCCCTCACCCGCGTGCTCGGCTACACCGCCCTCGTCGCCATCGCGCTGCTCTACATCTACCCCTTCCTCATCCAGCTCGCGACGAGCTTCAAGACCGACGCGGACGCCACCAGCCACCCGCTGTCGCTGTGGCCGCAACATTTCACGACAGCGGCATTCAGCCGGCTCGCCGAAGCGGACTACCCACGCTGGTTCGCGAACTCCGTCGTCGTCTCGCTCTTCGTCACCGCGGGCCGTGTGTTCTTCGACTCCTTGGCCGGATACGCGCTGGCCCGGCTGCGCTTCCCCGGTCGCGGAGCACTGTTCGCCGCCGTCATCGCGGTCATGGCCGTGCCCGGCGTCGTTCTGCTCATCCCGAAGTTCCTCGTCCTCAACCAGCTCGGGATGTACGACTCCTACTCGGGCATGATCGTGCCGCTCCTTGCCGACGCCGCGGGGGTGTTCATCATGAAGCAGTTCTTCGAGTCGATCCCCGTCAGCGTCGAGGAAGCGGCCCGGATCGACGGCGCGAGCACCTTCCGGATCTTCTGGTCGATCGTGCTGCCCATGGCCCGGCCGGCGCTCATCACCCTGACCATCCTGTCGTTCCAGGGATCGTGGAACGAACTGCCGCATTTCATCGTGTCCCGGCAGAGCCCGGACCTGAACACCCTGACCAGCGGAGTGGCCTCGCTCGTCTCCGGCCAGCTGGGCCTGGGCAACCAGTACCCGATCAAGCTCGCGGCGACCCTGCTCATGACCATCCCCGTGGCACTGGTCTTCTTCGCCTTCCAACGGCACTTCGTTCGCGGCGGCACGGCAGGCGCGACCAAGGGATAGCCGGCGAGCACCCGAGATCGTCGTGATCAATGCGCGGGCGGTGCGGGCCACGCACCCCCTCCGACAGGACCGAGCCACATGAACAACCCGCCCCCAGCGAACGACGTCCCGAACGACACCGCGAACGACTTCTGGTGGCGCTCCGCGGTCATCTACCAGGTGTACATACGCAGCTTCGCCGACGGCGACGGTGACGGAACCGGCGACATCGCCGGCCTCCGCTCCCACCTGCACTACCTGGCCCACCTCGGTGTCGACGCGATCTGGATCAACCCCTGGTACCCGTCCCCGTTGGCCGACGGCGGCTACGACGTCTCCGACTTCCGCGACATCCACCCCACCTACGGCACCCTCGACGAGGCCCGGAAGCTGATCGCCGAGGCTCACGAACTGGGCCTTCGGGTGATTTTGGACATCGTTCCTAACCACGTCTCCGACCAACACGCCTGGTTCCAGGAGGCGCTGGCGGTACTGCCCGGCTCCCCGGAACGCGACCGGTTCATCTTCCGCGACGGGAAAGGGGAGGACGGCAGCGAGCCCCCCAACGACTGGCACGCGGCCTTCGGCGGCCCCACCTGGACCCGTACACCGGACGGCCAGTGGTACCTCCACCTCTTCGCCCCAGAACAACCCGACCTAAACTGGGACGACGCCGAGGTCCGGGCCGAGTTCGAGTCGATCCTGCGCTTCTGGTTCGACCTGGGCGTCGACGGCTTCCGCATCGACGTCGCCCACGGCATGGTCAAGGACCCGGCCCTCCCGGACCTCGGCCTGACGGAGTTCTCCGTCATCGCCGCCGAGGGCCAGGAGAACCACCCGCACTGGGACCGCGACGGCGTCCACGACATCTTCCGTAACTGGCGGGCCATCGCCGACAGCTACCCCGACCCCCGCGTCTTCGTCGCCGAGGCCCACGTCCGCCCCGGCCGTATGCCCGACTACCTCCGCCCTGACGAACTCCACACCGCCTTCAACTTCGACTTCCTCAAGTGCGCCTTGGAGGCGGACAAGTTGAGGGAGGTCATCGACCGCACGATCACCGATCTAGCGAAGGCCGGCGCCCCCGCCACCTGGGTCCTCTCCAACCACGACGAAGCCCGCCACGTCACCCGCTACGGCCGCGCCCACACCGGCGTCACGACCCCGGCCTCTGACCAGGGCCACGCCACCGACCTCGCCCTCGGCACCCGCCGCGCCCGAGCGGCGGCCCTGCTGATGCTGGCCCTGCCCGGAGGCGCCTACATCTACCAGGGCGAGGAACTCGGCCTGTACGAGGTCGAAGACCTCCCCGAGTCGGCGCTCCAGGACCCTACCTGGGAACGCTCCGGCCACACGATCCGAGGCCGTGACGGCTGCCGCGTCCCCCTCCCCTGGACCGGCGACACCCCGCCCTTCGGCTTCGGCACGTTCGTGTCCGCCACGCCCTGGCTCCCCCAGCCCGCCGGCTGGAAGTCCTACACCGCCGAAGCCAACCAGGCCGAGCGCACGTCCATGCTCCAGCTCTACCGCTCCGCCCTGCGCCTGCGCCGCACCAGCCCCGACCTGCGGGGCGAGGGGTTCCGCTGGGTGGACAGCCCGCCCGGCACGCTCCTCTTCGAACGCGGTACTGGCCTGCTGTGCGCGGTCAACCTCTCCGACCAGCCGGTCCCGCTCCCCGACGCCGCCAACCCCCTGCTCGCCTCAGGACCGCTGACCAAGGACGGGATGCTGCCGCCGGACACCACGGTCCTGCTGCATCTGGATTGACTGTCGTACGGCTACGGGATCGCCCCAGCCGGCCTCCCCCGCGCGCCTGGTCGCGCCCCCATACGCCAGGGCCTGTCCGGTGATCACTCCCCGCCGATCGGACAGGCCCTGGTCCATCTGCAGAAGCTGAATGGAGTTGCCAGAGACGGGCGGGCCCGAGCCTCCATCAGGCCCGGAGCCGTTCAGGTCAGCACACGAGAGACCGAGTGCCCTTGTGGGGCCGCTACACGTTCGGGGCCGTTTTCAGACGGCCCACACGACCGGTTCCACAGAGAAGGTCATCGCCACGTTCGTGGGGCGACCGGGTGTGTTGTCCGGCACGGACGTGCCCCGACGACACACCCCGGACGGGTCACTTCCAGACGGATGCCAGTCGCCACGCCTGCAGGTGAGTGAGTTCGGCGGTTCCATCGGGCCGTTTTCACTTCGGGCAGTTCCCGTCCGCGTGCACCAGCCCCTCACAAACGCTTATCCGGCTAGTGCTGCACCGCACAAGTTCCGCCGATGGCTATCAGGCGGTGAGGTGTTTGTTGATGGCGTCGATGTCGAGGCGGTCATGCGTGGTACGGGTGCC
>NZ_JOEV01000014.1 GCF_000721105.1 Streptomyces cellulosae
GCCACCAGACGAGGTCGCTCAGCGGGTCGCAGAACTGCTCGGGGAGGGCCCGCCGGCGTGAGGCCGCGACCGGCGCAACCGCCATTCTGAAACGATCACGTAGGCGCCGTCGGTGACCTGCTCGACGTAGCCCTCGCGGCGCAGCATCCTCAGGAGCGTGGTCAGGCGCTCCGGGTCGATGCCGGTCAGGCGGGCGAGCCGGCTGTCGGTGACTCCGGTGGTGTGCCGTGCCACGGTCTCCAGGACGCGCAGGGCGTCCTGGGTCGAGTGGTCCGGCGCGGTCGGCTCGTGCATCAGCGCCACGGTGTTCCCCCTGCGCTCGCTCGGTCGCTCAACGACTGGGCCGTAATCCGGACAGCGAATCCCTTCCACGATAACCGGCAAGAGGCTTGCGGCGAGCGGTTGTTGAGGAGATTGCCAGGGGCCCGGGCCGCTCTCAGCAGGGCCGCTGCCCTCTGTCATGTGCCAGGGGCAGGACCCAGCGCCGGGACCTCGGAAGTTGAACCTCGTTCACCCATGGGAGGGCTCGGAGGGCCTGGAGGATCGCGGAAACCGAGGAGCCCTCGGAGATCAAAGCACCGCCCCGAGGAACTCCCGCGTCCGGTCGTGCTCGGGCTCGCCGAAGATCTTCTCCGGGGGCCCGGACTCGATGACCCGGCCCGAGTCGAACATCAGGACCTGGTCGGAGATGTCCCGGGCGAAGTTCATCTCGTGGGTCACACAGAGCATCGTGATGTCGGTGGAGTGGGCGATGTCCCGCAGGACGTCCAGGACACCGGCGACCAGCTCCGGGTCCAGCGCGGAGGTCACCTCGTCGAGGAGCAGCACCTGCGGCCGCATCGCCAGCGCCCGCGCGATCGCCACCCGCTGCTGCTGCCCGCCGGACAGCTGGCTCGGCCGGGCGTCGGCCTTGTCGGCCAGGCCCACCAGGTCCAGCAGGTCGCGGGCCCGTTCGTCCGCCTCGTCCCGGGACATCCCGAGGACGGTGACGGGTGCCTCGGTGATGTTCCTGAGGGCCGTCATGTTCGGGAACAGGTTGAACTGCTGGAACACCATCCCGATCTTCTTGCGGACCTCGCGGACCTGCTTCTCCGGCGCCGGGAACAGCTGCTGGCCGTCGACGGTGATCGTGCCCTCGTCGGGCTTGGTCAGCGTCATCAGCAGCCGCAGGATCGTCGTCTTGCCGGAGCCGGACGGCCCGATCAGCGTGACGTGCTTGCCGGAGTCCACGGAGAAGTCCAGCCGGTCGAGGACCGTGTTGGACCCGAACCGCTTGGTGACGTGGTCCAGCCGGATCAGCTCGCTGCCGTCCACCGGCGGGTTGGAGTGGGCGTCGGGCTCTTTCATGAGGGGGGCGTCAGTGGACAAGACGTCGCTCCAGTGCTCGCAGGAGAAGGGAGGCCAGATAGGAAATGACGATGAAGGCCACGCCGATCACGGTCAGGGGCTCGGTGAACTGGAAGTGCTCCTGGGAGTACAGCCGCGCCTGCCCGAGCATCTCCAGCACCGTGATCACCATCAGCATCGGCGTGTCCTTGAGCATCGCGATCACGTAGTTGCCGAGCGCCGGCACCACGCGGCGGATCGCCTGCGGCAGGATCACCACCCGCCAGGTCCGGGCCACCGGCAGGTTCAGCGCGGTCGCCGCCTCCCACTGGCCGGCCGGCACCGCCTCGATACCGGCCCGGTAGACCTGCATCGTGTACGTCGAGTAGTGCAGGCCGATCCCGATGACGCCGGTGGTCAGCGCCGACAGGGTCACGCCCCACTCGGGCAGCACGTAGAAGAGGAAGAACAGCTGCACCAGCAGCGGGGTGTTGCGCACGAACTCCGTGATCACCCCGACCGGCCAGCGCACCCAGCGGGTCGGCGTGCGCATCAGCAGCGCCCACACCAGGCCCAGGAGGAAGGAGATGACCGACCCCAGCGCCAGCGCCTGCAGGGTGACCAGCAGACCGTCCCAGAAGTGCGGCATGAAGCCGCTCACCGCGTCCCAGTCCCACTTCACGAGGCACCTCCGGCCGCGCCGACCCCGGTCGTCTCCGCGCGCTTCAGCTCATGCGCGGACACCTCGCGTTGCGGCGCCTTCCCGACGCCCGCCTTCAGTTTCTTCTCCAGCCCGCGCATCAGCCGGGTGAGCAGGAAGGCGATCACGAAGTAGATCACCAGCAGGTACGAGTAGATCTCCGCGCTCTCCTGCAGCGCGAGGCGCACCAGGTTGCCGCTGAACGCCAGGTCGCCCATGCCCATCACCGACACCAGCGCGGTGCCCTTGAGCAGTTCGATCAGCAGGTTGGAGAACGGCGGGATCATCTCCGGCACCGCCTGCGGCAGCAGGATCAGCCGCATCCGCTGCCAGGGCGTGAAGCTCAGCGCGATCCCGCCCTCCTGCTGAGCCGGGTCGACGGCCTTGAGCGCACCGCGCACGATCTCCGAGCCGTACGCCCCGTAGGTCAGCCCGAGCGCGAGCGTGCCCGCCCACATCGGCACCAGCTGCCAGCCGAAGGCGATCGGCAGCACGAAGAACACCCAGAAGATCATCACCAGCGCGGAGGTCCCGCGGAACACCTCGGTGTAGAGGCCCGCGAGGAAGCGCACGATCCACAGCCGGTGGGTGCGGGCCACACCCGCGACGAAGGCGACGGCCGCGCCCAGCAGCGCGCTGAACACGAGCAACTGGACCGTGGTCCATATGCCCTTGAGTACGAGTTCCCACAGTCCGGAGGTCATCCGCCGCACAGCTCCTTCGCGGTGAGGTCGGTCATCTCGGCCTCGGTGAACCCGAAGGGCTTGAGGATCCGGAACAACTCCCCACTCTTCTTCAGCTTCCGCAGCTCCACGTTGAAGGCGTCCCGCAGCCCGGTCTCGGTCGGCCGGAACGCGAAGGCGCCCCCGTCGACGTGCGGCTTGCCGTCGACGAGCGGCGTGAAGGCCTTGGTGGCCTCCGCCTTGCTGGACTTCTTCACCACCTCACGGGTGGTCAGCGCGGTCCCGGCGAAGGCGTCGACACGCCCGGCCTCCACCGCGTTCAGCCCGGCGACCTGGTCCGGCACGATCAGGATGTCGCTCTCCTTGTACCCGGCCTCGACGGCGTACTGGATCTCCGCGTATCCCGTACCGGTCGCGAACTTGGCCTTCTTCTCGACGATGTCCTTGTAGTCGTGCAGGCCTTTCGGGTTGCCCCTGCGCACGATGAAGGAGTCGAGCATCTGGTAGTCGGGGTCGGCGAAGATGACCTGCGCGCAGCGCTCGGGATTGACGTACATCCCGGCGGCGACGACGTCGAACTGCTGCGAGTTCAGCCCGGGGATCAGCGAGCCGAACTCCGTCGGCACCGGCTGCACCTTGTCGATCCCGAGCCGTTTGAAGATGACCCGCGCGAGTTCGGGTGCCTCGCCGGTCAGGTCGCCGTTCTTGTCGATGTACCCGAAGGGGATCTCACCGGCGATTCCCAGCCGTACGACACCGGCGGCCTTGAGCCGGCCGAGGAGATCACCGCCCTCGGTGGTCGAGGCGGTCGCCACGCGCGAGCAGCCCGCCGCACCCAACGCGCCGAGCGCCGCCACCCCCGCGAGCAGCGACCGGCGTGTGGGTCCGGACGTGTGTGCGCCATGTTCCGTAGGTGGAGCCATGGCGGCGCAGCTACCCGAGAGCATGCGAGTTATGCAGGCCGATTTCAGCCCCGATCTTCGGCCGGGCCCTCTTGACTGCCGGGGGACCATGGAACGCATGGCCGACCGATATATCGAAGTCTCGCTGGTCAAGCGCGGAATCACCGCCACGGCAAAGCTGCTCGACGATCGCGCGCCGGTCACCTGCGCGGCCGTCTGGGATGCCCTTCCGCTCGCCGGAGACGTCTATCACGCCAAATACGCACGCAACGAGATCTACGCCCTGTTCCCGCCTTTCGCGACATCAGAGCCACCCCTGGAAAATCCGACAGTCACCCCGATTCCCGGCGATCTCTGCTATTTCTCCTTCGCGGGCGCGGAGTTGGGCACCAAGGCCTACGGCTACGACCGAGAGGTCCGGCCCGGCACGACGGTCGTCGACCTGGCCCTGTTCTACGAGCGCAACAACCTGCTCCTCAACGCCGACGTCGGCTGGGTGCCGGGCATCGTCTGGGGCCAGATCGTCGAGGGCCTGCCGGAGCTCGCGGACGGGTGCAACGACCTGTGGCGGACCGGGGCGGCGGGGGAGAGCCTCAGCTTCCGCCGGGCGTGATCCCGGCCCCCGCCTCGTACAGGGCGTGGGCCGCCCGGAGCACCAGGTCGTCGCGGTGCCGGGCGGCCACCAGCTGGAGCCCCACAGGCAGTCCGTCGCCGTCCGTGCCCACCGGGACGGAGGCGGCCGGCTGCTGGGTCATGTTGAAGGGGTACGTGAATGGCGTCCACCCCGTCCAGCGTCGGTGGCCGGAACCTTTCGGCACCTCGGCGCCCGCCTCGAACGCGGTGATCGGAAGCGTCGGGGTGACCAGCAGGTCGTAGGAGTCGTGGAAGCGGCCCATACGGCGGCCGAGCTCCATCCGGACGTCGACCGCGGCCAGATAGTCCAGGGCGCTGTAGCGGGCGCCCCGGTCGCAGATCTCCCGCAGCCCCGGGTCGAGCAGCTCCCGCTGCCGCGGTCCCAGGGACTGCGTCACCCGGGCCGCGCCGCTGAACCACAGGGTGTGGAAGGCGTCCACCGGGTCCGTGAGATCGGGGTCGGCCTCCGTGACGTGCGCCCCGAGCTCCACGAGCCGCTCCACGGCCCGCCGCACCGCCGCCTGGACCGCCGGCTGCACCGCCACCTGACCGCCGAGGGACGGCGAGTAGGCGACCCTGAGCCCGCGCACCCCGCCCGGCAGTCCCGCCGAGAAGGCGCCGGGAGCGGGACTCAGCGCCGACCAGTCCCGGGAGTCCGGGTTGCCGATGACGTCGAGGAGCAGGGCCGCGTCCGCCGCGTCCCGGGTCATCGGGCCCACATGGGCGAGGGTGCCGAAGGCGCTCGCCGGGTACAGCGGCACCCGGCCGTACGTCGGCTTCAGGGCGAAGATCCCGCAGAACGCGGCCGGGATGCGGACACTGCCGCCGCCGTCGGTGCCGAGGGCGAGCGGTCCCGCGCCGAGGGCCACGGCCGCCGCCGCGCCGCCGCTGGAGCCGCCCGCGGTGCGGGTCGGGTCGTGCGGGTTGCGGGTCACCCCGGTCAGCGGGGAGTCGGTGACGCCCTTCCAGCCGAACTCCGGGGTCGTGGTCTTGCCGATGAAGACGGCACCGTGCTCGCGCAGCCGGGCCACCGACGGAGCGTCCTCGTCCCAACGGCCCTGTTCGGAGATGGTCCGCGAGCCCTTGAGGGTCGGCGTCCCGCGCTGCAGCAGGATGTCCTTCACCGTCACCGGCACCCCGTCCACCAGCCCCGCCGGCTCACCCACGCGCCATCGGTCGGCCGACTCCCGGGCCCGCGCGAGGGCGTCGTCCGCGGTGAGCCGTACGAACGCGTTCACCTCCGGCTGGATCTCCGCCGCCCGGTCGAGGGCCGCACGGGTCGCCTCCACGGGGCTGAAGTCGCCCTTGCGGTAGCCGTCGACGAGTTGTAGTGCGGTCAGTTCGGTGAGCTCCGTCATCCGGCCCCTCCGTAGGACGTCAGTGTCCGGGTACATACCCGCGCTGCTTGTCCACCACGTTCGGCAGCGATCTGCCCGCCTCCCAGCGCTCGTACAACTCCACGAACTGTGCGCCCAGTTCGTCCCGCCAGCCGACCGTGTCACCGCTCATGTGCGGGGACACGATCAGGTTCGGGACCTGCCACAGCGGGCTGTCGGGGGTGAGGGGCTCGTGCTCGAAGACGTCCAGGGCGGCGCCCGCGATCCAGTGCTTGGTCAACGCCTCGACCAGCGCGTCCTCGACGACCAGCTGTCCCCGGCCGATGTTGATGAAGCGGGCGGACGGCTGCATCATGCCGAAGCGGCGCGCGTCGAACATGCCGTGCGTCTGCTCGGTGAGGGGCGCCGCCGCGATCACCCAGTCCGCGCGGGCGATCAGCCGGTCCAGGTCGTCCGGGCCGTGGACGCCGGTGCGCGGGGTGCGGCCCACCAGGGCGGCGGTGATGCCGAGCGCCTTCAGCGTGGAGACGATCGCCCGTCCGATCGGCCCGGCTCCGACCACGCACGCGCGCGTGCCGGCCACCCGCTGCGACTCCCGGTGCCGCCAGGTGCGGTTCCGTTGCAGCTCCAGGGTCCGCGGCAGGTCCTTGGCCATCGACAGCACCAGCGCGGCGACGTACTCGGCGATCGGCCGGTCGAAGACGCCCCGCGCGTTCGTCACCACCGTGTCCGAGGCGGCGAGTTCCGGACACATCAGGTGGTCCACGCCCGCGCTCGCCGTGTGCACCCAGCGCGGCCGCGGCCCCTCGCCGGGCCAGGCCGCGCGCACCGCGTGCGAGGCGAAGTCCCACACCAGCAGCACATCGGCGGACGGCAGCCGCTCGGCCAGGGTGCGCTCGTCCGCGTGCTCGATCCGGGCGCGGCCGGTGAGCTTCCCGAGCCGGGGCAGCGGGTCGGTGTCCAGGACGAGCAGGGTGGGCGGCCTGGCGGCGTCGGAAGGGGACGCGGAAGCGGGCATTTCTCGAACCGTTTCTCGGGCGCTGACAGCCGTCTGACGTGGGACGGACACGAGCGGGTCACCGATGCGTGACGCGGGCGTGACAAGGGCGGATTGACCACGCTCGCACCCGAACCTACCTTCGTCAACACGGGCGTGCGCACGGTCCGTTGTCCCCTGGTCCCTCTGTGTGAGGCCGGTGTCTGTCATGGACGTTTCTTTTCTGGGGGGCCCACGCCCCCAGCGCGGTGTCGGGGTCGTCGCCCCGTTCGACTTCGCCCTCGACCGCGAGCTGTGGCGCTGGGTGCCCGACGAGGTCTCCCTCCATCTGACCCGGACGCCGTACGTCCCGGTCGAGGTCAGCCTCGACCTCGCCCGCCTGGTCAGCGAGCACGAGACCCTGCACGACGCGGTGCGCACGCTCACCGCCGTCGAGCCCGAGGTGGTGGCCTACGCCTGCACGTCCGGCAGTTTCGTCGGCGGGATCGCCGGGGAGCGGGCGATGTGCGCGGCGATGACCCTGGCCGGTGCCCTGCCGTCGGTGACGACGTCCGGGGCGCTCCTGGAGGCGCTGACGGAGCTCGGCGTACGCCGGGTGGCCCTGGTGACGCCGTACACCGTCTCCGTGACCCGCGCGCTGGAGGAGTACGTGGCCCAGGCGGGCGTCACCGTCACCGGGTGTGCGTACATGGGGTTGACCAGGCACATCTGGAAGGTCCCCTACCGGGACGTGGCGGACATGGCGCGCAAGGCGGTCCGCGGCGGAGCCGAGGCGCTGTTCATCAGCTGCACCAACCTCCCGACGTACGACGTGATCCCGCAACTGGAGGCGGAGCTGCGGATCCCGGTGATCTCAGCCAACCAGGCAACGATGTGGGCGGCGCTGCGCCGACTGGGTACCCGAGCGGTGGGACCGTACCAGGCGCTGATCGATCCGGCCGCCCGGCTCGGTCCCGCACTGCCGGACGTACCGGGCCTCCCGGACGTGCCGCGACTGCCGGACGAAGAACAGCAGCAGGAAGGCTCGACATGACAGCACTGGGATTCCTCTACCCGGGACACTCCGCCGAGGACGACTATCCACGCATCGAGCAGCTGCTCGGGAGCGACATCCGGTTGGACCTGGTGCACACCGACATCGGCGAGGACGCCCACCGCGTCGACGCCCTCCTCGAAATGGGCTCGGCGCCCCGGCTCGCGGCAGGCGTCGAGGAACTGCGCATGTCGGGCGCCGAGTCGGTGGTGTGGGCCTGCACCAGCGGCAGTTTCGTGCACGGCTGGGAGGGCGCCCACGAACAGGTACGCACCCTCGCCCGCGCCGCCGGCCTGCCGGCCTCCTCCACCTCCTTCGCCTTCGTGTACGCGGCTCGGGAACTCGGCGTGAGCCGGGTCGCGGTCGGCGCGACCTACCCGGACGACGTGGCCGATCTCTTCGCCGACTTCCTCCGCGCGGCCGGCATCGAGGTCACCGGCGTCCGCGGCTCCGGCATCATCACGGCGGCGGAGGTCGGCACGTGGGGCGAGGCGGAGGTCATCGCCCTGGCCCAGGCGGCGGACACCCCCGACGCGGAGGCGTTGCTCCTGCCCGACACGGCCCTGCACACGGCCGCCCACATCCCGACCCTGGAGAAGGACCTGGGCAAGCCGGTCCTCACCGCGAACCAGGTCACGGTCTGGGAGGCCCTGAGGCTGGCGGACCGCCGGGTGAACGCACCGGCGCTGGGCGCACTGTTCACACGGGAGCCCCTCGTCCAGGCGTGAGAGACAGGTTTATGAATTCGGCCACACGGAGGGCCGAGGGGTCGCCATACTTGCGGCCTGCGCCATCGTCGGTGGATGCGATCGGGGGACGTCCATGTCGTCATTCACACCGCCACTGCCGCCTGGTCCGCCACAGCCGCCCGCGCCGACCGGGCGACGAACGGGGGATCCGGGCAGCGCACACAAATGGCAGGCGATAGCGGCCCTGATCAGCGCGGGAGTCGGTGCTCTCACCTTCGCGGTCGGCTTCATCGGGCTTCCCGCGGCGGGCGTCACATCACCGGTGGCGGCCCGGGCGACGGCCACGGTGACGGCGACCGTGACGGCCACAGCCACGGCCACGGCCACAGCCACGGCCACCGGGGCCCCTGCCGCGCAGGGCGAGGAACATGATGCGGCGTCGCCGAACGTCCAATGGTCGGGTCCCCTGCTTTCACAGCAGCAAGGGTTCGATCTGGATCTCGTACCTCCCGCGGTGGGGGACGACGATATCGATCCCTGGGGTTTTGAAGGGCAGAAGGCGACGCTCATCTACAACAACTATGCGCTCGTGCCCGAGGGGGAGGTACCGGATTTCAGCGAGTGCAAGTTGCTCGCCACGACCAAACCCCAGCCGGGGCTCTCGGTTGCCGCAGGGCGCAGTGTCTGCCTGTTCACTGATGGCGGGCGGGTGGCTCTGGCCACGCTGGATTCCGTGAATCCTGAAACCGGGATAGTGGATATCACGGTCAAAGTATGGGAAAAGGCCACGTGATCCACCTCCGGGAATAAGCGGAGACACTCTCCTGTTGTCGTCGCGAGGACAGTGCACGGCACAAAACAGGAGGCACCCACCGTGACGGCAACGGCAGACGAGATCCGGGGAACAACCCACGGCAGCGCCCCCACCCCCCTCTCCGTCCTGGACCTGGTCACCGTTGGCGCCGGCCGCACGGCCACCGACGCGCTCCGTACCAGCGTCGAGATCGCCAAGCTCGCGGAGTCCCGCCGCTTCAACCGCTACTGGGTCGCCGAACACCACTCCATGCCGGGCGTGGCCTCGTCCTCCCCGGCCGTGATCCTCGCCCACCTCGCCGCCCACACCACCCGCATCCGCCTCGGATCGGGCGGCGTGATGCTCCCCAACCACGCCCCGCTGGTCATCGCGGAGCAGTTCGGCACGCTGGAGGCGATGGCCCCCGGCCGCGTGGACCTCGGCCTCGGCCGCGCCCCGGGCACGGACGGCGCCACCGCCGCGGCCCTGCGCCGCACGGACCGGCTCAACGAGGGCGCCGACGACTTCCCCCAGCAGCTCGCGGAGCTCATCCGCTTCCTCGACGACGACTTCCCGGACGGCCACCGCTACCGCCGTATCCACGCGGTCCCCGGCCCGGTCCAGGCGACCTCCCCCGGCGGCGTCCAGTCCCCGCACCGCCCGCCCGTCTGGCTGCTCGGTTCCTCCGGCTTCAGCGCCCGCCTCGCCGGCGCCCTCGGCCTGCCCTTCGCCTTCGCGCACCACTTCTCGGCCCAGAACACCGTCCCGGCCCTGGACCTGTACCGCGAGTCCTTCCAGCCCTCCGCCGTCCTCGACGAGCCGTACGCCCTCATCGGCGTCTCCGCCCTCGCCACCGACGACGAGAAGGAGGCCCGCCGTCAGGTGCTGGCCGCCGCGCTGAACATGGTCCGACTGCGCACCGGCCGCCCCGGACTCGTGCCCACCCCGGAGGAGGCCGAGGCCTACGAGTTCAGCCCGATGGAGCGCGAGTTCGTCGACTCCTGGAACGCCAACGTCATCCACGGCACCGCCGACGAGGTCCGCTCCGGCCTCGACGACCTCCACAAGCGCACCGGCGCCGACGAGCTGATGATCACCGCCAACGCCCACAGCGGGGACGTACGCCTGCGGTCGTACGAACTCATCGCGGATGCCTACGGACTGCCGGCCGCCTGAGCCGGCGCCACCCGCATCCGAACTCGCCCTCGCACCTCAGACCCGTACCCCGAGCAATCCGGAGATACGATCCGGCGGCACCGGCCGTGAGTACAGCCACCCCTGGCCGGTGTCGCAGCCGATCCGCCGCAGCCGGGCGGCCTGCGCCGAGGTCTCCACGCACTCCGCGGTGACCGTCAGCCCGAGCCGGTGAGCGAGCTGGATCATCGCCTCGACGACGACCTCGTCGGCCGGGTTGGGAGGCACCCCCTCACCCTCGTACTGGAAACCCCGGACGAACGAGCCGTCCAGTTTCAGCACCGACACCGGCAGCCGGCTCAGATACGCCAGGTTCGAGTAACCCGTGCCGAAGTCGTCGATGGCGATGTGCACGCCCATGTCGCTGAGGGCCTGGAGCGCCTGGAGCGGGCGGCCCGCCGAGCCCATCACCGCGGACTCCGTGAGCTCCAGTTGCAGCAGGTGCGGCGCCAGTCCCGTCTCCGCGAGGATGTCCGCCACGTCGGCGACCAGGTCGGAGTCCCAGACCTGACGGACCGCCACGTTCACGCTCACGAAGATCGGCGGCTCGCCGGGGTGGTCCACCTGCCACCGCCGGGCCTGCCGACAGGCCGTGGCCAGCACCCAGCGGCCGAGCGGCACGATCGAACCGTCCTCCTCGGCCAGTCCGATGAACCGATTCGGCGTCAGCATGCCGAACTGCGGGTGGTTCCAGCGCACCAGCGCCTCCACGCCCCGCAGCCGGCTGTCCTCCATGCGGACCAGTGGCTGGTATTCGAGGGTGAACTCTCCGCGTTCGATCGCCGGGCGGAGTGTGGAGGCAAGGGCCTGCCGGGTCATGCGGTGCGCGTTGCGCTCCGGGTCGAACAGGGTCCAGCGGGCCTTGCCGTCGGCCTTCGCCCAGTACAGCGTGGTGTCGGCGGCCTGCATCAGAGCGGTGGCGCTGGTGCCCGCCGCCTGGCGCTCCACCACGCCGATCGAGGCCGACACCGACAGCCGCTGTCCCAAGAGGTCGAAGGGAGCCTGGACCGCGTTCAGTACGGCCTCGGCGAGATCGGCGAGCTGCTCGGTGCCCGTGGAGTCCTCGACGAGCAGCGCGAACTCGTCGCCGCCCAGCCTCGCCACCAGCGGCGCGCCGACCCGGCCCCGCCCGGCCTCGTCGGCGCAGCGGGTGAGCCGGTCGGCGACGGCGGCCAGCAGCCGGTCGCCGACGCGGTGGCCGAGAGTGTCGTTGACCGCCTTGAAGCCGTCGAGGTCCAGGTAGCACAGGCCGACCCGGCCGGTGCCACCCTGCCCGTAGGCCTCCGCCTCCAGCGCGGCCGTCAGGCGCTCGAAGAACAGGGTGCGGTTGGGCAGCCGGGTCACCGGGTCGTGCATCTGCAGGTGCCGCAGCCGCGCCTGGAGTTCACGGCGGGCGCTGATGTCGGCGACGGACAGCAGCACGGTGCCGGGTTCCTCGCCCCGGAGGGGAGCGACCGTGACCTGTGCCCACAGGGGCTGGCCGTCGGGGTGCTTGAGCCGGCGGGTGCAGCGCAGCCGGGCCGGCCGGCCGCGCAGGACCTCGCGGTAGGCGTGCCAGGTGCGGGCGTCGGAGGCCAGGTCCACCAGGTCGGCGGCGATCCGTCCGGTCAGCGCGTCCGGCTCGCTGCCCAGCAGATCGCCGAGGGCGAGGTTGGCGCCGACGACCAGGCCCTCACGGTCGACCACGGCCATCGCGAGGGGAGCGCCCGTGAACACCGAGCGGTAGGACCGGGGCTCGGCACCGCGAGCCGTGATGGCATCACTCTCTGTGACGGCTGACCGGTCGAGGTCTGCCGCGGGCGTCGGCCCTTCGGACGTTCCGCTCACCGCTCGCTCCCGCAGTGCACTCGATCGCTGTCCGGCAGGAAAGTGTGCCGATCATAGAGGCTGCCCCAAGGGCCTACCAGCCACTCCCCGGCCTCCCGGTCAAATCGGCCGTTCTGGCAGATCGTTTCTGCTCGGACCTGTGACGGCTTCTTCAGGCGCCTGACCAGTTGTGACGTTCCGTGAGCGGTTCGGGATGTCACTTCTGGCGGACCTTCGGCCCTCTCACTCGTCTGGTGCAGGTAAACAGGGCTTAGTACGACAAATTCACACAATCTGGGTGCGGTATCCCGTGAACCGTTCCCGGAGGTCCCTGTGCCGCGTCTGTTCCCGCGCCCCCGACTGCGCAGCACCGCGGCCGTGTTCACCACCCTCTCCGCCCTCGCGGCGACCTCCCTCGTCACCGGCCCCTCGGTCGCCGAGCCGTTCTCGGCGGCACCCTGCGCCCTCCAGCGCACCGCCGCCCACCACGCGGAGGGACTGGACACCTGGAACGCCGCCTACCCGCGCCCCACCCGCGCGCTGGACGCGGTGATGGTGTTCCTGTCCTTCCCCGACTCGGCCCCCCTCACCGCCCCCGCCCAGCTGGCCGCCGACCACTTCCCGGCCACCAGCCGCTTCTTCGCGCGTGCCTCCTACGACCGGTTCACCCTGCGCCCGCATCCGCTGCGGCAGTGGATCCGGATGCCGAAGCCGTCGGCCTCGTACGCCATACAGCGCGACTGGAGCGCACCGGACCGGGCCATGTACCTGCGCGACGCGCTCGCCGCGGCCGACGCGCGGGTCGACTTCTCGCGCTACGACATCGTCTACTTCGTCGCCGACCCGGACGCGCCCGGCGTGGACTCGGACGCGACGAAGGTGGTCAACATGGACACGCCGCTGCGGGCCGACGGCACGGACATCCGGCGGGTCGTCACGGTGTTCGAACAGCATCCGCCGGACCGGCTGGTGCTGGCCCACGAGACCGGGCACGTCTTCGACCTGCCGGACCTCTATCACCGCCCGGTCGACGGCAAGGGCGACTGGGACACGTACGTCGGCGACTGGGATCTGATGGGCAGCCAGTTCGGACTGGCACCGGACCTGTTCGGCTGGCACAAGTGGAAGCTCGGCTGGCTGGATCCGAGGCAGGTGGTGTGCGTACAGCGGAGCGGACCGACCTGGCTGACGCTGGAGCCGCTCGGTGCGGGGCCGGGCGTCGAGACGGTCGGTACGGCCGGGGCGCCGGCCTTCGGACTCGGCCAGGGGACCAAGCTCGCGGTCGTCCGCACCGGCGCCGACAGCGCGCTCGCCTTCGAGGCCCGCGGCCCGGTGGGCAACGACGCGGGGGCCTGCCGGCCCGGCATCCTCGTCTACCGGATCAGCGGCGCCGCCGAGTCCGGCCGCGGCCCCATCGAGGTGATCGACGCCCACCCGCACACCGACGCCTGCTGGGAGAACTCCGTCTACCCACCCCTCGCGGACGCCCCGGTCGCCCTCGGCGAGAGCTTCACGGTCCCCGGCGAGAACGTCCGGGTGGCGGCGGAGGGGCGGACGGCTTCGGGGGCGTGGACGGTGGAGATCACGGTGACGTAGTCCGGGCCCACGGGCCGGAAGATCCGGACACGCGATAGGCCCCTCGCTTCCGCGAGGGGCCTATCCACAACGTGCGCCGCCAGGGACTCGAACCCCGGACCCGCTGATTAAGAGTCAGCTGCTCTAACCAACTGAGCTAGCGGCGCCTGCTGACGTCGTAGACCTTAGCACCCTGATCGGCGGGAGGAAAAATCGATATCCGCACGGCCGCACGGGCCGCTCGGACGGCCGCCCAGAGCAGGATTTCCGGGCCGGGCAGCCAGGGATGCCGGGTGTCCGGGGCGACCAGCCAGCGGGCGTCGGGGCGGCCGGGGGAGTCGCCGACGGTGATCGGCGCGGGGACGGTCACCGCGTCGCCGGTGCCGTGGCACAGCAGCGGCGGGATCGTGGCCGTACGGCCGAACTCCTCCCAGTGCAGCAGCGACGGCAGCCGCTGTGCCGTGCCGGGCGGGGCGAACAGCAGCATCCGGCCCCGGAACGCCGCGACCGGCCCGGATCCCGGGCCCTCCGTCCACAGCCGGTCGACCATACGGCGACCGAAGACCGCGGGCGCGCTGACCACGTCGAAGGCGGAACCGCAGGGCAGGACGACCGGTGCGTCCGACCGCTCCTCCCAGAGCGCGAGGGTGCTGCGTGGATAGGCCGCGGCCGAGGCGAGCCAGGCCGCTCCGTCCGGGGTGACGCGCGTCTGCTCGTCCCGTGCGGTGCGAACGTCCCGCGAACTGCTCGGATCCGCTGTGTCGCGCATATCTCTTGCACTGCTCATGGGTCATGTCTACGGCCCGTGAGCACTCCCTCCCCCAGAGTTGCCGAAAAGCCGGACGGGAAGGGGCGGGGAGGAGTATCTTGCCCACCTGGCATATGCCACGGCGCGGGCTCAGGGGAGTCCTGGGGAAGATGTCTCAGACGGGGTCGGCCGTCCCCTGGCCCTCCACGTCACCGCGCATCAGGTCCCGGCCGAACTCGACCATCTTCTTCGCGTAGTCCTCGGTCCACTCAGCCCGCGCGGCGATGTCCGCCGGGGTCAGCCGGTCGAAGCGGCGCGGGTCGGCCAGCTGGGCCGCCGCCATCGCCTGGAACTCCACGGCACGGTCGGCGGCCGCGCGGAACGCCTGCGTCAGTTCCGTCGCCCGGGCCAACAGCGCCCGGGGGTCGTCGATCGACTCCAGGTCGAAGAAGTGCTCGGGGTCCTCGGCGGCCTGCGCGGGCTCGAAAAGCAGGGGCGCGGGGCGTAGCCGCGGTTCGTTCCGACGCGGCGTTGGCTCCGCCATGTCTTCTCCTCACTCGTACGTACCGGATGACCCGCCTTCGGAAGGGCCACCCTCCATTGTCCCGCGCCCACGCAAGAGGGCCGGGGGAGTCCGGCGATGTCGATGGACACTCCAGCGGAGTCAAGGTCTGCGGACCACGCGATGTTCCCCGGAATGCTCCGGCACCGCGTGATGCGCCTCCCGTCCGTGGGCATGACCAGCGCGTTCACGGCTGCCAGGTGACCCGGTGTTCCGCCAGGTGTGCGAGCACCGCGTGGTTGGCCTCCCATCCGTCCGGGAACTTCACCACGGTCCCCAGCTGGACGGGTTCCGTGGACGGGTAGGCGTCGAGGAGGTCGGTGACGCCCTCGCGGCAGACCACGACGCAGGCGTGCCGGTGGCGGGAGGCGAGGACGCACAGGCGGCCGGTCTCCAGGTGGAACGCGGTGGCGTCGGGGCGGCCGGAGAGCGGGTGGAGGACGACCGTGACGTCGTACTCGCGGCCCTGGAGGCGGTTCGCCGTGTCGACGGTCACGTCCGTCACGCCCAGCTCGGCCAGCGCCGCGCGGACCGCTGCCGCCTGGTCCCGGTGGGCCGTGCCGACCGCGATCCGGTCGGCGGTCAGGGGCGTGGGGTCGGGGGAGCGCTCCGAGGTGGCCGCCCCGCCCCGGTCCACCAGCCGGCGCACCACGGTCGCCACCGCCCGCACCGCCTCGGGATCGGTGCGCGGCGTGTGCCGCGCGGGCAGCTCCAGCAGGCCCCAGCCCGACACGGCGGCCTCGTCGATCACCTTGTCGGGACCCGAACCGTCCGAGGGGACCGCGAAGGCGAGCCGGCGGTCATGGTGATCCGTGCCGCTGCGGAAGGGCGTGTAAGGGTAGAAGGCGGCCGAGACCAGCGGCGCCGCCGACGCCGGGAGGCGCCAGGACACCGGCAGGCGGTGCTGCGGCAGCTCGGGGTTGTGCGCGAGCAGGGTCGTCACGGCGGAGGCCGAGGGGTCGTACGACAGCCCCGCCCACTGCTCGCTGCCGACGATCGCGAACGGGTCCAGCTGGCCCGGGTCGCCCACGAACAGCGCCCGCTCGAAGAGACCGGCCACGGCGAGCAGCGCGTCCGAGCGCATCTGGTACGCCTCGTCGACGATCGCGTGCCGCCACGGCTCGTCGACCTTCACGTGCCCCCACTTGGCGGCCGTCGAGATCACCACTGCGAGCCCGCCGAGATCGGAGGCCTTCGAGGACTTGCGTACGTTCGGCAGGTCGTCCAGCGCCTTGTCGTACGGGTCGCTGTCGCTGCTGTGCAGGCGGCCCACCGGCAGGTCGGGACTCTTCTCGGCGAGCCTGAGCACCAGGTCGTCGACCTGGGCGTTGGTCTGCGCGACCACCATCAACGGGCGCCCGGCGTCCGCGAGTTCCAGCGCCGCACGGACCACGAGGGTGGACTTGCCGGCGCCGGGCGGGGAGTCGACGACGACACCGCGGTGCAGGCCGTGCAGGGTGTCGCGGAGGATCGCGTCGGTGGCGCGGGAGGCCTCGGCCCCGGGATCGAAGGCACCGGTCGTCACAGAACGTCCTCCTCGGTCACGGGGTCGGGATCGGGCACCGTCGCCTCGCCCGGCGGCCCGCCGTGTGTCCACGGGGTGTCCTCCGGGTCGGGCAGTTTCGCGCCGCCGCGCTGCTCGTGCTCGAAGAGGGTGAAGCAGACCCGGTCGCCCTTCTCCGGCACTGATCCGGTCTCGGGCTCCTTGCCGCGGCCCATCTTGTCGACGATCCGCAGGACCAGCAGGTCCTCCGCCTCCAGGCCCACGAACTCGGCGGCCTGCGGCTTGCCCCCCAGCGAGCGGTACACCTTCGCGCGCTCGCCGAGATGCGGCCGGTCGTCCGTGCGGACGGTCACCAGCGGGCGCGGGCTGGGCCGCTTGCCCTCGCTGTACGCCATGACGACATCCGTGACCTCGCCCGCGAACGCCTCACCGGACAGCCGCCGCCCCGCCATGACCAACGGGTCGTCGAGTGCCTCCTGGGCCTCCAGGCGGGCCTGCTCGCGCTCGCGCGCGGCGAGCTTGTTCGCGGCGGTCACCGCGTCGTCGCGGCGCGGCTGCGGCGGCTCACCGGCCAGGACCCGGTCGCGGTGGGCGGTGAACGACCAGCGGTCCCGCGTCCACCGCTCCTCGACGTGCGCGCCTTCCGGCAGCGCCCGCAGCAGGTCCAGGCCCCGCCACACCGCGTCCCAGGTGGGGCGCGTCCGGCTCTCCACCAGGGAGTGCAGTTCGCGTTCGGCGGCGGTGAGGATGCCGAGCCGGTCGTCGGCCTGCAGACCGTCCTCGGCGGCGGCGAGGGCGGTGCGGGCGCGGTCGTAGCGCTCGATGGCGGGCGCGAGGAGTTTGTTGTCGAACGCCGGGTCGGTGGCCGGGCCGGCGGGCGGGCACACCAGATGGCCGTGCGCGTCCCGGCGCAGCTCCGCCTCGAGGGCCGCCTCGGCGCCGCAGACGCCCTCGGGCGGGTCGATCCAGGCGAGCAGGGCTCCGAGGTGCTGGTCCTCCAGGGTGGACTGGCCGGTGGCCCAGTGCCGGGCCAGCACGTCGGTCATGGCCAGCAGCAGGCAGGAGCCGGGCACCCGGGCGCGCTCCCCGAAGTGGGTCAGCCACCGGCCGAGCAACGGCAGCCGGGGCGGGGCGGGGTAGGGGGTCTCCGGGTCCTGCTCCGCCGTACGCCTGAAGCGCATGGAGCGGCCGAGCAGTCGTACGAACTCGACGCCCGCGCGGCTCGGCACGATCAGCTGCGGGGCGTCCGTGCACAGGTCCACCTCGACCTTGACCCGCTTGCCGGTCTCCGGGTCGGTCTCGGTGCGCTCTGCGGCCTCGACGGAGTAGGCGTACGTGTCGACGTACGGCAGGACGATGTCGGCGAGTTCGGCGAGGAACGCGAACCTGAGGTCGCGGTCGCGGGGCTGCGGTACGACCAGCAGCCGTGGCGCGTTCCGGTCGGTGCCGACCAGCGCGCCGAGCGGGGCGCCGGCCTCACCGGCGGTGGTCAGCGGCACGAAGACGAGCGGCCGCTCGGCCAGTCGCCGGTGCCGGACGGTGGCTGCGGGCTGGGCCCGGCCGGTGCTGACGGCTTCGAGACGGGCGAGGGTGGCGATCAACGACACGGGGCACCCTCCTGACCGGTGGCCGCCGCAGCCGTCGGGCTCTGCCGGCCTGGGGCCGCCGCAGCCGTCGGGTTGTGCTGCCCGAGTGCCGTCACAGCCGTCGGGTCCTCCGCGCCGGGGGCAACGGCGGCCGTCGGGTCCTCCGCGCCGGGGGCCACGGCGGCCGTCGGGTCCTCCGCGCCGGGGGCCACGGCGGCCGTCGGGTCCTCCGCGCCGGGGCCTACGGCAGCCGCCGAGTCCTGCTCGCGGAGGGCCTCCGCGGGCGCCGTGCTCTCCTGGCTCGGTGCCGCCGAAGCCGCCGTGCCCTCCCGGCCAAAGGCCCGCGCGTCCGCCTGCCTGAGGGCTTCCGCCCTCAGTTCGGCCGCCCTTCTGAGCGCCGCCACCGCCGGGTCGGCCGGGTCGCCGGCCCGTCCGTGGGCCGCTGCCAGGACGTCCTCGACCGTGGTCAGGCCACCGAGTTCGGCGCGGACCGAGCGGCCGAGGGAGGTCACCGCGCCGGCCGTGCGGGAGCGGTCGCGGCAGTGGAAGGCCAGCTCGCAGGCGGACAGGCACTCGGGCGCGTACGTCGCCGGGACCGCCTCGACGGCCGCCGTGAGCTTTTCGCCGGGCAGTTCTGGAGAGAAGCAGATGTCCTCGGGGAGGGTGTCCGCGATGTCCTGGAGGCGCGTGAGACGGGCCAGCTGACGGGCGGTCACCGCGCGCTGCTTGCGAATGTCGACGGCGGAGGCGGTGGCCAGGTTGGAGAAGTCCTTGGGGCAGACCAGCAGGACGTGGTGGCGTACGCGCGCCGGTGGGTCCAGTCGGGCGGCGACCTCCTCCAGCGCCAGGACGTACACCGCGGCCTGCCGGGCCGCCGCGCCGACCTTCGCCGGGTCCGCCGAGCCGTCCAGCATCGGGAAGGACTTGATTTCGACGACCGTCCAGCCGCCGTCCGGGTGCACGACCACCGCGTCCGGCTCCAGGAACGCGGGTGAGCCCGCGACGTCGAGCGCCAGCATCGGGTGGTCGAGCAGGGTCCAGGCGCCGGCCGCGGTGGCCTCGCGCAGGGCGAGCTCCGTGCGTGCCGTGCGGCCCTCGGGGCCGATCGCGGTGAGGTCGGGAACCTCGGCGGCCGACGGCGGCTCGGCCCCGCGGTTCAGCTTCTCGTGCACCAGCCGCAGCAACTCCGCGCCGCCGTCCGACTTCACCCGCGCCTCGAACGCGTTGCCCCGGGTCAGGGCGAACTGCGACTGCCCGAACGCGGACGGCGCGCCCAGCGCGCTCGCCAGTGCCGTCTTGTTCACCCCGGCGCCGTCGAGGATCGCGCGCCGCTCGCAGCCGGGGTTGGCGGCAAGGGCCGCCAGGGCGCGGGCATCCAGCGCCTTGGCCGGGATCTCGGGACCGCGCAGCTCAGCGAGCCGGTGCCGGAGCGCCGTCCCCCGCGTCCGTGGGGGAGGCACTCGGTTCGGCTCCGTCTGCGAACCGGGACTCGCGCTGCCGTGGAATGTGCTCACCCGCGGAAGTCTTGCATCCGACACTGACAAGTGGGGCCTGTGCGCCGGCAGAGCCCGCCGGGACGTCCGCGAACCGGACCCGCGCGCTCGCCGTCGCCCGCTCCGCGATCCGCGAGACGAAGGGCGCGAGCAGCAGTCCGACGCCCATCACGGCGGCACCCGCCACCGCGTCCAGGAAGTAGTGGTTGGCGGTGCCCATCACCACGATCGTCGTCACCAGCGGGTAGACCACACCGGCGGCCTTGGCGGTACGCGTCCTGCCGTAGCGCCACAGCAGCACTCCGCACCACAGGGCCCAGCCCACGTGCAGGCTCGGCATGGCCGCGTACTGGTTGGTCATACCGCCCATGCCCCGCGGGGCGCTCGCCTCACCGCCCCACCAGCCGTACGAGCTGTACTGGGCCATCGTGTCCACGAAGCCGTGGCCGGCGGAGAGCAGGCGGGGTGGACAGGTCGGCAGCAGGGTGAAACCGATCAGGCCGATGAAGGTCGACGTCATCAGCCAGGTGCGGGCCAGCCGGTAGTGCACGGCGTGCGACCGGAACACCCAGACCATGACGGCGGGCGTGACCAGGTAGTGCAGCGACGCGTACCAGAAGTCGGCCGGGACGCCGATCCAGGCCTCGCTGGTGAACAGCCGGTTGAGCGGGTGCTCGGCGTTGATGCGCAGGAACTTCTCGATGCGCAGGATCGTCAGACCGTGGTCGACGGCGCCGGCCACGTCGCCCCGCGCCAGCAGCCGGCCCGCCGAGTAGCAGGCGTACACGAGGATGATCAGCGGCAGCTCGGTCCACCAGCGCAGCCGGGCCCGAGGGGCCGCCTCGATGCCCGGTGTCACGGTCTGCAGCATCCGATCGCCTCCCCCTTCGTCTCGCGCGCCCGGTGATGTCTGGCCCGTCGTGTCACCTTACGGCGTGTTCACACTCCCCCATGGAGTGGCCCCCGGCCCTCTAGACGCGGAGATCGCCCGCCGGGTTGCGCTTGCACAGGGTGCGGGATGATGGAGGGATTCCGCCTGCGAATTCACCCGGAAAGGTCCCCCATGGCACCGCGCATCCTGCTGGCCCGGCACGGACAGACGGCGTGGTCGCTGTCCGGACAACACACCGGCAGGACCGACGTGCCCCTCCTGGAGGAGGGCCGGCGCGGCGCCAAACTGCTCGGCGAGCGCCTGCACCGGGCGCCGTACGACGGCCTCGACGGGGTGGAGATACGCACCAGCCCGCTGGCCCGCGCGCGGGAGACGTGCGAAATCGCCGGCTTCGGCGAGCGGGCGCACACCTGGGACACGCTCATGGAGTGGGACTACGGCGCCTACGAGGGCCTGACCCCGCAGGACATCCAGGCCCTCAGCCCCGGCTGGCTCATCTGGCGCGACGGCGTACCGGAGGGCGAGTCCCCCGCCGAGGTGGCGGCCCGCGCGGACGAGGTGGTCGCCTGGGCGCGGGAGGCGGACCGGGACGTGCTGGTCTTCGCGCACGGGCACATCCTGCGCTCCATAGGCGCGCGCTGGCTCGGCCTGCCACTGGACTTCGCGGCGCGGATCCGGCTGAACCCGGCCTCGCTGTCGGTCCTCGGCTGGGCATACGGCGAACCGGCCATCGAGAGCTGGAACGACCTGGGGCACCTGACCTGAGGCACCGGCCCGTTCGGGCGGTGCGCGGCTGTGAGGCGTGCTTGAGCCGGGGCACGTGTCCTGAGGTGGGCGGCCGGTTCAGGCGGTGCGCGGCTGTGAGGACCGGTTCAGGCGGTCCGCGGCTGTGAGGCGTGCCTGATCCCGGGCACCTCTTTGGTCGTCGGCGACCGGTTCAGGCGGTGCGCTGCGTGCCTGATCCGGAGCACCTGTTCTGTCGTCGGCGGGTGGTTCACGCGGGGCGCGCCAGCGAGACCTGCCCGACCTGGGGCACAGCACTTGTCCTGTCGCCCGCGCCTCGCTCAGGCGGTCCGCGGCTGTGAGGCGTGTCTCTCCAGGAAAGCCGGCACGCCCGACGCCCGCCGGTGCGGACGCAGGACCCGTGCCGTGGCCGCCAGCATCGTCTGGACGCGGGACGACTGGACCTCTCCTAGCAGGTCGAGCACCTTCATACCCGCCGCGGCGGCCTCGTCGGGACAGCCCCCGCGCGCGAGGTCGTCCGCCAGCTCCGCCGTGTACAGGGCGATGTTCCGGGTGAAGTGCGGATCCTGGAGGCGGGCCGCCCGGCGCGCGTGCCGGGCCGCGCGCCGCCAGTCGCCCAGCGTCGACCAGCACTGTGCCTCCAGGCCCTCCAGCTCGGCCTCTCCGTAGAAGCTCATCCACTCGGGGTCGGCGTCCGAGTGGCCTCGTTCGAAGAGGGCCTGCGCGCGGGCGAGCGCCTGTTCGCAGCCGGTGCGGTCGGCGAGTCCGGCCCAGCCGCCCGCCTCGCGCAGCGCGAGCAGCGACATCAAGCGGGCGGAGCCCAGCGGGCGGGCGACGCGCTGCGCGGCCTGCGCCGCCCGGACCGCCTCACGCGGGCGTCCGGTCGTCGCGCGCGAGGAACGCCGTGTTGCAGAAGGCGTGCGCCTCCAGTGCGTCGTCACCGCTCACCCGGGCGGTCGCGAGGGCCTCCGCGTAGTGCGAGCGGGCGTCGTCGTAGCGGCCCGAGTCATGGGCCAGCCAGCCCACCGAGATGGCCAGTTCACCGGCGCCGGAGTGGAGCCGGTCGGCGGTTGTCTGCCGGGTCACGCCGGCGTCCAGCAGCGCGTACGCGGCGCGCAGCGGAACCGCCGCGCGCCGGTAGAGACCGTCGGCGCCGTGCCGGTCGTCGAGCAGCCGGATTCTGCGGACGGCCTCCTCGAGCGCGGTCGCCTCGCTCCCGCCGACCCGGCGGACGGGGCGGTCCGCGGCGACGGCGTCGAAGGCGAGCCCCAGCGGGCCCAGCGAGGCGGCGGCCACCGTGGCGCCCCCGCCGGTCATGAATGCGCGACGCAGCACGTCGCTCTCCTCGTAGTTGTCGTACGTCTCGTACGGTCCGTGTGTGCCGTACGGATCCTGTGTGTCCTGCGTGTCATACGGCTCGTCCGACTCCCGTGTCTCACCCGGGGTGCACGCCGGGCTCGAGGTGCCTGCGGGGGGCGCGTCCCCGGCTGCGCGCGGCCGGCGTCCGCGGACGGACGAGCGGGGCGCGAACCCGAGGTCGGTGAGCGTGCGGCCGGGGAACATGTGCAGGAACACCCGTTCGTACGCGTAGTTGGGGCAGCGGATCTCACCGGCCTCGACGCGGCCGACGTAGCGCGCGTCGCAGCTCACCCGCTCGCCGATCTCGCGGGCGGCCCGCCGTACCGCCGCGGCGAACTCGGCCGGCGAGCGCTGTCCGCGCAGCTGCCGGAACGCGATGTTCGGCCGAGGTGGTGTGGGGGGCTGGGACGAGGTCACCATTGACGACGCCATGGCCGGGTCCTCTCGTGCGAACCGTCGAACCATGCCGGAAGCGGGGTGAACGCGCGGTGAGTCGACTGCTGTGCCGACGTGGTCACCCTGGTTCCCGGCGGGCAAGAACGTACCCGCTGTGCACGGCCCGCCACGCAGGGTTTGGCTACAAAACCGGATATCTCATACGGGATCTGCCATGAACTGCCATCCTTTGCGGCGGACTTCGCCCGTAGCCGTTGACGTGTCGCCGCGTTGAACTCGGTGGACCGGGAGCCGCCCGACTCCCGACCAGGTCGTTGGAGGAGGGGTTCCGTGGTGGAGGCCGCGATGGAGACCAGCCAGAGCACTGATCCGTGTCCGAAGGCCGAGTCCGGCGTGCCGCCTTCCTGTCCGGACACCGCGTGCGATCTCGTCACGGTGCCGACCCGGCAGGGGCTCGAGGCGGTCGACATCCTGCGCCGGGGGGTGGGCGACGCGGTGGGGCCCGTACTGCACGACGACGGCGGCGACACGCTGGGGTTCCTGGTCCCGCCGGGCACCGCGGCGGCATGGGACATGCCGGGAAGCACCTGCACGGAGACCGACGGGCAGGGCCTGGGACCCAGCCCCGAGCCGCCGGTCGAGGGCTCGGACTGGCTGCTGCCGCCGGGGGACGCGGACCTCGCGACGGATCCGGCGGTGCTGCGAGCGGCGCTGGGGGAGGCGGCACGATTGATCGAGGTGGCGGACAACTGCCGGTGACCTGGGCGCGAGCGAGGCCGCGGACAGTCGTCGGTGACCTCGTCGCGGGCTCTGGCTACGGGCAGTCGTCGGTGATCTCGGCGCCGACCGAGGCTGCGGACACTGCCGGTGAACCCGGCGCGGGCGAAGCCTCGGACCACTGCCGGTGGACCTGGCGCCGACCGAGGCTGCGGACACTGCCGGTGAACCCGGCGCGGGCGAAGCCTCGGACCACTTCCGGTGGACCTGGCGCGGATCGAGGCTGCGGACACTGCCGGTGAATTCGGCGCGGGCGAAGCCTCGGACCACTGCCGGTGGACCTGGCGCCGACCGAGGTTGCGGACACTGTCGGTGGACCTGGCGCGGGTCGAAGCCTCGGACCACTGCCGGTGACCTGGGCCGAGCCGGACCGGCGGACGACCGTGGACGGCCCCGTGCCGAGATCGCTGAGCCGTCCCCTCTGGCGCACCGGATAATGGGGCGATGGGAAAGTCCAGGAACCCCCGGCGCCAGAGCGCGGCCGTGAGCGCCGTCGTCGAGGCCGTCGACGGTGGGCTCGCCGAGCTCATACCCGACCGGGACCGGGCGCGGGCCTGGACGTTGCTCCTCGACGGAGCGCCGCAGTCGCACGTGGACCTGGACGATCCGGCGTATCTGTCCTTCGAGTACCAGCGGCGGCTCGGGCACGTCGTCGACCTGGTCGCCCCGCCCGGCCGGCCCGTGCACGCCGTGCACCTCGGCGGCGGCGCGCTCACCCTGGCCCGGTACGTCGCCGTCACCCGCCCCCGCTCCACCCAGCAGGTCGTCGAACGGGACGCGGCCCTGGTCCAACTGGTCCGCCGAGAGCTGCCGTTGGCGCCGAACGCCCGCATCCGGGTCAGATCGGCCGACGCCCGCGAGGGCCTCGCCAAGGTGCCCGACGGCTGGGCCGACCTCGTCATCGCCGATGTGTTCAGCGGGGCTCGCACCCCCGCCCACCTCACCTCCACCGAGTTCCTGGACGACGTCCGCCGGGCCCTGAAACCCGGCGGTTTCTACGCCGCCAATCTCGCCGACGGACCGCCCCTGGCCCATCTGCGGGGCCAGATCGCCACCGTGGCCGCCCGTTTCGCTCACCTCGCGCTGGTCGCCGACCCGACCGTGCTGCGCGGCAAACGCTTCGGCAACGCGGTCCTCGTCGCCTGCGACCACCCGCTTCCACTGACCGAACTCACCCGCCGCGCCGCCTCCGACCCGCATCCGGCCCGCGTCGAACACGGCAAGCAGCTCACCGACTTCACGGGCGGGGCGGTCCCGGTGACGGACGCGGCGGCCGTGGCGTCACCGGCACCACCACCGTCGGTCTTCCGGTGACCCGGTGACCCGGTGATCCGGTGATCCCGAGGTCCGCTGATCCGATCCCGTGGTCCGGTGATCCCGTGTTCCCGGTGGCCCGGTGGCCCGGTGGCCCGGTGGCCCGGTGGCCCGGTGGCCCGGTGGCCCGGTGGCCCGGTGGCCCGGCGGCCCGAGTAATTCTCGCGGCGGCTCAACTGCGGGCCGGCATGCGGCCGGCCGAGGTGCGGGTCCCAGCCGGGGCACCGCACCCGTACGGCGCCGGGGCGCGGCACCCCCGTCGGATGCCGCGCCTCTTCCCCGTTCCCCCAGGTGTCAGTCCGTTGCCGCCAGCGGCGGCAGGTCCGCCGCGGTGACCGGCGGGAGGGTGCCCGTGCGGGCTGCCTGGGCGTACCAGTGGGCGCTCGACTTCGGGGTGCGGGCCAGGGTGGCGTAGTCGACGTAGACCGCGCCGAAGCGCTTGCCATAGCCGTAGGACCACTCGAAGTTGTCCATCAGGGACCACAGGTAGTAGCCGCGGACGTCCGCGCCGTCCCCGATCGCGCGGCGGACCGCCGAGAGGTGGCCGTGGAGGTAGGCGATCCGCTCCGGGTCGTGCACGCGGCCGTCGGGGTCCGGCTTGTCGTCGTAGGCCGCGCCGTTCTCCGTGATGTAGAGGGGCAGACCCGGGGCCTCGCGGGTGTAGCGCATGATCAGGTCGTGCAGGCCGGTCGGGTCGATCGTCCAGCCCATCTCCGTGCGCTCGCCCGGCGTCTGGTGGAAGGCGACGTCGTCCGCGCCCGGCCAGGGGGAGTAGGAGCTGGCGCCGTGGCCGTCGGCGCGCGGGGCGTCGGCGTGCGGGTCCGTCGCCGACACCAGCGCCGGGGTGTAGTAGTTGAGGCCCAGCGCGTCCAACGGCTGGTGGATGGCGGCCAGGTCGCCGTCCTTGACGTGCGACCAGTCCGTGATCAGCTCCGTCGCGGCGTACAGCGTCTCCGGGTACGCCCCGTGCAGCATCGGACCGTGGAAGACCCCGTTGGCCAGGTCGTCGATCTTCTGGGCCGCCGCCAGGTCGGACGAGTCCTGCGAAAGGGGCCGCACCACCGAGGAGTTGAGGCTGACAGCGACCGAGTTGCGGGCCGGCATCGCCGCGCGCAGGGCCGTCGTACCCAGACCGTGCGCCAGGTTCAGGTGGTGCGCGGCTTTCAGGGACGCCGCCGCGTCCGTGCGGCCGGGGGCGTGCACGCCGGAGCCGTAGCCCAGGAACGCGCTGCACCACGGCTCGTTGAGCGTGATCCAGTGCTCCACCCGGTCGCCGAGCGCCTCGCCGACGATCTGCGCGTACTCCGCGAAACGGTACGCCGTGTCGCGCTCCGGCCAGCCGCCCGCGTCCTCCAGCTCCTGCGGCAGGTCCCAGTGGTAGAGGGTGATGGCCGGCTTGATGCCGTGCGCGAGCAGCTCGTCGACCAGCCGCCGGTAGAAGTCCAGGCCCTTCCGGAGGGCCGGGCCCCGGCCCGTCGGCTGCACCCGCGACCACGAGACGGAGAAGCGGTACGCGCTCAGGCCCAGGTCCGCCATCAGCGCCACGTCGTCGCGGTAGCGGTGGTAGTGGTCGACAGCGAGGTCACCGGTGTCGCCCTCGGCCGTCTTGCCCGGGGTGTGGCTGAAGGTGTCCCAGATGGAGGGCGTACGGCCGTCCTCCCGCACCGCTCCCTCGATCTGGTACGCGGAGGTCGCGGCGCCCCAGAGGAAGCCTGCAGGAAAAGTCACGCGCTTGGGGTCGGGCATGGAATCGCTCTCGTGAGTCGGGGGCACCATTATGCATGGGAGCGCTCCCACGGCAACAGGGTGCCGAGAGGGGGGCAGGGGGGCCGCCCAAGCGGGGCGAGGAGGGGCGAGGGGGCGAGGGGGTCGATGAGAGGGCTCCTCCCCAGTCGGTTTGCTTCCGTCCGGACGCACCCGGCTCCCTCCGGCGGCGGACCTCCGGGGCGGCGGGTTGCTGCCCGTGGCGCTGATCGTTCACCTTCCGGAGTTCGGCGGGCGGCTCGCCTCCGCCCGGCGCGGAAATTCCCGCGACGGCCCCGGCGAGTGGCGCGGGCGCCGTGCCCCCGGGAGCGCCTCGCCGGTGACCTGCGTGAATCCTGCGGGAGGCCGGCTGATGTCCGGCCGGCGACGCGCCGCCCCGCGACACATTCACGTGACGCCTGGAACACACTTGCGCAACAACGCCGTTTTCAAGTCTTGACACCCGGCCCGGCAGCAAGGAGTCTTCCGGCATGCCGCGTGGGAGCGGTCCCACGGAGTGTCGGGGGCTTACTCCCGTGTGGACCGAACTACCAACGGTCCTTCCCTCTGTCTCACATGGCACATGCGTTGACCAGCACTTTTTCACCGCACGTCGAGTGCTGTGAGCTGTCCGCTGCTGGAACCGAGAGGGCAGGTCGGGAGCGTCGAACCCCGACGGTCCGATTCCTGAGATCCCGTTCCCACTGGAACAAGGAGTAGTGGAATGCGCATCACCCGTACCGGCGGTGGTCGCGGCCGCCATGCAGCGGTCCTGACCACAACGGTCCTGACGGCCTCGGCCCTGCTGCTGACCGGCTGCAGCGACGACGGCTCCTCGAACACCTCGGACTCCAACGGGAACATCACTCTCACGGTGGCCGACTACGGACAGTTCGGTTACAAGGAAGCCGGACTGTTCGCCAAGTACCACAAGCTGCACCCGAAGATCACGGTGAAAGAAGAGACCACCGCCAACGAGCAGGACTACTACCCGAAGCTTCTTCAGCAGCTGAACACGGGCAGCGGCCTGGCGGACGTCACCGGCATCGAGGTCGGTCGCGTCAAGGAGGTCGTCGACACCCAGGCGGCCAAGTTCGCCGACCTGAGCAAGTCGATCAACGTGGAAGACTGGGTTTCCTGGAAGGAGAAGCAGGCCACGGCCGAGGACGGAACGGTCATAGGCGCCGGCACCGACATCGGCCCGATGTCGCTGTGCTATCGCAGGGACCTCTTCGACAAGGCGGGCCTGCCCAGCGACCGCGAAGCCGTCGCCAAGGCGGTCACCGGCGGCTGGGAGGACTACCTCAAGCTCGGTGAGCAGTACAAGAAGAAGGCTCCCTCCGGTACCTACTTCATGGACTCCGCGAGCGCCATGTACAACGCGGTCGTCAGCTCCAACGCCAAGCAGTACTACGACGCCGACGGCAAGACGATCTACAAGGACAGCCCCGCCGTGCAGCAGGGCTGGGGCCTGGCGGCCGAGGCCGCGTCGAAGAAGCTGACCCAGGGTCTGGCCCAGTTCCAGGACCCCTGGAAGGCGGCGCTGCGCAAGGGCACCATCGCCAGCGTGGTGTGCCCGGCCTGGATGGCCGCCCAGATCGCGGAGTACTCCGGTGACGCCTACAAGGGCAAGTGGGACATCACCCGTGCGCCCGGTACGACCGCGGCCAACTGGGGCGGCTCCTTCCTGGCCGTCCCCAAGAGCGGCAAGCACGTCAAGGAAGCCACCGACCTGGTCAAGTGGCTGACCGCTCCGGAGCAGCAGGCCGCCGTGTTCGAGGCGGTCGGAATCTTCCCGTCGAACAAGGGTGCCTACGAGCTCGCCGATGTGAAGAACGCGAAGCTTCCGTACTTCAACAACGCCCCGATCGGCCAGATCTACGCCGACGAGGCCGCGGCCATCCCCGAGGCCGTGCTCGGCCCGAAGGACGCCACGATCAAGGACACGATCTCCACGCAGATCAACAACATGGAGCAGCGGGGCACCAAGCCCGACAAGGCGTGGGACGCGGCGACCGAAACGATCGACAAGGCGATCGGCTGACGCACGCCGGTGCGGGCGGCCGTACAGGCCGCCCGCACCGCGCTGTCGCGCGCGCGGGGGCCGTTGGGGCGGCTCCTGCCGCAGGCGCGAGCGGGCCGGTCGTCGGACGTCGGTCTGCTCCGCCGCGTCCGGCGGACACTCACCGGACGTCGCGGAGCCGACCGGCGGCGACCGGTGACCGGAGCCCGACGACGTGACCCAGGCCGAGTGCTCGGCTCGTTCGAGCAGGAAGCGCCACCTCTCCCGCCGCGGCAGCACCTGGTGTCGCGGCACCCGCCGTCTGGCGGACGTACACGCCGGGCCGACCCTGCGCCACACGGGCTTCAGTCCGCGGCGCGGGCCGCTCGCTGCCGTACCGGTCCCACAGAGAGCGGCGGGGCCGGCGCCCGGCCCTTAACCTCGCCTCCCGCCCGTACCCGGCCGAGATCTTCAGGGAAGGACTCCCTCCGTGGCAACGACAGTCCCCACACGGGGTGCCCACACCCCGCCAACCGGCGGCTCCGGCGCCGCGTCGAACGGACACAGCAAGTGGCGTACCCGGCTGTGGCGCTTCGACGACAAGGCGTCACCGTACGCGTACATCGCTCCCTTCTTCCTCATCTTCGGCGCCTTCGGGCTCTACCCGCTCCTGTACACGGGCTGGATCGCCCTGCACCGGGTGGAGATGACGAGCCTGAACCAGTCCGAGTGGGTCGGCTTCGACAACTTCACCAGGATCCTCCAGGACTCCGAGTTCTGGACGGCCGTCACCAACACCTTCGTGATCGGCGTCATCTCGACCGTTCCGCAGCTGATCGTGGCCCTGGGCCTGGCCCACCTGCTCAACTACAAGCTGCGCGCCAGCACGTTCTGGCGGACGGTGATCCTCACCCCGTACGCCACCTCGGTGGCGACCGCGGCCCTGGTCTTCGCCCTGGTCTTCCGGGCCGACGGCGGCCTGCTCAACTGGGTGCTGCACTTCGTCGGATTCGGCGACACCGACTGGGCCAGCGGCGAGTGGACGTCCAAGATCGCCATCTCGGTCATCGTGATCTGGCGCTGGACCGGCTACAACGCCCTGATCTATCTGGCGGCCATGCAGGCCGTGCCCGCCGACCTGTACGAAGCGGCCTCGATCGACGGAGCGACGCGCTGGCAGCAGTTCCGCAAGGTGACCATTCCCTCGCTGCGGCCGACGATCCTGTTCACCATCGTCATCTCGACCATCGGTTCCATGCAGCTGTTCGGTGAGCCGCTGCTGCTGGAGGGCGGCACGCTCGGCTCCGTCGGAGGCAGCGAGCACCAGTACGAGACCCTCAGCATCTATCTCTTCAACTACGGCTGGAAGCTGGGACATCTGGGTCCGGCCGCGGCCGTGGCCTGGGCCATGCTCGTCCTGCTGCTGCTCATCGCCCTGATCAACTGGATCGTCGGCCGGCTCGTGCGCAAGAGCGCCACGGCCTGACGGGAGCGATATCGATGACCACGACCAGTCCCATCAAGACCGCGCCGGACTTCGTCCCGGCACCGCCGGCCGCCCCCGCGGGCAAGCGCGGCGGCCGTTTCAAGCTCGGCGCCGGCCAGCAGCTCAAGGGCGGCCCGTTCACCTACGTCGCTCTGATCGTCGTCGGCCTGGGCTCGATCTTCCCGCTGTACTGGACGCTGGTGGCCGCCTCGCACGACCAGCAGCGGGTTCTGGACAGCCCCCCGCCGCTCCTGCCGGGCGGCCGGCTTTGGAGCAACCTCCAGGCCGCCTGGGAACAGGCCCACCTGGGGAAGGCGATCGTCAACAGCGTCATCGTGGCCGGCTGCATCACCGTGGCCACGCTGTTCTTCTGCACCCTCGCCGGTTACGCCTTCGCCAAGATGCGCTTCCGCGGCCGCGGCGCCCTGATGACCGCGGTCATCGCCACCCTGACGATCCCGCCGCAGCTCAGTGTCGTCCCGCTGTTCATGATGATGTCGGACATCGGCTGGGGCGGAAAACTGGAGTCGGTGATCTTCCCGACCCTCGTCGGCGCGTTCGGCGTCTTCTTCATGCGCCAGTACCTGCTGGAGGCCCTGCCCTACGAGCTCATCGAGGCGGCCAAGGTGGATGGGGCGAGCAACATCCGCATCGTGTGGAACGTGGTCCTGCCCGCGGCCCGCCCCGCGATGATGGTGCTCGGCATGCTCACCTTCGTGCAGGCGTGGAACGACTTCTTCTGGCCCTTCCTCGCCCTGAACCAGGAGAACCCCACCCTCCAGGTGGCACTCGGTCAGCTCAGCGCCTCCTACACCCCCGACCAGAGCATCGTCATGGCCGGAGCGCTGATCAGCACCCTGCCGCTGCTGCTGGTCTTCGTGATCTTCGGCAAGCAGATCGTCGGCGGCATCATGGCGGGCGCCGTCAAGGGCTGACGCCATACCGCCGCCGGGGCGCCGGTCCGACAGTCCCGCGCACCCGCCCCGTTCGCCGTTCCGTACGGCCCGCCCCGCGCGGGCCGTACCCGGCCGGGCGCCCACCGCCGTGCCCCGTCCGCTTCCCCCCGCCCGGATCACCGTCCGGCCCTTCCTCAGCCACTTTGGGAGCGTTCTCACCATGACTGCCGTTCGACCCGAGACCATGGCCCAGTCGGCCGCAGACCTCTCCTTCCCGCCCGGCTTCATCTGGGGTGCCGCCACCGCCGCGTACCAGGTCGAGGGTGCCGCCGCGGAGGACGGCCGAACCCCCTCCATCTGGGACACGTTCAGCCACACCCCCGGGAAGGTCCGCAACGGCGACACCGGTGACATCGCTGCCGACCACTACCACCGCTACCGCGACGACGTGGCGCTGATGAAGGAGCTCGGCCTCAAGGCCTATCGCTTCTCCGTCTCCTGGTCCCGCGTGCAGCCCACCGGCCGCGGGCCCGCTGTGGAGCGGGGCCTCGACTTCTACCGCCGGCTCACCGACGAGCTCCTGGCGGCGGGCATCACCCCCGTCGTCACCCTCTACCACTGGGACCTGCCCCAGGAACTGGAGGACGCGGGCGGCTGGCCGCACCGCGACACCGCGCGCCGGTTCGCCGATTACGCCGAGATCATGGCCCGGGCCCTCGGGGACCGGGTCGGCCAGTGGACCACCCTCAACGAACCCTGGTGCTCGGCGTTCCTGGGCTACGGGTCCGGCGTGCACGCTCCCGGGCGTACCGACCCGGCCGCCACCCTGCGCGCCGCTCACCACCTCAACCTGGCTCACGGCCAGGCGATCGGGGCACTGCGCGCGAACCTGCCGGCGTCCGCCCGGACCTCCATCACCCTCAACCTGCACGAGGTGCGCCCGCTCACCGACAGCCTCGAGGACGCCGAGGCCGCACGCCGCATCGACGCGGTCGGCAACAGGATCTTCACCGGCCCCGTCCTGGACGGCGCCTACCCCGAAGACCTGCTCGCCGACACCGCCCGCATCGTCGACTGGGCGGAACTGGTGCACGACGGCGACCTGGCCGAGATCTCCCGCCCCATCGACGTGCTCGGCGTCAACTACTACGCGCCGACCGTGGTCTCCATGGCCGACGCCGGTGCCGGAGCCGGCACCACCAAGAACGACGGGCACGGCATGAGCGACCACTCTCCGTGGACCGGCTCGGAGCACGTCGACTTCCATCTCGCCAACGACGACCTCACCGCGATGAACTGGGCCATCGACCCCAATGGGCTGCACACCCTGCTGACCGGCCTGGCCGCGTCGCACCCGGGGCTGCCGCTGATGGTCACCGAGAACGGTGCCGCCTTCGACGACTACATCTCTCCCGAGGGCCAGGTGAACGACCCGCAGCGGATCGCCTACCTGCGCTCCCACCTGGACGCCGTTCGACGGGCCGTCGCCGACGGAGCGGACGTGCGCGGCTACTTCCTGTGGTCCCTGCTGGACAACTTCGAATGGGGCTACGGCTACTCGAAGCGCTTCGGTGCGGTCTACGTGGACTACTCCACCCAGCGCCGCATTCCCAAGGCGAGCGCCCACTGGTACGCCGACGTGATCCGCAGGAACGGGCTGCCGACCGCCGGCGAGCAGGAGTGAAGCCGGACCGCCCGCGCTGAGGGGCGCCGCCCTGACACCGGTGGCGCCCCGTGCGTCCTCACGGCGACTCGCTGGGAGAACACCGGCCGACGAGGGACGATGCGGTCGGGGGCGGCCGGGCCCCCGGCTGTTACATTCCTGGCCTGAAGGCTGCGAACGGAAGGCGGCGACTATGCCGGTCAACGGTGGACGAAGCCGGGGCGGTCGACGGCCGACCCTGGAAGAGGTCGCCGCACGCGCCGGCGTCGGCCGCGGCACGGTCTCCCGGGTGATCAACGGTTCGCCCCGGGTCAGCGACGCGACGCGCGCGGCGGTGGAGGCCGCGGTCGCGGAGCTCGGCTATGTGCCCAACACGGCCGCGCGCGCCCTGGCGGCAAACCGCACGGACGCGATCGCCCTGGTCGTCCCCGAGCCCGAGACCCGCTTCTTCGCGGAACCGTACTTCTCCGACATGTTGCGGGGCGTCGGCGCGGAGCTTGCCGACACCGAGATGCAATTACTGCTGATCTTCGCGGGCAGCGACCGTGAGAGGCAGAGACTGGCCCAGTACCTGGCGGCCCACCGGGTGGACGGCGTCCTGCTGGTGTCGGTGCACGCGGACGACCCGCTGCCGGACATGCTCTCCCAACTGGAGATCCCGGCCGTGATCAGCGGCCCGCGCTCGGCCGCGGAGACGCTCCCCTCCGTCGACTCGGACAACTACGGCGGCGCCCGCTCGGCGGTCGAGCACCTGCTGGCACGCGGCAGCCGTGCCGTCGCCCACATCACCGGCCGCCTCGACGTCTACGGCGCCCAACGCCGCGTCGAGGGCTACCGCGCCGCCCTCCTGGACGCCGGGCACGAGGTGGACGAACGGCTGATCGAGACGGGCGACTTCACCGAGGAGGGCGGCCGCCGGGCGATGACGAGGCTGCTGTCCCGCCGCCCCGACCTGGACGCGGTCTTCGCGGGCTCGGACGTGATGGCGGCCGGCGCCCGCCAGGTCCTCCGCGAGGAGGGCCGCCGCATCCCCGACGATGTCGCCCTCGTCGGCTACGACGACTCCGCCATCGCCCGCCACATGGACCCGCCCCTGACCAGCGTCCGCCAGCCGATCGAGGAGATGGGCCGCCGGATGCTCGACCTGCTGCTCACGGAGATCGCGGACCGCCGCCCGGCGGGCACCCGTGAACTGGAGCGGCGGCAGGTGGTACTGGCGACGGAACTGGTGCGGCGGAAGTCGTCCTGAGGGAGCCCTACGGGTGGCGCCCGCGGCCCCGCCCCGCGAGGTCACGCCGGTGCCATCCCCGGTGCGGTCGCCGCTCGGATCTTTCGGTGCGGTGGGTGGTGAACCAGGCGATGCCCAGAATCACGACTCCCGCCAGCCAGAAGAGGATGACCAGCCAGGCGCCGAGGAGGGAGTCCGGATTGGTGGCGCCCCCGCACAGCCTCCCGACGCTGCCGAGGCACCCCTTGCGCGCCGCGTCCAGAGCGATCACGAGCCACAGCAGCATGCCCAGGTTGAACCCGAGAATCACCCAGGTCAGCACCCGCCACCGGGGAATGTGCCGCCGGGCCCCCATGACGAGCCTCCCAACCTCACGAACGGCTCTTATGCAGACCCTACGCTGGGCCTTGTGAGCCCTCATCCGTTGCTGGACGTCGACCAGGTCCCCGACCTCGAATCCCGCCTCCGCGCGGTGGGTGAGGTGTTCCGTGGCGTCGGTGCCCTCCGTACCCAGGACTCGGGCTGCGTCACGTACGGCGTCCGCCTCCCGGACGGCACCCGCTGGTGTGTGAAGGAGGCCATCACCGGCCCCGCCCAACGCTCGCTCGACCGGGCCTGGGCCTTCCACCGGGCGGTCCGGCATCCGGTGATCGTGCCGCACCTGCACCGGATCGCGGTGCGGGACGGCCGGACGGCGACGGTGATGCCCTGGCGGGCGGGCGAGCCCCTCTACGGCCCCGCACCAGCCGACGCACACCGTTCCCACCCCGACCGCCCTCTCTCCCGCTTCCGCGCGCTCCCCGTCCCCCGGATCCTCGGCGCCCTGGACCGTGTCCTGGACGCCCATCTCGCGGTGGAGGCGGCGGGCCAGGTCGCCGTCGACCTCTACGACGGTTCCTTCCTCTACGACTTCGAGGGCGACGAACTCCATCTGATCGACCTCGACGAGTACCGCCCGGGCCCGTTCACGCTGGCCGCCGACCGTCTCCCCGGCTCGCGCCGCTTCATGGCCCCGGAGGAGTGGCGGCGGGGCGCGGTCATCGACATCCGCACCACGGTGTACGCCCTCGGCCGCACCGCCCGCCTCCTCCTGGACGCGGGCGACGACGAGCGCGCCTTCCGGGGGACGGCCGCGCAGCTGACGGTCGTCGAACGCGCCACACGTGCCGATCCCGGCGAACGCTTCGGCGGGGTGCGGGAGTTGGCGGCGGCGTGGCGGGCCGCGTCACAGACGTAGCGTCACGACGTAGCGTCAGGGCCGTAGTGCCAGCCGCCAGAGGGTCTCCCCGTCGTGTGTCTCGTCCGTGGGGGACAGCCCGGCCGCCTCGGCGACGGCCGCCGACGCGCGGTGGTCGGGGTGGATGTGGGCGACGACCGTCCGGACGTACCGCCCCACGAGCCAGGTGACCAGCCCGCGTGCCGCCTCGGAGGCGAAGCGGCGGCCCTGCCAGGGCGTGCCCACGATCCAGGCGATCTCCGCGGCGTGCCGTCCGGTGACCGTCGCCTGGACGGTGCCGATGAGACGGGACTCCTCGCGCAGCCGCAGCACCCAGTTGCACCAGGAGACACCCGGCTCGGGCGCACCGGCGACGAGGCGCTCGTAACGGGTCCGCAGTTCGTCGACGGTGAGGGGCGCGCCGCCGATGAACGCGTGCAGCGCCGGGTCCGACAGGACGGCCGCCATCTCCTCGGCGTGTTCGACACGCAGGGGGAGGAGGTCGAGACGGGCGGTGGTGAGGGGATCGGCCTGCACGGGGGCCTCAAGGGGGCTGGGTGGTGCGGTGGACGGGTCGGCGTATGGAACGCGATCAGCCGGTGACCTTGTTTCCAAGGTCACCGGCTGATGACTCAGGGTGAGTGACGGGACTCGAACCCGCGGCATCCTGGACCACAACCAGGTGCTCTACCAGCTGAGCTACACCCACCATGTCGGCGGCCCGGGTTTCCCCGACCGGCCGAGAAAAAGTGTACAGGGTCCGAAGGGGTGCTCGCGCCCGGCTTTCGCGGGGCCCCTTCGAGAGCCTGTGACCTGCCCTACTGCGCGGGCAGGACGTACTTGGCGGCGATCGTCTTCGCGGTGTCGGAGTCCGGGCCCGGCTGCGGTACGAAGACGGCCTCGCGGTAGTAGCGCAGTTCCGCGATGGACTCGCGGATGTCGGCGAGGGCGCGGTGGTTGCCGTTCTTCTGCGGGCTGTTGAAGTACGCCCGCGGGTACCAGCGCCGGGCGAGTTCCTTGACGCTGGACACGTCGACGATGCGGTAGTGGAGGTAGCCCTCCAGGGTGGGCATGTCCCGCAGCAGGAACCCCCGGTCGGTGCCGACCGAGTTGCCGCACAGAGGGGCCTTGCCGGGTTCCTTGACGTGCTCCCTCACATAGGCGAGGACCTGCTCCTCGGCGTCCGTGAGCGTCGTACCGCCGGACAGCTCCGTGAGCAGCCCGGACGCGGTGTGCATCTGACGCACCACCTCCGGCATCGTCTCCAGTGCCTGGTCCGGCGGACGGATGACGATGTCCACACCGTCGCCGAGGATGTTGAGCTCGGAGTCGGTGACGAGGGCGGCGACCTCGATGAGCGCGTCGTCGGACAGCGAGAGGCCGGTCATCTCGCAGTCGATCCACACCATGCGATCATTCATGCGACCACCCTAAGGCTGACGTCCGTCTTCTGGGACGCCCGGTGCGGGCCCTGAACTCGCCGGGTGCTGGGCCCCGGAGTGGCCGGTGGGGGCGGCGGGGGTGAGAATCTCCCCGCGCCGCCCCCACCGGCCGTACCGCATTCACATCCCGCTGCGCTGCCCCGGCACACTCGCCCGGCTTCCCGCGTACGCCTCGCGACCGTTCTCCGAGGAGGACGAGGAGGACGACGCCAGGGGCGCGGACGTCCCCACCGGGCTGGGTGCCCGGCGGGTCTGGAGCGGCACCGGTCCGCCGCCCTCCTGGTGCGGCGCGGCCGTCGGCGCGCTCGTCGGCCCGGACTGACCGGCCCCCGCTGCCGCTCCGTCGCCGTCCACCGGCGGTCGGTCCCCCTGCGGCCTGCGGGCGCGGTACGCGGCCCGGTACGCGGCCGGGGACGATCCCAGCTGGCGGCGGAAGTGTCCGCGCAGCGCCACCGGCGAGCGGAAGCCGCAGCGCCCCGCGACCTCGTCCACCGAGTAGTCCGACGTCTCCAGCAGCCGCTGGGCCTGCAGGACGCGCTGCGTGATCAGCCACTGCAGCGGGGCACTGCCCGTCAGTGAGCGGAACCGGCGGTCGAACGTTCGCCGGCTCATGTACGCGCGGGCGGCCAGCGTCTCCACGTCGAACTGCTCGTGGAGGTGCTCCAGCGCCCAGGCGACGACCTCGGCGAGCGGGTCGGCGCCGATCTCCTCTGGTAAAGACCTGTCGAGGTAGCGCTCCTGACCGCCCGACCGGCGCGGCGGAACCACCAGGCGCCGGGCCAGCGCGCCCGCCGCCTCGTTGCCGTGGTCCGTCCGCACGATGTGGAGACAGAGGTCGATTCCGGCAGCCGTACCCGCGGACGTCAGGACGTCGCCGTCGTCCACGAACAGCTCACGCGGATCCACGTGCACCGACGGGTAGCGCTTGGCCAGCGTCGGCGCGTACATCCAGTGGGTGGTCGCGGGGCGGCCGTCCAGCAGGCCCGCCGCCGCGAGGACGAAGGCGCCGGTGCACAGCCCCACGATGCGGGCCCCCTCCTCGTGCGCGCGGCGCAGCGCGTCGAGTGCCTCCTCCGGTGGCGGAGAAGTGATCGAACGCCAGGCCGGCACGACGACGGTGCCCGCCCGGGAGATCGCTTCCAGGCCATGTGGTGCGGTGAGTTCCAGGCCCCCTGTGGTCCGCAGCGGGCCCTCTTCCCCGGCACTCACCAGCAGTCGGTAACGCGGCACTCCGGCGTCCTGGCGGTCGATCCCGAACACCGAAAGCGGAATGGAACTCTCGAAGATGGGGCCGCCGCTGAACAGCAGCACCGCGACGATCTCCTTGCGGCGTCGCCCGGACAGTTTCCGGGCCGCGGCTTCCGGCGCGGCGGTGGAGTCGTGGCTCATACTGCTAAGCCCCCCTCGGTGGTCGCGGCTCCTCGGTTGTGTCGCTCCTGCACGTTTCCCCTTGGTCCTGCACGAGTCCCCCGCCGTAAGACAGTCAAGATCGAATCTACTGTGCGTCATGGTGCCGTCGTGACAAGTTCGTCATCCGGCACATTGTCGACTTGGCAACTTGGCGTGAAGCATTCGATCACGAAGCGTTGCACTCGTGGGGCGTGCAGGGAAGTGCGCCTTGTCGCAGTGGCCAATCCACGTAGGGTGCGCAGACCCCCGAAGGTCCTTTCCGTGCAGGTGGAACGGGGGTTGGGGGGTGGTTCGGCCAAGGGGGGCGCAGGGTTCGGAAGTTGGCTGAAAAGAGTCGTGCGCGTGCGCGGAAACCGGTCAGCCGACCGGTGTATTTCCCCCACTGTGACGTCCGCCTCTGTGCGCCCCCACCCCGGCCCGGTGATGGCGGACGTGCGGGCGGCCGTGGTGGGGGCCGCCGCGGGGAGCCCGCTCCTCTGGAACCGGGCGGGCCGCGCAGCGTTCCGACTGGCGCAGGAGGATACGGCAGGCCGCGGTCACGGCGGCCAGACCGAGTGCGGTGCCGGTGGCGCCGGCCAGCGAGGTGCCGAACCACAGGAGGACCACGGGTACCAGGACGCAGCTGAAGGCCGCCCAGCGGATGACGTCCGTGGCGGAGTCCTGGCCGGGCGAGGTCGCGCGGGGGGCTTCGGGACGGGGGCTGGGACCGGACATGCGTGCTCCCTGGGGCGTGGCTCAGGGGGTTCAACGCGTGTTCGATCCATCGGTCACTCTGTGTCCGCCGGTCGGCCACTGCCTGTTCGGCCCCGGCCCGCCGGGGGACTGCCTCTCGGCCACGGTCCGTCGCTCACGATGTGCCCGACGGCGGGTGCCGGTACGGGAGTCCTGTGGAAACCGCCTGTACAGCGCAGCAACCATTGCGTTACGGGCGCCCCTCGTGCATGCTCCCTGAAACCCCCGCGGTGGGGGCCCCGCTCCAGCGAAGCCGAGAGCGGGGGAGTGGGCGGGAACTGGGCTAAGGAGGCGTGCCGCCGTACCCTTGAGGGTATGGGGTGGGGAAGATGATTCCCGGACACAGCTCCGCCGCACACTGTCGTCCCTCCCAAAAAGGATCACAACGCCGAGACAGCCATGGCCGGTCACGAATTCTTCGAACCCGCGGACCGCAAGCGGCCCGTCGCCGATCCCACGGCGGCCGAGCCCCTGGCGGCGGATGAGCCACGCCACTCCTGCGACCCGGCCTTCAAGCACGGTGTCGTGGTCGGCTTCGACGGCTCCACGTCCAGTGAGCGCGCCCTCGCGTACGCCATCGGCATGGCGCATCGCTCCGGGTCGGCTCTGATCATCGTCCATGTCGCCAACCGGCTGCCCACCACGGTGTGGGCGGGCTGCGAGCCACCGGTCTTCGTCGACGTGCCGGACCACCGCATCGAGGTCCTCGGTCTCGAACTCGCCTGTGCGGACTACCTCGCCGAAGTGCCCTGGATCCTCGTCGAGCGCGGCGGTGACATCTGCCACGAGCTCGAAGAGGTGGGGCGGGAGTACGAGGCGAACGCGATCGTCGTCGGGTCGACCCACGGCATCGTCGGCCGGATCTTCGGCTCGGTCGCGGGGCGGCTCGCGAAGCGGGCGAAGCGGCCCGTGATCGTCATCCCGTAAGCGCCGCGCGCCTGTGTCGTTGTCATTCCGTAACTGGCCGTTCTCCCAGGTGAGATGAGTCCTGGGTACCGCCGACTCCCTTTGTGCGCCGCATAAATCTACTCGTGCGTAGATGTGTTTGTGCCCTTGTGAAGGGCATATACCGGGCACCGCACACCTGCACGGCACGAAGGGAGTCCGCCGTGGACAACGACGTCTCCGCGGGAAGCACCACCACGATCGTCGGCCGACTCGCGCTCGGCGTCACGCTGTTGGCCTTCGGTGAAGCAGGGGGATTCCTGGCTCACGCTGCCTGTGGGGCAGCGACCCAACAGGTCTTCCACGATCAACACCAGCCGGGTTGAAACCAGCCCGGTTTGACACGCCAAAGCCTGGACCTGCATGTGCTGGCGGCTGGTTCGCCGTGGCGGCGGGTGCGGTGGCCTGGTACGCGGCGACCGCGGCGCCGGCCCACTGGCCGACCGCCGTTCCGCGACGCGCGGCGCGCCGGGGCGTGACGGCCACGGAGTAGCTGCCGCCGGCTGGGGGTTGGGCGGCCCCCGGCGTTGAGGAACGGACCCCCCGTGAGTGTGGCGTCACGTGGGGGTCCGTTCTCTTGCTCGGCCTCAGCGGGTGCGTGGGGGCCTGTCGCGCAGTTCCCCGCGCCCCTTGAAAGTTCCTACTCGACCGTCACCGACTTGGCGAGGTTCCTGGGCTTGTCGATGTCCCTGCCCAGAGTCAATGCCGTGTGGTACGCGAGGAGTTGGAGAGGGATGCCGAGGAGGATGGGATCGAGTTCGTCCTCGTTCTTGGGGACGACGATGGTCTGGTCGGCCTTTTCCTGGCACTCGTGGGCCACGGCGAGGATCCTGCCGCTGCGGGCCTTGATCTCCTCCAGGGCGGCGCGGTTCTTCTCCAGGAGGTCGTCGTCGGGGACGATCGCGACCGTGGGCAGGGCGGGCTCGATGAGGGCCAGGGGGCCGTGCTTCAACTCCGAGGCGGGGTAGGCCTCGGCGTGGATGTACGAGACCTCCTTGAGCTTCAGGGAGGCCTCACGGGCCACCGGGTAGCCCCGGACGCGGCCGATGAAGAGCATGGAGCGGGCCTCGGCGTACTGGTCGGCCAGCTTCTTGATCTCGTCCTCCTGCTCCAGGATCTCGGTGATCTGGCCGGGCAGTTTGCGCAGGCCCTCGATGATCCGCTTGCCGTCGCGGACGGAGAGGTCGCGGGTGCGGCCCAGGTGCAGGGCGAGCAGGGCGAAGGCGACCGTGGTGTTGGTGAAGCACTTGGTGGAGACCACGCAGACCTCGGGGCCGGCGTGCACGTAGATGCCGCCGTCGGCCTCGCGGGCGATCGCCGAGCCGACCACGTTGACCACGCCCAGCACCCGTGCGCCCTTGCGCTTGAGCTCCTGGACGGCCGCCAGCACGTCGTACGTCTCGCCGGACTGGGAGACGGCGACGTAAAGCGTGTCGGGGTCCACGACCGCGTTGCGGTAGCGGAACTCGGAGGCGGGCTCGGCGTCGGCGGGGATGCGGGCCAGCTCCTCGATCATCTGGGCGCCGATCATGCCCGCGTGGTACGAGGTGCCGCAGCCGAGGATCTTCACGCGGCGGATCTGACGTGCCTCGCGGGCGTCCAGGTTCAGGCCGCCGAGGTGCACGGTGGAGAAGCGGTCGTCGATGCGGCCGCGCAGCACGCGGTCCACGGCGTCGGCCTGCTCGTGGATCTCCTTGTGCATGTAGGTGTCGTGGCCGCCCATGTCGTAGGAGGCGGCCTCCCACTCCACGGTGGTCGGCTCGGCGGTGGTGCGGGTGCCCTCGGTGGTGTAGGTGCGGAAGTCATCGGCCTTGAGGGTGGCCATCTCGCCGTCGTCGAGGGTGACGATCTGCCGGGTGTGGGCGACCAGGGCGGCGATGTCGGAGGCGACGAACATCTCCTTCTCGCCGATGCCGAGGACGACCGGGGAGCCGTTGCGGGCCACCACGATCCGGTCCGGGAAGTCGGCGTGCAGGACGGCGATACCGTACGTGCCCTCGACGACCCGCAGGGTCTCGCGGACCCTGTCCTCCAGCTTCTCGCCCTGGGCGCGGGCGATGAGGTGGACCAGGACCTCGGTGTCGGTCTCGGAGAGGAACTCGACGCCGTCCGCCTCCAGCTTGCGGCGCAGGTCGGAGGCGTTGTCGATGATGCCGTTGTGGACGACGGCGACCTTGCCCTCGGCGTCCAGGTGCGGGTGGGCGTTCACGTCGGAGGGGGCACCGTGGGTGGCCCAGCGGGTGTGGGCGATGCCGGTGGTGCCCTTGAAGCGCGCCGGGACCTTGGCCTCCAGGTCGCGGACCCGGCCCTTGGCCTTGACCATCTTCAGGCCGGGCGTCTTCGGCGAGGTGACGACGATGCCGGCCGAGTCGTAGCCGCGGTACTCCAGGCGCTGCAGGCCCTCCAGGAGCAGGGGAGCGACGTCACGCTTCCCGATGTAACCCACGATTCCGCACATACAGATGTGTCCCTCAGCCGTAGACGATGCGGCGCAGCTGCCGGAGCGTGAGCTCCGGCGGTGCCACCGCGCGGTATTTGAGATCCGCCGCGATCCGTTCGAAGATCTCCGCGTTCACCAGGCCCTGGCCCTGCAACTCGCGGTGGCGGCGACGGACGTATTCCTCCGTCGTCTCGTCGAAGTAGGCGAGCACGTCCTGGACCACCCGCAGTGCCTCGCCCCGGTTCAGGGGCGTGGACCTTGTCAGATGATCAACGAGTTCGTCGTGCACCCGGTAGATCCTGAGGGACCGGCGGCACTTTCGCAAGAATCCTGCCCGATTCCGGGCAGGCCTCTGAAGGGAATCTTTGGGCGAACGTTGAATCTGTCATGAGCACCTGTTCTCGCGTCGTCCATCCGGCGTCTTGCGCTCCGTCGTCTGGGGGGACGAGTTTCAGACGCCATGGACATTCCTCGCATGGGCGTACCCGAGCAGCTGGCCGAGCGCATGAACATGGCCGAGCAGCACGAATACCTGCGCGCCAGATTCTCGCGGCGCACGATGATCAGAGGTGGCGCCATCACGCTGGGCGCCGTCACCGGTGGCGCGTTCGTGCCGGGGGCGACCGCCCAGGCGGCCGTTCCGACGCGGACGGCCCCCAGCGCGGAGCCCGTCGACGGAGCGCTCGTCGCCCCCTTCGGCCGGCACCTCGCCTACGGCAACGACCCGCGCACCGAGATCACCGTCTCCTGGCAGGTCCCGGTCGCCGTCAAGAAGCCCTTCATCCGGATCGGCGCCCACCCCTGGGACCTCTCCCGCAAGATCGAGGCCGAGGTGCGCAGCCTGTACACCCCGGCCGGTGTCGGCGCCAGCGGCGACCACACCCAGTACTACCTGCACGCCAAGCTCACCCGCCTGCGCCCCGGTCAGACCTACTACTACGGCGTCGGCCACGCCGGCTTCGACCCGGCCGAGCCGCATCTGCTCGGCACCCTGGGCACCTTCACCACCGCCCCCGCCCACAAGACGCCGTTCACCTTCACGGCCTTCGGTGACGAGGGCGTCAGCTACCACGCGCTGGGCAACAACAGCCTGCTTCTCGGCCAGAACCCGGCCTTCCACCTGCACGCGGGGGACATCGCCTACGGCGACCCGGCCGGCCAGGGCAAGAGCACGGACACCGGCTTCGACTCGCGGGTGTGGGACCAGTTCCTCGCCCAGACCGAGTCCGTCGCCAAGTCCGTCCCGTGGATGCCGGCCTACGGCAACCACGACATGGAGGCCTGGTACTCGCCCAACGGTTACGGCGGTGAGGAAGCCCGCTGGACCCTGCCGGACAACGGGCCGGACAAGAAGAACCTCCCCGGCGTCTACTCCTTCGTCCACGGCAACACGGCGGTGATCTCGCTCGACGCCAACGACATCTCCTTCGAGATCCCGGCCAACCTCGGCATCTCCGGCGGCACCCAGACCACCTGGCTGGAAGCCCAGCTCAAGAAGTACCGGGCGTCCGACGACATCGACTTCATTGTGATCTTCTTCCACCACTGCGCCTACTGCACCTCCACCGCGCACGCCTCGGAGGGCGGTGTGCGCCAGGAGTGGGTGCCGCTGTTCGAGAAGTACACCGTGGACCTGGTGATCAACGGCCACAACCACCAGTACGAGCGCACGGACGTCATCAAGGCGGGCGCCGTCACCAAGAAGCTCCCGATCGGCGGCACCGCGTACCCCGAGACCGACGGCGTGGTGTACGTGACGGCGGGCGCGGCCGGCCGCAGCCTGTACGCGTTCAGCGCCCCGCTGTCGTACGAGGGCCACGAGAACGACGTCGACTCCGTGGCCTCGTTCATCAACACCAAGGACGGCAAGCAGAACGAGACCGTCACCTGGTCCCGGGTGCGCTACCTCGACTACTCCTTCCTGCGGGTGGACGTCACCCCGGCCGCCAGGGGCCGCACGGCCACGCTGACGGTGCGGGGCATCGCGGAGACCGGCGCGCAGGTCGACCACTTCACGGTGGCGCGCAGGGCCAAGTAGGGCCCCGACGGAGGTACGTGTGCCCGGAAGGCGGGGCGCACACCGGGCGGGCGGTCCTCACCGGAGGATTCAAATCGTCTTGAGGATCGCCCGCTTGGCCACCGTGAACTCCTCGTCGGTGAGCACGCCCGAGCGGTGCAGTTCGCCCAGCTCGCGCAGCCGCCGCAGCACCGCGTCGTGATCGTCCTCGACGGCGGACGCGGGCGCGGGGAGCACCGTGGTCCGGGCGGGCCGTACGTCCTTCGCCTGGATCGCCGGATGCGGCAGCCGGACCTGGACGGCCGCCGCGACCAGGGCCATCAGCGGGTCCCTGCGGAAGTTCCACAGCTCGACGGCGTTCGGGTCGTACTTCGGCGGGGCCTTGGTCGGGGCGTTCCTCACGGTGAAGCGGAGATGGCCGTTCTCCAGACCCGCCCCGGGGCACCACTCCACGGCGGTGATCTCGGCGAGCGCGAGGGTACGGGCGCCGGCGGCGGCCTTGGCGTCCTCCGTCTTCCAGTTCCACTCCAGCCGGACCTGTTCGCCGTCGAAGCTCGCCGTGCCGTCCCCGGCGGAGACCGAGATCGGCACGGCCGGGCCCGGCAGCAGATACGCGTCCACCGGGTCGGCCGGAACCTGGTCCAGGAGCAGCGCGCTGCGCACCTCGTCCACGAAGTACTCGGCGACGCCGTAGCGGTCGGACTCGACGACCAGCTGGTACGGGTCGTGCGGCTCGGTGAGCCGGCCGCCGGTGGCCAGCAGCAGCGGGTCGGCGCCGTCCCGCAGCCGCAGCCTGAGCCGCCCGGTCCTCTTGCCCTGTTCGAAGGAGATGCCCGCCAACGCGCCCAGGGGAACGACGAGTTCACCGAGGGTCTTGCGGAGCAGGCTGACGTTCTTGTCCCGTCCGGGAGTCAGCCTCAGGGCATCGCCGTCGAACGCCCAAGTGCCGTCCTTCTGGAGGATTTCCGCCATGAGGGGATTGTTTCACCGGTTCCGAGGCAGGATTGGTCCATACCTATCGAATGCAGGGAGGGATCGCTGGTGGGACAGCACCACAGAACGACCCGTCTTCTCGGTTCGCTGCTGCTCGTCGCGACGGCGGGCACCTTCTCCGTCGCCGCGGCACCGGCCGCCGGGACACCGGCCACCACCCCACTCGACCGAGTGGTTCCGGCGCCCGCCTCGGTCACGCCCGGGGGACCGCCGTACCGCATCACCCACGACACACACATCCGCGTCGACGACTCCCCCGAGGCGCGCGAGATCGGCGCCTACCTGGCTCAGCTGCTGCGCCCCTCCACCGGCTACCGCCTCCCCGTCACCACCCACGGCCGCGGCGGTATCCGACTGCGCCTGGCCAAGGGCCCGTTCGGCGCCGAGGGGTACCGCCTCGACAGCGGCGCCAAGGGTGTGACCATCACCGCCGCCCAGCCCGCCGGGCTCTTCCACGGCGTCCAGACCCTGCGCCAGCTCCTGCCCGCGGCCGTCGAGGAGGACTCCGTGCAGCGCGGCCCCTGGCTGGTCGCGGGCGGCACCGTCCGGGACCGGCCGCGCTACGGCTGGCGCGGCGCGATGCTCGACGTCTCCCGGCACTTCTTCACCGTCGACCAGGTCAAGCGCACCATCGACCAACTCGCCCTCTACAAGGTCAACAAGCTGCACCTGCACCTCAGCGACGACCAGGGCTGGCGCATAGCCGTCGACTCCTGGCCGCGCCTGACCACCCACGGCGGCTCCACCGAGGTCGGCGGCGGCCCCGGCGGCTTCTACACGAAGGCCGACTACCAGGAGATCGTCCGGTACGCGTCCTCCCGCTACCTGGAGGTCGTCCCGGAAATCGACATGCCGGGCCACACCAACGCGGCCCTCGCCTCCTACGCCGACCTGAACTGCGACGGCGTCGCGCCCCCGCTCTACACCGGCACCGAGGTCGGCTTCAGCTCGCTGTGCGTGTCCAAGGAGATCACGTACGACTTCGTGGACGACGTCATCCGGGAGCTGGCCGCCCTCACCCCCGGCCGCTACCTGCACATCGGCGGCGACGAGGCGAACTCCACGAGCCACGAGGACTACGTCAAGTTCATGGACCGGGTGCAGCCCATCGTCGCCGAGTACGGCAAGACGGTGATCGGCTGGCACCAGCTGACCGGCGCGACCCCGGCCAAGGGCGCGCTCGCCCAGTACTGGGGCCTCGACTCCGACAGCGCCGAGGAGAAGGCTCAGGTCGCCAAGGCCGCGCAGAACGGCACCGGGCTGATCCTCTCGCCCGCCGACCGGATCTACCTCGACATGAAGTACGACGAGGACACGCCCCTGGGGCTGTCCTGGGCGGGCTACGTCGACGTGAGGCGGGCCTACGACTGGGACCCGGGCGCCTATCTGCCGGGGGCGCCCGCGTCGGCCGTACAGGGTGTCGAGGCGCCGCTGTGGACCGAGACGCTCGCGACGAGCGCGGACCTCGAGTACATGGCCTTCCCGCGCCTCGCGGGGGCGGCCGAGCTCGGCTGGTCGCCGCCGGCCACGCACGACTGGGACGCCTACAAGGTGCGGCTCGCGGCGCAGGGGCCGCGGTGGGACGCGCTCGGCATCGGGTACCACCGGGCACCGGAAGTCCCTTGGCACGCACGGTAGTCCGGCCACCTGAACGGACGGGCACCCCGGCGGGGCGTACTCCGGGCACCTGAACGGAAGGGCACCCCGGAGGACCGTACTCCGGGGTGCCCGTCCGTCGGTCGGTGGCCTACAGTCCCGCGATGGGGTTCCGCAGGTTCCCGACCAGCTGGAGCGCGCCGGACGGGTCCGCCAGGTCCACCATCTGCTTGTTGTCGCGCAGCTGGAGCCGGTTGAGGCAGGACAGCGCGAACTCGGGGGCGAACATGTCGTACTGCTCGAACTTGTCGCCGAGTTCGGGCACCGACCGCTGGTAGTCGCGGGTGACCTCGGCGACCGTGCGCCAGAAGTCCTCCTCCTCCAGGATCCCCTCGGTGGCGAGGTTCGCGGCGAGGAAGCGGAAGAAGCAGTCGAAGACGTCGGTGAAGACGGACAGGAGCTTCTTGTCGTCCGGGACCTCGACGCGCAGCCGCTCCACCGTCGGCGGCAGCACCGCGTCCGGGTCCATGACGGCGATCTCCTCGGCGATGTCCTTGTAGATCGCGCGCTGCACCACGCCGTCCTTCAGGACCAGGATGACGTTCTCGCCGTGCGGCATGTAGACCAGGTCGTAGGCGTAGAAGCTGTGCAGCAGCGGGGTGTAGTAGGCCCGCAGGTAGCGGCGCAGCCACTCCTTCGGGGGCAGCCCGGACCGCTCGATCAGGGCGCCCGCGAAGGAGGCGCCCTCGTGGTCCACGTGCACGAGGGAGGCCATCGTGGCGAGGGACTCGCCGTCCTGGAGGGACGGGACCGGGCTCTCCCGCCACAGCGCGGCCAGCATCTTGCGGTACGGCGAGTAGCGGTCGGTCGCCTGCTCGTACTCCAGGTGCCGGTAGCCCACGGCCGCCCGCTCCCGGATGATCGTGAGGCCTGTCGACTTCAGCACCGGGTCGCCCTCGATCAGCTGGGCGAGCCAGTCGTTGATCGCCGGAGTCGCCTCCATGTACGCGGCCGAAAGCCCGCGCATGAAGCCCATGTTGAGCACGGACAGGGCCGTCTTCACATAGTGCTTCTCGGGGTGCGACCGGTTGAAGAAGGTCCGGATGGACTGCTGGGCCAGGTACTCGTCGTCGCCCTCGCCCAGACAGACGAGGTGGCCGCGCGCGACCTCGGCGGCGAAGGTGACGGTGAGCTTGTTCCACCACTGCCAGGGGTGGACGGGGATCAGGAGGTAGTCGGCGGGGTCCAGGCCCCGGTCGGTGAGCTGCCGGTCGAACCGCTCGACCGTCTCCTCACCCAGTTCGTCCCGTACGAAGGACTCGTACTCGATCCCGACGCCCGCCGTGAACGCGGCCCGCGAGCGGTGCGCCGCCAGCCACACCAGACGGACCGGGCTCGCGGTCTCGGGGGCGTACGAGAGGTACTCGTGGATCCCGAAGCCGAGCCGTCCGTTGTTGGCGACGAAGCAGGGGTGGCCCTCGGTCATGCCGGTCTCGATGTCCTGGAAACCGGATCGTGCCAGCTCGGCGACAGGGATCTGGGGTTTGGTGAGCTTGTAGCAGGTGCCGGAGAGGGTGGAGGAGATCTCCTCCAGGTACACCGGCAGGATCTCGTCGCTCAGGCCCAGCGCGTTCCTCAGCTCGATGAAGAAGTCCAGGGCGTCGACCGGGAGGTCCTCGCCGTCGCGGGTACGGGTGATCGACTCGGCGTCCACCTGCCAGTGGTCGAGCGCCCGGCGGGTGGCGCGGAAGCGGTAGCGGGTGAGGCCGTCGTCGCTGCGGACGACGTACCGCCCGTCGGCTTCCTCCGGTGTGATCAGCCGCTCGTGCGCGAACTCCGCGAGGGCCTTGCGCACGAGGAGACGGTTGGCCTTCTCCCAGCGCTCGGGGGAGAGGTGGGACACGGCGTCGGCGAGGGTCATGCGGACACCGCCGTGGCCGCCGCGAACTGTTCCCGGGTGCAGAAGCTCAGCAACGCCTTCTTCTCCGGCTTCTGTATCTCCCGCTCGGGCACGAACCCGACGGCCTCGTTCAGGGCGTGCACGGCCTTGTTGGACACGTCCGGCTCGACGACCACGCGCTCCGCCGCCGGGTCCTCGAAGAGGTGCGCCATCACAGCCGTGATCACCGCCCGGGTGAAGCCGTGCACGGGCCGGTCGGTGGGGGCGACCAGGAAGTGCATGCCGATGTCGCCGGGCCGGGGCTCGTAGAGACCGACCAGTTCGCGGTGGGCGGGGTCGTACTTCTCCATCAGGAACGCGGGAGCCCCGTCGTGCAGGCCGAGCAGGGCGTGGTGGTGCTCGTCGGCGGCGATCTCCATGTACGCCCGCTCGACGTCCTCCAGCCTGGCGTCCCGCATCATCCAGAAGGCCGCCTTGGGGTGCGTGACCCAGGAGTGCAGGAGCTCGGCGTCGCTCAGGGGGTCGAGGGGGCGGAACGTGAAGGTCATATGGCGAACTCCTGGAACGCGATGGACTTCTCGACCGGGTAGTACTCCGTGCCGAGCAGCTCACGGATGATGCAGCTGTTGCGGTACGCACCCATGCCCAGGTCGGGGCTGGTGATGCTGTGGGTGTGGACGCCGGCGTTCTGCAGGAAGACGCCCCGGCCGGTGACGTCGACGGCGTAGTTGCGCGCGACGTCGAAGTTGCCCCGCGCGTCGTAGCGCAGGCGGCTCTTGACGGGCCTGAGGAACTCCGGCTCGGCGTACTGGTAGCCGGTGGCCAGGATCAGGCCCTGGGACTCGATCTCGTAGTCCTTGCCCTGCTCCTCCTGGCGGAAGGAGAGGGTGTACGTGCCGTTGTCGTACCGGGCGCCGGTGAGGGCGGAGTTGGTCAGCAGCCGCGTGGGCACCGGGCCGCCGAGGTTCTTCTGGTACAGCAGGTCGAAGATCTCGTTGATCAGGTCGCCGTCGATGCCCTTGAACAGGCCCTTCTGCTCGGCCGTGAGGCGGTAGCGGGTCTGCTCCGGGAGCGCGTGGAAGTAGTCGACGTACTCCGGGCTCGTCATCTCCAGCGTGAGTTTCGTGTACTCCAGCGGGAAGAAGCGCGGGGAGCGGGTGACCCAGTTCAGCCGGTAGCCGTGGACGTCGATCTCGCCGAGCAGGTCGTGGTAGATCTCGGCGGCGGACTGGCCGGAGCCCACCAGCGTGATCGACTCCTTGCGCTGGAGCTCGGCTCGGTGCTCCAGGTAGCGGGAGTTGTGGAGGAAGTCGCCGCCCAGGCCCTGGCAGGCCTCGGGGATGTGGGGCGGGGTGCCGGTGCCGAGGACCAGGTGGCGGGCGCGGAACTCGTCGCCGGCGGCGGTCCGCACGACGTAGACCTCGGCCCCTTCGTCGTACGTGACCTCGGTGACCGTCGTGCCGAAGCGGACGCTGCTCAGCTTGTTCGCGGCCCAGCGGCAGTAGTCGTCGTACTCGACCCGCAGGGGGTAGAAGTTCTCGCGGATGTAGAACGAGTACAGCCGGCCCTTCTCCTTCAGGTAGTTGAGGAAGGAGTACGGCGAGGTCGGGTCGGCGAGGGTGACCAGGTCCGACATGAACGGGGTCTGGAGGTGGGCGCCGTCCAGGAACATGCCGGCGTGCCACTCGAAGTCTGGCTTCGACTCCAGGAAGACACCGTCGAGTTCGGCGATGGGCTCGGTGAGGCAGGCCAGGCCGAGGTTGAAGGGGCCGAGCCCGATCCCCACGAAGTCATGGGTTCTGGTCGGGTTTTCAGGACGCGCGGTCAAGGGACTCTCCCAGGTACTGCTCGGCGTGGCCGGCGATCAGGTCGAGGACGGCGGCGATGTCGTCGACCGTCGTCTCGGGGTTGAGCAGGGTGAACTTCAGGTAGTGCCGGCCGTCGACCTTGGTGCCCGCGACGATCGCGTCCCCGGAGGCGAACAGGGCCTTGCGGGCGTACAGGTTGGCGCGGTCGATGTCGGCGGGGTCGGTGACGGCGGCCGGGATGTGGCGGAAGACGAGGGTGGACAGGGCCGGCTCGACGACGACGTCGAAGCGGGGGTCGGCCGCCAGCAGTTCCCAGCCCTGGACCGCCAGCTCGCAGACCTCGTCGAAGAGCTGTCCGATGCCGTCGGCGCCCATCACCCGCAGGGTCATCCACAGTTTGAGGGCGTCGAAGCGGCGGGTGGTCTGGAGGGACTTGTCGACCTGGTTGGGGATGCGCTCCTGCACCATCCGGCGCGGGTTGAGGTACTCCGCGTGGTAGGTGGCGTGGCGCAGGGTGGCCGCGTCCTTGACCAGCACCGCGGACGAACTCACCGGCTGGAAGAAGGACTTGTGGTAGTCGACGGTGACCGAGTCGGCCCGCTCGATGCCGTCGATGCGGTCCCGGTGCTTCACGGAGGCGAGCAGCCCGCAGCCGTAGGCGGCGTCGACGTGCATCCACACGCCGTACTGGGCACACAACTCGGCGATCTCGGGCAGCGGGTCGATGGAGCCGAAGTCGGTGGTGCCGGCGGTCGCGACGACCGCCATGGGAACCAGGCCGTCCTGCTTGCAGCGCTCCAGCTCGTGGGCGAGCGCGACGGTCTGCATACGCTTGTCGGCGCCGACGGGGACCGACACGACGGCGTCCTGGTCAAGGCCCAGCAGTTTCGCGGACTTCTTCACGCTGAAGTGGCTGACCTCGGAGGCGAAGACGCGCAGTTTGGCGAGTTCGTCGCTCTTGGCCTCCTCGCGGGCCAGCAGCAGCGCCTGCAGGTTGGACTGGGTGCCGCCGGAGGTGAACACACCGTCGGCGTTCTCGCCGAGGCCGATGCGGCCCGCGGTCCAGTCGATGAGCCTGCGTTCGATGAGCGTGCCGCCCGCCGACTGGTCCCAGGTGTCCAGTGAGGAGTTGACCGCGGAGAGGATCGCCTCGCCGAGTACGGCCGGGATGACGACCGGGCAGTTGAGGTGGGCGAGGTAGCGGGGGTGGTGGAAGTAGACCGCGTCCCGGAGGTAGACGTCCTCCAGTTCGTCGAGCACCGCCGCCGTGTCGTGCAGCGGCCGGTCGAGGTCGATCTCGTCGATGCGCGGGGAGAGGGCGTCGACGGAGACTCCGGTGAACGGACGGGTCGTGGTGGCGAGTTTGGCCGCCACCCGCTCGATTCCTTCGGTCACGGAGCGTCGGTAGTGCTCCGCGGTCGTGTCGTTGAGCAGGTGCGAGCGCATGTGCGGTCCTCCGGTGGGGACAGTCCGTGGGGCGGGGGAGCGGGGCGGAGCCTCGGCTTCAACTTAGGTTAGCCTAACCTAATTAATGGGAACGAAACCCTGCCTCCACCGTGACCGCCGTCACTCTCAACTCCTGCCTGCGGTAGGCGAGTTGAAGGCGGCGAGCGGGGTGGTGTCACTCCTGCTCGCGGAGCTCCTCCTCGGACAGGCCCTGCCGCCAGTAGCCGACGAAGGTGATCCGGCGCCGGTCGAACTCCCGCTCCCGCACGAAGTGCCGGCGCAGCTCCTTCACGCAGCCGGACTCGCCCGCCATCCAGACGTACGGCCGCTCGGCGGGCGGGAGTTGAGCGGCGCGGATGGGGGCGAGCGCGAGCGGGGAGCCCGTGGCGTGGCTCTCCTCCCGCACCAGCCAGGTGATCTCGGCGTCCGCCGCGGTCACCAGGTCCTGCACGTCACCGGCGTGCGGCACCTCCAGCCAGACCCGGGCACGGGTGCCGGCCGGCAGCGACTCGACGATGGAGCAGGCTGCGGGTACGGCGGTCTCGTCACCCCAGACCACCACCAGGTCCGTGTCCTGAGGGGGCCGGAAGCGGATCGCCCGGTTGTCCGCGACCGCCGGCCCGAGCAGCAGCACCTTGTCACCGGCGGCGGCCCGCGCGGCCCACGCGGAGGCCGGCCCAGCGGGAGCGTGCAGCACGAAGTCGATGTCGATCTCCTCGGTGTGCCCGTCGGGCCCGTGCCGCAGGTCCCGCAGCGTGTAGGACCGCATCACCGCCCGTACACCGTCCGGGAGTTCACGCCAGCCCTGCCACCAGCCGTCACCCAGCTCGATCGGGACACGGGGCTCGGACTGCCCGGGGTGCGGGAGGAACAGCGACAGCGACTGGTCCCGCCCGTCGGAGAAGAAGGCGCGCAGATCCTCCCCGCCGAAACTCACCCGGACCAGAGACGGCCCCAGCCGCCTCGTCCGTACGACCTGGAGGGAGAAGAAACGGAACGGAGCGGCTATGGCCGTGGTCATGGGGTGACTCCTGAATCGGCGTCAGGGATGCTTACCTGGGTGCGGGGTTCAACCGGCCTTCTTCGCGCCCTCGATGGCCTTCGCGAGGTTCTCCACCATCGGCACGCACTTGTCGTACGACAGAATCGGCTCGGGAGAGCGCGAGATGACCTGCCCGGCCTTGACGGCCGGCAGCTTCTTCCAGGTCGCCTCGGTGATGTCGGCCGGCTGGATGGTCGCGGTCCGGTCGTCCATCATGATGATGTCGGCCGGGTACTTGTCGACGTTCTCCCAGCTCAGCGTCTCGAACCAGCCGCCGGTCGCCTTCTTCGCGGACTCCGGCGGCTCGACGAAGTTCACGCCGAGGGCCTTGAAGTACTCCAGGTCGACGGAGAGGTTGGTGCCGGAGACGTAGAACGCGGTCTCGGCGGCGGAACCCGCCAGCACCTTGATCTCGGGCCGGGCCTTGGCGGCCTTGCGCAGCCGCTCCGAGGCGGCCTCGAAACGCTTCTTGGCGTCGGTGGCCTTCGCGGCCTTCATGTCCCCGCCGAGCGACTCGGCCAGCTCCCACATGCGGGCGAGCGACTTGGTCAGCTGACGGTCGTAGACGGAGACGGCGACGCTCGGGGCCAGCTTGGCGATCTTGTCCTTCGACGCCTCGGGCACGTACCAGAGGGTGCCGGCGGCGTCGAAGGTGGTGGTGATCAGGACCTGGGGTGCGAAGGCCGCGTACTTCTCGACGTTGAACTGGTCCCACACGTTGCCGAAGACCGTCAGCTTGCTGACGTCCATGTCGCCGGCCTGGACGTCGGCCTTGCCGCTCTTCGTCGTCGTCGGGCCGAACACGCCCTTGACCTCGATGCCGTAGTCGAAGAGGGCGGCGGCGACACCGGTGAAGGCGACTATCTTCGTCGGGACCTCGTCCAGCTTCACCGTCGTACCGCGGTCGTCCTTGAAGGACCAGGGGCCGGAGGCCTTGGCGGGCGTCGTCGAGTCCGAGCCGCCGCTCTCCGAGTCGCTGTCGCCGCACGCGGCCAGGAAGGCGCCGAGGCCGAGCGCACCGCCGGTGGCGAGCAGGCCGCGACGGGAGAGGTGGGCGGTTCTGGCGTTCGGCATGGAGGGGTCTGCTTTCGTGCGTACGGGGGCAACTGGGTGCACGCCAACGGTGGGTGGCGGAATCAGGCTTAGGTTAGCCTAACCTTCTATTTTGTCCAGAGGGCACCCGGTAGCTGTTCCCGATACGCGGGGAGCGATGCCCGGTACCCCGGTAAAGTCCGTGAAATGCCGAGAACCAAGGTCAGCGTCATCGTCCCCGTCTACAACACCGGGAAGTACGTCGACGAGTGCGCGCCGTCGCTGCTGGGGCAGAGTCTGCCGGCCGACGAGTACGAGGTGATCTACGTCGACGACGGGTCGACGGACGACACGCCGGCCCGGCTGGAGAAGATCGCGGCCGCGCATCCGAACGTCCAGGTGCACACCATGGCGAACTCGGGATGGCCGGGTGCGCCGCGCAATCTCGGTATGCGGCACGCCAAAGGCGAGTACATCCAGTTCGTCGACCACGACGACACGCTCGGGTCCGAGGCCCTGGAGCGGTTGTACGAGCATGCGAAGCGCAACGACGCCGACGTGGTCGTCGGCAAGATGTCCACCAACATGGCCCGGCCCCGGCGGCTGTTCCGGCACACGGTGGACGCCTGCACGATCGAGAACGACGAGCTGATGCAGAGCCTGTCGCCGCACAAGATGTTCCGGCGGGCGTTCGTCGAGGAACACGGGCTGCGGTTCCCCGAGGGGCCGTGGATCATGGAGGACCTGGCCTTCGTCGGCGCCGCCTACCTGAAGGCCGAACGGATCTCGATCCTCGCCGACTACCCCTGCTACTACTGGATGAAGCGGGACGACGGCGGCAACAACACCCGGCACCGGTTCAACCCGCGGCACGGGTTCTGGCCCAACCTGCGCACCATCGTCCGCCAGATCAAGGACGGCACTGCCCCTTCCGACGACATCGACGCGCTGCAGAACCGGCTGCTGCACCGCCTCTACCACGTGGAGATCCTGTCCCGGACCCGTGAGCCCGAGATCCTGCGCGAGGACCCGGCCGAACAGCGGCAGCGGTTCGAGGCGGCCCGGGAGGTGGCGCTGGAGGAGTTCCCGGCGGCCGTGCGGGAGGGACTGCCCGCGGTGTCACGGCTGCGGGCCGAACTGCTGGAACGCGGCGACTTCGAAGGGGCGGTGGCGCTCGCGGAGCGCGTCCGTGACGTGACGGCACGCGGTCTGGTCGGCGAACCGCGGTGGGAGGACGGCTGCCTGGTCGCCGACGTCACTCTGGACCTGCTGCGCGGGGACGGCGAACCGCTGGTCCTCGTCGAGCGGGACGGGACGTGGTGGCTGGACCCGGAGCTGCTGGACGGCGTGCCGGGGACGGAGGACGGCTGGGAGGTCCCCGATCCGTTCCGTCGGGCGTCCGCGGAGCTTGTGGTGAAGGACCGGGACCGGGAGGACTGGTGGTACCCGGAGGGCGACCCGGAGGTGCGGCTGCAGCCGCTCGGGGAGGGGCGGTCGCGGCTCGTCGTGTCCGGGCGCCTGCGTCTCGACCCGGAGCGGCTGGCGGGCGGCCGGCCGCTGAAGCGCGGGGTCCACGACGTCTGGGCGCACATCATGCTGCTGGGCGTCGACCGGATGGTCCGGGTGACGGGCGACGGCACGCAGGGCGGCCCGGCCGCGGGTCCGGCGCTGACCGGCGGGCGGCTCGCACTCTCGTACTGGACCAAAGGCAAGGGCCAACTCGCTCTCGACCTGGACGAGCGCCTGCGAAGGATCGGGCCCGACACGGACGGTGTCGTCTCCGCGAACACCGCGCGTGCCCGGCGCTCGCTCGGGCTGCCGTACATGGCCGTCGCGCCGGGCGCGCCGCTTCCCGTCGAGGTCACCGTGTCCACCCTGACGGTCGAGGCGAAGCTCGCCCCCGGAGCCGACGGAACGGCACGACTGCGCCTCCCCACCCGCCTCAAGCTTCCGGCCGGACGCCACCCGGTCACCTTCCCGAAGGCGGACACCCCGGTCGCGTACGCCGTGGTCCGTGACGGCTCCCTGCTGCGTCTGGAGGGCCCGGCGTACCAGGCCGGCACCCGGCGGAGGCTCCTGGACGCGGTCGCCGACAACCGTCAGATCCGGCGGCTCCGGGGGCGGTTGGGCCGGTAGGGCCGGTTGGGCCGGTAGGGCCGGCCGGCAGGCAACGCTCGGCGGCCGACTCCCGGCAGTCGTCGGCCCGCTCCCTCCTGGGCTGACGGCGGCCGACTCCCGCCGTTCGCCGGCCCGCTCCGCCCCCGACGAACGGCGGCCCGCTCCCGACATTCGCCGGCCCGCTCCGCCCTGGCGGACGCGGGTCGACGCGAGCCGACCGCCGCAATCAGCCCGCCAGCCCCAACTCCCGCGCGATCAGCATCCGCTGGACCTCGCTGGTGCCCTCGCCGATCTCCAGGATCTTGGAGTCGCGCCACATACGGGCGACCGGGTACTCGTTCATGAAGCCGTAGCCGCCGTGGATCTGGGTGGCGTCGCGGGCGTTGTCCACGGCGATCGTGGAGGAGTACAGCTTGGCGAGGGCCGCCTCCTTCTTGAAGGGGTCGCCCAGGACGAGACGGGAGGCCGCGTCGCGCCAGGCGAGGCGGGCGGTGTGGGCCTTCATGTCCATGTCGGCGATCTTGAACTGGATGGCCTGGTTGGCGCCGATGGGGCGTCCGAACGCCTCGCGTTCCTTCGCGTACTTCACCGACTCGTCCACACAGCCCTGCGCCAGCCCGGTGGCTAGGGCGGCGATGGCGATCCGGCCCTCGTCCAGGATGCGCAGGAACTGGGCGTACCCGCGGCCCTGTTCGCCGAGCAGGTTCGCGGCCGGGACACGGACGTCGGAGAAGGACAGCTCACGGGTGTCCGAGGCGTTCCAGCCGACCTTGGAGTAGGGGGCGGCGACCGTGAAGCCGGGAGTGCCCGACGGCACGATGATCGCGGAGATCAGCGGCCTGCCGTCCGCCTTGCGGCCCGTCACCGCGGTGACCGTGACCAGGCCCGTGATGTCCGTGCCCGAGTTGGTGATGAAGCACTTGGAGCCGTTGATCACCCATTCGTCCGTCTCCGGGTCGAGGCGGGCCGTCGTCCGGGTGGCGCCCGCGTCCGAGCCGCCGCCGGGCTCGGTCAGCCCGAACGCCCCGAGGGTCTCACCGGAGCACAGCCGGGGCAGCCACTGCCGCTTCTGCTCCTCGGTGCCGAACAGGTGGATCGGCATCGCGCCCAGTGAGACGCCCGCCTCCAGGGTGATGGCGACCGACGAGTCGACCCGCGCCAGTTCCTCCAGCGCGATGCCGAGGGCCAGGTAGTCGCCGCCCATGCCGCCGTACTCCTCCGGGAACGGCAGCCCGAACAGCCCCATGCGGCCCATCTCGCGGACGATCTCGTACGGGAACTCGTGCCGCTCGTAGAAGTCGCCGATCTTGGGCGCCACGACGTCGTGTGCGAACTCCTCGACCGTCCGGCGGAGTTCTTCCAGTTCGGGGGAGAGACGGTGGTCCATCGTTGTTCACTGCTCCTGGTGGGAGAGGGCTCGGACGGTGCGGGACGGGCTGGGCCGGCCCAGATGCGCGGCCATCCACACGCTGGTGGCGACAAGACGGCCGAGGTCGACTCCGGTGTCGACGCCGAGCCCCTGAAGCATCCACACGAGGTCCTCGGTGGCGAGGTTGCCGGTGGCGGACTTGGCGTACGGGCAGCCGCCGAGGCCGCCCGCGGAGGCGTCGACGGTGGTGACGCCGTACTGGAGCGCCGCCAGGGTGTTGGCGAGCGCCTGACCGTAGGTGTCGTGGAAGTGCACGCCCAACACCTCGGTGGGGACCCGCGCTTCGGTGAGCGCGGTGAGGAGGGCGAGGACATGGCCGGGCGTGGCCACCCCGATCGTGTCGCCGAGGCTGAGCTCGTCGCAGCCCATGTCGAGCAGGGCCCGGCAGACCCGGGCGACCTGCGGGATGGGCACCGGACCCTCCCACGGGTCGCCGAAGCACATGGAGAGATAGCCGCGGACATGGACCCCCTCCGCCTTCGCGCGGGCCACCACCGGTTCGAACATCGCCAGCGCCTCGTCCACGGTGCGGTTGAGGTTGGCCTTGGCGAAGGACTCGGTGGCGCTGGCGAACACGGCGACCCGGCGGGCGCCGAAGACCAGGGCCCGGTCCAGTCCGCGTTCGTTCGGGACGAGGACCGGCAGGTCGACGGGGAGGTCGTCGATCAGCGGGAACAGCTGCTCGGCGTCGGAGAGTTGGGGCACCCACTTGGGGTGCACGAAGCTGGTCGCCTCGATCGTCGTCAGACCGGCTTCGGCGAGGCGGCGGATGAACGCCGCCTTGATCTCCGTCGGGACGGTCGTCTTCTCGTTCTGCAGGCCGTCGCGGGCGCCCACCTCGTGGATCCGGACACGGGCGGGCAGGGCCGGGGCCGGAGCCGGAGCCGGTACGACCATGGGGAGGCCCAGTTCGGGAGTGCTCATGCCGTCTTCTCCTTGCCGGGGACGATCTGCGCGGGGGCGGTCTGGGAGGTGGCGGTCTGCACGGAGGTGGTCTGCGCGGGGGTGGTCTCGGAGGTGGCGGTCTCCGGTAGTGCGGTCCCCGAGGCGGGGGTCTCCGACGCGACACTCTCTGACGCGGCTGTCTCCGACGCGGCACTCTCTGACGCGGCTGTCTCCGACACGGCGGTCTCCGCGGGCGCGATGACCGCCAGCACCTGGTCCATGGCGACCGTCGCCCCCGGTACGACGTCCAGTTCGGCGACCGTGCCGGCGTGCGGGGCGGAGATGACGTGCTCCATCTTCATCGCCTCGACGACCAGCAGGCTCTGGCCCGCGGTCACCTCGTCGCCGACGGCGACCTTCACGACGGTGACCGTGCCGGGCATCGGTGCGGTGAGCGAGTCGGCGCCCGCGTGGGCCGCGCCCGTGAGGGACGCGGCGACCGGGTCGTGGTCGCGCACCTGCCAGGCGTCGCCGTCGCGGCCCAGCCAGGTGCCTCCCGGCAGGGCGGCGAAGGTGTGGGCGATGCCGTCGAGGTGGAGGGTGAACCGGGACCGGGAGTCGCCGTCCGGTCCCGGAGGCGGCCCTGCGTGTGCCCGGAGCGGTGGCCGCGCGCCGTCGGCGAGTACCTCGGCCCCGCCGTCCGCCGTGCCGCGCACACGGATCGTGCGGGGCTCGTGCCCTGCCACTTGGAGGTGGTGAGCCGTCCAGGCCCGCTCGCCGCCCAGGCGCCAGCCATCGGCGACGGAGAACGGGTCCACCCAGCCGGGCCCCGCCGCGCCGAGGGCGGCCTGGCGCAACAGCGCTGCCGCCGCGTAGACCTCCTGCGGGACCTCGGCCGGTACCAGCCCCTCGACCTCCCGCTCCACCAGCCCCGTGTCCAACTCGCCCGCCACGACCGCCGGATGGGCGAGCAGCCGCCGCAGGAACCCGGCGTTCGTCTGCACGCCCAGCGTGACCGTCTCCGCCAGGGCGGCCCGGAGTTTCCTGAGCGCGGTGGCCCGGTCCGGCCCGTATGCGATCACCTTGGACAGCATCGGGTCGTACAGGCTGCCGACCTCGGTGCCCTCGCTGAGCCCGGAGTCGGTGCGGACGCCGTCGCCCTGGGGTTCGTGGAGTTTCAGGACCGTGCCGCCGGAGGGGAGGAACCCGCGCGCGCCCTCTTTGACCGACACCGTCTCGGCGCAGACGCGGGCCTCGATCGCGTGGCCGGTGAGGGCGATGTCGTCCTGTCCGAAGGGCAGCGGTTCGCCGGCCGCCACCCGCAGCTGCCACTCCACCAGGTCCAGGCCGGTGACCAGTTCCGTGACCGGGTGCTCCACCTGGAGGCGGGTGTTCATCTCCATGAAGTAGTACGACGACGGGTCCTTGCCGGGGACGATGAACTCCACCGTGCCCGCGCCCCGGTAGCCGCAGGAACGGGCCGCCTGGACGGCCGCCTCGCCCATCGCTGCCCGGGTCCTGTCGTCCAGGAGGACGGAGGGCGCCTCCTCGATGAGCTTCTGGTGACGGCGCTGGAGGGAGCACTCGCGTTCGCCCAGGTGGACCACCCGGCCGTGGCCGTCGGCCAGGACCTGGATCTCGATGTGCCGGGGCCGGTCGACCCACCGTTCGACGAGCAGGGTGTCGTCCCCGAAGGAGGCGCGGGCCTCCCGGCGCGCGGCGGCGATCTCGTCGGCGAGCAGGGCCGCCTCGCGCACCAGCCGCATGCCCTTGCCGCCCCCGCCCGCGGACGGCTTCAGCAGCACCGGCATGCCGATCTCCCGGGCGGAGTCGGCGAGTTGGGCGTCGCTGAGCCCGCTGCCGGTGGACCCGGGGACCACCGGCACCCCGGCCGCCCGTACCGTCTCCTTGGCGCGGATCTTGTCGCCCATGAGCGCGATGGCGTCCGCGGGCGGCCCGATGAAGACCAGCCCGGCGTCGGCGCACGCGCGCGCGAAGCCGGCGTTCTCCGCCAGGAAGCCGTACCCGGGGTGGACGGCCTGGGCGCCGGTGCGGGCCGCCGCCTCCAGGAGCCGCTCGACCGACAGATAGCTCTCGGCGGCGGGCGCCGGGCCGAGCCGTACGGCGGTGTCGGCCTCCCGGACGTGCCGGGCGTCGGCGTCCGCGTCGGAGAAGACGGCCACCGAGCGCACCCCCAGCGAGCGCAGCGTACGGATCACGCGGACGGCGATCTCGCCCCGGTTGGCCACAAGCACTGTGTCGAACATCGTCGTCAGGTCCCTCACATCCGGAAGACGCCGAACTGGGGGTCACCCAGGGGCGCGTTGGCGCACGCGGTCAGGGCCAGGCCCAGCACCTGCCGGGTGTCGAGTGGGTCGATGACCCCGTCGTCCCAGAGCCGGGCCGTGGCGTAGTAGGCGTTGCCCTGACGTTCGTACTGGGCGCGGATCGGCGCCTTGAACGCCTCTTCCGCCTCCGCCGGCCAGTCCTCCCCCCGGGCCTGAGACTGGTCCCGCTTGACGGTCGCGAGGACGGAGGCGGCCTGCTCGCCGCCCATGACGGAGATCTTGGCGTTGGGCCACATCCACAGGAAGCGGGGCGAGTACGCCCGCCCGCACATGGAGTAGTTCCCGGCGCCGTACGACCCGCCGACCACGACGGTCAGCTTGGGCACGCGCGTGCACGCCACCGCGGTCACCATCTTGGCGCCGTGCTTGGCGATACCACCGGCCTCGTAGTCCTTGCCGACCATGAAGCCGGAGATGTTCTGCAGGAACACCAGCGGGATCCCGCGCTGGTCGCACAGCTCGATGAAGTGGGCGCCCTTCTGGGCGGACTCGGAGAACAGGATCCCGTTGTTCGCGACGATCCCGACCGGGTGGCCCTGGATGCGGGCGAAGCCGGTGACGAGGGTCTGCCCGAACTCGGCCTTGAACTCGGCGAACCGGGAACCGTCGACCACGCGCGCGATGATCTCGCGCACGTCGTACGGGGTGCGGGAGTCGACGGGCACGGCGCCGTACAGGCCGTACGGGTCGAGCTTCGGCTCGACGGCGGGCCGGACCTCCCAGGGGAGGGGCCCGCGCGCGGGGAGTGTGGCGGCGATGTTCCGCACGATGCGCAGGGCGTGGGAGTCGTCCTCGGCGAGGTGGTCGGTGACGCCGGAGATCCGGGAGTGCACCTCGCCCCCGCCCAGCTCCTCCGCGGTGACGACCTCCCCGGTGGCGGCCTTCACGAGAGGCGGACCCCCGAGGAAGATCGTCCCCTGGTTCCGCACGATGACGGCCTCGTCGCTCATGGCCGGGACGTACGCCCCGCCGGCGGTGCACGACCCCAGGACAGCGGCGATCTGCGGGATCCCCGCGCCCGACATCCGGGCCTGGTTGTAGAAGATCCGCCCGAAGTGCTCACGGTCCGGGAAGACCTCGTCCTGCATGGGCAGGAAGGCGCCGCCGGAGTCGACGAGGTAGACGCAGGGCAGGCGGTTCTCCAGGGCCACCTCCTGCGCGCGCAGATGCTTCTTCACCGTCATCGGGTAGTACGTCCCGCCCTTGACGGTGGCGTCATTGGCGACGATCACGCACTCGCGTCCGCTGACCCGGCCGATCCCGGCGATGACCCCGGCCGCCGGGGCCTGTCCCTCGTACATCCCGTCGGCGGCGAGAGGCGCCAGCTCCAGGAAGGGCGAGCCGGGATCGAGGAGCGTGTCCACCCGGTCGCGCGGCAGTAGCTTCCCCCGCGCGGCGTGCCGGGCACGGGCCCTCTCACCCCCGCCGAGCCGGGCCGTCGCGAGCTTGCCGCGCAGCTCCTCGACGAGTGCGAGGTGGGCCGTCTCGTTGGCCCGCCAGGCCTCCGACGCGGGGTCCGCCGCGCTGGTCAGCACCGCTGCCTCCTGCATCCTCAGGTCCCCTCGTCGTGTTAATGAGCGTTAACCGTTTCCTTCAGGTTAACGACCGCTAACCAGTCTGTCTAGAATTACTTCCATGGCCACCAGAACCGACGCCCCCACCCGCCGCGAGCAGATCCTCAAGGAGGCCGCGCGGCTCTTCGCCGAACGTGGCTTCCATGGCGTCGGTGTGGACGAGATAGGCGCCGCGGTCGGGATCAGCGGCCCCGGTCTCTACCGCCACTTCACGGGCAAGGACGCGATGCTCGCCGAGCTGCTGGTGGGAATCAGCGGCCAGCTGCTGACGGGCGCCAAGTGGCGCGTCCAGGAAGCCGACGGGGTGCCCGGCGAGCAGGTCCTCGACTCCCTCATCGAGGGCCACATCGACTTCGCCCTCGACGACCGCCCGCTGATCACCCTGCACGATCGTGAGCTGGACCGCCTCCGGGACACGGACCGCAAACTGGTGCGGCAGCTGCAGCGGCAGTACGTCGAGCTGTGGGTCGGCGTCGTGCGCGAGGTGTACCCGGCGTTGTCGGAGCCGACGGCGCGCTCCGCCGTCCACTCGGTGTTCGGGCTGCTGAACTCCACCCCCCACCTGGGGAGGGCGGGTTCCCTGCCGGGGCGGGGGGCCACGGCGGAGCTGCTGCACCGGATGGCGCGGGGCGCGTTCGCGGCGGCGGAGTGACAAGCCCTGCGGTACAAGCCCTGGGGCGCAAGCCCTGCGGTACAAGCCCTGGGGCGCAAGCCTGCGCGCACATCGAGCGGCCGCACGTGATGAGCGTTACCTGGACGCGCCTCCCTACTCGCCGGTACCGTTGAGTGAGCAAGCGCTTAGCCGTGGGGCCGCAACCATCAATTGAGGAACCCCGACGGCGAGCAACCACGTACGCGAGAGCGGCGCCGGTCCAGGCGCAAGGAAGGGTGGCGGCGGTGCGCCGTACGGTGTTCAACGAGGATCACGAGGCGTTCCGGGAGACCCTCCGGGACTTCATCGAGGCCGAGGTCGTCCCCGTCTACGACGAGTGGTTCGCCGCCGGCCAGGCGCCGCGCGACTTCTACTACAAGCTCGCCGAACTCGGCGTCTTCGGCATCCGCGTCGACGAGGAGTACGGCGGCGCCGGCATCGACTCGTACAAGTTCGAGGCCGTGATGTACGAGGAGACCGCCCGCGCCGGTGTCTCCTTCGGCGGCTCCGGCGTCCACGTGCTGCTCGGCCTGCCGTACATCAAGATGCTCGCCACCGACGAGCAGAAGAAGCGCTTCCTGCCGAAGTTCGTCTCCGGCGAGGAGATGTGGGCCCTCGCGATGACCGAGCCCGGCACCGGCTCCGACCTCGCGGGCATGAAGACCACCGCCAAGCTCTCCGAGGACGGCACCCACTACGTCCTCAACGGCTCCAAGACCTTCATCACGGGTGGCGTGCACGCCGACCGTGTCATCGTCTGCGCCCGCACCGCCGCGCCGACCGCGGAGGACCGCCGCCACGGCATCTCCCTGTTCGCCGTGGACACCAAGTCCGAGGGCTACTCCATAGGCCGCAAGCTGGACAAGCTCGGCCTGAAGGTCTCCGACACCGCCGAGCTGGCGTTCGTCGACGTGAAGGTCCCCGTCGAGGACCTCCTCGGCGAGGAGAACAAGGGCTTCTCCTACCTCGGCCACAACCTGGCCTCCGAGCGCTGGGGCATCGCCTTCGGCGCGTACGCGCAGGCCAAGGCCGCCGTCCGGTTCGCCAAGGAGTACGTCCAGGAGCGCACCGTCTTCGGCAAGCCGGTCGCGTCCTTCCAGAACACCAAGTTCGAGCTGGCCGCCTGCCAGGCCGAGGTGGACGCCGCCGAGGCCGTCGCCGACCGCGCCCTGGAGGCCCTGGACGCCGGCGAGCTGACCCCCGCCGAGGCCGCCAGCGCCAAGCTGTTCTGCACCGAGGTCGCCCACCGCGTCATCGACCGCTGCCTCCAGCTGCACGGCGGCTACGGCTTCATGAACGAGTACCCGATCGCCCGCCTGTACGCGGACAACCGCGTCAACCGCATCTACGGCGGCACCAGCGAGATCATGAAGACGATCATCGCGAAGGACATGGGTCTGTAAGGTCCCGGAAATTACTGGCCCGTAGAAATAACTGCATGAGTCAGGCACTGGACGATCTGCTCGATCTGCTCGACCTCGAGCAGATCGAGGAGAACATCTTCCGAGGCCAGTCCCGGTCCGCCGTCGTCCCTCGGGTCTTCGGCGGACAGGTCGCGGCCCAGGCGCTCGTCGCCGCCGGGCGGACGGTCCCCGAGGACCGCCTCGCCCACTCCCTCCACGCGTACTTCCTGCGCCCCGGCGACCCCGGCGCGCCGATCGTCTACACGGTCGACCGGATGAACGACGGCCGATCCTTCACCGCGCGCCGCGTCCTCGCGGTCCAGCACGGACAGCCGATCTTCGCGCTGTCCGCCTCCTTCCAGCGGTACGAGGAGGGCTTCGACCACCAGACCCCGATGCCGCCCTCTGCCGACCCGGTCACGCTGCCCACCTCCCAGGAGCGGCTGCGCGGCTACGGCCATCTCGACCCCGGGATCGTGGAGAAGTTCCTGGAGGCCCGCGAGGCGATCGACCTGCGCTACGTCGACGAGCCGCCGTACGGCGAGTTCGGCGAGCCCCGCGAACCGCACTCCCAGGTCTGGTTCCGCACCAACGGCAAACTCGCGGACGACCCCCTGCTGCACGTCGTCCTCGCCACCTACGTCTCCGACATGACCCTGCTCGACTCGGTCCTGCTCGCGCACGGACGCGGCGGCTGGGCGGTCGGTGACGTCGTGGGAGCCTCGCTCGACCACGCCATGTGGTTCCACCGGCCGTTCCGCGCCGACGAGTGGCTCCTGTACGACCAGGAGTCCCCGTCGGCACACGGCGGCCGGGGCCTGGGCCAGGCCCGCATCTACACACAGGACGGCCGGCTCGCCATCTCGGTCATCCAGGAGGGCGTGGTCCGCGCCCCGCGACGCTGACGCGCCCGCCGACGCTGACGCGTCCGCCGACGCTGAGCGTTCTCTCCAGCTGAGCGCTCAGCCCTGCGTCAGCCCCGCCTCCGCCAGCAGATACGCCGTCATCGGGTCGTAGTGGCGCGGGCTGACCACGTGGTCGTCGAGGGGGACCGTCACCTGCACGGTGCCCTCCGCCTCGGCGAGGAAGAGCGCCGGGTCGTTGCAGTCGGCGTAGCCGACGGAGTCGACGCCGTGCTGGCCGGCGTAGCCCGCCCAGCCGTGGTCGGCGACGACCAGGTCCGGCAGCGGGCGGCCCTCGCGCTCCAGGGTGGTGAGGATGGCCTTCATCGGCTCGCCGGAGTGCGTGTGCCACAGCGTGGCGCCGTGCTCCAGCACCGCCACGTCCGCGAACTGCATGACGTACCCCTCGTCCGTCTGCAGCCCGTCCGGGATGACGACGATCTCGCAGCCGACGGCCCGCAGCGCGGCGGCCGTGGCGCGGTGCACGTCGAGCAGACCGCCCGGGTGGCCGGTGGCGAACAGGACCCGCTGCTGCCCGTCGGCGGCCTTGCGCAGCCGGGCCGCCATCCGGTCCAGGGCGGCCACCGTCAGACCGGGGTCGATGGTGTCCTGGCCGTACCGGTACTCGGGATCGTCGTTCACTCCGACCCGCTCCGCCATCACCGCGAGCACGTCCTGCTCGTCGGTCCACCGGTCGCCGAGCTCCAGGCCGAGCCAGAAGTTGCGGACGCCGTTCGCCAGCTGGCGGTAGTGGGAGAGGTTGTTCTCACGAGGGGTCGCGACATCGCCCGCGATACGGGTCCTCACAAGGTGGTCGACGAGCTCGGCGCGGCTGGGTGTCCCGGGTATCGGCATGCCCCCATTGTGAGGCAGACCTCGGGGGGATCACTCGGCATCCCGCACGCTGGGACGTGCGTCACGCGATCACAGGTGCCGCAGCGCGAACCACAGTTCCATCCGTACGTCCGGGTCGTCCAGGTCGGCCGCGAGCAGGGCCGCGCACCGGGCGATCCGCTGCCGCACGGTGTTGCGGTGCACGGCCAGCGCCACCGCCGTACGGTCCCAGCTGCCGTGCAGCGACAGCCAGGCGCGCAGCGTCTCGGTGAGCGCCGGGGCGGCCGCGACCGGCGCGAGCAGCGTACGGGCGTACGCCTCGGCCTCCTCCCCGGGGACCAGGTCCGCGAGAGCCGGGCGGGTGGCGTGCCGGACCAGCGGGGCACGGGTGGCCCGGGCGCGGGCCAGGGCACGGGCCGCCTGGGCATCGGCGGACGCCCACTCGTGCGGTCCGGCGACCGCGCTGACACCGAGCGTCCAGCCGGGCTGCGGAGCCGGTTCGCGTTCGGCCGGCACCAGGACCCGTACGACGTCCCGGTCCAGGTCGACCAGCGGGGAGCCCAGCGCCCCGAGCGCGGAGGCGGCCACCCCGTCGGGAACCTCCCGCAGGTCGGGCCGGCCGTGCACGACGACCCACCGTTCACCGCCCAGCAGGGGTGCCACCTCGTCGGGCCCGGCCCCCAGCAGCAGCCGTACGAGCGCCGCGGACCGGGCCGCTCCCGTCCCGCTCTGGTGTTCGCCGGTGAGGAGGGAGAGCAGCACGGCGGCGACGGACGCGATGGTGTGATCGCCGGGGTCACGCCGGGGCGCCGCGACCCCGAGCACGAAACCCTGCCCGGCGCCGAGGGCGTAGGCGGCGAGATGTGCACCGGCGAGGGTGGTGTCGGTGGCGGTCGTGGAGGAGCGGCCGGCGACGATCCGCGCGAGCTCCGCCAGCGCTTCCCGCACCTCGCCCCTCTGCTCCCGTCCGGTCAGCGCCCCCGGCACCTCGCCCCTCTGTTCCCGTCCGGTCAGTGCCCCCGGCACCTCGCCCCCCGGTTCCCGTCCCGCCGCCGCGATCTCCGCCCCCTCCGGTCCGTACAGCACCGCCCGGCCGCCCACCCGCTGGGCGAGCTGCCGCAGGACGGACGGGACCGGGTCGGGGCGGGAGGCCGCGGCGGCGAGGCTCTGCTGGGCCTCCGTGACACGGCGCAGTTCGGTGTGCCGGGCCTGGGCCATCAGCTGCCAGACCGCGCGGGCCACACCCGAGAACGTGGTCCGCGGCGGGACCTCGACCAGCGGCAGCTCGTACGCCTCGCAGGCCGCGACCAGCGCCCGCGGCACCGCGTCGTGCACCGGTGCCAGCCCGAACCCGAGGGCCGCCCCGCCCGCCGCGACGATCCGGGAGACGTAGTCGTCGAAGTAGGTGCCGGAGCCCGCCGCCTCCGGAATGTGCACCCCCGCCGTCAGCAGGAGTTCACCGCCGAGCAGATACGGGTACGGGTCCGCCATCTCCGAGGTGTGCGCCCAGTGGATGACGATGTCCGGATCGCGGGGCCCGGCGATCTGCCGCAGCGCCAGGTCCTCGCGGGCCAGGAGAGCCGCGAGAGGCACCGGCGGGGTCGGCGGGACGGCGGGATCCGGCACGGTGGACGTTCCTTCCATCCGGATCGGCTCGAATGGATGAAACGTACACTTCGCAGTCGCTTTCCGGCCACCTAGTGTCGTTGCTCGTCACCCGCCGGCGACACCGAGCGAAGGAGGGCCCCGTGGCCGTCGACTACGCAGTCATCGTCGTCTATCTGGCCGGCATGCTGGCCATGGGCTGGTGGGGCATGCGCCGCGCCAGGTCGAAGAGCGAGTTCCTGGTCGCCGGGCGCCGCCTCGGACCTGCCATGTACTCGGGCACCATGGCCGCGATCGTCCTCGGCGGCGCGTCCACCATCGGCGGCGTGGGCCTCGGCTACCAGTACGGCCTGTCCGGCGCCTGGATGGTGTTCACCATCGGCCTCGGCCTGCTCGCGCTGTCCGTCTTCTTCTCCGCCCGCATCGCCCGTCTGAAGGTCTACACCGTCTCCGAGATGCTGGACCTGCGCTACGGCGGCCGCGCGGGCGTCATCTCCGGCGTGGTCATGTGGGCGTACACCCTGATGCTCGCGGTCACGTCGACCATCGCGTACGCCACCATCTTCGACGTCCTCTTCGACATGAACAGGACCGCCGCGATCGTCCTCGGCGGTTCGATCGTCGTCGCCTACTCGACGCTCGGCGGCATGTGGTCGATCACGCTGACGGACATGGTGCAGTTCGTGGTGAAGACCATCGGCGTGCTGCTCCTGCTCCTCCCGATCGCCGTCGTCAAGGCGGGCGGCTTCGGCGAGATGAAGGCGAAGCTGCCCACCGAGTACTTCGACCCGCTCGGCATCGGCGGCGAGACGATCTTCACCTACGTGCTGATCTACACGTTCGGCATGCTCATCGGCCAGGACATCTGGCAGCGCGTGTTCACCGCCCGCGGCGACCGCACCGCCAGGTGGGGCGGCACGGTCGCGGGCACCTACTGCCTCGTCTACGCCCTCGCCGGCGCCGTCATCGGCACGGCCGCCAAGGTCCTCTACCCCAAGCTGCCCAACGCCGACGACGCCTTCGCGACCATCGTCAAGGACGAACTCCCGGTCGGGGTACGGGGGTTGGTGCTCGCCGCCGCCCTGGCCGCCGTGATGTCCACGTCCTCCGGCGCGCTCATCGCCTGCGCGACCGTCGCCAACAACGACATCTGGTCGCGGCTGCGGGGCGCCACGGACGCCACGGCCGACAACCGCGACGACTCCGACGAGGTCAGGGGCAACCGCGCCTTCATCCTCGTCATGGGTGTGGTCGTGATCGGTACCGCCATCACGCTGAACAACGTCGTCGAGGCGCTGACCGTCGCCTACAACCTGCTCGTCGGCGGCCTCCTCGTCCCGATCCTCGGCGGACTGCTGTGGAAGCGCGGCACCGTGCAGGGCGCCCTCGCCTCCGTCGTCGTCGGCGGTCTCGCCGTCGTCGGCCTGATGGCGGGCTACGGCATCCTCGCCAACGAGCCCGTCTACTACGGGCTGTTGTCCTCCCTGGCCGCGTACCTCGTCGTCTCCCTGGCGACCAGGCCCACCGACGCGGCCGTCCTCGCGGCCTGGCGCGAACGCCTCGCCGGCCGCGGCACCCCCGAACTCACCTCCGAACCGGTTCCGGCTCCCCACTGGAGTCGTCAGAAGAAGCAGTACATACGCGGCGAAGCGTAGGAAAGAAGGCATCACCCCATGAGCAGCAACGAGACACCCCGCGGCCCCGTGGACTCGTCCCGCGTCCCGCGGTACGCCGGTCCCGCGACCTTCGCCCGGCTGCCGCGCCTCGACGAGGTCGGCCGCGCCGATGTCGCCGTGGTCGGGGTGCCGTTCGACTCGGGCGTCTCGTACCGGCCGGGTGCCCGCTTCGGCGGCAACGCGATCCGCGAGGCGTCCCGGCTGCTGCGCCCGTACAACCCGGCGCAGGACGCGTCCCCCTTCGCCCTGGCACAGGTGGCCGACGGCGGCGACATCGCGGTGAACCCGTTCGACATCCACGAGGCGGTCGAGACCGTCGAGGCCGCGGCGGACGAGCTGCTCGGCACCGGCGCCCGCCTGATGACCCTGGGCGGCGACCACACGATCGCGCTCCCGCTGCTGCGGTCGGTCGCGAAGAAGCACGGCCCGGTCGCGTTGCTCCACTTCGACGCCCACCTCGACACCTGGGACACGTACTTCGGCGCGGAGTACACGCACGGCACGCCGTTCCGGCGGGCGGTGGAGGAGGGCGTCCTCGACACCTCCGCCCTGTCCCACGTCGGCACCCGCGGCCCCCTGTACGGCAAGCAGGACCTCACCGACGACGCCAAGATGGGCTTCGGCATCGTCACATCGGCGGATGTGATGCGGCGGGGCGTCGACGAGGTCGCCGACCAGCTCCGGCAGCGCATCGGCGACCGTCCCCTGTACATCTCCATCGACATCGACTGCCTGGACCCGGCCCACGCCCCCGGCACCGGCACGCCCGAGGCGGGCGGCATGACCTCCCGTGAACTGCTGGAGATCCTGCGCGGTCTGGCATCGTGCACCCTGGTGTCGGCGGACGTCGTCGAGGTGGCCCCCGCGTACGACCACGCGGAGATCACGTCGGTGGCGGCGTCCCACACGGCGTACGAACTGACCACGATCATGTCCCGTCAGATTGCAGAGGCCCGCGCGAAGTGACTCACGACCACGACCTGGTGCTCCGTCCGACGCCGTCCCAGACGGAGGCAGCGCTGAACCCTCCCCCCGGCCGCACCGGCGGAGACCTGGTCGTGGAGACGCTGGCCGGCCTCGGCGCGACCACCGTCTTCGGCTTGCCCGGCCAGCACGCGCTGGGTGTGTTCGACGCGTTGCGCCGCTCCGACCTGCGGTACATCGGCCTGCGGGTGGAGAACAACGCCGGGTTCGCGGCGGACGCGTACGGCCGGATCACCGGCGAGGCGGCCCCGCTGCTGCTGTCGACGGGGCCGGGCGCGCTGACGTCCCTCGCGGCGCTCCAGGAGGCGGCGGCGGCCTCCGCCCCCGTCCTGGCGATCAGCAGCCAGGTCCCGACGGCGGGCCTGGGCGGCGGCCGTCACGGCTATCTGCACGAACTCCCGGACCAGGCGGCCTCGTTCAGGGGCGTGGTCAAGTCCGTCCACACCGTCCGCACCCAGTCCCAGATCCCGTCCGCGATCGCGGAGGCCTGGAAGTCGGCGCTGACGGTTCCGCACGGCCCGGTGTGGGTGGAGATCCCGCAGGACGTGCTGCTCGCCAAGACGGCCGTCCCGGTGGTGACAGGGGGCGACGCCTTCCCAGAGGAACTGCCGCCGCGTCCGGAACTGACGGCTGTGGCAGCCGCGTTGCTCTCGAAGGCCGACCGTCCGGCGATCATCGCGGGCGGCGGAGTCGTACGGGCGGACGCCTCGGGCAAGCTGAAGCAGCTGGCTGAGCGGCTTCAGGCGCCGGTGGTGACGACCTTCGGCGGGAAGGGAGCGTTCCCCTGGGAACACCCCCTGTCGTTGCAGTCCTGGCTGGAGGATCGCCACAGCACTGACTTCCTGGAGGACGCGGACGTTCTCCTCGTGGTCGGCTCGGGCCTCGGTGAACTCTCCTCCAACTACCACACGTTCAAGCCGCGAGGCCGGGTCGTCCAGATTGAGGCGGACCTCGGCAAACTGGAGTCCAACCACCCGGCCCTTGGCATCCACGCGGACGCGCGCCTCGCCTTGCAGGCGCTGCTGGAGACGGTCGACGCCCGCGAGGACACGAGGGCCCCGGAGCGCGTGCGACAGGTGCTGTCCCGGGTCCGTGAGCGCATCGACGCCCAGCAACTCACCCTGGAGCAGGACCTGTTGGCGTCCGTCCGCGCGGCGCTTCCGGCCGCCGCCCCGTCCTTCTGGGACATGACGATCCTCGCCTACTGGGCCTGGTCCGCCTTCGACGCCAAGGCCCCCAACACCATGCACTCGGCCCAGGGCGCCGGCGGCCTCGGTTACGCCTTCCCCGCGGCGCTCGGCGCGGCCGCCGCCGACCCGACCCGCCCGGTGCTGGCGGTGTCCGGCGACGGCGGCGCCCTGTACTCGATCGCCGAGCTCGCCACGGCCCGCCAGTACGACCTGAACGTCACCTGGCTGATCGTCGACGACGGCGGTTACGGCATCCTGCGCGAGTACATGACCGGCGCCTTCGGCGAGGCGACGGCGACGGAGCTGACCCGGCCGGACTATGTGGCGCTGGCGGAGTCGTTCGGCGTCCCCGGGGTGCGCACGACCCCGGAGACGCTGCGGGACGACCTGGCGAAGGCGCTCGCGTCGCCCGGCCCCTCGGTGGTTCTCCTCCCGGCGGTGCTGCGGATGTTCGCACCCACGCACCTCGACGGCTGACCGCCCGCCGGACCGCCTACCAGATCGCCTCGACCCACTCAGGATGGTCGATGAACGGGTTCCGGTTGTGCTGGTAGGTGTCGTAGATGACCTGGTTGCGCTTCTCCTCGAAGGCGCTCGGCGGGTCCTCGTCGTTCCACTGCTTGAGGACGGAGAGCTTGCCGATGTACGGGTTGCTGCCGTTGTTGACCTTCTCGTTGGGTTCGAGGTCGGCCCAGCCGTCGTCGCCCTCGTAACGCACGGCCATGTAGAGGATCATGCGGGCCACGTCGCCCTTGTCGGCGTCGCGCGGCTCGAAGGAGTCGGAGTCGACGAGGCTGCCGCCGCCGCCCGAGACCGTGCTGCCACCGTTGTCGAAGTCGAGGTTGCCGCGGGTGCTGTTGACCTGGACGTCGGCGGGGCGCAGGTGGTGCAGGTCCGTGCCGGGGCCGGTCGCCTCGCCGAAGTCGCCGTGGGACTTGGCCCACACGTGCTCGCGGTTCCAGTCGCCGACGTCACCGCCGTTGAGGGACTTGCTGCGGGAGACCCCGCTGTACAGCAGGATCACGTTGCCGCTGTTGTTCGGGTCCTGGTCGGTGACCTTGAGGGCGTTCCAGACCGCGGAGTACGAGATCTTCGACTGGCTGCTGATGATGGTGTGGAGGGAGGACTTGAGGCTGGTGCCCGTCTTGCCGACCGCGTTCTTGTAGTACGTCGTGTCGTACGCGGTCGTCGTCGCCGCGGCCGGGGTCGCGGTCAGGGTGGACGCGGTGAGGCCGGCCAGGACGGCGGCGGTGGCCAGCGCCACCGGCTTCCATTGGCGTATCCGTGTTGTCGCCAGCATGTGGGGGTCCCATCTACGCGGGTTGATCGGAGGCGGCAACGGGAGAGTGACATGGACATGCGGCCGTGTAAATGACTTCGGCGTGTCGATCGGATGACGGAAACCGGCAAGTCGGGCAGCGTGATGCCGGTGGCGTGAAGAGACCGGGAAGATGCTCCCGATTCGTACAACCTTTCCCCTGGGTGTGTGAGTCAACTGATGCATGACTTCCGTGACTTCACGCCGTACGAGACTCCTGGCGACCGGTCTGGCCGTCGGCGCGCTCATACCCGTCGTGGCCGCCGCCGCGCCCGCCGCCGCGGCCACCCCGACCGTCAGCTGCACGTCCGCCAAGGCGGGCCTCGCCGACAAGCTGAAGAGGGACATCACCGCCGCCCTCGCCAACCGCAGGGGCACCGTCGCGGTCGGCGTCTACGACCGCCCGACGAAGACCACCTGCACCCTGCGCGCCTCCACCGCCTTCGACTCGGCCAGCGTCGTCAAGGTCACCGTCCTCGCCACGCTGCTGTGGGACGCGAAGAAGCACAACCGGTACCTGACCGACACCGAGGCCTCCCTCGCCAAGGCCATGATCACCAAGTCGGACAACACCGCGACCAGCAAGCTGTGGAAGCAACTGGGCATGACCAAGATCAAGGGCTTCCTCGCCGCGGCCGGCATGACCCAGACCAAGCCCGGCGCGAACGGCTACTGGGGTCTGACCCAGATCACCGTCACCGACGAGCAGAAACTGCTCAAGCTGATCACCGCCAAGAACGCCGTCCTCAGCGACAACGCCCGCGCCTACATCCTCAAGCTGATGAGCCAGGTCATCTCCTCGCAGCGCTGGGGAACGCCGTACGGAGTGCCGTCCGGGGTCTCCGTGGCCCTCAAGAACGGCTGGCTGGAGCGGGCCACCAACGGCTGGCGGGTGCACAGCATCGGCGCGTTCAAGGGCAACGGCCACGACTACATGATCACGGTGCTCACGCAGGGCAACAGCACCATGAACTACGGCATCACGACCATCCAGGGCGTCGCCAAGGCCGTCCACCGGGATCTGGCCGCGAGCTGATCCGTCATGAGGTGGTCTCCCGTGCGTCACCGGGCAGCCCTACGGTGGCCCCCATGCGCCTGCGAACCGTACTCGCCACCACCACCGCGGCCCTGGCGGCGGCCACCTGTCTGACCGCCGCCGGTCCCGCGAACGCCCAGGAGGGCCACGCCTGTTCGCCGTCCGTCTCGATCGGCCGCTTCTCCGACGCGCTCGACAAGACGACGTACGACGGCACCTTCGTCGGCAACCTCTCCGCCCTCGCGGTGGACCGGGACGGCTCGCTCGCCGCCCTCTCCGACCGCTCCTCCCTCTTCGGCCTGGACGCGAGGACCCTTCAGCCGCGCCGAGTGGTCCCCCTCGCCGACGAGAACGGCACCGCGCTCGACTCCGAGGGCCTGGCGATCGATCTCCCCCACTCTCGACTTCGCTCGAATGGGGGGACCCCCACCGGCACCCGGCTGATCACCTCGGAGACCGAGCCGTCGATCCGCCGGTACTCGACAGACGGCCGCATACTCGACCGTCTCCCCGTCCCGCCCTCCCTCCAGGTCGCCCCGGCCGGCCGTGCCGCCTCCAACGGCACCTTCGAGGGACTGACCCTGCTCCCCGGCGGCCGTACCCTCCTCGCGTCCATGGAGTACGCCCTGACCGGCGACAGCTCGACCGTCGTCCGGTTCCAGACCTGGGAGCGGACGAAGGGCGGGCGCTTCGAGACCGGCGCACAGTACGCCTACCCCGTCGACGCCGGCCTCGGCGTCCCCGAGGTCCAGGCCACCCCCGACGGCCGCCTCCTCGTCCTCGAACGCGGCTTCACCTCCGGTGTCGGCAACACGGTCCGCCTCTACCTGGCCGACCCGCGCCGCGCCACGGACACCAGCGGCGTCGAGAACCTGACGGGCCAGGCGGGCGTCCGCCCGGTCAGGAAGACCCTGCTCGCCGACATCGCCGACTGCCCGTCCCTCGGGGCCACGGCCAAGCAGCCCCAGCCGAACCCGCTGCTGGACAACATCGAGGGCATGGTGGTCACGGGACGCGCGGGGGATCGCCTGAAGGTCCTCCTGGTGAGCGACGACAACCAGAACGCGGTACAGACGACGCGGTTCTACTACCTGCGAGTACGTATCTGACGTACCCGCGAGCAGAGGGCCGCGCCTTTGCCCCCGAGTTGTTGCGGAGGGATGAAATCCGCTTCATTCCGTGTTGGTGTCTTCCGGAAGATCAGGTCTGAAGGAGGGCACCGCGTGGCAGCGCACCAGGGGGACGAACAGGGCTGGGCTCGCAGGCTGGCCGGTTACGCGTGGCGCTATCCCAAGGATGTCGTCCTGGCCCTCGCATCCAGCCTGGCCGGGATGGCCGTGCTGGCCGTCGTCCCCCTGATCACCAAGGTGATCATCGATGACGTGATCGGCGACCACAGCCGGGACATGGCTCCCTGGGCCGGCGCCCTGATCGGCGCGGCCGTGATCGTCTACCTGCTCACCTACGTCCGCCGCTACTACGGCGGACGCCTCGCCCTGGACGTCCAGCACGACCTGCGCACCGAGATGTTCGGGACGATCACCCGCCTCGACGGCCGCCGGCAGGACGAGCTGTCCACCGGCCAGGTCGTCGGCCGGGCGACCAGCGACCTCCAGCTGATCCAGGGTCTGCTCTTCATGCTCCCGATGACCATCGGGAACTTCGCCCTCTTCCTGATCTCCCTCGTGGTCATGGCCTGGCTGTCCGTGCCGCTCACCCTGGTCGCCCTGGCCGTGGCGCCCGCCCTGTGGTGGATCGCCAAGCGCTCCCGCAGCAAGCTGCACCCCGCCACCTGGTACGCCCAGGCCCAGGCCGCCGCCGTCGCGGGCGTGGTCGACGGCGCCGTCAGCGGCGTACGCGTGGTGAAGGGCTTCGGGCAGGAGGACCAGGAGACGGGCAAGCTGCGCGAGGTGGGCCGCCGCCTGTTCGCCGGCCGGCTCCGCACCATCCGCTTCAACTCCCGGTACACCCCCGCCCTGCAGGCCGTCCCCGCCCTCGGCCAGGTCGCGATGCTCGCGCTCGGCGGCTGGCTGGCGGTGCGCGGGCACATCACGCTCGGCACGTTCGTCGCCTTCTCCACCTACCTCGCCCAGCTCGTCGGCCCGGTCCGGATGCTCGCCATGGTCCTCACGGTCGGCCAGCAGGCCCGCGCGGGCACCGAGCGCGTCCTGGAGCTGATCGACACCGAGCCGTCGATCCAGGAGGGGACGAAGGCGCTTCCCGCCGACGCCCCGGCGACTGTCGAGTTCGACGACGTCTCTTTCGGCTACGACCATGAGCGCCCGGTTCTCGACGGGCTGAGCTTCGAGATCCGCCCCGGCGAGACCCTCGCGGTCGTCGGCTCCTCCGGCTCCGGCAAGTCCACCGTCTCCCTTCTCCTCCCGCGTTTCTACGACGTCACCCACGGCGCCGTCCTCATCGGCGGTCACGACGTCCGCGAGCTCACCTTCGACTCGCTGCGGGCCGCCATCGGCCTGGTCCCCGAGGACTCCTTCCTCTTCTCCGACACGGTCCGCAACAACATCGCGTACGGCCGTCCGGACGCGACCCAGGAGGAGATCGAGACCGCTGCCCGCGCCGCCCAGGCGGACCGTTTCATCAGGGAACTCCCCGAGGGCTACGACACCAAGGTCGGCGAGCACGGCCTCACCCTCTCCGGCGGCCAGCGTCAGCGCGTCGCGCTCGCCCGCGCGATCCTCACCGACCCGCGCCTGCTCGTCCTGGACGACGCCACCTCCGCCGTGGACGCCCGCGTCGAGCACGAGATCCACGAGGCCCTCCAGCAGGTCATGCGCGGCCGCACCACCCTCCTCATCGCCCACCGCCGCTCCACCCTCAACCTCGCCGACCGCATCGCCGTCCTCGACGCCGGCCGGCTCGCCGACATCGGCACCCACGAGGAGCTCCAGCAGCGCTGCGCCCTCTACCTCCGCCTGCTCACCGACCCGGACGAACTCGGCGGCGTCTCCCCGGGCCACGCCCTGCCCGCCGCCCCCGCCGAGGACACTTCGGTACGGGACGAACTGGACGCCGAGTTCGACGCCGAGAGCGGCATCACGCCCCGGCTCTGGGCGGGGGAGCGCGAGCGCCGGGACCTCGCGATGGAGGGCACTCCGGCCACCCCCGAACTCCTCGCCCAGGTCGAGGCGTTGCCCCCGGCGACCGACACCCCGGGAGTCGACGAGGCCCGGGCGGTCGCCGCCGAGGAGTCGTACGGCCTGCGCAGGCTGCTGCGGGGCTTCGGCCGGCCGCTGCTCGTGAGCCTGGCCCTGGTCGCCGTGGACGCCGGGATGGGCCTGCTCCTGCCGGTGATGATCCGGCACGGCATCGACGACGGCGTCTCGCGGATGGCGTCGGGCGCGGTGTGGGCCGCCTCCCTGCTCGCCCTGGTCGCCGTCGGCGTGCAGTGGGCGGCGCAGGTCGGCGAGATCCGGATGACCGGCCGTACCGGCGAGCGGGTCCTGTACGCCCTGCGCCTGAAGATCTTCGCCCAGCTCCAGCGACTCGGACTCGACTACTACGAGCGGGAGCTGACCGGCCGGATCATGACGAGGATGACGACGGACGTCGACGCGTTGTCGACGTTCCTGCAGACGGGCCTGGTCACGGCCTTCGTCTCGGTCGTCACCTTCTTCGGCATCATGGGCGCCCTGCTGGTGATCGACGTACAGCTCGCGCTCGTGGTGTTCGCGACCCTGCCCCCGCTGGTCGTCGCCACGTTCTTCTTCCGCCGGGCGAGCGTGAAGGCGTACGAACTGGCCCGGGAGCGGGTGTCGGTGGTCAACGCCGACCTTCAGGAGTCGGTGTCGGGGCTCAGGATCGTGCAGGCCTTCCGGCGCGAGCGGGACGGCGGGGCACGGTTCGCCGAGCGCAGTGACAGCTACCGGCAGGCGCGTATCCGGGGGCAGTGGCTGATCTCCGTCTACTTCCCGTTCGTGCAGCTGCTGTCGTCGGTGGCCGCGGCGGGCGTGCTGATCGCGGGCGCGGGCCGGATCGACGCGGCGACCCTCACGACGGGCGCCCTGGTCGCGTACCTGCTCTACATCGACCTGTTCTTCGCCCCCGTCCAGCAGCTCTCCCAGGTCTTCGACGGCTACCAGCAGGCGACCGTCTCGCTGGGCCGCATCCAGGAGCTGCTCCAGGAACCGACGTCCACGAAGGCCGTGGACGAACCGCTCGACGTGCTCTCCCTGCGCGGCGAGATCGCCTTCGAAAACGTCCACTTCGCCTACGATTCCACCGACGAACACGAGGAGGCCCTCGCCGGCGTCGACCTGCACATCCCCGCCGGGCAGACGGTCGCCTTCGTCGGCGAGACCGGCGCCGGCAAGTCGACCCTGGTCAAGCTGGTGGCCCGGTTCTACGACCCGACCGGCGGCCGCGTCACGGTCGACGGCACGGACCTCAGGGCACTGGACCTCACCTCGTACCGCCACCGCCTCGGGGTCGTCCCGCAGGAGGCCTACCTCTTCCAGGGCACCGTCCGCGACGCCATCGCCTACGGCCGCCCGGACGCCACCGACGCCGAGGTGGAGGCGGCGGCCCGCGCGGTCGGCGCCCACGAGATGATCGCCACCCTGGAGGGCGGCTACCTCCACGAGGTCGCCGAACGCGGCCGCAACCTCTCGGCCGGCCAGCGCCAGCTGATCGCACTGGCCCGCGCGGAGCTGGTCGACCCGGACATCCTCCTCCTCGACGAGGCCACGGCCGCCCTGGACCTGGCCACCGAAGCCCAGGTCAACCAGGCCACCGACCGCATCGCCGGCCGCCGCACCACCCTCGTCGTAGCCCACCGCCTGACCACGGCCGCCCGCGCGGACCGGGTGGTCGTCATGGACCGGGGCGGGGTCGCGGAGGACGGCACGCACGAGGAGCTGCTGGCCCGGGGCGGTCGTTACGCCGAGTTGTGGCGGACGTTCGTGGGGGCCGCCGAGCCCGAGGAGCCGGTCGGCGCGTCGCAGTGACGGTCGCGCAACCATCGGACATGTGTCGTGCGTCCGTACACCTGTACGCACAGAAGTCGTGTTTACGGGAGGGACGACAGTGGATTGTGGTGTGCTGCGGCGGCGCCTCGCGCTCGCTCTGGCCCTGGTGACCGCGTCCGGCCTGCTCGCGCTCTTGGCGCCGGCGTCCGCGCAGGCCGCCGACGCCTCGTCCTGCGCCGGACGCAAGGTCAGAACGCTCTCCTTCACCACCGGCTCCGTGCAGATCTACAAGCGGCGCGGCTTCGTCTGCGCGGTCACCCTTGCCAAGAACCCCGGTCCGAAGCGCCACATGATGGTCAGCGTGCAGGCGCGCGGCCTCCGCCCGGTCGTCGACGACGGCCGCTACACGCGCAGGGCCGGACCGGTCACCGTGCACGCCGGCCACCGCTGCGTGCGGGTGAAGGGGCAGGTGAGCGGGGGTTCGGTCGCTACCGGCTGGATCCTCTGCTGAACCGGCACCCGTACGGGGTTTTCCCCATCGAACGCCCATCTCCCCTGGTGCGGAAGGGACTTGCTCCGCTAGCTTCCGGCGGACATCTGTAAAACCCAGGGGAGGGTGCATGCGCAAGGCGCTCAGATGGCTGCTGACGCTCACGGTGCTCATAGGCACACTGAGCACGGCCGGAGCGGCCACCGCCGCCGAGCCGGAGGCCACCGGGACCACCAGCACCACCGGCACGACCACGGACATCAAGGACCAGCTGCTCGCCATCCCGGGGATGAGCCTGATCGAGGAGAAGCCGTACACCGGTTACCGCTTCTTCGTCCTCGACTACACCCAGCCGGTGGACCACCGGCACCCGTCCGAGGGTACGTTCCAGCAGCGGATCACCGTGCTGCACAAGGACGTCTCCCGCCCCACCGTCTTCTACACCGGCGGCTACAACGTCTCCACGAACCCCGGACGCCGCGAGCCGACACAGATCGTGGACGGCAACCAGGTCTCCATGGAGTACCGCTTCTTCACGCCGTCCCGCCCCGCCCCGGCCGACTGGAGCAAGCTGGACATCTGGCAGGCGGCCAGTGACCAGCACCGCGTCTTCAAGGCGCTCAAGCAGATCTACACCAAGAAGTGGATCTCCACGGGCGGCTCCAAGGGCGGCATGACCGCCACGTACTACGAGCGCTTCCACCCCCGTGACATGGACGGCGTCGTCGCCTACGTCGCCCCCAACGACGTCGTGAACGACGAGGACTCGGCCTACGACCGCTTCCTCACCACCGTCGGCACCAAGGAGTGCCGCGACCGCCTGAACGCGGTGCAGCGCGAGGCCCTGGTGCGCCGCGAGGCCCTGGAGAAGAAGTACGCGGCGTACGCGGCCGAGAACGGCTACACCTTCGACACCATCGGCAGCCTGGACCGGGCCTACGAGGCCGTCGTCCTCGACTACGTCTGGGGCTTCTGGCAGTACAGCCTGCTGTCCGACTGCGACTCGGTCCCGGCGGACGCGAAGACCGCGACCGACGACGACATCTGGACCTCCGTCGACACGATCTCCGGATTCTCCGCCTACACCGACCAGGGCCTGGAGACCTACACGCCGTACTACTACCAGGCCGGCACCCAGCTGGGCGCGCCGACGATCCACTTCCCGCACATCGAGAAGAAGTACATCCGCTACGGCTACCAGCCGCCCCGGAACTTCGTCCCGCGCTCCATCCCCATGAGGTTCCAGCCGTTCGCGATGCGCGACGTGGACACCTGGGTGCAGCACAACGCCCGCCGGATGCTCTTCGTGTACGGGCAGAACGACCCGTGGGGCGCGGAGCCGTTCCGTCTCGGCAAGGGCGCGAAGGACTCGTACGTCTTCACCGCCCCCGGCCTCAACCACAGGGCGGACGTGGCCGGTCTGGTCCCCGCCCAGAAGGCGCTGGCCACCGCCAGGATCCTTCAGTGGGCCGGGGTGGCGTCCGCGTCCGTCCAGGCGGACCCGTCCTCCGCCAGGCCCCTGGCCCGGTTCGACGCCAAGCTGGACCGGCGTGACGTGGAGCGTGAGCCCGTCCTGCGGCCGTAATCCCGGTGCTGCGCCCGGCCGTTGATCCCTTCCAGGGTCACACCGGCCGGGCGCAGCCCACCGGCCGTTCGCCGCCGAGCTGGACGTACAGGGCCGTCGACAGCGGGCAATCGGCCCGTCCGGAGACGGCCTTCTCCACCTGGTACTGCGGTTGCTTCTCGCCCGTGCCGTCGCAGGCGGTCTCGCGGACCTGTCCGTCGCCCAGGCTGTAGACGCAGTCGCCGACGATGGTGCGGGGCCCGCCCCCGCCGCCCGGGTCGCCGGGATGCGGGGGTTCCAGGTTGCGCATGCAGGCGTAGCCCTGCGGGACGGCCCCGTCGCCGTCCTCGTCGGAGGCCGGGCGCTGCTCGCTGATGTGCAGCACGAAGTCGGTGGTCGCCGGGCAGGACGGGCCGCCGGTCACCGTGCCGTCGTGCCGCGCCACCACACGGGCCGCCGCCCGCTCGCTCGTGCAGGGGACCTCGGTGAAACTGGTCGTCCCGAAGGAACTGCACTCGTCGACCGCGAGGAACACCGCCCCGAACCCGGAAGTCCGGTCCGGAGCCACCGTCGACGCCCCGCCCCCCAGCCGGCCGTCCTCCTCGCCACCTCCCGCACCGGACCGCTGACACCCCGCCAACAGGACGGTGAGCGCCGTCAATACCGCGCACACCGCCCTCACGGACCATCGCTCGCGCATCGTCATCCCCCGGGCACCCCCGTCCAGCGTGACCCGCCGCGGCGGGCCCACGCCAGGTGTGTGGGGTGCTTTGCGCCTTTTGGTGATGCTGCGCCGGTTGCGTGACGTATGAGGACTACGCAGGGGGACCGGGCTCCGGGACTACGACGGGTACGACAGCCCGTACCCGACCGGGTACAGCACCCGCGCCGGATCGTCCGCCTGTTGCACCGGCACCGGCAGTTTCCCGCGCGGCCGGACCCGTCCCGCGATCACCCGCGCCGCCGCCCGCAGTTCGACGTCGGTCCAGGAGTAGGCCGCCAGGAACGCCGGTGCGGTGGGCAGCTGGGCCACGTCGTACGGGTTGCGGACGGCCACGGCCACCACCGGCTTCCCGGTCGCCACCAGCTGCTCGACCAGCGTTCTCTGGGTGCTGCTCGCGGTGACGTTGTACGTCCCGACGACCACCGCGTCCGCGTCCCGGGCCGCCGCGACCGCCCTGGCGACGGTGGCGGCGGCGGGTGCCGTGCCGGTCGGGAGCGCGGTGGCGGTGAAGCCGAGTTCGGTGAGCGCGCCCGCGAGCACCCCGGTGGGAGGCCCGGTCGTCCCGGACGGCGAGGCGGGATCCGCCCCGACGACGAGCACCCTGGGCGTACGGCGGCGGGAGAGCGGCAGCACCTGGCCCTTGTTGACCAGCAACGTCGTCGTCCGCTCGGCGACCCGGTCGGCCGCCGCCAGGTGCGCCCCGGTCCCGACCGTGCGCGTGACCCCGGCCTGGCTGACGTACGGCTTCTCGAACAGCCGCAGCCTCGCCTTCAGCCGCAGGATGCGCAGGATCGATTCGTCGAGCCGTTCCTCGGTCAGTTCGCCGTCCCGTACGGCCTTCAGGACCGCGTTCCACGCCACGTCCAGGGAGGGCGGGTTGAGGAGCTGGTCCACGCCGGCCTTGAGCGCGAGCACGGGTACGCGGTCGTCACCGTACTTGGTGCGCACGCCCTCCATGCCGAGCGAGTCGGTCACCACGACCCCGTCGTAGCCGAGTTCGCCGCGCAGGATGCCGGTGAGGATCGGGTGGGAGAGGGTCGCCGGGTCGCCGGAGTCGTCGAGGGCCGGGAACTGGAGGTGCGCGGTCATGATCGAGTCGATGCCGGCGCGGATGGCGGCCCGGAACGGGACGGCGTCCAGCTTCTGCCACAGTTCCCGGCTGTGGGTGATGACCGGGAAGCCGTAGTGGCTGTCGACGGCGGTGTCGCCGTGCCCCGGGAAGTGCTTGGCGGTCGCGGCGACCCGCGCGCCCTGGTACCCGGCGACCTCCGCTGCCACCAGGCCCGCCACCGCGTCCGGTTCGGCGCCGAAGGAGCGCACACCGATGACCGGGTTGGCCGGGTTGACGTTCACGTCGGCGACGGGGGAGTAGTTCTGCCGGATGCCGAGCGCCGCCAGCTCCTGGCCCGCGATGCGGCCGAGCGTGCGGGCGTCCGCGCGCGAGCCGCCCGCACCGATCGCCATCGCGCCCGGGAAGAGAGTCGCGGGCTCGCCGACCCGGCACACGATCCCGTGCTCCTGGTCGGTCGAGATGAGCACCGGCAGCCCGCGCGGCTGCTCCAGGGACGCCTTCTGGATCCCGTTGGAGAGGCCGGCGATCTGATGCGGATCCCGGGTGTTGTGCGCCCAGGTGAAGTAGATGATCCCGCCGACCCGGTACTTCGCGACCAGCTCGGCGGCCGTGCGGATGCCGATCTCCTTGAGGTTGGCGTCGATGTCGGCCTGGTCGGGGGAGGTGGCCGAATGGCCGTACACCCGCATCACGAAGAGCTGGCCGACCTTCTCCTCCAGCGTCATGCGGGAGAGGAGGGCGCGGAGCAACGTGTCGTCGGGGGTGGCGGCGTGGGCGGGGCCGCCGGTCGCCACGGTCGCGGTGAGGCCTGTGGTGACGCCTGCGGTGAGGGCTGCGGTGGCGGTGAGAAAGGTGCGTCTGGAGGGCACGTGCGCTCCTTCCGAAGTCCATTGAAGGAAACTTCCGAGGAGTCAGCAATATCCGGGAAGTTTCTGCCAGTCAAGGGAGCGCACGGAGGGAGCGCAAGGGAGCACGGAGGGGCCGCCATCGGCGCAGTGGAGGGGGGCGCGCCGATGACGGCATGCTGCCGGCCGCGGCACGGCGGAGAGGGTGGGTCAGCGTTCGCAGCCAGCAGCGAGGCCGACACCGCACCACGGTGACTCTCCGACAGCTTGCGGGTTGGACGCGTGGGAGAGGGGCGGGGTTCCCGGCCGGGGCCCGATTCCCCGAAGTTGGGAGGCGCGGGCCGAACGGGGCGTACGGGGCGTGTGAGCAGCGGCCTGGAGCCCCTGTTCCAGGACGGCCGGCGCGGCCACCGGGCTCGGGTCCCGGGTATTTCGTTCGACGACCTCGGATGCGTACGGGAGACTTCCCGGGTTCCACGAGGAGTTCGGACGCTGCGGCCACTCGGCTGGACAGGCCGAGCCTTGACCGGGCCCCGACCGGGCCCTGACTGCTGCTGAAAGGGTTGCGCCGCGTGGGTTTCAAGCTGGAGGGGCCGGTTCTGGAGGGCGCGTTGGTGCGTCTGGAGCCGCTGGAGCACCGGCACGCGGCCGGGTTGGCGGTGGCGGCGGAGGAGGACCGGGGTACGTACGCGTTCACCTGGGTGCCCCGGGCCGACGAGGTGGACGCGTACGTCGACGCCCAGTTGACCCGCGCCGCGACGGGGCGGCTGGCGCCCTACGTGCAGGTGTCCCTCGCCACCGGCCGGGTGGTCGGTGCCACCTCGTACTGGGAACCGCGCTGCTGGCGGTCCGAGGACCGGCTCGACGCCGTGGAGGTCGGCTTCACCTGGCTCGCCCGCTCCGCCCAGGGCACGGGCGTCAACGCCGAGGCCAAGCTCCTCCTCTTCCGGCACGCCTTCGAGAAGTGGGGCGTGTCCCGCGTCGACCTGAAGACGGACGCCCGCAACGACCGCTCACGCGCCGCGATCCAGAGCGTCGGTGCGCGCTTCGAGGGCGTCCTGCGCAACTGGTCGCGCTCCTGGGCACCGGGCGAGGACGGCCGGTTGCGCGACTCCGCGATCTTCTCGATCACGGCGGCGGAGTGGCCGCGGTGCCGGGCGCGGCTGGAGGAGAGGGTGGCGCGGATCCTCGAGCCACGCGCCGGCACATCCGACGGCGGCGTCACCGCGAACCGTTCGCACTGAGCCGCCGTCGCCCAACCGGTGGGACGGAATCCCGTGTATCAAGCAGACCTCAGGCGGACTCGTTGAGCAGCCGGGCCAGGTGGTCCCGCCCGGCGCCCAGCAGGTCGGGCAGCGGGGCCGCCGCCTCGTACCACCGCTTCTCGTACTCCCAGCACAGCCAGCCGTCCCAGCCGTGCCGGGAGAGGACCTCCACGCACTCGGCGAGCGGCAGCACCCCGGCGCCGAGGGCCAGCGGGGTCTTGTCCTCGGCCGAGGCGATGTCCTTGACCTGGACGTATCCGAGATACGGGGACAGGGCCGCGTAGGTCTCCGAGGGCTGCTCGCCGCCCAGCCAGGTGTGCATGACGTCCCACAGCGAGCCGACCTGACGGTGGCCGACCAGGCCCAGCACACGGATCGCGTCGGCGCCGGTGCGGTGCGAGTCGTGGGTCTCCAGCAGGATCCGTACGCCGAGGTCGGCGGCGTACTCGGCGGCCGTCCCCAGCCGCCGCGCGGCGGCCGCGTCGGCCTCCTCCCGGCTCTGTTCGGTGCCGCCGCCGGGGAAGACCCGCACGTAGGGCGCACCGAGGTCGCGGGCGAGGTCGAGGAGCCGGCGGACCTCCTCGATCACCGGTTCGTCCTCACCCGGCGCGGCCACCCGTGCGTACCCGGCAAGGCCCAGCACCTCCACCCCGGCCGCCTTGAACTCGGCTGCCGCCTCGGTCCGTCGGTCGAGGTCGAGGCCGGGATGCACCGGCTCCTCCGGGTGGGCGCGCAGTTCGACGCCGTGATAGCCGTACGTGGTCGCGAGACGCAGCACGTCGGGGAGGGGGAGGCCGGGAACGCCGAGGGTGGAGAAAGCCAGTTTCATGATTCCTACTGTTCCTCGCGGGTCGGCTGGGGTCCAGACGGGGGGCGGTACGTGTCGGTCCCGTCCGTCCGGTTCCCGTCCCTGCTTCACCCGTGCCCTGAAGATCGGCCGGTCACTCATCCCCGTCCCGCGCGCGGTGCAGATCCAGCCGCCATTCCTGCCCCGTGAGGTCCTTTCCGAACGAGCGGTGGGGCTTCTCGGAGACGAGGGCGAAGCCGTGCCGCTGGTAGATGCGGCGGGCGGCGCCGAGGATGTCGTTGGTCCACAGGACGACCTCGCGGTAGCCGGCCTCGCGGGGAGGATTCAAGATCCCGTCCGCTCGTCGAGGACGTCGGCCGCCCATGCCGTCGCGAAAGGCGGGAACGCGTTCTGTGCCGCGTGTGCCGCCATGCGGGCGTTCCGCGCCAGGGCCTCCGGCCCGTCCGGCAGATGGAACTGCTCGCCCTGCCGCGCCGACCCGGCCTGCACGCTCGTGGCGGTCGCCAGCCGCCGGCGCGCGTACCGGTCGAGCGCCTCGGGCACCTCGGCCGGCGTCGCCCCCGCGAGGACGTCACCCAGCACGGCCGCGTCGAGGATCGCCTGCGCCGCACCCTGCGCCTGGAACGGCACCATCGCGTGGGCGCTGTCGCCCAGCAGGGTCACCCGTCCGATGCTCCACCGCGTGAGCGGGGTGCGCGTGTGGATGCCGTAGCGCAGCATCCGCCCCGCGCGTTCCAGGACCTCGATCACCCGGTCGTCCCACCCCTCGAACGCGCGCAGTTGCTCTGCGGGTTCCGCCCGAGCGGTCCACGACTCCTCCCGCGCCGCCTCCGCCGCCTCTACGACGGCCACGACGTTGAGCAGTTCGCCGCGGCGCACCCAGTAGTGGACGAAGTGCCGGCCCGGACCGAGCCAGGCGGCGAGTTCCGGCAGGCCCAGATCGGCCACCTCGGCGGCCGGGAGCAGTGCCCGGTAGGCAGCGGTCTTCGAGAAGACGGCCTCGTCCGCGCCGAAGAGCCACTGGCGGGCCGCGGACCGTATCCCGTCGGCGGCCACGACCAGGTCCGCACGCAGTCGCTCGCCGTTCGCCGTGGTCACGTGGGCCGACTCGCCGTCCTGGTCGATGCCGACGGCCAGGGTGTTCAGGCGCACCGACCCGGCCGGCACCGCGTCGGCCAGGACCCGGTGCAGATCGGACCGGTGGAGCAGCAGGTACGGCGCCCCGAACGCGTCCTCGGCCGCGCGGCCCAGCGCGTAGCGGCAGATCTCGGCCCCGTCGGACCAGGCACGGAAGCTCATCCCGGAGGGCCGGGCGGCCTGCGCGGCGACCGCGTCCAGCAGACCCAGCCGGCGCAGCACCCGCGTGGCGTTGGGCGCGAGCTGGATCCCGGCCCCGACCTCGGCGAACCGTGCCGTCTGCTCGACCAGCGTGACCTCATGCCCGGCCCGGCACAGACTCACCGCGGCGGCCAGCCCCCCGATACCCGCCCCGACGACAACCGCTCTCATTGCCCCCCACCCCCACATCGAGGACCGCACGCGGCCACGCTGTGACCGACGTCGTGGGTGAGCGTAAAGGCGCCGGGAAGGTCGTTTCAGCCCGTCCGCCGACCACGGCCGAGACTGCCAAGACGCGATGCACGGTGAAACCAGCGGTCACGGTGAAACCAGCGGTCACGGTGAAACCAGCCACGGTCAAACCAGCCACGGTCAAAGCAGCCGCTTTCGTCAACGCAGCAGCCACGGTCAACGCCGCAGCCACCGTGAAAGCACCGGCCCCCGGCTGCGCACTCTGCGCGAACAGAGTGGCGGGGTCACGCCACCGGCCCCCTCAGTCCCGAGGCACCCCGGAAGACCCCCGCACCATCAGCTCCCCCCGAACCGTCGCGATCCCCCCGGGCGGCGGTTCCTCCCGCCCCATCGCGATCCGGCCCGCCCGCGCCCCCGCCTCCGCGAGCGGCAATCTCACGGTCGTCAGCGAAGGCATCGCGTCGACGCTGAACGGGAGGTCGTCGAAACCGGCCACCGAGACGTCCTCCGGAATCCGCAGCCCCGAGTCCCGCAGCGCCGCGCACGCCCCCAGCGCGACGGAGTCGTTCGCGGCGACCACGGCCGTGAGCGACGGATCCCGCCGCAGCAGCTCCAGCGTGGCCTCGTACCCCGACTGCCGGTCGTAGCGCCCCCACACCGTCCACCGGGGGTCCTCCTTGATCCCGTGGGCGTCCAGCGCCGCCCGGTGCCCCTCCAGCCGGTGCCGTGTCGTCGTACGTTCCTCGGGTCCGGCGATGTACCCGAGCCGCCGGTGTCCCAGTCCGATCAGGTGCTCGGTCAGTTCGCGTCCGCCCCCGCGGTTGTCGAAGGTCAGCGCGACAGCCCCGGTGTCCGGCGCCGGCGGGCGTCCGCACAGCACCACCCGGGTCCCCGCTTCCTCCAGTTTCCGCAGCTTCGCCGACATCGCCGCCGTGTGCGCCGCGTTCTCGATGGCCCCGCCGGTCAGCACCACGGCCGCCGCCCGCTGCCGCTGCAACAGGGTCACGTAGGTCAGCTCCCGCTCGGGGGACCCCCCGGTGTTGCAGACGACCGCCAGCCGTTCGCCCCCCGCTCGCCCGCCCGGTCCGCCGATCTCGGACTGGATGGCGCTCGCCATGATCCCGAAGAAGGGGTCGGCGATGTCGTTGACCAGGATGCCGACCAGGTCGGAGGTGGCCGCGGCGAGCGCGCTGGCGGGTCCGTTGAGCACGTAGTCCAGCTCGTCCACGGCCCGCAGCACCCGCTCGCGGGTGGACGCCGCCACGGGGTAGTTGCCGTTCAGTACGCGCGACACCGTCGCGGGGGAGACCTGGGCGCGGGCCGCCACGTCCGCCAGGGTCACCGTCATCTCGTCGTCCTCCGGTCGAGCATCTCGTCGTACGTCGTCGTACGCCCACGTAGACAGACCACGCGCAGCCTCGGTTCCGAGCGTGTCGAGCAGACCATACGGCCCCCACTCCCCGTTGTTCGCCCCCTCGAACAACTCAACCCCGTCACGGTCTTGTCCAGACCGCTGCTCAGAGGCTAGCTTCTCATCAGATAGAAAGCGCTTGCTGTATTGAACCGATACTGCTTCGTACGCTCGGCTCTGTACGCGCGGCAGTGGAGGCGTACGCGGCGCGCACCACCGTGGAGAAAACGCGCACAACCGCTGCGTACGAGCTGCGCACGAACGCCGCGTACGACGCCTGCGAAGGGAATGACGTGACACGCAAGACGGTGCGTATCGCCATGAACGGCGTGACCGGTCGCATGGGTTACCGCCAGCACCTGGTCCGCTCCATCCTGGCCCTCCGTGAACAGGGTGGCCTCGACCTCGGCGACGGCACCGTGCTGTGGCCGGAGCCGATCCTGGTCGGCCGCCGCGAGCACGCGCTCAGGGCGCTCGCCGAGCAGCACGGCCTCGAGCACATCTCGACCGACGTCGACGCGGTCCTCGCCGACCCCACCGTCGACATCTACTTCGACGCCCAGGTCACCTCCGCCCGCGAGGAGGCGATCAAGAAGGCGATCGCCGCGGACAAGCACATCTACACCGAGAAGCCGACGGCCACGTCCCTCGAAGGCGCCCTGGAGCTCGCCCGCCTCGCGCAGGACAAGGGCATCAAGCACGGAGTCGTCCAGGACAAGCTCTTCCTGCCCGGACTGCTCAAGCTCAAGCGCCTCATCGACGGCGGCTTCTTCGGCCGGATCCTCTCCGTGCGCGGCGAGTTCGGCTACTGGGTCTTCGAGGGCGACTGGCAGACCGCGCAGCGCCCGTCGTGGAATTACCGCAGCGAGGACGGCGGTGGCATCGTTGTCGACATGTTCCCGCACTGGGAGTACGTCCTGCACGAGCTGTTCGGCCGGGTGAAGTCCGTCCAGGCCATCGCCACCACCCACATCCCCGAGCGCTGGGACGAGAACGGCAAGCCCTACGACGCCACCGCCGACGACGCCGCCTACGGCATCTTCGAGCTGGACGGCGGCGCCATCGCGCAGATCAACTCCAGCTGGGCGGTCAGGGTCAACCGCGACGAACTCGTCGAGTTCCAGGTGGACGGCACCGAGGGATCCGCCGTCGCCGGCCTGCGCAACTGCCGCGTCCAGCACCGCAGCGCCACCCCGAAGCCCGTCTGGAACCCGGACATCCCCGCCACCGAGGTCTTCCGCGACCAGTGGCAGGAGGTCCCGGACAACGGGGAGTTCGACAACGGCTTCAAGGCCCAGTGGGAACTCTTCCTCAAGCACGTCTACGCCGACGCCCCCTACCACTGGGACCTGCTCGCCGGCGCGCGCGGTGTCCAGCTCGCCGAGCTGGGCCTCAAGTCGTCGGCGGAGGGCCGCCGTCTCGACGTACCGGAGGTGGCGCTGTGACCATCCAGCTTCCGGACGACACCGGCCGACTGCGGACCTATGAGCCCCGCACCGACCCCCTCGCCGTCACCACCGGCGCCCCCTTCACCTCCCGTACGGTCTTCTCGGCCGCGCACGTGGTCGCCGACCCGTACGCCGACGTGTCACCCGACTCGCCCGCCGCCGTCGACTGGGACGCCACCCTCGCCTTCCGCCGCCACCTGTGGTCGCACGGGCTCGGTGTCGCCGAGGCGATGGACACCGCCCAGCGCGGCATGGGCCTGGACTGGGCGGGCGCGGCCGAGCTGATCCGCCGGTCCGCCGCCGAGGCCAAGTCGGTCGGCGGTCTCGTCGCCTGCGGCGTCGGCACCGACCAGATCGCCTCGGGGACCCTGGCAGAGGTCCGCGCGGCCTACGAGGAGCAGCTCGCGGTCGTCGAGGAGGCGGGCGCCCAGGCGATCCTGATGGCCTCGCGCGCCCTCGCGGCGGCGGCCACCGGCCCCGAGGACTACCTGGAGATCTACGGCCACCTCCTGCGCCAGTCCGCCGAACCGGTGATCCTGCACTGGCTCGGCCCGATGTTCGACCCGGCGCTGGAGGGCTACTGGGGCTCGTCCGACCTGGACGCGGCCACCGACACCTTCCTGGAGGTCATCGCCGCCCACCCCGACAAGGTGGACGGCATCAAGGTCTCCCTGCTGGACGCCCAGCGCGAGGTCGACCTGCGCCGCCGCCTCCCGCAGGGCGTCCGCTGCTACACCGGCGACGACTTCAACTACCCCGAGCTGATCGCGGGCGACGAGCAGGGCTTCAGCCACGCCCTGCTCGGCATCTTCGATCCGCTGGGCCCGCTGGCGGCTCAGGCGGTCCGCGTCCTCGACACGGGCGACACGGCCGGGTTCCGCGACCTCCTCGACCCCACCGTCGAACTGTCCCGCCACCTCTTCCAGCCGCCGACCCGCTTCTACAAGACGGGCGTGGTGTTCCTGGCCTGGCTGGCCGGCCACCAGAGCCACTTCACCATGGTCGGCGGCCTCCAGTCGGCCCGTTCCCTGCCGCACCTGGCCCGCGCCTACGAACTCGCCGACGGCCTCGGCCTGTTCCCGGACCCCAAGCTGGCCGAGGAGCGGATGAAGACCCTGCTGTCCGTGTACGGAGTGGACCAGTGAACGACCTCGCACGCTTCAGCATCAACCAGATGACCGTCAAGCAGCTGTCGATGCCGGAACTGGTCGACACCTGCCGGGAGCTGGGCGTGCCGGGCGTCGGCCTGTGGCGCGAACCGGTCCAGACGTACGGCGTGGAGGCCACGGCCAAGCTGGTCCGCGACGCGGGCCTGGCCGTCACCACCCTCTGCCGTGGCGGCTTCCTCACGGCGATCGACCCGGACGAACGCGCCCGGGCCCTCGACGACAACCGCCGCGCGGTCGACGAGGCGGCCACCCTCGGCACGGACGTCCTCGTGCTGGTCTCCGGCGGTCTGCCCGCCGGTTCGAAGGACCTGCACGGCGCCCGGGAGCGGATCGCCGACGCCCTGGCCGAACTGGGCCCGTACGCGGAGGACCACGGAGTGAAGCTGGCGATCGAGCCGCTCCACCCCATGTACGCCTCCGACCGCTGCGTGGTCTCCACCCTCACCCAGGCCCTGGACCTCGCGGAACGCTTCCCCGCCCACCAGGTCGGCGTCACGGTGGACACGTACCACATCTGGTGGGACGACCGGGCCCCCGAGCAGATCGCCCGCGCGGGCGCGGGCGGCCGTATCCACACCTTCCAGCTCGCCGACTGGACCACCCCCCTGCCCGAGGGCGTCCTCAACGGCCGCGGCCAGATCGGCGACGGCGCGATCGACATGCGGGAATGGCTGGGCTACGTGACGGCGGCCGGCTACACCGGCCCCATCGAGGTCGAACTCTTCAACGACGGACTGTGGGCGCGGGACGGGCGGGAGGTGTTGGCGGAGACGGCGGCGCGGTTCGTGGAGCACGTGATCGCCTGAGCGAGCGCCTGTGACCCGTCGAGCGGGGTCGACGGCCGCCGGGTGTGGTGACGCCCGGCGGCCGGGGCGTGCAGGGGGCGTGCGCGGGCGGAGTTCCTTCCGGACGGTCTGCAGCCCCTGGGTCACAGGCGACGGACAGGGGCCTTGAACGAGTGCAGGTCGGCCACGGCGAGGGTCTGTTCCGCGTCGTACGCCTCGAAGGTCCCCCTGCGCTGGAAGCCGAGGCGGGAGGCGAGCTGGAGCGAACGCTCGTTGGCCGTCTGGGTCACCACCAGGACCGGCTGGTCGGGCAACTCGCGAGCGGCGGCGCGCAAGAGGGCCGTGACGGCCTCGAACGCCAGCCCCGCACCCCAACTGCCGCGCTGGAGCAGGTACGTCAGCTCCAGCTCCGCGCTTTCCTCGGTGACGTGTCCGGGAAGCTCGGCGGAACGACGGTCGAGCACGAGCGTCCCGATGAACCGGTCGCTTTCCCTGTTGGCGATGACGTAGGTTCCGGGCTTGCCGGCAATGCCGCTGGTGCCGTTGGCCTCGAAGTACTGCTCGACGACGCTACGGGGTCGCGGGCCGCCGAGGTGGGCACGGACCTGTGGATCGGTCTGGAGCTCGACAAGACCGTCGATGTCGGCGTCGTGCGCTTTTCGCAGCCGGAGACGGTCCGTGGTGATCTCCGCGGCGGAGAGCGTGGGTAATGCGTTCATGAGATCCATGGAGGTGATTCTCCGCCGCCTCAGGCCCTCCGCAGGCTCTTCCGGTAAACCGTGGAACTGCGTCGAACCGTCATGCCGACGCGCAGGTACAGGGAGAGCGCGCCGGTGTCGGAGTGCGTGGCAAGGGTGCACGTTCGCCGGCCCTGCCGGTGGAAGGCGCGGAAAGCGTGACGCATCAGCAGGCGGGCGATGCCGCGGTTGCGGTGGTCACGGTGTACCGCGACCTGCTCGATGTAGCCCTCGCCGGCCTCTGGCAGGTCCAACGAGAGCACAACGCCGACGAGTTGACCGCCGTCGAACGCCACGGCAGACATCGCCGGGGCGAACGTGGGACGTTCGACGGTGTGCCGTGCCCACTCCTGGAAGGACGTGCGCCGCTGCTGCCATTCGTCGAAGGCGTCCTCGACGAGCTGATGCGCGTCGTGCTCGTCGCCCGGGAGGAAGGGCCGGACCGTGATGCCTGCGGGAGGTTCCGGTACCGCCGGTTCGTCGGGCATGGCGAACTCCAGCAGCCATTCGGTCACCATCGGCTCATAGCCGCGGGAGCGCAGGAGCGCGACGGCTGCCTTGTCGTCGTCGGGCACGGTCTGGACGATCTGTTCGCTTCCCGACCGGAGGGCACGAACCTCGACCCAGTCCAGCAGTACGGCGCCGAGACCGAGGCCCCGGTGCCGGGGATGGACGTCGATCTCGGAGCGCCGGTTCACCCAGGCACGAGCAGCGAGCCGCCCCGTCCGGTCGTGGATCAGCAAGGTGTCCAGCTCCGGGACCAGCCCCGGTCGGGACAGGACGGCAGCCACGCCCCCAGGATCGGTCTGCACCCGGCCGTGCAGCGCACGCTCGCAAGCCGCGACCAGGCGATGGACGGTGCCGATGTCATCGGCTGTCGCCGGGCGTGCACGGTAGCCGGCAGGCAGCGCCGGCACGAGCTCTGGCATGGGTGACACTCCCCGGGACATCCGACCACTACGGCTGCGACAGTCTTCCGGTCGACCTGTGGTGGATCAAGGGATCAGCCCGCGCCGGGCCGCGGAAAAAAATCTGAAGACGCCGTACAACCCTTTCCCCGCTTCCCGGGTCGTACATGGCATCAGGACGTCTCGGAGGGGGATCCGGGGGGATCGCGGGGGTTCTGATGGGGAGGGAAACCGAGGGGGCCCGGTCGACGGATCGGACCCCCTCGAAGTTTTCCACGGCCGGGCTTCGCCTCGCCCGGACCGGCCCGCGATCGGGTGGTTGTCGCACGCGGATCCGACGCGGGACCGCGAAGCCGGACCGCGGTGCTAGGTCAGGACCAGCCAGCGGCGGCCGTCGATGAGCTCTCGTGCCGCGTCAAGGTGACCGGCGTGGCAAGCCGTCTCGGTGATGACGTGCAGCAGGACGTCGCGCAGGGTGTGCAGATGCGGTTCGCCGAACAGGTCATGGGGCCACCAGGCCAGGACGGCGTCAGCAGGGGTGCTGGTGATGACGGCGTCGGCGAGCTCTGCCTCCCGCCGGTAGCCGTCGAGCACGTCGGCGGCCGGCACGTCCGGTGCCACCTTCCAGGCTTCGTCGTCGCTCGTCAGACCACGGATGATCTCCTCGTCCCCGGCGACGACCGCACGGAACCAGAAACGCTCGACATCCAGCGTGAGGTGCTGGACCATCCCCAGGCAGTGCCACCCGGACGGCAGCACGGGCCGTCGCAGAGCCACCGCGTCGAGCCCGTCGAGGATGCCGAGAACATGGCGCCGCTGCCCGTCCAGGACCCTGAGAAGCGCCTGTACCTCACTGCCCGAACTCTCTGAAGCCGTTTCGATCGTCTCTTCGGTCATGGGCACCCAGGCTTCCTCAATTACTCCGCCCATGCGGGGAGTTCTCTGACACGCGGCACACCGGACACCACGGCCGGCAGGTGGCCGACGGCACCATGGGGGCGAGCAGCCTTAGGCCATCACCCACGCTCAGAAGAACACCCCACACCTCAGCAGCACATTCGCGTACGGCCGTGCCTCCCCCGTGCGGACGATCAGCCGCGCACCACCCGACAGCTCCTTGAGCTTCTCGTGCGGGACGAGGGCCAGGTCGGGGAAGTGTTCGTCCAGCAGGGCCGAGGCCGGGGGATTGGCGTCCCGGACCTCCGTCGCCGCCGTCGCTCCCTCCACCACCAGCTCGGCCAGCAGACCGTCCAGGACCTCCGCGAAGGACGGCACCCCGGCCCGGAAGGCCAGGTCCACGACCCGCGGACCGTCCGGTATCGGCATCCCGGCGTCACACACCAGCACCCCGTCCCCGTGCCCCAGCTCGGCCAGCGCCCCGGACAGATGACGGTTCAGGATCCCGGCCTTCTTCACAGGGCCTCGACTTCCTGAGCGGTCGGAAAGGAGTCCTGCGCCCCCTGCTTGGTCACAGCCGCCGCGCCCACCCGGGACGCGTACGCCGCCGCCTCCTCCAAGGACGACCCCGTGCCCAGCCGCCAGGCCAGCGCCGCGGTGAACGCGTCACCCGCGCCGGTCGTGTCCACGGCGGCCACCTTCACGGACGGCACCTGGGCCACTGCCTGCGCGGACGCGACCAGCGAACCCTGAGCGCCCAGCGTGACGACCACCGACCGAGGCCCCTTCGCCAGCAGCTGCCGGGCCCAGTCCTCCGGGGTGTCGCCGGCCCGCGCCCCGCCGAGGATCACCTTCGCCTCGTGCTCGTTGACGATCAGCGGGTCACAGGCCGCCAGCACCTCGGCCGGCAAGGGCCGCGGCGGCGACGGGTTCAGCACGAAGCGGCTGCCCGGCGGCAGATTCCGTACGACCTCCACGACCGTCTCCAGCGGGATCTCCAGCTGCGCCGACACCACCCGGGAGGCCTGGACGAGGCCCCCGGCCGCCCGCACGTCGTCCGGCGTCAGCCGCCCGTTCGCGCCCGGCGAGACCACGATGCTGTTGTCCCCGCTCGGATCCACGGTGATCAGCGCGACCCCGGTCGGCGCGCCGCCGACCAGGACGCCCGCCGTGTCGACACCGGCCGCCCGCTGCGCGTCGAGCAGCAGCCGGCCGTGGGCGTCGTCGCCGACCCGGGCCAGCAGGGCCGTCCGCGCCCCGAGCCGGGCCGCCGCGACCGCCTGGTTGGCGCCCTTGCCGCCCGGATGGACGGCCAGGTCGGAACCGAGCACCGTCTCACCGGCCCCGGGCCGCCGCTCGACACCGATCACCAGGTCGGCGTTGGCCGACCCCACGACCAGGAGGTCGTAGTCGTACATGAAGTTGCTCCCCTGGTAGGTGAGTTGAGGCGGGCGGCTCCCGCGAGGGAACCGCCCGCCCGTCGGTCTCAGCCGCTGAAGCCGGCCACGTTCTCCTTCGTGACTACCTTCACCGGCACCTTCACCGTCTGTTCGACCTTCTTGCCCTGGACCGCCCTGAGCGCGTTGTCCACGGCGATCTTGCCGAGTTGGCTCGGCTGCTGCGCGACGGACGCGTACAGCGTGCCCGCCTTCACCGCCGTAAGGCCGTCAGGCGTGCCGTCGAAGCCGACCACGGATACCGACGTGCCGGCCTTGGAACCCAGTGCCTTGATCGCGCCGAGGGCCATCTCGTCGTTGGCGGCGACGACACCCTGGACGTCCGGGTGGGCCTGGAGCAGGTTCGACATCACGTCGAGGCCCTTGGTGCGGTCGAAGTCGGCCGGCTGCTGCGCCACCACCTCGATGCCGGGATAGGCCTTGAGCCCCTTGGCGAAGCCCTCGGCGCGTTCCCGGGCGGCGGAGGTGCCCGCCTGGCCCTGCAGGATCACGATCCTGCCCCGGCCGCCCAGCTTCTCGGCGACGGTCTTCGCCGCGAGTTCACCGCCGGCCACGTTGTCGGAGGCGACGAGCGCGTCCACCGTCGCCTTGTTGACGCCCCGGTCGACGGCGATCACCGGGATCTTCGCCTTGTCGGCGGCCTTCACCGAGTTGCCCGCCGCGTCCGAGTCCACCGGGTTGACGATGATCGCGCCCAGGCTCGAACTGGTGAAGTTCTGCAGCTGGTTGGCCTGCTGGGAGGCGTCGTTCTGCGCGTCGGTCACGGTCAGGTCCACGCCCAGCCTCTTCGCCTCGGCCTGGGCGCCCGCCCGGATCTGCACGAAGAAGGGGTTGTTGAGTGTGGACAGCGACAGGCCCATCTTCGGCGTCGAGGCTGAGGAGGAACCGCTGTGCAGGAACGAGGTCGCGCCGACGATCGCCACGGTCACCACGGCCGCGAGCCCGTACGTCGCCGCCTGCCTGCCCCTGTCGCCCCCCGTACCGGACGCCACCGGGCCCGCCCCAGCCTTGCGGCGCACGGTGTCCAGCAGCACCGCCAGCGCGATCACCACACCGATGACGACCTGCTGCCAGAACGCGGAGACGTTCAGCAGGTTCAGCCCGTTGCGCAGCACCGCCAGGATCAGCGCGCCGATCAGCGTGCCGGACGCCTTGCCGGTACCGCCCGCCAGGGAGGCGCCACCGATGACGACCGCGGCGATCGCGTCCAGCTCGTAGCCGTCGGCGGCCTGCGGCTGCGCGGAGGACAGCCGGGCGGCGAGCACCACACCCGCGGCGGCGGCGAACACACCGGAGAAGGCGTAGATCGCGAGCTTCTGCTTCTTCACCCGCAGCCCGGACAGCCGGGCCGCCTCCTCGTTGCCGCCGATCGCGTACATGGACCGCCCGATGTACGTCCGGCCGAGCACGAAGGCGGCGACGAGCCCCATCACCACCATCACGAGAACCGGCACCGGCAGCCAGCCGCCGAGCGTGTCCCCGAGGTGCGAGACCGAGTCCGGGAAGGCGATCGGGGAGCCCTCGGAGATCACCAGCGACAGCCCGCGGGCCACCGACAGCATGGCCAGCGTCGCGATGAACGGGGGCAGTTTGCCGTACGCGACGAGGAAGCCGTTGACCAGACCGGCCACGATGCCGGTGGCGACGGCCAGCACGACCGCCATCACCACCGGCACGCCGTGCGACGTTGCGCTCCAGGCCAGCACGGTCGCGGACAGGGCCGCCACCGAGCCGACCGACAGGTCGATGCCCGCCGAGACGATCACGAAGGTGACACCGAAGGCGAGGATGGCGGTCACGGCCGCCTGCACGCCGACGTTCAGCAGGTTGTCGGTGGTCAGGAAGTCCCCGGACAGCGCCGACATGGCGACGACGAGGACGATCAGCGCGGTCAGCGCGCCGTTGTCGAGGAGCAGACGGCGGACCGCCGCGGCGCCACCGGCGCCCGCCCCGCCCTTGAGTGTGTCAGCGGCCACGGCCGGCCTCCGGTCCAGTAGGAGTGGTGGTGCTTACGGCGAGCGCCATCACGGCGTCCTGGGTGGCCTCGTCGGCGGTCAGTTCGCCCGCGATCCGGCCCTGGGCCATCACCAGCACCCGGTCGCTCATGCCGAGCACCTCGGGCAGATCGCTGGAGATCATCAGGACGGCGGCACCGGCGGCCGTCAGTTCGTTGATCAGCTGGTAGATCTCGACCTTGGCGCCGACGTCGATGCCGCGCGTCGGCTCGTCGAGGATGAGCACCTTGGTGTCGGCCAGCAGCCACTTGCCGATGACGACCTTCTGCTGGTTGCCGCCGGACAACGTCCGTACGTGCTGGCCGAGTCCGGCCATCCGCACGCCGAGCTGCCCGGCGATCCGCTCGGCGGCCGCGTGCTGCCCCTTGAGGTCGACGAGCCCGGCCCGGGTCGTGGCCCGCAGGGTCACCAGCCCCAGGTTGTCCTCGACGGACGCGTCCGACACCAGCCCCTGGCCCTTGCGGTCCTCGGGGACCAGGCCGATACCGGCCGCCATCGCCGCGTTGACGTCGTGCCCGCGCAGCGTGGAGCCCGCGACCTTCACGGCCCCCTTGTCGTACGGATCCGCCCCGAACACGGCCCGTACGACCTCCGTACGGCCGGCCCCGACCAGCCCCGCGATGCCGACGACCTCACCGGCGTGCACCTCGAAGCTGACGTCGTGGAACACACCGCCACGCGTGAGCCCCTCGACACAGAGCAACGCGGCGCCCCGGTCGGCCCGTTCCCGCGGATACTGCTGCTCGATGGACCGCCCCACCATGAGGCGTACGAGTTCGTCCTCGGGCGTGGTCGCGGGCACCTGGCCGACGCTCCGGCCGTCCCGGACGACCGTCACCCGGTCGCCCAGCGCGGCGATCTCCTCCAGGTGGTGCGTGATGAAGACGATCCCGACACCGTCCTCGCGCAGCGCCCGCACGATCGCGAAGCTTCTCGACCTCCTCGGAGGTGAGCACGGCGGTCGGCTCGTCCATGATCAGCACGCGCGCGTCCAGGCTGAGCGCCTTGGCGATCTCGACCATCTGAAGGCGTGCGATACCGAGTTCACGCACCCGCGCGCGGGGCGACACGTTCACCCCGACGCGCTCCAGGAGGACGGCGGCGTCGGCCTCCATCCTCTTCCGGTCGATCATTCCCAGACGGCGCGGCTGCCGCCCCAGGAAGATGTTCTCGGCGACCGTCAGATCGGGAACGAGGTTGAACTCCTGGTAGATGGTGGCGATCCCGAGCCGTTCGGAGTCCTGCGCACCATGGATGCGCACCTCCTCGCCGCCGACCAGGATCCGCCCGTCGTCGGGCGTGTAGGCGCCGGAGAGCATCTTGATGAGGGTGCTCTTGCCCGCGCCGTTCTCACCGAGGAGGACGTGCACCTCACCCCTGCGCAGGTCGAAGTCGACGCCGTCGAGCGCGACCACGCCGGGGAAGCTCTTCCTTATGCCCTCGATGCGCAGCAACTCGTCCGCGTTGCTCACGACTGGCTCCTTCTTACGGGGGACCGCACAGCGGGGGACTGCGCGGGGGGTGGCGCTTGGGAAGCCGATGGCTCCGGGGGAGCCGACGGCTGCGCGGAAGCCGATGGGCCCGGGGGAGCCGTCGGCTCATGGGAAGCCGGTTCGCCGCAGGAGCGGCGTACGACGAGGCGGGCGGGGAGGGTGACCGACTCGGGGGGCCGCCCCTCGATGCGGTCGACCAGCGCGCGTACGGCCGCCCGCCCCAACGCGCCGGTGGGCTGGGCGATCGCGGTGATCGGCGGATCGGTGTGCACGAACCAGCGGATGTCGTCGAACGCGGCCAGCGCGATGTCGTCCGGAACGCGCAGCCCGCGCGCGCGGATCGCGTCCAGCGCGCCGAGGGCCATCAGATTGTCCGCCGCGAAGACGACCTCGGGCGGCTCGGGCAGCGAGAGGAAGCCCTCGGTGACCCGGCGCCCGCTGTCGGCCTGGAAGTCGCCCTGGCCGATGTAGACGTCCGGGAGATCGAGACCGTACGCCCGGAGCGCCTCCCCGAAGACGGCCACGCGTTCCTGCCCGGTCGTGGTCGCCGCCGGCCCGGCGATGATCGCGAGCCGCCGGTGACCGAGGCCGTGCAGATGGGCCACGAGATCCCGGATCGCCTCCCGCCCGTCCGCCCGCACGACCGGCACGTCCACGCCCGGGATCCACCGGTCCACGAAGACCATCGGGGTCCCCCCGCGCGCGGCGTCCAGCATCAGTGGCGAGCCGCCGTCGGTGGGGGAGACGAGCAGACCGTCGATGCGGCGGTCCAGCAGGTTCCGCACGTGATGGTCCTGGAGGTCGGGCCGTTCGTCGGCGTTGCCGATGATCACGCTGTAGCCGAGCGCGCGGGCCTCCTCCTCCACGGAACGGGCCAGTTCGGTGAAGTACGGGTTCAGCACGTCGCTGATGACCAGGCCGAGGGTGTGGGTCTGGTCCGTCCGCAGCGACCGGGCGACGGCGTTCGGGCGGTAGCCCAGCGTCTCGACGGCGGCCAGCACGCGCGTTCGGGCGTCCGCGCTGACCGACGGATGACCGTTCAGGACACGCGACACCGTGGCGACGGAGACCCCCGCCCCGGCAGCGACGTCCTTGATGCTCGCCATCGCCGCTCCACCTCCTCGTGGAACTCGTGAAACTCGTCGAACTCGTGAACCTCGTGGAATCGATTACATCCACCCTGCAGAGAGGATTGGAATCGATTACACGGCAGGAGGCAAGACCCCGAGACCGGATCGTGATGTCAGACCCCGGCGGTACCGTCGGATCATGGCTCAGGAAACGGGGAGCGGGGAGCGGCGGCTTGCCGAACTCGAAGGCGTGCTGGAGCGCATCACGTACGCGAACGAGGAGACTGGTTACACGGTCGCCCGCGTCGACACCGGCCGAGGCGGCGGCGACCTGCTCACGGTCGTCGGCGCGCTGCTCGGCGCCCAGGTCGGCGAGTCCCTGCGCATGGAGGGCCGTTGGGGCTCACACCCCCAGTACGGCAAGCAGTTCACCGTCGAGAACTACACGACGCTCCTGCCGGCCACCGTCCAGGGCATCCGCCGCTACCTCGGCTCCGGCCTGGTCAAGGGCATCGGCCCGGTCTTCGCCGACCGCATCACCCAGCACTTCGGCCTGGACACCCTGAAGATCATCGAGGAGGAGCCCAAGCGCCTCATCGAGGTCCCCGGTCTCGGCCCCAAGCGCACCAAGAAGATCGCCGACGCCTGGGAGGAACAGAAGGCGATCAAGGAGGTCATGCTCTTCCTCCAGACCGTCGAGGTGTCCACGTCGATCGCCGTGCGCATCTACAAGAAGTACGGCGACGCCTCCATCTCGGTCGTGAAGAACCAGCCCTACCGCCTGGCCTCCGACGTCTGGGGCATCGGCTTCCTCACCGCCGACAAGATCGCCCAGTCCGTCGGCATCCCGCACGGCAGCCCGGAGCGCGTCAAGGCGGGCCTGCAGTACGCCCTGTCGCAGGCCACCGACCAGGGCAACTGCTACCTGCCCGAGGAACAGTTGATCGCGGACGCGGTGAAGCTGCTCCAGGTCGACACCGGGCTCGTCATCGAGTGCCTCGCCGAACTGGCGTCGCCCGCCGAGGAGGGGGAGGACCCCGGTGTCGTACGGGAGAGGGTTCCCGGTCCCGACGGCGGCTCGGAGCCCGTCACCGCCGTCTACCTCGTCCCCTTCCACCGCGCCGAACTCTCCCTCTCCGCCCAGCTGTTGCGCCTCCTGCGCACCGACCAGGACCGCATGCCCGGCTTCCGGGACGTGGCCTGGGACAAGGCGCTCGGCTGGCTCGCCTCGCGCACCGGGACCGAGCTCGCCCCCGAGCAGGAGGCCGCCGTCAAGCTGGCGCTGACCCAGAAGGTCGCCGTCCTCACCGGCGGCCCCGGCTGCGGCAAGTCCTTCACGGTCCGCTCGATCGTGGAGCTGGCCCGCGCCAAGAAGGCCAAGGTCGTGCTCGCCGCCCCCACCGGCCGGGCCGCCAAGCGCCTGTCCGAGCTCACCGGCGCCGACGCCTCCACCGTCCACCGCCTGCTGGAGCTGAAGCCCGGCGGCGACGCGGCCTACGACAAGGACCGCCCGCTGGACGCGGACCTGGTGGTGGTCGACGAGGCTTCCATGCTGGACCTGCTGCTCGCGAACAAGCTGGTCAAGGCGGTGCCCCCAGGGGCGCACCTGCTCTTCGTCGGAGACGTCGACCAGCTCCCGAGCGTCGGCGCGGGCGAGGTGCTGCGCGATCTGCTCGCCGACGGCAGTCCGATCCCGGCCGTGCGCCTGACACGCGTGTTCCGGCAGGCCCAGCAGTCCGGCGTGGTGACCAACGCGCATCGCATCAACTCCGGGCAGCACCCGGTCACCGAGGGCATGAAGGACTTCTTCCTCTTCGTCGAGGACGACACGGAGGAGGTCGGCCGGCTCACCGTCGACGTGGCGGCACGGCGGATTCCGGCCAAGTTCGGCCTCGACCCGCGCCGGGACGTGCAGGTGCTCGCGCCCATGCACCGGGGCCCCGCCGGCGCCGGCAACCTCAACGGGCTGCTCCAGCAGGCGATCACTCCGGGGCGCCCGGAGGTGCCGGAGAAGCGGTTCGGCGGCCGGGTCTTCCGCGTGGGCGACAAGGTCACCCAGATTCGCAACAATTACGAGAAGGGCACCAACGGCGTCTTCAACGGCACCGTCGGCGTGGTCACCTCGCTCGACCCGGTCGACCAGCGCCTCACCGTGCTGACGGACGAGGACGAGGAGGTTCCGTACGAATTCGACGAACTGGACGAGCTGGCGCACGCGTACGCGGTGACCATCCACCGTTCACAGGGAAGTGAATATCCGGCCGTGGTGATCCCGGTCACCACGAGCGCGTGGATGATGCTGCAACGGAACCTGTTGTACACGGCGGTCACCCGGGCGAAGAAGCTGGTCGTCCTCGTCGGTTCGCGCAAGGCGATCGGCCAGGCGGTGCGCACGGTGTCGGCGGGACGGCGCTGCACGGCACTCGACTTCCGGCTCGCGGGACGGTGACCGGAGAATGATCGATCAAATGAGTCACGTGGGTCACAGAGCTCTTCCGCAAGCGGGTGGGGGAGGGGCAGGATGGGCAAGTTGGCGGCACTCAGTGCCGCCGATACGCCCAACGGCCGACCCCGAGTGCACTCTTCTGCGCCAAATGGGGGATGGTAGAGACAGTCAGGGCAACCTCGAAGAAGAGGCACAACGTCGGTGAGGGATGACGTGAGCGAGCACATCAACAACGCTGTAGTACTGCGGTACGGCGACGGCGAGTACACCTACCCGGTGATCGACAGCACCGTCGGCGACAAGGGCTTCGACATCGGCAAGCTCCGCGCCCAGACCGGTCTGGTGACTCTGGACAGCGGCTACGGGAACACCGCCGCCTATAAATCCGCCATCACCTACCTCGACGGTGAAGCGGGCATCCTCCGGTACCGCGGCTACCCGATCGAGCAGCTGGCCGAGCGCTCCACCTTCCTGGAGGTGGCCTACCTGCTGATCAACGGTGAGCTGCCGACCGTCGACGAGCTCTCCTCCTTCAAGAACGACATCACGCAGCACACCCTGCTGCACGAGGACGTCAAGAACTTCTACCGGGGCTTCCCGCGCGACGCCCACCCGATGGCCATGCTGTCGTCGGTGGTCTCGGCGCTGTCGACGTTCTACCAGGACAGCCACAACCCGTTCGACGAGAAGCAGCGCAACCTCTCGACGATCCGGCTCCTTGCCAAGCTTCCGACGATCGCCGCGTACGCGTACAAGAAGTCGATCGGTCACCCGTTCGTCTACCCGCGCAACGACCTCGGCTACGTCGAGAACTTCCTCCGCATGACCTTCTCGGTTCCCGCGCAGGAGTACGAGCCCGACCCCACCGTCGTCGCCGCGCTGGACAAGCTGCTGATCCTGCACGCGGACCACGAGCAGAACTGTTCGACCTCGACGGTCCGCCTGGTGGGCTCCTCGCAGGCGAACATGTTCGCCTCGATCTCCGCCGGTATCAACGCCCTGTGGGGCCCGCTGCACGGCGGCGCCAACCAGTCCGTCCTGGAGATGCTGGAAGGCATCCGCGACGCCGGCGGCGACGTCGACTCCTTCATCCGCAAGGTGAAGAACAAGGAGGACGGTGTCCGGCTGATGGGCTTCGGCCACCGGGTCTACAAGAACTTCGACCCGCGCGCGAAGATCATCAAGGCGGCGGCGCACGACGTCCTCTCGGCCCTCGGCAAGTCCGACGAGCTGCTGGACATCGCGCTCAAGCTGGAGGAGCACGCGCTCTCCGACGACTACTTCGTCTCGCGCAGCCTCTACCCGAACGTCGACTTCTACACCGGCCTGATCTACCGCGCCATGGGCTTCCCGACCGAGATGTTCACGGTCCTGTTCGCCCTCGGCCGCCTGCCGGGCTGGATCGCCCAGTGGCACGAGATGATCAAGGAGCCGGGCTCCCGCATCGGCCGCCCGCGCCAGATCTACACGGGTGTCGTCGAGCGCGACTTCGTGCCCGTCGAGTCGCGGTGAGCCGCTTCCAGGAGTGCTGAGTCGCTTCCCGGGGGCGGTGAGCCGCTTCCGGGATCGGTGAGTGGTCCCGTCAGGGCCCCGTGCACGGCTTCGGCCGGGTGCGGGGCCTTCCGCGTGCCGGCGGAAGCCGGAGGTCGCGAGCGCCCGCCGGTGAAATGCGGAAGGCGCCCCAGCGCCGGTCCCCCCACGGGCCGACGACCAGGGCGCCTTCCCATGTCCCGGTGCGGATTCCCCCCACGGGATCCGGCCGGGCGTCTGTGAGAACCAGCGCCTGAATCGCTGTCTTGCGGTAAAGCCTGGTACTGCCTTTGAGCAGAACGAGCAAAACTCCTCGTACTACTCCTGTGTGCGGTCTGCCGGGACAGCGCACCCTGGGAGGGCCGCTCAAAGCTTCCCGGTGTACGTGTCCCGGCAACGCACCTCTGGAGAAGTCCCCCAAGACATCCCCAGATGCCAGGAAACGCCCCCCAAGACGCTGCCTGACATCGTCAACTTAGACCTTCGAACCCCTTCGGTGGTTACGTTCGCATCACTGTGATCCGCGTCTCTTGCATATGTCCGATAGATGCGCAAGAGCCCGGATACAGCGATCGAGGCCCAGGCGTAAGGATGATGCGCGAGCCTTGTGAAGAGCTTATGTGAGGCTGGCGCCGGACTCCAGAGGGGTCGGGTATCGGAATGCCCATAATTGCCGCCCGCCGCCGAGGGCGGACCGGGGCGGGCGGCTCGTGTCAGGCCTTGCCGACGAGTTCGTAGCCCGCCTCGTCGACGGCGGCGCGCACGGCCTCCTCGTCGAGCGGGGCCGCGGACACGACGGTCACCTCGCCGGTGGAGGCGACGGCCTGCACCGAGTTGACGCCGGCGATCTCGGAGATCTCACCGGAGACGGCACCTTCACAGTGTCCGCAGCTCATTCCGCTCACCTTGTAGACGGCGGTGACGGTGCCCTGGGTGTCGGTCTGCGCGGTCATGTCGTTCTCCTCGTAGCGGCGTGTCGGGGATGTGACCCACGATGGGGCCCGCACCCTTCTACCATATACCCCCATGGGGTATTTACCCATGAGGCTCCCCGGGCGGTCCGGGGACGAGGCCGGTGCGCCCGGATAGCGTGCCGCCGTCAGACGTGATCGGCGAAGGGGCGAGGAGCGCTCATGCGGGCTGTGGTGTTCGAGCGGTACGGGGAGCCGGCCGAGGTGCGCGCGGTGGCGGACCCCGAGCCCGCGGCGCACGGGGTCGTGGTGCGGGTCGAGGCCACGGGGCTGTGCCGCAGCGACTGGCACGGCTGGCAGGGCCACGACCCGGACATCACGCTGCCGCACGTGCCGGGGCACGAGTTCGCCGGTGTCGTCGAGGCGGTGGGCGCCCGGGCGGCGCGGTGGCGTCCCGGTGACCGGGTCACCGTGCCCTTCGTGTGCGCCTGCGGCACCTGCCCGTCCTGCCTGGCCGGCGACCAGCAGGTGTGCGAGCGGCAGACCCAGCCCGGCTTCACCCACTGGGGTTCCTTCGCCCAGTACGTGGCGCTGGACCACGCGGACGTGAACCTGGTCGCCGTCCCCGAGGACCTGTCCTTCCCGACGGCGGCCTCCCTCGGCTGCCGGTTCGCCACAGCGTTCCGCGCGGTGGTGGGGCAGGGCCGGGTCGCGGCGGGGGAGTGGGTCGCGGTGCACGGCTGCGGCGGGGTGGGCCTGTCGGCGGTGATGATCGCGGCGGCGTCAGGGGCCCGGGTGGTGGCAGTGGACGTCTCCCCGAACGCCCTCGACCTGGCACGGAAGTTCGGCGCCGCCGAGTGCGTGGACGCGTCCGGGACCAAGGACACGGCGGCGGTGGTCCTGGAGCTGACGGGCGGCGGCGCCCACCTCTCCCTCGACGCCCTCGGCTCGCCCGTCACCTGCGCCGCCTCCGTGAACGGCCTGCGCCGCCGGGGCCGGCACGTGCAGGTCGGCCTGCTGCCCTCCCTAACCGGCACGACCCCGGTCCCCATGGCCCGCGCGATCGCCCTGGAACTCGAACTCCTCGGCAGCCACGGCATGGCCGCCCACGCCTACCCGCCGCTGCTGGACCTGGTCCGGGCGGGCGTCCTGCGTCCCGACCTGCTGGTCACGTCCACGATCACCCTGGACGCCACCCCGGCCGCACTGGCGGCGATGGGCACGGCACCGGGGGCGGGCGTGACGGTCATCGCCCCGTGGAGCTGACCTTCTCGCAGTGCCCGCGGTGGGCGGCCCACTCGCGGTCGAGGATCGCCATGAGCACCTCGTCGACCCACTCGCCGTCCCGCGTCCCGGTCTCCCGCCGGACGCCCTCGACGAGGAACCCGACCTTCTGGTAGACGCGCAGGGCACGGTGGTTGTGCCGGTAGGCCTCCAACTGGACCCGATGCAGCCCGAGTTCCTCGAAGCCGTACCCGACGATGAGCCGGGTCACCTCGGTGCCGACACCCCGGCCGCGGCCCCGGGGCCCGATCATCGTGCGGAACGTACAGCCGCGTGCCGCCGGGTCCCACTCGTACAGCACGACCTCTCCGAGGAGTTCGCCCGTGCCGCGGTCGGTGACGGCGAGGTCGAGGCGGTCGGGCTGTCCGGCGCGGGTGCCGTACCAGGAGCGCAGGCGTTCCGGGGTGAGCTCGCCGGGGGGTTCGCCGGTGAAGCGGAGGACCTCGGGATCGTGGATGATCTCCCGCATCACGTCCGCGTCCGCCTCCGTGAACGGTCGCAGCACGCACTTCTGGCCGGTGAGGACGGGTTTGACGGAGAAGTTCATGGGACGACTGTGCCCCACGCGAAGGTGGGGCACAGGTTGTTTTCTCTCAGCCCTGGCCACGGCCCCGGTTGCCCGGGCGGGAGGCCACCCACGCGCGGACGGTGTCCGCGTACCAGTAGGGCTTGCCGCCCTCGACATGGTCGGGCGGGGGCAGCAGACCGTGCTTGCGGTACGACCGCACGGTGTCCGGCTGCACCCGGATGTGCGCCGCGATCTCCTTGTACGACCAAAGCCTTCGGTCGGTCATGAGGCACCTCCCTGCGTGTGCCGCGGCGGCGGCCGGGGGCGGCCGTCGGGGGTACCGGGCACTGCGCCGGCGATCACACAGCCCGCGTGGGGTGAAACGACGGCGGACGGGGGCAGGGCAGGGCCTGTGTGCCGGGTGTGACGGAAGGCGGGCGTACTCGGGACATGTGTGACACGAAGGGGGTGTTTGTGACACGAGTGCCGCAAAGGTGTACGCCGGTCCATGGGCGCGGCGCATTGACACCAGGGGTCAGGCCGGACCTCCGGCACAGCGCAAGACGGGCCGGACCCGCTGCGCCGGGCCCGGCCCGTCGGCTCCCCGCATCCCCCGATCGGTCGGCCGGGGATCAGCGTGCAGTCGGCGGGCCCGGCCGGTCTTGGAGAAAATCGCACTCCCTGTCACCCGATGCCAGGACGAGACTCGTCGCCTCGCCGGTCATCCGGTCGCTCACCTGCCCCCCGGCCCCGCCCGGCGCCCGCCGCGCCACCGTGAACTCCCGTGGCGTGCACCCCGTCATCGCCTTGAACTCGCCGCTGAGATGCGCCTGGTCGTAGAACCCGCAGACCGCCGCCGTCTCCGCCTGCCCTTGTCCCGCCGCCAGCAGCCGCCGCGCCCGCTGCAGGCGCAGCACCCGTGCCGCCGCCTTGGGGCCCAGCCCGATCTGCTCCCGGAAACGGTTCTCCAGGTGCCGTACGCTCCAGCCGACCTCTTCGGCGAGCCGTCGTACCGGCATCACACCGCCCGTGCGCACCAACTCCGACCAGGCGTGCACCACCTGCGCCGAACTCGGTGCCCCGGCCTCCCACCAGCGGGCGAACACATCGTCGAGCAGCCCGAAACGGTCTTCCCAGGTCGGTAGCGCGGCCAGCGTGGCGGAGAGGTCGCCGACACTGCGCCGACGGTCACCGGCCCGGCGCGTGGCCAGGGCGTGCGGCAGGTCGTCGGGGTCGAGGGTGCGGTCGACGAGCTCGTACTGCGGCGTTCCGAACAGCGTGAACGCGGACCACGGCGTGAGCAGCACCTCGATCCCCGAGATGCGCCCGCCGTGCTCGCCGACGGCCGGGGTGGTCGTCGGCCCGGAGTACACCGACACGAGGGTCGACGTGGGCCGGCCGGCACGCGAGATCCGTACCGGCTGATCGAAGCCCAGCAGCAACGTCGCCGCCCCGATCGGCGCCTCCAGCCGCCGCCGCGGCCCATCCATCGCGATCCGAACCCCGCGATAACTCAACACCCCGGGCCGCAACCGGGGATGCGGCGCGGCGAGCACGTACTCCCAGGAGCCGCCGCCCGCCCGCCCGGACCGCTTGAGCACCGCCGCCGTCATCCGCCCCTCCCGCGTCCACCTGAGGAAGGGCACATGGTCCTACGGCGGGCAGGTCATTCCTAGGGGCGCGGGTTCTACACCCCGCACGACCGGAGAAACGCCCGAGTCCGCTCCGCGATGGGCAACGGACGATCCGGCTCACACGGATACATGTCCTGCTCGACGATCGCGAACAGGTCGACATCCAGCTTCGCCGCGGCCTCCAGCACAGGCCCCAGCGCCGGCACACCCGCGGGCGGCTCGCACATCACACCCCGCGCGACGGCCGGCCCGAACGGCACCTGGTTCGCCCGGACGTCCGCCAGGATCTCCGGGTCCACCTGCTTGAGGTGGAGGTACCCGATCCGCTCCCCGTAGGTCTCGATCAGCTTGACGCTGTCGCCGCCGCAGTACGCGTAGTGCCCGGTGTCCAGACACAGGGACACCTGGTCGGAGTCCGTGCCGTCGAGGAAGCGGACCACGTTCTCCTCGCTGTCGATGTGGGTGTCGGCGTGCGGGTGGACGACGATCCTCAGGCCGTACCGCTCTCGCACCTCCTTGCCGAGACGTTCGGTCAGCGAGGTGAGATTGCGCCACTGCTCGGGCGTGAGGGTGTCCGATTCCAGCACCTGACCGGTCTTGTCGTCCCGCCAGAAGGACGGGATGACCACCAGGTGGGACGCGCCCATCGCCTGGGCCAGGACCGCGTTGTCCGCGACGTGCGCCCAGGTCTTCTCCCAGACGGCCTCGCCGTGGTGCAGGCCGGTGAACACCGTGCCGGCCGAGACCTTCAGGCCGCGGCGCGCGGTCTCCTCGGTGAGGACCGCCGGATCGGTCGGGAGGTACCCGTACGGGCCCAGCTCGATCCACTCGTAGCCGGAGGAGGCGACCTCGTCGAGGAAGCGCTGCCAGGGGACCTGCTGGGGATCGTCCGGGAACCAGACGCCCCAGGAGTCGGGTGCCGAGCCGACGCGGATGCGGGAGACACCGGAAGATGGGGACTGAGGTGACAACGACGTCATGACGGTCAGCTTCCGGGCGTTCGGTAAGCGCTGTCAAGGTCTGGTCCGAATGTCTGGACAAAACATTGACAGGGCGGCGTGCACCGGGCTAAAAACCGGAGAGAGCCGACACGAGCCGACGCGGCGCAGGAGCCCGGACGGCCACCAGTCGAGGCGGCGCACGGGCCGTCCGGCGCATGAGCCGTCATGGCGCACGAAGGGAACTCGATGGCGTACGACCTGATCACCATGGGGCGGATCGGAGTGGATCTCTACCCGCTGCAGACGGGTGTTCCCCTGCCGCAGGTGGAGACCTTCGGCAAGTTCCTGGGCGGTTCGGCCACGAACGTCGCCGTCGCCGCGGCCCGCCTGGGACGTCGGACGGCGGTGATCACGCGTACCGGCGACGACCCGTTCGGCACCTACCTGCACGAGGAACTGCGCGGCTTCGGCGTCGACGACCGCTGGGTCACCCCGGTCGCGGGTCTGCCCACCCCCGTCACCTTCTGCGAGGTCTTCCCGCCGGACGACTTCCCGCTCTACTTCTACCGCCTGCCCAAGGCGCCCGACCTGGAGATCGACGCCCACGAGCTGGACCTGGACGCCATCCGCGAGACCCGCGTCTTCTGGGTCACCGGCACCGGCCTGAGCGAGGAGCCCAGCCGTACGGCGACCCTGGCGGCCCTCGCCCACCGGGCCAAGGCCGGCACGACCGTGTTCGACCTGGACTGGCGCCCGATGTTCTGGTCCGACCCGGACGCGGCCCGCCCCTTCTACGCCGAGGCCCTCAAGCACACCACCGTCGCGGTCGGGAACCTCGACGAGGTGGAGGTGGCGACCGGGGTGCGCGAGCCGCACGACGCCGCCCGCGCGCTGCTGGACGCCGGTGTCGAACTCGCCGTCGTCAAGCAGGGCCCCAAGGGAGTCCTCGCCGTCAACAGCAAGGGCGAGTCGGCCGAGGTGCCCCCGCTCCCGGTGAAGGTCCTCAACGGGCTCGGCGCCGGTGACGCGTTCGGCGGTTCCCTCTGCCACGGCCTGCTCGAAGGCTGGGACCTGGAGAAGATCATGCGGCACGCCAACGCGGCCGGTGCCATCGTCGCCTCCCGCCTGGAGTGCTCGTCCGCGATGCCCACCCCGGACGAGATCGAGACCGCGATCGCCGCGGGAGCCGTCAAGTGAGCGTCGACATCGCGGACCTCGTCCGCACCCGCACCCTCCACCCGGAGGCCGTCGCCGAGGCCGCCGCACGGCGCACCCGGCGGTCGCTGATCGACGCGAGCGGCCGGCTGATGATCGTCGCCGCCGACCACCCGGCCCGCGGCGCACTCGGTGTCGGGGACCGCAAGTTCGCCATGGCCAACCGCGTCGACCTGCTCGAACGGCTCTGCCTGGCGCTGAGCCGCCCCGGCGTGGACGGCGTCCTCGCCACCGCCGACATCCTCGACGACCTGCTGCTGCTCGGTGCCCTCGACGGCAAGGTCGTCCTGGGCTCGATGAACCGCGGCGGCCTGCAGGGCGCCAGCTTCGAACTCGACGACCGCTTCACCGGCCACCGCCCCGAGGACATCGAGCGGCTCGGCTTCGACGCCGGCAAGCTGCTGCTGCGCATCGACTACGACGACCCGGGCTCCCTCACCACCCTGGAGTCCACCGCCCGCGCCATCGACGACATGGCCGCACGCCGGCTCCCGGTCTTCGTGGAGCCGTTCATCAGCCGCCGCAACGGCGACGGCAGACTCGGCAACGACCTGTCCGCCGAGGCCGTCACCAAGTCGATCGCCATCGCCTCAGGGCTCGGCGGCACCTCGGCCTACACCTGGCTGAAGGTCCCGGTCACCGAGAACCCCGACGACATGGCCGAGGTCATGGCGACCTCCACGCTGCCCGCCGTGCTCCTCGGCGGCGAGGTCGGAGACGATCAGGACGGCGCGTACGAGAAGTGGCGCGGCGCCCTGCAACTGCCCACCGTGCGCGGCCTGGTGGTCGGCCGTTCACTGCTGTACCCGGTGGACGGCGACGTGGCCGCCGCCGTGGACACCGCCGTAGGACTGCTGTGAGGGCCGCATGACCAGCAACGAGCTGTACGTCGCCAAGGGGACGACCGCGGACGCGAACCACGTCCTCGACATCGACCCCAAGCGGGCCGGCTGGACCCACAGCAGCCTGCGCATCGTCGAGCTGGAGCCGGGCGGCACGCACACCTTCGCCGCCGGGGACAGCGAGTGGATCGTCCTCCCGCTGCAAGGCGGATGTACCGTACAAACAGAGGGCGAAGAATTCCAACTCTCGGGCCGGGAAAGCGTGTTCGCGTCAGTCTCCGACTTCGCGTACGTGCCCCGTGACGCCCGAGCACAGATCGCCTCCGGCGCGGGTGGCCGCTTTGCTTTGGCAGGAGCGAAGTGCGAGCGACAACTCCCCGCCCGCTACGGCCCCGCGCCGGAGGTCCCCGTGGAAGAGCGCGGCAGCGGCACCCAGCTGCGCCACGTCCGCAACTTCGCCTCCGCCGACGCCTTCGACTGCGACAAGCTGATCGCGGTCGAGGTGATCACCCCCGGCGGCAACTGGTCGTCGTACCCGCCGCACAAGCACGACGAGCACCGGCCGGGCGAGGAGGCCGAGCTCGAGGAGATCTACTACTTCGAGATCGACGGCCCGAACGGTTTCGGCTATCAGCGCGTATCCCCTTCGCGTGAGGGCGGAGCAGACGTCCTCGCGGAGGTCCGCTCCGGCGACGCCGTCCTCGTACCCGACGGATGGCACGGCCCGTCGATCGCCCAGCCCGGCCACGACATGTACTACCTGAACGTCATGGCGGGCCCGGGCCGGACGCGGGAGTGGCGGATCTGCTTCCACCCTGACCACACGGAGGGTTACCGATGACCTCGACGACGAGGCTGACGGTCGCACAGGCGCTGGTGCGCTTCCTGGCAGTCCAGTACACCGAGCGCGACGGCGTACGGCAACGGCTGATCGGCGCGACCTGGGGCATCTTCGGCCACGGGAACGTCGCCGGGCTCGGCCAGGCGCTCGTGGAGTACGCCGACGACATGCCGTTCCACCAGGGCCGCAACGAGCAGTCGATGGTGCACGCGGCCGTCGGGTACGCCCGCCACTCCAACCGCCTGTCCACGCACGCGGTGACCACCTCCATCGGCCCCGGCGCGACGAACCTCGTCACCGGCGCCGCCCTCGCGACCATCAACCACATCCCGGTCCTGCTGCTGCCCGGCGACATCTTCGCCACCCGGGTCGCCGACCCGGTCCTGCAGCAGCTCGAAGTCCCGTACGCGGGCGATGTGTCGGTCAACGACTGCCTGCGCCCGGTGTCGAGGTACTTCGACCGGATCACCCGCCCCGAGGCACTGATCCCGGCCGCGCTCCAGGCGATGCGCGTGCTCACGGACCCGGTGGAGACCGGCGCGGTCACCCTCGCCCTCCCGCAGGACGTGCAGGCCGAGGCGTACGACTGGCCGGACGAGTTCTTCGCCGAGCGCACCTGGACGGTCCGCCGCCCGGGCGTCGACCCGACCGAGCACGCCGAGGCCGTACAGGCGATCATGTCCGCGGAGAAGCCCCTCGTCATCGCGGGCGGCGGTGTCCACCACAGCCGTGCCGAGGAGGCCCTCGCCGAGTTCGCCGCGGCCACCGGCATCCCGGTCGCCTCCACCCAGGCCGGCAAGGGCTCCCTGCGCCACGACCACCCCCAGGACGTCGGCGGCGTCGGCCACACCGGCACGGCCACCGCCAACGAACTCGCCCGGCAGGCCGACCTGGTGATCGGCGTCGGCACCCGCTACACCGACTTCACCACCGCCTCGAACACCCTGTTCACCGGCGATGGCGTCCGCTTCCTCAACCTCAACATCGCCCCGTTCGACGGCCACAAGCTCGCCGGAATGCCGCTCGTCGCGGACGCCCGCAGCGGCCTGCAGGAGCTGACCGAGGCCCTCCAGATGCACGGCCACCGGGTCACGGACACCTACGTCGGCGAGTACACCCTCGACAAGGAGCGCTGGGAGCAGCGCGTCGACGCCTGCTACGAGGCCGAGGAGATCGACGTACGCCCGACACAGCCGCAGGTCCTCGGCGCCCTGGACGCCCTCGTCGACGAGTCCGACGTGATCATCAACGCGGCCGGCTCCCTCCCCGGCGACCTGCACAAACTGTGGCGGGCGCGGTCGAAGGACCAGTACCACCTGGAGTACGGATACTCCTGCATGGGCTACGAGATCCCGGCCGCGATCGGCGTGAAGCTGGCCGCTCCCGAGCGCAACGTCTGGGCGCTGGTCGGCGACGGCACGTACCTGATGATGCCGACGGAGATCGTGACGGCCGTGCAGGAGGGCATCGCCATCAAGATGCTCCTCATCCAGAACCACGGCTACGCCTCCATCGGCGGCCTGTCCGAGTCGGTGGGCGGCGAGCGGTTCGGCACCGCCTACCGCTACCCGTCCGACGACGGCACGTACACCGGGGCGCCGCTCCCCGTGGACCTCGCCGCCAACGCGGCGAGCCTCGGTATGCGCGTGCTGCGCGCGAAGACCGTACGAGACCTCCGCGCCGCCCTCGCCGAGGCGCGGGCCGCGGACACTCCCACATGTGTCTACGTGGAGACCCAAACGGCAGACACAGTGTCGGGCCCGCCTCCGGCGCAGGCCTGGTGGGATGTACCTGTGGCCGAGACCGCGACGCGACCGTCCGCGGTGAAGGCCCGTGAGCTGTACGAACGGCACGTCTCCACCCGACGCCGCCCCCTGTGAAGGACTACTGGAGTGACTCAGCCATGACGAAGATCGTCAACCACTGGATCGGCGGCAAGTCCGTCGAGGGCGCGTCGGGTACGTACGGGCCGGTCACCGACCCCGCGACCGGCGCGGTCACCACGAAGGTCGCGTTCGCCTCCGTCGAGGAGGTGGACGCCGCCGTCGCCGCCGCCAAGGACGCCTACGCCACCTGGGGCCAGTCCTCGCTGGCCAAGCGCACGGAGATCCTCTTCCGCTTCCGCGCGCTGCTCGACGCCAACCGGGACGCCATCGCCGAGCTGATCACCGCCGAGCACGGCAAGGTGCACAGCGACGCGCTCGGCGAGGTCGCCCGCGGCCTGGAGATCGTCGACCTGGCCTGCGGCATCAACGTCCAGCTGAAGGGCGAGCTGTCGACGCAGGTCGCCAGCCGCGTGGACGTGTCCTCGATCCGCCAGCCGCTGGGCGTCGTCGCCGGCATCACGCCGTTCAACTTCCCGGCGATGGTGCCGATGTGGATGTTCCCGATGGCCATCGCGTGCGGCAACACGTTCGTGCTGAAGCCGTCCGAGAAGGACCCGTCGGCCTCCCTCAAGATCGCCGAACTGCTCGCCGAGGCGGGCCTCCCGGACGGCGTCTTCAACGTCGTCCACGGCGACAAGGTGGCCGTCGACCGCCTCCTGGAGCACCCGGACGTCAAGGCGGTCTCCTTCGTCGGCTCGACCCCGATCGCCCGCCACATCCACACCACGGCCTCCGCGAACCACAAGCGCGTCCAGGCTCTCGGCGGCGCCAAGAACCACATGCTGGTCCTCCCGGACGCCGACCTGGACGCGGCGGCGGACGCCGCCGTCTCCGCGGCCTACGGCTCGGCGGGCGAGCGCTGCATGGCGATCTCCGCGGTCGTGGCCGTCGGCGCGATCGGCGACGAGCTCGTGCAGAAGATCCGCGAGCGCGCCGAGAAGATCAAGATCGGCCCCGGCAACGACCCGACCTCCGAGATGGGCCCGCTCATCACGAAGGTCCACCGCGACAAGGTGGCCTCGTACGTCGAGGGCGCGGCGGCCGAGGGCGCCGAGGTCGTCCTCGACGGCACCGGCTACACGGTGGACGGCTTCGAGGACGGCCACTGGATCGGCATCTCGCTCCTCGACAAGGTGCCCACGTCCGCGAAGGCCTACCAGGACGAGATCTTCGGCCCGGTCCTGTGCGTGCTGCGCGTCGACACGTACGACGAAGGCGTGTCCCTGATCAACAGCTCCCCCTTCGGCAACGGCACCGCGATCTTCACCCGGGACGGCGGCGCCGCCCGCCGCTTCCAGATGGAGATCGAGGCCGGCATGGTCGGCGTGAACGTCCCGATCCCGGTCCCCGTCGGCTACCACTCCTTCGGTGGCTGGAAGGACTCGCTCTTCGGCGACCACCACATCTACGGCAACGACGGCACGCACTTCTACACCCGCGGCAAGGTCGTCACCACCCGCTGGCCCGACCCGGCGGACGCCCCGGCCGGCGTGGACCTCGGATTCCCGCGCAACCACTGACCCGGCCGTCGGCACCCCTGCCGCGTACCACGCTCGTGGTACGCGACAGGGGTCCTGTACGTCCGGGGGATGGGCGACGGTTCAGACCGGGGGCTGCATCGCTTGTCGGTGGCGCCCCGTACGGTTGACGCATGGATCTTCGACTGACCCGATGGCGAGAGCTGCTCCGGGGGCCGCGACGGTGGACTGCCGCCGCGGCCGCCGTGGTCGTGCTCGCCGGCGCCGGTACCTGGACGGCTGTCGCCTCCGACGACGCGCCACCGGTGCACCGCACCGACCGGGTCATGGACATGGGCGCCGGAGTGCGCATCGACACCTCGTACTTCACGTCCTCCGAAGACGGCCGCCGCCCCGCCGTCCTCCTCACGCACGGCTTCGGCGGCAGCAAGAACGACGTGCGGCAGCAGGCCGAGAACCTCGCCCGGGACGGGTACGCGGTGCTGACCTGGTCGTCGCGCAGTTTCGGCCGGTCGACCGGCAGGATCGGGCTGAACGACCCGAAGGGCGAGGTCGCCGACGCCCGCAAGCTCATCGACTGGCTCGCCGAGCAGCCGCAGGTCCAGCTCGACAAGCCCGGCGACCCGCGCGTGGGCATGGCGGGCGCCTCGTACGGCGGCGCGATCTCCCTTCTGACCGCCGGATACGACAAACGGGTCGACGCCATCGCCCCGGCGATCACCTACTGGAACCTCGCCGACGCCCTCTTTCCGAACGGCGTGTTCAAGAAGCTGTGGGCGGGCATCTTCGTCAACACCGGCGGCGGCTGCGCGAAGTTCGAGCCGCAGCTGTGCCGGATGTACGAGCGGGTCGCCGAGTCCGGCACCCCCGACGCCCAGGCCGTGAAGCTCCTCGACGAGCGCTCGCCGTCCGCCGTCGGCGACCGCATCAAGGTGCCCACGCTCCTCCTCCAGGGCCAGACCGACTCCCTCTTCCCGCTCGGCCAGGCCGACGCCGCCGCGAAGGCGATCCGCGCGAACGGTGCCCCCGTGGACGTCGACTGGATCTCCGGCGGACACGACGGCGGCGACATGGAGGCGAGCCGCGTCCAGTCCCGGACCGCGTCCTGGTTCGACCGGTACCTCAAGGACGACGAGGGCGCCGACACCGGCCCCGCCTTCCGCGTCACCCGCACCCTCGGCACCGGCACCGGCGACGGCGAGACCCGGCTGAGCGGGGTGAGCGACGACAGGTACCCCGGTCTGGAGGGCGGCCTGCGCCCGATCGCCCTCGCCGGGCGCGAGCAGCGCTTCCAGAACCCGGCCGGCTCCAGCCCGCCCGCCGTCTCCGCCCTGCCCGGCATCGGCGGCGCCGGCGGCCTCGCCCAGCTGTCCTCGCTCGGCGTCGGGATCTCCCTCGACTTCCCGGGCCAGTTCGCCGCGTTCGAGTCGGCACCCCTGAAGAAGGACCTGCAGATCACCGGGTCCCCGACGGCCACCGTCCACGTGAAGTCGACGAGCGACGACGCCGTCCTGTTCGCCAAGGTCTACGACGTCGGCCCCGGCGGCGGCCAGCGGCAGGTGCTGCCCTCCCAACTGGTCGTTCCCCTCCGCGTCGAGGACGCCAAGGCCGGCAAGGACGTCACGATCACCCTCCCGGCGATCGACCACGAGGTCTCCGACGGCCACCGGCTGCGCCTGGTCCTCGCCTCGACCGACCTCGGCTACGCCTCCCCGGCCACCCCGGCGACGTACGCCGTCTCCCTCAAGGGCGACCTGAAAGTCCCGACCGCCCTCAGCCACACCAACGCCACGGCACCGCTGCCCGCCTGGGTGTGGTGGCTCCCGCTGGCCGGCGCGGCGACCGCCCTGGCCCTCCTCCTGACGGCGCGGCGCCGCACCACCGCCCCCGCACCCGACCCCGCGCTGGCCGAAGTGCCCCTCCAGATCACGGACCTGAGCAAGAGGTACGCGAAGTCCGCCGACCGGTACGCGGTCCGGGACCTGACCTTCCGCGTGGAGAAGGGCCAGGTCCTCGGCCTCCTCGGCCCGAACGGCGCGGGCAAGACGACCACCCTGCGCATGCTGATGGGCCTGATCAAGCCGGACGCCGGCGAGATCCGCGTCTTCGGCCACGCCATCGCGCCCGGCGCCACGGTCCTGTCCCGGGTCGGCGCCTTCGTCGAGGGCGCGGGCTTCCTCCCGCACCTGTCCGGCCGCGAGAACCTCGAGCTGTACTGGCGGGCCACCGGCCGCCCGCCGGAGGACGCCCATCTGGACGACGCCCTGGAGATCGCCGGCCTCGGCAGCGCACTGGAGCGCGCGGTGCGCACGTACTCCCAGGGCATGCGCCAGCGCCTCGCCATCGCCCAGGCCATGCTCGGCCTCCCGGACCTGCTCATCCTCGACGAGCCGACCAACGGCCTCGACCCGCCGCAGATCCGCGAGATGCGCGAGGTGATGATCCGCTACGCGGCGGCCGGCCGCACAGTGATCGTCTCCAGCCACCTGCTGTCCGAGGTCGAGCAGTCCTGCACGCACCTGGTCGTGATGGACCACGGCCGACTGGTCCAGGCGGGCCCGGTCCAGGAGATCATCGGCTCCGGGGACATGCTGCTGGTGGGCACGGCCGCACCGGTCGAGGAGCCCGTCGCCGAGAAGGTCGCCGCGCTCCCGGGCGTGGCCTCCGCGGTCCGCACCGACGAGGGCCTGCTGGTCCGGCTCGACGCCGACGGCAGCGCCCGGCGCCTGGTCGCCGAACTGGTCCGGCTCGAAGTCCCCGTGGAGTCGGTGGGCCCCCACCGCCGCCTCGAGGACGCCTTCCTCACCCTGATCGGAGAGTCCGCATGAGCGGCAGCACGCTGATCGACCGCGCGAAGGTCGCCGACGGCTACCGCGCGGGCCGCACGCTGCCCATCAGGGTCGAGCTGGTCCGGCAGCTGAAGCGGCGCCGCACCCTCGTCATGGGCGGGATCCTGTTCGCCCTGCCGTTCGTGCTGCTCATCGCCTTCCAGGTGGGCGGAGACCCGGGCGACGGCAACGCCGGGGCGAACCTGATGGACACGGCCACCCTGTCCGGGGCCAACTTCGCCGCGGTCAACCTGTTCGCCTCCGCGGGCTTCCTGCTCGTCATCCCCGTCGCCCTGTTCTGCGGGGACACGGTCGCCTCGGAGGCCAGCTGGTCCTCCCTGCGCTATCTGCTGGCGGCACCCGTGCCCCGGGCCCGGCTGCTGTGGTCCAAGCTCGTGGTCGGCCTCAGCCTCAGCCTCGCCGCGATGGTGCTGCTGCCGGTCGTCGCCCTCGCCGTCGGCACGGCGGCGTACGGCTGGGGCCCGCTGGAGCTCCCCACCGGCGGTTCGCTGCCCGCCGGCCTGGCCGCCCAGCGCCTCGCGATCACGGTGGCGTACATCTTCGTGTCCCAACTCGTCACCGCGGCCCTGGCGTTCTGGCTGTCCACCAAGACGGACGCGCCGCTCGGCGCGGTCGGCGGCGCGGTCGGTCTGACCATCGTCGGCAACGTCCTCGATCAGGTGACGGCCCTCGGCGACTGGCGCGACTTCCTGCCCGCGCACTGGCAGTACGCCTGGCTCGACACCGTACGGCCCCAACTGGAGTGGTCCGACATGATCCAGGGCGCCTCCATCTCGATAACGTACGCCCTCGTGCTGTTCGCCCTGGCCTTCCGCGGTTTCGCCCGCAAGGACGTGGTGTCGTAGGTCACCGAAGCATCACCCACCGGTCTCGACGGCCGTCGTCCGTGCCCTGTTCGAGATCCAGCCGCAACTCCCCGTAGCGCACGTTCCGGCCCCCCGGCCCGTCACAGTCACAGACAAGGCGTCAACTGGCCAAGGGGGCATGGACGATGGACCGGTACCGGACACGACGGCTGCGCATCACCCTGCTCGCCCTCACCGCGGCGGGCGGCTTGCTGCTCACGGGCTGTGGGGCGGGCGACACGGGAGACCACAGCAGCACCGACCGCGCGAACGGGGCGACCGGCTTCCCGGCCCCCGAGTACAGCCGGGGGAGCGGTGAACCGGACGACGAGTCCCGCGACACCGCACCCGACGACCACCTCTCCACCTTCGCCCTCGACGTCGACACCGCCTCCTACGGCTACGCCCGCCGCACCCTCGCCGAGGGCCGGCGGCCGGACCCGTCGACCGTCCGCCCCGAGGAGTTCGTCAACAGCTTCCGCCAGGACTACCGGCGCCCCGACGGCAACGGCTTCAAGGTCACCGTCGACGGCGCCCGCACCGACGAGGAGGACTGGTCCCTGGTCCGCGTCGGCCTGGCCACCCGGAACGCGCGAGACCAGCACGGCGAACGCCCGCCGGCCGCCCTCACCTTCGTCATCGACATCTCCGGCTCGATGTCCGAACCCGGCCGCCTCGACCTCGCCCGGCGATCCCTCGATGTGATGACGGACCGGCTGCGCGACGACGACTCGGTCGCGATCGTCACCTTCAGCGACACGGCCGAGACCGTCCTGCCGATGACCCGCCTCGGCAGCCACCGGGGCACGATCCACGAAGCGATCGACAGCCTGGAACCGACCTTCTCCACCAACCTCGCAGCGGGTGTAGAGACCGGCTACGCCACCGCCGTCAAGGGCCTGCGCGAGGGCGCCACCAACCGGGTCGTCCTCGTCTCCGACGCCCTCGCCAACGACGGCGACACCGACCCCGACGCCATCCTCGAACGCATCGACGGCGCCCGCCGCGAGCACGGCATCACCCTCTTCGGCGTCGGCGTGGGCAGCGACTACGGCGACGCCCTGATGGAACGCCTCGCCGACAGGGGCGACGGCCACACCACGTACGTGTCCACCGCCGACGACGCCCGCAAGGTGTTCTGCGAGGAGCTCCCGAAGAACATCGACCTCACCGCCCGCGACGCCAAGGCCCAGGTCGCCTTCGACCCGCAGACGGTCACCGCTTTCCGCCTCGTCGGCTACGACGACCGCCGGGTCGCCGACGAGGACTTCCGCGACGACCGCGTCGACGGCGGCGAGGTCGGCCCCGGGCACACCGTCACCGCCCTCTACGCCGTCCGCACCCGGCCCGGCCACGACGGCCACCTCGCCACCGCCACCGTCCGCTGGCTCGACCCGGGCACCCGTGCTCCGCACGAGGCGTCCGGCGCCCTGGAGACCGACGCCCTGAAGTCCTCCGTCTGGACCGCGAGCCCCCGCTTCCAGGTCACCGCGGTCGCCGCCTACTTCGCCGACGCCCTCCGCTCGACGTACCACGACCGCACTCCGCTGCCCGGCGCCCCGAACCTCGACACGCTCCACCGCAAGGCCACCACCCTGGCCCGCACCACCGAGGACCCGGCGGTCCGGCAACTCGCCGAGGCCGTCGGGGAGGCGGGCCACGGCCTGGACTGACCCCGCCCGGCTCGGTCATCGCCCCAAAGAGGTAGGTAACACCATCAGTTGCACTCAATCGGGTGTGTCCGGAATAGGGCATTGGAGGAGACGCATGTATGGTCTGTCACCAGTCGGACACGGTCCGTAATGATGGTCGTGCCTGTGAGGAAAACGGAGACGTGATGCAGAAGCTCAAGAAGGCCGCGGCGGTGGCGCTCATGGTCGGCGGTCTCGGCATGGTCGGCGGCGGTGTCGCCAGCGCTCAGGGTGGCCACGACTACGACGAGCAGTTCCCGGCTGTCGTCGACAACCTGCAGGTCGTGGACTGCGAGCAGACGTTCGACGGCGGCGCCCTCTTCACCAACACCCCCATCGCCACCGGCGACAGCAACTCGAACATCGGCAACTTCTGCACGGTGGTCGGGTCCATCGACGACTGATTCCAGGGCGCCCGAGGGCGGGTGGGTGCCGCACCTCGAGCGCGGGACCCACACCTTTGCTCGGTCGCCTGATGGGTGCGGTCGCCGCCGCCCGTCCCGCGATCCGTCAGGATCTCGACGGATGGTGGCGGCCGCCGCACGCCGTCTGGCCTGTCACCGGACTCGGTGTCGACAAGGTGGCTTTTACGATCGCCCAGCGGGATCCGATGACAGGGGCCGGCTGGGCGATCTTGGCGTTCGAGGCCAAGGTGGATCTGCAGGTGGCATGTGTGGAACATCCGATTGAGTACTAAATATGGCGCTATGCGGGGTGGCGATTATTCTTGGTGACTAGTTGTGCACGATCCGTAAGGAGGGTCGTGTGTGTGAGCAAATCGGAGATGTGATGCAGAAGCTCAAGAAGGTCGCGGCGGTAGCGGTTATGGTCGGCGGCCTCGGCCTGGTCGGCGGCGGTGTCGCCAGCGCCCACGGTGGCCACGACTACGACGACTTCCCGTTCGCAGTCAACAACCTGCAGGTCGTTGACTGCGACCAGGACTTCGACGGCGGCACCGCCTTCGCCAACCTCCCCATCGCCGGCGGCGACAGCAACTCGAACATCGGCAACTTCTGCACGGTGATCGGGTCCATTGACTGATTCCCGGCCCTTCCCGAGAAGGCTCGGGCCTCCGGGATGTGAACGGGAAGTGCCTCCGACCGGTGCGCATGAGGGCATTCAAAGCCCTTGCTGCCGTATCTGTCGGAGGCGCTTTGCTGTGCCCAGGAAACCATGAGCCGTGGAACCTGGCATGTCCTAGCCTAAAATGCACATCACCCAGTTAACCTCATCTATTCGGGCATGTCGGAAATAGCGGTTAAGTGTGGCGTGTGTTAGCTTCTGTGGCGAATCGAGCACGGCCCGTAATGAGGATCGTGTGCGTGAGGAAATCGGAGACGTGATGCAGAAGCTCAAGAAGGCTGCGGCCGTAGCGCTCATGGTCGGTGGTCTCGGCCTGGTCGGCGGAGGTGTCGCCAGCGCCCACGGTGGCCACGACTACGACGAGCAGTTCCCGGTTGCCGTCGACAACCTGCAGGTCGTGGACTGCGAGCAGACGTTCGACGGTGGCCTCGCCTTCGCCAATGGTGGCCTTGAGGTCGGCGGCGACAGCAACTCGAACATCGGCAACTTCTGCACGGTGGTCGGATCCATCGACTGATAACGGAGCCTCCCTGGAGGGTCTCCGGGGCGCGAACAAAACCTGCCTCCGACCGGTGCGCATGAGGGCATAAGGAGCCTTCTCGTCGTACCCGTCGGAGGCGCTCTGCTGTGCGCAGGAAGCCTGATGCGATACCACCGACGCCCCCTCAGTTCCCCGAAATGCATATCACTCGATTAATTGCATCATTCGGGCGAGTCGGAAATGGCGGATAAGTGTGGCGCGTGTTATCGTCTGTGACGAATCGAGCACGGTCCGTAATGGAGATCGTGTACGTGAGGAAATCGGAGACGTGATGCAGAAGCTCAAGAAGGCTGCGGCCGTAGCGCTCATGGTCGGTGGCCTGGGCATGGTCGGCGGCGGAGTTGCCAGCGCCCACGGTGGGCACGACTATGACGAGCAGTTCCCGGTTGCCGTCGACAACCTGCAGCTCGTGAACTGCGAGCAGGCGTTCGACGGCGGCCTCGGCTTCGTCAATGGCGGTCTTGAGGTCGGCGGCGACAGCAACTCGAACATCGGCAACTTCTGCACGGTGGTCGGGTCCATCGACGACTGATCCCAGGGTGTCGGCAGTCCCGCGGGCGGTGTTGTGGCCCGCGGGTGGCTGTCGCGCGGAGGGTCTCGGACCCTTCCGGGTGTGAATGGAAAGTGCCTCCGACTGGTGCGCATAAGGACATCTGAGGTCCTTGGTGGCGTGACTGTCGGGGGCACTCTGCTGTGCACCGACCGTTCATTTCAATGCGATCGGAACTCAATCGCCCTAAAGGCGCATAACCTGATTAGCTGCACCCAATCGGGTGTGTCAGAAATAGCGGGTTAAGTGCGGCGTGTGTTAGGTTCTGTAATGAGTCGAGCACGGTCCGTAATGAGGTTCGTGCGCGAAGAAAACGGAGACGTGATGCAGAAGCTCAAGAAGGTCGCGGCGGTAGCGGTCATGGTCGGCGGTCTCGGTCTGGTCGGCGGCGGTGTCGCCAGCGCCCAGGGTGGCCATGACTACGACGACTTCCCGTTCGCCGTCAACAACCTGCAGGTCGTTGACTGCGACCAGGACTTCGACGGTGGCACCGCCTTCGCCAACCTCCCGGTCGCCGCCGGCGACAGCAACTCGAACATCGGCAACTTCTGCACGGTGATCGGTTCCATCGACTGATTGCAGGACCCCGGGGGCCGGTGGGTCTCGCGCCCTCCTGCGGGACGCGTTCCTCGGTCCCCGTCGCCCCGGACACCCTGATGAATCTCCGCTCGGAGTGGCAGGGAGAGGGGCAAAAAATCGCGGAAAAGGGGATGTCGGGGCAGTTCGAGCTCGACGTCCCCTTTGCTGCGCTAAGCCAGGTCACCACGTCTGTGATGACCGCGAGTCAACACCTGGAGATACGGGTGCGCAGGTTCAAGAAGGTCATGCTGGCCACGAGCGTTCTCAGTGGTGTCGGTCTGGCGACTGCCGGGGCTGCACAGGCTGCCTGTGATGATGAGGTGCCCCACACCGCCGTCGACAATGCGCAGTATCTGCATTGTGAACAGGAATTCACCTCCCTGGTCACGATCAATGCGCCGATCACCGTCCTCGGCGACAACAACCAGAACATCGGAAACTTCTGCACGGTGCTCGGTTCCGAGTAGTGATTGGGCGGCCTTCCAGGTTGGTCTGAATATCCTCATACAGTCAGCGGTCGTCCCCGGACGGCCGCTGACTCGTTTCCGGAGACTCTCCTTCCTTGCGACTTCACTCCAACTATCGTCCGATCAATGCAATTCACATCAACGGCGCCTCTGGGCCACATGGATGAAATCCTGCGGAGAGTAGCCCGGAAGAGTGTCAGCTGCTTGTTGAGCCGTTTCCCGCTGATGCACCATCGATTCCGTCCATCTGCTGAAGATGATGTGAGTCGCGCCGGACCTCGGGAGGAAAATGTGAGCAATGCGATCATCTTGCCGCGTTGTCCGGAGACAGGGAAAGCGTCGTTCCCCACGGAATCAGAGGCGAGGAACTGGCTGGTCAAGCAGCCGCTGCTGGACAGGATCCCCGACCGCATCTACCGATGCTCGGACTGCCGCTACTGGCACTTCACCGGGTCTCACCACTGGACCAGCCAGAAGATCAAGTGGCAACGAAACTACGGCAGGCGTGACGTCGCTTCCCGGCGCAACGGCAGGAAGCGGGGCAGGAACTGACGAGTGGTCAGTGCGCTCCCCTCTCTCCTCGCAGCGGCAGGGAACGTCCCCGCGAGCAGGGCACCTTCAGCAGCAGGACCTTGTGCCCGCCCCGAAGCCCGGGTCGGCTTTTCCCACTTCTTCGACCAGAAAGACGACTAGATTGCGACAGAACCTGAGCAAGGGAATGGTCGTGGCCGGCGCTGCGACGAGCATCCTGTCGCTGTACGTCATCCCGGCGTTCGCGAGTGCGCAGACGGACGGGCCCCTGGAGGGGACGCTCGGCGCCCTGTCCGGCGCCAGCGCCCCTGACCTGCCGGTGAGCGATCCCGCGAACGCCTGCCCGGCATCCGTCGGAGTGAGCGCCGACCCGTCCGTGGGGAAGCCCTGCAACAGCGTTGCCGACTCTCGAGCGGCGCACGGTGCCGCCCATGCCTCTGCCCCCAAGGGGCGGGACAGCTCCGCCGGTTACGGCGACGACGACAGTGGCTCGGGCGGCGGCGTCGGTCAGATTGACGACCGCCAGGGCGCCGGCGACTCGCTCGGTGGCGTCCTCGGTCCTGGTGACCCCGGGAACCCGCTCGGTGGCGTCCTCGGTCACGGTGACGGTGACGGTGGCGACTGGGATTACGACGAGCCCGGCCAGGGTGGTGACTGGGACTACGACCCCGGCCAGGGCGACGAATCCGGCTATGGTGACGACGGGGACCCGCCGCCCACGACACCCCCCACCACGACGCCTCCCACCACGCCACCGGTTTCGCCTCCGGCCACCAAGCCCCCGGCGAAGACACCGCCTCGGCACACCCCGCCCACCACGCCCCCGGCGCAGCCTCCCACCCTCCCCCAGACCGGCGGCGGCGCGGGGACCGTCGCGGGCACGGGCGTTGCCGCGCTGCTCATCACGGGCGGCGTAGCCCTGTACCGGCGAGGCCGGACCACTTCGGGTCGGTAGGGCTTCCCGTCGGTAGTGCTTCCTTCCGGATGCCGGATGCCGGACGCCTCGCGTCCGGCATCCGGCATCTGTCGTCAGCCGCCTGCCCGCGACGGTGCCTCCGCGGGTTCCCGGACCGCCGGCACCGGGATCGTCCCGGTGGGCGGGATGGTGCGCAGCCGGTGGCGTACTCCTCGTACGAGCGTCTTCGCCGTGAAGCCCGCGCCCTGGACGAAGCGCATGGCCGGTCCGAACGAGGAAGCGGTCATCAGGCCCGCGAGGAACAGTCCCGGGTGTGAGGACTCGAAGTCCCGCCCGACCGCGGGGGAGCCGTCGGCCGCCGTCGCCAGGCTTCCGCGCAGTTCGTGGGAGAGCAGGGCGAGCCGGTCCGGGGTCGCCCGGAACCCGGTGGCCGCGATCACGTGTTGGGTCTCCAGGGAGAGCGGCTCCCCGCTTCGGCTCGCCGTCTCCAGTCGTACGCCACCCGGGATCGGACGGGCCGCGGCGACCTCGTGGCCGAGCAGTACCTCCACCGCCGGCTCGACCCGGTCGCGTACCCACCAGGCGCCCGCCGGGCCCAGCGCGGTGGCCGCGATGCGGGCGCGGGTGGGCTCGGGCAGGCGGCGGAAGAGGCCGGGGCGTTCGGCGTAGAACCAGTTGCGCCAGCCGCAGCCGAGCCCGCTGTGCGGGGCGCGGGCCGACTGCCACAAGGGGCGCCGCAAGGGTGGTGGCACATCGTTCCAGCACAGTTGGCCGGCCCGGGCCAGGACGCGGACGCGCGCGCCCTGTTCGGCGAGGAGCGCCGCGGTCTCCAAAGCCGCCTGGCCGCCGCCGATCACCGTGACGTCCCTGCCCCGGAAGCGGCCGAGGTCGCTGTGGTGGCTGCTGTGCGAAACCAGCGCGGGGTGCAGGCCGTGCAGGGGGGACGGCACCTCCACGAAGGGCATGACGCCGACCGCCAGGGCCACCGTCCGGGCACGCAGCACCTCTCCGTCCTCCGTGACCGCCTCGAAGCAGGCCGGGCGGGCCGTCACCCGGTTCACCATCCGCTCGTCCACCGGGGGTACGGCGTGGTGCGCGAACCACAGGCCGTACGCGGCGAACTCCTCCACCGGGATCGGCTGCGCGTGACGCGCGGTCAGGCCCCGGGTCGCGCAGTAGGCGTCCAGTCGCCAACGTCCGCCAGGGTCGGCGAGGTTGGAAGCCCAGGGTTCGGACTTCAGGAACATGCCGCGGGGCATGTGGTCCCGCCAGGACGCCATGGGCCGCCCGAGGACGCGCAGGTTAAGCCCGGCGGCCGCGGCATGGGAGGCGATGGACAGGCCGTACGGGCCGGCTCCCACCACCAGCAGGTCGTACATCAGCAGCTACTCGCTCTCTCGTCGTCGGTCGGGTTCCGCGTGGCCGCCTGGCGGACCACGCGCGTCGGTGCGGGTGCCGTCGTGGCCGCGCTCAGCCGCTGCCGCAGCCGATGGGACACATGGCGGCACCACAGGGTCCACATCGCCCGGCCGGGAGCCGGGTCGTCAGAGGCGTACCAGGCCAGCTCACGGCCGTGGCGCGCCGACCGCAGCGTGGCCAGCGGCGCGTAGTTCTCCACCACGAACACCCGCCCCGCCCGCGGTGAGCCCTCCGGCACGGGACGCTGTGTCAGGTCGAGGTGCAGGGCGCGTACGACGTCCACGCCGGAGGTGTCGGTGAAGAGTCGGAACTGGGCGCCGGGACGCGGGTTGAAGTCGAGCAGGTGGTAGCGGCCCGACGTGCCGCAGCGGCGGAAGTCGAGGTCGAAGATGCCGCGGTAGCCCAGCTCCCGGGTCAGCCGCTCCGCGAGCGCCCGCACCTGCGGGTTGGGCGTCCAGCAGCCGACCGCCGTCAGGCCCGCCCCGCGGGGCCAGGCCCGCTGCTTGCGGCCGGGGCCGCCCGCGCGCACGGCGCTGGAGCGGTCCGCGTATCCGTGGAAGAACCAGTCGCGGTCCGGGCCCGGCGGCAAATGCGCCTGCAGCAGCAGCGGGCTGCCGGCCTCCTCGGTGCGCAGGTACAACTGCCGGGCCTGCCAAGCCGACTTCACCAGCACCGTGCTGCGCAGCCCGCTGCCGTCCGGCACCAGCCAGGGCCTGCTCCACTTCGCCACCACCGGCAGTCCCAGGCGCGCGGCGGCGTCGGCGGCCTGCGCCGGACTGTCCGGGATCAGTGTCACCGGGTGCGGGATGCCCGCGGACGCGCAGACGGCGGCCAGTTCGGCCTTGTCGGCGACGCGTTCGGGCAGTGCGCCGGGTCCGGCGGGCAGCAGATAGGACGGCGTGAGTTCCTCACGCATGCGGCTCACGGCGATGGCGCTCGCGTCGTCCATCGGGATCAGGACGGCGGGTCGGGCGATCCGGGCGGCCACCCGGAGCAGCAGCGCGGCGATCTCGCGGGCAGACGCCCCGGGTGGCGGCGGGGGATGCATCTGGTGCGCGAACCGTGATCTGACGACGGGACTTCCCGCCGAGTCGGCGACCACATGCACTTCCACTCCCGCTCTGCCCAGCGAGCGCACGGCTCCGAGCGTTCCGTGGTGAAAGGGATTCCGGTCGATCCGCAGCAGAACGGCGGGGACCCGGGTGTCGAGCAGTGACATGGACGGTCTTTCCTTGGGTCGGCTCACCCGTGCGGGGGAGCGGGTCACTCGAAGGCCCTAGGGCCGGTGGCGCCATGTCATTTCATGTGACTGACTGCGTGTGACAGGGCGTCAGCAAAACGTGACGGGGTGTCACTAATGCGGGCGACCAAGTACGGAGAGAGGAGCAGGCATGGCCCCACAGCAGTGTCCTGGCCGGACCGGACGGCGGGCGGTCATCGCGGTGGCGGCCGCCGTCTTCGTCACGCTGGTGTCCGGCCCCGGTTTCGTGGCGGCGGCGGTGAGCTTCCCCGACCCTCCCACTGCGACGCCTGCCGACCCGGCGCCGACGGCTTCCGCGCCGACTCCGGTCACGCCGTCCACGGAATCGGCGCAACCGGAGGAAGCCACAATCACTCCCGTCCCCACGGCCCCGTCCGGCTCTGTGCTGCCGACCCCGTTCGGTTCCGTACCGCCGATGTCGTCCGCCCCCGGGCCGACGATCGCGCCGCCCGCGAAGGAGAGTCCGGCCTTCGGTGCCTTCCTCGGCTCCGGAGCCGACGGTGTAACCCGCATGGAGGAGTTCAGCGACTGGCTGGGCGGGGCCGACCTGCGCGTCGGCCACACCTACCTGCCCGGTGACAGCTGGAGCAACATCGAAGGCGCCTCTGAGGTCCTCGACCCGTGGGCGCGCTGGCGCAAGGACCGGGACGACCGGATGCTCGTCCTCAACGTGCCCCTGCAGGAACGCAACGAGCACCCAGTCTCCGACGCTCAGGTCCGGTTGTTGCTGCGGCAGGGCGCGGCCGGCGAGTTCGATCACCACTTCCGCGCCCTCGCCGAGAAGCTGGTCGCCCTGAACGTGCCGGACACGATCCTGGTGCTCGGCTGGGAGATGAACGGCACGACGTACGCGCATCGCTGCGGGCCGGATCCGGAGGCCTGGAAGACGTACTGGAACAGGGTCGTCACCACGATGCGTTCGGTGCCGGGCCAGCAATTCCGGTTCGACTTCACTCCGAGCCGCGGCCGGGACGCCGTCCCGTGGACGAGGTGCTATCCGGGAGACGACACGGTCGACATCATCGGCATGGACACCTACGACCAGCCGGAGGGCCTGTCGTTCGCCGAGCAGATCACCGAGCCCTACGGACTCCAGGCACACGTGGACTTCGCGAAATTGCACAACAAGCCCATCTCCTATGCCGAGTGGGGGCTCTTCCGCAATGGTGACAACGCCGTCTACATGCTGGGCATGCTCGCCTGGATCGCCATGCACAAGCCGGTGTACAACACGCTGACCGACTACTGCCCGCACGGTGTCTGGCAGTGCGCGGCCAACCCCGTGTCCTCTCGGATCTACCGTGCGATCCTCTCCGCCCGCACCGAGGGACCGGCCGAGCCGGAAGTCCCCGTCATGCCGGAAGTCCCGGTCACGCAGCCCACGCCGAACCCGTCCACCCCGACCGTCACGCAGCGGCGCCCGGCACGCTGTTCGCCGCTGCACCTCGGCGACCGGGTGGAGCACTGGCTCGGGGGAAAGCTGTGCCTGCGTCTCGAATGGTGGTCGCGCACCCGATGACCGCCGGCGGCGGCTCATGAGGCGGGGCCGCGGCCACCGGGGCGCGGCGGGAGGCGGCGCAGTACGTCTTTGCCGTTCCGCCGTGCGACCGTGCCCCAGAGCACCGCCGACATCAGCGGGGCCGTGCTCCGGCGGGCCAACAGCAGACGCTGGTTGACCACCGGTCGGGGCCGCCAGTGGTGCTTGTAGGGTTCGTTGCCGCGCAGCAGGCTCAGCGTGCCCAGGTCACCGGTACCCGTGTGCTCGGCGCACGCGTCGAGGAGCATCACCGCCACGTCCGCCTTGCGTTCCCGCAGGCTCGGATGGGCCCCGTACAGATAGCCGCCCACGAGCCGACGTGACCGCAGGGTCACGTCCACGGCCACCACGTCACCGCCGAGCCGGAACTCGGTGACCACCGCGTCGCCGGAGCGCACCATCGGTTCCACGGAACGCACCAGATGTTCGCAGAAACGGGTACGCAGATGCTCCGTCGTCACCTTCCGCCCCTGCCACTGCAGCCGGTGCAGCTCCACCAGCCGCCGCAGCGCCGCGGTCACCTCGTCCGGCCGTACGACATGCCGCTCCACACCGAGCGACTTCAGTCTGCGCAGCTTGGACCGCACCCGCTGGGCCCCGCGGGACGGCAGCCGGGACACCAGCGCGTCCATGGGCGCGGCCGGCAGCTCCAGGCACAGCGAGTCCCGCACCCGACGGCGCGGACCGGTCCAGCGGTCGTAGACGTGCTCGACCGCGCCCCCCGGCCGCACCTCGCGGAAGTCGATCAGCGCGGTGCGGGCGGCGGCCGACAGCGCATCGGTGAGCGCGGCCGCCGCGCGGTCCGCCCGCTCGTCGTCGATGAGCACATCCCCGTAGTCGGAGATCACCCCGCCGAGGGGGACCAGGCTGGGCACCGGACCGCGCCGGAGCATCAGGGGCGCGGCGGCGACGAGTTCGGCGCCCTCGCGCACGAGCACCAGCCGCAGCCGGCCGGGCCTGCCGTACGACAGCCACCACGAGTGCAGCCAGGCGTGGTTCTGGAACGGGGTGGCCGCACCGCACCGCTCGTACAGCCGCCCCCATTGCGGGGCCAGCTCGGCGAAGGCGGGCGCTTCGGTGACGATTTCCGTCGTGTACGCCGCTGTCGTGTACGCCGCTGTCACAGCTGTCCGTGCACGTCGGCGGCGGCGGGGGCCGGAACGGGCACCGGGGCGGGGCGGACGGTGTCGTGCTCCCAGGTTCTGGTCCGCCTCGGCCGGACGAGCAGAATCAGTCCGCCGAGCAGGCCGCCCGCGCTGGTGCCGACCAGCAGGGTGACCTTCGGTGACGGGGACGACGGCTCGGTCGGTCGCACGGCCCGTGAGAACTGGAGGAGTTGGATGCGGGTGCTGTCCTTGGTGGCGTTCGCGTGCACGGTCAGCGCGCCGGCGACGGCGTTGGCCATGCGGGCGGCGGCACCGGGGCGCCGCGAGGTGGCCGAGACGGCGATCATCGGGGCGTCCGGAGAGGTCGCCGTGCGCACGCTCCGCTGCAGCGTGCGCACCGGCACGTCCGCCTTCACCTGCGCGTCCCCGAGCACCGCGAGCTGCGTGGCGGCCCGGCCGTACGCCTGCGCGAAGCCGAGCGCGGTGGCCGGGTCGGACTGCTCGGTGGGTACCGCGACGACATAGCTGGTGGCCGTGTACGCCGGGGGCCTCAGCTGGCTGTAGGCGACGCCGGCCAGGCCGCCGACGAGCGTGCAGAAGGTGAGCAGCGCCCAGGGCAGCAGCGCGGCCGCGAAGCGGGCCAGGCGCCCGGACCGCCGGGGGCGTGGGGTGGAGTGGTCGGTCATGACGAACGGGCTCCCTGGAGTGAGGGGGACGACGAACTGGACACCGCCGCCGCGTACACGTCCATGAGCCGGGCGGCGCTGCGGGTGATGCTGTAGTGGTGGGCGGCTTCCGGGACCGTCCGAGGCCGTGGACCGGCCGCGCGGACCTCGGCGACGGCGCGGGCGTACGCCTCCGGACCGCCCCGCACCCGCCGGGCCGCGGCGGCGGCCCGCGGCGGCAGGTCCTCGACCGCCGGGCAGGAGGCGTAGAGCACGGGCAGCCCGGACGCCAGGGCCTCCACGACCGCCAGTCCGAAGGACTCCTCCGGGGACGGCGAGACGAGCAGGTCCATGGCGGCGGTGAGAGAGGGCAGATCGGGGCCGGGGGAGCCGTCGGGGACATTGGGGCGTTCGCCGGTGAACAGCACACGTTCGGCCACGCCGGCCTCATGGGCCGTACGGCGCAGGACGCTCGACTCCGGGCCCTCTCCGACCAGCAGCAGCCAGTGGTCGTCGGGAAGCCGGGCGATCGTCCGGATCAGTACGTCGAAGCGCTTGCCCGGGGCGAGCCGGCCGATCCCGCCGACGACGTAGGCGTCCTCCGGCAGACCGAGGCGCCGACGCGTGTGGTGGCGCCGTGACCGGTCGAAGCGGAACCGGGCCAGGTCGACGCCGTTGGGGACGACCTCGATGCGCGGGGCGGGCACACCCCAGCGTCTGAGGCGGTCGGCGACCGTGGCGGAGACGGCGACCGTGGCGGAGCCGAGGCGCTCGCTGGCGAGATACAGCGCACGGACGCCCGCGGTCAGCGGCCGGCCCTCCATCTGGGAGTCGCCGAGGGAGTGTTCGGTGGCGACCACGGCCCTGACGCCCGCGAGGCGGGCGGCGGGCCGGCCGTAGACACAGGCGCGGTAGAGGTGGGTGTGCACCAGGTCGTAGCCGCCCGCGCGGATCAGGCGGACCAGGCGGGGGAGCGCGGACAGGTCGCGGTTGCCGCCCATGCCGAGGTGGTGCACGCGGACACCGTCGGCGACCAGGCCGTCGGCGACGGCACCCGGGTTGGTGAGGGCGACCACCTCGCATTCCACGGGGAGGTGGCGCAGCAGCAGACGCAGTTGCTGTTCGGCGCCGCCGATGCCGAGACCGGTGATGATGTGCAGTGCCTTCATGTCACACACCCGCCACGGGGCGCCGGCGCAGCCGGTGCAGCTTGTGCTTGAGGTGGAGCCGCCAGGCCGTGTCGTTCTCGCCGATGTGCAGGCGGGGCAGGGCGTGCGGGCCCGTCAGGGCGCCGGGAGCGATGGCGCAGGCGTAGGTGTATCCGGCGTCCCGTGCGGCGGCGACGACGCGCCGGTCGACCCTGCCGTAGGGGTAGCAGAAGCCGCCGACCGGAGCACCGGTCAGCTCCGCCAGCAGCGCCCTGCTGTCGGCGACCTCGGCCTTCAGCGTGACGTCGTCGGCCCGGGTGAGATCGACATGGGTCAGCCCGTGAGAGCCGATCTCCACGCCCTCGGCGGCCGCGCGCCGGATGCCGTCGGCGGTCAGCAGCGGCTTGCGCGGGCCGAGCGGGTCCCAGGAGTTGACGCCGCCGAGGCGTCCGGGCAGGACGAAGAGGGTGGCGCCGCAGTTCCAGCGCAGCAGCACCGGAAGGGCGTGGGTGAGGAAGTCGGCGTATCCGTCGTCGAAGGTGAGACCGACCAGGTCCCTTCCCCGCCCCTGGGCGCGGGCGGCGAACAGCTCGCGCAGGGACACACCGCGCAGCCCGCGCCGGCGCAGCCAGGCCAGCTGCCCGTCCAGCCGCTCCGGGGTGACCGTGATGCGGTACGGGTCGTCGGAGCAGTCCCCCACGGAGTGGTACATCGCCACCCAGGGGGTCGGGCGGGAGCGCGCCGCGAGGACGGTGCCGGTGACGGGGGAATCAACGGGAACGGCCATGCGTCAGCCTCCGCGTGACGGTACGTACGGAATGGAATGCGGATGCGCAGCCCTCGGCGCCGAGCGCCCGGCTGAGCGGGAGGAACACCGCGATCACGGTCACGCAGCCGATCAGGAACCCCGCCACCGGGGACCGGGGCCAGCTCGCGGCCAACGCCCCCGCCACCGTCGCGACCGCCGCGGCCCGCAGCGGCCTGCTCAGCTCGGCCAGCACCTGCCGGACACGGATCGGGACCCCGCGCGGGACGCGGCCCTCGGGCTTGCTCGCGAGACCGGCGAGCAGCAGTGCGGCCGTGACGGTGATGCCGGCGGCGTTGGCGGCGGCGATACCGGGAACACCCCACGGGCCCACGGTCGCCACCCCGATCCAGGAGGTCGCGATGATGCCCGCCGCCATGGCGCCGACCGGATACCAGGTGGGCCGGCCCGCCGAGAAGTACGAGCGGATCAGGACACCCACCAGGGTCTGGCCGAGCAGCCCGAGGGCGTACACGCGCAGGACGCCCGCCGTCGCCGCCGTGTCCTGCGCCGTGAACGCGCCCCGCTGGAAAAGGAGTTCGGTGATCTGGGGGGCGCAGGCGATCACCGCGGAGGCCCCGAGGAGCAGCAGCCAGGAAGCCAGGGCCAGGTCCCGTTGCACACGGGCCCGGGCTCGTTCCGTGTCGCCGTCCGCGAGCGCCCGTGCGATCACCGGGAACGTGACGGTGCACAGCATCAGCGACAGCGTCATGGGGATCTGGGCCACCTTCTGCGCGTAGTTGAGGTGCGAGATGGCCCCGGCGGGAAGGGTGGAGGCGAGGAAGCGTTCGATCAGGACCTGGGACTGGCGGCACAGGGCGAAGCCCAGCACGGCGCCGAGCAGGGACAGGCGCATCGGGCGTGCCTCGACCCCGGCAGCACCGGAAGCGGGCGTACGGTTTTTCAACTGCCGCCACAGTGAGGGAAGTTGCACTGCCACCATCAGGCAGCCGCCGGCCGCGACCCCGGCCGCCGCCGATCGCACGCCCCAGCCTTGGCCGAGCAGGGACATCGTGGCGATGATGCCGGTGTTGTAGGCGACGTAGATCGTCGCGGGAGCCAGGAAGCGCTGATGTGCCCGCAGGGCCGCGCTGCAGTACCCGGCGAGCCCGAAGGTCAGCACGCAGGTCGCCGTCAGCCGGGTGCAGTCGACGGCGAGACGGGGATCGGGCAGGCCGGGTGCCAGAGCTCCGACCAGGTACGGGGCCCCGCCGGCGACCAGCGCGGACACGGCGACGAAACCGAGGGACAGACGGGGCAGGGTGCCGGCCACCAGGGAGCGGACCGGGTCGCCGGGGGCGCCCTGGGCGCGTCGGGCCAGAGCCATGCTGAACGCCGGGATCAGTACGAAGGCCAGCCCGTCCTCGATGAGCAGCGTGGAGGCGAACTCCGGCACGGTCCACGCGATCAGGAAGGCGTCCGTCTCGCTGCCCGCCCCGAACATGCGGGCCAGCGCCTGGTCACGCACCAGGCCGAGCAGCGCCCCGGCGACCGACAGCGACGCCGTGATCAAGGTGGCCTTGGCGAGGAAGCCCCGGGAGGCCGCGGTGAGGTCGGTGCTGTCCGCGGCCCGCGCCGCGGGCAGGGCCACCCGTTCGGTCCCGGAAGCGGAAGCGTGCTCGGTCCGCGGAATCCCGGGCGGTGTCAGCGTCATCGCGCCACGGCCTCCTCGACCCTCCGCGGCAACGGAACCGACACCGCGCCCCGCCGCTCGTCGTGCCCGGCCAGCGCCCACCAGGCCGCCAGCCCGAAGCACACCCCGGTCAGCACGGTGGAGGGACCGCCGATGTCGGCGTACAGGAAGTCGGTCAGCTGCCGGACCAGCAGTCCGCAGGCGACGAGCGCGCAGTCGAGGCCGGGCCCCCGTCTCACGCGCGTTCGCGACAGGCCCCGCAGCGCGCACACCAGCAGCGCCAGCCAACTCCCGGTCAGCGCCACCAGCCCGGTCAGGCCCTGCTCGCTCAGCACCAGCAGGTACATGTTGTGCGGCGACAACAGCGGCTGCCTGCGGTACGCCGCCCCCGCGCCCTCCGTGTCGCTGGCCGCCGACAGCGCCGGCGAGGCGTACCCGTCCCGGTACTCGGGGAAGCCCTTCAGGCCGACACCGGTGACCGGGTGGTCACGCCACATGCCGGTCGCGGCCGCCCACAGGGAGTACCGGTCGACGACGGACTGGTCGGGAGAGTCGGCGACCCGCGTGATGCTGTCGATCCGCTCCTGCAGCATCGCCGTGCCGACGCCGAGGCCGCCCACCAGGACGACTGACGCGGCGGCCACGGCCGCGGCCGCCTTCAGCGCGCGCCGCGCCCCGGCCAGCACCAGCTGCGCCGTACAGGTCACGGCCGTGGCGATCCACGCGCCCCGGCTGAAGGACAGCGCGAGCGGCGCCAGCAGGACGAGCGCGCACCCGACGGCGACCCACCGCTGGCGCGGGGAGTTCCGGCCGAGTGCGAGACCGAGCGCGCACACCAGGCCGACGGAGACCACCGAGGCCATGCCCATCACGTCCTGCGGGCCGAACGTGCCGACGGCGCGGATGTCCTCGCCCTGGTACGAGGCACCGGTCCGGGTGACGTACTGGTGCACTCCGACGGCCCCCTGCCACAGGGCGAGCCCCACCAACGACCAGGCCAGCAGCCGGAAGTCGCCCCGGTCGCGGATCAGCAGCAGGACCGCCGCCGGGACCAGCACGAAGACCTGCAGAAAGCGGCCCATGCCGGTGACGCCGTCCCACGGTGAGGGTGCCCCCACGGCGGCGACGGCGAGCCCGAGGACCGGCAGCCCCAGCACCACGGCGGCCGTACCGGACAAGGGCCGCCGCCGGTCCCGTACGAGACGGATCGCGCAGTACAGCACCGCCAGCCCGGACATCGCGTCGGCGGGACCCGCGCCGCCGTCCGGGGCGCGCGGCAGCGCCAGCAGGGCGAGCACGGCCACCACGGGCAGGACCGGTGACAGGAAGGCGCCCCGGCGCGGGAGCGGGGTCAGCGCGAGGCTCACGACTCTCAGCTCCCCGTCGGACGCACGAGCGTGCCCGCGGTGCGCAGCAGGATGCAGACGTCCTGCCACAGCGACCAGTTGTCGATGTAGGCGTTGTCGAACCGGCAGCGGTCCTCGATGGAGGTGTCGCCGCGCAGCCCGTGGACCTGGGCGAGCCCGGTGACGCCGACGCGCATGCGGTGGCGGGCCGCGTAACCGGGGTAGGTCTTCCTGAACTGCGCGACGAAATAAGGCCGTTCGGGGCGCGGGCCGACCAGGCTCATGTCGCCCCGCAGCACGTTCCACAACTGGAGCAGCTCGTCGAACGACGTGCGCCGCAGCATGCGGCAGAACCCGCGCATCTCGTCCTCGTTCGCCACGCTCCACCGGGTCGCCGCCTCGTGCGCGTCGACCGGGCGGTGCGTGCGGAACTTCAGCAGCGTGAACGGACGCCCGTCCTTGCCGATGCGCTGCTGCCGGAACACCACGCCCGGCCCGTCGCAGATCCGCAGCGCCACCGCGCACGCCAGCAGCAGGGGGCCGGCCAGCAGCAACAGGGTTCCGGACACGAGGATGTCCAGCGTCCGCTTGCCCGCGCTGCCGCGGCGCGCGGCGGCCATCTCCAGACGCCGGCACGGAAACCCGGCCAGCCGGTCCTGCCTCGCGTACGACGGAGAGCCCGCGTCGACCTCCCACACCTCGCAGCCCGCCTCGGCCAGCGTGTGCAGCAGTGATCCCTGCCGGGTCCGTACGGAGGGGTGGACGGCCAGCACCGCCCGCACCCCGTTCTGGATGACCGCCCGCTCGACCTCCTCCCCGGTCGTCAGCACCGGCAGTCCCCCGGCGCCGTCCGGGCGGTCCGCCACGATCCCCACGGGCCGCACCCCGCACGTCGGATCCCGCAGTACGGCGGCGGCCACGCGCTGCGCGGTCTCCGCCGGGCCGATGACGAGAGCGGTGGACGGGCGGCGCAACAGCACGGCACGCCACCTCGCGTACACCGCGGCGCGCAGCGCGCAACTCGCCGCCGCCTGCACCGCGCAGCCCGCCAGCAGGGCGCGGGCGGACAGCGCGTCGTCCGGCCGGTACGCCGCCACCAGTGCGGCGAGCGCGAGCCAGGCCACCGCGGTCCGGCCGCAGACGGTCGGCAGCTCGGGCAGGACGCCTGGCACCGGGGGGCGTGCGCGGGGCGGCCCCAGCAGCAGCGACGCGGCGAGCAGCAGGGTGACGGGGAGCGGGCGCAGCTGCGTTCCGGTCAGCGTCAGGGCGCCCAGCACGGCGGCCGCGCCGTCCACGACGTACAGCGGCACCGGCGAGGCGGGTCGTGGGGGCGGCCTGTGGGCGGGGAACCGGCCGCCCGGGGCGGTGCCCTGCGCCGGCAGGACCGAGACGGACGAGAATCCGTGTTCCCGGCGCTGTGCGCCGGGGGAGGGGACGGTGCTTTCCGCGGTCACGAGTGGATGGACTCCCTGTGCTCGATGGGCGCGACGCGTCTTGCGGGCCATGCGCCGATCAGGTTGCGGTAGACCTCCGCGACCGCCTCGGCGGTGTGCCGCACGTCGTGTGTGGACAGCACGTGTCGGCGTCCCCGGTCGCCGAGCGACTCGCGCAGCAGCGGGTCGAGCAGCAGTTCTGCCACAGCCCCGGCCAGCACCACCGGGTTCTCGGGCGGCACCAGGCACCGTGCGGTGACGGAGGACGGAAGGCTTTCTCGGGCACCGTCGACGTCCGTGACCACCACCGGCCGTCCGCAGGCCATCGCCTCCAGCGGGGCCAGCGCCATGCCCTCCCAGCGGGACGGCAGAACGACGAGGTCCGCGGCCCGGTACCAGGGGGCGGTGTCGCTCACGGCTCCCACGAACAGCACGGACTTCGGCGCCAGCGCCCGCAGCCGGTCGCGGTCCGGCCCGTCGCCGACCAGGACGAGACGCGCGCCGGGCACCTTGCGGGTGACGGCGCTCCACGCCGTCAGCAGGACGTCCTGTCCCTTCTGCCGGCACAGCCGGCCCACGCAGACGACGAGCGGCGCGGCGGGATCGACCCCGCGCAACGGTTCCAGGCCGGCCCGTACGGTGTCGGCCGGAGCGGGATGGAAGCGCCGGGCGTCCACGCCGTTGGGGATGACGCTCCACCGTCCGTCGATCCCGGCGCGCACGCCGGTGGCGCGCTCCGCCTCGCTCACGCACACCACCCGCGAGGCCCAACGTGCCCCCCGCCGCTCCCAGGTCAGCGCCAGTGCCGAGGCGACCCCGCCGACGGCCTCGAAGGACCAGGCGTGCGGCTGGAACACGGTGGGGATCCGCCCCCGCACGGCGAGCCGCCCGGCGAGCCCGGCCTTCGCGCTGTGGGCGTGCACCACGTCGGGGCGCACCTCCCCGATCACACGGGCGAGGTGCCGCACCTCCCGGACGAGCGACGGACCCGGCGACCGCGTGGCGTGCCAGTGCCGTACGTCGGCGCCGAGCGCCCTGAGTCCGGTGGCGAGTGTGCCGTCGGGGCAGGCCGTCGTCACCGCCAGACCTCCCGCGAGCTGCGCCCGTACCAGGTCCGTCACGACGCGGGCGACGCCGCCCTCCACGGGCTGGGCAAGGTGCAGGACCCGCGGCCGGGAAGGGGTGGGTGACCGATACATGCGCGATGTCCTCGCTCGGGGTGGTGCTCGGGACGGCGGGGGACGCGCTTTACCGCTTGGCGTCGACGGCGGCGAAGAGCACGCCGGCCCACACCACGTCCCCCTGCGACTTCAGACGGAAGGCCAGTTGGTCGCCGCCGCCCCGCAGGCCGCGGCCGAGATCGAGAACGTCGGAGTCGTAGCCGAGGGTGTTGGCGTACGCCGGGACACGCCGCGGCGCGGCCGTCCCCGGCTCGCTGATCGTGGAGTTCAGTACGTCGCCGACGGGGTTGACCGGGTCGGTGAGGGAGGTGACCGTGGTGCGAGAGCGCTGACCGTGCGTACCCGTCCGGGTGCTGCGCAGGGTGAGTGTGTCGCCGGTGATGCCGCGGTCGCCGTCGTACGTGACCAGACCCGCGCGGCCGCCCGCGCCGGCGGAGAAGCGCAGCCCCCGCAGCCGGATCTCCTGCCCCGCCCCGTTCCTCAGTGCGGTGAAGCCGTCCCAGAGGGCGAGGTGCCGCAGGGGCGCCGCCGCGCTCTCGTACGCCACCACCAGCGTCCAGCCGCCCCACGCGCCGGCCGCCGACCTGCCCCGCGCCACGTTGACCTGCGCCACGGTGTACAGACCCGGCCCGCTGCCCCGCACCAGCTTCGTGACGTCCGCCGAGGCCTGGAAGGCGTCCGAGCCGTGCGCCGCCCGGTGGCCGACGACCGTGTCCGCGCGCACCTGCTTGTACGCCCCGCCGGGTTCGGCGATCAGCACCCGCCCGTTGTCCTTTCGCGGCTTCTGCTCGCCGACGCGCAGATTGCCGCCCCAGTACAGCCGTGCGTAGCTGACCCGGGAGCCCTTGGGCAGACGGACCTCCGCCCGGGACGAGTTGTAGGTGTTCGGGTCCCGGTCGACGTCGATGTAGTCCGTGTCGAAGCGGCCGTTCACCACGGCCTTGCCCGCGCGGGCGGCCGAACAGGCGGAACTCGCCGACTGCAGGGGTCTTTTCACCGCCCCTGCGGTACGGCAGCTGATGGAGGAGTTGGCCGCGCGCACGATGCCGCCGTGCTGCAGTGCGTGGTACCGCTCGGCGAACGCGACACGGCTCGCCTCCCGTGAAGGCGGGGCGGTGGCCGCGGTCGCCGGGGCGCCGACGGATGCCCAGCTCCCGGCGAGGACGAGAGCGCCTGCCGTCACGCGGTGCAGTAGTGGGACAAGAGGATTGCGCATGACCGGCGTTTCCCTTTCGGAAAAGGTTGCGGTGTCAGGGGGCGCACGAAGGCGAAGTGCGTGCCATGGGGGGCGTGGAGAGATGCGCAACTGTAGCCGTTCAAAGGGGTGAGCCGACGAAACCGGAGAAGCGTGTCGGGATGGTGAAAATGAGGTGGATCCCCGGAGGGAAACACGCCCCCTGCAAATCTCATATGAGGACTCGGCCATCCTTGTGCGCGGAGTTACCGGACCGGCCGGGGATCGTTGGACACGGCGTCAGAAAATTCCTCCGGCTGCCCACGCGGCCGAAGAAAGGAACACGATGAAGTCTCTGAAGGCTGCCGCCGTCGTCGCCGGGTCCCTGGTCATCGCCGGTGCCGCCGCGCCCGCGTTCGCCCAGAACGCCGGTGACGTGACGAGCACCGCCATCGACAGCGCGGCGGGCACCCTCAAGAAGGGCCCTGTCCAGCTGGGCCCCGTGCAGCAGCTGGACGCGCTCGACACCAAGAAGAAGGACTCGCCGCTGAACTCGGTCCAGGGCGCGGCCCAGGGACTGATCGGCGGCCAGTCGCTGCTGGGCGGCCTTCCGCTGCACTGAGGTTTCGCGGTCGCCATGCCCGCCGTTTCCCGGAGCTGCAAGGTGTCGCTCCGACCGGGCCGATTCCGCGCCCAGCGGAGTCGGCCTTCGGTGTCGTCCGGGGCGTGAAAAGCGGGCTGTACATGCCCTTTCCGGATTCACCGAGTGCGGTGTCGAAATCCCTCTGGCGGCTCAAGGGACTGAAAAGGGAAATCCCTCATCAGTGTGATCGTGTGGATACGAATACTCCGCTCGGGTGAGGAACGTACAACCGCGTTCCGGCGCGTCGGTAGAGTGCCGCGGTGAACTCGACCACAAACGAAACGTGCTCTTCGCGAGCCGACGACCCGGGCACCCGGGGCGGCCTCTCATCCGTCGTCGGCTCCGTCGGCCGCAGGCGGGTACTGCTCGGACTGCTGGCGTCGGGAACCGGGGCGGCGCTCGCACCGGTCCTGACGGCGTCGGAGCCGGCCGGGCCGGCGGACGCGGGGTTCGAGGAGACATATCGCCGGCGTCGTATCGTCGGCGTCAGGGACCGCGTCGGACGATCCGCGCACGAGGGATCCGGCGGGTGGCGGGTCACCGTGGACGGACGGCCGCTGCACCTGATGCGCCGGGCGGACGGCAGCTGGATGACCATGGTCGACCACTACCAGTCCTATCCGACGCCGCTCGCCGCGGCGCGTGCGGCCGTGGACGAACTCGGCCCCACCGAGCGGCTCAGCATGCCGGGCGACAGCGCCGACCACATGACCGGCAGCGGTACGCCGAGCCGCCCCACAGGAGTCGAGGGGGACCACCACAGTGGTGTACACGCGTAAGGACGTCAGCACGCTCACCCAGTCCGAGCGGCGCCGGTTCGTCACCGCGTTGCTCGAGGTCAAACGCCGTGGCGAGTACGACGAGTTCGTACGCGCGCACATCGAGTACTTCAAGCCCGACGGTGAACGCGGCCTGCGAACCGCCCACATGGCACCCTCCTTCCTGCCCTGGCACCGCAGGTTCCTGCTGGACCTGGAGCAGGCACTGCGCCGCGTGGACGACGCGGTGACCGTTCCGTACTGGGACTGGACGCGCGATCGCACCCGAACGGCCGTACCGTGGACCGATGACCTGCTCGGCGGCACCGGGCGGAGTTCCGACCGCCAGGTCATGACCGGCCCCTTCGCGTACGGCAACGGCGGGTGGACGATCAAGGTGGGCGTCACCGACACCGCGTTCCTCCAGCGTGACCTGGGCCGCCCCGGCAATCCCCTCGCACTGCCGACGGCCAGGGACGTGGAGGGAGCCCTCGCCGACCCCGTCTACGACACGGCGCCGTGGAACTCCACGTCAACCAAGGGGTTCCGCAACAAGCTGGAGGGGTGGGGAGCGGGGCGGGGCGCCGCCTCGTGGCGCAACCACAACCGGGTCCACCGCTGGATCGGCGGCCAGATGGTGGGCGCCGCCTCCGCCAACGACCCCGTCTTCTGGATGCACCACGCCTTCGTCGACCTCCTGTGGTCCCGCTGGCAGCAGCGGCACCCGAACGCCGGCTATCTCCCCGCGAGCCCGCTCGCCGTGGGCGACGCCCAGCACGGTCAGGTCGTCGCACGGCAGGAGAAGATGCCGCCGTGGGACGTGACACCGGAGGAACTGCAGGACCACAGCGGCATTTACCAGTACGTGTAGGGACTGCGGGACTGCTGTGACCGCGTGACCGGTCGTGTGGTCGTCAGGGCAGCTGTCGTATCGGGTGGCCCGAGAGGTAGGCCCGGATGTTCTCCACCGCCTGGCCGTAGTACGTCGTGTAGTTGGCTCGGGAGACGTAGCCGAGATGGGGGGTGGCCAGGAGGCGCGGGGCGGTGCGCAGGGGGTGGTCGTCCGGGAGGGGCTCGGTGTCGTAGACGTCCACGGCGGCGCCCGCGATACGGCCCTCGTGGAGCGCGGACAGCAGGGCGTCCTGGTCGACGATGGCCGCGCGGGATGTGTTGACCAGGTAGGCGGTCGGTTTCATCAGGGCGAGTTCGGCGGGGCCGAGCAGACCGCGGGTGCGGTCACCGAGGGCCAGGTGGACGGAGACGAAGTCGCTGGTGGCAAGGAGGTCGTGCAGGGAGGGGGCGAGGTCGACGCCCACCTCGTCGGCGCGCTCCTTGGTCAGGTTCCGGCTCCAGGCGCTGACGGGCATGCCGAAGGCGAGGCCGACCCGCGCCACCCGGCTACCGATCTTCCCGAGGCCGAGCAGTCCGAGCCTGCGGCCGTGCAGGTCGGCGCCGACCGTCTGCTGCCAGGGGCCGTTCTCACGCAGGGCGGTGCTCTCCTCGACGATCCCGCGAGCGAGGCCGAGCAGCAGGGCCCAGGTCAGTTCGACGGGCGGGGCGGAGGAACTGGCCGTACCGCACACGGTGACGCCGTGCGCCTCGGCGGCGCCGTAGTCGATGACGGAGTTGCGCATGCCGGAGGCGACGATCAGCCGCAGCCGGGGGAGGCGGGCGAGCAGCGAGGCGGAGAACGGTACGCGCTCGCGCAGCGTGACCACGATGTCGAAGTCGGCCAGCGCCGCGGCCAGGGCGTCCTCGCCGGTGAGGTGCTCGCGGAGCGTGACGACCTCCACTTCGTCCTCGATCAACGACCAGTTGGCGAACTGGGCCGCCACCCCCTGGAAGTCGTCCAGTACCGCACAGCGAAGTCGCATGTCGTCGTTCCCTCCTCGCCGGCGACTGTACCCGTGGCGGTGCCGACCGAGGTGACGTACCGTCCGTTGCCCGTGGTGGCCGGCCGGTGGGTCGCTGTGACGTCATCCGTGGGGGCGGGGGGCCCGGTCCTGTGCACGCGGCAGGAGCTGCCCTTCTCGGCCCGGGCCGAGCGGCTACTGCTTCACGACGGCAGGTGACGTGCGGGTCGGCTTGCCCAGGAGCCAGAAGAGCACGCCGAGGAGCATGAAGGCGACGAGTGGGACGGTCTCCGTCAGCAGGTACTTCCAGCGCTCGCCGTGCGTCCAGCCGTCCGGGGCGTAGCCGTGGGCGAACCAGTGGTCGCCGAGTCCGGGGGCGACCAGTTGCACGCTGGCGAACAGCACGAGCAGGGTGAGCACCACGCTGATCGTGCGGGGGAAGGGCGCCCGGTACGGACGGGGAGTGTCCGGGGCCTTCCGGCGCAGTACCGCGAGCGCCGGGAAGATGCCCAGGTAGCTGAAGAGGGTGGTGGAGATGGCGAGGCCGAGGACGGCACCGAAGAGCTTGGCGGCACTGCCGTCGGTCAGTTCGTGGGCCAGGACGAGGACGAGGGTGGAGACCAGGCCGCTGAGGATGTTGACCCGCACCGGGGTGCCGAACCGGCTGGAGATGACGCCGAGGAAACGGGGCGCGGCGCCGTCGTAGCCGGAGACGGCGAGTGCGCGGTCGGAGCCCATGACCCAGGTGACGCCGGAGGACAGCACCGTGAGGATGAACATGACCGCGGCGAGGTCCCCGAGGAGACTGCCGGCGCCGCTGAGGGTGACGGTGCCGTCGGTGGCGACCTGACCGCCGTACACCGTGAAGACCTGTCGGATCGCGTCGACGAAGCCCCCGAGGCTGGTGATGGCGTCGACCGGCAGGACGAGAAGGATGCCGAGGATCGGCAGCGCGTACAGGAGAACGGCGAGGACGGCGCTGCGGAAGATGGCGAAGGGCACGTCCTTCTGGGCGTCGGTCATCTCGTCGCCGGCGGTGTTGGGCAGCTCGAAACCGACGTAGTTGAACATCAGGACGGGCACCAGGAGGACGAATCCCGCGTAGGTCGGGGAGAAGTCACCGAGCCCGAAACCGTGCAGGCCGTGCTGGACGCCGTAGACGACGACGGTGACGGTGAACAGGCCGAGGAGGACGAAACGGCTCCAGGCGCCGACGGTGGGAATCCATTTGCCGACGTCGAAGGAGAGGATCGCGGCGAGCACGCCCACCCAGATGAACACGAGGGTGAAGGCGTAGAAGGCCGGGGTGCTCAGGTCCTTCCCGTCGTTGAAGAAGGCGGTGTAGGCCGTGACGGCGACGACGGAGAGCGTGCCGCCCAGCCACACGGGATTGGTGATCCAGTACAGGAAGTTGTTCACGGCACCCGCGAGTCGCCCGAAGGCCCGGCTGGTCCAGATGTAGGGGCCGCCCTCGTCGGGGAAGGCGGCCCCGAGTTCGGCGGTCAGCAGGGCGGAGGGCACGAAGAAGACGGCGGCCAGCACGATGAGCCAGGTGAACGCCTCGGCACCCCTGGAGGCCACGCTGCCGATGGTGTCGACGCCGACGATGGTGCACAGCAGGAAGAACAGGATGTCGAAGCGGCCGAAGTGCTTGCGCAGCTTCTGCCGCTCCGCCTGGGCTGCCACCGGCGCGTCGGCCGGCTCGGATGCTATCTGGCCAGCGGTCACCGAAGGCTCCTGGGGTGTTCCTGGTACGGGCGGGATCCGGCCAATGATCTGCCGCCATCGCGAAACACCACAAGTGTTCGTGTACAAGTCTTGACCATCACTTCTCCGCCCGAACGCGAAGGAAACCGCACGGAAACACCGAGGCAGGTCGAGGCGCCGGGGCCGTAAGCCTGAATCCCCTCGACCGACCCGCAGGCATGGATCACCGCTCTTCTCCGTCGCCGAAGGTCGCGGTGGCTCGGGGGGATCGGAGATGCGCGTTCGAGTCGGCCCCTTGGGCTTGGTGGCTGTTGGCCTGGGCGGTTCAGGAACCGGCGAGGCCCACCCTGTCGATCATGGCCGCCACGGGGGCCTCGTCGGGACGGGCCCGTGCGGTCGGGCCCCGAGGCCGGCGAGGGCGGCCCTGCGGGACGGAAAGCCCCCGCAGGCGGCGAAACCCTCCACAAGTGATCTGGTGAAAGGCCGAATGTCACCGATGACCTGCGAAAACGCGGCGCCCCCGGCAGGACTCGAACCTGCGGCCAAGCGCTTAGAAGGCGCCTGGTGCTTGCGATGCAACATGTGCCCTGACCTGCACGGATGCCGAGAGCAAGGTCATGCGAGCTACCAACTTCGACACGTATTTGACTACGACGCGGCTAGAGGGATGCGTCGCCGGAGAGTCGAGTAAATCTCTTACTCGACACATGCCTCTTCTTCTGGTGTAGTAGAGACATGGCAACTCCGCGACTGACGAAACCCACCATCGCGGTGCTAGAGGTCCTACTGGCAGCATCGGATGATGACCCGGCCTGGGGTCTGAAGATCTGCATGGAAGCCGACCTGGGATCCGGCACCGTTTACCCGATCCTCGAACGTCTCCGAAGCAACGGTTGGGTCACTAGCTACGCGGAAAGTGATCCTCACCCAGGGCGCCCTCCTCGACGTTTCTACCAACTGACGGGCACGGGTCGACTCGCGGCCGACGTGGCCCTGAAGGAGAGGGCGGCCCGGCAGGCGCGTTTCAGGCTTGCCGGAGGTATCGCATGAAGAATGCGCTGATCCCCATCGCCACCAACATGGCGGCACTCTGTCTCACGGTGACGATGTTCGTCGTAGCGGACATACCCCTGAGCCTGGCTGTCGCTTGCATGGCCCTGAGCATCATCTTCATGGTGCGGCCCCTTCGAATCGCATGGGCGACGCTCCAATTCACCCGCGGCTCGTCTAGAGCCCGACGCTTTCTCGACTCTTCTAAGAATGCGGGTCGAGGATTGGACCGGGCGGCAGCTGACCTGAGGCAGTGCCTTCAAGGAGTTAAGGCATTTCTCGAATCCGCGGACGCCGGAGAGGACTCCGCTGAGGAGGAACGGAAGAGGCGACTGGCAGAGATACAGCGGCTCACACAACTCCTTGAGGCAGCTCGTGAGCTCAGGCGTAGTGAGCATGCTCGGGCTTCGGCAGCCGTTAATGACCTTGATCGACTTCTTGAGAATGTCAAGGCCCGTACCACCCCTGAGCGCAAGTACTCTGCGACACTTGCCAACGGCCTTGTAGGCCTCGCCGTCTTTCTCGCTGGCCCCGCACATGCCTACCTGGCCGACACCTGGCGTGCCGACATGATTGGCGCGCCCGAGGACGACTTGGTCCTTTCTCCGCAACGGCGCCTGGCCCACGCTCGTGGTCTTGTTTACGCTTCGGTTCGCATCCGTGCTGGTGCCCTGATTCAGCCGCTGTGGCGTCCTGTCGACTGGCTCCTTGCTTCGAGTAAACGTGTCGACACGGTCATCGCCGTAATAGTCGGAGCGATGGCCATCTACCTCAGCCGTAATCTCCACGAGCTACTCGTCGAAGCTTCCGGCCCCTGTGCCCTGGCGATCACCCTTCTCAAGACTGGTGCGGCGCGCCTGCGACGCGTCCGCGGTGTCGAGCTCATCGGCAGAGAACAGGCGAGTGACCGCCAAAGCGAGTAATCACAATTGCGCCCCCAAGCCGCTTCCCCGGTCGGCGGAGCGGCTTTGGGCTGGAGCTGCTTTGGGGCGAGTGATCATGGCCCCTTAAGCTTCCGGCGAGTCGGGCAGTCTGTGGACCTGCCCGTTAAAGCACGACGTTGGGGCCATGATCTTAGAGGCTCGCCCCAAAGTGGCTGCCTAAAGCCGTGGAGCCGACCGCCCCAGCCACAGAGGGTGTCTCCCCCTTCATGCCCGCAGCCGCCGAGCGCGCCGCCGGGCGCGGCCAGCCGGGGCGAAGACAGAGGCAGGCCGCGCCGCAGAGGCGGCGCGCGCCCGCGCCGTGCGCGGGCCTTGATGAACGTAGGGAAAGTCTTATCCCGCTGGGATCACTGGCTGCCGTTTCGGCTACGCCGCTACGTCGCTCGGCGCTTGGCCATGCTCCAAGTACACCGGGGCGCTTGCCGCTCGGGCATTGATCGCCGCAAGGATCCGTCGGGCCAACCGGGGGATCGTCCGATTCGCGATCTCGCTCGGTGCCACGAACCTGACGCTCTTCAGCTCCTCGGCCTGTGGGCGGATGCCCTCAACGGCCTCCGCGGGAAGCTCACCGCCGTCGAACAGGTACAACATCTTGTCTCCCTCGCTGGCGTTAGGCGCCCAGTCGACGGCCAGGAGGCGGCCGAGTGCCGGTGTGATCCCGAGTTCCTCCTGTACCTCTCGGCTGGCAGCCTGGAGCGGGGATTCACCGGTCTCGACGGGCGCCCTGCACTTCCACGCCGTGATCCGGATCGGCAAGCGGGTGTACGACAACCGCCACACGCGCCTGACCAAGTGGCTCAACGACGGGATCCCACCCGCCCAGGTTGCGGAGTGGGCCGGGAACAGCGTCCCCGTGCTGCTGGCCACCTACGCCCGATGCGTGGAGGGGCAGCTTCCCGACCTGAAGAAGCGGCTCGAAGCTGCTGGGGATCTCCCCGAACGGCCCGACCTCGGCTGAGCCTCTCAGCCGAGAACTTCGACACGTATTCGACACAGCCATCCGTGAAAACCCGGTGACAGCCGGACAGCCCCGGAGCCTTCCCTTGATCGTCAGGGGAGTGCCCAGGGCTTCGTCGTGTCGAGCGGCAACCGCCCTGACCAGCAAAAACGCCCTCCCGATGGGAGGGCGGAGACTTGCGCCCCCGGCAGGACTCGAACCTGCGGCCAAGCGCTTAGAAGGCGCCTGCTCTATCCACTGAGCTACGGGGGCCGGGTGTGTGGCCTCTGTCGTGGGTGCCCGGGTGTGGGCCGATCCTTGACGTCGCCGGGGACAAGGATAGGGCTCCCGCGTCCTTGACCCTGTTGCTTCGCCTCCGTGGCTCGATGTGGAGGTTCGGTGAAGCGGTCCCGATAATCGCAGGCAGGTGCGAATCGTGCATCGCTTTTGGCGCCTCGCGCCCCGGGTGTTGTGCACTCGTTATGCCTGGACTGTGTCCGTGCCCCAGTCGCCCCTTCCGTCCGTTGTGTCCCTTCGGCGCGCAGACATGCTCATATGCTTCAGAATTCCCCTAAAATTGGGCATTCTTCGCATGTGGTGACCTTGGACGTACGGCCTCAGCTGCTCGACGCACTCTCCGCCCTGCGCGACCGTGTCGCCGCCGCACGCTTCCCGCTACCCCTTGCGGGGGCTCCACGCGCGCGTGCCAACCGCGACGAACTGCTCGCCCAGCTCGACGACTATCTCGTGCCCCGGTTGAGACAGCCCGAAGCGCCCTTGCTGGCCGTCATCGGGGGGTCCACGGGAGCCGGGAAGTCGACCCTCGTCAACTCCCTTGTGGGGCGCCGGGTCAGTGAGGCGGGCGTCCTGCGGCCGACGACACGGACTCCGGTGCTCGTCTGCCATCCGGAGGACCATCACTGGTTCAGCGGGATGCGCGTGCTGCCCGACCTCACGCGCGTGTGGGTGCCTCAGCCGCAGCCGGGGGACGAACTGCTGCTGCCCGGCGAGAACCCCGCGCGCGTCCTGCGCATCGAGACCGTCGACACCATGCCGCCCGGCCTCGCCCTCCTGGACGCGCCCGACGTCGACTCCCTCATCACCGACAACCGGTCCCTCGCCGCCGAACTGATCTGCGCGGCCGACATCTGGGTCATGGTCACTACGGCCGCCCGCTACGCCGACGCCGTCCCTTGGCACCTGTTGCGCACCGCGAAGGAGTACGACGTCACTCTCGTCACCGTCCTCGACCGGGTGCCCCACCAGGTCGTGTCCGAGGTCTCCCGGCAGTACGGCGCACTGCTCACCAAGGCCGGCCTCGGCGACGTACCCCGCTTCACCGTGCCGGAACTGCCCGAGTCCGCCTGGGGCGGTGGGCTGCTACCGGCCACCGCCGTGGCATCGCTGCGGACCTGGCTCATCCAGCAGGCGCAGGATCCGGCGTCCCGGCAGTACTCCCTGGCGCGTACGGCGTACGGCGTCCTCGACTCCCTCAAGTCCCGGATGCCCGAGCTCGCCAGCGCCGCCGCCGCCCAGTACGCGGCGGCGCTGCGGCTCACCTCCGCCGTCGACTCGGCGTACGACAGCGAGCACGCGCGCGTGCGCGGGCGGCTGCAGGCCGGGGCCGTACTCGCCGGTGACGCCCTGAAACGGTGGCGGGCCTTCCCACTCGACTGCACCGCCGGTGAACTCCTCGACGCGCTCGTGGAGAGCCTCGGCGCGCTCCTGCTGTGTGCCGTCACCGCCGCCGACGAGCGCGTCGACGACGCCTGGCGACGCGAACCGGCGGCCGACGCGCCGGAGCTGACCGGCCGTGACCCTGCTCTGGGGAGCGCCGAACACCGCATCGGGCTGGCCGTACGGCGGTGGCGGCGGGAGCTGGAGGAGTACGCCGAGGACGAGATCCGCCACCTCGACCGCAGCATCGCCCCGGATCCCGAGGTGATCGCCGCGCTTGTCGCCACGGCCCTGCTGGGCGGCCGTAGAGCCCGGACGGCCGGCGAGGGACTCGCCGAACGGATCGGCGTACACGGGGCGCTGCGGCTGCGCGACCGGGGCGGGCGGCTGCTGGCCGACCACCTGAACCGGGTCATGTACACCGAACGCGAGCGCCGCCTGGCCCCGCTCGACGCCCTCGACGTCCATCCCGAACCGCAGGCCGAACTCATCGCCGCGCTGTCCGTGCTGCAGAAGGAGAGGTGACCGGTGACCGCCGTCACAGACCACGACCAGGACCACACCGAGCAGGCGTACGACGCCGGTGACTCGGATCGCGGGAACGAGCGTCCTGAGAACGTCACCCCCGAGGCGGACGCCGAGGACGGTGACGGCCCTGCACCGGCCGAGCAGGAAGGCCAGTTCGAGGAGGCCGCGGAGTTCGACGCGCGGGAGGACCCGGAGCCCGGGAGGACAGCGCCGTCCGGTGAGGAGCGCGAAGAGGAGCGCGAACAGGGGCGGCCAGAGGGGCGTGCAGATGAACGCCACGCGCGCGTGCAGGACGATGAGCGCCACGCGCGCGTGCAGGACGATGAGCGCCACGCGCGCGTGCAGGACGAGGGACGGCATGCGCGCCTGCAGGACGACGTCCCCTCCTGCCGTGGCGATTCGGGTGACGCCTCCGGTCGTACCGATGCCGCGGACGCCTGGGACGACGGCCTGATCGCACGGAGGGTCACCGAGGAGAACGCGGCCCAGTCGGCCCTGCTGGAAACCAGGATCCCCAGCGCCCAGCCGGTGACCGCGCTGGCGTACGACGGGCCGCTGCGGTCGCGGCTCGACGCGCTGCACGAACTGGTGGGGCTCTCCCGGGCCCGGCTCGACAACCGGACCCTCGCCGAGGCCGGCCGGGTCCTCGACGAGGCGACCGCGCGGCGGCGGCTGTCCGGGCAGCACACCGTCGTCGCCATCGCGGGCGCGACCGGCAGCGGCAAGTCCCAGCTGTTCAACGCGCTCGCCGGAGTGACCATTTCGGAGACCGGCGTACGACGCCCCACCACCGCCGCGCCCATCGTGTGCAGCTGGAGCGACGGCGCGTCCAGCCTCATCGACCGGCTCGGCATTCCGGGACGACTGCGGCGGCGCCCGGTGCAGAGCGCCCAGGCGGAGGCACAGCTGCGCGGACTCGTCCTGGTCGACCTGCCCGACCACGACTCGGCCGCCGTACAGCACCGCGAACAGGTCGACCGAGTCCTGGCCCTCGTCGACGCGGTGATCTGGGTCGTCGACCCCGAGAAGTACGCCGACGCGATCCTGCACGAGCGCTATCTGCGCCCCATGGCGGGCCACGCGGAGGTCATGTTCGTCGTCCTCAACCAGATCGACCGGCTGCCCGGCGAGGCGGCCGAACAGGTCCTCGACGACCTGCGGCGCCTGCTCGACGAGGACGGTGTCGCGCTCGGCGAGTACGGCGAACCGGGCGCGACCGTACTGGCCCTTTCCGCGCTCACCGGGGACGGCGTCGGCGAGCTTCGCGAAGCACTCGGGCAGTTCGTGGCCGAACGCGGGGCACCCGCCCGGCGGATCGCGGCCGATGTGGACGCCGCCGCGTGGCGGTTGCGGCCCGTCTACGCCAACGGGCGGCGGGTCGGGCTCAGCGAGGAGGCGCGGGACGAGTTCGCCGCCCGGCTCGCCGACGCGGTGGGCGCCACCGCGGCGGGCGAGGCCGCCGAACGCGCGTGGCAACGCAACGCCAACCGTGCCTGCGGGACGCCCTGGCTGCGGCTGTGGCGCTGGGCGCAGGACCGGCGTGAACCTCCCACGGGACGGTTGTCGCTGCGCGGCCAGGCGGACGAGGAGGCCACGGCGCGCCAGCGCGTCGAGCACGCGGTACGCACGCTGGCCGACCGGGCCTCGACCGGACTGCCGGCGCCCTGGGCACAGGCCGTGCGCGAGGCGGCCGTACGCGGCTCCCAGGGGCTGCCCGAGGCGCTGGACGAACTGGCGGCACGGGCCGGACTGCCGCCGGGACGGCCGCCGCGGCCGGGCTGGTGGCCGGCGGCGGTGCTGGCGCAGGCGTCCATGACGCTCCTTCAGATCGTCGGGGGGTTGTGGCTGTTGGGGCAGATCATCGGGTTCATGGCACCGAACCTCGGTGTGCCGGTGCTGCTGATGGTGGCCGGGATCATCGGCGGCCCGCTCGTCGAGTGGGGCTGCCGGATCGCGGCGCGGGGACCGGCCCGGCGGTACGGCGTGGAGGCCGAGCGGAGACTGCGGGAGGCGGCGGCCGGGTGCGGGCGGGCACGGGTGTTGGATCCGGTGGCCGCGGAGCTGCTGCGGTATCGGGAGGTGCGGGAGCAGTACGGGCGGGTTGTGGGGGTGACCGGATGAGCTGGTGACCGGGCAGGGGGAGGTTTGCGAGTTGAGGGACGCGCGAGTCGGGGGAGGCGTGCGAGTCGGGGAGACGGGTTCTTGGCCGGGGCGACGTGGACCGTGCGCGGGTGGTCGGGTGGCCGGCTGACTTGGTCACGTGGTGACCGGATGGCCTGGTGACATCGAGGTGGGATCCCTCGTTCGGGTGGCCGGGATTTCCACAACTGGGCGGGGGTCCACAGGGCCCGGCGGGCTCGGGCCGACGGAGGCAGTCTGGATGCGATCGCGGCGGACGCGGTCGTGACCAAGACGTGAGCAGCCGTACGGGCCGGGCCCGTACGCGTGTCAGCCCGGCGTGAGCGGCGGGCGAGGGAGGGTGTTCGAGATGAACGAGACGATCATCAGCGTGGTGGGCAACGTGGCGACGCAGCCGGTGTACCGGGAGCTCGCGACAGGACCGTCGGCGCGTTTCCGGATGGCGGTGACCTCACGCTACCTGGACCGGGAGAAGAACGTCTGGACGGACGGCCACACCAACTTCTTCACGGTGTGGGCCAACCGCCAACTCGCCACGAACACGGCGGCGTCGCTCAACGTGGGCGACCCCGTCGTCGTGCAGGGCCGGCTGAAGGTGCGTACGGAGGTGCGTGAGGGGCAGCAGAGCTGGACCTCCGCCGATATCGACGCGGTGGCGATCGGCCACGACCTGGCACGCGGCACGTCCGCGTTCCGGCGCACGAAGCAGGGGGAGGCGTTGACGCCCGGAGCCGGTGCGCCGTCGCAGTCGCAGTCGGAGCCGAACTGGGAGACACCGCCCGCTGAGCCCGCCGCCCAACAGCGGCGTGAGCCCGTGACGGTGACATGACGTCACCTGCCGACCGGGCCTGACCGAACTGCGGCTTATCGGCGAATGCACTCCGTACGCCCCGGGTGGATTTGTCGATAAGCCCTGCTCGCAAGTGATCCCGGCGATAACGATTCCGAGTCGGATCACTGGTCCGACCGCCTCACCGGGAAGCGTGATGCGCCAGGTACTTAGGATGCCGAACGTAGCTCTCGGGGCTTCTGATTCTGCTGGTGGGACCGTAACCCCCCACGTCAACGGGTCCTGCTCGAAGGGGAATTCTGTGTTTGCTTCGTTCTCCGCGCGCTCGCCGCGCAGGCGAGGGGCGGCCCGCCTCGTCGCCGCGACATGGGTGTCCGGTCTGGTCGCCCTCGGCGTGTTCGCCGGTACCGGTACGGCGTCCGCCGATGAGGCGGCGCAGAAGCAGGGCGGGGCGACCGCGACCATAGGCGGCCTCAAGACCTACGGCGAGGCCGTCATACACGAGGAGACCGGGGACCTGACGGTGTCCGCGGGCCTGTTCGAGATGTCCGTCGAGGGCGGCGGCACGCTGCAGACGTACTGTGTCGACCTGAACAACCCCACCCAACGGGACGCCAAGTACCACGAGACCCCCTGGAGCGGCACCTCGCTCGGCGTCAACAAGGACGCAGGCAGGATCCGTTGGATCCTGCAGAACTCCTATCCGCAGGTCAACGACCTCGCGGCGCTCGCCGCCAAGGCGGGAGCGGGCAACGGACTGACCGAGCAGGACGCGGCGGCCGGTACCCAGGTGGCCATCTGGCGCTACTCGGACGGCGCGGACGTGGACGCCGTCGACCCGCAGGCCCAGAAGCTCGCGGACTACCTGGAGAAGAGCGCGCGGAACCTGGCGGAGCCGGCGTCGTCGCTGACCCTCGACCCGCCCGCGGTCTCCGGCCACCCCGGTGAGCTGCTGGGCCCGGTCACGGTGCACACCAACGCCTCCACCGTGTCGGTGACGCCGCCGGCGGACGCCGCCACCAGCAGGGTGCGGGTCATCGGCAAGGACGGCAAGGACGTCACGTCCGCGGCCGACGGCAGCCAGCTGTTCTTCGAGGTGCCCGAGGACGCGGCCGCCGGCTCGGCAGACCTGAGCGTGCAGGCCTCCACGACCGTGCCGGTCGGCCGCGCCTTCACCTCCGAGGGCCGCAGTCAGACACAGATCCTGGCCGGCTCCAGCGAGTCGACGGTCTCGGCGACGGCGAGCGCGACCTGGGCCGCGCAGGGCGCGATACCCGCCCTTTCCGCGGCGAAGAACTGCGCGGAGGGCGGCCTGGACATCACGGCGGCCAACCAGGGCGACGAGGCGTTCACCTTCGAACTGCTGGGCAGCCGGCACACCATCCCGGCGGGCGCGTCCAGCACGGTGACCATCCCCCTCCAGGAGGACCAGGCCTACGACTTCACGATCAAGGGCACCGACGGCTCCGGGAACCGCTTCACCGGCGTCCTGGACTGCCGGACACAGGGCAGCGCAGCCGGCGACGCGACCCATACTCTCAGCGAACCGAGCCCCCTGACAGTGGGTGGCACCGCCTCGGACGTCAACCTCGCCGAGACCGGCGGCTCCACCGCCACTCCGCTGATCGTGGGCACAGCCATTGCCCTGGTCGTGATCGGCGGCGCGGCACTGGTGCTCGTCCGCGAGAAGGAGACACCGACGCAGGACTGAGCGGCACGGACGCCGGGGAAGGGTGGCCACGCCGCGCCCCGGGGCGAGGACTCCGGGCCGACGAGCCGGTCAGGAGTCCTCCCACCGTGCGGAGGCAGAGCGATCCGGAACCGCGGCGACTTGCGCCAGGAGGGGATTCCGGATCGACGGAGCGGACTCGTGCGGAGAAAGCGGCCGGGAAGAGGCGGCCGGGAAAAGGTGGCCGGAAGCCGGGAAGAGGTGGCCGGAAGGCGACCGGGAAAGCGATCGGTGCGGATCAGGCAAGAGGCGTTTTCGGCGGGGCCGAATCGCTCTTGGCTTCCGAGGACTCCGGAGACGTGGGGGCAGGACGCTGCCGATGGCGAGACATGCTCTGGCGTGGGGGTCTGGTCAGAGTGATCTGCCGGACCAGTTGCTGAAAGCAGGCCAGGGCCGCGACGGCCGGTAAGGCCGCGGCTGCGATGCCGGTGAAGGTCCTGTCGGCTTCCGCCACACAGAGCATGGTTGCGACGGAGGAGAACAGCAGGACGACGAACCATGAGTGCACCGCCCGACGTTGATGCAGGGCAGTGCGCAGGATGGAGAGCGAGGCCACCATCCAGGGGCCGTAGACCAGCAGAGGCCACCAGCCGGCCGTGCCGCTCTGCGCGCCGGGTGCGATACGCCGCAAAGGTGCGTAGGCCGCCATGCCGCCGAAGACGCTCACCATCGCCACGATGACCGCGGCGAACGCGACCAGCACGAAGCTGACAGTCTGCAACCACGTGAAATGGAGTTTGCGGACTCGCACCTTCCGATGCCCGGTGGCAGAACGTCGGATGGGCGGCAACTCGGCCGTGATCTCCACCAGGCTGTCCATCGGATCGCCGACGGCAGGCGTCGGCTCGCCGCGAGGCGGCGGCACGTGAGCCTCCGGCTCCGCCGCGACGGCATCCTGCAGGAGGTAGGTGAGTTCCTCCACCGGGTCCCAGCCCTGGTCCAGGGGGCCTGGGTGCAGGGCGTCGACGGAGCCCCTGTGCCGACCGGTGGCCGACCCGGTGGAATACGCACCGGGATACCGTTCACGTCGGGTGAAGGAGAGATCCGGGTATTCGTCATTCACGGAAATCGGCCTCCGTCACCTGCGGGCGGAGTGATAGCCGGAACGTCCCTGGTCGTTCCAGCGTCGGCTGAGTTCCTCCTGGGCCGCGTCCAGCAGCTTCAGGAACTCACCGAGCAGCGACTCGGTGGCCCAGAGTTCGACCCGTGCACCCTCTCCGTGCAGGGTGCCGCGGGCATCGGGTGATGAGTACGCCGCGGCCGGCGTGTACGTGTATCGCCCCACCGTCACAGAACGGGCCACGGGCAGATCCTCCGCCGACGCCCCGGAGCCGAGAGAGCCAAGGAACCTTACGTTCGTCATATCCCGCTAACGCTGCTTCCCTCCTCCGGATGCGCGGCAAATGAGTGAGCGTAATGCGGCCAAAACGTTGACGGAGGCGTTTGTCATTAAGAATTCTCTGCGCTGGGCTCAACATGTGGAAAGCCAAGTGGTTTGTCTTTTGAATTGTTCTCCGACAGGGCGGCGTGCCGCTGACGCCCCTCGTGTCCCTCCGTCGTCGGAGGGATCCGGCGACGGGCATGGGAAGGGAGGAGGGGGGAGGAGGGAAGGAATCGGAGGGGAGGCGGCGTCGCTACTGAGGTGACCGTGCGGCTACGGAGTCGATGCGGCGAAGCCTCAGGTCAGAGCCCCTCGGCCATACGGGTTTCCCCCCAGGGGTGGCGGTGCGGCAAGATGGGTGTTACTTGCCATGAGAGGGCATGAAAAGGCCCCTCACCAGCAGGTTTCCCGCCGATGAGGGGCCGTCTCAGGCAGCCTGGGCCGTCTCTGGGCCGTCGTGAGCGTGACCGGCGGCCCGGTACATCGCGGAGATGGCTTTCCGGGTCCGCGTCTCGCTGGACGGCATGAGGTGCGTGTAGACGCGGAGCGTGAAGCCCGGATCGCTGTGACCGAGGTAGAGGCTCAGGGCCTTGATGTTCTCCCCGGCGTCCAGGAGGACCGAGGCGTAGAAGTGCCGCAGGGCGTGCATGCCGTGCTCGCGGGCCGCCGCGTACCGCTGTCCCTTCTCGGGGGCGGGGATGATGCCGGCGGATGCCAACGCGGGCTTCCATGACTGGTCGTTGAACCCCTGGCTGCAGATGGCGGCGCCGATGCTGCTCGTGAAGACGAGGCGCTGTGTGACCTTCGGACCGGTGGCGTCAGCCAGGGCGCCCGATACCTCGGGGTCGAGGGGCACGTCACGCAGCTTGCCGCGCTGCGCTCCGCCGGGCGCGCTTCCCGGCTCTGGCTGCGCCCGCGCTCCTGCCTTCGGCCCGCTCGGCGCTGCCGCCGCCGACGCGCGCCCACACGTGGATAGGGCCGGTGGCCATGAGCCGATCACCGTATAGAGCGGCCAGCGGTCAAGACGATGCCTCCGGCGGGAGATCGGCCGGCACCGGGATGGAGGGGGCGCCGTTTCCGCCGGCGGGCACGTTGTGGCGTGCGCGGGGTGCTCCCATCCCGTCCACCATCGACCCAGGCAGAGCCGAGCAGACGCGGCCCATGGCGTCCAGGTCGTTCGTACAGTGGCGCGCTCCACCTGGACGCCATGGTGCGGCTTGACGTGGGCCTGTACCGTGAGCGCCGCAGACCTCGGTAAGGAATGAGCGGGTGCCCATGCAGGCGATCAGACGCGTCGTTGCTAGCGCTCTCCTACTCTGTGGTGCGTTGCTTGGCGCGCGAGAACTTCAGCGGCAGGCCTCCAGCCGCAGCGGGAAGAAGCGCCTCATGGTGCTTGCGTTCGCCCTCTGTGCTGCTGGCGTGCTGATCAGCCAGGCATAGCGGAACTCCTCGTAGACGAACCGAGGCGGCCAGGGTTCCGCAAGGAAGGGGTATTCGTGCCCCCTGCGTGCCCGGTCAGATGGCGAGCGGCGGGGAACGTCGGCAAGTCGCCCTGAAACGCGCAGGTCACCGTCTTACGAGGTCAGGGCACACCTGCATACGCGATCTTCCAAAGTAGGGCTCTACGCGCCGACGATCAGCCTGGCTGGAGTCGTCCCGTCGCGGTGAGGGTGGCCGACGCCGTCCACCAGTCGCGTGGTCCGCACGGATCGTGCGTGGTGTGGTGCACGAGCCGCACCAGGATGTTGGTCCGGAGCACCTGCTGCCCGGCCTGGTCCGCGGTGAGGGTGATTGTCACAATGCGGCGTGGGTCGGTGCCGGGCGGAGTCGGGACGTACAGGCGTGCTCCGACTTCCCCAGCTGGGCGCGACACGCAGTGAGTGTCGGCGCAGGCTCGCACTGCCGACTGCGGGTGCGAGCGCGTCCACGCCGAGACGTCTAGCTGGACGGAGGGAAACGCCGACACCGCCGAGGCCGCGCACACCGTCGGCCGGGTGGTACACCCAGCAACCGCACCGATCATGACCGTGCTGACCCCAAGCAGTCGGACCATGCTGCATCGTGTCGCACCCGGCCCTGTGAAACGAGGACTCATACCCGTTAGATGCTGCTGCACCGATTGCGGTTGCCGCCGTAGCAGCAACCTCATGGAGCGCGCTTCCGCGCTGAGCCGAGCCGGGGTCGTGGAAGAGCGCTCAACCGTGACCAACATGACAGTCGCCAACAGCTCAACGGCTTCAGAGTGTTGATCCATTACGTGGCCGCACGTCGCACGAGATCAGTGTGGCTGTACAGCAGCGAAGTACAGCAACTACCGCGACCGCAGCCGACCGGCACGAGCTCCGGACGCCCGGCTGACCAGCCGAGCAAACCTCAGCAACCGCCCAGCCCATAGTTCGCATCGAGGGGGCGCGTGAGTGTCTAACTGCGTGACAACGCCGACGCACAGCGGCAGATAACCACGCACGTCTGTGGACCATCGCAGCAGGTGAGCGGCACACCGGCCCAAGGTCGAGCAGCCGCCCAGGTTGCTTCGGGACGAAGAGGTCCGGGGTTCAAGTCCCGCGTCAGGGGACCAGATCAGAAGGCCCGCAAGTCCACCTGCGGGCCTTCTGCGTGCTGCCCTCCGGGCGGCACGGATCGCGTGGCTCAGCGAGGCGCGTACGCGACGCGCTCGAAGGGCCAGTCGCGGGCCAGCCAGTCGCTGACGACGAGATAGACCTCGGTATCGAGCGAAGCATGGTCCGCCCGGACCCAGGAGCGGACGTCCGTCACACCAGGTTCCTGACGTGAGCCGTATACGTAGACACAGCCGATGACTTCATCCCCCGGGACCGACAGGACGGTGTAGGTGAAGCCGACGCGCCGGTCGAAGTCCTCCGCGTGCTGACGCAGGTCGTCGAGGTTGGCCTCCAGGGTCATGCCCTCTGGCGGCGGCCAGGAGCGGCCGGCGAAGTCGGGATTGGCCCGAATGTGGGCGATGCTGGAGGTCCAGGCGGCGTGGTCGTCAACATTGTGCTGAGGGCCGAGGGGCTCCAGGCGGAAGCGGTCAGTGGCAGGCGGGTCCGGCAGGGCGAAACTAGGGGCCACGAGGAGCTGGTCAGGTGAGGTCATCGCGGGAGGGTATCTCGGACCCCTACTGATCTATCGCAATTTTTGGGAGGCAGCACCGACAGCCGTCGTGACGACCCCTGACATCCAAGCCTGACATCAACGTCTCCGGACAAGCGTGGACCTACGCACGCCGAAACGGTCGTCGCGACAACGGCCTACGGCACCAGGACTGGCCTCCGATCGAACTCCTCATGCGGTGCTCACGCACGAGCGCCCTCCTGGGCCGTTCTGGGGCCGTGGAAGGGCGCTCAATGGTGACCAACGTCGACAGGTGCCGACAGCTCGGCAGCAGGTCAGGGCGCTGATCGATTCGACGGCCGCAGGTCACGGCCGCCGGGGATCAGTTGTGGCTGTGCAGCAGCGCAGGGCGTCATCATGAAGCATGGGGATTGATCTGGAGCTGCACTCGTCACGGCCGGCACGCAACAACTGGCGCAAGTCCCGCGCAACGCTCCTGCGGAGTTCCTACGGGCACGGCGACGCACTGGCCGATGCACTCGGCTCGCTCCAGCTCCTCGGAGTACCCGGAAGGCTCACCGCCGTCGATCCGTACGGGGACACGTTGATGAACGAGCAAGAGGCCGCGACCGCCCTCCAGGAGATCCACGGCTTGAGGGGGAGTTGCGCTGATGAGCGTCAGCTCGCTGCGCTGGACGATCTCACAGCGATGCTGGAACAGTGCGCGGCTACCCCAGGCAGCTACTTGTGGTTCGCAGGCGACTGAGGCTCCGGCCAGTTTGCCGTGTGAGTGTCCAACTGCGTGACAACGCCGACGGACAGCGGCGGACAACCGCGCACACCTGTGGACCATCGCAGCTGGTGAGAGCCGCACGGCCCCGAGGTCGAGGGCCCACCCAAGTTGCTTCGGGACGAAGATGTCCCGTGCCACGTCATCCGGCCAGGTCACGATCAATGACAGGTTGCCCCGGGCCGAGAGCCCCGTAAGGCTGCTGCATTTAGGCTCAGGCCAGCCTGGAGAGGGGGAGTGCGTATGGGCATCGAGGAGCGATGGCAGCGCAGACAAAAAGAGATCGTGACGGATGCCGGCGCCCGAGAGGCGGAGAAGGTCCGCCGACACAACGACCGAGTTGAGGAGGTGCACCAACGGCTGGTGCGAGCGGCGCGCCAGGCCTTCGAGCGGGGCGATGGTTGGTTCGAAGCCGAGATCCCACAGCGCACAGTAGGTAGCTTGAATCACTACTTCCTCTCCCAGATCAAGCGCGATCACCCCAGCGTGTCGCACCCCCCACGGGGTGATCTGCTCTCCCGGATTGAGGACGAGGGCTGGAAGCTGCACACTGCCCAGTACCTCTACGTCCAACTCGGCGAGGAGTCGCGAGGCAAGCTGCTCTCGTCGGGGCAGCAGGTGAAAGCCAAGGGCGAGATCATCGGGGTGTACCTGTTCCAGAGAGCGTGAGCCCGTGGGCGCGGGGCCGCCTCTGGGCCGTCCGACGCCCCCCGAGGCCACCCGACGACGACCGACAGCGACAGTCGAGCCACAGCCGCCAGCAGTGAACCCCCAGGTCACAGCTCCCCGACCAAACGGGTTAGGACCCAGGGGTGGCGGTGCGGCAAGATGGGGTGTATCTGCCCACTCCAGATTTCAAGCTGCCGGACGGTTTCTCTTGGCTGAGTTCATTTACACCATGCGCAAGGCGCGCAAGGCGCACGGCGACAAGGTGATTCTCGACGACGTCACCCTGAGCTTCCTCCCGGGTGCCAAGATCGGCGTCGTCGGCCCGAACGGCGCCGGTAAGTCCACCGTCCTCAAGATCATGGCCGGGCTGGAGCAGCCGTCCAACGGTGACGCCTTCCTCTCTCCCGGCTACACCGTCGGCATCCTGCTGCAGGAGCCGCCGCTGAGCGAGGACAAGACCGTCCTGGAGAACGTCCAGGAGGGTGTAGCCGAGATCAAGGGCAAGCTCGACCGGTTCAACGAGATCGCCGAGCTGATGGCCACCGACTACTCGGACGCACTCCTGGAGGAGATGGGCAAGCTCCAGGAGGAGCTCGACCACGCCGAGGCGTGGGACCTCGACGCCCAGCTGGAGCAGGCCATGGACGCGCTGGGCTGCCCGCCCGGCGACTGGCCCGTCACCACGCTCTCCGGTGGTGAGCGCCGCCGCGTCGCGCTGTGCAAGCTGCTCCTCGAGCAGCCCGACCTGCTGCTGCTCGACGAGCCCACCAACCACCTCGACGCCGAGTCCGTGAACTGGCTGGAGCAGCACCTCGCCAAGTACCCGGGCACCGTCGTCGCCGTCACCCACGACCGGTACTTCCTGGACAACGTCGCCGGATGGATCTGCGAGGTCGACCGCGGCCGTCTGCACGGCTACGAGGGCAACTACTCCAAGTACCTGGAGACCAAGCAGACCCGTCTCAAGGTCGAGGGGCAGAAGGACGCCAAGCGCGCCAAGCGCCTCAAGGAAGAGCTCGAGTGGGTGCGCTCCAACGCCAAGGGGCGGCAGGCCAAGTCCAAGGCGCGGCTGGCCCGCTACGAGGAGATGGCCGCCGAGGCCGACAAGATGCGGAAGCTGGACTTCGAGGAGATCCAGATCCCGCCGGGGCCGCGGCTCGGCAGCGTCGTCGTCGAGGTCAACAAGCTCAGCAAGGCCTTCGGGGACAAGGTCCTCATCGACGACCTCTCCTTCACGCTGCCGCGTAACGGGATCGTCGGGGTCATCGGGCCCAACGGCGCCGGCAAGACCACGCTCTTCAAGATGATCCAGGGCTTCGAGGAGCCGGACTCCGGCAGCATCAAGGTCGGCGAGACCGTCAAGATCTCCTACGTCGACCAGAGCCGCGAGAACATCGACCCGAAGAAGACGCTGTGGGCCGTCGTCTCCGACGAGCTCGACTACATCAACGTGGGGCAGGTGGAGATGCCCTCGCGTGCCTACGTCTCCGCCTTCGGGTTCAAGGGCCCCGACCAGCAGAAGCCGGCCGGCGTGCTCTCCGGCGGTGAGCGCAACCGCCTCAACCTCGCGCTCACCCTCAAGCAGGGCGGCAACCTGCTGCTCCTCGACGAGCCGACGAACGACCTCGACGTCGAGACCCTGTCGAGCCTGGAGAACGCGCTGCTCGAGTTCCCCGGCTGCGCCGTGGTCGTCTCCCACGACCGGTGGTTCCTCGACCGGGTGGCCACGCACATCCTCGCCTACGAGGGTGAGTCCAAGTGGTTCTGGTTCGAGGGCAACTTCGAGTCGTACGAGAAGAACAAGGTCGAGCGGCTCGGTGCCGACGCCGCGCGTCCGCACCGCGCCACCTACAAGAAGCTGACCCGGGGCTGATCGATCTTGCGGCACATCTACCGCTGCCCGCTGCGCTGGGCGGACATGGACGCGTACGGCCACGTCAACAACGTGGTGTTCCTCCGCTACCTGGAGGAAGCCCGTATCGACTTCCTGTTCCGCCCGGACAAGGACTTCCAGCAGGGGTCCGTGGTGGCGCGCCATGAGATCGACTACAAGCGGCAGCTCGTCCACCGGCACGCGCCCGTGGACATCGAGCTGTGGATCACGCAGATCAGGGCGGCCTCCTTCACGATCGCCTACGAGGTCAAGGACCCGGACCAGGTCTACGTCCAGGCCTCCACGGTGATCGTGCCGTTCGACTTCGAGGCACAGCGGCCACGCCGGATCACCGCGGCGGAACGCGAGTTCCTGGAGGAGTACCGGGACGACGACGAGGAGGAGGCCGTCGCCGCATGACGGTGCTCCACCTCGCCGACGAGTCGGAGGCGGCGGATCTCGCGGCCTTCCTCTCCCGGCTGCTCCACTACGACCGTTCGGCCGCGGTGCGTCTGCAGGCGGCCGGCACCGCGCTGGCCGTCTTCGGGCGTCCGGCGTCCTTCGAGGTGCTGGCGATCCGGGCGGTACGACTCGCCAAGCCGTACGAGAACGGGCTCGACGTCACGCTGGACGTGACCGTGTCCGCCGGGGAGCTGCTGGAGTCCGTCGACGAGCCGGCGGGCACGGCCGTGGTCCCAGCAGCGGTGACCGGTCCGCCGTGGGCCGGGGTGCTGCCGCCACGCGGCGGCTGGCGGCCGGAGGCCGGCCTGCCGGAGCCGGACGCGCTGCGGGCGATGGTCGCGGCGGGCGTCGGTGAGTTCCGCTCCCGTTCCGAGGAGTTGGCGGCCGAGCGGCGGACCCGGAGCGAGTTCGACCGGATCGGACGGGAGATCTGGTCCCGCACGGTCGGGGAGACCGGGCTGCCGGTCCGGGCCGTGCACGCCGCGCAGTCGCTGGGCTTCCTGCGGGCCGCGGTGGGCGCGGGGGATCTGGCGCTGTTCTCGTCGGGCGCGTGGCTGAGGCTGCGTACGCCCTACGGCTCGATCGCCGTACGCAGGGCGGGGCTCGGGACGCTGGGCGTCAGCGTGCGCTGATCGCGTGCCGGACGCGGTCACCGACGGCGCCCCGCCCTCGGCGGACGGTTGGTTACCGACGGCGCCCCGCCCTCGGCGGACGGTTGGTTACCGACGGCGCCCCGCCGCTCGGCGGACGGCTGGTCACCGACGGCGCGCCGCCCCCGGCGGACCGCTCAGGGCAGCCGATCGTGTCGCGCGGCGCTGATCGACTCGGGTGTCGCGTGCGCCGGTCCAGCAGCTGAGCCGTCTGTCTGATCGGTGCGCCATCGGCGAGCGGGCTGACCCGGCGCCGCGTGGATGCGACGTTGTGGCCCCGTTCTCCGTGCCCGCCTGTGCTCAGCCCTTGACGGCGGAGCTGGCGACTCCCTGGACGAACCACCGCTGGAAGAAGGCGAAGACGACCAGGACGGGCAGGACCAGGAGGACGCCGAAGGCGAGGATCTGGCCCCAGTCCGGGGGTTGTTGGCCTTGGAAGACGCTCATCTCCAGGGGGAGCGGTCGGACGGAAGGGTCGGAGACCATCAGGACCGGCCACAGGAAGGATCCCCACTGGGTGAGGAAGGTGAGGATCGCGACCGAGGCGAACGCCGGCTTCGACATCGGGACGACGATCGCGAAGAAGGTGCGCCAGGGGCCCGCGCCGTCCAGCCGGGCGGCCTCTTCGATGCTCGGCGGGATCGACCGGAAGAACGTGTGGAACTGGTAGACCGAGAAGGCGTTGGCGACGAACGGGATCGCCTGGATGTAGAGGGTGTTGCGCTGGTCGTTGAACATGTAGAAGAGCGGCACGGCCACCGACTCGAACGGCACCAGCATCAGCAGCAGGACGAGCGTGAAGACGGCTTCCCGGCCGCGCCACTTCAGTCGTGACATGCCGTACGCGGCCATCGAGTTGACGAACAGGCCGCCCGTGACCACCACGAACGCGACCAGCAGCGAGACGCCCATGAAGCGCCAGAAGTAGCCGGTGCTGTCGGAGTTGAGCGCGTCGAGGACGTGCGCGTAGTTGTCGAAGGACAGGTGGGTGGGAAGGAATCCGGTCAGGCCGTTCAGTACCTCGTCGGAGGGCTTGAGGCTGCCCAGGAGCAGATACAGGACGGGCAGCACGAAGATGAACGCCAGGACGCTGAGGACGGTGTAGTCGCCGAAGCGGCGCAGGGGCGCGCGGGTCGTGGCCATGGTGGGTCAGTCCTCGTTGTCGGGCCGGACGACGCGGCGCTGGATGAGGGTCAGGGCGACGACGATCAGGAAGAACAGGACGGTGATCGCGGACGCCTGGCCGATGTTGTTCTGGTCGAAGGCGGTGGTGACGGCCTGGTACATGACCGTGCGGGTGGCGTCCTCGTCGAGGCCGCCGCCGTGGATGAGGACGTAGACCTGGTCGAAGACCCGGAAGGACAGCACCGAGGTCAGCATGGCGACGAAGACGAGGGTGCCGCGGATTCCGGGCAGGGTGACGTGGCGGAACTGCTGCCAGCGCGTGGCCCGGTCGAGTTCGGCGGCCTCGTAGAGCTCGCCGGGGATCTGCTGGAGGCCGGCCAGCAGGATGACCATCTGGAAGCCCACCCCCTGCCACACCGACAGCACGATGACCGAGGCCATCGCGGTGGCGGAGTCGCCGAGCCAGTCGAAGGCGCCCCAGTTGCCGAAACTCACCGCGTGCAGCGCGGAGTTGAGCAGGCCCTCGTCGCTGCGGGCGAGGATGAGCCGCCAGATCACGGCGACCAGCGTCATCGGGAAGACGACCGGCATGAAGAACAGCGAGCGGAACAGGCCGATCGCCTTCAGCTTGCGGTTGAGCAGGATCGCCAGGGCCAGCGCCAGGCCCGTCTGGAGTGGTACGACGACCACGGCGAAGGTCAGGTTGTTGAGCAGGGCCCGCAGGAACGGGCCGGACAGGTCCGGGTCGGTGAACAGTCGCCGGTACTGCTCCAGGCCGAAGAAACTGGGCGCCAGCGGGGAGCCGAGGCGCACGTTGTAGAAGGAGAGGACGACGGCGTAGCCGAACGGGACGCCGACGAAAGCGACGAGTCCGGCGACGGCCGGAGTGGACATGAGCAGTCCGTGCAGCCAGTCCCGGTTCCTTCGCGCCGGCCGCGAGGGCTGCACGGAGTTCACGGGCGGGTCCTGCTCCCTGTCGGCGTGCGCGGCGTGCGCGGGTTCCACGGTCTTCACGGGGGTCCTGTTCCCGGCCGGGGCGGGCGGCGGCGTACGCGCGCCCGCCCCGGCCGAAGGTTCCTACGGGATCTTGTAGCCGGCGTTGTCGGAGAAGTCCTGGTCGATGGCGCGGGCGGCCTTGGACAGGGCGCTCTTGGGGTCGGCGCCGCCGTAGATCGAGTTCAGGGCGTCGCTGAACTTGGCGGTGACCGTGGGGTATCCGGCGGTGACCGGGCGGGTCACGGCGACGCAGGACTTGGTGATGTCGCTGTCGCCGCAGGGCTTGGCGAGCTGGTCGGCGAAGAGCTGGAGCGGGCCGCCCTGCTTGTAGAGCTCACTCTTGGCGAGGGCGGTCCTGGTGGCGGGCGGGGCTCCGTTGGCCGTCGTCATCGCGGTGACGTTGGCGTCGTTCAGGAGATCGTCGAGGAAGGCCCCGGCCGCTTTGCCGTTCTTTGAGCCCGCCCCGATGCCCCAGGCCCAGGAACCCTGGCCGGTCTTGGGGCCGTTGCCGAAGTCGGGCAGCGGCAGGACGACGAGGTCGCTGCCGAGGGCCTTGCTGTAGGCGGGGTACATCCAGTGGCCGACCCAGCTGAGAGCGACGCGGCCCTTGGCGAAGGCGTTGCCGTCGGTGTTGGGGTCGGTGTACGTCTTCCAGGACTGGAAGGTCTTCATGGCCGAGACCACGGCCGGGGTGTCGAGGGCGCCCTCCGCCTTGCCGTCCTTGAGCAGGGAGCCGCCGGCCGACCAGACGATCGGGGCGAAGCCGTAGGTGCCCCACTCGTTGGACAGGCCGTTGTTCTCCTGCAGGTCGAGGACCTTGCCGTCGGAGTCCTTGGCCTTCAACGCCGTGAGCGCGGCGGTGAACTGGTCGGCGGTCCAGTCGTCGGACAGGCTCGTCGGGTACTTCACGCCGGCCGCGTCCAGCAGCTTCTTGTTGCCGTAGACGCCGAGTCCCGAGTCGTACATGCCCAGGCCGTAGTGCTTGCCGTCGATCTCGCCCTGGGCCTTGCCGGCGTCGGTCGCGTTGCTCAGGGTCTTGGGCGAGACGTAGTCGTCGATCGCGGCGAGCTTCTTGTTGTAGACGAAGTTCGCCATGGTCGGCCCGTCGAACTCCATCACGTCCGGCAGCCTGGAGGCGTCGGTCGCGGTGATGGTCTTGGTGTAGTCGTTGCCGGGTATCAGCTTCAGCTCGACCTTGATCTTGCTCTGCGAGGAGTTGAAGGACTTCACCGCGTTCTGCAGGGCGGTGTCCTCGCTCTTCTGGCCCTGGTGGGCCCAGACGCTGATGGTGCCTTTGCCGCTGCCCGCCGCGGCGGAGGTGTCGCCGCCGCTGCCGCCGCCACAGGCGGCCAGGGCGGCGAGGGGCAGGGCGAGGGCCAGGCCCGTACAGGCCGTGCGGCGGTACCTTCTGTTGGTCGGGCTCATGGTGCGTGCCTCCGTGTGGTGCGAGGGTTCGACGTGCTGGTGCTTTCCGGCGTGGGGAGCGAGGCCTCGGGGGCCTGACGGCCGCGGAGGGGTCAGCGGGGCAGGGCCTACTGCGGTGGGCGCGGGTGCGGTGGTGCGGTGGTGTCGCGCAGGATCAGACGGGTGGGTACCTGCACATGCCCGGGTGGGCCGGCGTCCGGCTCCTGCAGCTGACGCAGCAGCAACCGGGCGGCTTCGGCACCCTGGCCCGCGACCGGCTGGGCGATGGAGGTCAGCCCGATCACCTCGGCCAGTTCGTGGTCGTCGAGGCCGATCACGGACATGTCGTCCGGCGCCTTCAAGCGGTGTAGCCGCAGGGCGCGCAGGGCACCCATGGCCATCTCGTCGGACTGGGCGAACACCGCCGTCGGCGGGCGGGGAGCGGCCAGCAGTTCGGTCATGGCGTGCTCGCCGCCCTCGACCGTGTAGCCGCCGTCCGTCTCCAGGGCCGGGTCGTGCGGTATCCCGGCGTCCGCCAGGACGTCCAGGTAGCCCCGGCGTCGCTCGACCGGGGTGGTCCAGTGCAGTGGTCCGCTGGTTCCGCCGATCATGCCGATCCTGCGGTGGCCGAGGTTCACCAGATGCCGCACGGCGCTCTGCGCCGCGGCCCGATCGTCGATGCCCACGACGGTGAAGCCGGGCCTGGGCGCGGTCCAGAAGGTGGCCAGCGGTACCCCGAGTGACCTCAGCGCGTCGGCCTCGTCCTCGTCGTGGACCAGCAGGGAGAGCACCGCGTCCACGCGTTTGCGTACCGGCATCTTGGTGAAGAAGCGTTTGCGTGTCTCCGGGGAGCCGAGGTTGTACAGCAGGACGTCGTACCCGGCGGCACCGAACACGTTCTCGGCCGCATCCAGCACCGTGCCGAAGAACCAGCGGCCCACGTACGGGGCGACGACTCCGATGGTGAGCGTGCGACCGCTGGCCAGGCTGGACGCCGAACGCGACGCGGTGTAGCCCAGTGAGGCGGCCGCGGCCGCGATCTGCGCCCGCACCTCGTCGGAGACGCCCGGTCGGCCGCGCAGGGCGCGGGACACGGTGGACGCCGAGACTCCGGCGGCGCGGGCGACATCGGTGATGCTGACGGTCACAGCGCATTTCTCCCGTCGGTTTCACGTCGGTGTGATCTGGGGGTGACGAGACCGTAAACCCGGCCTCGCTGTTGCGCAAGCGTTTGCGTTCAGTTTTACTGGGGCCGATTCTCAAGCGAGACCTTCTTGGTCAATGGTCAGCGCACGCGTTTGCGCGCTGCGAGCCGACAGGAACTGTGCATGCGATACGCCCCGCCCGGCCTCTGCGTGAACGACTTCGCCCTGCTCCGCGACGACGACGGCACCTATGCGCTGCTGCACCTGCAGGGCCCGTGGACGGCCGAGTTCGACCACCTGAGGATGGAGACCTCGTACGGCAGGGCCACGTCCACCGACCTGGTCCGCTGGAAGCCGGAGGGCACCGTCTTCGGCAACGGCCTTCCCGGCCGCTTCGACCAGCAGGCCGTGTGGACCATGCATCCCGTCCCGTACGGCGACGGAATGGCGATGTTCTACACGGGCGTGAGCGGACTGACGACAGAGGGCTGGCCGCTGCAGTCGGTCGGTCTCGCCCACTCCGACCGCACCGACGGCACCGGCTGGCGCCGCCATGGCACAGGACCCATCGTCGAGGCGGATGCCCGCTGGTATCGCACGGGCGAACGCATGGGCTGGCGCGACCCGTTCGTCGTACGCGACGACGAGTCGGACGGCTGGGTCATGGTCGTCTGCGCCGCCGACGCCTCCTTGCCGGTCGAGGTCAGCGGCTGTGTGGCGTGGGCGACTTCGGACGACCTGGAGCACTGGGCCGTGCGGCCCCCGCTCATCTCACCGGGCGACGTGGACGAGTTGGAGTGCCCGGTCCTGGAACGCCTCGACGACGGCAGCTGGTTGATGCTCGGCTCCATCGGTGCGACGCGCGGCTTCGAGGCGTGGACCGCGCCGCGGCTGAGGGGGCCATGGACCCGTCGTGGCCCGCTGGGCCCGACCGGCTCGTACGCTCCGCGCGTCATCACCGCTCCGGACGGTTCCCGCGTGGTCCTGCACACCACCCCCCGCCGCGTCGACCTCACCGACTCCGGCGCACGCTGCCGCGGCATGCTCGCTCAGCCCAAGTCCCTCGTCGTGGCGGAGGACTCGGCGCCCCGCCTGCAGTGGTGGCCCGGCCTGGACGCCTGGCTCGGCGAGGAGACGCGGGAGCCGGTCCTGCACGCGGTCGGCGACGTCGGTGTCTCCGGGCGCGTCGAGATCACCCTGCGGACCGGTGACGACGGGCCCGCCCTCGTCGTCGGCTGCGACGGCAAGAACCTCTGGGCCGAAGGCCCGGCCGGCGCACCGCTGGGGGAGACCGTCCTGACCGAGCCCGCCACGACCCTGCGCGTTCTCACCATCGGTGAGTACGTCGAGGTCTACGCGGACGACGTCTTCGTCCTGACCACCCTGTGCTACTCGGGTCACCCCGCCCCCTGGACGGCGAGGGCGGAAGGACGTACGCACACCATTCCCGTCCGTCCGGTCCTGCTGCCCGATCCCGACCGCGACGACGCCTCGGCCGTATGGCCCGGACCGATGCCGAGCTGAAAGGCCCAGCCGTGACAACAGCCGTGTACACCCCTTCCGCCGGTCACCCCTTCCCCGACGGCTTCCTGTGGGGAGCCTCCACCGCCGCCCACCAGATCGAGGGCAACAACGTCAACAGCGACTGGTGGCATCGGGAGCACGAAGAGGACAGCACCCTCCCGGAACCCAGCGGTGACGCCTGCGACAGCTATCACCGCTGGCGCGAGGACATGGACCTGCTCGCCGAACTGGGATTCACCGACTACCGGTTCAGCATCGAGTGGGCCCGCATCGAACCCGCCCCCGGCCACTTCTCCAAGGCGGAGATCGCGCTCCCCCATAGCCTTAAGGGCATGGGGGGACCCCCATCCGCCGCATGGTCGAGGAAGCCCTCGAACGAGGTCTGCGGCCCCTGGTCACCCTCCACCACTTCACCGTGCCGCGCTGGTTCGCCGAGCGGGGCGGCTGGACCTCCGACGACGCGATCGAGCTGTTCGCACGCTACGTACGGGCGACCGCGCCGATCATCGGCACCGGCGTCCGGCATGTGTGCACGATCAACGAGCCCAACATGATCGCCCTCGCGGTCGCCTTCCGCGAACTGGGCACCGAGGTGGCACCCGTCGCCGGCATCCCCCTCCTCGACAAGCCGACCACCGACGCGATCATCCGGGCCCACCACAGGGCGCGGGCGGCGCTGAAGGAGATCTCCCCCGACCTCCAGGTCGGCTGGTCCATCGCCAACCAGGTCTACCAGGCCGAACCGGGCGCCGAAGCGCTGACCGCCGCCTACAGCCACCCCGCGAGGACGTCTTCATCGAGGCCGCCCGTGACGACGACTGGATCGGCGTCCAGTCCTACACCCGTACGAGGATCGGCGCCGACGGCCCGATCCCCGTCCCGGACGACGCCGAACGCACCCTCACGGGCTGGGAGTACTACCCGCAGGCCATCGGCCACGCCCTGCGCCACACCGCCGTCGTCGTCGGTGACGTCCCGCTGATCGTCACCGAGAACGGCATCGCCACCACCGACGACAGCCGCCGCGTCGACTACTACACGGGAGCCCTGTCCGCGGTGGCCGCCGCGTTGGAGGACGGCCTCGACATCCGCGGCTACCTGGCCTGGAGCGCACTCGACAACTACGAATGGGGCTCCTACAAGCCCACCTTCGGTCTCATCGCCGTCGACCCCGACACCTTCGAACGCACGCCGAAACCCTCCGCCGCCTGGCTCGGAAACCTCGGCCGGACCCGTGTCCTGCCACGCTGACCCGGAGTCCTTCGATCTCGACTAGCCAGGTGTGTTCACCATCGAGGCCGCGGCGTACGTCAGGTACTTCCACAGCGTCTCCTCGTGCTCCTCGGACAGGCCGAGGGAGTCGACGGCGTCCCGCATGTGCCTCAGCCAGGCGTCGTGCGCCTCGCGGTCCACGGTGAAGGGGGCGTGCCGCATGCGCAGCCGCGGATGGCCGCGGTTGTCGCTGTACGTCGTCGGGCCGCCCCAGTACTGGATCAGGAAGAGCGTGAGGCGCTCCTCGGCCGGGCCCAGGTCCTCCTCGGGATACATCGGCCGCAGGGTCGGGTCCTCGGCGACTCCCTCGTAGAAACGGTGGACGAGGCGGCGGAAGGTCTCCTCCCCGCCGACCTGCTCGTAGAAGGTCTGCGTCTCAAGCGTGCCGCGCCGGATCTCTTTCACGCCCTCCATGCTCTCAGACCGGGGGACCCAGGACTCAAGCCCTAGGACCCGCGCACGCACCGGGGGAGCGCGGACGGGACCGTTCGCATCTCGGCGGCTCGCGCAGCACAGTGGACGTATGGGTGCGCACGTTCTCGACAAGGACCTGGAGGACCTCGCCGCCTCGGCGCGGGCGGCGCTGGTGCGGGAGATCGACGCGAGCGGGGCCTGGGACGCCGACCCGGTGTGGCGGGAGGCGTTCGAGGCGGTGCCGCGGCACCTGTTCGTGCCGTACTACTACGTCGGCGTCGTCGGCGGCTACGAACGCCGATGGGGCGAGAGCCCCGACGCGGGCACCCGTGAGCGCTGGCTGCGCGGGGCGTACGCCGACACCCCGCTGGCCACCCGGCTGCGCGACGGCGAGCTGGTCTCCTCCAGCAGCCAGCCCTCGCTGATGGCGATGATGCTGGCCGAGCTGCGGGTGACGGACGGCGACCGAGTGCTGGAGATCGGCGCGGGCACCGGCTACAACGCGGCCCTGCTCGCGCACCGGCTCGGCGACGACGACCTCGTCACGACCGTCGACCTGGAACCGGAGATCACCGAGGCGGCCCGGCAGCATCTGGCCGCCGCCGGACACCACCCGGTCGTCGTCACCGGCGACGGAGCGCGCGGGGTGCCCGAACGCGCCCCCTTCGACCGGGTCGTCGCGACCTGCGCCCTGCCGTCGATCCCGCGCGCCTGGATCGCCCAGTGCCGCCCCGGCGCCCGGATCCTGACCCCGCTCGGCACCGGGCTGGTGGCTCTGACCGTGCGCGACGCCGGGCACGCCGAGGGACGGTTCCTGCACACGCCCGCCTACTTCGTACCGCTGCGTGGCGGCGGGCCCGAGCCGGAGCCGGTCCCGCTCGGCGGACTGCCGCGCCGGGCCCGGGACAACGAACTGTTCCGGTTCCTGCTCGCCCTGACCCGCGGCGGCCTCGAGCCGCAGGAGGCGTACGAGCTGTGGGAGCGCGAGGGACAGCCGCAGCGCGAGCGGTACGGCATCACGGTCCGCGGCGAGCACGAGTGGGCCTGGCTGGACGACCCGGAGGGGCCGTACGCCTGGCCCCTCCCGGCCTGATCCGAACGAGAGGCCCTAGCCCCGCCGGATCGTGATCGTGGTCCACGCGCCCACGTGGACGCGGTCGCCGTCCTGCAGCGGCACCGGCACGAACGGCTGGATCGGCTCCTCGCCGCCGTTCACCGTCGTACCGTTCGTCGAGTTCTGGTCGACAACCGCCCAGGAACCGTCCGGCTGCTGCACCAGTACCGCGTGCTGGTGCGAGACACCCGGGTCCTCGGGCGGCACCGACAGGTCGATGTCGGGGGTGTCTCCGGTGGAGTGGCGACGGCGGCCGATGGTGACCTGGTTGCCGGAGAGGGTGCGCTGCTGCTCGGGCGAGTACGCGGGCAGGTTGAGGCCGGTGGCCTCGGGGCCGGAGCGCTGCATCATCGCCATGAAGTAGTCGCGGTCCGGGCCGATGGTCGCCGTCCACGTCGTCGGCTGTTGCTGGTAGCCGGGGCCGGGCGGGGCCTGCGTCGTGCCGGGCTGCGGGTAGCCGTAGCCACCGCCGGGACCCTGTCCCGGGCCGCCGGGGCCACCGGGGCCGCCCGACGGCGGGGAGATCATCCAGTCGTCGTTGCCGCCGCCGAAGGACTGACCGCCCTGCTGCTGGTGGAACGCCTGGGGCGCCTGGGGTGCCTGAGGACTGCCGCCGGGACCGCCGGGGCCGCCGTGCGGGGTCGGGCCGGGCGGCGGCGGAACCGGTCGCGACGGGTCGGCGCCGAAAGGTCCGGGCGCACCCGGACCACCGGGACCGCCGAAGCCTTGCTGGCCGCCAGGGCCCTGCTGGCCACCGGGCCCGCCAGGACCAGGGCCCTGACCGGGGGGACCGCCGTAGCCACCCTGGCCACCGGGACCACCGGGACCACCGGGACCACCGGGACCGCCCGGACCCGAGGGACCACCCGGACCGCCGTAGCCGCCCTGGCCACCGGGACCGTTGGGACCGCCAGGACCTCCCTGGCCGCCCGGACCCGGACCCTGCCGGCCGCCGAACGGCGGGCTCGGCGGGATCGGTTCTGCGGGGCGGTTCACCTGGGAGGGGCGGGAGCTCTGGTAGTCGTACCCGTCACCGCCGCCGTACGACGGACCCGGCTGCTGCTGGAAGCGGCCGGCCGGATTGGGGCCGGGGGCCGGCGGAGGCGGGGCGGCCGGCGTGTACGAGGTCGCCGTGTTGGTCAGGAAGTTCCACCGGCACTCCTCGCAGAACGGCGCGCCGCCCTCGCGGGGCGTGCGGCACTGCGGGCAGAGCTCCGGCTCGGGGTCCGGCGCCCCGGACAGGTGCGGCGGGCGCCCCCCGGGCTGGCCGGGCTGGGTGGCCTGGGGCGGCGGGAAGCCGTAACCGCCGCCGGGCGGCGGGGGCGGGGGTACGGCACCGGCCATGCGGTGACCGCAGACCTCGCACCAGTCGTCGGAACCCGACTGGTGTCCGTTCGGGCAGGTCGGCATGTCGGCGCTTCCCCCTCTCCTGTTCCGGCCGTTGTGACCGGATTTCTCCCACCCCGAGGGGTCGGGCTCGCAACTCGTTCAGTTCACTTCTTTACACGAACAGTCTTTGTCGACCGGGTTTCGAGAGTCATCTCGTCGGCGTCCTCGACCTTCGCCTTCAGTCGCACAGTACCTGTCGCGGCATCGACCACGTCCACCACCTTCGCAAGCAGTTTCGCAGTATCCGCGTTTCCGGAGGCGCTGGCGAGCTGAACGGCCCGGCCCAGTTTGGCCGTTGCTCCATCCATATCGCCCGCTTTGCGCAGATCCAGCCCTTGTTGGATGGCCTGTGCCAGTTCGGCCTGGCCGGTGTAGTGGGCGACTTGGGGGTTGATCGACGTGGAGGCGACCATGTCGTCGGTCCACACCGCCTTGACGAGCCCCTGCGCGCCGAGGTTCTGGATCTCCCCGTCGGGCCGCGGGACCACCAGCGAGACCCGGGCGGCGAGCATCTCCTGGCCGATGTGGGCGGCCGGGACCTCGACGCAGACGTGGTAGTCACGGGACTCGTCTCCCCAGGACCCGGTGGGGTAGTCGCCGGCGCGGGGCCCGGCTTCCGTGCGGCGGTCGGTGAGTTCCTCGACGGTCGGCGCGACCTGCTTGACGAACTTCACCGTGGTGCCGACCGGGGTCCACAGCCGCAGCGCGACGTCCGCGACCTCCTTGCCCATGGCCTTCTCCATCATGTGCGTGAAGTCGGCGGCGAGGGCGGCCGGGTCGGCCACGATGTCGGCGGTGCCGAGCAGCGCGGAGGCGATCCCTGTGACTTCTTTCACTTCCCAGTCGGTGCCCACGCCGCGCGCGTCACAGGTGAAGCGGCCGGCGCAGGCGTCCAGGGAGGCCTTCAGGTCCTGAGGCGACTCGTGTTCGTTGCGGCCGTCGGTGAGCAGGATGCCGTGGCGGATGGCGACGTCCGCGGAGGACAGCAGCCGGTCGGCGAGGCGCAGCCAGGTGCCGATGGCGGTGCCGCCGCCCGCGCTGAGCTTGCGCAGGGCCTGTTTGGCCTGGTCGCGAGTGGTCGCGTCGGCGACCGCGAGGCGGCCGTTTCCGGGATACACCTCCTTGGCGACATGGGTGCCGCCGATCACCGCGAAGTGCACGCCGTCGCGCAGGGTGTCGATCGCGGCGGCGGTGGCGTCCCGGGCGTTGCGCATCTTGGTCGGCGGGTAGTCCATCGAGCCCGAACAGTCGACCATGATCGCCACGGCCGCCGACGGTCCCTGTCCGGGCGCGTAGAGGTGGGGCGCCGCGACCGAGGTCCCGACCGTGCCGCCGCCGGTCGCGGTCACCGTGACGACGGCGTTGACCTCGCGGCCGCCCTCGGGCAGGTACTCGTTCTGGTACACGTCCATCGAGAACTGCGGCACGTTCGACTTCGAGAAATTGGCCATACCTACTCAAATCCCCCTCGTACTCCCCACCGAAGCGGGCGATGACTGTGGACGGACCGGTCCCCTCCGGTCCGTCGGGACTTCCCCGTGCGCGACCCTCAGGCCGATCCTGCCCCCTGAGGCGGGGCCGGGAACGGCAGGACGGCCACTGTTACGTTGTCGTGGCCCCCGCCGTCGAGGGCGTGACCCACCAGGACGCGGGCGCTGTGCAAGGGGCGCACGGCGGCGTCCAACGGCAGGATCTCGGCCATCTCCTCGGCCGCCTCCGCGTAGTTCCACAGGCCGTCCGTGCACACCACCACCACACCGGGCCGGTCCGGCTTGAAGGACGCGGTGTGCGGCTCCAGTTCGTAGGCGTCCGCGCCGAGCCAGCCGGTGATCGCGTGGGCGCGCTCGTCGGCGTACGCCTCCGCCTCGTTCATCAGGCCCGCGGCGACCATCTGCGCCGCCCAGGAGTCGTCCTCGGTGAGCCGGGCCGGGGGAGCGCCGCGGTCCACCGGGACCCAGTAGGCGCGACTGTCGCCGACCCAGCCGACGACCAGCAGACCGGAGGTGACGACCGCGCCGACGAGGGTGCAGGCGGGAGCGTTCTGGTGCGGGGCGTGTTCGCGGGCGGTGGCGGGTTCGTCGGCCAGCGAGTTGACCGCGCGGGAGGCGGCGACGATCGCGTCGTGCATGGCCTGCTGCGGGTGGGTGCCCAGCGGCAGGGCGGTCAGCAGGGTCTCGCTCGCGGCCCGGGACGCGGCCAGGGAGGCGTCGTCGGGGCGGGTCGCGGAGGACACGCCGTCGCAGACGATCGCCAGCACCGCGGACGAGCCGTCGGGCAGCGCGGCGCAGCCGAGGCCGAAGGCATCCTCGTTGCGGTGGTGACGCAGTCCCCGGTCGCTGACGGCGGCGACCGGGCCGGCGTCCTGCTCCATGTGGTCGCGCTCGCGCGGCTGGGCGTGCCCGCAGTTCTCGCAGTAGCCGTCGCTGTCCACCCGGCCCGCCCGGCAGGCCACGCACACCTGGGTGCCCTCGGCCGGGGTCGGGGCGCCGGCGGTGACACGCGGGTCCGGCGCCTGGAGCGGGTACTCGTCGGGCTCCGGCGCGCGGTCGAAGCGGACGCCGGCCGCCGGGGAGACCGGGGAACCGGTGAACGGCGGCTGCGAGGCGCCCTGAGGACCGGTGAGGGGCGGCTGCGGCGCGCCCGGATGCGGCGGCTGCGCCGGCATCGGAGGCAGCGCGTTGCCGCCCGGGCCGGTACCGGGCAGGTCCGTCGGGGGGTGCGCCGGGGGGCGCGCTGACGGGGCGGCGCCGCCCGGTTCCGGGACCACCGGCCAGGGCGCACCGCCGGCGCCGTCCGGCGGGGGCGGCACGCTGCCGTTCATGGCGATGGTCGGGTTGTCGTCCGGCCGTCGGGGCACAGCGGACAGGTCGTATCCGCACGCACCGCAGAAACGGTCACCCGACTCGAGCGGTTCCTCGCAGCTCGGACACCTGGACAGGGCGGTCTGCTGGGGCATCTGCGACATCAACTACACCCATGTCCGGGGGCGGTAACGGTTGGCACGTTCCACCAGGTCGATCCTCTCCTCGCCGCCCGACGCCAGCCGGGCCAGCGTGCGGTACGAACGTTCCAGGCCGAAGCGCAGGCCCCGCTCGTCCAGGCCACTGCCGAGCAGTACCCGTCCCCCGGCGGCGGGAGGGACGGAACCCTGGCCACCGGAGAGTATCCAGTCCAGCGCGCAGCCGAGGACTTCCGCCGACAACTGCTCACGCCTGGCCGGATCCAGACCGTACTCCTCCAGAGCCTCCACCTGACCGGCGGCCGCGGTCAGATCGTCCAGGAAGGGTACGTCGGAAGCGACCACGACGCGCTGTCGCAGCCTCGCCCGTACGGCGGCCACCCGAGCGGCCGTGTAGTGGATGGACGACTCCGGGACCGACTCCAGCGTGCGTACGGCGCCACGGCGGTCCCCGGCCGCGAGCTGGACACGGGCCAGGCCGAAGGCGGCGCTCACATAGCTGAGGTCGGTCGACCAGACCAGGCGGTAGTACTCGGCGGCGTTGTCCAGCTGACCGAGCAGCTCCGCGCACAGGCCCAGGGCGAGCTTGGGGGCCATCTCGCCGGGGAAGGCGTCGTAGATCGCGTCGAAGGCGAGTGCGGCCGCCTCCTCGTCGCCGGTCACCAGGGCGGCCACGCCCCGGTACCAGACGACCCGCCAGTCGTCGGGCCGCTCCTCCTCCAGCCGGAGCAGCGCCTCGTGCGCGGTGTGGCTGTCACCGTTCTCCAGCCAGGCGCGGATCTGCCGGAGCCGGGTCTCGGTGGACGGGGCCGGTGCTGCGCCGAGCGCGCCGAGCAGCTCGGCCGCGGCGGTGGTCATCAGGCCGGCCAGGAAACCGGCGTTCGGATCGGTGGCGTCCACGTGCGGTACGGGCAACGCCAGGGCCGCGGCGGGGGAGTTGACCGGCTTGACCAGGCCGGGAGCGCCTGCGGCCGCGCCGCCCGGGCCCGCGGGGCGCCCGGAGCCCCCGACGCCCGCGGAGCCCGCCGAGCCCGCTGAGAGGGGAGCGGCGGGATGGGCAGCCGTGGGCAGCGGCGGGGGCAGCGTCGGAGCGCCGACCGGGGACGGGGGAGCGCCGACCGGGGACGTGGGCGAGCCGGCGGCGCCCTTGCGGCCCCGCCGCCCCACCGGTGCGGTCCGCGCCCCGAGCCGCGACACCTCCCCGTCCAGCTTCGGGAACAACTCCGTGTCCACCACGCGTACTTCGGGACCGAAGAGGGTGGAGAGCGCCGGCCGGGCCCGGCCGGTCTGCAGCGACACGACCTCGCGGAGGACCCCCGTCAGCTGCTCCGCCATCTCCTGGGCGGAGGCGAAGCGTCGGGCCGGGTCGGGGTCGGTGGCGCGGACCAGGAGCCGGTAGAAGGACTCGTACTGGCGGAAGACCTCGATGTTGTCGGGATCGGGCAGGGAGTCCACGAAGACGTTCGTGTAGCCCTGGAAGTCGAAGGTGAGGACGGCGAGGGTGCGCGCGACCGTGTACAGGTCGGACGCCACCGAGGGGCCGACCTCCGCGACCTCCGGGGCCTGGTAGCCGACCGTGCCGTAGATGGCCGACTCGTCGTCGTCCATCCTGCGCACCGCGCCCATGTCGATCAGCTTGAGCTGGTCCTCGGTCTGGATGGCGTTGTCGACCTTGAAGTCGCAGTACAGCAGGTTGCGGCTGTGCAGATGGCCGAGCGCCTCCAGCGCCTCGATGCCGTACGCGCACGCCTGTTCCACCGGCAGCGGGTCGCGCTTGCCCTGGGGGGTGCGGCGGGCGTTGGCGATCTCCTTGAGGGACTTGCCGCCGACGTACTCCATGACGATGTACCCGTCCAGCGAACCCGTGCGCTGGTCGAGGTGTTCGACGAAGTTGTAGATCCGCACGATGTTGGAGTGTTCGATCTCCGCGAGGAAGCGCCGCTCGGAGATCGCCGCCGCCATCGCGTCCTGGTCGCCGGTGTCGAGGAGGCCCTTGAGGACCACCCAGCGGCTGGAGACCGCGCGGTCCACGGCGAGGTAGACCCAGCCGAGGCCGCCGTGCGCCAGACAGCCCACGACCTCGTACTGACCGTGCACCACGTCGAAGGCCTTCAGCTTCGGGACGAAGGAGTACGGGTGGCCGCACTTGGTGCAGAAGCCCTCGGTGCGCCCGGGGCGGTCGCCACGCGCGCGGCCCACCGGCGCCCCGCAGTCGGAGCGTGAGCAGAACCGCTTGCGCTCGGGCACCTCGGGGTTGTCGAGGACCATCGTGCCCGGGTCGGGCCGCGGCACCCCCGGCACCTCGACCAGGCCCAGGCCGAGCCGGCCCCGGCTGGAAGAGGCGGCACCCGAGCCGGAGCTGCGCACCGACACCGAGCGGCCCGAGACCTTGCCCGACACGGACCGCGACAGCCGCCCGGACACCGAGCGCCGTGACTTGGACGAGTGCGAGGACGTTCGCGCACTGCGGCCGCTGGAGGGGGAACTGCCGCCGGACGAACCTCGCGAGCTTCGGCCGCCGGCGGTGATTCCGGTGGGCGGGGAGCCGACCATACCGGTCGACGAGACGACCGGGGCGAGACCGCAGGTGTCGCAGTACAGCTCGCCGCCGCCCACGTCCTCGTACGTCCCCTCGCAGCCGGGCCGCTGACAGGCCCGCTGCGCCTGGCTCTGCTCGGCCCGACTCGGCTCCGGCCGGCTCTCCTGCGCCTGACTCTGCGCTGCCTGACTCTGCGCTGCTTGGTCCGGCTCTGCTTGGTCCGGCTCTGCTTGGTTCTGCGCTGCCTGATTCTTGTTCGCCTGGTTCTTCTCCGCCTGGCTCATGACGACGACTCCCCCCTACGGTCCTCGGGCCCGCCCTGCCCGGACACCCGCGGGGTGCCGAGCAGTTCGGCGACCGCCCGCTGGTAGCGCAGGACGGCCTGTTCGGCGACGCGCAGGTCGCAGGGCGCGCTCCACAGCATGCGGCGGGCCGCGTCGTACCGCTCGATGAGGAACGGGTCCTCCGCGAGGCCGTGCCGGGCGACCTTCGCCTTGTACGCGTCGAGGCGGCCGCGCAGCTCCGCGCGGACCGCCAGGGGCGCGGTGACCGCGGTCAACGACTCGCGGGCGCGCAGCAGTTCGTCCTCCGCCTTCTGCTCCAGGGAGTCCAGGAGCGGGGACAAGCGGTGCCACTGGGCGTGTCTGCGGTACTCGGCTGCCGTCGCCAACTGCTCCTGCAGCGCGGTCGGCGGGCCGCTGACCACCGGCACCTCCGTGGCCGCGATCTTCGCGAGGACCTCGCCGCGCGCGCTGCGCGCCTCGGCGAGGGTGCGGTCCGCGCGGGAGAGCACGTCCCGCAGTTTCACCAGCCGGGCCTCGGCGTCCTGGCGGACGGTGAGCACGGCGTCGATCTCCCGGCGTACGTCGTCAAGAGCGCGCGCCTCACGGTCGTACACCGTGGTGTCCGGTTTGCCGCCGCCCGGGGCCGAACTTCCCGGCGCCGGTACCCAGTACGCCAGCGGGTCGGAGATCACCTGCTCGCGCAGCTGCGTCAGCGTGCGCGTGATGCGCTCCAGGTCGTCGCCGGCCGGGTGTTCGCCGGGGCGCACGCCGACCGAGTGCGCGAGCCGCCGGGTGCGCTGGAGCTCGGCGGCCAGCAGATCGATCCGGGCGGGCAGCGCCGACCACACCGCGTCGGCGGCGACGACCATGTCGAGCGAGCTCGCGTACAGCTCGTTCATCCGGTCCACCAGGGTGACCAGCGAGAACCGTTCGCTCAGCTTGCTCGAAGCGCCGTGCAGAGTGGGCGCGTTGGCGGTCGCGGTGGCCGAGCCGGCGACCGTGACGGACTCGCCGCGCAGCAGCTCGGTCAGCTCCACCAGGTCCTCGCGGCTGGACCAGCGGCGCCGGGCGCGGATCTCGCGGGCGGAGTGCAACGCGTCCGTGTACGCGTCGAAGTACGCCCACAGCAGGGTGATCGAGGCCTCCGCGGCCTGCCAGCGCTCCTTGGTGACGCCGGTGAGTTCGGCGCCTTCGAGGAGCCTGCGGCCCGCGTGGTCCTGCAGGGCGAGGAGCGAGGTCTCGATCGCCTCGTGCTCCGCGCCGAGCCGCGCCAGCGCACGGTCCACCTCGTCCCGGTCCATCACCGGCCCGGCGGGGTCCGTGACGCCCATCGATCACCTCTCGCTGCGTTGTGTGCCGTCAGTCGGTTCGTGTGAAGGGTCCGTGCCGGTCGGTCGTCGATCGGTCCTGGTGACCCGTCAGCTCTTGCGGTCGTACTCCGGCGGTGAGGGCGGTTCCGATGTCGAGGAGGTCTTGCCCAGTGTCGCCGAAAGCCACCTGCCGTACGACGCCTGCCAGCCGTTCGCCCTGTCCGCGCGGTAGTCCACCAGAACCTGGTTGACCCGGCGTACCAGATCGTCGGCGTCCTTCCTCATCGCCACGCCGTAGTACTCGGTGGTGAAGGGCTTGCCCTTCAGCTCGACCGTCGGGTCCTGCGCGGCCTGGCTCGCGGCGAGCGCGCCGTCGGTGACCACCGCGTCGACCTCGCCGAGCTGGAGCCGTACGAGGCAGTCGAGTTGGTTGGGGACGGTGGTCCTCAGGTCGGCGGTGGAGACGAGTGTCTTCGCCTTCCGGTCGTCGGTCAGCTTGGTGTTGGCGGTGGAGCCCTTCGCCGTGCAGATCTTCTTCTTCGCGAGCGAGCCGTCGTAGCCCGTGATCGTCGAGGACTTGGGGGCGAGGACCTGCTGCCCGGTCTTGAAGTAGGGGGCGGAGAAGGCGACGTCACCGAGGCGGCTGCAGTTGATCGTCATCGTGCGGACGACCATGTCGACGCGGCCGCTCTTGATCGCCGGGATGCGCTGGTCGGTGGGGATGGCCTTGAACTGGACGGCGTTCTCGTCGCCGAGGATGTCCTTGGCGATCCGGTGGACCAGGTCGATGTCGAAGCCCTCCAGGTCGCCCTTGCCCCCGCTGTTGGGGTCGCGGTAGCCCCAGCGGTAGCTGTTCTGGTCGACACCGACGATCAGCTTGCGCCGCTCGCCCGGGCGGTTCTTGATCGCCTGGATGGTCCTGCCGTCGGCGCTCGACGGGGACAGGGTCTGCTTCTCCGGGGCATCCTCCATGGCCGGGGTCGGACAGTTCTTGTCCGCCCTGGCCTGGGTGGCCCGGGTGACGCCACCCGGACCGCCGGCGTCGGTGGTGGTGCCGCTGTCCGGCCGGGCCGGCAGCAGCAGCGCCCAGGCCAGCGCGAGGGCGCACACGGCAGCCATCGCTCCCACCCCGCCCCAGCCCTTCAGGCGGTCCCGCAGTCGTCGTCCGCGCATCGTCAGGCCCCCTTTCACCGGTACTCCGACAGCCTGCGACCGATGCCCAGCACCGCGCCGGCGGCGCCCAGGACCGCCAGGACGGCCGCGCCCGCCGACAACCCGGTCATCGCGCCCAGGCCGTCACCGGCCGCCTGCCTGAACTCGGCCGTCTCGTGGTCGATGGCGTCGGAGAGGTGGTCGTCGACACTGTCGAAGCACTCGCCGGTCGCGTCCTTGGGGCCGATCACCTTGGCCAGCGCGTTCGCGTAGTTGCCGTTCTCGTCCTCGGCGCGGGCCGCGCCGTGGCGGTCCTTCCACACCTTCATGTTGCCGACGGCCGCGGTGACCGGCTTCTCGCCGGTGGCGTCGTCGGCGAGCTTCTGCGCCTCGGCGAGCCTCTTGCCGAGGGCGTCCATGTCGGTCCTGAAGTCGTAGTCGTAGGCGTCCACGGTCCTGTCGCCCACCTGCTTGGTCTCGGCGCCGCGGGACACCAGCGTCAGGTTCTCGTTGCCGCGGGCCTTGAGGGAGGCGATGCGGGCGTCGTGCAGCACGTTCAGCGACAGGACGCCGTGGTTGTAGGAGCCCTTGAGGTCCGAGCGGGCGACGCTGTGCCCGACGACCAGCCAGAGCAGCACCACCGTGGCGGTGGCCGTGGCGGCGACCAGGCCCTGGTTCAGCACCCGGTTGGTGCGCCGGTAGCTGCGGTGCTGGGCCCAGCCGAGACCCGCGAGCGACAGGACGCCGAGGCCGATCGCCGCCCACGGGTAGGGCGTGGCGTCCGCGTAGTCGGCGCGCAGCCGCTGGTTCTCGCTGGTGTGGAGGACCTCGGCCTGCGGGAGCATCTGCTTCTGCATCTTCTCGTTGGCGTACCGCAGATACGCGCCGCCGACCGGGAAGCCCTGCCGGTTGTAGGTCCGGGCCCGCTCGATGAGGCCCTTGTACTCGGGAAGGAGCCGGTTGAGCCGGGCCACCGTGGCCGCCGCCGGGGAGCCGGGGTCGGAGTTGGTGGCGGCCTCGACCAGCCCCTCGGCGGCGTTGTCGATGTCCGTCTCGTACCGCTTGCGGGTGTCGGCCGACTCCTGGCCGCCGGCCAGGAAGCCGCTCGACGCGGCGGTGTTGGCGTCGGCGAGCGAGCGGTAGATGTCCGCCGCGGCGGAGCTGAGCGGCTGGCTGTTGTTCAGCACGTCGTCGGCGGCGGCCGACCGGTCCGCCATCTGCCAGGCGGTGACGGCGCCGAAGGCGACGACGAGGAGAGCGAGGAGGGCACCGATGATGCGCAGCCGGCCGGGTTCGGTGGTGGCCGCCGCGCGCAGCCGGTCGGCACCCTCGACGAAGGCGGTACGCCGAACCTGCGGCGGGAGGGGGGGAGCGGGACGGCCGGAACCGACGGGCGGGCCCTGCCGGCCGGACGCGGCGGGCCGGCCTCGCTGTTCCGGCGGGCCCGGCTGCGGCGGCATCGCCGGCATCGTGGGCACGCCCGGTACCGGCGGCGGTGGTGGTGCCGCACTGCTCTTCGGCGGGTGTGTCACTGTTGACCTCCCCCATGGTCATCCATCGCCGCAAGTATCGCTGCCGGGACTGACATCCGCACCGGCCTTCGCTGGATCTTGATCGGATCGCAGTGAACACCGCCGGCGGCCTGACCGCGCCCCCTGCGCACAACCTCCCGCGCACAACCCCTTGCCCATCAATACGCTGTCGGAATCGGTTCGGTTCCAGGCATCCCGTGGGGAAGCGCGCTGTTACGCGAAGTACGCCCGCAACCGCTCGTGCGCCTCCTCCCGCGCCCCCGCGCGGTCCAGCCCCAGCAGCGCAGCGCCCAGGACCGGGGGCGCGGTCACCACCCGCGGGACCGCCTTGGGGGCCCGGGCCGCCAGCAGGTCCCGTACGCCGTCGTCGAGTTGGGGGTGCCGGGCGGCCAGCACGCCGCCGCCCAGGACCACCGGTGTCTCCTCCTCCAGCAGGTCGATCCGCGTCAGCGCCACCGTCGCCATGGTCACCACCTCGTCGGCGAGACGGTCGACGAGCGACCGGGCGACCGGGTCGCCGTCGGCGGCCGTGGCGAACAGCACGGGGGTCAGCTCGTGCCGCCGGGCGGACTCGACGTGCTCCAGGTGCAGGGCCTCGACGAGCGCGTACATGGAGGTGAGCCCGAAGTGGGCGGGAAGCGTCCGTGCCAGTGCCGTGGGTGCCCCGCGGCCGTCCTCCGCGCGGGAGGCGTGCCACATGGCCTCCTCCGCCAGGCCCCAGCCGCCGCCCCAGTCGCCGGAGATCCGGCCGAGCGCGGGGAAGCGGGCGGTGCGGCCGTCGGGGCGCATGCCGACGCAGTTGATGCCCGCGCCGCACACGACGGCGACCCCGCGCGGCTCGGTGACGCCGGCCCGCAGCACCGCGAAGGTGTCGTTGCGGACCTGCGTACCAGCTCCCCACGCGCGGGCCTGCAGCGCGGCCGCCAACTGCTCCTCCTCCACGGGGAAGTCGGCGTTGGCGAGACAGGCGGAGACGTGGTCGACCGACGTGACGCCGGCCGCGGCGAACGCCCGCTCCACCGCGTCCGCGACCTCGTCCACCGCCGCCCGGACGCCCACCGCCGGTGGCCGGAACCCGCCGCCGCGGGCCGTGGCGAGGACGGTCCCGTCGGCCGCCACGACCGCGACGTCGGTCTTGCTGTTGCCCGCGTCGACGGCGAGGACACTTGCGGTCAGGCCCACGCGAGATGCTCCCGGTTGTGTGCGATCAGCTGGTCGGTGAGGGACTCGGCGTACGCGTACTGACCGACCAGGGGATGGGCCAGCAGGGCCCGGAAGACCCGGTCACGGCCGCCGTGCAGGGCGGCCGTGAGAGCCAGGTCCTCGTACGCCGTCACGCTCGCCATCAGACCCGCGTACAGCGGGTCCACGGTCGGCACGGACAGCGGGGTGGCGCCCTTGTGGCCCACCGCCGCCTGCACCTCGATCACGGCGTCGTCGGGGAGGAAGGAGAGCGTGCCCCGGTTGTACGTGTTCACCACCTGGTACGGGCTGCCGCTCCCGCCCAGCAGGCCCGCGGCCAGGTCCACGGCCGCCTCCGAGTAGAAGGCGCCGCCCCGCTCGGCCAGCAGCTCCGGCTTCTCGTCCAGGGCCGGATCCCCGTACATCTCGAGCAACCGGCGTTCCATCTCGGCCACTTCGGAGGCCCGGGAGGGCTTGGTGCGCTGCTCCCGTACGACCTCGTCGTGGGCGTAGAAGTAGCGCAGGTAGTAGGACGGGACCACGCCCAGGCGGTCCAGGAGCGGGCGGGGCAGGCGCAGGTCGGCGGCGATCGCGTCGCCGTACCCGGACAGCAGCTTGGGCAGGACGTCCTCGCCCTCGGGACCGCCCAGGCGTACGCCCGTCTCCCAGGTGAGGTGGTTGAGGCCCACGTGGTCGAGGTGGACGTCGGCGGGTGTGACGCCCAGCAGGCCCGCGAACTTGCGCTGGAAGCCGATCGCCACGTTGCACAGACCGACCGCCTTGTGGCCGGCCTGGAGCAGGGCGCGGGTGACGATCCCGACCGGGTTGGTGAAGTCGATGATCCACGCGTCCGGGTTCGTACGGCGGACCCGCTCGGCGATGTCGAGCACCACCGGGACCGTCCGCAGCGCCTTGGCCAGGCCGCCCGCACCGGTGGTCTCCTGGCCGACGCAGCCGCACTCCAGGGGCCAGGTCTCGTCCTGCTCGCGGGCCGCCTGGCCGCCGACGCGGAGCTGGAGCAGCACGGCGTCGGCGCCCTCGACGCCCGCGTCCAGGTCGGAGGTGGTGACGATCCGGCCGCCGTGTCCCTGCTTGGCGAAGATCCGGCGGGCCAGCCCGCCCACCAGCTCCAGACGGTCGGCTGCCGGGTCGACCAGGACCAGTTCCTCGACCGGCAGGGTGTCACGCAGACGGGCGAAGCCGTCGACGAGTTCGGGGGTGTAGGTCGAGCCTCCGCCGACCACGGTGAGTTTCACTGAGGGGTGCCTCGCTTCCAGATGCCCGGGACGACGACCATCGGCCGGGGGTCCGGGGGATGCCCCCCGGGAAGATGCTGCATGTCTGCCTAACCCTTCACTCCGGTGAGCGTGACGCCCTCGACGAACGCCTTCTGGGCGAAGAAGAAGACGAGGATCACGGGGGCCATGACCAGCACGGTCGCGGCCATGGTGAGGTTCCAGTCGGTGTGGTGGGCGCCCTTGAACGACTCCAGGCCGTAACTGAGGGTCCAGGCGCCCGGGTTCTCCGAGGCGTAGATCTGCGGGCCGAAGTAGTCGTTCCACGCGTAGAAGAACTGGAAGAGCGCGACGGCGGCGATACCCGGCTTGGCCATCGGGATGACGACCTTCAACAGGGTCCGCAGATCGCCGCAGCCGTCCACCTTCGCGGCGTCCAGGTACTCGTTCGGGATCGTCGTCAGGAACTGGCGCAGCAGGAAGATGGAGAACGCGTCACCGAAGGCCATCGGGATGATCAGCGGCCACAGCGTGCCCGACAGGTCCAGCTGCTTCGCCCAGAACAGGTACATCGGGATGATGACCACCTGCGGCGGCAGCATCATCATCGAGATCACCAGCATCAGGGACAGATTGCGGCCCCGGAAGCGGAACTTGGCGAGCGCGTACGCCACGGGAACCGACGACACCACCGTCAGCGCCGTGCCCGCACCCGCGTACAGCAGCGTGTTCCTCCACCAGGTCAGGAAGCCCGGAGTGTCGAACACCTTCCGGTAGTTGCCCCATTCCCAGGTGTGCGGGATCAGGTCGCGGCTGAGGGCCTGGGTGTCGCTCATCAGCGAGGTCAGCAGGACGAACACGAAGGGGAGCGTGAAGAACAGGGCCGCGGCGACGCCCAGGGAGTGGATCGCGATCCACTCCAGCAGACCGCGGCGGCGGGCCGTCCGCTCGGCGGGGGACACCGGTTCTTTCAACCGCACCGGCTTGTCCAGTACTTGAGTCATCAGTCACCTGCCTGGATGAGACCGCCGCGGCGCCGCATCAAGAACGCGGTGAACACCATCGACAGGGCGAAGAGCACCAGGGCGACCACGCACGCCGAGCCGTAGTCGAAACGCTGGAAGCCGAGGTTGTAGACGAGCTGCGGGAGGGTCAGGGTCGACTTCTCCGGGTAGCCGGGCTCGAACTGCGTGCCCGCGCCCTGGATCACGCCCGAGGCGACCTTCCCGGCGATCAGCGGTTGCGCGTAGTACTGCATGGTCTGGATCACGCCGGTGACCACGGCGAACATGACGATCGGCGAGATGTTCGGCAGCGTGACGTAACGGAACCGCTGCCACGCCGACGCCCCGTCCAGCTCCGCGGCCTCGTACTGCTCCTGCGGTACGTCGAGCAGCGCGGCCATGAAGATGACCATCAGGTCGCCGATGCCCCACAGGGCGAGCAGGGTGAGGGCCGGCTTGGACCAGGAGGGGTCGTTGAACCAGCCGGGACCGGGGATGCCGAACTTCTCGAGGATCGAGTTGACCGGGCCCGTACCGGGGTTGAGCAGGAACGCGAAGGCCATGGTGGCCGCCACCGGAGGGGCCAGGTAGGGCAGGTAGAACAGGGTGCGGAAGACACCCGTGCCCGTCTTGATCTTCGTGATCAGGAGGCCCACTCCGAGGCCGAAGAGGACCCGGAGCGTGACCATGACCAGGACCAGCCACAGGGTGTTGCGCAGGGCCGGCCAGAAGAAGGGGTAGTGCTCGAAGACGTACGTCCAGTTCTTCGTTCCGCTCCACGTCGGCGGTTTGAAGCCGTCGTAGTGCATGAACGAGAAATAGGCCGTCGAGATCAGCGGGTACGCGAAGAAGACCGCGAAGCCGATCAGCCAGGGCGACATGAAGGCGAGGGTGCGCAGCGCCTGTTTCCGCTGCTTGGCGGCCAGGCCGGGCGGGCGGCGCTTCGATCCCAGGGTGATCGCGCTCATCACTTGGCCTGCGCGATGTCCGTGTCGATCTGCTTGGCCGTGCTCGCCAGTCCCGCCTTGAGGTCCTTGACCTTGCCGCTCTCGTAGTCGTACCCGAAGTTCTGGATCGTCGCGAGGTACACACCGCCGTTGACGGAGGCCGGGGACGTCGTGGAGTTCGGGTTGGCGGCGATGTCGAGGAACGTCTTGAAGCGCGGGTCGTACTTGAGCTTCGGCGACTTCAGGGCGGCCAGCGTGGAGGGCACGTTGTGGATGGCGTTGGAGAAGTTCACCACCGCGTCCGTGTCGGTCGTCATGTACTTCACGAATTCCCAGGCCGCGTTCTGCTTCTTGCTGGTGGCGGCGATGCCGGCGATGGTGCCGGTGATGTAGCCCTTGCCGTACTGGTCGGCCTGGTCGTCGGGGACGGGCAGCGGGGCCACGCCGATCTCGAAGCCCGGCTTGGCCTCCATCGCCATGCCCAGCCGCCACTCGCCGTCCAGCTGCATGGCGACCTGGCCGGTCTGGAAGGGGTGCTTGGGGCCCCACTCGTCACCGAGCGTGGAGCGGAAGTTCTCCAGTCGCTTGTATCCGCCGAGTTCGCCGACGAGCTTCTTCTGGAGCGTGAACGCGGCCTGGAAAGCGGGGTCCTTGGCGATGTTCGACTTGCCGCTGGAGTCGAAATAGGTGGGGGAGAACTGGCCGAGGTAGTGCTCGGTGGTCGTCTCCCAGCCGTGGTAGTCCGGCATGAAGCCGAGCTGCTTGTAGCCGGCGCCGTCCGAGATCGTCAACTTCTTGGCGTCAGTCGCGAATTCGGACCACGTCTTCGGCGGGGTCTTGATGCCGGCCTTCTGGAAGGCGGTCTTGTTGTAGTAGAGGCCGTACGCGTCACCCAGCAACGGCACACTGCACCGGTTGCCGTCGAACTGCGTGTACTCATTCATCGCCTTCGGGAAGGTCTGCTCCGGGTCGATGTCCGCCTTCTTGAAGAAGGGGTTGAGGTCGACGAGCGCCCCCGACGAACAGAACTTGCCGACGTTGTTCGTGGTGAAGGACGAGATCACGTCGGGAGCCTTGGTGCCGCCGGTCCGCAGCGCCTGGTTGATCTTGTCGTCGGTCATGTTGCCGACGACGTTCACGTGGATGTTGGGGTGCGTCTTCTCGAAGCCGGCGACCAGGGACTTGACGCCCGCCACCTCGTTCGGCGCGCTCCAGGCGTGCCAGAAGTTGAGGGTCGTGTCCTTGGACGCGTCGTCGCTCGCCTCGGAGCCGGACTGGCCGGTACAGGCGGTGGCGAGAAGGGCGAGCGAGGCTGAGGCGGCCAGTGCGAGCGCCGCTTTACGGGGCATTCCGGGCATGACGGGGTCTCCCTAGGGCAGGGCGGGGGTGGGATGAGAGTCGGTGGTGAGATGCGGGTGACGCGGGTGGTGCGATGCGGGTGCCGAGGCGAGGGGTGACGCGGTGCGGGTGACGAGATGAGGGTGGTCGGGTGACCGTGGCGATGTGGGGCTGGTGGGCTGAGGGTGGGGCTCAGCGCGAGGTGTCGAAGACCTCGTCGCGGGTTGCGGAGAGCGCGCTCTCCAACGCGCCGCGCAGCACGGGGTGTTCGCGGACGTCGCCGACGACGAGCCGGGGCCGGGGTGCGGCCAGCTCCTCCAGTTCGGCCTGGACCAGGGCGCGCAGGGGTTCTCCGCCCGAGGTGAGCGAGGCGCCGCTGAGGACGACGAGTTCGGGGTCGAGGACGGAGACGAGGGAGGCGAGACCGGTGGCGAGATGGGTCGCGTACGCCTCCAGCAGTCGCCGGTGAGGGCCGTCGTCCGCCTCCGCGGCCCGTGCGACGAGGGCGGCGGCGACCTCGGCGTACGGGCCCGACGGAATCTCCTGGACGCCGAGTTCACGGGCCAGCTTGGGGATCGCCTGCGAACCGGCCAGCTCCTGGTAGCCACCGCTGCCGGCCTTGCTCACCTGCCGGACCAGAGGGGTACCCGGCACCGGCAGGAAGCCGACCTCGCCGGCGCCGCCGGTCCAGCCGCGGTGCAGCCGCCCGCCGAGGACCAGGGCGGCGCCGAGGCCGCCCTCGTTCCACAGCAGTACGAAGTCGCCGTGCCCGCGGGCCGCGCCGAGCCGCTGCTCGGCCACGGCGACGAGGTTGACGTCGTTCTCGTACCCGACCGGCATCGGCAGGGCGGCGGCGAGGTCGTCGAGCAGCGTGGGGGAGTGCCAGCCGGGCAGGTGGGAGGCGTAGCGCAGCCGGCCGGTGTTCGGGTCGAAGGCGCCGGGGGTGCCGATGACGAGCCGGTGGACGTCGTCCCGGGCGAGCCCGGCGGCCTTCACCGCGCCGTCCAGGGCGGCGGTGACCTGCTGGACGACGGGCTGGGCGGGACGTCTGCCCGGGGTCGGGAGCTCGTACGACCCCACCGTGCGGCCGGTGACGTCGGCGACGGCGGCCAGGACCCGCTCGGGGGTGACATCGAGCCCGGCGGCGTACGCGGCAGCCGGATTGACCTCGTACAGCTGGGCGTTGGGGCCCGGGCGGCCCTCGCTGGTGCCGGTCGCCAGGACCAGCCCGGATGCCTCCAGGCGGGCCAGCAGCTGGGACGCGGTCGGCTTCGAGAGGCCGGTGAGCTTGCCGATCCGCGTGCGGGACAGCGGCCCGTGCTCCAGGAGGAGGTCCAGGGCGGCGCGGTCGTTCATGGCGCGCAGCACGCTCGGGGTGCCCGGCGTACCGGCGGTTCCTGCCATGGGGTCGACACCTGCCTTTCGGCTGTCCAGGTTCCCAGTGACCGGGCCGTGAAGTCCACCCGGTGGTAACTGTTAGGAAGGTTTCCTGTCTTCTGGCCTGGACCATAAGGGCGAGGTGGCGGGGGCGTCAATGGGCTTCGGGGGAGGCAACAGAGTCGTTACCTGGCCGCAGACGCGGGTGCCGGTGCACGCGGCCGCAGGCGCCGACTCGGACGGGCTAACCCGACGCGCTCGACTCCCCGGACCCGCCGAGGCTGGGGACCAGGTGTCCGCGTGCGAGTCCGTGCGAGATCGGAGGGGTCCATGAGCGGCTGCGCTGAGGCGAGGGCCACGGTCATGCCCGAGCTGGACGACGGACGTGCTCGGCTCTCCACTTCGCCGGGCACCGGTGGCGGCCTGTGAGTACCGGGTTCACGGGTATCGCGGTCATCGGGGACTGTCCCCTCTTCCGGCACGGCGTTTCGCAGCTGGTCTGCACCGCTCCTGACCTCCGGCTGATCGTCGCGGCGTCATCGCTCCAGGCCGCGGACGGCAGTCTGCGTGGCGCCGACGTGGTCCTGGTGGACCTGCAGCAGTCGCCCCCGAGGCTCGCGGCGGCCGTGACGAAGCTGCGGAAGCGGGGGCACGCCGTCATCATCACGTCGTCCGGTGCGCAGATCGACGCGGTTCAGGTGATCCGGGCGGGCGCCAGCGGATATCTGAGCCGGCAGGCCGAGGTGGAGGAACTGCTGACGGCGATTCGGGTCGTGGGCTCGGGCCGCAGCTACGTGTCCGCGGCCACCGACTGTCTGCTGGAGACATCTCCGCACTTCACGAGCCGGGAGCAGGACATCCTGAGGCTTGTCGTCAACGGCGCGACGGACAATGAAATCGCCGAGAAGCTGTGCATCAGCAAGCACACCGTGCAGTCGCACCTCGACCGAATCCGCGAGAAAACGGGTTACCGACGCCGCCCCGATCTGACCCGGCTCGCTATCGAATACGGGCTTCTCGACCGGGGATAGAGCCGCAGCAGGCAGCTGCTGTGGGTAGTCCTGCCCCGTCATTCGCGGGTATTTGTTCCCCTTGACCATGACGGGCCCAGGCCAGACCTTGGTAGAGGCAATTCATGTCTCACGCCCAGCCGTTCGGAGTGTGAGCCGAAAAGCTAGGAGAAGAAATGCGCAATCGCGTCGCAATTCTCGCCGTCACATCGGTACTCCCTCTGACAGCCGTGGCCTCGCTCGCGGCTGCGAGCCAGGCGGCAGCCGACCCGCAAAGCGGAGAGGTCGTGGTCACCGGGTCGGTCGGAGACTGCAACAGCGGAGTATCTCCCCAGTCAGTGTCGATAAAGGCGGGCCAGGAAACCATCACCGATAAAAATCCGGGCGTGGAGAACGCGGGCGCGTACTCGGTCACCTTCCAGAAGATCCCCACTGCAGGCGCACCTGCCGTGGCCACCGTGACCTGCGCAGGCGATTCGTACACGGTGAACTTCACGATCAAGCGGCCGACCACAGCGGACGACCTGGTTCAGAGGAAGAACCTCCAGGAGTAAAACGCGGGCGCCGGGCGTCGGGAGCGTTGCGGAGCAGGCCGGCCGCGATGTTCCCGACGCAGGCGTGCGACGGCACCGCGGCCCGGTCACGAGCCCGCTACGGCAGTCGCCTGATCCACCACACGGCAAGGCCGTAGGCGACAACCGACGCGGCGAGGCTCGCCAGGACCGTGGACGTGTACGCCCAGCCGGGCAGCGTCCGCCTGAAGAGCCCGAACGTGGCGTCGCGGGTGACGGCGAATGCCGCGACGGCGGCGAACGTCGCGCCCGCGGACTGCTTGGTCCACCGCCCCGGCTGCGGGGCGAGGCGGCCATCAGGGCCGGGGGCGGGTTCTGTCACTCGTCAGTTGTACCGGTGCGCCCAGCGAGTTATCAACGGCTGTCGGTCCAAGCCCATGCGGCTAGTCCGTGAGGAACGGGGCCGTGTCCACAGTGGGGTACGGCCCCGGGAGCGGAAGCGGCTCGCCGAGGTTCACCTTGATGTCGGTGGCGTAGTAGGCCTCGGTGGGGTCGTCGCCGGGGAGAACGGGGTCCGTGTAGCAGTGGGCCGTCCCGCTGTGCCGGTCGACGAGGACGTAGACGGGGATGCCGGCGGCGGCGTACATGCGGAATTTCGGGCCGGTGTCCGTCTCGTGGTTGGTGGAGGTGACCTCGCCGACGAGGGCGATCATGTCGATGGGGTACCAACCTTTGTGGGCCTTGCGGTACGACTCGTCGAGTTCGGTCGGCTTGCGGCGGCGAATGTAGAAGTCCGGGATGACGAGGGCCATCGTCCTGCCGTCCTTGTGGGCGGCACGGTAGCCGTTGCCCATCCCCGCAAGTTCGAATCCCGTGGTGAAGAACTGAACTGCGAGTTTGAAAGCACCGTCGTTGTGGTTGTCGTTCGGTTGCGGCGGCACGATGGCCATCCCCTCGACGTACTCGGGTCGAATCGGCGCCACGGACGCCTCCTCGATCGCGATCAACAGATCGATGGGGTCCTGCGTCATGACCGGCTCCGTGATGGGTTCGGCGCTCATCCCTGGTTCTCCTCGTCACGCTGCTGCCAGGCTAAGCCCGCCTCGGGCTCCCCGGCAGAACGATGGGGCACCCCGAGCGCGCTCCGCGCCGGGATGCCCCGACCGTTCACTCGAACGAGCGTGCTGAATCGATACGGCGCCGCCGTCGCACCCCTATTTCGGCGCCGACCTCGGCTGGACGATCGGAGAGGCCGCTTCCGCCTGGGGGGATGCCGAGTTGGCGTACACCGACGGGGGCGCCACCGCGGCCGTGGGGTCGGCTAACTCGGTTTCCTGGGCCGGGGCGGGCGGGCCACCCACGATCGGGATGTCCGCGGCGTCGAAGGCGCGCTTGATGCGCCAGCGCAGTTCGCGTTCGACGGTGAGGGACTTGCCGGGCATCGTCTTGGCGGAGACCCGCACCACCATCGAGTCGAGCAGGACGCTGTCGAGGCCGAGGACCTCGATCGGGCCCCACAGGAGCTCGTTCCAGGGCTCCTCCTTGCTCATCCTCTCGGCGACCTCGTTGAGCGTCCGCTTCACCTTGTCGAGGTCCTCGTCGGCCCGGACGGTCACGTCGACGCCGGCCGTCGCCCAGCCCTGGGAGAGGTTGCCGATGCGCTTGACCTCGCCGTTGCGGACGTACCAGATCTCACCGCTGTCGCCGCGCAGCTTGGTCACGCGCAGGCCGACCTCGATGACCTCGCCGGAGGCCACGCCCGCGTCGATCGTGTCGCCGACGCCGTACTGGTCCTCCAGGATCATGAACACGCCCGAGAGGAAGTCCGTGACCAGGTTCCGCGCGCCGAAACCGATCGCCACGCCCGCGACACCGGCGGACGCCAGCAGCGGGGCGAGGTTGATCTCGAAGGTGCCCAGGACCATCAGGGCCGCGGTGCCCAGGATCAGGAAGCTGGCCACCGAGCGCAGCACCGAGCCGATGGCCTGCGAGCGCTGACGGCGGCGCTCCACGTTCACCAGCAGTCCGCCGAGCGATGTGCCGTCGACCGACTGGACCGTGCGGTTCATGCGGTCGATCAGCTTGGTGATCGCCCGCCGCACCGCGACTCTCAGCACCGCGGCGATCACCAGGATCAGCAGGACCCTGAGGCCGATCGCCAGCCATGTGGACCAGTTCTGCTGGACCCAGCTGGCGGCGTTCGTCGCGCTCTCCTGGGCGTCCTGGAGCGACGGCACCGCCGGAGCGGTCGGCGTTCCCGAGGGAGACGGCGACGGCGACGGACCGACGGCCAGTAGGACGGCGGACAAGGACACGGCAGGTACCTCCAGTGCAGCGGTCCGCCCCTCCGGTCGCGGTCAGGTTCGTACGGCGTGGGGTCGTACGGGCGTACGTCCGGTCGTACGTCGTGCTTCAAGGTCACGGAAAGGTCACCGGTGGGGCAGCTCCACCACACTATCGGGGCATCGTGTGTGGATCGTTGCAATGTTCGGGGGAGAGGGCGCGCCGACCTGGGGATGAACAGGTGGGATGAACAACTCATGATCGTGGGAATGAAGTGGATGTGGTCGAAAACACTCCCAGCCCGTTACCGGGACATGGTGGCGCTTCCACCAGGCCTGAGGGGAGACTGACTACGAAATCGTCCCGGCGCGAGCCACGCGCCGCCGGCGTCCGAGGAGGCCATCCGTGCCGCATGTCCTGGTCCTGAACGCGTCGTACGAGCCGCTCGGCGTCGTACCGCTCCGCCGCGCACTCATCCTCGTCCTGGAGAACAAGGCCGTGTGCCTCGAGGAGTCCGGCGCCTTCATGCACAGCGCGACCGTCACCGTCCCCGCACCCAGCGTGGTCCGGCTCAAGCGATTCGTGCGGGTTCCCTACCGCGGGCCCGTTCCGCTCACCCGGCGGGCGCTCTTCGCCCGTGACGGGGGCCGGTGCATGTACTGCGGTGGTGTCGCAACCAGCGTCGACCACGTCATCCCGCGCAGTCGCGGGGGCAAGCACGTCTGGGACAACGTCGTCGCGTCCTGCCGCCGCTGCAACCATGTCAAGGCCGACCGCCATCTCGTCGAGATCGGCTGGCGGCTGCGTCACAAACCGGCCCCGCCCACCGGCCTGGCCTGGCGCATCATCGGGACCGGCCACAGGGATCCGCGCTGGCTGCCGTACTTGCAGCCGTACGGCGCGGACGACGCCCTGGCCCGGATCGACGGCATTTCCGCCTGACGACGATCCGGGCTTTTGTGTTGTCCGGGCAGAGCCATCCGCGTCGCCGGACAGGCCGTTGCCGGCCCCGGGGGTCCCCCGTGCCCCCGGGGCCGGCGGTCATGGGGTCACGCGTACCGCAGCTCCGCCGGGTGGAGCGAGCGGCGCAGCAACGGGAGCGAGGTGGCCGCGGCCAGCAGACAGGCCGCGTACACGGCGAGCGGGACCAGGAGAGCCACGTACGGCACGGCCGGGGTGGTGTGCTCCGTGGCGAGCGCGGCGTACCAGACGCCGATCGCCATACCGCCGGTGCCCGCCAGCGCGACCGCGGGGAGCAGCGGCAGCGCGGTCTCCAGAAGCAGCGCCCGGCCCAGCACTGCGCGCGGCACCCCGGCCGCGGTCAGGGCGGCCAGGCCCCGGCGCCGGGTGGCCAGGGCCTCGGCGGTGCCGACGGCGAGACCTGACAGGACGATCGCGAGGGCGACAAGGATCGCGGCGGCCGTCAGATCGAGCCCCGTCGTGTAGTAGCTCATGTCCATGCCCAGCCGGCCAGCGCGATGCTGGGCGCGCAGATCGGCGAGCATCACCTGCCGTACTCCGACGAAGCCCGTGCCCACGACCGTCACGAGCAGTACGGCCGCGTGGGTGCGGGCCGCCGCCCACGGGTCGTTGCGCAGCCGTTCCGCAGCGATCAGCGTCGCCGCCGTCCGGGCCCGGCGCGCGAGCCGCGAGCCGAGGCCTCCGGCCACGGCGCCCGCGAGCCACACCGCGCCCGCGCCGACCGTGACGACCAGGCCGAACACCATCAGCGGCGTCTTCCCGTACCCCCGGCCGGTCGTGCCCGTGGAGATGCTGGTGACCGTGACGAGAGCCACTGCCCCCGTCAGGAGGAGCGCCCCCAGGAACAGCAGGCCGGGACCCCGGCCCGTGCGCGGCCGCAGCCGGCGTACCCAGCCCAGCGGCGATGCCACCACGCGGCGCAGCGCCAAGGCGCTCGCCGCCGCGCCCAGCACCGGGACACCGACGGCGACCAGCGCCACGCCGGTCCAGGCGAGGGCTGTCGGCCGGTCCCACAGGCGCTGCAGCAGCGCCACCGAGACGACGGTGGCGGCCACCGAGCCGAGAAGACAGGCCAGCCCGGTCTCCAGCGCGGCGATCCGGCGCACCTGCCAGGGGGCGGCCCCGGCCAGCCGCAGCCCGGCCAGCCGCCGGTCGCGGTGCACGGCGCCGATACGGGCGCACTGGCCGAGGAACCCGAGCACGGGAATCAGCAGGAGCAGCAGGGCGAGGATCACTCCGGCGCGGGTTCCGGGCTCGTCCAGCAGTTCGTGTCCTACGGGCACCTGGTATGTGCCCCGGAGCGAGGCCAGTGTGACGGCCGCGAGGGCGATGCCGGTCGCGAGTGCGGCGCCCAGCGCCGTGAGCGTGACGCGCCACCCTTCCCGCCGGTCGGAACCCCGGGTGAGCTGCCAGGCGATCCGCAGGTCGGTGCGCAGGGAGCGTATGGAGCGCTGAGAGTTGAGGGAGCCCACAGGCCGTACGGAGCTCATGCGGTCACCTCCAGCGCCGACACGGTTCCGTCGCTCAGCCGTACCTCGCGGTCCGCGTACGCTGCCACCTGGTCGTCATGCGTGATCAGCAGGACCGCCGTGCCGGACTCGCGGGCCGTCTGCACCAGGGCCGTCATCACCTGCTCGCTCGCCAAGGAGTCCAGCGCGCCCGTCGGCTCGTCCGCGAAGACGACCTTCGGCCCGGTCACCAGGGCCCGGGCCAGTGAGGCCCGCTGGGCCTGGCCACCGCTCATGCCGCCGGGCCGCAGTTCCGCCTGCCCCCGCACCCCGAACCGCTCCAGCCACTCGCCAGCCCGCTGGTGGGCGTCCTCGCGGGAGGTGCCGGCCAGCAGCAGCGGCAGCGCCACGTTGTCCAGCGCGGTCAGCTCGGGGATCAGCTGCCCGAACTGGAAGACGACGCCGAACTCGGTACGGCGCAGTTCGCTCAGCCGCTTCTCGGGGAACTGGTCGAGCCGCTCCCCGCCATAGGTCACCGTGCCGTCGTCCGGGCGGACGATCCCGGCCAGGCAGTGCAGCAGTGTCGACTTCCCGCTGCCGCTGGCGCCGGTGACGGCGAGGATCTCGCCGGCCCGCAGTTCGACCGAGGCGCCACGCAGGGCCTCAGTGCTGCCGTGTGCCTTGACGAGGTCACGGGCCGCCAGAAGCGGCACTGGGTTGCTCATGCTGAGTCGACCTCCGCGGTCAGGGTGGTGAGCCGGGCCGCTGTGGTGGTCATCCAGCGGAGGTCGGCGTCGAGGTGGTTGAGGGCATAGTCCGCCGAGAGCACGGTCGCGAGGTCGGCCCCCGCGGCGGTCTTGACCGCCGTCAGTTCGCGCATCCGCTCCATGTGGGCGGCGCGCTGCTTCCGGAGGTAGGTGGCTGGGTCGCCGCCGGACAGGATCGAGACGACGACCTTGGCGAAGATCTCGTTCGTCACGAATGGCGCGGGCGGGGCGATCCGACCGGCCCACTCGGCCAGTTCACGCGCTCCCTCGGCCGTGGAGTGGTATGTCGTCCGTTCCGGGCCGCCGTCCGAGTCGGTGCCCTCGATCTCCGCGAAGCCGTCCCGCACCAGGCGTTGCAGGGTCGTGTAGACCTGCCCGTAGGCCAGCGGGCGGGCCTGCGGGAAACGTTCGTCGTGGCGTCGCTTGAGGTCGTAGCCATGGCTCGGCCCTCCGGCGAGCAGCCCCAGCAGGATATGGCGGGTGCTCATGGCGATCATTATGTACTGACTACATGTACTGAGTGAATAGTGATCGTGGGGGAATCATGGGAAACACCGCCGCGGCCTACGATCAGGAAGTACCGCGGCGGAACAGAATGTGACGAGAGGCACGTTGTTCCTTCGTGTACGTCTGCCGCCGCGACCGCTGGGTAGGGCTGCGGTATCCGCACGTCGTACTCGACAAGGAGGCCCCCGTGGCCGCATCGGCGCACCTACTGCTCTCGGCCCTGTCCAAACCCGAGGCGGACCCCTCCGCCCTGTCCGAGGCGGAGCCGTCCGCCGCAGCCGAGCTCCACCTGTGCGTGTTCAGCGCGGAGGGCGCCTGTGCAGAGGCTCCTCTGACCAGCGAACCGCCCCTGCCCGACGCCGAGCCCCTCACCAGCGAGCCGCCCCTCGCCGACGCCGCCCCGCTGACCAGCGAGTCCGATGCCCACGCGGAGGCGTAGACAAGCAGGCCGAGCCGCAAGCGATGACCGCGCGAAGTCGTAGACCAAAGACCCGGCGGAGCCGTGGACCAATGACCCGGCGGAGCCGTGGACCAATGACCCGGCGGAGCCGCAGATGACCCAGCGGAGCCGTAGATGACCCAGCGGAGCCGTACATGAGCACGCCCCGGCAGGTTGAGCCGCCCACCGAGGACCTGGCGCGGCTCGCCGCGCTGCACGGCGTCGCCACCTCCTACAGTCCGTCCCCGGGCCGTACGGTCGCCGCCTCGGCCACCGCGGTGACCCGGGCCCTGGCCGCCGTGGGCGTCGCCGCGGACACTCCGGAGGCCGTGCGCGCCGCGCTCGCCGCCCGCGAGGAGGAGTTGCGCGAGCGGCTGCTGCCGCCGACCGTGGTGGGCTGGAGCGGCGGTACGCCCGACGCCCTCGACGCACTCCCGGCCGGCACCCTGCTGCGTATCACCACCGAGCAGGGCGAGATCCGCGACGTCATCGACCGACTCCCGCCCGGAGTGCACCGGTTGACCGCGACCGCCCCCGACGGCCGTACCGCCGACGCCCATCTGATCATCGCCCCGCCGCGACTGCCCGCGCACCCCGGACGGTCGTACGGCCTCCTCGTCCAGCTGTACTCCCTCCTCTCGCGGCGCTCCTGGGGCATGGGCGACCTCGGTGACCTCGCCGAACTGACCTCCTGGGCCGGCCGCGCGCTCGGCGCCGGCTTCGTCCAGGTCAACCCGCTGCACGCGGCCGTACCCGGTGCGGTGCCCGGCGCACCCACGGACCCCTCCCCCTACCGTCCCTCCTCACGCCGCTTCCCCGACCCGGTCCACCTGCGGGTGGAGGACGTACCCGAGTACGCCTACCTGCCGGATCGCGAAGCCCTGCGGCCCCTGCTGGAGCGGGCCGACCGCCTACGCGCGTCCGTACTGGAGAAGGGCGCGCTGATCGACCGGGACGCGGTGTGGGAGCTGAAGCGGGCGGCGCTGGAGCTGGTGTGCGAGGTGCCGCTCGGGCCCGGCCGGGACGCCGCCTACCGCGACTACCTCGCCGAACAGGGCCAGGCCCTGGAGGACCACGCCACCTGGTACGCGCTCGCCGAGGTCCACGGCTCCGACTGGCACCAGTGGCCGACCGCCCTGCGCGACCCCCGCTCGGCCGAAACGGCCCACGCCCGCCGGGAGTTGACGGACCGCGTCGACTTCCACCGCCGGCTCGCCTGGCTCACCGACACCCAGCTCACCGCCGCCCAGCGCGCCGCACGCGAGGCCGGCATGCCGGTCGGGATCGTCCACGACCTCGCGGTCGGGGTGCACCCCGGCGGCGCCGACGCCTGGGCGCAGCAGGATCATTTCGCGGCCGGCATGTCCGTCGGCGCGCCCCCGGACGCCTTCAACGCACGCGGCCAGGACTGGGGCCTGCCGCCCTGGCGCCCGGACCGGCTGGCCGAGTCCGGCTACGAGCCGTTCCGCGCCCTGCTGCAAGCCCTGTTCCGTTACGCGGGCGCCCTGCGCATCGACCACGTCATGGGCCTGTTCCGGCTGTGGTGGGTCCCGCTGGGCGAGGCGCCCACGGAGGGTACCTACGTCCACTACGACGCCGAGGCCATGCTCGCCGTACTGGTGCTGGAGGCCTGGCGGGCCGGAGCGGTGGTGATCGGCGAGGACCTCGGCACGGTCGAACCCGGGGTGCGCGAGGCGCTGCGCGAGCGGGGGGTGCTCGGTACGTCGGTCCTGTGGTTCGAACGGGACTGGGAGGGCGACGGCCAGCCTCTGCCGCCCGACCGCTGGCGCGCCGACTGCCTGGCCACCGCCACCACCCACGACCTGCCGCCCACCGCCGCCCGCCTCACCGGCGAACACGTCGAACTCCGCGACAGCCTCGGCCTGTTGACCCGACCCCTGGAGGAGGAGCGGGCCGAGGCCTCGGCGGACACCGCGGAGTGGCTGGCCCTGCTGACCCGCCTCGACCTCCTCCACGGCACGGCCGGCGGCCCCGACCCCTCCTCGGAGGAGGCCGAGATCCAGGCCGTCCATCGCTTCCTCCTCCAGACCCCGGCCAGAATGATCGGTATCTGGCTCCCCGACGGCGTCGGCGACCGCCGCCCCCAGAACCTTCCGGGAACCTGGGACCAGTACCCGAACTGGCGCCTCCCCGTCGCGGACACGGAGGGCCGTCCGGTGACCCTGGAGCAACTGGCGGCGTCGGCGAGGCTGCGGGCACTGGTGGAGGTGCTGCGGCCGTCGCCGTAGGTGCGGGGGGCACCACCCCCGCACCTCATACGACCCCCCCCGGACGCGCACCGCCGACCCCCGTTAGATACTTTGGCACCGTGGACAAGAAGAACGCCCTGCGCGCCGGCGCCCTGGCTGCCGGTACGACGCTGATGATGCTGCTCATGTCGTCCCCCGCCCTCGCGCTGACCCGCGACGACGGCGACGACCCCGGCCAGGGCCTGAGCGTCATCGAGACGCTGGGCCTCTACGTCGTGGCCCCCCTCGTGCTGTTCGGGGTCATCGCCGGCCTCGTGCTGGTCCTGGACAAGTCGCACGAGTCGCACCGCGTGACCACCCGCAACGTCAAGACCAAGCCCAAGGCCGCCTCCGAGGCCTGACCTGGGCGTCGCAGCGCCAGAGCCCGGCTCCGGCTCCGCACGCTTCCTCCGGGGCGCCGCCCCCGCCCCCGTACGCCGTACGTGGGCGGGGCCGGCGCCCTCGGCATGTCCGGGCAGGTCACACCCCGGCGCCCACCGCCCGGGCAGTGCCCGCCCGCACCATCCACAGCGCCCGCGGTCCGGCAGCACCCTCAGGGACTCGGCGCCGTGAGATACCGCTGCACCGTCGGCCCCAGCCACGCCACGGCCTCCTCCCGGGCCAGCCCGACGGCGGGCGGAAAACGCAGCACGTACCGCGTCAGCGCCAGTCCCAGCAACTGGGTCGCCACGAGCGCCGCCCGGGCCGGTGCCTGCTCGGGATCGGGGCACACCTGGCGGGCGACCGGCAGCAACTGGTCCCGGAAGATGCCCTGCATGCGCCGCGCCCCGTCCTGATTGGTCACACCGACCCGCAGCAGCGCGGTGAGCACCTCGTTCTCCTCCCACATGTCGAGGAAGTGGTTCACCAGCGCCCGGCCGACCTCCTGCCGCGGCAGTGACCGCAGGTCCGGCAGCTTCAGGTCGACCGCGACGGCCGCCGCGAACAGGCCCTCCTTGTTGCCGAAGTAGCGCATCACCATGGACGGGTCGATGGCCGCGTCCTTGGCGATGGCGCGGATGGTGGCCCGCTCGTAGCCGTCGGCCGCGAAGCGTTCACGCGCGGCGGCGAGGATCGCGTTCCGGGTCGCGTCGGAGCGCTTTGCCTGCGGGGAAGAGGTGCTCTCAGCCATGCCAACGAGCGTAGGCCAACACGCGTAGGCCAACAACCGTTGACATTCGATGTCGACCGCCCTAGGTTTGCCAACAAGCGTTGACCAACAGTTGTTGACCAACAGGCGTTGGCACCCAGGAGGTCTCCATGGACAGCACCACCGGAATCACCGGAACCACTGGAACCACCGAAACCACTCGCACCCCCGCCCCCGTGATCGTCGTCGGCTCCGGCCCCACCGGTCTCCTCCTGGCCGGTGATCTCGCCACCGCCGGCGTCCCCGTCACCCTCGTCGAGAAGCGCCCCCACGAGATCAGCAATCTCTCGCGGGCCTTCGTCGTGCACGCCCGCACCCTCGAACAACTGGACGCCCGGGGGCTGGCCGAGGACGTCGAGGCGGCCGGCCGCACCCTCGACAGCCTCCGCCTCTTCACCCGCCTCGACGTCGACCTCACCACCCTCCCCTCCCGCTTCAACCACCTGCTCGTCATCCCGCAGTACGAGGTCGAGAAGGCCCTGGAGCGGCGGGCCGTGGCGGCAGGCGTTCAGTTCCGGTACGAGTCCGAGGTGACCGGGCTGACCCAGGACGCGGACGGGGTCACCCTCGAGGTGAGCGGATCCGGCGGGAAGGCGGAGACCCTGCGTGCCGCGTACGTCGTCGGCGCCGACGGGATGCGCAGTGCCGTCCGGAACGCGGTCGGGCTGCCTTTCCCCGGCCGCTCCGTCATCCGGTCCATCGTGCTGGCGGACGTGAAGCTCGCCGAGGAGCCCGAGGTCGTGTTCACCGCCAACGCCGTCCGTGGCGTCTTCGCCTTCCTCGCGCCCTTCGGGGACGGGTACTACCGCGTCTTCGGCTGGCACCACGGCCGCAACGTCTCCGACGACGAGCCCGTCGACCTCGACGAGATCAAGGAGATCGCCCGGATCGCCTTCGGCCGGGACTTCGGGATGCACGACGCCCGCTGGGTCTCCCGCTTCCACAGCGACGAACGCCAGGCGCCCGCGTACCGAGTGGGCCGGGTCCTCCTCGCCGGGGACGCCGCCCACGTCCACAGCCCGGCCGGCGGGCAGGGCCTGAACACCGGCCTGCAGGACGCGGCCAACCTCAGCTGGAAGCTCGCCCAGGTCGTCCACGGCCACGCGGGTCCGCGGCTCCTCGACACCTACCAGGCCGAGCGGCACCCCGTCGGCAGGTCCGTGCTGCGCAGCAGCGGCGGCCTGGTCCGGCTCGGCATGGCCAGGCGTCCTTGGACCCGCGCCCTGCGCTCCGCACTGACCGGCTTCCTCAAGACCGCCGCCCCGGCCCGCCGCAGGATGGTCGGACAGATCACCGGCATCGGCTACAAGTACGCGGCGCCCCGGGGTGCCCACCGCCTCACCGGCACCCGCGTCCCCGACGTCGCCTTGCAGAGCGGCCGCCTCTACGAGGCCCTGCGCGGCGGCCGGTTCGTCCTGATCACACCGCAGACCTTCGCGTCGTACGAGGACCTGGGCGCCGCCCGCAAGGACCGGCTCGCGAGGGAGCACTGGGCGAGCGACCGGCGTACGGCCGTGCTGGTGCGCCCCGACGGATATGTGGCGTGGGCGGCGGACACCGCCGAGCCGGCCGCGATCGAGGCGGCCCTCGCCGCGCACGTCGGCTGAGCCGCCCCGGAGGACCGGGGGTCCGGGATCGTGGGGCGGGGGCCGTGGACCTGGGGGCGCGGGCCGGGGGCGTGGGCCGGGGGCCGAGGTCCTACTTCTCCGCCGTCTCCGTCGACAGCAGCAACTCCCGCAGCAGGCCGGCCAGTTGGCCGGCCTGTTCGGCGTCCAGGGCGGACAGGGCCTCCGTCTGGACGGCGAGGCCCGCGGCGACCGCCCGGTCGACCAGCGTCAGCCCCTCCCCGGTGAGCGTGACCTGGAGGCCGCGACGGTCGTGCGGGTCGGGGGAGCGGCGCAGCAGCCCGGCGCGTTCCAGCTTGTCGAGGCGGCCGGTCATGCCGCCGGTGGTGAGCATGAGCGTCGCCGACAACTGGCGGGGCGAGAGGGTGTACGGCTCGCCGGAGCGGCGCAGGGTGGCCAGGACGTCGAACTCGCCGCGTCCGATGCCGAGCGCCCCGTACGCCTTCTCCATGCGGTCGCCCATCGCACGCGAGAGCCGGTGGATCCGGCCGAAGACCGCCATGGCGGACGTGTCGAGGTCGGGCCGTACCTCGGACCACTGCTCGATGATCGCGTCGACGGGGTCCTCGCGCCGGGCGCGCTGTGCACTCATGGACCGAGTATCCGTGGGCTGCCGGTCACCCGCAAGCAAGTAGCTTGACTGTAAGTTGCTTAGCGCTAAGCTACTTATTGCCACGTCACCTTCTGAAGGGTGCCGGTCATGAAGCGGCCCGCGACCGTCCTGCTCACCGCCCTCGCCCCCGTCTCCTGGGGCACCACCTACGCCGTCACCACCGAGTTCCTCCCGTCCGACCGCCCCCTGTTCACGGGGCTCATGCGCGCGCTGCCCGCCGGACTGGTCCTGCTGGCCCTCGCCCGGGTGCTGCCGCGGGGCCTGTGGTGGGGGAAGGCCGCGGTGCTCGGGGCGCTGAACATCGGCGCCTTCTTCCCGCTGCTGTTCCTGTCGGCGTACCGGATGCCGGGCGGTATGGCGGCGGTCGTCGGGTCGGTCGGCCCGCTGTTCGTCGTCGGTCTCTCGGCGCTGCTGCTGGGGCAGCGGCCGGCGGCACGGAGTGTGCTGACCGGGGTGGTGGCCGCGTTCGGGGTGAGCCTGGTCGTGCTGAAGGCGGCCGGGGCCCTCGACACCGTGGGTGTGTCGGCCGCGCTCGCCTCGGCCGCCTCGATGTCCGCCGGTACGGTCCTGACCAAGCGCTGGGGCCGCCCGGACGGGGTCGGGCCGCTCGCGCTCACCGCCTGGCAGCTGACCGCGGGCGGACTGCTCATCGCCCCCGTCGCGCTCCTGGTCGAGGGTGCGCCGCCCGCGCTGGACGCCCGGGCGGTCGGCGGCTACCTCTACCTGGCCCTCGCGAACACGGCGGTCGCGTACTGGCTCTGGTTCCGCGGCATCGGCCGGCTCACGGCCACCCAGGTCACTTTCCTGGGCCCCCTGTCACCGCTGACCGCCGCGGTGGTCGGCTGGGCCGCGCTCGGCCAGACGCTGACGCCGGTCCAACTGACCGGCATGGCACTGGCGTTCGGGGCGACGGTCGCCGGACAGCTCCGCATCGGCGGGGACGTGGAAAAGGCGGACGGGGGCGCCCGGCGCGGTGCCGGACGCCCCCATCGCCGTACAGAAGACGGCAGGTGCTCGGACGACTGGTGCTCAGCCGACCGCTGCTTGGACCACTCCTGCGCGGACCACTCCTGCGCGGACCACTCCTACTCGGGCGCCGCCGCGTCCGCCGCCTGCGCCTTCAGTGCGCGTTCCACGCCCGCGCGGGACTCGGAGATCAGCCGCCGCAGGGCCGCGCTGGGCTCCGCGGAGGCCAGCCACTCGTCGGTCCTGCGCAGGGTCTCCTCGGAGACCTGGATCGACGGGTAGAGACCGACCGCGATCTGCTGGGCGATCTCGTGCGAGCGGTTCTCCCAGATGTCCTTGACGACCTCGAAGTACTTGTCCGTGTACGGGGCGAGCAGTTCCCGCTGGCCGGTCTGGACGAAGCCGCCGATGACGGCTTCCTGGACGGCGTTCGGCAGCTTGTCGGACTCGACGACCGACGCCCACGCCTCCGCCTTGGCCTCCTCGGTCGGGCGGGCGGCCCGGGCGGTGGCCGCGTGCCGCTCGCCGGCGGCCGTCTTGTCGCGCTCGTACTCGCCGGCGATCTCCGCCTCGTCGTAGCGGCCCACCGCGGCCAGCCGCTGGACGAACGACCAGCGCAGCTCGGTGTCGACGGCCAGGCCCTCGATGGTCTGCGTGCCCTCCAGCAGGGCGTCGAGCAGGTCCAGCTGCTCGGGCGTCCGGGCGGTCGCGGCGAACGCGCGCGCCCACGCGAGCTGGTGGTCGCCGGCCGGCGCAGCCGCCCGCAGGTGGGCCAGCGTGGCGTCGGTCCAACGGGTCAGCAGGGCCTCGCGGGCGGCCGGGTCGGCGTACAGCTCGATCGCCAGCTTCACCTGGCGGTGCAGCGACTGCACGACGCCGATGTCGGACTCCTTGCCGATGCCCGACAGGACGAGGGAGAGGTAGTCGCGGGTGGCGAGTTCGGCGTCCCGGGTCATGTCCCAGGCCGACGCCCAGCACAGGGCGCGGGGGAGGGAGGACTCGAAGTCGCCGAGGTGCTCGGTGACGAAGGCGAGGGACTGCTCGTCCAGGCGGACCTTCGCGTACGAGAGGTCGTCGTCGTTCAGCAGCACCACGGCCGGACGGCGCTTGCCGACCAGCTGCGGTACGGCGGTCAGCTCGCCGTCGACGTCGAGTTCGACGCGCTCGTCGCGGACCAGCTTGCCGCTGGACTCGTCGAGTTCGTACAGACCGACCGCGATCCGGTGCGGACGCAGCGTGGGCTCGCCCTTGGCGCCTGCGGGCAGGGCGGGGGCCTCCTGGCGGATCGCGAAGGACGTGACGACACCGTCGGCGTCCGTCTCGATCTGCGGGCGCAGGACGTTGATGCCGGCGGTCTCCAGCCACGCCTTCGACCAGGACTTCAGGTCACGCCCGGAGGTCGTCTCCAGGGCGCCCAACAGGTCGGACAGGCGTGTGTTGCCGTACGCGTGCGCCTTGAAGTACGCCTGTACGCCCGCGAAGAACTCGTCCTCGCCGACGTACGCGACGAGCTGCTTCAGCACCGAGGCGCCCTTGGCGTACGTGATGCCGTCGAAGTTGACCAGGACGTCGTCCAGGTCGCTGATGTCCGCCATGATCGGGTGCGTGGAGGGCAGCTGGTCCTGCCGGTACGCCCAGGTCTTCATGGAGTTGGCGAACGACGTCCAGGAGTGCGGCCAGCGCGAGCCGGGCGCGGCGGCCTGGCAGGCGATGGAGGTGTAGGTGGCGAACGACTCGTTCAGCCACAGGTCGTTCCACCACTCCATGGTGACCAGGTCGCCGAACCACATGTGGGCCAGCTCGTGCAGGATGGTCTCGGCGCGCGTCTCGTACGCGGCGTCGGTCACCTTCGACCGGAACACGTACTGGTCGCGAATGGTCACCGCGCCCGCGTTCTCCATCGCGCCCGCGTTGAACTCCGGCACGAACAGCTGGTCGTACTTCTTGAACGGGTACGCGTAGTCGAACTTCTCCTGGAACCAGTCGAAGCCCTGCCGGGTCACCTCGAAGATGGCGTCCGAGTCGAGGTGTTCGGCGAGCGAGGGCCGGCAGTAGATGCCGAGCGGCACCGACTGGCCGTCCTTCTCGTACACGCTGTGCACCGAGTGGTACGGGCCCACGATCAGCGCGGTGATGTACGACGAGATGCGCGGCGTCGGCTCGAAGATCCAGACGCTGTCCTTCGGCTCCGGGGTGGGCGAGTTGGAGATGACCGTCCAGCCCTCCGGCGCCCGGACGGTGAACTGGAAGGTCGCCTTCAGGTCGGGCTGCTCGAAGCTCGCGAAGACCCTGCGAGCGTCCGGCACCTCGAACTGGGTGTAGAGGTAGGCCTGGTTGTCGACCGGGTCGACGAACCGGTGCAACCCCTCACCGGTGTTGGTGTACGCGCAGTCGGCGACGACCCGCAGGATGTTGCGGCCCTCCAGCAGCCCGGGCAGCGTGATCCGGGAGTCCGCGAAGAGCTCGGCGGGGTCGAGTTGGTCGCCGTTGAGGGCGATCTCGTGAACGGCCGGGGCGACCAGGTCGATGAAGGACTCCGCGGCGCCGTCCGCGTCGCTCTCGGCGACATCGAAGCGCACCGTGGTCACGGACCTGTAGGTACCGCCCTCCTGCGCGCCGGAGAGGTCGAGTTCGATCTCGTACGAGTCAACGGTGAGCAGCTTCGCCCGCTGCTGCGCCTCTTCGCGAGTCAGGTTGGTGCCAGGCACGCGGTCATCTCCTCGTCATGGGGTGGTTCGGCCATCCTTCCACGGGAGGTACGGGGAAGGCGATGTCCGTTTACCGCCGGTGGGCGGGTCGGACGGGCACCAGCCTGAAGTGATGACGACAGACATGACGACAGACATGACGACGTACCTCGTACACCCGGTCGACCGGGTGGCCCTGAAGGAACTGCGCGTGATCGACGACGCGGGACGCGAGACGGTTCCCGTCACCGACGACGAGGGCGGCGCCCCCCTCCGCTGCTGCCTGCGCCGCAGCGAACCGGGAGAGCGCATCGCCCTGGTCTCCTACGCCCCCTTGCGCCGCTGGGCGGCGGAGACGGGCGTCGATCCAGGGGCGTACGACGAGCAGGGCCCCGTCTTCATCCACGCGGAGGAATGCGCGGGACCGGAGGGCGACGGCCTGCCCTTCGCCGACGCGCACCGGACGGTCCGCCGGTACTCGGGGGAGGGGCACATTCTGGGCGGGCGGCTGGTGAAGGGGCCCGAGGCGCTCGAGGCGGCCTGCGCGGAGGCGTACGCCGATCCGGAGGTGGCGGTGGTGCATGTGCGGGCGGTGGAGTACGGGTGTTTCCTCTATGCGGTGGGCAGGAGGTAGACGCCGTGCGGTAGTACGAGACGCGGCGCTGCGGCGGCATCCGGCTTTCCGAGTACGCGGAAGGGGGCGCCCACCGGTCACACCGGTGGGCGCCCCCTTCCGCCTGCGTACGGACCGGCGTCAGCCCTTCAGCTCCGCCGCCACCAGCTCCGCGATCTGCACCGCGTTCAGCGCGGCGCCCTTGCGGAGGTTGTCGTTGGAGACGAAGAAGGCGAGGCCGTTGTCGACGGTCTCGTCCTGGCGGATGCGGCCGACGTACGAGGGGTCCTGGCCGGCGGCCTGGAGCGGGGTCGGGACCTCGGTGACCGCGACGCCGGGCGCGCCGCCGAGGAGCTGCTTCGCGCGCTCCACGGTGATCGGGCGGGCGAAGCGGGCGTTGACCTGGAGGGAGTGGCCGGTGAAGACGGGGACGCGGACGCAGGTGCCGGAGACCTTGAGGTCGGGGATCTCGAGAATTTTCCGGGATTCGTTGCGGAGCTTCTGCTCCTCGTCCGTCTCGTTCAGGCCGTCGTCGACGATCGAGCCGGCCAGCGGGAGGACGTTGTACGCGATCGGGGCGACGTACTTGTCCGGCGCGGGGAACTCCGCCGCCGAGCCGTCGTGCGTCAGCTTGGGCGCGTCCTCGCCGACCTTCTTGACCTGCTCGAACAGCTCCTCCACGCCGGCCAGGCCGGAGCCGGAGACGGCCTGGTAGGTGGCGACGACGAGGGCCTCCAGGCCCGCCTCGGCGTGCAGCGGCTTCAGGACCGGCATCGCGGCCATCGTCGTGCAGTTCGGGTTGGCGATGATGCCCTTGGGACGGTTGGCGATCGCGTGCGGGTTCACCTCGGAGACGACCAGCGGTACGTCCGGGTCGCGGCGCCACGCCGACGAGTTGTCGATCACGACCGCGCCCTGCGAGGCGACCTTCTCGGCCAGCGCCTTGGAGGTCGAGCCGCCCGCGGAGAACAGCACGATGTCCAGGCCGGTGTAGTCGGCGGTGGTCGCGTCCTCCACCGTGACGCCGTCCAGCACCGTCCCCGCCGAGCGGGCCGAGGCGAACAGGCGCAGCTCGGTCACGGGGAAGTCGCGTTCCTTGAGGATCCTGCGCATGACCGTGCCGACCTGACCGGTGGCTCCGACGATTCCGACCCTCACGACGACTCCCTCTGTCTGTCTTCACATGCTTTACGTGCGTGTTGCCTGGCCGAGACGTTTCCATGATGCGGCCGACATGGGCCTACCTGTCCAATTCTTTCGCCGCCATGCCCGAGGGGTGGGACACACCCGGTCGGCCGTCGGCCACGGAACTCCGGCCGCCCCACCTCCGAGGTGCAGGAATTCGCCCTGCGACCGCTCCGCGCCGCAAGCTGTGCCGCCTCCCGCCCTGGTGTGACGTACGCCTCTGAACGAAATCCCACCGCCTCGGCCGAACGTTTCCGCGCGCTGCGGCGTCGTAGAGGAAACGCGGTGAGGGGAGGGGTGTCTGTGCTGCGCAGGAAGGCCCGCCGCGCCCACGGGGACGTAGGGGACGGGCTCGACGACCCGCTGGACGCGGCTCAGGAACGCCGGGTGCGAGCGGTGCTCGCCCTGGGCGGGGTGCCGCAGGCGGACCTGCCGGACGGGGTGCAGCAGGTCCGCCTGCGGTTGCTGGAGCGGGTGGCGCGCGGGGACGAGGCGCCGCGTGACGTGTCCGCGTGGGCGGCTGTCGTCGCCTCCAACCTGGCCGTGGACTGGCACCGCGCCAAGCGCCGCCAGGAACGCGTCGGCGAACGCCTGGCCTCCCTGCGCCAGGTGGAACACCCCTCCGGCGAGGACACCAGCCTGCTCTCCCTCGCCGTCGCCCGGGGCCTGGACGAGCTGCCCGACGCCCAGCGCCAGGTCGTCGTCCTGCGCTTCTACGCCGACCTGCCGGTGCGCGGGATCGCCGAGGAGCTCGGCATCCCGGAGGGCACGGTCAAGAGCAGGCTGCACACGGCGGTCCGGGCCCTGCGGGCCCGTCTGCACGAGGACGAGGTGGTGTGACATGACCGCCGACCACGAGGGACCCGCCGGCCTGGACGCCCTGATGGCCGCACTCACCGACGATCCGCTCCCGGACGAGGCCCGCGCGGACGCCGCCTTCCGGGCGGAGCACCGGGCGGCCCAGGCCGATCTCGCGGTGCTGCGGGAACAGCTCGGGATCATCGGCAACGCCCTCGGGGAACCCCCGCCGGCTGTGAAGCCCGTTCCCGTACGTCCCGCACGTCCCGCACGTCCCGTACGTCCCGCACGGACCCGCCGACGTGCCCGCGACCTCGCCTTCGGCACCCTCGCGGTGGCCGCCGTCGCGGCCGTGCTGTCGGGCATGGCCTGGCTGCTGACGCAGGCGGGGGGAGGGGTCGGCGCGGCCTCGGACAGCGCCGGCGACAGCGCGGCGTCCAAGCAGGTCTCCGGCGCCCGCTTCGGCAGCCCCCGCTACCTGGCCTGCGCCCGCACGGTCGCCGAGGGCACGGTCACCCGCCTCGAACAGCTGCCCGATGACGAACAGCTGCTCGTCACCGTGCGCGTGACCCGCTCCTACAAACCGGCGAAGAGCCGGGACGAGCTGACCTACGCGGTCGGCCGGTACGACGTCCCCGACCTGGCGAAGGGCGACCAGGTACTGCTCGGCGTGCCCGAGGACACCACCACCCCGGACCACTGGGTGGTCGGCGAGCAGGAGGTCGCCCGGGAGCGGGCCGGGATCATCGCGTCGCTGCCCGAGTCACGCACGATCACCTGCGGATGAGCCCATGAGGAAGGGGCGGGCGCCCAGGCACGGGCGCCCGCCCCTCGGCCGTACCGGATCGGTTACGGCGTGACCTTCTCGATCTTCACGCTGCCGGTGCCCGCGACCGTGCCGCGGGCGTTGACCAGCTGGACCTGGCCGAAGAACTCACGGCCCTCCGGGGCGGCCGCGGCGGCGACGACGCTGCCGGAGACGGTCGCCGAGTCGCCCGTGCCGAGCTTCACCGGCGTCGAGCCGTCGACGGTGACCGTGCCGAGCGCGGCGGAGAAGAACACGTCCTGGTAGTCGTACGCGGTGGAACCGGACGGGACCGCGTAGCCGACGACCTCGATGGTGTACGTGCCGGCGGCCGGGGTGGGGACCGAGACCGCCTCCTCCGAGTCACCGTCGGCGGACAGGCCCACCTGGGTGCCGGCCGCGTTCTTCACGACCAGGTCCAGGTCGGCCGCCGGGTCGGAGACGTTGCCGATGGCGACGTCCAGCGACGTGGCGCCCGCGGGCACCTCGACCGTGGTGGTCTGCGTCTGCCCCGTGGCGATCGTCGGGCGGGCCGACTTGGCCGAGCCGAGCGGGCCGCCCACCAGCTTGCCGTCGATCGCCGCGAAGCCGTTGGTCACCTTCCAGGAGGCGGTGGCCGGGGTGCCGACCTTGGCCTCGGGAACGGTCACGGTCTCCGGGTCGAAGACCGCGCCGAGGACGGAGACGTCCAGCTTGTACGGGTTGTCGAGGAGCGGCGACGTACGGCGCGACTCGACCTCGATCTCCCAGACGCCCGGCACCGGGTCGGCGTACGAACGCACGTCCGGCTTGCAGCCGTTGCCGTCGAGGTAGTTGTTGTAGCAGTACGGGGTGCTGGTGTTGTCCACCGGGACGCCGTACGGGTGGATGGCGATGAACCGCGTCTGGCTCTTGCCCTTCAGCCCGCCGATCGCGACCTCCAGCGACTTCGCGCCCTCGGGAACCGTCACGAAGTACGACCGGGTGCTGTTGCGCTGCACCGAAGAGGAGGCCGCGTAGGTGTACTTGACCGGCGCGGACACCACGACCGTCGACAGGACCTGCTGGTCCACGCCCTCGGTCTTCGGGTCGTCGACCTCGAGGATCGCGCTCTTGAGCCCGGCGGACTTCGGCGCGGCCTGGACCTTGACGGTCACCGGCTGGTTCAGCGGCAGCCTCACCTCGTCCGAGCCGAGGATCCGGAACGTCTTCGCCGCGTTGTTCTCGAAGGACAGCTCGTGACGGACCGGCTTGTCGGAGCCGGAGGTACGGGTGATCGTGACGTCGTACGTCTTCTTCTGGCCGGCCTTGAGCCCGCCCTCACGGTCGTACAGGCCCGTGCCGGAGCCCGGGGTCTTCAGGAACTGGTCGATCGCGGTGTCGACCGGTGCCTTCACCGTGTAGGTGTGGGCGGTGGCGCCGTCGCGGATCGCGTCCCAGGCGTCCTCGATGTCGATGAGGCCCGCCCCCTCCTCGTACGCCTGCACACCCTTGATGTGGTCGGCGGTCGAGGTGAGCGCGGTGCGCAGGGTGGCCGGGGTGAGGTCGATCCTCTTGGCCTTGGCGGCGGACAGCAGCAGCGCGGACGCGCCCGCGGCCTGCGGGGACGCCATCGAGGTGCCCTGGAGCATCGAGTAACCGGCCGGCAGGGTGTAGCCCGCCTCGGCGACCGGGGCGCCCGGCAGCCAGGTCTGGGTGGTGTTGATCGCCGCGCCCGGGGCGGACAGGGTCGGGGTGAAGCCGCCGTCCTCACGCGGGCCGCGCGAGGAGAACGGCATCATCGCGTACCCCTTCTCCACGACCGAGCCGTAGTTGGCGGCCCAGGTCTCCTTGGAGATGGTCGCGCCGACCGAGATGACCTTGTCGGCCAGGCCCGGGTCGCCGATGGTGTTGGCGCCGGGGCCGGAGTTGCCGGCCGAGATCACCAGCTGGACGCCGTAGGTGTCGATGAGGCGCGTGTACAGCTCGGCGCGCGCGTTGTTGCCGTCGTTCAGCGCGGGCAGGCCGCCGATCGACATGTTGACGATGTCGACGCCCCGGTTGGCGACGAGGTCGATCATGCCCTCGGTGAGCGCCACGTTGGTGCAGCCGGGGCCGAACTCGCAGGCCCGGGACGAGACGATCTTCGCGCCGGGCGCGGCGCCGTTCATCTTCCCGCCGAACAGGCCGTTCGCGGCGGTGATGCCGGCGACGTGGGTGCCGTGCTCGCTGGAGATCATGCCGATGTTGACGTAGTCGGCCTTGGCGCCCGCGGCGTTGTAGACGACGTCCTTGCGGATCTCGACAACGAACGGGATGCGCTCGGCGACGTCGGTCGCCGGGTCGTCCGTGCCGAAGTAGCCGATCCGGTAGCCGTCCTTGTACGGCTTCATCGGCTGCTCGTCGGTGAAGTCGAGGTCGTCGTCGAGGTCGACGCGCACGGTGCCGGAGGCGGCGTCGTACAGCGTGCCCCAGACGTCCGTCTTGTCACCGTCGCGGTTGACGTCGCCCGCCTGGTCGCCGCCCGCGGTCGCGGACTCGTAGAAGTAGCTGAACCTGTACGAGCCGGCCGGCGCCTTGAACGTCTCGGCGCTGCCGCCGCGGGGGGTCGCGGTGAACGCGGGACCCGCCGCCGAGGTGGTCATCCGCAGCCAGGAGCCGTCGCCGTCGGAGACCGGGTCGGTCGAGGTCACCCAGTCGACGATCTTCCGCTCGCCGGTGCTGGTCTTCTGCAGCGCCGGGTGCGCGAGGTCCACACCCGAGTCGAGGATGCCGATGGTGACACCGCGGCCGTCCGCCTTCGGGTGGTCCCGCACGAAGTCGACGGCGCCCGTCTCGAAGGACGGGTTGTACGGGTTCTCGGCGGGCGTCTTCCTGCCCGGCGCCGGGTAGGAGGCGGTGCCCTTGCCGCCCTTGTTCGCGGCGCCCTCGGCGGTGTCCGCGGCCGGAGACGGGTCGTCCAGCACGATCTCCTGGCGCAGGTCGATACCGTGCACGGAGGAGAGCTTGGTGGCGGCGGCGATGGCCGCGTCCGCCCTGCCCGTCGGGACGGTGGCGCGGACGTAGCCGAGCTTGTCGTAGGTCTTGCCGACCAGGCCGCCCTGGACCGCGTCGAGCTGTGCGGCGACCTGCTCGGTCTGCCCGGGGGCGGTCGCGACCATCAGCGTGACGCTCTTGTCGCCGTCGGCCTTGGCCTCGGTGAGCGCGTCGGCGTCGTCGGACCCCAGCTTGTCGTGGGCGGACTTGACGCTCGGGTCGGCCGCGACGGGTGCGTCGTCGGCGGCCAGGGCCATGGGTATCGGCCCCGCGGCGGAGAGTGCGGCCACCAGACCGGCGGCCGCGGCGATCCGGACCACGCGTCTCGCGCCGGATATCGGATCGCGCTGGGCGGTGTGGGTCATCGGCATCCCTTGTAGGTAAAGGAACGAGCGGGGTGCGACCGGAACCGATCGATCCCGGCCGCTTCGATCCGGATTGCGATCCCGGACGGGCGCACAGCTTTACCGATGAGGAAGATGTTTAGTGAGAGTTGACCGAATCGATATGGACGCATGGGGAAAACCCCCTATGCGCTCGACGGAGATGAGTTCCGAAAAGGGGCAAGTCGACCGAGCGGCGGCCGTCGGCGGGTTAACGTCCCCGGATGCGAAGGAAGTTGAGGGTGGCGGCCTACGCCATATGCGTGCGTGACGGACAGCTCCTGCTCTCCCGCTCCCCGGCGCTGGACGGCGGACCGCCGGAGTGGGTACTGCCCGGCGGGGGCATGGAGCACGGCGAGGACCCCTACGACACCGTCGTACGGGAGGTGGCCGAGGAGACCGGCTACCGCATCGACGTCACCGGTCTGCTCGGCGTCGACTCCTTTCACAGCGTCCTCCCCGGCCGCCTCCAACGCCCCGTCGACCATCACGGCGTACGGCTCGTCTACGAGGGCAGGGTCACCGGCGGCGAACTGCGCTACGAGATCGGCGGCTCCACCGACATGGCCGCCTGGCACGACCTGGACGCCGTGCCCGCGCTGAACCTGGTGCCGATGGTCGGGATCGGGCTGCGGCTGTGGCGTGAGCGGCCGGCCGCCGGGCGGCTCGAACCCGGTCCGGGAACAGCTCCCCTACCCGGAAAGATGAACACGGAGTAGCCGTCCCCGGGCCGTCCGGGGTGCGGTCGAGGACGCGCGGGGTAGTCCAAGATCCACGTACGGTGATCGGCGCTGCGCGTTGCCGCCTCGTTCACGCGCAGGTCATACCCGGTGCCAACGATCGGTAGTGAGCGGGACGTTCGCGACAGCGACCGCCCGCGACCACTGCCGACGCGTTCGCACTCGGGGAGATCGCGCCATGTCGCGCACACGCTCTGTCGCCGGTTCCGCACTCGGGACCAACCGCCGTACCGTCCTCGCCGCCACCGCGGCGGTCACCCTCTCCGCGGGCGTCGGCTACGCCCTGCGGCCCACCGACAGCCAGGCCGCTCCCACCACCGGCACGGAAACCGCCGAGGTCCCTGTCGCCCAGTCACTCCACCAGTCTCGGCTTCGCTCGACCGGGGGGACCCCCACGGCCCCGGCCCCACCCCTGGCCCCCTACACCCGCGGCACCACCCTCGCCTCGGTCGCCGCCCCGCGCAACGCCTCCGGCTACCGCCGCCTCGGCGACGGCCCCGGCTGGAGCCGCAAGGTCCGCTCCGAGCTGGCCGCGCCGAAGACGGGCCGGGCCGGGCGCCGGACCGCGCTCGCCGCGTTCGTGCAGCTCACCGACATGCACCTGATCGACGTCCAGCACCCGCTGCGCCTGGAGTACCTGCGCTCCACCGACCGGCACGCCTGGCGGCCGCACGAGGCACTGACCGTGCCCGGCGCCATAGCGCTGGTGGAGCGCATCAACGCGCTGCGCGGCGCCCCCGCCACCGGCGCCCCGCTCCACTTCGCCATGACCACCGGCGACAACACCGACAACAACGCCAGAACCGAGCTGGACTGGTTCCTGACGGTGATGAGCGGCGGCCGGGTCACCGCCAACTCCGGTGACCCGCGGCACTACGAGGGCGTGCAGAACACCGGCATCAAGCAGTACTGGCAGCCCGACGCGGCCGTCCGCGACGCCGACAAGCAGCTCGGCTTCCCGCACCTGAGCGGTTACCTCGCCGCCGCCGTCCGGGAGTTGAACAGCCCCGGCCTCAACCTGCCCTGGTACTCCACGGTCGGCAACCACGACGCCCTGCCGCTCGGCTGCTACGGCCACGGCGACTCCTGGCTCGCCGAGTACGCGGTCGGCGGCAGGAAGCTGATGAACGTGTCCGCGGCCGAGGCGAAGAAGCTCCAGAACGCCATCAAGGACGCCAAGGACCCGAAGGGCACCGCGTTCCGCGACTTCCTCAAGGCCCACACCCGCGACATGCGCTCGGTCACGCCCGACGAGCGGCGCGCACCCTACACCGCCACCGAGTACCTCAAGGCCCACCTCGACCCGGCCCACCGCGGCCTCGGCCCGGTCGGCCACGGCTACTCCACCGCCAACCTCGACGCGGGCACCCAGTACTACAGCTTCCGCATCGCCGACGACGTCATCGGCATCAGCCTCGACACCACCGACGCGGGCGGCCACTACCAGGGCTCCATCGGGACGGCCCAGCTGAGGTGGCTGGACAGGACGCTCCGCGAGAACAAGGACTCGTACGCGGTCGTCTTCAGCCACCACACCAGCGAGTCCATGACGAACACCCGCCCCGACCCGGCCCGCCCCGGCGAGCGCCGCCACGACGGCCAGGAGGTCGTCGCCCTCCTCGGCCGCCACGCGGGCGTCCTGGCGTGGGTCAACGGCCACATCCACCGCAACGACATCACCCCGCACCGGGCGTCCGGCGGCCGCTCCTTCTGGGAGATCTCCACCGCCTCCCACGTCGACTACCCGCAACTGGCCCGGGTGATCGAACTGGCGGACAACAAGGACGGCACGCTCTCGGTCTTCACCACCTGCATCGAGTCCGCGGCCCCCCACCGCACCGACTTCACCGACCTCTCCCAGACCGGTCTCGCCGCCCTGTACCGCGAACTCTCCTACAACGCCCCCGGCGCCAACCTCACCCTCGGCGGCGACCCGGAGGACCGGAACACGGAGCTGGTGCTGAAGAAGGGCTGAGACGATCGGAGAGTGCGTCCCCTCCGACACGGCTACACCAACCGGACCCTCGGCGACGGGGCCGTCGTGCGCAAGACGTACGACGGCCCGGACGCCGCCGCCCGGCTCCACCGCGAGCACACCCTGCTGCGTGCGCTGCGCGGCCGGGTGCCGGTGCCGCCGGTGCTCCGCGCCGACGACCGCACCCTCACCCTCGGTTTCGTCCCCGGCGTTCACGGCCAGGAACTCCTCGACGCGGGGCGGGCGGAGCAGGTGCTGGAGTCCTGCGGACAGCTGCTGCGGCGTCTTCACGCCGGGCCGCCGCCGGACCTGCCGGACCTGCCGGACCTCCCGGGCGCCGGGGCGGGCGAGGTCCTCGTGCACGGTGACTTCGGGCCGCAGAACCTCCTTCTCGACCCCTCGACCTTCGAGGTCACCGCCCTGCTCGACTGGGAGTTCGCCCGCCTCGGGGAAGCGGTCGAGGATCTCGCCTGGTGCGAGTGGATCGTACGGACGCACCACCCGGAACACGTGCGCTCCCTCGGCCGCTTCTTCGCCGCGTACGGTGCCCCGGTCCCCGCCTGGCCGGAGCGCCGGGCCGCGATGCTCGCCAAGTGCGGCCGGATGAAGGAGTTCTGCCGTCGCCGGGACGCGCACGGGCCGGGCGTGCGTCAGTGGGAGGAGCGGGCCCGGATCGCGGCCGCGTGGCGGGAGTAGGGCGGCTGCGAGGGTGCGGCCCTACCCGACCATCCGGCCGACGGGACGACCGTACAAGGGCCGTCATCACCGGGGCAGTACCACGACATACGCGGCGGGATCCCGGTCGGTTGCCGCCATCAGGGCCGTACGGAGGACCGTCGCCTGCTGTTCCATCGCGTCCCGGAGCTTTTTCGGGGTGAGGTGGACGACCGTGATGCCCAGCCGCTCCAAGTGCTCGCGCTTACGGGCGTATTCGGACCACAGGCCGTCGGCGTCGTCGTCGGACTGCCGGTTGCCGTGGCGGGGTGCGCGGGTGTCGAGTTCGACCGCCACCGCCTGTTCCGCCCAGTACGCGTCCAGGCCGCCGAGGTGCGGGCCGCCGGGGAGGCGCAGGTCCACGTTCCACACCGGGTCCGGGAGGCCGTACTCCCGGACCATGCGGTACAGGCGGTCCTCCGCGATCGCGCGGCCCTCGGCCAGCAGGGAGTCCACCGCGTCCACCACCTGCGGCCGGCTGAGCAGCTTCGCGTCGTTCAGCTCCCGTACCACCGCCGCCGGTTCGCAGTGCCGGCCGCGCACCGCCTCGGTCAGCAGCCGGCGTACGGCGTCCGCGTCCGTGAGTTCGGCCACCGCGTCGGCCAGAGCGCGCGGGACCGGGGCGACCGGCAGGCCCGACACGGCTTGCGGGGTCGGCAGTACGGCCGTACGGACGATCCGGACGCAGCCCGTCGAGCGCAGCCGGCGCATCCGGTGGACCAGGACGTCGACGCGGTCGAGGGACGGCAGGGGAGGGGTCGCGCTGAAGCCGTGCAGGGTGAGCGCGGCCAGACCCGTGATCACGGCGTCCGCGTACGCCGGCCGGTGCGGGTCCTGCGGGCCGGGCTGGGCCGGAACCCCGCTCTTCTCCCGCGCCGTGTACATCAGCACCGCGTGCAGCCGTTCCTCGCTGGTCGGCGGGCCGGGGTGGAGCAGGAGGACGCCCGGGAGGATCTGCTGCCAGGGCCCGCCGGGGCGGCACCGCTCGTCGGCCTGAGCGGCGGAGACGCCGTGCGAACGGAGGTGGGCGGCCGTCACCACCCGGCGGCACGTCTCCGAAAGGTGGCTCAGGGGGCGGGGGGTGAGCGGGGGGACCGGGGTGTTGTGGTTCATGACCGGCAGATTCCCGCCATTGATCCGGCCTTGAACCCTTGTTACACGCTCGTCGACAAATCCGGACAAGCCAGCACTAAAGGACGGATGTTCGGATGTCGAGTAGGCACGGAAAACCCCTGGTCCGTTCGGTGCGGGCCAGGGGTTACGGGGTTTGATGCCCGAATTCCGTAACGGTGACGGCGAGCTCAGGCTTTGGCCAGGGTTCCGCCTACTCGCTGACCGACGCCGCCGTGTCGCACGCCTGTCCTCGCAACGCCCGTGCCAGGTCGTCCCGCGCCTCCAGCACCAGCCGGCGCAGCGCGGGCGCCGCGTCCGCGTGGGCCGCGAGCCAGGCGTCCGTCGCGTCCAGCGTCTCCTGCGAGTCCTGGAGCGAGGGGAACAGGCCCTGGACGACGTGCATCGCGATCTGGATCGACCGCTCCCGCCACACCCGCTCGATCACCTCGAAGTACTTCCGCGCGTACGGCGCGAGCAGCTCCCGCTGCGAGGGCCGGTCGAAGCCCGCGATCGTCGCCTCGACCAGCGCGTTGGAGAGCGCGTCGGACTCCACCACCTGCGCCCACGCCTGCGCCTTGACCGCCGCCGAGGGGCGGGCGGCGAGGCAGCGGACCTGGTGCCGCTTGCCGGACGCCGTGTCGTCGCGGGCCAGTTCCGCGGCCAGGACGCTCTCGTCGGCGAGGCCGTGCGCCGCGAGCGGTTCCAGGAACGCCCAGCGCAGCTCCTGGTCGACCTCCAGCCCCTCGATCACCGACGTGCCGTCCAGCAGGCCCTTCAGCAGGTTGAAACCGCCCTGGTCGGCGGCCGTCCGGGCGAAGAACCGCGCCCACGCCAACTGGTGCTCGCTGCCGGGCTCGGCGCGGGACAGCTCCCGCTCGGCACCCTCGGCGAGCAGCGCGGCAGCCTGGCTCCGCCACTCGGGGGCCGCGTAGTGGACGAGCGCCGACTCGGCCCACGCGTGCAGCATCTGCAGCACCCCGATGCCGGACTCGCGCCCCGCGAACCGCAGCACCAGGTCGACGAAGTCCCGGGCCGGCAGCAGCGCGTCCCGGGTCATGTTCCACAGCGCGGACCAGCACAGGGCCCGGGCGAGCGGGTCGGTGAGTTCACCCAGGTGCGCCTTCAGGGTCTCCAGCGAGGTCGCGTCGAAGCGGATCTTGCAGTACGTGAGGTCGTCGTCGTTGACCAGCACCAGCTCCGGTGCCTCGGCACCGGCCAGCTCCGCCACCACCGTACGCGGGCCGTCGACGTCCACCTCGGCTCGGGCGTACCGCTCCAGCGCCCCCGACGCGGAACGGCGGTACAGGCCCACCGCCACCCGGTGCGGGCGCAGTTCGGGGTGCGATTCGGCGGCCTCCTGCACCACCGCCAGCTCGTCCACGCGGCCGTCCGCCGTCAACAGCACCTGCGGGGTGAGGGAGTTGACGCCGGCGGTCTGCAGCCAGGCCCGCGCCCAGGTGGCCATGTCCCGGCCGCTGGTCTCCTCCAGCACCGACAGCAGGTCACCGAGGCGCGTGTTGCCGTACGCGTTCCGCTTGAAGTAGCGGCGGGCGCCCTCCAGGAAGGCGTCCTGGCCGACGTACGCCACCAGCTGCTTCAGTACGGACGCGCCCTTGGCGTACGTGATGCCGTCGAAGTTGAGCTTGGCGTCCTGCAGATCGCGGATGTCGGCCGTGATGGGGTGCGTGGAGGGCAGCTGGTCGGCGCGGTAGGCCCACGCCTTGCGGCGGTTGGCGAAGGTGATCCAGCCGTCCGTGAAACGGGTCGCGCCGACCAGCGCGAACGCGCCCATGAAGTCGGCGAAGGACTCCTTGAGCCACAGGTCGTCCCACCACTCCATGGTGACCAGGTCGCCGAACCACATGTGCGCCATCTCGTGCAGGATGACGTTGGCCCGGCCCTCGTAGGACGCCTGCGTCACCCTGCCCCGGAAGATGAACTCCTCCCGGAAGGTCACAAGACCCGGGTTCTCCATCGCGCCGAGGTTGTACTCGGGCACGAACGCCTGGTCGTACTTTCCGAAGGGGTACGGGTAGTCGAAGTGGTCGTGGAAGAAGTCCAGGCCCTGCTTGGTCACCAGGAACACGTCGTCGGCGTCGAAGTGCGGGGCCAGGCCCTTGCGGCACAGGGCGCCGAGGGGGATCCGCAGACGGGAGCCGTCCTCGAGGACCCGCTCGTAGGAGTCGGTCACGTAGTGGTACGGGCCCGCGACCACGCAGGTGATGTACGTCGAGATCGGCTTCGTCTCCGCGAACCGCCAGACCCCGTCGGCCCGTTCACCGGCGCCGTTGCTCCACACCGTCCAGCCCTCGGGCGCCCGCACCTCGAAACGGAACGGGGCCTTGAGGTCCGGCTGCTCGAAGTTCGCGAAGACGCGGCGGGAGTCGGCCGGCTCGTACTGCGTGTAGAGGTAGACCTCGCCGTCCTCCGGGTCGACGAATCGGTGCAGGCCCTCGCCGGTGCGGGAGTAGGCGCACCGGGCGTCGACGACCAGCTCGTTGTCGGCGGCGAGGTCCTCCAGGAGGATCCGGGTGCCGTCGAAGACCTCGCTCGGGTCGAGGTCCTTGCCGTTGAGGGACACGGAGGTCACGCTCGGCGCGATCAGGTCCGCGAAGCTGGAGGCGCCGGGCTCGCTGCAGCGGAAGCGGATCGTGGTGACCGAGCGGAAGGTCCGCGGTCCGTCCCCGGTCTCGTCGCCGACCGCCGTACGGACGTCGAGGGACACGTCGTAGCCGTCGACGGACAGCAGGGCGGCCCGCTCCCGGGCTTCGTCGCGGGACAGGTTCTCACCGGGCACGGATGGCACTCCCTCGGATGGGTTCAGCTGTGTTCAGCATGTGGACCAGGGCCGATCCTCCCACGGGCCCCCGATGCCGGGCAGCCGGGAATGGGGCGGGGCACGGCGGGTGTTCCACGTTGAGGTCAGCTGTCGCACCGTATTGGCAACCGCATTCCGAGGAGACCCATGTCCGAGACCACCGCGCCCTCCGGCAGGACCCCCGTCGACTTCTGGTTCGACCCGCTGTGCCCCTGGGCCTGGATGACCTCACGCTGGGTGCTGGAGGTGGAGAAGGCCCGGGACATCGAGATCCGCTGGCACATCATGAGCCTGGCCGTGCTGAACGAGGACAAGATCGACGAGCTGCCCGAGGAGTACCGGGACATGCTCGCGACCAAGGCCTGGAAGCCGGTGCGGGTGGTGACCGCGGCCTGGCAGAAGCACGGCGCCGACGTCCTCGGCCCGCTCTACACCGCGCTCGGCACCCGCTTCCACAACAACGGCGAGGGCCCGACCACCGAGGCCATCGCGGCCGCCCTGAAGGAGGCCGGTCTGCCCGCCGACCTGATCGAGTACGCCGACCAGGACGACTTCGAGTTCGACGCCCAGTTGCGCGCCTCCCACCGGGAGGGCATCGAGAAGGTCGGCCAGGAGGTCGGCACCCCGGTCATCGCGGTCCCCGGCCCCGACGGCCAGGAGATCGCCTTCTTCGGCCCCGTCGTCACCCCGACCCCTCAGGGCGACGACGCGCTCCGCCTGTGGGACGGCACCCTCGCCGTGGCCTCGGTCCCCGGCTTCTACGAGATCAAGCGCACGCGAACCAAGGGCCCGGACTTCAGCAACCTGTAGGCCCTCCGGCGGCGCCTGTCCGCCGAGGGCTGTCAGAAGCCCTCCGGCAGATAGGCGCCGACCCGCCAGTCGGTCTTCTTCTGCACACGGCGGCAGCTGCCGTTCTGGCAGCGGTGGAAGGCCCTCGCGACGAAACGCTCGCCCTCCAGTTTCGGAAGCAGCGCCGACTCGGCCGCCGTGACCTCCGCGTCACCCTTCAGATCCCGGAAATCCTGCAGCCTGTCGTGACACGTCGGGCTGGGGCATCGCACGAACGCCATGAGCACCTCCTGGGTGTCGGACCGCGCCGGTCGGACGACGTGGTGCGGGGAGCGTAGGCCCCCGGGAGCCCCGGGCGGGAGCCCGGAACCGGTCCCGCCGGGCGCCCCGGGCACACGGAACCGGTCCTGCCGCCCTGCCGTGTGCGCCGCGTGAGAAGCGGCGGACCGCTCACGGCCGCGCCCGGGTCCCGGGAGCCGGAACTCGTCCGGCTCTCGTTCCCGAATCCCCCGGACGCGGTACCGTCCGCCCGCCCGAGTCATCCGAACGGCTCTGCCGCGCGCGAACCGTCCGCCGCCCGAGTCATCCGAACGGCTCTGCCGCGCGCGAACCGTCCGCCTCTGCCGCGCGCGAACCGTCCGCCGCCCGAGTCATCCGAACGGCTCTGCCGCGCGCGAACCGTCCGCCATCCGAACGGCTCTGCCGCGCGCGAACCGTCCGCCCGCCCGAGTCATCCGAACAGCCCTGCCGCGCGCGAACCGTCCGCCCGCTCGCGGCCGCCCCGGCCCCGCGCCTGCGTCAGCCGGTCCAGATGCTCCGCGTACCCCTCGGCGTAGTACGCGGCGCGACGCGTGTCCGGTTCGACGATGGTCGTCGGGCGGGTCCACGCGGGCGCGTCCAGCGGAACCCCGTGGCGTTCGGCCGCCGCGAGGACCGCGCCGCGGGCCCCCACCTCGCCCTCGACGACCCTCAGGGGACGGCCGAGGACGTCGGCGAGCAGGCGCATCCAGGCGGGGCTGCGGGTGCCGCCGCCGCAGACGGCCAGGGAACCCGTCAGGCCGGCGGCCTCCAGGCAGTGGCGGGCCGCGTATCCGATGCCCTCGCACACCGCCCGTACCAGGTCGGCGCGGGTCGATTCGAGACTGACACCGGTGAGTTCGGCGCGCAGGTGGGGGTCGACGAAGGGGGCGCGCTCGCCGGAGGGGGCGAAGTACGGCAGTACCCGCACCCCGTGCGCGCCGGGCGGGGTCTCTGCCAGCAGGCCGTCGACCTCCTCGTGGCGCACGCCGGTCGTCGACAGCACCCAGTCCAGGGCGGCCGTGCCGACCATCGCGGGCAGCGCGCGCAGCCGGTGGCCGGGCCGGTCGGTGGAGATGTACAGGCCGGCCGGTTCCCCGGACAGGTCCAGGTCGGTCGTCGCGACCAGCGCGGCCAGACAGGTGCCGACGATGAGGAGGCCGTCCCCCGGGGAGGTGACCCCGGCGCCGAGCGCGCTCGCGGGCAGGTCGTAGGGGCCGTTGGTGACCGGGACCCCGGGCGGCAGGCCCTCACCCCGGGTCCGGCCCACGGCGATCGGGTCGGCGACCGGGGCGAGCAGGTCACGGCGGTGGGCCAGACCCAGCAACTCCAGCACCCCTTCGTCGTACGTCCGGGTCCGCGGGTCGAGGAACGGCATCGACGCGTCCGACACGTCCGTCGTCACCCGCGCCGCTCCCGTCAGCCGCTGGAACACCATGTCCTTGCAGTAGACGGCCGCGGCGGCCGCGTCCAGGGACTTCGGCTCGTGCCGGTCCAGCCAGGCCAGCAGGGGACCCGGACAGCCCGGGAACATGGCGCTGCCGGTCCGCCGGAACACCGCCTCGAAGGTGCCGTCCGCCAGCCACCGGTCGAGCAGTTCGTGTGCCCGCCCGTCCATCCAGGAGGCGGCGGCCCGTACCGGACGCCCGTCCGCGTCCACCAGCCACACTCCGTCGCCCTGCCCGGTCAGCCCGGCCAGCTCGACCGGCTCGGCCACCCGTGCCGTCAGCTCTTCGAGGACGGTGACGACCGCCCCGTACACCTCCTCCATGTCCTGCTCCACCCGGCCGCCGTGCAGGTCGAGGCGGACCGGGCGGGCCTCGACGGCCAGTTCACGGCCGGTGCCGTCGAAGGCGGCGGCCTTCACCATGGACGTGCCGACGTCGATACCGACGTACATGTGGGCCTCCCAGGCCAGTCGCCACGGTCGTCGCAGTAGTCGTGATCGTCGCTGTCGTCGCTGTCGTCGCGGTAGTCGCGGTTGTGGCGGTCGTCGCGATGTCACGTCAGGCAGTGCGCCAACGGCTCTCCGCGCACCCAGCGGCCCACCTCCGCCGCCGCGATCACCGCCGCCTTCTCCGCGACCGCGCGGCTGGCGCCGCCCAGGTGCGGGGTCAGCACCACGCGCTCGGCGAGAGCGCGCAGCCGTGAGTCGGCGGGCAGCGGCTCGTGCTCGTACGTGTCGAGGGCCGCCGCCGACACCTGACCGCTCTCCAGCGCGTCGCACAGTGCGCCCTCGTCCAGGAGCGGTCCGCGCGCCGCGTTCACCACCACCGCGCCCCGCGGCAGCAGGCCCAGCTCGCGGGCACCGAGCAGACCGCGGGTCTCGGAGGTGAGACGGGCGTGCAGGGTGACCACGCGGGACCGGGAGAGAAGCTCGTCGAGGGAGGTCACGCGCAGGCCGTGGATCTCGCCGCGCGCGTAGGGGTCGTACACCATCACCTGCGCGCCGAAGGCGCACAGCGCGCGGGCGACCCGGCTGCCGACGGCCCCGTAGCCGATCAGTCCGACGGGCAGGTCCTCCAGTTCCAGACCGCTGTGCTCGTACGTGTAGTAGGCGGCGCCCTCCCAGCTGCCCTGCCGGGTCAGCAGGTCATGGGCCTGCGGAATGCGGCGCAGGGCCGCCAGCAGCAGACCGACGGTGAACTCGGCGGTCGCGGCGGCGTTGCGGCCGGGCGCGAAACACACCCGGACGTCGTGGGTCTTCGCCGCGTCCAGGTTGACGTTGACCGGGCCGCCGCGGCAGACGACGACCAGACGCAGGTCGGGGCAGGCCGCCAGGACACGTTCGGTGACCGGGCCCATCTGGGTGACCAGCACCTCGCGTCCGTCGGCGAGCGCCTCGATCATCTCGTCCTCGGCGTCGCTCGCCTCCTGCACCTCGGCCACCGGCCCGAACGGCTCCAGAGGCCAGCCGAGCGTCACCTCCCGCACGTCCACCGGTCCTTCGCCCAGCTCGTGACCGACCGCCCGGGCGATCAGTCCCGGCAGGACGAAGTGGTCGCCGGCCGCCACGACACGTACCGGACCGTTCCGTTCGCTCATCGTCGCCCTCCACTCGTCCGCTTCACTGATCGATGGTGAGCCGCTCGCCCGGGTACGCATAGACCCCGTACAGGTGGGAGGTCCGGATGGCGGAGACGAACACGGCGTGGCTGGGGATCGACCTGGGCACACAGAGCGTCCGCGCGCTGGCCGTCACCGGGGACGGCACGGTCCTCGGCAGCGGCACCGCGCCACTGGCCGGGCGCCGGGACGGCGGGCGGCACGAGCAGGACCCGGATCAGTGGTGGCGGGCGGTGTGCGAGGCGTGCCGCGCGGCCATGACGGCTGTGCCGGGCGTGCGGATCGCCGGCCTCGCGGTGTGCGGCACCTCCGGCACGGTCCTCCTGACGGACACCTCGGGCCGGCCGACAAGCCCCGCACTGATGTACGACGACACGCGCGCGACGGCCGAGGCGGCACGGCTGCGGGAGGCCGGCCTCACGGTGCAGGACACCTGGGCACTGCCGAAGGCCCTGTGGCTCACGGAGGCCGGCGGCCTGCGATCCGCGGAGGCCCGTGGCCCGGAATCCGCGGAGGCCCGTGGCCCGGAATCCGCGGAGGCCCGTGGCCCGGGCCCTACGCAGTCCCACGTTCCGCGGCTCACCGAGTCCCGCGGCCCGGGCCGGGTCACCCACCAGCCCGACGTGATCACCGCGCGGCTGGTCGGCCGCCCGGTGCCGACCGACTCCAGTCACGCCCTCAAGACGGCCTACGACGTCCAGCGCGAGGCCTGGCCGCGCGTGCCGGGTCTGCCCGAAGGTGCCCTGCCCGACGTCGTACGCCCCGGCACCCGCCTCGGCGAGGTCTGCCCGGCCGCCGCCGATGCCACCGGCATCCCCGCCGGCACACCCGTGATCGCCGGGATGACCGACGGCTGTGCCGCCCAGATCGCCGCGGGCGCCCTGCGGCCCGGCTCCTGGAACTCGGTGCTGGGCACGACCCTCGTCCTCAAGGGCGCCGCCCCGGACCCGGTCCGGGACCCCACCGGAGTGGTCTACAACCACCGCGCCCCGGACGGGACCTGGCTGCCCGGCGGGGCGTCGAGTGTGGGCGCGGGGGCGCTGACGGCGGCCTTCGCGGACGCCGACCCCGTCGCACTGGACCGGCGGGCGGCCGCCTTCGAACCGTCCGGCGTGCTCACGTATCCCCTGGTGTCCCAGGGTGAGCGCTTCCCGTTCCACGCGCCGGACGCCACCGCCCTGCGGCTCGGCGAGCCCGCCGAGGACGCCGACCTGTGGGCCGGGTTCCTGCAAGGCGTCGCCTTCGCCGAACGCCTGTGCCTGGACTACCTGCACCACCTGGGCGCACCCCTGGACGGACCGCTCACGTTCACCGGCGGCGCCGCCCGCAGCGCGTACTGGAACCAGCTGCGCGCCGACGTCCTCGGCCGTCCGGCCCGCGTACCGGAACAGACCGAACCGGCCCTGGGCATGGCCGCGTTGGCACGGCACGGCACGACCGGGATCCCGCTCGCGCAGACCGCCGCACAGATGGCCCGCATCCGTACGGTCGTCGAGCCGCGCCCGACCCGCACGGCCCTGTTCGCCGAGCCGTACGCCCGCCTCCTCGACGAACTCACGGCCCGCGGCTGGCTCCCGGCACCGGTCGCCGCGCACGCGCGCATCCGCCTCGACCGGGATACTGCTCAGTCATGACGACGACCTTGCTGCTGGCCCGGCACGGACAGACGATCTGGCACGCCGAGAACCGTTACGCGGGCATCAGCGACGTGGCCCTCACCGACACCGGCCGCGCCCAGGCCGACGCGCTCGGCCGCTGGGCCGCCGCACACCCGGTCGACGCGATCTGGACCTCCCCGCTCTCCCGGGCGATCGCGACGGCCGACCCCGCCTGCCGGGCCCTCGGCCTCACCCCGCACCGCGAACCCGCCCTGCGGGAGTGCGACTTCGGCGTCCTGGAGGGCCGTACCCTCGCGGAGTTCGCGGCCGAGGACCCGGCCGCCGCGGACGCCTTCGTCGCCGACCCGGTGGCGCACCCCTTCCCCGGCGCCGAGGACCCGTCGGCCGCCGCCGCCCGCGGAGCCGACGCCCTGCGCCGCATCGCCGCCGCCCATCCCGGCGAACGGGTGCTCGTGGTCGCCCACAACAGCCTGTTGCGTCTCGTCCTGTGCACCCTGCTGTCGATCCCGGCCCGGGAGTACCGCAGAGTGTTCCCGCGGTTGCGCAACGCTGCGATCAGCGAACTCCGTATGAACAACGACGGATTTGCCGCACTTCTCTCACTCAATGTGCCGTGCGGGACGGACGAGGCGTAGCACCATGGGCGCATGACGGAGATCGACACCTCGGTGCCGCATTCGGCCCGGATCTGGAACTACTGGCTCGGCGGCAAGGACAACTACCCGGTGGACGAGGCGGCCGGTGACGCCTACACCGCCGTCTTCCCCGGCATCGTCACCATCGCCCGGGGCAGCCGCGCCTTCCTCGGCCGCAGCATCCGCTACCTGGTCCGGGAGGCGGGCATCCGGCAGTTCCTGGACGTCGGCACCGGCCTGCCCACCGTCGACAACACCCACGAGGTCGCCCAGCGCCTCGCCCCCGAGTCCCGGATCGTCTACGTCGACAACGACCCGCTGGTCCTCGCGCACGCCCGCGCCCTGCTCACGTCCACGCCCGAGGGCGCGACGGCGTACGAGGACATCAGCCTCTTCGAGCCGGAGCGCATCATCGAGGCGGCGGCCGGGACCCTCGACCCGGCCCGGCCCACCGCCCTGATCCTCAGTGGCATCCTCGGCCACGTCACGGACTACGACCAGGCCCGTGACATCGTCCGCCGTCTCCTGGCCGGCCTTCCCTCCGGCAGCTACCTCTGCGTCAACGACGGCTCCCGCGGCACCGACCCGGCCTACGAACGGGCCCAGGACGCCTACAACGAGACCGGTGCGGTCCCCTACTTCCTGCGCCCCGTCCACCAGATCGAGGCCTTCTTCGAGGGCCTGGACCTGGTGGAACCGGGCGTCGTCCCGGTCCCGCTCTGGCATCCCGAGGAGGCGGCCCCGGTCGCGATCGGGCAGCACGGGGGCCTCGGCCGCAAGCCCTGATCACCAGCGGCCCCGGTCGCGGCCGCCCGGGCCGTCCGTCAGACGAGGGCGGTCGCGGTCGCCGATGCGGTCTCTGCCGCGGTCGCGGTCGCCTTGCCGGAGCCGGCGTACTGGTTCGCCGGGCGGGGCAGGCCGTAACGGTCCCGCAGGGTGCGTCGCGGCCCGTACTCCGTGCGGAGCAGACCGCGTGTGCGCAGGAGCGGGACGACGTGCTCGACGAAGAGGTCGAGGCCGGACGGCAGGACGGCGGGCATGATGTTGAAGCCGTCGGCGGCGCCGTGCGTGAACCAGGTCTCGATCGCGTCGGCGACCTGCTCGGGCGTCCCGGCGAAGGTGAGGTGCCCGCGTCCGCCGCCGAGCCGCCCGACCAGCTGCCGTACGGTGAGCCGCTCGCGCCGGGCCAGTTCGACGATGAGGGTGTAGCGGCTCTTGGCTCCCTCGATCGCGCTCTCCGGCGGCAGATCGGCCGGGAGCTGGGCGTCCAACTCCAGTGTCCCGGGCTCCAGTTGGAGAAGGCTCTCCAGGCGGCTCACGCCGTGCGTGTACACGATGTGGTCCTCCAGGAGCTGTTCGGCCGCCAGCGCCTCCGCCTCGGTGGAGCCGAGCACCGGGACGATGCCGGGCAGCACCTTGATGTGGTCGGGGTCCCGTCCGGCCGCCACCGTGCGGGACTTGAGGTCGGCGTAGAACGCCTGCGCGTCCTCGATGGTCTGCTGGGCGGTGAACACGGCCTCCGCGTACCGGGCCGCGAAGCGTTTGCCGTCCTCGCTCGAACCCGCCTGTACCAGCAGCGGGTAACCCTGGGGCGTACGGGGGACGTTGAGCGCCCCCTCGACGCTGAAGTACCTCCCCTGGTGCCGGGGCGGGTGGATCTTCGTGTCGTCGCCCCAGACGCCGGCCGCCTTGTCGGCGACGATCGCGTCGTCCTCCCAGCTGTCCCAGAGCTTCAGGGCCACGTCGAGGAACTCGGCGGCACGGGCGTACCGCTCGGCGTGTGCGGGCTCGGCGTCCAGGCCGAAGTTGCGGGCGGCCTCCGCGCCGGCCGTGGTGACGATGTTCCAGCCCGCCCGGCCGCCGCTGATGATGTCGAGGGAGGCGAACTTGCGGGCCAGGTTGTAGGGGGAGTTGTAGGAGGTGGAGGCGGTGGCGATCAGGCCGATGTGCTCGGTGGCCGTCGCCAGGGCGGTGAGCAGCGTGAGCGGTTCCAGGGCGCCGGCGGGGCGCTGGGCGAGGTTCCCCCACAACTGGGGTCCGTCGGCGAGGAACAGGGAGTCGAAGGTGCCGCGCTCCGCGATCCGGGCGAGACGGACGTAGTGGGCGAGATCCACATGGGCGTACGGGTCGCTCTCCGGCAGCCGCCACGACGCCTCGTGGTGGCCGGTGCTCATCAGGAACGCGTTGAGGTGGAGCTGTCTGGTCACTGGTGGTCCTCCGTCACGCCGAGCGCGGCCAGCAGCCGCTCCCGGTACTCGCCCAGCAGCGGATCCCGGTAGGAGCGGGGATGCGGGCGGTCGATGGTCAGGTCGAGGCCGATACGGCCCTGGTCGAGCACGAGCACCCGGTCGGCGAGCACGATCGCCTCGTCCACGTCATGGGTGACCAGGAGCACGGTGGGCCGGTGCCGCTTCCACAGCTCCCGCAGCAGCCCGTGCATCTTGATCCGGGTGAGCGCGTCCAGCGCACCGAACGGCTCGTCGGCCAGCAGGAGTTCGGGTTCGCGCACCAACGACCGGGCGAGGGCGGCGCGTTGGGCCTCCCCGCCGGACAGTTCGTTGGGCCAGGCCCGTTCCCGGCCGGCCAGACCCACCTCGGCGAGCGCGGCCCGGCCCCTCTCGGCTGCCTCCCTGCCCTCCGTCCCCAGCAGTACGTTGTCCAGCACCCGCCGCCAGGGCAGCAGCCGCGAGTCCTGGAAGACCACGGACACCCGCTCCGGCGCGGTGAGGTGACCGCTGCCCACCACCTCGTGGTCGAGGCCCGCGATCGCCCGCAGCAGGGTGCTCTTGCCGGAGCCGCTGTGCCCGAGCAGGGCCGTGAACTGTCCGGCCGGCAGGTCGAGGTCGATGCTGTCGAGGACCGTACGCCCGTCGAACGACCGGGTCAGGTCCCGGAGCCGGACGGTGGGCCGGGTCAGCTGCTCAGTGTGCGGCGCCATGACAGCACCCTCCGTTCGATCAGACGGACCGCGCTGTCGGAAACCAGGCCGAAGACCCCGTAGATGACCAGGCCGACGAGGATGACGTCCGTCTGGCCGTAGTTCTGGGCCTGGAACATCATGTAGCCGAGTCCGCTGGTGGCGTTGATCTGCTCCAGGACCACCAGGCCCAGCCAGGAGCCGGTCACCCCGAGCCGGAGCCCGACGAAGAAGCCGGGCAGCGCGCCGGGGATGACGATCTGCCGGACGAAGGCGAGCCTCGACAGCCCCTGGACCTCGGCGAGTTCGACGTACCGGTGGTCGATGCCGGACAGCGCGGCGTGCGTGTTGAGGTAGACCGGGACGTACACCACGATGGCGATGATCGCGATCTTGAAGGTCTCGCCGATGCCCAGCCAGAGGATGAACAGCGGGATCAGACCGAGGGTCGGGATCGCCCGGTTGAGCTGTACCGTCCCGTCGATCAGCGCCTCCCCGGCCCGGCTGAGCCCGGAGGCCAGGGCGAGCGCGACACCGGCGGTCAGACCGATCGCGAAGCCGGATCCGGCGCGTTGCAGCGAGGTCAGGATGTCGGTGGGCAGGGTCCCGGCGGTCCACAGGTGAGCGCCGGTCCGCACCACCGTCCAGGGCGCCGGGATCGCGGCCGGGTCGAGTTGTCCGGCGGCGGAGGCGGCGGCCCACAGGGCGAGGAAGAGGACCGGCCCGAGCAGCCGGGAGGCGGGCAGCGGTTTGCCGGGGGAGAGCCGGCGGCGCCTGCGGACCGGGGAGCCGGCCTCGGGGGAGCCTGCCTCCGGGGCGGCGGCGACGGCCGCTGTGGTCGTGGTTCCGGCAGCCGTGGTCTTGGCGGTTGTGGCTCCGGCGGTTGTGGTTCCGGCGGTCGCGGCTCCGGCGGTTGTGGTTCCGGCGGTCGCGGCTCCGGCGGTTGTGGTTCCTGCGGTTGTGGTCTTGGCTGTCGTGGTCTCGGGGCTCGTGGTCTTGGCGGTCGTGGTCACGGCGGTCACCTCCGGTACTCCGCGGGGACGGACTTCGCGGCTATGCCCTCGAAGCGGTGGTCGAACAGCGAGCTCACGTCGAACTTCTTCACGAAGCCGCCCTCCGCCAGCAGATCGGCCGTCTCCTGCTCCCACTTGATCGCCTCGTTCCAACTCGGCGGGAACAGCGGCTTGTTGGCGAGCTCGGTGATCGACTGCGCCTGGGGGAGGGTCAGGTTCTGCGTCTTGACGTAGAACTCCTCGTTCCAGACGTCCGGGTGCTCGTACTGCCACACCTGGCCCTTGGCCCAGTAGGGGATGTACGCGGCGACCGCGGCCGCCTTCGCGGAGTCGGCCAGCACGGAGGCCGGCGCCCACAGCAGGTTGAGCAGGTCCACCACGTCGGTGGTGATGGCGCGGGCACCCTTGGACTCGTACTGCTTCAGATAGGCGGGCGCCTGCTGGTTGGCGAGCGGCGCGATGTCCACCTGGCCGGACTGCAGCGCGGTGAGGAACTGGTTGCTGGTCAGCGGGACGAGTTTCACGTCGTCGTACGCCAGCCCCGCCTTCTTGAGCGCCCGCAGCAGGACGACACCCTGCGCCTGCCCCTGCGAGAAGGCGAGTTTCCTCCCCTTGAAGTCCGCGACCGTACGGATGTCGCTGCCGGGCTTGGTGGCGAAGAGATAGTTCGGCTTGCGGGTGATGTCGATCGCGACGATCTTCGCGTCGTAGCCCTGGAAATGCGCCTGTATCGGCGGGATTCCCGCGTTGTTGGCGACGTCCAGGGAGCCGGCGCGAAAGGCGTTGATGACATCGGGACCGGCGCCGATGTTCGCCCAGCTGCTCACCTTGTACGGCGGGTCGCTCAGCTTGGCGAGCTTGAACTGGAGCTGCTGGACGTTCTGGTAGGAGGCGATCTTCAGGCTCGTACCGGCCGGGACCCGGTCCGCCAATGGAGCGGACAGGTCACCCTTCGCGCTGGTGGCGGCGCTGCTCTGGGCGCAGCCGCTCAGTCCGACGGCGGCGGCCGAGACGCCGAGCAGTGAGGTCAGGAAGAGCCGCCGGTCGACACCGGAGGCAGGCAGAGATGGCATGAGGGAACTCCGTGGGCGAAGTGATGAGAAGGCACGCGGAATTCCGGGCAGAGAAAAGCCAGAACGGGAATTCACGCGGCAAGAAGGAGGCGCTCCGGGCGCGTCGGCGCGTCAGCAACAAAGGGTGCGACAGCTCATGAACAGGATGTTCCCGGTCACGCGCACCCCCTGTCAACATTCGGAGTTTCTGAATTAAATCGGCCCCGGTGACACGCTCGACGGATCATCGGCTGACCCTCGGCGTATCCCCAAAAGGGCCCGCAGAGGACCCCCGAAAGGACCCGCGGAGGACCCGCGGAGGACCCGCGGAGGACCCCCGGAGGACCCCCGATAGGACCCGCGGAGGACCCCCGCAGGATCCGCGGAGGACCCCCGCAGGACCCGCGGAGGACCCGCGGAGGACCCGCGGAGTACCCACAGAGGAACACCGGAGGCACCCCGGGGGAACTTCGAAAGCCCTCACAGGACCCTCAACGGATCCCGGTAGAGCACGTCCAGTGCCACCGCACCGCCCGCCACGGCCAGCACGGAATCGGGAAAGCTCGTCGGTGTCACGTCCGCCGCCCGGTCCGGCCCGACCGCCTCCCGCAGCGCGGCAAGGCAGTCCGCGCGGCTGATGATCCCGATCTCGGTGACGACCACCCGTTCCGGGTTCAGCACGTCCAGCAGCAGCCCCGCCGCCCGCCCCGCCATCCGCGCCCGCTCCACCAACAGCCGTACGGCCGTCGGGTCACCGCCCGCCGCCGCGGCCACCACACGCATCGGGTTCAGCCCGGCGTCGACGCCCGCCGCGCGGGCCCGTTGGCACAGCGTCCGCTCGCTCAACTCGGTCTGGAGGCAGCCGACCCGGCCGCAGTCGCAGGGTTCCGTCCCGCCCGGCACCGGCAGATGGGCGATCGTGCCGGCTTGCGAGCGCGGGCCGTGGTGCACCTCGTCGTTGGTGGCGAACGCCGCGTCGACCACGTTGCCGACGAACAGGTGCAGCACGCTCCGGCTGCCGCGGGCCCGCCCGAACAGCCGCTCCGCGTTGACCAACGCCCGCGCGTGCCCGTCCACATGGACCGGCAGCGCGGTGCGGGCGCCGATCACCTCCCGTGCCGGCACCTCGCGCCAGCCCAGCAGTGGATGTTCGACGACGGTCCCGGTCTCCCGGTCCACCCAGCCGCCGGCCGCGAATCCGACGCCCAGGGCCCGGCGCCCCGGGGTCTCGTCCAGCAGGGCCACCAGACCGTCGGCGGCGCGTGCCAGCACGGACGCGGGATCCGTACGCTCGTGCTTCAACTGCCGCTCGGCCAGCACCCGGCCCCGCAGATCGAGCACCGCGACCGTCGTGTAGGGCACGGCCACATGGACCGCGCCCACCACGAACCGGGAGTCGTCCAGGTCGACGGGCACATGTGGCCTGCCCACACCCTGAGACCGCCGGGGCACGGCGGCCTCGCGGATCAACCCCGCCTCGGTGAAGCGGGCGCAGTAGTCGGTGACCGACGCCGGGGACAGCCCGGTCAGCCGGGAGAGGGTGCTGCGGGCGACGGGCCCGTGCTCCAGCACGGACCGCAGGACGACGCTCGCGTTCGTCCGGCGCCGGTCGCTGTCGGCGGCGCGGGGTACGGGGGAGGTGAGAGGTGGTGCCGCGGTACGGGGCATGGGGAACTTCCTCGGGAACGGGTCCGACACTGCGCCGTCTCATGCGTCGAGGCGCGTCGGAGCCGCTCCGGCCGCCTCAGGGGCGGCGACAGGTGGCCGTGCCCACGCGTCGCAGGTCGACGTAGCGACGCGACGAGAAGTTCAGGGCCTGGGCAACCATGCGCACGAAGCTAGCAAATGCCCCCACCGCTGCCCAGACGGCGACCGACGGGCGAGACGGCACCTGTCCACGCGGCAGTTCCCTTTGGTGGGTCTCCACAGAGGCCCATCAAGCCGTCCTCGTAGTCCGGACCACCTCACCTCAGTGACCAGCATCACGCGAAACCAGGTGTAACCCTCACCCTTTGTCCGGAGCCCACCAAGCCTCCGCTCCCCCCTTTGTCGAGCGCTGACGGTGAACGGCCCGAGTGCGCTGGGATAGCGTCGCCGTGTCCCTTGCCGTTCACACCCTCGCGGAGTCCTCATGAGCACCGCCGTCGCCCCCGCCCGCACCGGCCAGGTCCTCGCCGACCTGCTGCCCGCCTCCCGCGTCCGGGACATCACGCTCGTGCTCGGCGGCGCCGCGCTCACCGGCCTCGCCGCCCAGATCGCGGTGCCCGTGCCGGGTTCCCCGGTCCCGGTGACCGGCCAAACCTTCGCCGCGCTGCTCGTCGGCACCGGCCTCGGCGCCCGCCGCGGTGTGTCCGCGCTCGTCCTGTACGCGCTGGCCGGTCTCGCCGGTGTGCCGTGGTTCGCGAACGGCACCTCCGGTGTCTCCGTCTCCTTCGGCTACATCCTCGGCATGATCCTCGCCTCCGCCGCCGTCGGTGCGTTGGCCCGCCGTGGCGCCGACCGCTCGGTGCCGCGGATGGCGGGCACCATGCTGGTGGGCGAGGCGATCATCTACGCCGTCGGTGTCCCGTACCTCGCCTACGCCGCCGACCTCTCGGTCTCCGCCGCGATCGCGGCCGGCCTCACCCCGTTCCTGATCGGCGACGCCCTGAAGGCCGCCCTGGCGATGGGTGTCCTGCCCACCGCCTGGAAGTTCCTCAAGCGCTGACGCCGTAGTTCCTGCGGAAGAGGTTCGCCGGGTCGCACCGCGACTTCACCTCGGCGAGCCTCTTTCGCGTCTCGGCGTCGTACAGCCCCTCGCCGCGATCCCCCGCCCCGAACACGAAGTTGAGCGAACGGCCCATCGTGGCGGGCGCGAGCAGCGTGAGGGCCAGCTCCATCGGAGCACGCGCCTCGGCCCGCCCACTGCTCGTACGCCCGCAGCACGGCCGCGGGATCGACGGCGCGGCCGTCGAAGGTGAGCGAGCCGCCGTAGAGCGTCCGTACGGGAACCAGCCCGATCTCCAGCTCGGTCACGACGCCCACGGTGTGACCGCCGCCGAGCAGCGCGCCGAACAGGTCGGGGTCGGACGCGCGGGTGACGTGCCTCGTCCGGCCGTCCGCGGTGACGAGGTCGAGGGCACGCACAGGGTCCATGCGCTTCGTCGAGATGAGGACGCCGCCCTCCGAGGCGCCGGGCAGCCCGTGGCCCGGACGCCGACCGGCAGGTCCCGTTCGGCCGCATACCGGACGGCGGCGGCGACCTCGGCGGCGGAGCGGGCGGCGACGACAAGAGCGGGGCGCTGGGTGAAACCGGTCCGGAAACCAGCGAGTTCGTCGTCGTAGCCGGGGTCGGTGGGACGGAGAACGAGCAGGTCTTCGAGGGCGGTCACGTGATCCATGCGGCCCATGCGGCTCATGCGGCTCATGCGGCTCATGCGGCTCATGCGGCTCATGCGGCTCATGCGGCTCACGATGGCCGTATGACCTGACAGATGCCGTCAGGTCATGCGGCCCTTTCCTTTCCCCTACGGGTTCGTGCGCGGACTCAGCTTGTCCGCCGAGGCCGCCGCTGCGACCACCACAGTCCGCCCGCGCCCGCCGCCAGCAGGGCCGCGCCCACCGCACCCAGCGGCACGACTCCCGGACCGGTCTTCGGGAGTTCGTCACTGCCCGGCGCCACCGGCCCGTTGTCGGTGCCGAGCAGCAGCGGGGTGGCCGGGGCGTTCGGTGACGGGTTCGTCGTGCCGAACGGGACCGGGCCCTGCTGCCAGAACGTCTTCTTCCCGTCGCCGCTCTGGACGGGCAGGCAGATCTTTCCGGTCTTGCTCAGACCGAACGTCGCGTCGACGGAATAGGACTTCGACTGTCCGGCCGTGAGGTTGTCGACGGGGCAGGAGAAACCGCTGTTCGATCCCTTCGGAAGATTCTTTTCGTCGATCGCGGAACAGCCCTGAACGTTCTTGACTGTGAGGCCGTCGAATCCGACGACCAAGAGCTGGATCTTGCCGCTTTCCTTGGTTCCCCCGTTTTTTACGGTGGCGGTGAGACCGGTTTTTTCCGAGCTGTTGTCGACGGAGATCTTCTCGGGCAGCGTCGTGATCAGCTTCACGCCCGCCGGTGCCTCGTCGACGGCCTTTCCCCCCTTGCTGCTCCCGGGCCCCTGGTCATCCGCACCGGCGGTGAACGGAAGGATCAGCACGGCCGAGAAAGCTGCCGTGACCAGCGACCCCGCGATGGTCGTCGTGCGACGAGAACTCATGTTCGTCCCCCTTGGCTGCGCCTGAATTCGCAGTACTTGAAGAGGTACCACAAGATTTCTCCGCACTATGCTGGTACGGCTCGAAGTGTGACCATTGTGTTCCAGTCGGGACGGTCCGGAAAGCATTGAGGGGGTGCGACGGATTGTCGGGGAATACGAGGAACGGCGGAGTTCCTGGGGTGTTGGTGGCGGGGCGCTACCGGCTGGTCGAGAGTATCGGCCAGGGGGGAATGGGGCGGGTGTGGCGAGCCGCCGACGAAATGCTCGACCGGCAGGTCGCGGTGAAGGAGATGAGCATCGACGGCCTCGACGCGGAGGACACCCGCACCCGCCGCGAACGTACCCTGCGGGAGGCCCGGGCGACGGCCCGGATCGACCATCCCAACGTGGTCCGGGTGTACGACGTCGTGGACGAGGGCGGACGCCTGTGGATCGTCATGGAATTGGTGGCCGGCCGCTCCCTCGAACGCATCATGGCGGAGGAGGGCCCGCTGGGCCCGCGTGAGACGGCACTCCTCGGACTCGGTCTGGTGGAGGCGCTGCGGCAGGTGCACGAACGGGGCGTACTGCACCGGGACATCAAACCCGGGAACGTCCTGGTGGAGAACGCCGACACCGGACGGTTCCCGAACGGCCCGCGGGTCGTCCTCACGGACTTCGGCATCGCGGCGATCCAGGACGCCAAGGCGCTCACCATGGTCGGCATGCTGGTCGGCTCACCCGACTACATGGCCCCCGAACGCGTCTCCGGCCGCCCGCAGGGCCCGCCGTCCGACGTCTGGTCCCTCGGCGCGACCCTGTGCGCGGCGATGGGCGGCCGCTCCCCCTTCTCCCGCGACACCACACTGGCGACCCTCCACGCGGTCCTCTACGAGGAGCCCGAAATCCCCTCCGGAGCAGGCCCGTTGCGCGACACCCTGGCCACACTCCTGGAGAAGGACCCGTCGGCCCGACCGGGCTTGGCAGACCTGGAGGCCTCGCTGCGACCGCTGGCGTTCCCGACCCTGCCCCCGACCCCGACCCCGACCCCGACGGTCGCGGTCGCGGTGACGGCGGACGGGGCTGGGGAAGTTGAGGGGCATGAGGGACATCAGGGGCCTCGGCCGAGGGAGGGGGGCCGGGAGGGGCCGCGGGAACGGGAAGGGGTTGAGGGGGAGCAGAGGGATGAAGGACTTCGGGGGGAGATGGGGGAGTGGCGGGGCGAGAAGGGAGTGGAGGAAGCGGGCGGTGTGTCGGATGCCGCGCGCCGACCCGGGACGGGACCTGGACCGGGAGCTGAACCGGGATATGAACGGGCGCCCGGATCCGTACCGGAGGAACCGGAGACCCCGGACGCACCGGAGGTCAGCGACTCCGTCCCTCCCCTTGCGCACGTAGCAGAGGAGGAGCCGCCCGCCCCGGCCTCCGGGCGGACCCGGTCCCTGCGGGCGATGCCCGATCCCCGGCGGCCCGCACCGGCACCCCTATCCCCACCCCCACCGCCACCGCCACCTCCACCTCCACCTCCACCCGCACCTCCACCCGCACCTCCACCCGCGCCGGCGCCGGAAGCCGGAGCCGACTCCACGCCCGTCATCCCGCCGCCTCCCAACGCCTCCACCGAGACCGCGTTCGAGAGGTGCTCGGAGACCCGCTCCGAGACGCCCTCCGGCAACTCTGCGGGAGCTTTGCCTCAAGGGCGCACCGGCGTCTCCCTCGTCCGCGAACAGGCGAGGACCGAGGCCTCCACCCACAGCCCGTCGCCCAGCCACACCCCACACCCTGCCCAGACCCCGCACCCCGCCCACAGCCCGGCCCCCACCCCCGGCCACGGCCGAAGCCGCGCCGGGCTGTTCGCCGCCGTCGGTGTGGTCGCCGCCGGCGCCGTCGTGGCGATTGTGCTCGCTGCGAGCTCCGGGCCCCCCGGCGACACCACCGCGGGATCCACACCGTCCCCGTCCGCGTCGGCGGGCTCCAGCACCCCGAGCGGCAGTCCGGCGCCCACGGTCGAGGGCACGTCACGGCCGCGGAGCCTGCCGCCCGGTACGCACGAGGAGGCGGGCGGGTTCGCGTGGGCGACCCCGCGGGGCTGGCGGCGGGACGTGAAGACGGGTGCGGAGGTCCACTACACCTCCCCGGACGGCAAACAGGAGCTCGCCGCCAAGTCCGCCCTGGCGCACGGCGATCTGATGGAGACCTGGGAGACCTCGGAGCAGAACGCCCACCAGGGCCGGGACTACCGGAAGATCCGCCTGGACGAGACGACGTTCCGCGGCCACCCCGCGGTCGTGTGGGAGTACACCTTCACCCTCAAGGGCGTCCCCTGGCACGCCCACTTGCTGGGCTTCGACGCCAACGGGAAGTCGTACCAGATCAACACCTGGTACCAGCCGGACGTCGAGACGCAGGCCCTGAAGACGTACGCCCAGGTCAGGGACAGCTTCACGGTCCTGTGAGACACGGGCGGGCGCCCGCGGGTGTCCGCGAGCGCCCGTTGGCGTCAGTGAGCGCCCGCGGGCGCCCCTGTGCGCTCAGACCTTCGTGAGCGTACGACGACCGCTCATGACCCTCTCCTTCACGACGGCGATGACGAGCACGATCGCCGCCACCATCAGCGACAACAGCACCGTCTCCCGCCCGTCGTGCTCCGTGTCGGTGAGCATGTAGCCCAGGACGAACACGATCAGCGCGGCCGTCGCCCAGGTCAGGTACGGGTACAGCCACATCCGCACGATCAGCCTCTCCGGCGCCTCGGCCTGGATGATCTTCCGCATCCGCAGCTGCGAGAAGCAGATGACGAGCCAGACGAACAGGGCCACCGCGCCGGAGGAGTTGACGAGGAAGAGGAAGATCTTGTCCGGGGACAGGTAGTTGAAGAAGACGGCGACGAAGCCGAACACGACCGAGGCGAGGATGGCCGTCATCGGCACACCCCGGCTGTTGACCCGCGCGAACGCCTTCGGCGCGTCGCCCCGCTCGCCGAGCGAGAAGGCCATCCGGGAGGCCGTGTACAGACCGGAGTTGAGACACGACAGCACCGAGGTCAGCACGATGAAGTTCATGATCTGGCCTGCGTGCGCGATGCCGAGGGAGTCGAGGGCGGCGACGTAGGAACCCTTGTCGGCGATGGACTTGTCGTTCCAGGGCAGCAGGGCGACGACGACGAAAATGGAACCCAGGTAGAAGACGCCGATACGCCAGATGATGCTGTTGGTGGACTTGGTGACGGCCCGCTGCGGGTCCTCCGACTCACCGGCGGCGAGGGTGGCGATCTCGCTGCCCATGAAGGAGAAGACGACGAGGAGCACACCGGTGAGGATGGCGCCGGGCCCGTTCGGCAGGAACCCGCCGTGGTCGGTGAGGTTGCCCAGACCGGCCTTGTCGCTGTCGACGCCCGGCAGCACGCCGAACACGGCCAGCCCGCCGACGACGATGAACGCGCCGATCGCCACGACCTTGATCCCGGCGAACCAGAACTCGAACTCGCCGTAGGAGCCCACGGAGATCAGGTTGGTGGCGGTCAGTACCACCATCACGATCAGCGCCCACCCCCACTGCGGTACGGCGGGCACCCACCCTTCGAGGATCTTGGCACCGGCGGTGGCCTCCACGGCGAGCACCACGACCCAGAAGAACCAGTACAGCCAGCCGATGGAGAACCCGGCCCAGCTCCCGAGCGCCCGGTCGGCGTGGGCCGAGAACGACCCGGACGTCGGATTCGCGGCGGACATCTCGCCGAGCATCCGCATCACCAGCACCACGAGGGTGCCGACGAGGGCGTACGAGAGAAGGATGCCGGGTCCGGCGGTGGCGATGCCGGTGCTCGAGCCGACGAACAGTCCGGCCCCGATGACACCGCCGATGGCGATCATCGAGAGATGACGGCTCTTGAGTCCTGCCTGGAGGCCGCCGCCGGGGCCGCCGGGTTCGCCGGATTCGCCGGGGTCTCCTGGGGAGTGACCGGCCTGGGGGAGGGTCGGCTGCGAGGTCATGGAGGGATTTCCTTTGCGCCGGGTGAACTGTCCCGCGTACGAGCGGTGTACGGGGCGAACGAGTCGGTCCAGTGAATCGGAGGCAAAGAGATACGTGAACCTTTGAATCCAGATTGTTACTTGAGCTTTTCCTGAGGTTCTGTAGCATTGCCCGGAGTTTGCGCGCCACGCCCCCGGGGCTGCTGCCCCGAAACGTCCGTGTCACACTCGTCCCATGCGCGTGTATCTCGGCTCCGACCATGCGGGCTTCGAACTCAAGAACCACCTCGTCGACTGGCTCGAGGCGGCCGGCCACGACCCCGTGGACTGCGGTCCGCACATCTACGACGCCCAGGACGACTACCCCCCGTTCTGCCTCCGCGCCGCGGAGCGTACGGCGGCCGACCCCGGCTCCCTCGGCGTCGTGATCGGCGGCTCCGGCAACGGCGAGCAGATCGCGGCGAACAAGGTGAAGGGCGTGCGCGCGGCGCTGGCCTGGAGCGAGGAGACGGCGTCGCTCGGCCGCCAGCACAACAACGCGAACGTCGTCGCGGTGGGCGCGCGCATGCACACGCAGGACGAGGCGACGAAGTTCGTCGAGACCTTCCTCAACACCCCGTTCTCCGGTGGTGAGCGCCACATCCGCCGCATCGAGATGCTGGCCGACTACGAAACGACGGGCGACCTGCCGCCGATCCCGGCGCATCACCCGCAGCGGTAGCGGTAGCGGTAACGGCAGCCGGGGGCGGCAGCACGAAGGACACGAAGAACGAGAAGCACACGAAGGAAAGGGCAGGGAGCACGGTGCCGGAAGGGCACACCATCCACCGGCTGGCCAAGGACTACGCCGCCGCCTTCGTCGGCACGGCACCGCGGGTGACCAGCCCCCAGGGCAAGTTCACCGACGCCGCCGCCCTCCTCACCGGCACCGAACTCACCGCCACCGAAGCCCACGGAAAGCACCTCTTCCTCGGCTTCCGCGACAGCGACTGGGTGCACATCCACCTCGGCCTCTTCGGCAAGGTCACCTTCGGCGCCGCCCCCGCGCCCCCGCCCACGGAAACGGTCCGTCTCCGGCTCGCGAACAGCACCTCGTACGTCGATCTCCGCGGCCCCACGACCTGCGCCCTGATCACCCCCGCCGAGAAGCGGTCCATACACGACCGCCTCGGCCCCGACCCCCTCCGTGACGACGCCGACCCGCAGGCCGCCTACCGGAGGATCGCCCGCAGCCGTACGACGATCGCCGCGCTGCTGATGGACCAGAAGATCGTCGCCGGTGTCGGCAACGTCTACCGCGCCGAGGTCCTCTTCCGGCACCGCGTCGACCCGTACCGCGCCGGCCGGGACCTGACCCCCACCGAGTGGGACGCGATCTGGAAGGACCTCGTCGAGCTCATGCACGAGGGCGTCCGCACCAACCGCATCGACACCGTCCGCCCGGAGCACACCCCGGAGGCGATGGGCCGCCCGCCGCGCGTCGACGACCACGGCGGCGAGGTCTACGTGTACCGCAGGGCCAACCTGCCCTGCCACATCTGTGGCGGCGAGATCCGCACCGCCGATCTCGCCGCCCGCAACCTCTTCTGGTGCCCGACCTGCCAGAAGCCCTGACGCCGCTCCGCTGCCGCCCCCGGAACCCGTGGGAGCCGCCCTGGAACGCCTGGGAGCCGCCCTAGAACCCGTGGGGCAGCCAGGGCGTCACCGCCGACCCGAACCCCACCGCGGCCTCCGCCAACGCGCCCTGCCGCAGCTCCCGTACCCGCCCGGCCGCCGCCAGCGAGGCGAGGCTCACCCCGCCGAGGTACGCCGAGCCCAACTCCCGTACCGACAGGGCGAGATCCGCCGAGTCCGTCGTACGACCGCACGACGCCCCCTTCGCGTCACCCGTCAGCCGCCAACGCCCCGCGTTCCGCGGGCAGAAGTCGTCCTCGACCTCGAACACGACGTCCAGCGGCGCCTGGTACGTCCGCGCCTCCAGCGCCGCCCCGACGTCCACCAGCCGGACGTACAGGGCATCCCGGACGCGCAGCCCGCACCGCCGGATGTCGCTCACCATGGACATCCACGGGTCGTCCAGCGGTCGCCTCAGCGCGCTCACCGTCGACGTCAGGTCGATGTCGAACAAGAACCGCCACAGCGCGGCGTGCGCCGCAGGATCGAGCGCCTCCGTGTCCTTGAGCAGCACCACACCCTTGGGCCCGGAGGTCTCCCAGCCGGGCCGGACACGGAAGCGGGCGTACCCCACGACCTCACCGTCCCGCTCGGCGACCACGCACTGCAGCGGCGACCCGCCGTCCCGCTCGTTCTCCGGGTCGAGGATCCCGAGCCGTTCCCACCCGGGCAGCCGCGCCGGCATCCCCGGCCGGTCGGGCACCCGGCGCGCGTACACCGCCTCGCACGCGTCGAGGACGTCGGCCGGCGCGGCGTACCGCAGACGTACGTCATCGGTGCCGGGCGGCACGGACAGGCGTACGCGGCTCGTGTCGACCTCGATGGTCACGTCGTACGTCGCCGCGCCGTACCCGAACCGGCCGTAGATCGCGGGCTCGGAGGCGGTCAGGACGGCCAGCGGCCAGCCCCAGGCCCGTACGTCGTCCAGTTGCCGCCGCATCATGGAGCGCAGCAGACCGCGCCGCCGGTGCGTGGCGGCCACGCTGACCATGGTGACGCCCGCCGCGGGCACCGAGGCGCCGCCCGGCACGGTCAGCCGGAAGCTGAACGCCCCCGCCGTGCCCACACACACGTCCCCGTCCCAGACGCCGATCGAACGGTCCGGCTCCGTGAGCGTGCGCCACAGCTCCCGCTCCTCCGACGATTCCGGTACGCCGCCGAAGGCGCGTATCAGATTGTCGTACCACTGGTCCCATTCGTCCGGCCGCAGGACGCGTACGTCATGACTCATGATCCGCACCCACGACCGGCACCACAGTCAGTCACCATGGACCATGCCTATCAGGGCATTGCGGGACGGGCCAGGGAATTTCGACGTGATGGCGGCAGGGTGGCGTCCAGTGAAGTTCACTGTGAAGTTGAGCCTCGGACGGGGGACAAGTGGGACCTCCCGTGCCAAGCAGCTGGTCCGATGGATAGGGTCCCGAACTAATGGCAGCAGGACGAGAGCGGCGCGCGGAAGCCGAGACGTTCACGGCCCGGTTGAAGATGCAGTGGCACCGGGCTCGCGTCGGCCTGCGCAGAAGCGCCGTGGACTACTTCCGCGGCGACGGCTCGGACTGGGTCGCGCTGGTAGGCCTGTTCATCACCGTGCCCCTGATCACGGCCGCCACACTCATGAACTCGGTGTGGTGTTCGCCGGCCGTCCTGGTCCTGCCGATCGTCGCGGGCGGCCTGCTGCTGCGCCCGGCGAGCCTGCTCGGCCTGTACGCGGCGGCGGCCACCGCCCTGATCGTGGAGTCGGTGCGGCTGGGCCCGTACACCGAGGGCCCCTCCCGGGTCACCCCGGGCATCGTCCTGGTGGTCGCGGCCTGCGGTTTCTTCGGACTGCTGATCGCGCAGTTCCGCAGCCGGGTCGGCGTGCCCTGGCGGCGCGGCGGCACCATGCTCTTCGACCTGCGCGAACGCATCCGCGTCCAGAGCAAGCTCCCTCCGCTCCCGCAGGGCTGGCACCGCGAGATGGCGCTGCGCCCGGCGGGCGGCCAGTCGTTCTCCGGTGACTTCGTGGTCGCGGCCCGGACGAACGGCGGCCGCACCCTGGAGGTCGTCCTGACCGACGTGTCCGGCAAGGGCATGGACGCCGGCTCCCGGGCCCTGCTGCTGTCCGGCGCCTTCGGCGGCCTGCTGGGCTCGCTCCCCCCGCACGCCTTCCTCCCCGCCGCGAACGGCTACCTGCTCCGCCAGGACTGGGACGAGGGCTTCGCGACCTCGATCCACATGGTCCTGGACCTCGACTCCGGCGACTACGAGCTGTACTCCGCGGGCCACCCGCCGGGGCTCCAGCTCAGCGCCGGCAGCGGCCGCTGGGAGGAGAAGACCGCCGAGGGCCCGCTGCTGGGGGTGTACGACGGCGCCCAGTTCGACCCGGTGAAGGGCACGCTGCGCCCCGGGGACGTGCTGATGCTGTTCACGGACGGTCTGGTGGAGACGTCCGACCGCGACATAGTCGAGGGCATAGACCGCCTCACCGGCGAGGCCGACCGCTACGTCGCCGGCGGCTTCCACGGAGCGGCCTGGCACCTGATCGAGGCGGTGGCGAAGGACGTCAACGACGACCGGGCGCTGCTGCTGATCTGCCGAGAGGGCCCGACGGCCGCGGCCACCCGCTGAACCCGACGTACTTATCGGGCGGTTCGTCCGCATACGCCTCCCTGATTCGGTCATGACTCTGTGCTGTCTCTGTAACTGCGTTCGGTTCCCGATTGCCTGAGCAATCCGGGAGTTGGTAGAGATGGGATGCGTACGATGTGACTCTCAGGACCCAACGGGGGAGGCGTGATGAAGTTCGACATGGGTGCGCAGACGCTGTCGCAGCTGCAGCGTGATTCGCGTGGCTCGAGTGATGATCTCGGGTCGCTGATCCGGCAGTTGGTGCAGGCGGCGACGCCGCTGGAGGGCAAGTTCAACGGCGCGGGCCGAGCGATGTTCGACCAGTTCAAGGGGCGCGCGGACCAGATCACCTCCGACCTGAACTCCTCGCTGGCGGCCATCCTCGGCGGTCAGTCGGGCATGGACTCGGCGTTCAGTTCCGGCGACCAGGAGCAGGGTGACAAC
>NZ_JOEV01000015.1 GCF_000721105.1 Streptomyces cellulosae
GTGCGGGGGGGGCGTGTGGTGATGTCCCCGCGCGTGCGCGGGTTGGGGGTGCGCGGGTTGGGGGTGCGCGTAACGCTTCGCCTGTCGTGCGTGGGGGCGGGGACGGGTAGGGGATCTCACTCCTCGGAACGTCACGGAATCGGTTTCCGACCCACCGGCTGCCGTTGACCCGACAACCGCTGCGGGCGGACACCCCGCCCCGTCCCCTTCCCGCCGCGGGCGGCCGCCGCCACCGCCGTAGCGCAGGGCGTGGCCCGGTGGTGGCGGTACGCCGAGTTGCCCGGAGAGCGGCTCAGCTCAAGGGGCGGCCGTACGCGGACAGGGTGCGCAGTGCCCCAATCGTCGCGATGGGGCGGGCCTCCAGGGCGGTACCCGGGGTCCACTGGCGCCAGCGGATCGGCCAGCCGCCGTCCTCCCGCTGTTCGCCGGCCAGGAAGTCCAGGGATCGGGACATCTCGTCGTCGGTGAACCACGTGCGCGCGAGCGAGTTCGGCGTCCGCACGTAGTCGTACGGGAAGTGATGCTCGCCGGGCCCGTATCCGGGCGCGACCGGGTAGCCGTCCAGCCGGTCCGGGTCCAGCACCGCGAGTCGCTGCTCGCGCACCAGACGGCCCAGGCGGTCGGCGACCGCCTCCGCGCGCGGGCGGTCGGGCGCGGAGTCCAGGAAGTCCACGGCTGCCTGGAGCTCGTACGGATGGGACCGCTCCAGGGACTCCACCGCCTGCCAGCAGAAGTCCGTGGCCCGGAACAGCCAGGCGTGCCACACCTCGTTGCGGTGCAGGAGGCCGACCACCGGCCCGGTGGCGAGGAGGTCGCTCGGCGGGTCGTCCAGGATCGGGACGAACGGGGCCGTGGGGTAGCCGCGTTGGCTGGGACGGATCGCCGGCAGGGCGCCGTCCGGTGTGGTCACGGAGGTCAGGTACCGGCACACGCGCTCCACGCGCTGTCCGCCGCAGCGTCCGATGGCGTCCAGGACCCGTAGCGCGTGACCGGTGTGCAGCGGTTGGCTCACCGGCCCCCGTAGATCGGGCTCCAGCGCGTGGCCGTACCCGCCGTCCGCGTTGCGGTAGGCGTCGAGCGCCGTCTCCACAGGGTCGGCGCCGCCGCGCAGGAAGTGGTACGCGAAGACGCGCTGCTCCAGCACGCGCGCGGTGAGCCAGACGAAGTGCTCGGCGCGGGCGAGCGGGGAGTGCGCCGGGGGCGTCGGGGGGAGTGGGGAAGCTCCGGTTTCGGCCATGCGTCAGACCGTAGGGCGGAAAGCGGTCTCGGCAAGCGGTCCCGGCTCAGGCCCACCCTCAGGGGCGGGATACTGGTGGCATGCGGTTGACGGTCTTCTGGCAGCGGATGGCGGATCACTTCGGTCCGGGCTACGCCGACACCTTCGCGCGCGACCACGTGATGACGGAGCTGGGCGGGCGCACAGTGCACGAGGCGCTGGACTCCGGATGGGACGCCAAGGACGTCTGGCGTGTGGTCTGCAGTGTCATGAACGTTCCGGGGGAGAAGCACTGACAAGCTGTGAACGTTTCGCGGGACAGGCACTGATCGGTCACGAAGATCGCACCAGGGCAACCGATTGTCGGTCCGGTGGGCGAGACTTGCACCGTGGCACCCACTGACGAGACCGGCCGGCACGCATCTCCGCTCGGCGCGACGCCGCCCACCCGGCCCCCGGCCGACGGGGGCGCCGCCGGGCCGAGCGCCCGTATGCCCCGCTGGCTGCCGCGCGCCATGGTGCTCGCTCTCGCCCTCATCGCCGTGTTCCAACTCGGCAGTTGGGCCTTCCACCAGCTCACCAGCCTGCTGGTCAACATCCTCATCGCGTTCTTCCTGGCCCTGGCCATCGAACCCGCGGTGAGCTGGATGAACTCCCGCGGCCTACGCAGGGGACTGGCCACGTTCCTCGTGTTCTTCGCCGTCCTCATCGTGACCGCGGGTTTCATCACGCTGCTCGGCTCGATGCTCGCGGGTCAGATCATCAAGATCGTCGAGGACTTCCCGGACTATCTCGACTCGGTCATCCACTGGATCAACACGCACTTCCACACCGAGCTCAGACGTGTGGACGTCCAGGAGGGCCTGCTCCGGTCCGGCTGGCTGCGCAACTACGTGCAGAACAGTGCCACCGGCGTCCTGGACGTGTCCGCGCAGGTCCTCGGCGGGTTGTTCCAGCTGCTGACGATCACGCTGTTCTCGTTCTACTTCGCGGCCGACGGCCCACGGCTGCGCCGCGCGATCTGCTCCGTGCTGCCTCCCGCCCGGCAGGCGGAGGTGCTGCGCGCGTGGGAGATCGCCGTCAACAAGACCGGCGGCTACATATACTCGCGCGGCCTGATGGCGCTCATCTCCGGAATAGCGCACTACATCCTGCTGCAGTCGCTGGGCGTGCCGTACGCGCCCGTGCTCGCCGTCTGGGTGGGACTGGTCTCGCAGTTCATCCCCACCATCGGCACGTATCTCGCGGGCGCCCTGCCCATGCTGATCGCCTTCACGGTCGCCCCCTGGTACGCACTGTGGGTGCTGATCTTCGTCGTGGTCTACCAGCAGTTCGAGAACTACGTCCTGCAGCCCAAGCTGACCTCCAAGACCGTCGACATCCACCCCGCGGTCGCCTTCGGCTCGGTCATCGCCGGCACCGCTCTCCTCGGTGCCGTCGGCGCCCTGATCGCCATCCCGGCGGTCGCCACGCTCCAGGCGTTCCTCGGAGCGTACGTGAAGCGGTACGACGTCACGGACGACCCCCGGGTGCACGGTCACCGGAGGCGGAGACCGGGGGAGGGGCTGTTCACGCGCGCGCGTGCGCCGTGGGGGCGGCGACCGGAGGCACAGGACTCGGGCGACGGGACCTCTTCGGGTCCTGCCTCCGACGGGCCCTCCCCCGGTGGTACGTGAGGGAGGCGGGCCGGTCACCGCGTAGGGCTGGGCGGTGAGCAGGTGACGGCCACCGGTCAGTGGCCGATGCCGTCCCATGCCCCCGCGCCGACGACGGCGGCCGCGTAGCAGCAGACCGCCGCGGTCACGATCCGCTGCCGGGTCGGCTCGCTCCAGGACGTGCGCGACAGCAGCCAGGCCAGGGCCGGCAGCACCAGGACGGCGTGCAGACTGACCCCGTGCAGCGGCTTGAGCGGAGCCGTCGAGCGGTACGCCGCCTCCTGGTGACCGGCGCGGGTCAGCACGACCCCGCGCGCGATCATCGCGGCTCCCGAGGCCAGGGCGACGAGCAGGAGCGCGAACCCGGAGCGCACGGCCGGCGCCATCCCCGCGGGCCCGGCGGGCCGGTGCCGGAAGGACGCGAGCGCGAACACGGTGAGCAGCACCACGAGGACGCCGCCGCCCACCGCCAGCGTCATGGACACCGCGGTGTCGAAGGGGGTCTCCATGTCGAGGTGCGAGGGCACCCGGCGCCACGCCTGAAGGGTGATGCCACCGACCTCCACGAGGCAGTCCGCGGCGAAGACGATCAGCAGGGTCGTGCGCAGCCGTGGTCGCACACGCAGGTAGGACGTGACCCAGGTGATCGCGATCAGCGTCACCCCGAAGGACAGCCCGAACGTCACCGGCTTGCGCCAGGAGACCGGCCCGTCCCAGGTGCCGCCGTCGACGGCGAACACCACCAGGTGGGCCAGACCGGAGGCGATCAGGAGGAGGCCGGTGGCGTGGCAGAGGCGCTCGGTGCGGTGCATGCCGGGCACCGGCGGTTCCAGGGCCGGCGGCCCGGTCCGCGCCGTGGGCGGGTTGGTCGGGACGGCGTCCATCAGGCACGCGTTCCCGTCCCGCGCGGCGTGGCCGCGGCTCCGGCGACGACCAGAGCGGCGAAGGCGGCCATTTCGGCGAGGGCGACCATCTCGGTGACGGTTGCGATCAGGAGTGCGGCGTCCCCCGCTGGGAGCGGGTCCCCGGTGTTCGGGGTCAGGAGGGCGCCGATGCCGATGAGGAGGCCCACGGCGAGCGCGAGGCCGGATGTCAGGCGGTTCGTACGCCACAGCAGCAGGCCGCCGGCCAGGAGCGGGATGCCGACGCCGGGCGGTACGGCCGGACAGTCCGAGCCGACCGCGATCCGGCCGATGATCGAGACGGCCGGCAGGAGCAGCGCGGCCGGTGCAGCGGTGACGGCAGAGGGCCGTGCGGCCGGGCCCGCTTCTCGTCTGGTCTTCGGGTTCTCCATGCCTCAAGCCTCGCGAGGGCGCTCCGCCTCGTCGTCCTCCGGCCGAAGACACCCGCCGTACACCGTGGGAAGCAGTCGGGGCGCGAACTGCCCCGCGCAGGCGCGCGAGTGCCGCGCGGTGCGCTTGACACGAAAATCGAACGTCCATTCTTATGGAGGCTCCGGCGAGCCTCTGGACAGGTACTTCGGCCCGTTTTGGGTGGAGAAGTACCTGAGTTATCCACAGGCCGGACGAGCGTCGGGGCGCATTGTCAGTGGCAGGCGTTAGCGTCTTTGACGTGAAGCGATCGACTCAAGCAAATCGGGTGGAACCCATGGCAGGTACCGACCGCGAGAAGGCCCTGGATGCCGCACTCGCACAGATTGAACGGCAATTCGGCAAGGGCGCGGTCATGCGCATGGGCGATCGGTCCAAGGAGCCCATCGAGGTCATCCCGACCGGGTCGACCGCGCTCGACGTGGCCCTCGGCGTCGGCGGCCTGCCGCGCGGCCGCGTCATCGAGGTGTACGGACCGGAGTCCTCCGGCAAGACGACCCTGACCCTGCACGCGGTGGCGAACGCTCAGAAGGCCGGCGGCCAGGTCGCGTTCGTGGACGCGGAGCACGCCCTCGACCCCGAGTACGCGCAGAAGCTCGGCGTCGACATCGACAACCTGATCCTGTCCCAGCCGGACAACGGCGAGCAGGCACTGGAGATCGTGGACATGCTCGTCCGCTCCGGCGCCCTCGACCTGATCGTCATCGACTCCGTCGCCGCGCTCGTACCGCGCGCGGAGATCGAGGGCGAGATGGGCGACAGCCACGTCGGTCTGCAGGCCCGGCTGATGAGCCAGGCCCTGCGGAAGATCACCAGCGCGCTCAACCAGTCCAAGACCACCGCCATCTTCATCAACCAGCTCCGCGAGAAGATCGGCGTGATGTTCGGCTCCCCGGAGACCACGACCGGTGGCCGGGCGCTGAAGTTCTACGCCTCGGTGCGACTCGACATCCGGCGTATCGAGACGCTGAAGGACGGCACCGAAGCGGTCGGCAACCGCACCCGCGTCAAGGTCGTCAAGAACAAGGTCGCGCCGCCCTTCAAGCAGGCCGAGTTCGACATCCTCTACGGGCACGGCATCAGCCGTGAGGGCGGCCTGATCGACATGGGCGTGGAGAACGGCTTCGTCCGCAAGGCCGGCGCCTGGTACACGTACGAGGGCGACCAGCTCGGCCAGGGCAAGGAGAACGCGCGCAACTTCCTGAAGGACAACCCCGACCTGGCCAACGAGATCGAGAAGAAGATCAAGGAGAAGCTGGGCGTCGGGGTCCGGCCGGAGGAGCCGGCGGCCGAGCCGGGCGCGGACGCCGCGAAGCCGGTGGCCGCCCCCGCGGACGACGTCGCCAAGACGGTGCCCGCCCCCGCGGCGGCCAAGGTGGCCAAGACCAAGGCCGCCGCAGCCAAGAGCTGACCGTGACACGGCGAACCGACTGGGCCGAGTACACCTACCCGGACGCCCCGCGGGAGCGGGGCGGACCAGGTACCGGGAGCGCGGCCGGTCCGAGGCACGGCTCCCCGGCCCACGGCATGGACGAACACCACGGCCGCACGGCGTCGTACGGCACGAGGGGGCCGTACGACGCCGAGGCGGACGCCGTGTCGGGCGGCGGACGGTGGCCGGACGGGCCGGAGGACGGGCCGGACAGCGGCTCGGCGTTCGGTGCCGACTCGTCCGACGGCACCTCGCGCACCAGGGGCGCCCGTCGTGGCGCGGGCGGCTCACGCGGGCGCCGTCGGCGTGGCCGCGCGGAGTCGTCCGGTGAGGACGGGGGTTCCTCCTTCTCGTCGAGGGCCGAGAAGGAGGAACCCCCAGCGGACCCGGTCGAGCGGGCACGGGCGATCTGCCTGCGCCTGCTCACCGGGACCCCGCGCACGCGAAAACAACTCGCGGACGCCCTGCGCAAGCGGGAGATCCCGGACGACGCGGCCGAGGAGGTGCTGTCGCGGTTCGAGGACGTCGGACTGATCAACGACAGCGCGTTCGCGGACGCCTGGGTGGAGTCCCGGCACCACGGCCGAGGGCTGGCCCGGCGCGCACTCGCCCAGGAGTTGCGGACCAAGGGCGTCGACTCCACCCTGATCGACGCTGCCGTGGCTCAGCTCGACTCAGAACAGGAGGAGGCGACCGCGAGGGAACTCGTCGCCCGCAAGCTGCGCTCCACCCGTGGCCTCGACCGGGACAAGCGGCTGCGCCGCCTCGCGGGCATGCTGGCCCGCAAGGGCTACTCCGAGGGCATGGCTCTGAGGGTGGTCCGGCAGGCCCTCGAGGAGGAGGGCGAGGAAACGGAGTTCCTCGAGGACGAGGGGTTCTGAAGAGCGCCGGTGGTGGTGACGGCCGTCGGCGGTACTTGCTTACCGGGCCGCGTCGCACTGCGACCGAACGCCGTGACGGTGGCTAGGGCCGAGCAGTGACCGGCCCGTGGCTTGTCGGCCCGGCCAGTCACCGAAAGCCCGGCCACCCTTGCCCGGCTCCCCAGCTGCCCTAAGGCGGCGTCACCGGAAGCCCCGCCGCCTTCCACGCCTGGAACCCGCCGATCAGGTCGGTGGCGCGGTGCAGGCCCAGCTGGTGCAGGGACGCTGCTGCCAGGCTGGAGGCGTAGCCCTCGTTGCAGATGACCACGACACGCAGGTCGTGGCTCGTGGCCTCGGGAGCGCGATGGCTGCCGTGCGGGTCAAGACGCCACTCCAGTTCGTTGCGTTCGACGACGAGGGCGCCGGGGATCACCCCGTCCAGGTCGCGCAGGGCCGCGTACCGGATGTCGACGAGCAGCGCGTTCCCGGCCCGGTCGGCGTCGTACGCCTCCTGCGGCTCGATCCGCTCGTAGCCGTCGCGCACCCTCTCCAGCAACTCGTCGATGCCGACCGGCGGTCCGGACACACGGCCCCCACCCGCTGTTCCCGCCGGGCTCACTGCCAGTCCTCCGGGCGCTCCACCTGCTCCAGGCGCAGGAGCGGTCCGCTGCGGCTGTAGCGGCGGATCTGCGGCAGGGGCGGGTAGTAGGCGTGGACGGAGATCGCGTGCTGTTCGGTGGACTCGTTGAGTACCTCGTGGACATGGTGGCGGCCGAAGGCGCGGCCCTTTCCGGCCGGCAGCCGGCGTTCCCGGTCCACGTCCTCGGACAGTTCCAGGGTCTTCCAGCCGTCGGTGGGCAGCCGGGCGGCGAGCGAGTGCTCCTTGAGCTCGCCGGCCGCGGTGACGAAGGCGCCGACCGAATCGGCGTGGTCGTGCCAGCCGGTGCCGCTGCCGGGCGGCCAGCCGATCAGCCAGGCCTCGCTGCCGCCGGGCCCTTCCAGCCGGATCCAGGTCCGGCCCTCGGGGTCGAGCGGCAACGAGTCGATCAGCTCGGCGTCGGCGGCCGCACGCCGTACGAAGTCGAAGAGGTCCGCCTGGGTGGGAGCGGAAACAGCGGCAGCGGTGGGGGAGATGGACACAGCGGGCGATGCAGACACGGGTACCGTCCTGGAGAACGTTCGCGGGGAGCGCGCGGCGGCACGGAGGTGGCGCGCGCGAGTGAGGAGAGATGCGAAGTCAGTGGGACGGGCGACACACGCAGCCCGCATAGCGGACGAGGTCCATATGGACCCTCCGCCACAGGCGCACACAGGTGTCGGTCACGATCCGGAGTACACCATGAGAGTGCGGGCCGGTCAACTCACTGTCACTATGCGGACGCCCAGCGGTGGACGCACGGTGACGAGGAGCACGCGCCCGGGTCAGTGCGACCCGGCCCGTGCCTCCTCCTTCGCGTTCGCGGGACCGCCGAGCGCCGCCTCCGCCGCCGCGTACAGGTCGGCCGGACGCACGCCGGTCAGCGCGGTGACCAGGTGACCGTCCGGTCGTACGAGGAGGACCGTGTGAGGAGCGGCGCCCGGGTACTCCTCGGCGACCAGCAGCTCCGCGGGGTGCGGCAGCGCGGTCACCGCCGCCGCCAGCCGGGGCATGATCCCGGCGGTCACCCAGTGCTTGCGCTCCCACACACCGGTGCCCGGGGCGACCAGTACGACGAGCAGGGCGCCACGACCGAGGCGGTCGCGCAGTCGTACGAAGGAGCCGTCCTCCGCCGTCACCCGCACATCGGTGACGGGCGCGCCGGGCTCCGTGGCGACGAGGGCCTCTCCTTCGAGGTGCCGGGGTGCGAGCGGTGAGTCGGCGTACGCCCCCGGCGCACCCAGAACTCCGCGCCCCAAGTGACCGTCCGTGAGGAGCGCGTCGTGGCCGCGGGCCGAGCCCGGGACGAACCCGCGCAGGCCTGTGCCACCGCGCAGCAGCGGCAGAGCCTGGTCGGCGGCGCGCAGCCGGGCGGCGACCACCGCGCGCCGCTCCGCCTGGTAGCTGTCGAGAAGGGCCTCGTGCGGCCCGTGGTGCCAGGCCAGTGCCAGCTTCCAGGCGAGGTTGTCGGCGTCCCGGAGACCCTCGTCGAGTCCCTGCGTGCCGAGCGCTCCGAGCAGGTGCGCCGCGTCCCCGGCGAGGAAGACCCGGCCCACGCGCCAGCGGCGGGCCAGCCGGTGGTGGACCGTGTGCACGCCGGTGTCGAGGAGTTCGTACGGCGGTGTCGCCCCGTCCGTCCAGCCCGCCAGGGTCTCCCTGATGCGGGCCACCAGCAACTCGGGCGTGACCAGGTACTTGCCCGGCGGCAGCAACCAGTCCAGGCGCCACACCCCGTCCGGCAGGGGGCGGGCGGTGATCTCGCCGGCGGAGGGGCCGGAGGTACGCCACGGGGGCAGCCGGTGGAGCAACGCCTCGTCGGGCCGGGGAAGTTCCGCGCGCAGAGCCGCGACCGCGTGCCGTTCGACCGCCGTACGGCCCGGGAAGCGGATGTCCTGGAGCTTGCGTACGGTCGAGCGGGTGCCGTCGCAGCCGACCAGGTAACTGCCGCGCCACCAGGTGCCCTTGGGGCCACGGGTGTGGGCGGTGACGCCGGAGGGCTCCTGTTCGACGCTGTCGAGGCGACTGTCCGACGCGATCTTGACGAGGGGTTCGCGGGCCAGGGCGGCGCGCAGGGCCCCGGTCAGGACGTGCTGGGCGATGTGCAGCGGGGCGGGGCCGGCGTCGGTGGCCGGCTCGGCCCCCGGGTCGGCGTCGGCGTCGGCGGCGCCGAACGTGACCTCGCGCATCACCTGCTTGCGCCGCATCGACCGCCATCCGGCCCAATGGACACCGGCCCCGGCGAGCGGCACACCCGAGAGCCGCTCCATGAGGGCGGCGCTGTCCTCGCGCAGCACGACGGTGCGCGCGAGTCGCGGTTCGTCTTTGCCGGGTCCTTCGTCGAGCACCACGGACGGCACGTCCTGACGCGCCAGCGCAAGGGCGAGCGCAAGCCCGACGGGGCCCGCTCCCACGATGATCACCGGGTCCACGGCGCGGCGCCCCCTGCTCGCGGTGACATCTTGGAGGACGTGGGCGAACAGGCAGGTGGAGCGGGGTGCACGATCACAGAACGTATGCAACCCATTGCCGGTGCTTGCGTCAAGTGACGGTGGCCCCGGCCGGGCTGACCGTGTCTCAGCCGTGTCGCCTCGGACCGGCAGAGCCGGTGTCGTCCTCAAGCCCGCGGAGCCGGGGCGGTCCTCGCGCCGGGAGCGGAGCACGGGGGCAGGACACCGGCCGCGCCCCTCGCCAGGACGGCGCGGCAGTCCCCCTCCTGGAGGGGGCGTCCCCTCCGGGAGCGGGACGGTCCCGGCCACAGGACTCGCGCTGACGAGTGTCCTGCCTGTCCCCGAGGCGAAGACAAGCAGGACACCGCGCCCGGTCCTGCCGGGAGGACCGGGCGTCGCGGTTACTTCGCCGTCGGGCGGTTCTCGTCACCCTCGACAGGGCCGAGGGGCCCTTCGGTGACGTCGAGGACTCCCGGCTGCTCGGCCGGCTCGGCCGCCGCGGCCACTACGACACCGGTCTTCGCGCGGCGTCCGCGCCGTTCGATCCAACTGGCGAGGGAGGACAGCGCGAGGCACATCGCGATGTAGATCGCGCCGACGACGATGGTGACCGCCGTGAACGGGTTCTCGCCGTTCACGATGATGTTGCCGGCCATCGTGCGCGCGGCGTAGAGCAGTTCCGGATACAGGATGATGTAGCCCAGGGACGTGTCCTTGAGCGTGACCACCAGCTGACTGATCATCGTGGGCAGCATGGAACGCACGGCCTGCGGCACCAGCAGCGTGGTCATGACCTGGTACTTGCGCAGCCCGAGCGCGTACGCCGCCTCGACCTGCCCCTTGGGCACGGCGTTGATCCCGGCGCGGAGCACCTCGGCCTGGACGGAACCGTTGTAGATGGTCAGGCCGACGACCAGGCCCCAGAATCCGGTGTCCGTGCCGAGGACGCCGAGGTCGTTCTTGTAGGTGAGGAACAGCACCCACAGGGCGTAGATCGTGATCAGCAGGGGTACTGCCCGGAAGATCTCGATGAACCCCGTGGCGAACCAGCGGACGGGCTTGTGCTCGGACAGCCGCGCGACGGCGAGCAGCAGACCGAGGACGAGGGACAGCGCGCCGGCGACGGCGAACACCTTCAAGGTGGTCAGCAGGCCGTCACGGAGGTTGGTCCGCACACCGGCGTTGTTGAAGATGTCCCAGACCTCGGGCTCCAGCTGGCCCTTGGCGTGCAGCCGGTACACGGCGAAGACGATCAGACCGAGCACGGCCAGGGAACCGAGGACCGTGTAGAGGCGGTTGCGCAGCCGGGCCCGGGGGCCCGGCGCGTCGTACAGAACGCTCGAACTCATCGTGCGACCCCCAGGCGCCGCTCCAGCAGCCGGAAGAGACCACTGATGGAGAAAGTGATGACGAGGTAGCCGAGGGCCACCCACAGGAAGATCCAGGCGATGGCGAAGCCCTGGTCGCTGAGCAGCTTCTGCACGCCGAACAGTTCGGTGACGCTGAACGCGCCCGCGATCGCCGAGTTCTTGGTCAGGGCGATGAAGATCGAGCTCAGGGGCGGGATCACGGTGCGTGTGGCCTGAGGCAGCACGATCATGCGGAGCGTCTGCGTGAAGGTCATGCCCAGGGAGCGGGCGGCCTCCGCCTGTCCGACGGGCACGGTGTTGATGCCCGAGCGGATGGCCTCGCAGACGAAGGACGAGGTGTAGAAACCGAGTGCCAGGAGGGCCTTCGTCCACGGGCTGAGGCCCGGCACGAAGATCACGGGGACCACGAACCACGCGACGAGGAAGAGCAGGGTCAGCGGGGTGTTGCGGAAGAGGGTGACCCAGACGGTGCCCAGGAGCCGCAGCGGAGGCACGGGAGAGACACGGAATCCGGCGACGATGACACCCAGCACCATCGCGAGGAGTCCGCTGGCCAGGGTCAGCAGGACGGTGCCGATGAACCCCTCGCGGAATTCCGCGAGATGGTCGAGCAGTACGTTCACGGAGAAGGTCCTCGTGGGCGGCGTACGGGCAGGGAAGGGGCCGTCACGGGCGCGCAGGGTGCGGGCGCCCGGGACGGACGGTTCGGACGGCGGCCGGTCGGTGAGGGCGGACGTGGCCGGCTCTCCGGGCGCGGCGCCGCACCGGATCCTCAGTAACGCTCGACGGCCGGGGGCTCCGTGTACGCCGACTTGGACAGGCCGAGCGTGGCGTCGTACGCCTTCTTGTAGTCGCCGTTCTTCTCGTGCGCCTCGAGGGCGTCGTTGACCGCGTCGCGCAGGGCCTTGTCGTCCTTGTTCATGCCGACGCCGTACGGCTCCTTGGTGAACGGCTTGCCGACGACCTTCAGCTTCGTCGGGCGCTGAGCGGCATAGCCCTTGAGGATCGCGTCGTCGGTGGTCACCGCGTCGACCTCGTTGTTGAGCAACTGCTGCACGCACTCGGAGTACTTGGACAACTCCACGGTCTTGGCACCGTACTTGGGCTTCTTGATCTCCTGGAGCGGGGTGGAGCCCTTGATGGAACAGACCGTCTTGCCCTTGAGCGAGTCGGGGCCGGTGATGCCCTTCTCGTCCGCGCGGATGAGGAGGTCGGCGCCCGCGAGGAAGTACGGTCCGGCGAAGCCGACCTGCTTCTTACGCTCGTCGTTGATCGTGTACGTGCCCACGTAGAGCTGTACTTCGCCCTTGGAGATGGTGGTCTCGCGGACGTTCGAGTCGACTGTCTTGAACTCGATCTGCGAGGGCTTGAAGCCGAGGTCGGCCGCCACCATCTTGGCGATCTCGATGTCGAAGCCGGAACGCTTGCCGTCGGTGTCCTCGAAGCCCAGGAACGGCTGGTCGTTCTTCGCGCCGATGACGAGCTTGCCGGCCTGCTGGGCCTTCTTCAGGGTGGGGGAGTCGACCTTCACGTCCGAGGCGACCGTGTACGTCGGAAGCTTCGGCTGGTTCGCGCCGCCGGTCTCGCCGGGCGTGTCGCCGGCGTTGCCGGACTCGCCGCCACAGGCCGAGACGGTCAGGGCGAGGACGGCGAGGACGGCCGCGGAGGCGGACTTGCGGAGTTTCATGATGAACATCCTTTGTCTGTGAAAGATGCGGGCCCTCAGGGGCCCTGACGCAGGTCTCAGGCGCGCGACGGGGCCCTCAGTGGTGCAGGATCTTGGACAGGAAGTCCTTGGCCCGGTCGCTGCGGGGGTTGCTGAAGAACTGGCCCGGCACAGCCTCTTCGACGATGCGGCCGTCGGCCATGAACACGACGCGGTTGGCGGCCGAACGGGCGAAACCCATCTCGTGGGTGACGACGATCATGGTCATGCCGTCACGAGCGAGCTGCTGCATGACCTCCAGGACCTCGTTGATCATCTCCGGGTCGAGAGCCGACGTGGGCTCGTCGAAGAGCATGACCTTGGGGTCCATCGCCAGGGCCCGCGCGATGGCCACGCGCTGCTGCTGGCCGCCGGAGAGCTGTGCGGGGTACTTGTCGGCCTGCGTCGCCACGCCGACCCGGTCGAGCAGGGATCGCGCCTTCTCCTCGGCCTGCTTCTTGTCCGTCTTGCGGACCTTGATCTGGCCCAGCATGACGTTCTCGAGCACGGTCTTGTGCGCGAACAGGTTGAAGGACTGGAACACCATGCCGACGTCGGCGCGCAACCGGGCCAGCTCCCTGCCCTCCTGGGGCAGCGGCTTGCCGTCGATGGTGATCGTGCCGGAGTCGATCGTCTCCAGGCGGTTGATGGTGCGGCACAGGGTGGACTTCCCGGACCCGGAGGGTCCGATGACCACGACGACCTCGCCGCGGGCGATCGTCAAATCGATGTCCTGGAGCACGTGCAACGCGCCGAAATGCTTGTTGACGCTCTTCAGGACGACCAGTTCGCCGGTCGCGGCCACATCTTCCTTGGCCACCGATACTTCGGTCATCGCTTTTGGGCTCCGTCCTCCTCGGTTGCGGAGGACCCTAGTAACGGCACGCGACCAGCGTCATTACATCTGAGGGGAATCTGAGCATCACGATCCGATAGCAATCGGACACATGTTGTAGCACTTACCGCGTGGGTCCGTATCGGCCGGGTAACGGAAGAGGCTCGCAACCGGAACCCTCTTGACGTCGTCCTCGTCCATCAGCGTGACTGCTCAGGCACGCACGCGCGCGTGCACGTGATTCGTGTGCAGGTAAACCGCGTGCGGCAGGCATTCAGTACATATTCAGATGGTACGTCCGATGAATCGAAGGGGGCCGGATGAGACTTCTCCTCGTCGAGGACGACAACCATGTGGCCGCGGCCCTGTCCGCGGTCCTCGCGCGCCACGGTTTCGACGTCACGCACGCCCGCAGCGGCGAGGAGGCCCTTCAGGCGCTCGTCCCGGAGGGCGCGGGCTTCGGTGTCGTCCTCCTCGACCTGGGCCTGCCCGACCAGGACGGCTACGAGGTGTGCGGCAAGATCCGCAAGCGCACCGGCACCCCGGTGATCATGGTGACCGCCCGTTCCGACGTCCGCTCCCGCATCCACGGACTCAACCTCGGTGCCGACGACTACGTGGTCAAGCCCTACGACACCGGCGAACTGCTCGCCCGTATCCACGCCGTCAGCCGGCGCACCGTCCAGGAGGACACCCCGGGCGGCGGGGAGGGCGCGCTGCGGCTCGGTCCGGTGCACATCGAGCTGCCCACCCGTCAGGTCAGTGTGGACGGTGCGGTCATCCAGCTGACCCGCAAGGAATTCGACCTCCTGGCCCTGCTCGCACAGCGCCCGGGGGTGGTCTTCCGCCGGGAGCAGATCATCAGCGAGGTGTGGCGCACCAGTTGGGAGGGGACCGGGCGCACTCTGGAGGTGCACGTCGCCTCGCTGCGCGCCAAGCTGCGCATGCCGGCCCTGATCGAGACCGTGCGCGGCGTAGGCTACCGGCTCGTCGCCCCGGACGCGTAGCGGGGCCGGGTGCGTACACGTCTCCTCCCGCTGCTCATCGTCCTGATGGCGGCCGTGCTGCTGGCGCTCGGCGTCCCGCTCGCGGTGAGCGTCGCAGGGGCCCAGCAGCAGAAGGTGGTCGTCGACCGGATCGACGACACGGCGCGCTTCGCGGCGCTCGCCCAGTTCGTCACCGACACCCCCGGCGAGTCGAACGAGCGCCAGGCGACCCTGAACAGCGAGCTCACCAGCTACTTCGAGGTCTACGGAATCCAGGCGGGCGTCTTCTACGCCAACGAGAGCGTCATGGCGAAGGCGCCGTCCGGCTTCGCCCTCCCGGCGACGGGCGTGGTGCGCGACGCGTACGCCGAGGCGCTGCTGAGCCGGCGCAGCCATGACCCCCACCAGGTGTGGCCCTGGCAGCGTGGCCGCCTGGTCGTCGCCTCGCCGGTCATCCGGGACGGCGATGTCGTCGCGGTGGTGGTCACCGACTCGCCCACCGGGCAGATGCGGTCGCGGATCCTGCACGGCTGGCTGGTCATCGGCGCGGGGGAGATCGCCGCGATGCTGCTCGCCGTCGGCGCCGCCCTGCGGCTGACGGGCTGGGTGCTCCGGCCCGTGCGCATCCTGGACACCACCACCCACATGATCGCGAGCGGTGCCCTGAAGTCCCGGGTCGCGGCCGCCGGCGGCCCGCCGGAACTCCGCAGGCTCGCCCGGTCGTTCAACGAGATGGCGGACAACGTCGAGGACGTCCTGGAGCAGCAGCGCGCCTTCGTCGCCGACGCCTCGCACCAGCTGCGCAACCCGCTCGCGGCGCTGTTGCTGCGCATCGAACTGCTCGCCTTCGAACTACCGGAGGGCAATCAGGAGATCGCCTCCGTCCAGGCCGAGGGCAAGCGCCTGGCCCAGGTCCTCGACGACCTGCTCGACCTGGCCCTGGCCGAGCACACCGAGGCGGACCTGAGGATCACCGACATCGGCGCGCTGACCACCGAGCGGCTCGCCGCCTGGTCACCGACCGCCGAGGCCAAGGGCGTACGACTGGTGGGCGACTGCCCGCCCACCACCGGGTGGGCCGACCCGGTCACGCTCTCCAGCGCGCTGGACGCCGTGATCGACAACGCGGTGAAGTTCACGCCAAAGGACGCGACCGTGGAGGTCACGGTGGCCTCCGACGGCGACACCTCCACCATCGTGGTCAGCGACCGCGGTCCCGGACTGACCGACGAGGAACTCGCCCGCATCGGCGACCGCTTCTGGCGCAGCGGCCGCCACCAGAACGTGAAGGGCTCCGGACTCGGCCTGTCCATCTCCCGGACCCTGCTCGCGGCGGGCGGCGGCTCGATCTCCTACGCCCACCACGAGCCGCACGGGCTGACGGTCACGGTGAGGGTGCCGCGGTCGGGCCCGGTGGCGTGAGGCGGGATACGGCGTCCTCGTCGGCCCTTCCGCGGCGTTCGCGTGAGGCCGGGCGGCGGCTCGTGTGCGGCTCCGCCCACGGTGGTCGGGCGAGACGTCGTACGTCGCCGTCCGCGGTGACGGTGCGACAAGTGCGCAGACCTCCCTACGGCTTGACGGAGCGGTAGTAGCGCCGGGCGCCGTCGTGCAGGGGCAACGGATCCGTGTAGATGGCCGTGCGTACGTCGACCAGCTGGGCGGAGTGGACTCTGTCGCCGATGTGGTCCCGGCTCCTGATCACGGTCCGGGTCAGCCACTCGGTGAGTCTCGGGTCCATGTCTGCGCGGGTTATCAGCAGGTTGGACACCGCGATGGTCGCCACCGTGGATCCCTTCTGTACCGAGGGATAGGCCGACGCGGGCATGTTGGTGGCCCGGTAGTAGCTGCTCGCGCCGCCCTGGTCGTGCAGCTTCGTGACGAGGTCCGTACCGATCGGCACGAACCGGAAGGCGAAGGTCTTGGACAGGGTCACCAGCCCCTCGGTCGGCAGTCCGCTCGACCAGAAGAACGCGTCGAAGTCGCCGCGCTTCAGCCCGTCGGGGCCGGAGTCGATGCCGTCGGGGAACGGCGTGATGTCCTTCTGGGCGTTGATGTTCGCCGCCTTGAGCACCCGGTCGGCGATCAGCCGCACACCCGAGTCCGGCGGCCCTATGGCAACGCGCTTCCCCTTCAGCTGCGCGACGGATCTGATGGAGGAGTCGCGCGGAACGACGAGCTGGACGTAGTCGTCGTACAGGCGGGCCACACCTCGCAACTGGTCGGCGCCGGCCCCCTTTTCCAGTTCGTACGTCTCCACCGCGTCGGCCGCGGCGATGGTGAAGTCGGCCTCTCCGCTAGCCACGCGCTTGACGTTCGCCTGTGAGCCGCCGCTGTCCTTCAACCGCACCTTCAGGTCCGGCATGTCCTTGGCGAACGCGTCGCTCAGCATCTTTCCGTACTTCTGGTAGACGCCGGCCCGCGTACCGGTACTGAACTTGATCGTCCCGCCCGGCGGTTCCTCGCCCAGGGGCAGCAGCCACCACAGGAGCAGACCGAACGCGACGAACCCGGCGGCAGCGCCCTGCAGGGCCCGGCGCCTGCCGATGGGGGGGAAGCCTCTGGACATGCGCGCGATCCTGCCAGCCGGGACGTGGTGCTGACCAGGGGAGGGGAGGCCGGGGCGCTCCCCGCGGCGGTGAAGGCGGATACCCGGAAGCGGGCCCGCCGCCGGTTTCCACGGCTGACCGGCCACCGGCGGCTCAGTCGCGGCCGACCGACGCCCCGGCCTCCGCGCCGGCGTCCGCCTTACGCGAAGACGCCTCCGGTGTCGGCGGGCGGTGGTCGGAGCGGCGGGTCCACCGGGACGCCAGGGGCTCCGTGAAGCGGGCGGTGAGCGGGCCGAGGACGACCAGGATGAGGACGTACGCCGTGGCCAGGGGCCCCAGAGAGGGCTCTATGCCCGCGCTGACCGCGAGCCCCGCGATGACGATCGAGAACTCGCCGCGGGCCACCAGCGCGCCGCCCGCCCGCCAGCGGCCCTTGACGGAGATCCCGGCCCGGCGGGCCGCCCAGTACCCGGTGGCGATCTTCGTCGCGGCCGTGAGGACGGCCAGGGCGAGCGCGGGGAGCAGGACGGGCGGGATGCTGGCCGGGTCGGTGTGCAGCCCGAAGAAGACGAAGAAGACGGCCGCGAACAGGTCCCGCAGGGGGCTCAGCAGGGTGTGCGCACCCTCCGCGACCTCCCCGGACAGCGCGATGCCCACCAGGAAGGCGCCCACCGCGGCCGAGACCTGGAGCTGCTGGGCGATCCCCGCGACCAGAATGGTCAGCCCCAGCACCACCAGGAGCAGCTTCTCCGGGTCGTCGCTGGAGACGAAACGGGAGATGAGGCGGCCGTAGCGGACCGCGACGAACAGGACGAGCCCCGCCGCGCCCAGCGCGATCGCGAGCGTGAGGCTGCCCGCCAGCAGCCCGGCCCCGGCCACCAGCGCGGTGACGATCGGCAGGTAGACCGCCATCGCCAGGTCCTCCAGGACGAGGACGCTGAGGATCACCGGTGTCTCCCGGTTGCCCACCCGGCCCAGGTCGCCGAGCACCTTGGCGATGACCCCGGACGACGAGATCCAGGTGACGCCGGCGAGAACGACCGCGGCCACCGGACCCCAGCTGAGCAGCAGCGCCGCCAGCGCCCCCGGCACCGCGTTGAGGGCGCCGTCCACGAGGCCGGCCGGATAGTGGGCCCTCAGGTTGGTGACCAGGTCACCGGCCGTGTACTCCAGGCCGAGCATCAGCAGGAGGAGGATCACGCCGATCTCGGCGCCCGTCGCGACGAACTCCTCGCTCGCGCCGAGCGGCAGCAGACCGCCCTCGCCGAAGGCCAGTCCGGCCAGCAGGTACAGCGGGATGGGGGAGAGACGGAAGCGGGCGGCGAACCGGCCGAGCAGGCCGAGGCCGAGGATGATGGAACCGAACTCGATCAGGAGGACCGCGGAGTGCACCGGCTCACTCCCGACCGAGGATCGACGCGGCCGCGTCGACGCCCTCACGGGTGCCGATCACGATGAGTGTGTCCCCGCCGACGAGCCGGAAGTCCGGCGTCGGTGACGGGATCGCCTCGGTCCGTCGCAGCACCGCCACCACGGACGCGCCGGTCTCGGTCCGCATCCGCGTGTCGCCCAGAACACGTCCGTTCCACCGTGACGCCGCCGCGACCTCGATCCGCTCGGCGACCAGCCCCAGCTCGGTCGTGGAGAGCAGGCTCGCGCTGTGGTGGGCCGGCTTCAGCGCGTCGATCAGCGCTCCGGCCTCGGCACCGGTGAGCCGCAGGGACTGCGCACAGGAGTCGGGGTCGTCGGCCTGGTACACGCTGACCGTGCGGGCGCCGTCGCGGTGCGCCACCACGGACAGATGGCGTTGTTCCCGGGTGACGAGGTCGTACTGGACCCCGATCCCCGGCAGCGGCGTCGCCCTCAGACGCGGAGCAGACACGTTTCTTCCCCTTGCTTGTGGATGCGTATGGCTTTGTCGGCGCGGATGGCTGTGGAGGGATCGCTTGTGGATACGAGTGGTCATCGGTGCACTCGGTCGGTCCCGGGCCTTCGACGATCACGGTTGCCCCGTCTGCATGCTGTCACCCACCCGTACGGTGGCGACATGGGTGTTGTCACGGATATACGCGGCCGGCGGACGGCCGGGAGGCTGGCCGCGAAGGGGTCGGGTGCACTGAACGGGGGGAGCGGAAACGGGACCGTGTCGCTGTTCTGGCGGATCTTCTCGCTCAACGCCGTCGGCCTGGTCGCCGCCGCCGCGCTGCTGCTGGGCCCGGTCACCGTGTCGACCCCCGTGCTGCCGGGCGAGGCGCTGGCCGTCGTCGGCGGCCTCGCGGCCCTGCTGGCCGCCAACGCGCTCGTGCTGCGGGTCGGCCTCGCCCCCCTGCAGCGGCTGGGCCGCGCCATGGCCACCGCCGACCTGCGCCGCCCCGGAGCCCGTGCCCCCGTCTCCGGACCCGCCGAGACGGCCGCGCTGATCACGACGTACAACACCATGCTCGACCGGCTGGAGGCCGAGCGGGCCGCCGGCGCGGCGCGCGCGCTCTCCGCCCAGGAGCGCGAGCGGCAGCGCATCGCCCGCGAACTCCACGACGAGGTCGGCCAGACCCTGACCGCCGTCCTCCTCCAGCTCAAACGCGTCGCCGACCGGGCGCCCGGGGAACTGCGCGAGGAGGTCGGCCAGGCCCAGGAGGCCACCCGCGCGGGCCTCGACGAGATCCGCCGTATCGCCCGCCGACTGCGCCCCGGCGTGCTGGAGGAACTCGGCCTGGCCAGCGCGCTGCGCTCGCTCGCGGCCGAGTTCAGCGCGCACGGCCTGACGGTCGGCCATCACATACCCGCCGATCTGCCCCACCTCACCGAGGAGTCCGAACTCGTGCTCTACCGGGTGGCCCAGGAGGGTCTCACCAACACCGCCCGGCACTCCTCCGCCGATCGCGCGGACGTCCGGCTGCGGCCGGTCACGGACGGCGTCGAACTCCTCTTACGCGACAACGGCAAGGGCCTCTGCGGGGCGCCCGACGGCTCCGGCATCAGCGGTATGCGCGAACGTGCGCTCCTCATAGGGGCCACGCTCTGCCTGGAACCCGCCCCCGGCCGGGGCACCGACATACGGCTGCGTGTCCCCGTCGGGGCAGGGGACAGCCGCTGATGGCGGCCCCGATCCGCGTTCTGCTCGCCGACGACCACACCCTCGTACGCCGTGGCGTGCGTCTCATCCTGGAGGGGGAGCCGGACCTCACCGTGGTGGCCGAGGCGGGCGACGGGGCGGAGGCGGTCGAGCTGGCACGCGCGCGTGACGTCGATCTGGCCGTGCTGGACATCGCCATGCCCCGGATGACCGGTCTGCAGGCGGCCCGCGAACTCTCCCGGCGGCTGCCCGGACTGCACATCCTCGTCCTGACGATGTACGACAACGAGCAGTACTTCTTCGAGGCCCTCAAGGCGGGTGCCAGCGGCTACGTCCTCAAGTCCGTCGCCGACCGCGATCTCGTCGAGGCATGCCGGGCGGCCGTACGGGACGAACCGTTCATCTACCCGGGCGCGGAACGGGCCCTGGTGCGTTCCTACCTGGAGCGGCTGCACCGGGGCGACGGACTGCCCGAGCGGGCCATCACCGAACGCGAGGAGGAGATCCTCAAACTGGTCGCCGAGGGCCACACCTCCAAGGAGATCGGCGAACTGCTCTTCATCAGTGCGAAGACGGTCGAACGCCATCGCGCGAACCTGCTCCAGAAGCTCGGCATGCGCGACCGCCTGGAACTGACCCGCTACGCGATCCGGGCCGGCCTCATCGACCCGTGAACCGCCTTCGCCGGGACCCGCGAACAGCCTTCACCGCGACTTTGAACCGCCTTCGCAGCGACCCGGGAACCGCCTTCACAGAAGCGCTTCCCAGTCCCCGTCGAGGTCTGCGGGGTTCAGGAACAGCCCGGCCAAGCCGTCGGGCGGCTCCTGCCCGCCGTCCGGATCGGGCAGTGGCTGCTCGGTCCAGATGCACTTGCCCTTCGGCGTGTAACGGGCGCCCCACTGCCCCGACAGTGCCGTGATCAGCTGCAGCCCCCGGCCTCCCTCGTCGGTCTCCGTCGCGCGGCGGATGCGGGGCATGGTCTGGCTGCCGTCGAAAACCTCGCAGACCAGCTCGGCGCCGTACAGCAGACGCAGACTCACCGGACCCCGGGCGTGCCGGACCACGTTGCCCACGAGTTCGCTGGCCAGGAGCTCCGTGGTGGGGGCCAGGGCGTCCAGGTTCCAGGCCGCGAGTTGTTCGCGGACATGACGGCGGGCCTGACCGGCCGCTTTCGGATCCTCGGGCAGTGGCCAGGAGGCCATCCGGTCGCCGGGCAGGGAGTGCAGACGGGCGACGAGGAACGCGGCGTCGTCGGCGGCCTGCTGGTCGGTGGGCAGCAGGCCGGCCGTCAGTGTGTCGCACAGGTGTTCAAGATCTGCCACGGTCTCGACGGCGCGGCCCGCGTGCGCCGCGCCCAGCATCCCGGCCAGCTGCGCCATGCCTTCGTCGATGTCCCGCTTCGCCGACTCGACCAGTCCGTCGGTGTAGAGCACCAGCAGGCTGCCCTCGGGCACCTCCAGCTCGACCGTCTCGAACGGCGGTTCCGCCGCGCCCAGCGGCGGATCGGCCTCCGGCTGCGGGAAGTGCACGGTGCCGTCGGGATGGACCAGGGCGGGCGGCGGGTGGCCGGCACGGACGAGGGAACAGAGCCGGGTCGTGGAGTCGTAGAGCGCGTACAAGCAGGTGACGTACGACGTCTCGCCCATGCCGACGACGATGTCGTTGAGGTGCCCCATGATCTCGTCGGGGGGCAGCTCCAGGTCCGCCAGGGTGTGGACGGCCGTGCGTAGCCGGCCCATGGTGGCCGCCTCCGGCAGACCGTGCCCCATGACGTCGCCGACGACCAACGCCACCTGCCCGCCGGACAGCGGGATGATGTCGTACCAGTCGCCGCCCACGTCCGCGCCCTGCCCGGCCGGGAGATAGCGGGCGGCGGCGGTGCACGCGGGCAGTTCGGGCAGTCCCTGGGGGAGCAGACTGCGCTGGAGTTCCCGGGACCGGGTGTGCTCGGCGTCGTAGAGCCGGGCCCGCTCGAGGGACTGCGCGACCAGGGCGCTGATGGTGGTCAGGAGCGCGCGCTCCTCGTCGGTGAGCCGCCGAGGACGGTCGAAGGCCACGACACACACCCCGAACGTGCGCCCGGACGCCGTGAGCGGCAGAAACGCCCATGCCTGTTTGCCGGCCTGCTCCGGCCGGCCGGTCAACAGCGGTGAGCGCGAGGTGAGCTCCTGTGGGGAGGACAGGAACAGTGGCGCGTTGGTGGCTATGACGTCCCAGGCCGGATCGCCGAGGGTGCGGGAGTGGTTGTCGAGGACGTCGAGGAAGTCGTCCGGATAGCCGACGGCCCCGACGTTGTGGAGCCGGTCGCCCTCGATGACCTGGACCAGGACCCCCGCGGCGGCGAACGGGGGCAGCACCCGGCGGGCGACTGTGCCCACCACGTCCCGTGAGGTCGTCGCCGAGGCGAGTTCCGCGGTCAGCTCCGCGATCCGGCCGGCCCGCTCGGAGGCGGCCCGCTCGGTCGCCTTGCGCTCCTCGGCCAGACGCCGCTTCTCGGTGACGTCGGTGAAGTAGAGGGTGCGTCCGTCGGGGCCCGGCACCAGCCGCAGGTGGTACCGCCGGCCGGAGTCCGGTATGTGCACGTCGAAGCCGGCGGGCTTCTCGTCGGCCGCGGCCTCCCGGCAGCGGCTCTCCAGGCCGGGCACCTGTCGGGTGGACGGCAGATCCCACAGGAGACGCCCGAACAGTTCCTCCTCGGAGAAGCCCAGGAAACGTTCCGCCTCCAGGTTGGCGAAGGTGATCCCCCACTCCGCGTCCACCGCCAGGAAGCCGTCGCTCATATGGCGCAGGGCCCGGCTGAGCGCGTCCCGGGCGGTCCGCGACTCGTTGCTCTCCCAGCCCACGCCGATCATCCGGTGGGGCTCGCCGTCTTCGTCGTACGTGGCCCGGCCGCGGGCCTGGGTCCAGCCGTACGTGCCGTCCAGGCGCCGTACCCGGTACTCGGCCTCGTACACGGTGTGGTCGAGGATCGCCTGCTGGGCCGCCGCCAGTGTCGGCGCCAGGTCGTCGGGGTGGACGATCCGCATCCAGTTCTCGATCTCGCCGGTGTAGTCGGCCGGCAGGGTGCCGTACAGCTCCAGCGCCGCATCGTCCCAGATCAGCTCGCCGGTGCGGATATTCCAGTCCCACGAGCCGACCTGGACCTCCTTCAGGGCCTGCCGCAGTCGCTCACCGCTCAGCTCCGTCTGCGCGGGCCCGGCCGGAGGCGGCGCCTGGGCCATCCGGTCCTCGGCCCAGGCGACGAGGTCCCGGAGGAAGTCCCACTGCTGCGGGGTCGGCTCACCCTGCCCGCCCACCAGGACGGTCAGCGCGCCGATACCGCGCTTCCCGCTGAACACCGGCAGGGAGGCCAGGCCCACGCCGGGCCAGGTGACCTCCTGCTCGGAGGCGGCGGGGTTCAGCGGGACCCAGACGCCACTGCCCTGCTGGAGGGCGCGGGCGGGGGCCAGCGGTCCCTCCTGGTCGACGATCTCCCAGGAGCGGGTGAGGGCGGGAGGGAGTCCGGCGGCCGACACCAGGCGCAAAGCGGACATCGGACCACGCAGGTGCATGGCGGCGCCGAGGGCGGCCAGCTCACCCACCGCGTGCTGCAGCGCCAGCCGGAAGACCTCACTCTCCGTGACACCCGGGGTCACCGTGCGGAGCAGGGCGAGGCGTGTGTTCATGCCAGGAACGTATCGTTCCCGTCCTGGCCCGAAACCTCTTTCACACTTTCTCACCGGCCGCTTCCTGCCTGCTCCATGCCTCAACAGTGGGGAAACCGGAGCGAGTTGTTGAAACCTGTCCGTGTAGCGTGCCGTTCCACGGACAGGCTTGCGATCATGAGGAGCGGCATGGACATCGGTGTCTTCATACCCATCGGCAACAACGGCTGGCTCATATCGAAGAGCTCCCCGCAGTACATGCCGAGCTTTGACCTTAACAAGGCAGTGGTCCAGAAGGCAGAGGAGTACGGACTCGACTTCGCCCTGTCGATGATCAAACTCAAGGGCTTCGGCGGTGACACACAGTTCTGGGACCACTGCCTCGAGTCGTTCACGCTGATGGCAGGCCTGGCCGCCGTGACCGACCGGATCAAGCTGTACGCCTCCACCCCGATCCTCGCCCTGTCGCCGGCGATCGTCGCGCGCATGGCGACCACGGTCGACTCCATCGCCCCGGGGCGGTTCGGCGTCAACATCGTCACCGGCTGGGCACCCGGCGAGTACGCGCAGATGGGCCTGTGGCCCGGCGACGAGCACTTCGGCAACCGCTACGCCCGGGCCGTCGAGTACGTCACCGTGATGAAGGAGCTGTGGAGCGAGGGCGTCAGCAACTTCAAGGGCGAGTTCTACGAGATGGACGACTGCGTGCTGTCCCCGCGGCCGGCGGACGGGCACATCGACATCGTTGCCGCGGGGCAGAGCAGCACCGGAATGCGGTTCGCCGCCGAGCACGCCGACTACAACTTCATCCTGGGCAGCGGCGTCAACACCCCGCTGGCGTTCTCGGGCACCGCCGCCGCGCTGGTGGACGCGGTGCGGGAGACGGGCCGCGACGTGGGCGCGCTCTCCCTCTTCATGGTCATCGCGGACGAGACCGACGAGGCCGCGCGCGCGAAGTGGCAGGACTACCACGACAACGCCGACCGCGCGGCGCTGGCGTACATGGCGGGCGAGTCCGCCACGGACACCACGTCCGACGGCTCCTCCACCGCCCGGACCATCTCGCTTCCCGAGGGCGCCGTGAACTTCAACATGGGAACGCTGGTCGGCTCGTACGAGAGCGTCGCGGCGATGCTCGACGAGATCGCCGAGGTCCCCGGGACCAAGGGGATCATGCTGGTCTTCGACGACTTCCTCGAAGGGCTCGACAACTTCGGCACCCGCATCCAGCCGCTGATGACGTCCAGGTCGGGACGGTCGGCGGCGGTCTGAGCCTCCCCTTGCGCCGGCCCCTGACGCGCCGACGTGAGCTCTCGTCCGACTGTGCTCACAGGCCCCGCACGGGATGGTCCCGGCCCATGACCTCGCCGAGGAGCGAGGTGACGTAAGGAGTGGTTCCGCGCGGCCAGCGCCACCCGCTCGGTCCGTACACCGGCGTCGGCCGCCCGCGCGCCCAACCTGGCCCGCAGAGACGTCACTTCCTCGACCGCGTCGGCGGGAAAACCGGGCGGAACCATGAACGCCGCACCCGGCAGGCCGATACTGCGCACCGGACCTGCCCGAACACCCGGCGCACCACGAGCAGCCAAGGCGCGTAGAACCTCTCGCTGATCAGCGGAAAGCTGAAGGTGCCGCCGCCTCGTCCTTCAGGGCCTGAAGTGCCACCTCCCCGGGATAGAACGCCATGGAGGGGGCCGCTGGTGAAGGAAGGGCTGAGCCCAGGGCTCTCAGGAGCACCTACCCTTGGTCCATGACCAGCAGCAGCGACCGGAGCCCGGCAGTGGACGTTCGATCATCCAAGAGTTACGAGATCCGCACCTACGGGTGCCAGATGAACGTCCACGATTCCGAGCGATTGTCCGGACTGCTCGAAGACGCCGGATATGTGCGCGCGCCCGAGGGTTCGGACGGCGACGCCGACGTCGTCGTGTTCAACACCTGCGCCGTGCGCGAGAACGCCGACAACCGGCTGTACGGCAACCTCGGCCGCCTCGCCCCGATGAAGACGAAGCGTCCCGGCATGCAGATCGCGGTCGGCGGCTGCCTCGCCCAGAAGGACCGCGACACCATCGTGAAGAAGGCGCCCTGGGTGGACGTCGTCTTCGGCACGCACAACATCGGCAAGCTGCCGGTCCTGCTGGAGCGCGCCCGCGTCCAGGAGGAGGCGCAGGTCGAGATCGCCGAGTCCCTGGAGGCGTTCCCGTCCACCCTGCCGACCCGGCGCGAGAGCGCGTACGCGGCCTGGGTATCGATCTCCGTCGGCTGCAACAACACCTGCACCTTCTGCATCGTCCCGGCGCTGCGCGGCAAGGAGAAGGACCGCCGCACCGGCGACATCCTGGCCGAGATCGAGGCCCTGGTCGCCGAGGGCGTCTCCGAGATCACCCTGCTCGGCCAGAACGTGAACGCGTACGGCTCCGACATCGGCGACCGCGAGGCCTTCAGCAAGCTGCTGAGGGCCTGCGGCACCATCGAGGGCCTGGAGCGCGTCCGCTTCACCTCGCCGCACCCCCGCGACTTCACCGACGACGTCATCGCGGCCATGGCGGAGACCCCGAACGTGATGCCGCAACTGCACATGCCCCTGCAGTCCGGTTCGGACACGGTCCTGAAGGCGATGCGCCGTTCGTACCGTCAGGAGCGCTACCTCGGGATCATCGAGAAGGTCCGCGCCGCGATCCCGCACGCGGCGATCACCACCGACATCATCGTGGGCTTCCCCGGCGAGACCGAGGAGGACTTCGAGCAGACCCTGCACGTCGTCCGTGAGGCCCGGTTCGCGCAGGCGTTCACGTTCCAGTACTCCAAGCGGCCGGGTACGCCCGCCGCGACCATGGAGAACCAGATCCCCAAGGAGGTCGTCCAGGCGCGCTACGAGCGTCTCGTCGCCCTTCAGGAGGAGATCTCCTGGGAGGAGAACAAGAAGCAGGTCGGCCGCACGCTCGATCTGATGGTCGCCGAGGGCGAGGGCCGTAAGGACGGCGCCACCCACCGTCTCTCCGGCCGCGCCCCCGACAACCGCCTGGTGCACTTCACCAAGCCCGAGCAGGAGGTCCGCCCCGGCGACGTGGTCACGGTCGAGATCACCTACGCCGCCCCGCACCACCTCCTCGCGGAGGGCGCTGCGCTGGAGGTGCGCCGCACGCGCGCGGGTGACGCCTGGGAGAAGCGGAACGCGGAGAAGGCCGCCAAGCCGGCGGGCGTGCTGCTGGGCCTGCCGAAGATCGGCGCACCGGCTCCCCTGCCGGTCGCTACGGGGAGCGGCTGCGGCTGCGACTGACGGCGGTGGTTCAGGCGCGGACGCCGAGGGCTACCGGGGCGCCGACGCCTATGGTGGCCGAGGCGCCGAAGTAGAGGGTGACTGCGGCGCCGATGTCGATGCTGACGGCGGCGTCGGCGGCGTCAGCGGCGTCGGGGGCGCCGGGGATGGCGGCGACAGTGACGGCAACGGTGACCGTGTCGGTCGGGTGACGCCCGGCCGCCGTACGGCGTTACGCTGCCGATCATGCTTGTCGCCGCCGCAGTCTGCCCCTGCCCGCCCCTGCTCGTGCCCGATGTCGCCGCAGGCGCCGCCTCCGAGCTGGACGCCGCGCGTGCCGCGTGCACGGACGCGCTCGGCGTCCTCGCCGCGGCCCGGCCCGACCGGCTGGTGGTCGTCGGGCCCGCCGACGAGAGCGGACGAGGACCGCACGCCGAGGGGACGAGGGGCTCGTTCCGCGGGTTCGGAGTCGATCTGTCCGTATGCCTGGGCGCGGCCAGCGACACGGACACGGACACGGACAGTGTCGGGGGCGGGAAGGGGGCACCCAGGCGGGTCCTTCCCCCCTCCCTCGCGGTGGCCGCGTGGCTGCTGGAGCGGGTCGGGTGGTCGGATGCCCCGATCGAGGGACTCGGTGTGGGGGAACCTCTTGCGCCCGAGCGGTGTATCCAAGCCGGAAGGAACATCGCCGCCGGGGCCGAGCGGGTGGCGTTGCTGGTGATGGGCGACGCCAGCGCCTGCCGCACGCTCAAGGCCCCCGGCTACTTCGACGAGCGGGCGGCACCCTTCGACGCGGAGGTCGCGCGTGCGCTCGGGACGGCGGACGTGGCGGCACTGCGGGCACTGGACGCCGATCTGGCGTACGAACTGAAGGCCGCCGGCCGGGCCCCTTGGCAGGTCCTGGCCGGCGCCGCCGAGGGAGCGGGCCTCGGCGGAACCGTGCTGTACGAGGACGCGCCGTACGGGGTGGGATACGTGGTGGCGAGCTGGTCGTGACGCGATCGGCGCGAGGGTAGGACGAGGCAGGGCCCGGCGCAGGACCCGCAGGATCCGGAGGACCCGCCGTGTCCGGAGGGCCCCGGACACGGCGGACGGCCGGGAGCGTGATGCTCCGCGGCCGTCCGTCGATGCGCCGTGCCGTTCAGGATGCCGGCGGCGGTGAAGCGGGCGGGGGCGAGGCCGGCGGTGCGCCGCCGTCGCCGCTCGGACCGGCGCCGGGTCCCGTTCCGGCCGGATCCGTACCCTCCTTGCCCGCGAGGCGGTCCATGGCGTCCTTGGCCTTGCCCGTTCCGGTGTGGATCGTTTCGCTGTACTTGCCCTTGGTCTTCTCGTCGACCGCCTTCGCGGCCTTGTCGAGACCACGCTCGATCTTGTCCCCGTGCTGCTGCGCGAGACCGGAGACCTTCTCCTTCGCCGGACTGAGCTTGGCCTTCATGTTGTCCAGGAGACCCATGGTTCACCTTCCGTGGCGGGCGGTTACGTGCGGGCGCCTTCCCCGGCCTCGTTGTCGGCAACCTCTTCGGCGGACTGCTGCTTGGGAATCTCGACGCCGTCACCGGTGGTGTCTTCGGCGGCGACGGCCGCTGCCGCCGTCTCCACCGTCGCGTCCTCGGCCTTGGCGTCCGCCGCGGCCTTGATCTCCGTCTCCGTGTCCGGCTCCGTCGACCCCTTCGTCTCTGCCGCCTCCCGAGCCGCGGGCTCGGCCGCCGCCGCGTCAGCCTGCGCCTCGGCGGGTGCCGCCTCCTCCGTTACCTGCTTCCTCCGGAGAAATCGTGCGAAAACGCCCATATCCACTCCATACGCTACTCATGCGGGCGAAATCCCGCGCATTCCGGTGCGTCCGTTTGCGTCGCCCGGGTCGCCGCCTCTGTGAACGGGCGGCGGAGAACCTCGCAACTGGGAACGACCCCGCCCCCGGACCGTCACGTAACTCGTTCGAGGCCACCGGGGGAGGTTTGCGAGACTGGGGCGGTGAGCAGCACACCCCCCGCCCCCCGTGTCATCGCCGTCGTCGGACCCACCGCGGCCGGAAAGTCCGATCTGGGCGTCTTCCTGGCCCGGCGGCTCGGCGGTGAGGTCGTCAACGCCGACTCCATGCAGCTCTACCGAGGGATGGACATCGGCACCGCCAAGCTGACGCCCGAGGAGCGTGCCGGCGTCCCGCACCACCTCCTGGACATCTGGGACGTGACCGTGGCCGCATCCGTCGCCGAGTACCAGCGGCTCGCGCGCGAACGCATCGACGCACTGCTCGCCGAGGGGCGTTGGCCCATCCTCGTGGGCGGTTCCGGCCTGTATGTCCGCGGGGCGGTCGACAACCTCGAGTTCCCGGGCACCGACCCCGAGGTCAGGGCCCGGCTGGAGGACGAGCTCACCCTGCGGGGTTCCGGCGCGCTGCACGCCCGTCTGGCGGCCGCCGACCCCGAGGCCGCGCACGCGATTCTGCCCAGCAACGGCCGACGTATCGTCCGGGCCCTCGAAGTCATCGAGATCACCGGCAGGCCCTTCACCGCCAACCTGCCCGGCCACGACTCCGTCTACGACACCCTGCAGATCGGCGTCGACGTGGCCCGCCCCGAACTCGACGAGCGCATCGCACGCCGGGTCGACCGGATGTGGGAGTCCGGACTCGTGGAGGAAGTGCGCCAACTGGAGGCGCAGGGGTTGCGCGAAGGGCGTACGGCCTCGCGCGCGCTCGGCTACCAGCAGGTGCTCGCGGCGCTCGCCGGGGAGTGCGGCATGGACGAGGCGCGGGCGGAGACGATTCGTGCCACCAAGCGCTTCGCGCGCCGTCAGGATTCGTGGTTCAGGCGCGACCCGCGGGTGCATTGGTTGAGTGGGGCTGCGGCGGATCTCACAGAACTTCCGCAGCTCGCACTGACGTTGGTCGAACGACCGGTTACAGCCTGATCACGTCATGGCATCGGGACGCTCCGCCCGTCATCGCGGCCTCCAACGCCGTGCCATCATCGAGCTTCGATCGACCAAGTGGAGTCCAAGTTGGGAGGGCGCGTGGCGATGGAGGCCGGCCCTCGCGACACCGCACAAGGCACCGAACACCTCACCGCGGAGAACGGCGAACCGGAGCAGGACGACGACCGTCTGAGCTACGGCCGTCTGAGCTCCGACGGGCCCGACGAGACGCCGGACGGGGTGACCGCCGACGGCCCCGAACCGGAGGAGATGTTCCCGGGCGGTCCGGAGGTCGAGGTAGAGCTTCGCCCGCAGCGCCGGCTGCGCATCTGGCAGCTCGCGCCCATCGTGAGTCTCGCCGCGGTCGGCTCCCTGATGTTCGCCTTCCCGCTCGCCTTCGACTTCGGCGACAGCGGCGCCGTGATCGCGATGCTGGGGCTGCTGATCTGCTCCTGCTCGGCCGGCTGGGGCATGATGGCCGCCCGCCGCGTCGGGTACACGTTGCCCGGGCTGCCGCAACGCGGCTCCGGCCGCCGACCGGACTGGCGTGTGGTGATCGCCTACGTCGTACTGGTCGCCGCTGTGGTCGTCCTCGCCGTCTGGCGCGTGGCGCGACTGCGCTGACGCGGGGCGGGGGCCGGGTGACCGACCCGGGCGAGCCGAGCCCCATGCGCGCGGCAGTGCCCAAACCACCGCCACGATCACGCACGTCCCACCCGCGCGTGGGGGTTCGCATCCCAGCCCGGGCCGCGATCGTCTCCGGTCGCGAGTCCCATCCGCGCGCGGGAGCGTCGACCTCCGTACAAACCATGCTCGTCTCCGGGCGCGAGTCCCGCGCGGGAGCGTCGACCTCGGTCCGAACCGTGCTCGTCTCCGGGTAGGACGCGAGTCCCGTTCCGCGCCCGTGGGGCCCCACCCTCCGCCGCGACCACGCGCGTCCCCAGGCCGCGACCGCCACGCCTGTGCAGGCCGGAGTGTCGGGGCCACCCCGTACGATCGAGGAATGAGCACGCGGATCGCCTTCCTCAAGGGGCACGGCACGGAGAACGACTTCGTGATCGTCCCGGACCCCGAGAACGCCATCGACCTGCCCCCGGCCGCCGTCGCCGCCCTGTGCGACCGCCGCGCGGGCATCGGCGGTGACGGACTGCTGCACGTCGTGCGGTCCGTCGCGCACCCCGAGGCCAAGGACATGGCGGCCGAGGCGGAGTGGTTCATGGACTACCGCAACGGCGACGGCTCGATCGCGGAGATGTGCGGCAACGGAGTGCGCGTGTTCGCGCGCTACCTCCAGCGCGCCGGGTACGCCGGTGAGGGCGACCTCGCGATCGCCACGCGTGGGGGCGTGAAGACCGTGCACATCGCCAAGGAGGGCGACATCACGGTGGGTATGGGCAGGGCACTGCTCCCCGGAGGGGAGGTCACCGTGAGCGTCGGCGAGCGCGACTGGCCCGCGCGGAACGTGAACATGGGCAACCCGCACGCCGTCGCCTTCGTGGAAGACCTCGCGCACGCGGGCAACCTGTACGACCCCCCGCCCTTCAGCCCGCCCGCCGCCTACCCGGACGGGGTCAACGTCGAGTTCGTGGTCGACCGCGGCCCGGGTCACGTGGCCCTGCGCGTGCACGAGCGCGGCGCCGGCGAGACCCGCTCGTGCGGCACGGGCGCGTGCGCCGTCGCCGTGGCCGCCGCCCGCAGGGACGGCGCCGACCCGGCCGTCACCGGTACCCCGGCGACGTACACGGTCGACGTGCCCGGCGGCACCCTGGTGATCACCGAGCGGCCCGATGGCGAGATCGAGATGACAGGCCCCGCCGTGATCGTCGCCGAGGGCGAGATCGACGCGGAGTGGCTGGAAGCCTCCGTTCGGTGACCCGGACGCTGTCATGGGACGCGAAATCGTAAACCTCCGAACCGTCGCTCGAATGGGTGATCCTTTTCACGCTCGGCGAGAGGCGGTCAGACGCACGTGATGGGCTCGATAGCATCAAGCACCGGCCCGGACGGGGGACCGATGCCATCCCCTGAGCCGTGTCCGCCCTGGGGCACCCCGTCCGCCGGTCCACGCAGCCGGAGGTGCCCATGAGTGCGGAGGCCACGAATCCCGCGAGCCCAGGCCCGGTGACAGCAGGCCCTGTCCTGCCGACAGTGCCCCGCAGGAAGGCCCGCGCGCGGATCGACCTGCGCCGCCTCGGCCGGGCCGCGCTGCTCGGCCCCACCGCCCGCGACCGGCTGCCCGACGCCATCGGCCATGTGGCCGAGGCCCACCGCGCCCACTACCCCGACGCCGACCTCGAACCGCTGCGCCACGCGTACGTCCTCGCCGAGTCCTCGCACCGCGGCCAGATGCGCAAGAGCGGTGAGCCGTACATCACCCATCCGCTCGCGGTGACCCTGATCCTCGCCGAACTCGGCGCCGAGACAACGACTCTGACGGCGTCTTTGCTCCATGACACCGTCGAGGACACGGACGTGACGCTGGATCAGGTCCGCGAGCAGTTCGGCGAGGAGGTCCGCTTCCTCGTCGACGGCGTGACGAAGCTGGAGAAGGTCGACTACGGCGCCGCCGCCGAGCCCGAGACCTTCCGCAAGATGCTCGTCGCCACCGGCAACGACGTCCGGGTGATGTCGATCAAACTCGCCGACCGCCTGCACAACATGCGCACCCTCGGTGTGATGCGCCCCGAGAAGCAGGCCCGCATCGCCAAGGTCACCCGTGACGTCCTCATCCCGCTCGCCGAACGACTCGGTGTGCAAGCGCTCAAGACCGAACTTGAGGACCTGGTCTTCGCGATCCTGCACCCAGAGGAGTACCAGCACACCCGGAAGTTGATCGTCGACAACGCCTCCCGCACGGACGACCCGCTCGCCGAGGCGGCCGACGAGATGCGCACGGTGCTGCGAGACGCCGACATCCAGGCCGAAGTCCTCATCAGGCCACGGCACTTCGTCTCGCTGCACCGTACGGCCCGCAAACGCGGCCGGCTGCGCGGCTCCGACTTCGGCCGGCTGCTCGTGCTGGTGAACGAGGACGCCGACTGCTACGGCGTCCTGGGCGAACTCCACACCTGTATGAAGCCCGTGGTCTCCGAGTTCAAGGACTTCATCGCCGTACCGAAGTTCAACCTGTACCAGTCGCTGCACACGGCCGTGGCCCGCGAGGACGGTCAGGTCGTCGAAGTCCTCATCCGCACCCACCAGATGCACAAGGTCGCCGAGGCCGGTGTCATCGCGCTCGGCAATCCCTACGCTCCTCCCGCGGAGGAGCAGAACGTCTCGGGCGACGGCGAGCGGGTCGACCCCACCCGGCCGGGCTGGCTCTCCCGCCTCCTCGACTGGCAGGAGGCCGCGCCCGACCCCGACACCTTCTGGTCCACCCTCCGCGAGGACCTCGCCCAGGACCGCGAGATCACCGTCTTTCGCCCCGACGGCGGCACCCTCGGTCTGCCCGAGGGCGCGACCTGTGTGGACGCCGCTTACGCGCAGTACGGCGAGGACGCCCACGCGTGCATCGGCGCGCGCGTCAACGGACGCCTGGCGACCCTGAGCACGGTTCTGAAGGACGGCGACACCGTCCAGCTCCTCATGGGCCAGGACCCCGCCTCCGAGCCCTCCAGGGAATGGCTGGAGCACGCCCACACGCCCGCCGCCCGGATCGCCATCCAGCGGTGGATCGCCACGCACCCGGCCCCCGCGGCACCGCTGGACGGGGAGTCGGCGCCGTCCCCCCAGCCGCCCGTGACGGCCTTCAGGTCCGGCGCCGAAGGTCTCGCCCCCCGGGCCGCCGCCGACCGCCCCACCACCGCGCCCGCCGACGAGGCGCCCCCGGCCGGCCGGCCCGCCGCCGCGAACGCCGTGGTCGACCAGCCCGGGGCGAGCGTACGGCTCGCCGGCTGCTGTACGCCCGTACCGCCCGACGAGGTGACGGGCTTCGCCGTGCGCGGGGGAGCGGTGACCGTCCACCGCGCGGAATGCCCGGCGGTAGAGCGTATGAAGAGCGCGGGGCGCGCGGAGGTCGGCGTGCGCTGGGGGGACACCACCGGGTGCCGGGTCACCCTGTTCGCCGAATCGTTCGGCCGCCCGCATCTGCTCGCGGACCTCACCGAGGCGATGGCCCTGGAGGGGGCCGAGATCGTCTCGGCGACCGTCGAAACCCCGAGCCGACAGCGCGTACGGCACACCTACACCGTCCAGCTCCCGGACGCGGCCCACCTGCCGGCCCTCATGCGGGCGATGCGCAATGTCCCCGGCGTGTACGACGTGAGCCGGGCACAGCCGCAGGCGCTGGGGGACTGAGGCGCCCGCGGGGCCGGTCGACGGGATTCACCTGCGGGCATCCGGAACGGAACACCCGCAGAGTTCCCGGAGTGCGTCACCCGCCGGGCACCGGCCTACCCGTTCGAGTGGCTGATCGCGTGCCGTCGTCGCCGGGCACGCACGCGCTGGTAGCGGTGGTGCATGCCGCTCACCCCCTGCACCCCGGCTCCCCGAGCCCGTCTCAGAACCTTCGGACGTCTGAAGAGGCCAGGACGCCTGAGGACCCCAGGACGCCTGAAGCTGACCGCACTGCTCGCCTCCGCCGTCTCGGTCTGCCTCCTCGCCGCGAGCGCCCCCGCCACCCCGCTCGGTGTCGGCGACAGTCTCTTCCCGTACCTCGGCAACCCCGGCTACGACGTGGCGTCGTACCACCTCTCCTTCACCTACCCGGGCACCAACAGCGAGCCGCTGCAGGCGGTCACCACCATCGGCGCGTGGACGACCGCCCCACTGGACCGCGTCAACCTCGACTTCGCGCACGGCACGGTCGACTCGGTGGAGGTCGACGGCGAGCCCGCCGCCTTCACCGGCGTCGGCGAGGACCTGGTGGTCACCCCTGAGGACCCGCTGCCCGAAGGCAGCTGGACGCGGATCACCGTCCGGCACACCAGCGACCCGACGCCCGCCCGGAACCGCGACGGCGGCTGGGTGCGCACCGCGGACGGCCTCGCCATGGCCAACCAGGCCGACGTGGCCCATCTGGTGTTCCCGTGCAACGACCACCCCTCCGACAAGGCCATGTTCACCATCCGCGTGACCGTGCCCGACGGCTACACTGCCGTCGCCAACGGTCTGCCCACCGGCGTGCAGCGGGCCGCGCGGATGACGACCTGGACGTACAGCACCCAGCACCCCATGGCCACGGAGCTCGCCCAGGTCTCCATCGGCCGCTCCAGCGTGCTGCACCGCACCGGCCCGCACGACCTGCCCGTCCGGGACGTCGTGCCCACCGAGGACAGCCGCGCGCTCGAACCGTGGCTCAAGAAGACCCCCGGCCAGATCGCCTGGATGGAGGGCAAGGTCGGGCGGTACCCCTTCGAGACGTACGGCCTGCTCATGGCCGACGCCGACACCGGTTTCGAGCTGGAGACGCAGACCCTCTCTCTGTTCGAGAGAGACCTGTTCACCGACTCCGCCCACCCCAGGTGGTACGTCGAGTCGATCATGGTGCACGAGCTGTCCCACCAGTGGTTCGGTGACAGCGTCACTCCCCGCACCTGGTCCGACCTGTGGCTGAACGAGGGGCACGCGATCTGGTACGAGGCCCTGTACGCCGAGGAGAAGGCGAAGCGCTCCATGGAGGCGCGGATGAAGGCGGCGTACAAAGCCTCCGACGGCTGGCGCGCGGCGGGAGGCCCACCGGCGGCTCCCAAGGCGCCGGACCCCGGCAACAAGATCAGCATCTTCCGGCCGAACGTCTACGAAGGTGCCGCGCTGGTCCTCTACGCCCTGCGCCAGGAAATCGGCCGCCCCGCCTTCGAGCAGCTGGAACGGGCCTGGGTGGACCGCCACCAGGACGCCACGGCGACGACCGAGGACTTCGTCGGCCTCGCCTCCGAGATCTCCGGCCGCGACCTCGGCGGGTTCTTCGAGGCCTGGCTCTACGGCGAGAAGACCCCGCCGATGCCCGGTCACCCGGACTGGAGCAGGCGACGCCCGGCGTAAGGGTGTGCAATAAGACAGTGACGAGCCGGTCCGTGCCGTGCGACCATCGTCAGGTCGGCGCGGGACACGGGAATCTCCCGGAGCACTCGTGCGTTGAAAGTGGTGAAGCGGCAGCTCAGAAGCTCGGCTTCCGCCCTGCCGCCGCCCATCGGAATCCCCATCGACGTAAGGACCCAATGACCTCCTCTTCATCTTCTTCCCAGGACACGCAGCGCCTCGCGCCGTCTCACCCCGAAGGTCTTCGGGCCGATGCCCTGATGGAAGAGGACGTCGCCTGGAGCCACGACATCGACGGAGAGCGGGACGGCGACCAGTTCGACCGCTCCGACCGCGCGGCCCTGCGCCGCGTCGCGGGCCTCTCCACCGAACTCGAGGACGTCACCGAGGTCGAGTACCGACAGCTCCGCCTGGAGCGGGTCGTGCTCGTCGGCGTCTGGACCTCGGGGACCGTGCAGGACGCGGAGAACTCCCTCGCGGAGCTCGCCGCCCTCGCGGAGACCGCGGGCGCGCTGGTGCTCGACGGCGTGATCCAGCGCCGCGACAAGCCCGACGCGGCCACCTACATCGGTTCCGGCAAGGCCGACGAACTGCGGGACGTCGTCCTCGAATCGGGCGCGGACACCGTCATCTGCGACGGTGAGCTCAGCCCCGGCCAGCTCATCCACCTCGAAGACGTCGTCAAGGTCAAGGTCATCGACCGTACGGCCCTGATCCTCGACATCTTCGCCCAGCACGCCAAGTCCCGTGAGGGCAAGGCGCAGGTCGCGCTCGCCCAGATGCAGTACATGCTGCCGAGGCTGCGAGGCTGGGGTCAGTCGCTGTCCCGTCAGATGGGCGGCGGCAAGGGCGGCGGCCTCGCCACCCGTGGTCCCGGTGAGACCAAGATCGAAACGGACCGGCGTCGGATCCGCGAGAAGATGGCGAAGATGCGCCGGGAGATCGCGGACATGAAGACCGGCCGCGAGATCAAGCGCCAGGAGCGCAAGCGCCACAAGGTGCCCTCGGTCGCCATCGCGGGCTACACCAACGCCGGCAAGTCCTCGCTGCTCAACCGCCTCACGGGCGCGGGCGTGCTGGTCGAGAACGCCCTGTTCGCGACCCTCGACCCGACCGTGCGCCGGGCCGAGACCCCGAGCGGCCGCCTCTACACGCTGGCGGACACGGTCGGCTTTGTCCGGCACCTGCCGCACCACCTGGTCGAGGCGTTCCGCTCCACCATGGAGGAGGTCGGCGAGTCCGACCTGATCCTGCACGTGGTGGACGGCTCGCACCCGAACCCCGAGGAGCAGCTGGCCGCCGTACGCGAGGTGATCAGGGACGTCGGCGCCACCGGCGTACCCGAGATCGTCGTGATCAACAAGGCGGACGCGGCCGACCCGCTGACACTCCAGCGGCTGATGCGGATCGAGAAGCGTTCGATCGCCGTCTCGGCCCGTACCGGCCGGGGCATCACCGAGCTGCTCGCGCTGATCGACAACGAGCTGCCGCGGCCCTCGGTCGAGATCGAGGCGCTCGTGCCGTACACCCACGGCAAGCTGGTCGCCCGGGCCCACGACGAGGGCGAGGTGATCTCCGCGGAACACACCCCGGAGGGCACCCTGCTCAAGGCGCGCGTGCACGAGGAACTGGCGGCGGATCTGGCGCAGTACGTCCCCGCACCGCTCGCCTGAGCCATCGCGGAAACGTCGCGTCGCCGTTCTGACGTCCGACCGTCGTGGAAACGGCGCTCAAGCCGGCGTGGCACAGCCCGAAGGCCCGCCCCCTGCCGACCGCAGGGGGCGGGCCTTCAGCATGTCGCGACCAACGGGCGCCGAGGTTTCCCCGACCCCACGGTCACCGACGCGCGAACTTCTTGCTGACGGAGTCGTACACGCCCTGAGCCACCCCACCCAGCCGAGGACCGGCCAGCCAGCCGGCGGTCGCCGGGCCGATCGAGGTGTTGGACACCAGCGCCGGCTTGCCGTCCGAGCCCGTGGCGACCCAACCACCGCCGGACGAACCGCCCGTCATGGTGCATCCGATCCGGTACATCGTCGGATCCGCCTTGTTGATCGACAGCCGTCCCGGCTTGTCCTGGCACTGGTACAGCTCCTGTCCGTCGAACGGCGGCGCGGCCGGGTAACCGGTCGCCGTGATGCTGTCGACGCCGGTCACCGCCGGAGCCTTGAAGTTCACCGGAAGCGCAGAACCGACGGTCTCCTCCAGCGACTTGCCGTTGCCGCCGTCCTCGGGGGTCACATGAATGACCGCGAAGTCGTACGAGGCGCCGTCGCCGCCCGTCTCTCCGCCCTGCTCGATCCACTGGTCGGAGGTCTGCGCCCAGTCGCCCCACCAGACACCGTAGGGAGCGACCTCCTCCCTGGTGGCGTTCTGCAGTTCCTCGGCCGGCTTGCCCTCGTCGTTGTACGACGGCGCGAACGCGATGTTGCGGTACCAGCCGCCCTTCTTGCCGGCGTGCACACAGTGACCCGCCGTCCACACCAGGTTGGACTTGCCGGGGTGGGCCGGGTCCTTCACGACCGTCGCGGAGCAGACCATCGTGCCCTCGGGGGAGTCGAAGAACACCTTGCCCGCCTCGGGGACCTTGGCGTGGTACGTAGGCGACACGGCCTTGGCGTCCACCGGCTCGGGCGCCGGGTCGGTCACGCCCTGGTCACCGGTGAGGTCGCCTGCGTCCACGGCCTTGTCCGGGTCGTCGGCGTCCCGCATCCGGTCCGGATTCCACAGACCCTTGATGATCGGGTTGATGTACTCGTCGGCCTCGCGCAGCCAGTCGTCCCTGTCCCAGTTCTTCCAGGCGCCGTTCTTCCACTTGTCGATGTCGATCCCGTGCTCTTTGAGCTTGTCCTTGATGTCGTCCGGGATCGTGATCTTGCCGTCGCCCTCGGACGCGGCGGAGGCGCTGGCCTCGCCGCCTGCCTCGGCACCGCCCGAGTCGCAGGCCGTGGCGGTGAGCGCGAGCGCCGACGCGAGCGCGACGGCGGCCAGCACGGGGGAAGTGGTGCGGCGCGCGTTCCTCCCCCGACGAGCGGTGGACGACGGCCGTATCGATCGCATCTCTGACTCCCCCTGCGTGGACGAACATGGTGCTCCGGTGGTGATCCCGAGCCGAACTCGGCCGAAACCCAGCCGATCTCACACCGATCTCACGCCGAGTTCCTACCGGTCTCACCGACTTCGGGAACGGCCTCACACGATATGCGCTCGCTGGGGGTGACTTCCCACGGGACGGCAACGGTTTCGCTACGGGCTGCATGATCGGGCAACTCGTCCAGTGTGCTGCCGATTTGACGTCCTCCGCGTCCGGACCTGTCGATGACTGTCGGACCGTCGGTCGGCTGAGGTTCCGCGTCGGTGACATCGCCCCGGCGTCGGCGCGGCTGCCGCCTCCCTGCGCCCTCGCCTCCCGGTTCGCATGCCATGCGCCCGGTCCGACGTGGTCCCCCTCGGCCCCTCCTCGTGATCGACGATGTCCGGGGCGACGGGACTCCAGGACGTTCGCCCTGGCCGTCACCGCTGATGGGGCGTTACCAGGCCACTTTCGTAAGCGATGACGACGAGTTGGGCGCGGTCGCGGGCGTGGAGTTTCGTCATGGCTCGTTGGATGTGGCTGCGTATGGTCAGGGGGCTCAGGACCAGTTCGTCGGCGATCTCCGCGTTGGACTTGCCGTGTGCGGCCAGCGCCATGACTTCGCGTTCGCGTTCGGTGAGGGCGCCCAGGAGTTCGGGGAGGGCGAGGAAGTCGTCGGGACTGTGGAGCGGAAGGGAACAGGCGACTTCGAAGCCGCCCTGCGGGCGCCGGCCGGCACTGAAGGTGCCGCCTCTGGACAGGGCGCTCACGCATGCCGACCCGACCGAATCCGCGTCCGGAGCCGGGGGCGGCCATCGGCGGTCGGGAGCGATTTCGTTGGTGATGGTCAGGGTCAGGTAGTGGGGGGTGCAGGCGATACGGACCTGTGCCGTGCGGGTGGCGACATGCTTGGTGATGTTGGTGAGAGCTTCCTGGACGACCCGGTAGGCAGTCAGGTCGAGGCCAGGCGTGAGCGACGGACACCTCAAGTGCGGCCGCCGAGCAGGCGTCGACCAGGACGGGCAGCTGCTGCAGTCCTGGTGCGGGGGTCACGTCGTCCTCGGTGTCGGTGTCCTCGCGCAGGAGTCCCACGGTGGCCTTGAGTTCGCGCAGTGCCGCGGCCGTGGTCTCCGGCAGCTTGCCGAGGATCTCGAACGCCTGGTCGGGGTCGGTACGGGAGAGGTGGGCCGCGGTGCCGGCCTGGGCGTTGGCCAGGGTCGGATGGTGGGCAACCACGTCATGAAGTTCCCGTGCGATGCGCATCCGTTCCTGGATCACGCGGTGACGCGCTTCTTCCTCGCGCTGACGGTCGGCGTGGTCCGCACGGGCCGCGGCGTACTCGCGGCGTACCCGGATGTAGCTGCCGAATGCCGCGGACAGCAGAACCCATCCCGCCGGGTTGACGATGGACAGGATCAGGGAGTCGCGAACGAGGTGAGGGGTCGCACCGCCGTGGTGCAGCTGCCGCGACCTGGGGGTGTGTGACGCACGTCAGGTACGGGCCGGCTCCTGCGACGGTGCGGGCTCGCTGTTTCGCCGGTCCGGCGCCCTGCGTGAATGCGCGGTGAGCGCGGCGCCCTCGACGTCCACGCGTGGCAACCGACGGCGCCGACGATCACCGCCCACAGCAACGTGACGAGCCAGCGACGCCGGAAAGCGGTCCGGCCCAACCGATGGAGCAAGGTAGCCACGAGAATGGGTCTCCAGGTCTGGTCTTGGGTGGACGGCCAGCCTGATGTGAAGGAGGTGCCGAGTCATCGTGCCCCTGCTCGCACTGTCACTTGGTGACGCTGCATGAGGTGACATGCTGATGTCCTCGTCAGGTATGAGGTTTCGTGAGGTCCTCTTGTGCGCACGCAAACCCCGCAGCGGCAGTCCTGCGGCAGGACGTACCCATACGCCCGCCCGGCCGCAGGGTCCGTCACGGCAAGGATCTTGAGGTAACCCGTAACCCGGTGGCGGGCTCGGGGTTGGTAGCGGTGGGGACTTGCTGCCGGTGGTGGTCGGTCGGGTCTCCTGTGCCCGATTCCCCGGCGTTTTCGAGTGAAGACTCCCGGGGTTTCGTATGTCGGGGTGGGCGAGGACGCGAGGAACCGCACGCCCCTGGACAGCGGGAGGACGGGGAGAACCGTGGCCGTGACCGAGACAGCGCCCGAGGAGACCACCGCGGACAGCATCGACGTGGCCGCCGCTTCCGCGCTCGGCGGTGGTGGTGGGGTGAGGCGCTCCGGTGCGGCTGCCGGGGCACTCGCGGGTAGTACGGCAGGGGAACGTCTCGCGTACGAGGGGGCCCTGAAGCGCCAGGCGGCGCGCGAGTCGGCGGCGCGCACCTACGCGCGCGCCCTGCCGATCGTCCCGGTGCGGGCGCGCGGGCTGACCATCGAGGGCGCGGACGGCCGCCGTTACCTGGATTGCTTGTCGGGCGCGGGAACGCTTGCTCTCGGGCACAACCATCCCGTTGTCCTGGAGGCGATCCGCAAGGTCCTCGATTCCGGGGCCCCGCTGCACGCACTCGATCTGGCGACCCCCGTCACGGACGCGTTCACCACCGAGTTGTTCCGCACCCTGCCACCCGGACTCGCCGACCGCGCGCGTGTGCAGTTCTGCGGACCGGCCGGAACGGACGCGGTGGAAGCCGCCGTCAAGCTTGTCCGTACCGCCACCGGCCGCAACGGCATGCTCGCCTTCACCGGTGCCTACCGCGCAACGACCGCCGGGGCCTTCGAAGCGTCCGACGACGCCTTCGACATGCGGGTCGCACGCCTCCCCTTTCCGCAGGACTACCGCTGCCCCTTCGGTGTCGGCGGCACCCGTGGCGCCGAACTCGCCGCCCGCTGGACCGAGTCCGTCCTCGACGACCCCGAGTCGGGCGTCCCGCTGCCGGCGGGCATGATCCTCGAACCCGTGCAGGGCGAGGGCGGGGTGATCCCCGCACCGGACGAGTGGATGCGGCGCATGCGGCAGATCACCGCCGCCCGCTCCATTCCCCTCGTCGCCGACGAGGTCCAGACCGGCGTCGGCCGCACGGGAGCCTTCTGGGCGGTGGAACACAGCGGCGTCACTCCCGACGTGATGGTCCTCTCCAAGGCCATCGGTGGCAGTCTGCCCCTGGCCGTAGTGGTTTACCGCGACGACCTCGACGTGTGGGAGCCCGGCGCCCACGCAGGCACCTTCCGCGGTAACCAACTCGCCATGGCCGCGGGAACGGCAACCTTGGCCTACGTCCGCGAAAACCACCTCGCTGAGCGCGCGGCCACCCTGGGCTCCCGCCTGCTGACCCAACTCAGCGAACTGGCCCGGCAGTTCTCGGTGATCGGGGAGGTGCGAGGGCGGGGGCTGATGATCGGGGTGGAGATGGTGGGAGGGGGAGAAGGGGAGACGGGCTCCGAGCGCGGCGGGGATTTCCAGGGCGCTGGTGAGCTGGGTGGCGTTGGCGGCCCCTGGGCCGGCCTTGAGGGGGCTGGCGATGCGGTGCGGGACAAGGCGCCGGAGCATGCCCGCGCTCCTCGTCCCGCCGCCCCCGAACTCGCGGCCGCCGTCCAACAGGAATGTCTGCGCCGCGGCTTGATCGTCGGCCTCGGGGGACGTCACGCCAGCGTCGTACGACTGCTTCCTCCGTTGACGATCAGTGACGAGCAGGCGGCAGCCGTACTGGACCGCCTGACCGACGCGGTGGAGACGGTGGCCCGCCGTCACGCCCGCGGCGAAAAGCAGCACCCAAGGTGAGCGGGGCGGAGCGAAGGATGTCCTCCTTCGTGTCCAAGGGAGTTCGTGCGTCCGGGTGGGTTTGTGCGACCGGGTGGGTTTGTGCGACCGGGTTGGCTCGTGTGTCCGGGTGGGCTTGTACGTCCGCGTGGGGTGGGGTGTCCGTGTCGGTACGGAGTTACGCGTATGCGCGGGTGGGTGTGTCGCGGTGGGCGGGTGCGTATGCGCAGGCCCGTGTGTCGCTGTCGGCTTGTGCGTACTGGCAGATCCGTGCCACGGCTTCGCCCTGCGGGCGGGCGGGGGCTGATGTGCCCCAGCGCGATGACAGGGCCTGCGGTCGGAACCCCGCGGCTGGGCCGTGGTGCAACCATCGAGTCGCTCAGGGGGAGACCTCGGGGTCACCGGCGCCGTCCGTACGAGCGCGCTCCTTGCGCGACATGCCGAGCTGTGCGTCCGTGCGGCTCGGCGCACCCGTGCCGGGTCGTGCGTCCTCGAGCGTCGGTCCGCCTGCATGGGCCCACGAGCCTGCCCGGGCGTCCACGCGAACGCGTCTCCCCACGCCGGATCATGAGCCGACGCCGCGTGCTGCGTTCGCGCCGGATGGTGCGTCCGTGTGGGCCCGTGCGGGCGCACTGGCTCGGTGGCACCTACCCGGACGTCCGTACCCGGGTGCTCGGCATCCTTCGCTGACTGTGTGGCCCCGAACATCGCTCACCTTCCATCGAACTCCTCGCCCGCCGTTTCCCTCTGCAACGCCCCGGCCCGCGCCCGCTCTTGCTCCACCATGACGCCGCATCGCCCCGGCCGCACGAGCCAGCACCATCCTGAGGATCACGCCTTTGAACGCCGGCTTCACCCCCGACACCGACACCGCCGCCATCCCCTCAGTGGGCTCTTCCGGCACGATGCCACCAAACCGTTACGACGATCGCGTCCCCCACTCCCGCCGGCCACCGTTCCCGTCGGCGGCCGCGCCAGTTGCCGCACCATCCGCACCTTGCACACCATCCGCACCGCCGGCCGCCGCGCGGGCCGATCTGCGGCCGGCGGAGCCCTCGGCTCCAGAGGGAACCGCCTCGCCCGGAGGAGACTCGCCCGGAGGAGAGAAGAGCCCCCCGACGCCGGGGGCAACGTCGGCCCAGGACAGCGTCCCGGTGGGCGGGTTTCGCGGCGATGCACTGGATCTCTTGGAGCACCCGGACCCGAACACCGCAGCCGAGGCGGCCGCTGTGGAGAACCTGCTCCGCTGCTGGGTACGTGAGGCCAACCTCCTCGCCGCCCCCGACAACGGCATCCTCCGCATCCCACTCCCGGCCAGCGGCACAGCTCTCCTCGCCCCCGTCCACTACTGGTCACCGACGGGATGGCACCGCTTCGGTCTCCCACACCTCGCCGGAACCTCCGACCAGTCACCGCCTGCGGACGCCGTGACGGTCGCCGCGCTGCTCACCAGGGAAACGCTCAATGACACGGCCCTGGGCCTCGCCTCCCTCAGGCACACGGGGGTCAAGGGGCCGAAAGCCCATCCCTCACCGGCACCGCACACCTCTTCACCTCCCGCTTTCGCCTCTACCGCGAGCACTCCCACAACCACCCCCGCCACTCGCACTGCCGACCCCGCGAGCGCTGCGTCCACTTCCTCCGTCGCTGTCCGCGCCGCTCGCACTGCCGACCCCGCGAGCGCTGCGTCCACTTCCTCCGTCGCTGTCCGCGCCCGCTCCCATGCGCCCGCCGCAGGCGCCGCCGATCTCGTCGCGCGCGTGGCCGACTCGGTCCGGCGAACCGGCGCCTTCCTCAGCGAACGCCGGAAACATCCCGCCGACGCCCCCAACCTCTTCCTCACCGCCGAACAGGCACTCGTGCTCGGACACCCCTTCCACCCCACCCCGAAGAGCCGCGAGGGCGTCTCCGAAGCCGAAGCCCGGTTGTACTCACCCGAGTCGCGCGGATCCTTCCCCCTGCACTGGCTGGCTGTCGCTCCCTCCGTACTCGCCACTGACTCGGCTTGGACCGAACGCGGCCGCCCCGTCGCCGCCGGCCGGCTCACCGCACGGCTGGCAGGAGCCGGGCTGCCGTTGCCCGACGGCTACACGGCCTTGCCGCTGCACCCCTGGCAGCTGCGTGAAGTCCGGCACCGCCCCGAAATCGCGGCCCTGCTCGACGCCGGGCTCCTGCAGGACCTCGGCACTCACGGTGCCCCATGGCACCCCACGTCCTCTCTGCGAACCGTCCATCGCTCCAACGCCCCGGCCATGCTCAAGTTGTCTCTTGGCCTGTGCATCACCAACTCCCGGCGTGAGAACCTCCGCAAGGAACTCCATCGCGGTGTCGAGGTCCACCGGCTGCTCCGCAGTGGCCTGGCCAAGGAGTGGCACGTCGCCCACCCCGGGTTCGACATCGTCCGCGACCCGGCCTGGGTGGCAGTCGACGGACCGGGCGGCGATCCCCTGCCCGGACTCGACGTGATGATCCGCCACAACCCCTTCAGCCCCTGGGACGACGTTTCCTGTGTCGCAGGACTCATCTCCCCCCGGCCGCATCTCCCGACGGGTGCTCTCGGCGGAAGCCAGGAATCCGGTGGACCCGTACTGCGGTCCCGCCTGGCCGAAGTCGTCACACGCCTCGCCCACCGGACCGGCCGTTCCCGAGAGGCCGTCGCCGCAGAGTGGTTCCTGCGCTACCTCGAACAGGTGGTCCGTCCGGTGCTGTGGCTCGACGGGAAGGCGGGGATCGCGCTGGAGGCACACCAGCAGAACACTCTGGTCCTGCTGGACGGCGAGGGTTGGCCCGCCGGCGGCCGCTACCGTGACAACCAGGGGTACTACTTCCGCGAATCCCGACGCACGGAGCTCGGCGCCCGGCTACGCGGAATCGGTGAACACAGCGACACCTTCGTCTCCGACGAGGTCACTGACGAGCGATTCGCCTACTACCTCGCGATCAACAACGTCCTGGGACTCATCGGCGCGTTCGGCTCCCAACACCTGGTTGACGAACGGCTGTTGCTTGCCGCCTTCCGCCGCTTCCTCACCGAGGCGGCCTCGGGCCCGGCCCGGCTGAGCAGCACCCTGCCCCTGCGCCTCCTCGACTCACCCGTGCTGCGCTGCAAGGCCAACCTGCTCACCCGTCTCCACGGCCTCGACGAACTTGTCGGCCCGGTGGACACCCAGTCCGTCTATGTCACCATCGCCAACCCCCTGCACTCTTGACCGCGCTCCTCATCCCCGCCCCCCATCCGGGGTCGGCAGCCCTGGTCGCCATCGCCTCCCTGCCTTCCCTGACCGGCACTTCTGATCACCACCGACCTCCTGCCCTTCCTGACCGGTCCTCCGGCCACCACCAACTCCCTTCGTCTTCGAGGAAACATGCCCCCTCTCCCGACAGGAGCGTCACCTTGCCTCCAACCGACGCGAACGCCAATGCCGGTACCGTCCGTCGGGTCGACATCGGCTCCGACGCGAGAGCCCGCATGGGCGAAAGCTGCATCGTTCCGGGCGTACGCGTGGGCAGCCAGAGAAGTCAGGACACGCGGGACCTGTGTCCGCCCGAGGAACTCCTTGCGCACTTCCGGGAGGCGGGTAGGTCCGACACGGGCACCGCCCGCCTCGGGGCCGAGGGCACGCCACCGCCCGCCCGTGTCCTCCCGACGGCTGACCTCTTCGATCGCATCGCCGACTGGGGGCCGATCGCCACCCCCGTAGGCGCGTTCCAGCTCGTGCCCGTTCACATTGAACGGGACCTACCGCTCATCAGCCGCTGGATGAACGACCCCGCTGTCGCGGAGTTCTGGGCACTGGCCGGGCCTCAGGCCGTGACCGAGGAACATCTGCGAACCCAGCTTGCCGGCGACGGGTGCAGCGTCCCATACCTCGGTGTGTTGGAGGGCACGCCGATGAGCTACTGGGAGCTCTACCGTGCGGACCTCGATCCGCTGGCCCGGCACTATCCGGCCCGTCCCCATGACATCGGTGTCCACCTCCTCATCGGCGGTGTCGCCGACCGGGGCAGGGGGCTCGGCAGCGCTCTGCTCAGGGCCGTCGCCGATTTCGTGTTCGCCAGGCGGTCTGTCTGTGCTCGCGTCGTCGCGGAACCCGACCTTCGCAACATTCCCTCCATCGCCGCCTTTCTGGGCGCTGGTTTCCTTTTCTCCGCCGAGGTCGACCTGCCCGCCAAGCGGGCCGCCCTCATGGTCCGAGACCGGTCCCTGCCCCATCTCCTGTAACGCCACGTCGCAGCGTCGTTACTTTTAGTACACCGTTCATGCCGATCCGGTTCCCACTCCCGCCGAACGGATTTCCAGCCGGACCGCACACATCCCCAACAAGCTGACGCCCGTCGGCCACGGCCGCCCGATCCGACCCGTGACCAGCACGAATTCCACGCAACCGGCCCCGCTGGCCGAGCCGTGGCCGACACGAACTCCACACCACCGATTTCGCTGGTTGCGCCGTGACCGGCACCGCCCCCACCCCGATCGCCCGCCCGCACGTGCTACCGACCCACCGGTGGACAAAACCGAAGCGATCACGACCCTCAAACCATCCAATCCGAACCGGAACCGGCCAGACCCAACCGCCACCGAACCGGTCCGATCCCCGCCCGAGGAGCACCCGGTCTTGATCCCACCCATGGTCCCCGCCTTGATCACCCGTTTGTCAGTGCCGGGCCGTAGGGTGGTCGCGCTATGACGAAGCCCTCACTCCCCGAACTCCTGCATGCTGCCGTCACTGCTGTCGGCGGCACGGAGCGCCCCGGCCAGGTGACCATGGCCGAAGCCGTCGCAGACGCGATCGACGACAGCTCCCATCTGCTGGTCCAGGCCGGCACCGGCACCGGAAAGTCGCTGGGCTATCTCGTGCCCGCGCTCGCGCATGGGGAGCGTGTCGTCGTGGCGACCGCCACCCTCGCTCTGCAGCGCCAACTCGTGGAGCGGGATCTGCCGCGCACGGTCGAGGCGTTGCACCCGCTGCTGCGCCGCCGCCCGGAGTTCGCGATGCTCAAGGGCCGGTCGAACTACCTCTGCCTGCACCGCCTGCACGAGGGCGTCCCACAGGACGAGGACGAGGGCCTCTTCGATCAGTTCGAGGCGGCGGCACCCACCAGCAAGCTGGGCCAGGACCTGTTGAGACTGCGTGACTGGTCGGACGAGACCGAGACAGGTGACCGCGACAACCTCACGCCCGGCGTGTCCGACCGAGCGTGGGCGCAGGTGTCGGTCTCCTCGCGCGAATGCCTGGGCGCCACGAAATGCGCGTACGGCGCAGAGTGCTTCGCCGAGATGGCCCGGGAACGCGCCAAGCTCGCTGAGGTCGTCGTCACCAACCACGCACTGCTGGCGATCGACGCCATCGAGGGCGCCCCGGTCCTCCCGCAACACGAGGTACTGATCGTCGACGAGGCGCACGAACTCGTCTCGCGGGTCACCGGTGTAGCCACCGGCGAGCTCACCCCGGGTCAGGTCAACCGCGCGGTGCGCCGTGCCGCGAAGCTGGTCAACGAGAAGGCCGCAGACCAGCTCCAGACCGCCGCCGAGGGCTTCGAGCGGCTGATGGAGCTGGCGCTGCCGGGCCGCCTGGAAGAGATCCCGGAAGATCTCGGCTACGCGCTCATGGCGCTGCGTGACGCCTGCCGCACCGTGATCTCCGGGATCGGCGCGACCCGCGACAAATCCGTGCAGGACGAGGACGCGGTCCGCAAACAGGCGCTGGCCTCGGTCGAGAGCGTGCACGATGTGGCGGAGCGGATCACGAACGGCTCCGAGTGGGATGTCGTCTGGTACGAGCGACACGACCGCTTCGGCGCCTCCTTGCGCGTCGCCCCGATGTCCGTCTCGGGCCTGCTGAGGGAGAAGCTCTTCACGGACCGCTCGGTGATCCTTACGTCCGCGACCCTGAAACTGGGCGGCGACTTCAACGGAGTGGGCGCCTCGCTGGGCCTCGCCCCCGAAGGCACGGAGGGCGAGGACATCCCGCAGTGGAAGGGTGTCGACGTCGGCTCGCCCTTCGACTATCCCAAGCAGGGAATCTTGTACGTGGCCAAGCATCTGGCGCGCCCCGCGCGGGACGGCGACCGTGCGGACATGCTCGACGAGCTCACGGAGCTGGTCCAGGCGGCCGGCGGTCGTACCCTGGGCCTGTTCTCCTCGATGCGGGGAGCCCAACTCGCCGCGGAGGAACTGCGCTCACGTATTCCCGAGTTCCCGATCCTCCTGCAAGGCGAGGAAACCCTCGGTGAGTTGATCAAGAACTTCTCGGCCGATCCGAAGACGTGTCTGTTCGGCACGTTGTCGCTCTGGCAGGGCGTCGACGTGCCCGGGCCCAGCTGCCAGTTGGTCGTCATGGACAAGATCCCGTTCCCGCGGCCGGACGACCCGCTGATGAGCGCCCGCCAGAAAGCTGTGGAGGACGCAGGCGGCAATGGCTTCATGGCGGTCGCAGCCACTCATGCGGCCCTGCTCATGGCCCAGGGTGCCGGCCGCCTGGTACGAGCGTCGGGGGACCGTGGCGTGGTCGCCGTACTGGATCAGCGACTGGCCACGGCGCGATACGGGAGTTATCTGAAGGCGTCACTGCCCGACTTCTGGTACACGACAGACCGTAACCAGGTCCGGAAGTCGCTGGCCGCAATCGACGCGGCGGCGAGGCAGGTGGAACAGACGGAACAGACGGAACAGGCAGAGACGGAGTGATCGGTGGTTGGCCTGTCCCCACGCGGGGACAGGCCAACCACCGATCCAGGCCAGCCGGCATCCCAGGGGGCGCACAGCACAGGGCCCCGGAACCGGCGCAGAGGTCCCGGGGCCCGGTCAGAGGGCGGGGCCTTGGAGGCTCGCCCGCCACAGCCGTCACACGCGCCGCAGCACCGCCACCACCTTGCCCAGGATGGTCGCGTCATCGCCCGGGATCGGCTCGTAGGCGGAGTTGTGCGGGAGGAGCCAGACATGGCCGTCCTCGCGCTTGAAGCGCTTGACGGTGGCTTCACCGTCGAGCATCGCGGCCACGATGTCACCGTTCTCAGCGACCGGCTGGCGGCGGACGGTGACCCAGTCGCCGTCACAGATCGCGGCCTCGATCATCGAGTCGCCGACGACCTTGAGGACGAACAGCTCGCCGTCACCGACCAGCTGGCGGGGGAGCGGGAAGACATCCTCGACGGATTCCTCCGCCAGGATCGGACCACCTGCGGCGATGCGGCCGACCAGCGGGACGTACGACGCAGCGGGCTTGCCCGCGGTGTCGGTGGGCTGGGCCGACGAGGCCTGGTCCGAGCCGCGCACCTCGTACGCGCGCGGGCGGTGCGGGTCGCGGCGCAGGAAGCCCTTGCGCTCCAGTGCCATCAGCTGATGGGCGACGGAAGAGGTGCTGGAAAGGCCGACGGCCTGGCCGATCTCCCGCATTGACGGCGGGTAGCCGCGCCGCTGCACGGAGTCCCTGATGACCTCGATCACCCGGCGCTGCCGGTCGGTGAGTCCGGAGCTGTCCGCCCGGATGCCTGGAGGTCGGCCCGGCAGGGAGCGCTTGTGCCCCTCGGGATTCCCGGCTTCGTTCATCGCATGCACCGGCTCAAGTCGGCCCTGGGAGCGGTCCTGGGCAGTGATGGTGGCACTGTCTGCGGTGGTGGTCACGTCGGCCCCTCTCGATGGTCTCCCTGCTGCACAACGGTAGTTGCTTTCGAAAGGTTGCGCCAAACACACGTTCGAGTGAAAAAACGCGAATAACCTGACTTGATCATGTGTCTGGGTGTATGGCTGACGCGGTGCCTAGCGGGCAAAAGGGCTCATTGTTGTACTCTTCGCCGCCGGGGTGGCGACCTCGTGGGTGCCGCCCCAGTTTGCCATCCGCCATCCCGTCAACCGGGAACCGGCTCCCATCTCTGCGGGAACCCCACGCGTCCTCCCTGCGGCGCCCACGGTATCTCCGCATGTGGCGAAGCGATACTGCTGTGCACCCCCGTGTGTCGCTGTGGCGTACGGACCAGCGGCACATGCCAATGCGGGAGTGCTGCGGAAGCAAGGCGTGTATGTATGGGCCAATCCCCACATCTAGTGGTTGGATTGCAGCAGCAGCCCAGAAGTTGTGGTCCCCCGGGTCATCAGGTCCGCGGCGATCGCCTATGCTGGGGGCTGCTTCGTGGGGCCCGGGAGGCCTCCTGAGGCTATTGAGTCTGCTGTGAGGAGGGTTGGAAGATCATGCACTGCCCCTTCTGCAGGCACCCCGACAGTCGCGTCGTCGACAGTCGTACGACCGACGACGGCACGTCTATCCGCAGGCGCCGCCAGTGCCCTGACTGCTCCCGTCGTTTCACGACCGTGGAGACGTGTTCGCTCATGGTGGTCAAGCGGTCCGGAGTAACCGAGCCTTTCAGCCGTACCAAGGTCATCAACGGTGTGCGCAAGGCATGCCAGGGGCGGCCTGTCACCGAGGACGCGCTCGCCCAGCTCGGCCAACGGGTCGAGGAGGCGGTGCGGGCCACCGGGAGCGCCGAACTGACCACCCACGACGTGGGGCTGGCCATACTCGGCCCGTTGCAGGAACTCGACCTCGTCGCCTATCTGCGATTCGCCTCCGTCTACCGGGCGTTCGACTCGCTCGAGGACTTCGAGGCGGCCATCACGGAACTCAGGGAGACGGGACCCCCCGCCGCGGACGACGAGGACCGCGAGGACGCTGCCGACGGCAAGGGTGCTGTCGCGGGGGGCCAGGAAGGCGACCGCGGGTCCGGAGGGACCGCTCAGGTCCCCGAACCCGCACGCGCCGCCGACTGACCGGAGGGCCGGACGACGGAGCGTCGGACTCCGGGGCCGGCCGGACGGCGGCGATGAGAAGACCTGTTGCGGGCGTAGCGCATGGGTGCCCGCAACACCAGACAGAACACCGTGTCACGGGAACATCGTGGCACTTCAGGGCGTTTTAGCCCGTACAGGGAGGCGGCATGACAGAGACGGCGAGCGGTCCGGCACGGAGTTCCCGCGCCAAGGGCACCAAGGCGACCAAGGGACTGCGTATCGAGCGCATCCACACCACCCCCGGCGTGCATCCGTACGACGAGGTGTCCTGGGAGCGCCGTGACGTCGTCATGACCAACTGGCGCGACGGCTCGGTCAACTTCGAGCAGCGTGGCGTCGAGTTCCCCGACTTCTGGTCGGTGAACGCGGTCAACATCGTCACCAGCAAGTACTTCCGCGGTGCCGTCGGCACCCCGCAGCGTGAGACCAGCCTCAGGCAGCTGATCGACCGCATCGTGAAGACGTACCGGAAGGCCGGCGAGGACTACAAGTACTTCGCCTCGCCCGCCGACGCCGAGATCTTCGAGCACGAGCTGGCGTACGCCCTCCTGCACCAGATCTTCAGCTTCAACAGCCCCGTCTGGTTCAACGTGGGCACCGCCCAGCCGCAGCAGGTCTCCGCCTGTTTCATCCTGTCCGTCGACGACTCCATGGAGTCGATCCTCGACTGGTACAAGGAAGAGGGCATGATCTTCAAGGGCGGCTCCGGTGCTGGCCTGAACCTCTCCCGCATCCGCTCCTCCAAGGAGCTGCTCTCCTCGGGAGGCAACGCCTCCGGCCCGGTCTCCTTCATGCGTGGCGCCGACGCCTCCGCAGGAACGATCAAGTCCGGTGGCGCCACCCGCCGTGCCGCCAAGATGGTCATCCTCGACGTCGACCACCCCGACATCGAGAACTTCATCGAGACCAAGGTGAAGGAAGAGGAGAAGATCCGCGCCCTGCGCGACGCGGGCTTCGACATGGACCTGGGCGGCGACGACATCACGTCCGTCCAGTACCAGAACGCCAACAACTCGGTCCGGGTGAACGACGAGTTCATGAAGGCGGTCGAGCAGGGCGACAAGTTCGGCCTCCGCGCGCGGATGACCGGTGAAGTCATCGAAGAGGTCGACGCCAAGTCGCTCTTCCGCAAGATGGCCGAGGCGGCCTGGGCCTGCGCCGACCCCGGTATCCAGTACGACGACACCATCAACGCCTGGCACACCTGCCCGGAGTCCGGGCGTATCAACGGCTCCAACCCCTGCAGCGAGTACATGCACCTGGACAACACGTCCTGCAACCTCGCCTCGCTGAACCTGATGAAGTTCCTGAAGGACGACAGCAAGGGCCACCAGTCCTTCGAGGTCGAGCGCTTCGCGAAGGTCGTCGAGCTCGTCATCACCGCGATGGACATCTCCATCTGCTTCGCGGACTTCCCGACCCAGAAGATCGGCGAGAACACGCGCGCGTTCCGCCAGCTCGGCATCGGCTACGCCAACCTCGGCGCCCTGCTGATGGCGACCGGCCACGCATACGACTCCGACGGCGGCCGAGCCCTCGCCGGCGCCATCACCTCCCTGATGACCGGCACGTCGTACAAGCGTTCCGCCGAACTCGCCGCGGTCGTCGGCCCGTACGACGGTTACGCCCGCAACGCCCAGCCGCACCTGCGCGTCATGAAGCAGCACTCCGACGCCAACTCCAAGGCCGTCCGCATGGACGACCTGGACACGCCGATCTGGGCCGCCGCCACGGAGTCCTGGCAGGACGTGCTGCGCCTCGGTGAGAAGAACGGTTTCCGTAACTCCCAGGCGTCCGTCATCGCCCCGACCGGCACCATCGGTCTCGCGATGTCCTGCGACACCACCGGCCTCGAGCCCGACCTCGCCCTGGTCAAGTTCAAGAAGCTGGTCGGCGGCGGCTCGATGCAGATCGTCAACGGCACCGTCCCGCAGGCCCTGCGCCGCCTGGGCTACCAGGAGGAGCAGATCGAGGCGATCGTCGCCCACATCGCCGACCACGGCAATGTGATCGACGCACCCGGTCTCAAGCACGAGCACTACGAGGTCTTCGACTGCGCCATGGGTGAGCGCTCCATCTCCGCGATGGGCCACGTGCGCATGATGGCCGCGATTCAGCCGTGGATCTCCGGTGCCCTCTCCAAGACGGTCAACCTGCCGGAAACGGCGACCGTCGAGGACGTCGAAGAGGTCTACTTCGAGGCCTGGAAGATGGGCGTCAAGGCGCTCGCCATCTACCGTGACAACTGCAAGGTCGGCCAGCCCCTCTCCGCGAAGACCAAGGAGAAGGAGAAGACCGCGACCGACGCTGTCACGGAGAAGGCCGAGGCGACCATCCGCGAGACGGTCGAGAAGATCGTCGAGTACCGCCCGGTCCGCAAGCGCCTCCCGAAGGGCCGTCCCGGCATCACGACGTCCTTCACGGTCGGCGGCGCCGAGGGCTACATGACCGCCAACTCCTACCCGGACGACGGTCTTGGTGAGGTCTTCCTGAAGATGTCCAAGCAGGGCTCCACCCTCGCGGGCATGATGGACGCCTTCTCCATCGCGGTCTCCGTGGGACTGCAGTACGGCGTGCCCCTGGAGACGTACGTCTCGAAGTTCACGAACATGCGCTTCGAGCCGGCCGGCATGACGGACGACCCGGACGTGCGGATGGCGCAGTCGATCGTCGACTACATCTTCCGCCGCCTGGCGCTCGACTTCCTGCCCTTCGAGACGCGCTCCGCACTCGGCATCCACTCCGCCGAGGAGCGTCAGCGTCATCTGGAGACGGGATCGTACGAGCCGAACGAGGACGAGGTCGACGTCGAGGGCCTGGCTCAGTCGGCGCCGCGCGCCCAGGAGCTGAAGGCCGTGGCCACGCCGAAGGCCGAGGTCGAGGCGGCCAAGCCGGCCCCGCAGCAGGCCCACACCAGCGCCGAGCTGGTGGAGATGCAGCTGGGCATCCAGGCCGACGCCCCGCTGTGCTTCTCCTGCGGTACGAAGATGCAGCGAGCCGGCTCCTGCTACATCTGCGAGGGCTGCGGATCGACCAGCGGCTGCAGCTGATTCCGCGCACCCTCGGGGTGTGACCTGGTCAGGGCGGTGGAGCCGGTTCGCCGGCGCCACCGCCCTCGGCCTTTGAGGCGGGCTTGCTGTCGTGGCCGGCACTTCAGCCAGTCCGCCGGCGGTCCGTCTGAACCGGCCCAGCTGCGGTACCGCTCGAAGCGAACCGGCGGACGGGGCCAGGAAGCCGTTGACGCCCTGGCCGATCGCGACCCGCCCTGGCCGCTCGCGCGAGCGATGTGAGCGGCGTGGTCGGTTTGGCACGCGCGGTCCTTGAGCCTCGCGCGCCCGACGGTCAGGGCGCGTGTGCCCGACCCATGGTTGCCGTGAATGTCGCGGGATCGTCGTCGAAGCCGTGGAGTCCGGGATGGAGGTCCCAGGTGCCGCCGTCCTGCCGTACGAACTCCGCGACGGTCGACGCCGTCGCTCCGAGCACGCTGCCGAAGTCGTCCTCGGCCAGAACGGTGTAGCCCTCACGAATGCGCAGAGCCGGATCGAGCACGCTGACGAAGGTGCGACGGTCCGGGCGCTGCTGGATGACCACACCGACCACCACGCGCGCGTAGCGGGCGTCGAGACGGTCGAGTTCGACGGTCATGACCTCGTCCCAGCCGAAGCCCTTGCCGTCCTTGCTGTCCCGGTTCAGGTAGATGGTGCCATCGGGGGAGCGGCTGTCGAAGTGCACCACATATGCCGGGTCCCCATAGGGATCGCCTGCCAAGTAGGTCGCGGCCACCAGATCCAGATCGGTCGGTGGTTGCCCGGCCGCACTCGGGTTCCACTTCAGGGCGATCTCGACCTTGCGAATCCCCTTGCTGATGCCGTTCACCGGACTTCCCCTTCTCCCTGTGGTGCCGACCCGAACTTCCGGGCAGGCAAGGCAGGTTGTCCATCCTGCCACGCGCGCGTGCGCTCCCGTGGAGGAGCACTCCGCACGAGCACGACCACCGCCACGCTCCGTGGCCTTACCATGGCGCGGTGCTGGTCAAGTGGATTCGCTGCACCGTGGTGGACCGCCGCGGTTTCGAGCGGGGGCAGCGAAAGTGGGCGGGGCTTCTGGGGGAGCCGGGATTTCGGGGACAGGGGGGTGGCTGGAGCCGGGGGCGACAGGGTGTGGCGCACATCTTCGCCTTCTGGGAGAGCCGTGCCTTCTACGACTCCTTCATGGCCCGATCCCATGATCGGCTGTCGGCTGCTCAGTCGGGCACTTTCAAGGACATCCAGGCCAAGCTGTTCGACTACCGCTTCGATGTGAAGACCGGCTTCGAACCCCGGTTCACGGACGCCGACCTCGTACGGGTCGCCCACTGCCGGGTCCACGAGGATCGCGCCGAGCATTTCATGCTGATGCAGGAGAAGGTCTGGAACCCCGCGATGGCCGGCTCCCCCGGCATGATCCGAGGCCTCTTCGGCGAGGCGCCGGGCCACGAGTTCCTGGTCCTGTCGATGTGGCGGTCGGCCGCCGAACACGGCAAGTACCGCACCGAGCGCGTGGAGCGACTCGCCCTGCGGGCCCAGACGGAGACGGACATCGCCTCCCTGACGGGCGACATCGTGGAGCTCGAACCGAGCTGGACGGTCTGATCTCCGGTCCACTGTTCGTGTGGCCTGACGTGGTCTGTGGTGCGGAAACTGTGTGACCTACACCGTATGAGGGCCGTACGAGTGCTCGCGGGGGCCTCATCCGATCTAGGGTTTTGGCATGGCACGACCACGGCGCATCGTCCTTGTCCGGCACGGCGAGTCAACGGGCAATGTTGATGACTCCGTGTACGAGCGTGAACCCGACCACGCCCTCGCCCTGACCGAGCGGGGGTGGCAGCAGGCAGAGGAGACCGGAAAGCGGCTCCGCGAGGTCTTCGGCCGCGAGCGCATCAGCGTGTACGTCTCCCCGTACCGTCGTACGCACGAGACGCTGCGCGCCTTCCATCTCGACCCCGAGCTCATACGTGTGCGCGAGGAGCCCCGGCTGCGCGAGCAGGACTGGGGAAACTGGCAGGACCGCGACGACGTCCGCCTCCAGAAGGCCTACCGGGACGCGTACGGTCACTTCTTCTACCGCTTCGCGCAGGGCGAGTCCGGCGCCGATGTGTACGACCGGGTCGGCAACTTCCTGGAGAGCCTGTACCGAAGCTTCGAGGCCCCCGACCACCCGACGAACGTGCTGCTGGTCACTCATGGCCTGGCCATGCGCCTGTTCTGTATGCGCTGGTTCCACTGGACGGTCGCGGAGTTCGAGTCGCTGTCGAACCCGGGGAACGCGGAGATGCGGATGCTCGTTCTCGGAGACGACGGCAAGTACGCGCTGGACCGGCCTTTCGATCGCTGGCGGGATCCGGAACCGTACGGGATCACTGGGTAGAGAGGGCAGGGCGATGACCACTGACTCCTCTTCCGCCGGGCGCCTGGATTCCGCCGGGCGTCTGGATCGCGCCCTCGCCAGCCTGCGTGGAGTGGCGGTGGGGGACGCGCTGGGCTCGCAGTTCTCCGTGCCGGTGAACCACGGCCTGCTGAAGGACCGCGAGCTGCCTCCCGGCCCCTGGCAGTGGACCGACGACACGGAAATGGCCGGTTCCGTGGTCGCGGTCCTGGCCGCTCACCACCGCATCGACCAGGACGCCCTGGCCCGCTCCTTCGCCGAGCACCACGACGTCGACCGCGGCTACGGCCCCGCGGTCAGCCGCCTGCTGCGACTGGTCCGCGAGGGCGGCGACTGGCGTGAACTCGCCGCCGCGCTCTTCAACGGGCAGGGGTCCTGGGGCAATGGCGCGGCGATGCGCGTCGCGCCTTTGGGCGCCTGGTACGCGGACGATCCGGAGCAGGCGATTCACCAGGCGGAGATCTCGGCCTACCCCACACATCAGCACCGTGAAGCCGTGGTCGGCGCCATGGCCGTCGCCGCGGCCGCCGCGCTGGCCGGCGCCCCGGACGGGCCGCCGAGCGCCGAGGCGCTGCTCGACGGGGTCATCGCGCTCGTCCCGAAGAGTGCCGTGGGCGCGGGCCTGCGCCGGGCCAGGGACATGCTCGACTATGCCGACGCCGCCACCGTCGCTGCCGTGCTCGGTTGCGGACGGCGCACGACGGCCCACGACACCGTGCCTTTCGCGCTCTGGTCGGCCGCCCGGTCGATGCGGGACTACGCGCAGGCGTTCTGGACGACCGCGCAGGTCGGCGGCGATGTGGACACGACCTGCGCCATCGTGGGAGGAGTGATCGCCTCAGGGAAGGCGGGGACGCCGCCCGCCGAGTGGATGGCGCGCACGGAGCCTGTCCCGGCGTGGGTTACCGCCGCTGTGTGACGGCGCCCTCGGCGGACCTGCCCTCTGCCGTGGCGTTCTCTGCGGTCCTGCCCTCTTCCGCGGTGGCCTCCGTCGCCCTGCCCTCTTCCGCGGTCCGGTCGCCGGGCCTGGTGGACAGGCACGCCGAAACTCTGCGTGCATGTTGGGAACTCTGCGTGACTGTGCGGGCGTTCTCATGTCATCCGCTGCGTGGGACATGAGCTCACACAGGTGGCTGACACGAGGGAGTCGCAGGAGGTGATCATGGACTTGGCGCCGGGTCTTGTGGCGCTGTTGACCGGATTGGCCGTGGCGGCCCTGTCGAGGGCGACAGCACCCCGCATGTGGATGGCCGGACCGGCGTCCTCGTCATCGGTCCCCCAGACGGGATCCGGCCATCCGTGGCCTTTTGTGGGGCGGCCCGGATCAGCCGAGTCCAGGCCCGGCCGTGCCGGAGAGGGCCTCCAGGTCGCTCTTGCGGACCCTGATCACCAACCAGGCGGTCACGAGGGCGATTACGGCCATCGCCGCGGCCGCGATGAAGCCCGTCGAGATGCCCTGGGCGAGCACTTCATGGCCCCAGGGAGAGGGCAACTGCCGCGTCCTGGCGAACTCCGCCTTCTGCTCCGCCGTTCCGTCGGCGAGGAACTTCGGCACCTGCTTCTCCGCCTCGTTCTTGCTGGCCGAGCCGAACACGGTCGTCAGGATGGACAGACCGAGCGAACCCCCCACCTGCTGCGTGGCGTTGAGCAGTCCGGACGCCGCACCGGCCTCGTGCTGGGCAACTCCGGAGACCGCGGTGAGCGTCAGCGTGACGAAGTTCAGCCCCATCCCGAAGCCGAACACCAACATTGGCCCGAGGACCCCACCGGCATAGGAACTGTCGGAGCTGATGAGGGACTGCCAGGCCAGCCCGATCGCCGCGAGCGCCGAGCCCACCAGCATGAACGGCTTGGGACCGAGGACCGGCAGGAACCGCTGCGACAGACCCGCGCCCAGCGCGATCACGACCGTCACCGGAAGGAAGGCGAGACCGGCCTTGATCGGGCTGTAGCCCAGCACGTTCTGCACGAAGAGCACGATGTAGAAGAACATGCCGAACATCGCCGCAGCGAGGCTCAGCATGATCACGTATGTGCCCGAGCGGTTTCGGTCGGCGAACATCCTGAGCGGGGTGATGGGCTCCTTGGCGCGGGATTCGATGAATGCGAAGGCCAGCAGCAGGACCACGGCGGCTCCGAAGGAGCCGATGGTCAGGCTGTCCCGCCAGCCGTCGTCGGCCGCGCGGATGAAGCCGTAGACCAGCAGGGCCATGCCCGACGTCGAGGTCAGCGCGCCCGCGATGTCGAAGCGACCGGTGTGCCGCTGGGACTCGCTGATGTACAACGGGGTGAGCACGGCGATCAGCACGCCGATCGGCACGTTGACGAAGAGGACCCACCGCCAGTCGAGCCACTCGGTGAGCATGCCCCCGGCAAGCAGCCCGATGGCACCGCCGCCGGCGGAGACAGCCGCGAAGACACCGAAGGCCCGATTGCGTTCCGGCCCTTCGGGGAACGTGGTGGTGATCAGTGCCAGCGAGGTGGGCGACGCTATCGCGCCACCGACGCCCTGCAGGACACGCGCGGCCAGCAACTGCCAGGGCTCCTGGGCGAATCCGCCGAGCAGCGAGGCGAAAGTGAACAGCAGGATGCCGGTCATGAAGACTCGGCGTCGACCGAGGATGTCACCGGCCCGGCCGCCCAGCAGGAGCAGGCCTCCGAAGGTCAGCGTGTAGGCGCTGACCACCCAGGTGAGGTCGGTCGTGCTGAACTTGAGAGCGTTTTGAATGTGCGGGAGAGCGATATTCACAATCGTCGCGTCGAGTACCACCATGAGTTGGCACGCCGCGATGACGGTGAGCGCGATGCCGGGATGCCCCTCCCGGCGGGCCGCACCAGGTTCCTGATCATGGGTTAGTTGAGAGGTTGTCACTATGGGTCCCCCACAAATGCCTTAGTGAACGATTGCGTTCACTGTCGCGACAACGGTAGTGAGTCTCTACTAGAGAACGCAAGCGTTCACTCGTCTTGTCGCCGTGCCTCACATCCCCCTCTGGTGCAGCGCGGCGCTCCCCTCCCCGGAATCCCCGCTTCCCTGTTTGCTGGAGACGCTCAGATGGTTACCTCGCACTGGACGGCTGCCCCCGCCCAGGCATCGCTTCGCCGGCGTGGCGCCGTACTCGAACGCGCGATCCTCGATGCCACCCTGGACCAGCTCGGTACGGTCGGCTGGAAGGGGCTGACGATGGAGGGGGTCGCCGCCGGGGCCCAGACGGGCAAGGCCGCGGTCTACCGTCGCTGGCCCTCCAAGGAGGACCTCGTCGCGGACGCCCTGCAGGCCGGACTGCCGCGTCTGGCGGAGGCGCCCGATCTGGGCGACGTGCGCGCGGACCTGGTCGCGCTGTGCCGGTGGGTTCGCGAGGCGATGTTCTCCCGCCCCGGGTTCGCTCTCAGGGCAGTGATTCACGAATGCGATTCCGCCGAGGCGGAGCACCTCCACGACGTGATCGTCAAGGGGGTGGTGGAGCCGACCGTCAAGCTGCTCGGTGAGGTCATCAGTCGCGGCATTGAGCGGGGTGAGGTGCGACCTGACGCTGCGAACGGCTATGTCCTTGACGCCATTCCGGCGATGATGATGTACCGCTCCAAGATGTGCGCAAGCGAATGGAATGATCAAGATCTGGAGGAGATGATCGACCAGTTGATGCTTCCGCTGCTGCGGCCGACGCGTGGGTGAGCGAGATCCGCGGCGCCCGTGAAGCCCTTCGGGGAAACCGGGGTGTCGGAGGATGATCTCGGCGGCGTAGGCTAAGGGCGCCATGCCGTACGAACCGCCTACTCACACCGTCGAGCGCTCCCTCCGCGCCACGACCGGAGCGAAGATCATTGCCGGTGTCGACGAGGTGGGGCGCGGTGCCTGGGCCGGCCCCGTCACCGTCTGCGCGGCGATCACCGGACTTCGCCGGCCTCCCGAAGGCCTCACCGACTCCAAACTGCTCACCGTCAAGCGACGCACGGAGCTCGACGAGACGTTGCGAGGATGGGTGACGTCGTACGCCCTGGGGCATGCCTCTCACGAGGAGATCGACCAGATGGGGATGACGGCGGCCCTGCGTACAGCGGCCGTGCGTGCCCTGGAGTCCCTGCCGGTGCGTCCCGACGCGGTGATCCTCGACGGTAAGCACAACTACCTGGGTTCGCCCTGGAACGTCCGTACGGTGATCAAAGGCGACCGTTCCTGTGTGGCCGTCGCGGCGGCCTCGGTGATCGCCAAGGTTCAGCGCGACAAAATGATGGCCGAACTGGGTATCGACCATGCAGACTTCGACTTTGCAGCCAACGCCGGGTATCCGTCGCCCGTGCACAAGGCCGCACTGGAGGAGCGGGGCCCCACCCCGTACCACCGCTTGTCGTGGGCGTATCTTGATGCGCTGCCTCAGTGGCGGCACCTCAAGAAGGTCCGCAGTTGGGCGGACGGAAGCGTTCCGGAGATCGAGGGTCAGCTCGGCTTCGATTTCTGACGATTCCGCCGGCACGCATGTGCCACCCGCCGACCCGAGCCGTACTAGCGTTTGATAAATATCAGCTCATGCCTCTCATTCCCGAGGAGCCTCAGATTCACGAGAGTGCCCAGGGTCCCCGCGCCACTCCGGCCAGCGGCCGTACCGCGCCGACCCCCCGTCCTGTACCCGGTCCCCGCCCCGCGGCTCACCCTCGCCCCGGTCGTCCCGGCCCGCTGCGGCCGGCGCCGCCGGTGCAACGTACGCCGCGTGACGTGGCCAAGCCCGCGCCGTCGGGCCCTGCCGCCCCTGCCGCCGTCGCTCCCGTTGCGCCTGCCCCGCAGATCCAGCTGATCCCGGCCTCCGCCGAGGGTGCGCTCGATGCTGCGGAAGAAGCCGTCGACCTCTTGCTGGACTCCGGGCGTGCCCCCGGTGATGTGCTGGTGATCACCACCGGCGAACAGCATCCGTGGGCCGCCCATGAGCTGTCCTTCGGTGAAGCCTCCTACTGGGCACAGCACGACGCAGGTGACGACGTCTTCTACGCGGACGCCGCCGTCGCCTCCCGTGCCACGTCCCGGCCCGTGGTCGTGGTCGCCGTCAACGGCGGCCCCGGTCCGGCTGCCGCCGACGCCCTGTCGCTGGCTCACGCCCGGGCCGGTGCCCTGCTGATCGTCTGCGGCGACCCGCAGCAGATCAACTCGGTGCTGGACGTCGGCCTCTGACCCGCATCCGGCACGTCCGTCGGCATCGGGGTGACGAAGGTGCCGTCACGGCGGCACCTGTACGGCGGACGCTCAGGCCTGCGCGGATGCGCTTCCTGGCGCTGTGGTGCAGGCGGAGGCAGGGGGCCTCTGAGTAGGCGTCGCGGACAGCCGGCCCCTTACAGAACGCCCCGTCGTCGAGAGGCAGACGGGGCGTTCCCGTGCATGCGGCGCGCTGGGCGCCCGTGGCGAGCTGGTCGCCGTAGGGCTGGATCAAGGGCATGACGGCTGAGCCCAAAATGGCGAATGGCGAGTCGCCGTCGTGACCCGCGCCCGCGTCGCCGTGGAGAGTGACGGGAGTACGGGGAGCACGACAGCCAAGGGCCAGTGCGAGCGGTGATCCCTGTGGGCGTCAGCGGGCCGCTGCGCGGCGCAGGACCTCCGACGCGGCGCCGCCTGTGCGCGGTATCGGCGGCGGCGCCTCGGACAGGCCGAAGGGTTCGGGCGCGGAGTCCGCGTTCGGGCGGCGCCCGCCTCGACCCTCGCCCAGAACCTGCCAACCGTCTCGGGTCAGCGTGATGTACGCCCCGCAGCGCAGTCCGTGAAGGGTGCAGGCGTCACGCAGTCCCCACATCCACGCGCCGTCCTCCTCCGTCCAACGCGCGTCGCCCTCACGGCAGTAGAGCAATACGGCGGTGCGTACCGGTGTCCGGCGCCGCAGGTCGTGAGGGATGACCCGGCGGAGCTGCGCGAGCAGCACGTTGCGGAACATCCAGCCGTCCGCCGGTGCCGCTCGGCGGGTGAACGAGGCGCTCGCCGCAAGCCGCTCGTCAGGATCGAGGACCGCCACGACCGCCGTCGCCGGTTTGGGGTGATGTCGAGTGTGCAGCCCGCTGACGACCTCACGAGGATTGCGCAGCAGGGGGATTCCTGCCGCGGCCCACTCCGCGGGTTCGAGCAGACGGGCCAGAGGGTTGGCGGGTGCGGCGGACAGATCGGCAGAGGACGAGGTCGACGCCGCCGAGGACGGAGCGAATCCGAAGGTCACGGTCCTCCCTTCGGCTACGCGCCCGCACAGCGGGCAGGGTCGGATTCGGGGGAGCGCGCACCGCAGCGAAGCCCTACCGGACCACGGGCGAGCCGTGCGGGGAGCGGACTTCAATTCTTCCTGTCGAACTTGGTTGCGGCAACGAGCAATTGGGCCCGTCGACCCTTATTGAACGAATTGCTCTCTATATCCCTACCCAGTGTGTTGGGCGGCGACGCGCGGGACGTTCGAGCACGGCACGTTCGTGCGGCGGTGCGGGCAGCCGAGAGATGGCGCGGGACTGCCGAGCATGGCGAGGAGTCAGCTTCGTACGGCCAGGACCAGTGGCAAGACCCCCTGCGCACCGGACCGCAGGAGCTGGCGGGCGGCCACGGCCAGGGTCCAGCCGGTCTCCGTCATGTCGTCGACGAGCAGCACCGGGCCCTCGGCGGTCCGGAGGGCCGCCTGCAGCGCTGGAGGCACCGTGAGCGCTCCGTTGAGCGCCCGCAGACGTTGGGCGCTGTTGGAGCGGGGCAGCGCCAGGTCCGCGGCGTCGTCCGTGTACGCCAGTGATCCGAGGAGGGGGAGGCGGCCCACCGTCGAGATTCTGGCGCCGAGCGACTGGATCAGCTGTGGCCGGGTGCGTGAGGGCATGGTCACCACCCCCGCCGGGCGCGGCGGGGCGTCCGGCGAACCGGAAGCCCAGCCGTCCGGTGACTTGGCCCAGTCGCTCAGGACCGTGACCACGGCGGTCACGACGTCGTCGGGGGCCGGGGTGTCCGGAGTCTGGGGCGCCAGCAGTGGACGGAGTCGGTTGCCCCAGCCGATGTCGGAGAGCCGGCCCAGAGCCCGGCCCGGGGTGGCCTGTTCGCCTGGCGGAATCCGCCCCTTGAGGTTGACACCGATGGCCGGCAGGCCCGTCGGCCACATACGGCGGGGCTCCACCACGACGCCGGCCCGGGCGAGCGAGCCGTCGGCGGTATTCAGGGCGGTGGGGGAGACGTCAACGGTGAAGCGGGGACCGGCGCAGTTGTCACATCGGCCGCAGGGAGCGGCCTCCTCGTCGTCCAGCTGCCGCCGCAGGAACTCCATCCGGCAGCCAGTCGTGGTGGCGTAGTCGCGCATGGCCTGTTGTTCGGTGGCGCGCTGCTTGGCGACCCATGCGTAGCGCTCCGTGTCGTAGGACCACGGGGTGCCCGTGGCGGTCCAGCCTCCCTTGACGCGGTGGACGGCGCCGTCCACGTCGAGGACCTTGAGCATGGTCTCCAGGCGTGTGCGGTTCAGTTCGACGAGCGGTTCGAGCGCGGGTAGCGACAGAGGTCGGTCCGCGTGAGCGAGGACGTCGAGAGTGCGACGGACGGCCTCCTCGGGCGGAAAAGCCACGGACGCGAAGTAGGCCCAGATCGCCTCGTCCTCGCGGCCGGGCAGAAGCAGCACCTCGGCGTGCTCGACGCCGCGTCCGGCGCGGCCGACTTGCTGGTAGTAGGCGATGGGGGAGGAGGGCGAGCCGAGATGAACGACGAAGCCCAGGTCCGGCTTGTCGAATCCCATGCCGAGTGCGGAGGTGGCGACCAGGGCCTTGACCCGGTTGCCGAGGAGGGCCTCCTCGGCCTGCTGCCGCTCGGCGTTCTCCGTCTTGCCCGTGTACGAGGAGACCGTGTGCCCGCATTGGCGGAGGAAGGCGGTGACCTCCTCGGCGGCGGCCACGGTGAGGGTGTAGATGATCCCGGAACCCGGCAGATCGCCCAGGTGCTCGGCGAGCCACGCCAGCCGGTGGGCCGCGTCCGGCAGTTGGAGCACGCCGAGGCTCAGGCTCTCACGGTCCAGGGGGCCACGCAGTACGAGGGCGTCCGAGCCGGTGCCCGTGCCCAGTTGCTCGGCCACGTCCGCGGTGACCCGTGCGTTGGCTGTGGCGGTCGTGGCGAGCACCGGAACGCCTGAGGGAAGATCGGTGAGCATGGTGCGCAGACGCCGGTAGTCGGGCCGGAAGTCGTGACCCCAGTCGGAGATGCAATGGGCCTCGTCGACGACGAGGAGACCGGTGGCGGCGGACAGTTCGGGAAGTACGTTGTCGCGGAAGTCCGGGTTGTTCAGGCGCTCGGGGCTGACCAGCAGGACGTCGACCGTGCCCGCGGCGACCTCGGCGCGGATGGTCTCCCACTCCTCGGTGTTGGAGGAGTTGATCGTCCGGGCGCGGATGCCCGCCCGGGCGGCCGCCTCCACCTGGTTGCGCATGAGCGCGAGCAGCGGAGAGACGATCACGGTCGGCCCTGCTCCGCGCTCCCGGAGCAGGGCGGTGGCCACGAAGTACACCGCGGACTTGCCCCAGCCCGTGCGCTGAACGACGAGGGCTCGGCGTTTGTCGGCGACCAGTGCCTCGATCGCCCGCCACTGGTCCTCGCGCAGCCGGGCCGAGCCGGTGCCGTCCCCGACGAGTCGGGCGAGGACCGCATCGGCTGCCGCGTGAAGTTCCGCGTTGCTCGTGTGCGTCATGTGTCCATACAACAGGACGGCTCTGACAGGCCGGCTCCGCGCCTGTGGAAAGGTCGGCATCGCGAACACTGGTTGATGTGTTCCTGACTGGAGTTATCCACAGGCTCAACCGGAACCTCGCGATCCGCGAGATCGTCTGCGCATGACGAATCACAGCGAATCGACTGGATCCGCCGGTAACGGCGACATCGGCGGACGAGACGGATACAAGGCCCACGGAGCGCGCGACTCCGGTGGCGGAAGCGCGCGGGACGCCGGCGGCGGAAGGGGCGGACCCGGCGAGCACGCCGAGTGCGTCACGTACGACGCCCACGGAAGCGATCACCAGATCACCCTGCGCACGCCGGGCGAACTGGCCGATGCCCTGCCGTATCTCCTCGGGTACCGGCCCGAGGACAGCATCGTCCTGGTCGCCCTGCATGACCGGAGCGGACGAGGCCGGTTCGGTGGACGGGCCCGGCTCGGCATTCCCACGAACGAGGACGACTGGGAGTCCGCGGCGCGACAGCTCGCCCACGGCCTGATCACGGGCAGCGAGCGGAGGGGCGGCAAGCCGGAGCAGATGGTCGCCTACCTCTGTCAGGAACCGGCACAGGGCGAGTCCGCACAGCAGGTCATGCAGCGACTGACCGGCCTCGCCGGACAACTGCGCAGGGAGTGCGGCCGGCTCGACGTGCCCGTCATCGAGGCGCTGTGCATCTCCGGCGGGCGCTTTTGGTCGTACTGCTGCCCGAGTGAGGGATGCTGCCCCGTCGAGGGAATCCCGATGGGGCTGCCCGGCACCTCCGTGCTGGCGGCCGCCGCGACCTACGCCGGGCTGCAAGTGCGCGGCACACTGCGCGAGTTGCGAGCAAGGCTGCTGCCCTGGGAGACCGCCGCGGCGCTGGAACAGGAGATCGTTCTGGACACCACGAGCATGGCGCAGGTCCCCAGGATGCTCGACGAAGCCGGCCGCGTGGCCGTGGCCGAGGAGACGGTGGAGCTCGCCGAGCGGATCATGACCCGGCTCGCCGAGGCTCCTCCCGTCTCCGGCATCCTCCAGGCGGACCTGCGTGACGACGCGCTGCTCGGAGATGAGGAAGCAGCCACACTCATCCTCGGCCTCCAGGACCGCACGACCCGCGATCGGGCAGCCGAGTGGATGGAAGGTGCCGAAGCCGGCCCCGCTCTTCGCCTGTGGCGTGCCCTGGCCCGCCGCTGCGTCGGGCCGTACGGCGAACACGCGGCGGCGCTGCTCACCCTCGTCGGCTGGGTCGCATGGTCGGCCGGTGACGAGATCGAGGCAAGGGAAGCCCTGGCCATGGCACTGGGCGCCGACCCCGACTACCTCTTCGCCCGGCTCCTGCACCAGGCCTGCAACGAGGGCCTGGATCCGGAGTCGATCCGCTCCTGCCTCCGCAGGGAACGCGAGGCTCGGGAGGGGCGGGCGCGTTCCGCCGCAGGAGAGCCGGACGGTGCGGGGGAGGCTCACGTACCGCCACGCGGGCACACCGAAGTAACCGGCGATCAAGGACCCCAGGTCGGCCAGGAGGTTGCCTCCCGCGGCGACGGTGACGTGGAGACCTCGTCACCTGTACCTGACGGGTCCTCTCGCCGTCGGCGACGGGCACGTGCCGGATCACGTCCGGAAGGCCGCCCTCGTCCTGCGGAAGCAGGAGGACGACCGTCCGGCGCGGACGAGTCCCGGGGCCGTACGCGGCCGACGGCCGGCACGCATCCCGGCACCCGGCGGGCGGGAGCACGCCCCCGGCCCTCGGGGAAGGAAATCCCGCGGCGCTCGGAAGCCTGCTCCGATGGCGTGCGGCCGGGAGGTGACGACACCGAGGGGACGCCGTGATCGGCCACCGGCGGAGCAATGGCCTGCTCGACCGGGTCGCGTGCCGACTGCGGCGCGCGGCGCGTGGACTGCGACGGGCAGGGCGTGGGCGCCGGCCTGCAAGGGGCAGCGGACTCAGCCCGACAGCGGGCGGTGGCGAGAAATGCTCCCGCAGCCGTCCGTCCCGCCGCCATTCGGTCGGCTTCCCGGGCCGTGGGCGTGACTCCGCAGAGGTGCTTCCCGTTCACCTGAGTGGTGGAACGCCTGGCCGTACCACACCGCCGAACCGCCCGTTCCCCGCAAAAGCCCCCCACCTGGCGCCGCGGACGCCCGAGGCCCACAGAGCGCAGAGGAAGTCGCCCTTGCACCAGCCGACTCCGCCCTCCGCAAACGACCGTCCGCCCGGAACGCCGGCACCGACCCGGTCAGGAGGCAGCACCCCGCCGGACGACTCCTCCCGCCTGCCCTCGGGCCGGGCAGGGCAGCCGCAGGCGGGTCAGCCCGTGGATCAGGGGAACGTACCCACCGGGCAGGACCAGCGGCCGCCTCCTCGGGAGGAGCCGGGGCGGCGACCGTCCGTGCGCACCCGGGAGAACCAGCCCCCGCGCTCGGACCAGTCCCGCCGACCGACTCCGCCGACCGCTCAGGGACGGCCGCCGAGGGCCCAGGGTGGCTCGCTGACGTCCCAGGAAGGAACTGCCACTCCCACCCCGGCCATGGGGCGCCGCCCGTCTCCACCCGCCTTGCAGGGCCACCCGGCGCCGGTTCCGGCTCCCCGCCGTCCGGGCGGCCTCCCCGAGGCCCACACCGTCCTCATCTGCGTCGCGCTCCCAGGCCTCGCCATCTCCACGGAGCAGGGGCAACTGACTGGGCAGGGACTCGAGGGGTTCTACCGCGCGGGGCGACGCGTGCTCTCGCGCTGCCAGGTTCGCGTCGCCGGACGAGAACCGACCGCGATCCAGGCCCGCAGGGCCGCAGCGGACCGTGCCCGCTTCGTGGCAACGCTGCGCGCGTCTCCCGGCACCGGCCCGGATCCGGACGTCGTGGTCGAACGCATCCGGCACGCGGACGGCACCGAACGCATCACCCTGTACAGCGCGGCCCCCCGCCCGCTCCGGCTGCCGGTGGAGGTCGCGCTGGGCACAGACCTGGCAGACCTGGGAGCGATAGCGTCTGGCCACGCGGGGCCCGAACTGTCCGCCAGCGTCCACGGCTCCGGACTGCGGTGGTCCGGCCTCGGCGGCAGCGCGTCGGTCGCGGCCGACCCGCCGCCCACCGACGCGTTGGCCTCCGCAGGGCTGTTGCGCTGGGAGTTCGACCTGCCCCCGGGCGGCACCGCGCGTGTGGAACTGCGCGTACAGGTCGAGGGCGCCGGACCTGTCCGGGCCGCGGGGCGGGCGGCGACGAGCCCCCTTGCTCCGGCCCGGGCGGCCGGCGACCACCCCGGCGTCCGTGCGCTGCTGCACACGAGCGTCGAGGACCTCCAGGCCCTGCTGCTGCGCGATCCGGCACACCCGGCCGACACACACCTGGCGGCCGGAGTGCCCTGGCGCTGCGGCATGGCCCCCGCCGAGGCGCTCGCCGCATCCCGGATGACGCTGCCCCTGGGCACCCGCCTCGCGGCGGGCACACTGCGCACCCTCGCACGTACGCAACTCAGCGTCCCGGCAGCGCAGTGGGGCATGATCCCCGGCCCGCGACGGGACGCCGGACCGCATCTGCCGCCCAGCTGTACAGGCACCGAGGCCACTCTGCTCTTCCCCGTGCTGCTCGCAGAAGCCCGCCGCTGGGGTCTCTCTCAACAGGAGACGGAGGAACTGCTGCCGGCGGCCGAGCGCTGCCTGGCCTGGCTGCGCACCACGGTGGGCGACGGGACGTATCTGGGCGACACCCACCCAGGTGACCCCGTTCGCTGCGAGACGCAGGCCCACGCCCACCGGGCGGCACTCCTCGGGGCCGATCTGCTCGACACGTGCGGTCGACCGGGCGGTGAGGAGTTGCGGCAGTGGGCCCGGCAGTTGCGGACCGCCTTTCGCGAGGAGTTCTGGATCGAGGACCGCGGTGGCGGCCGACCCGCGGCAGCCCGCGCCCCCGACGGGGGCCTCGTCCCTCACCTCGGCTCCACGGCCGTCCATCTGCTCGACACCGGACTGCTGGGCGGAGGCGACCAGGCGCCAGGGCTGCTCGACCGGGTGCAGACCGAACAGCTCGCCCGGCTGCTCGGGAGCCCCGCGCTGAATTCCGGCTGGGGCCTGCGCGGACTCGGAGCGAAGGAACCGGGATACAACCCGTTCGGACACCGCTCCGGAGCCGTCCGGGTTCACGAGACGGCGGTCGCCGTGGCGGGCCTGACCGCCGCCGGCTACGAGAAGGAGGCCAGTTCGCTGCTGCGGGGGGTCCTGGCGGCCGCAGAGACCTTCGGTCACCGGCTCCCCGAGATGTACGGGGGAGAGCAGCGCACCGAGGGCAGCGCCCCGCTTCCCCATCCGGCGGCGTGTCGTCCCTCGGCCACGGCAGCGGCCGCCGGAGTCCTGCTGCTGACGACCCTCGCGGGCATCCGTCCCGATGCCCCGGCGGGCACGGTCACCCTGCGTCCGGTGCGTAGCGCGCCCCTCGGCGAGCTCGGACTGACCGGCCTGAGGATCGCGGGAGCCCCCTTCTCCGTACGGGTCAGCCGACTCGGCCTCGCCATGGTCGAGGAGGCTGCCGAGGGACTGCAGCTGGGGGCGTGACCTCGGACGACATGCCATCGGACGACGTCCGTGAGTGACCGTGAAGCACTGCCGGAGCGATGCGGGCCACGCCCGCACACGACCGACGAAGGGAGTGTTTATCGTCAAGCAGACGACTATGATCGCCGCATGCCCTACGACCCGTCAGCCTTCCCGCCCTTTGCCGTCACCGTTGACCTGGTTGTGCTGACCGTGCGCCGCCACGCCCTGTGCGCGCTGACGGTGCGCAGGGGGGAACCACCGTTCCAGGGACGCTGGGCGCTCCCCGGAGGCTTCGTACGGGCCGACGAGGATCTGGCGCAGGCGGCGGCGCGGGAACTGGCGGAGGAGACCGGGCTGCGCGCTCACGACCCGTCCGTCCCCGTCCAGGACAACGGTGCCCATCTGGAACAGCTCGCCACCTACGGCGACCCCAAGCGGGACCCCCGGATGCGCGTGGTCAGCGTCGCCCACCTCGCCCTCGCTCCCGACCTGCCGGCTCCCCGGGCGGGCGGTGACGCCAGCAACGCGCGCTGGGCACCCGTCGAGGAACTGTTGCAGCAGGGTGGTTACGGCCGTGACGGTGAACCGGTCGCGCCACTCGCCTTCGACCACGCCCAGATCCTGTCGGACGGCGTGGAACGGGCCCGCTCGAAGATCGAGTACTCCTCGCTGGCCACGGCCTTCTGCCCGCCCGAGTTCACGGTCGGCGAGTTGCGCCGTGTCTACGAGGCGGTGTGGGGCGTGGCGCTCGACCCGCGCAACTTCCACCGCAAGGTGACCGGCACCCCCGGCTTCCTCGTCCCGACAGGCGGTACGACCACCCGTCAGGGAGGGCGCCCCGCACAGCTCTTCCACGCCGGCGGAGCGACCCTGCTCAACCCGCCGATGCTGCGTCCCGAGGTGTGACACCGGGGCACATGCGGCGGGTGGCCGACCGCTCTTGCTCTCCACATGAACCGACCTCTGTTCCGAACGGGCGAACGGGGATCCGAAGGCGCCGCTCATCCGCCGCCGAGGACGCTTCGGAATGCCTGGAAAATCGGACATAGCGCGCTATCTTGCTTCAGGTGATCCAGGCCTTCGGACTGACCAGCAACCCCTGCAAGGACCTTCCGCTCGCTGTCGACGACCTGTCCTTCGAAGCGCGCGCAGGCCGAGTCACCGCACTCCTCGGAGCTGCGGGCGCGGGCAAGACGACCGCGCTCAGGCTGATGCTCGAAATCCAACAGGGCCGTGGCATCACCTACTTCAGAGGGCGTCCACTGCACCGAATCGCCCATCCGTCACGCGAAGTCGGCGTCCTGCTGGGCGACGTGCCGGGCCATCCCGCCCGTACCGTGCGCGGCCATCTGCGCATGCTGTGCGCCGCGGCGGGTGTCCCCGTCCGGCGGGCCGACGAAGTCCTCGAAGCGGTAGGCCTCGTCAGCCTGCGCGACGAACGGCTCGGCACCCTCTCGCGCGGCATGGACCGCCGCCTCGGCCTGGCCTGCGCGCTGCTGCCGGACCCCCACGCACTCGTTCTGGACGATCCCGCCGACCGCCTCTCCACCCGCGAGCGCCACTGGCTGCACGGCATGCTGCGGTCCCACGCCGCCCAGGGCGGCACGGTCCTGTTCACCACAGCGGACCCCAAGGAAGCCGCGCACGCAGCCGACCACGTGGTCACCCTGGACAAGGGCAGGCTCGTGGCCGACCAGGACGCCACGGACTTCGCCCGCACCCGGCTGCGCCCCCGCGTCGCCGTCCGCACCCCCCACGCCGCCCGCCTCGCGGCCCTGATCGCCAAGGAGGCCCGCACCACCCAGCGCTCCGTCGAGGTCGTACGGGAAGGCGGCAATCGCCTTTCCGTGTACGGCAGTACGTGCGCCGACGTCGGGGAGACCGCCTTCCGGTACGGCGTCCTCGTCCATCAACTCGCGGACGAGACCGGGGACATGGGGCCGGGGGCCGGACCGTTCGCCTGGGAGGCCCCGCACGCGCCGGAGGAGACACAGGACGATGCGGCGGCATCGGAATTCACCGGAAGAGCTGCTCCCCCGGCCGATGACGCCGAGCCGCCCGTCGCTGTGGTCCAGGCCGAGGGGCGCGCTCGGGAAAACGCACGCTCCGCCGAAGAGCTCAAGGCCGCCGATCCACTGTCTCCCTTCCCGCCTCCCATTTCCGTCCGCTCCGCACCCAGCCCGCTGCGCCCGCTGCGCTACGAACTGCGCCGCGCCGCCGGAATCGGAACCGGCTTCCTCACCGTGGCAGCAATCCTCGCCGCGTCCGCCGTCACCGCCGTACTCCTGGCTCGTGTCGGACACACCCCGCAGTCGCGCCTGCTGGCCGCGTGGCCCCGGGAGCTGCCGCTGCCGCCCGCGGCTCTCGGTGCGGGGCTGCTCGGGGCGCTCGCCTTCGGTGACGAGTTCCGCCACCCCGCCCTGGCGGCGGACCGCGGCACTGTGCCCCGCCGACTGGGGCTGCTTGCCGCGAAACTTCTCGTCACCGCGGCTACCGCGCTGTTGCTTGCCTTTCTGACGGTGGGCTGCGACGCCGAAGTGCTCTACCTCGTCTACGGACGAGAGGCGGCGGATGTTCCCGCCGACTGGCTTGCCCTGAGCGTCGGTTGGATCGGGCTCGTTGTCGGATGCGCGTGGTCGGGCGTGCTGGCCGCCGGCGTCTTCCGGTCCACCACGGCCGGGCTCGCCGCGGTGGTGGCCGTGCCGGTCCTCGTCGTACCTCTCGTACAAAAGGCCTTGGAGGGGGCGTCCGTGCGGACCGCGGCCGGGTTTCCCATGCGGCTGCGCCAAGTGTTCCTACTGCAGTGGCCCTTCGGCGGAGAGCGCTATCTGTCCGCCGTCGCGCGCGTGCTCGTCCAACCCGTCGGCAGCGCGCTGGCGTTGTCGCTCGGCGCCCTGCTCTGCGCATATCTGCTCACGACCCTGCGCAGCAGGGTGCGCTGACAACCGTCCAGGCCCTTCCGGTCCCGCCCTGCACACAACTTCCCGAGGAAAGCCCATTTCTTTCCGATAAGGCGTCAATTGCGACGGGGTGAGCGATCACCCTTTCGTGTGCTTTTCACCAAAGACCTCAAGGGAGTTGGAGACAGCGCCGACAAAGGATCCGTGAGTACCCTTGCGCACACCATGATGACCGCCGCCCGCTCCGCAGACTCCGGCCTCGCCGGCCCGGGCGAACTCGACCGCTACCCCTACGCGGAGGCCGCCGCCGTCGACCGTGTCGGAGCCCACGTCTGGGACGGCGCGGACCCGGAGCTGGGCCGCGTGGGCCGCCGCTCCGCCGGCAGCCGCGGACGCGGACTGCACGGCCAACTCGTCCAACAGCTCGGCCAGATGATCGTTTCCGGTGACCTGGGCGCCGACCGTCCCTTGGTGCCCGAGGAGATCGGCCAGCGCTTCGAGGTCTCCCGTACCGTCGTCCGCGAGTCGCTCCGCGTCCTGGAGGCCAAGGGCCTGGTCAGCGCCCGTCCGAACGTCGGCACGAGGGTGCGTCCCGTCAGCGACTGGAACCTCCTCGATCCGGACATCATCGAGTGGCGGGCCTTCGGCCCGCAGCGTGACGACCAGCGCCGTGAGCTGAGCGAGCTGCGCTGGACGATCGAGCCGCTCGCCGCCCGGCTCGCCGCGGGGCATGGGCGCGAGGACGTCCAGCAGCGGCTTGCCGACATGGTCGAGATCATGGGCCACGCCATGGCACAGGGTGACGCGCTCACCTTCTCGCGCGCCGACGCGGAGTTCCACTCCCTGCTCATCCAGGTCTCGGGCAACCGGATGCTGGAGCACCTTTCCGGGATCGTGTCAGCTGCCCTTCAGGTCTCAGGCGGCCCGGTCGCCGGTTGCGACCGGCCGACCGAGGCCTCACTGGCACACCACGGTCGGATCGCTGACGCCCTCGCTGCCGGTGACGGCGCGGCGGCCGAGACGGCCATGCGCCAACTGCTCACCGTCCACCCCGAGGTGGAGCGCGTGGTGCCCGCGCCGCGCGAGCACTGACCGCACCACGGGCGGTGCGGCCGGGAATGTCTCTCCGTGTGGAGCATCGGCCGGCCGACGAACCGCCTCCCGTCGGACCCCGCGCAATCTTCAGTGATCTTGCGGGGTCCGGCGGCACGACGAGCCGACGGGCCCGTTGACGCGTCCAGGTCGAGGCTGCGGCTGGCCACCTATGCCCGCATCTGATCGCTTTTGAGCGCTTATGGGGTGTGACTCGGGCCACGCAGATTGGGCGTAACGCTCGTGGGAGCAGCGCGATGACCTAAGAGGTGACAGCCGCGGAGGGAATACGGACGCCGTTCAAGGCGCTGTGCATCTTCCCGGCCCCCGCCCGCACCGTCGGTCCATCCCCAGGCCGGTGGTCGGCTCCTGTCCGCCTGGACGGGGCCGGAAGCCGTTTTCCAACGTTCCGAGAGGTTGTTCGTGTCGGCCAGCACATCCCGTACGCTCCCGCCGGAGATCGCCGAGTCCGTCTCTGTCATGGCGCTCATTGAGCGGGGAAAGGCTGAGGGGCAGATCGCCGGCGATGACGTGCGTCGGGCCTTCGAAGCTGACCAGATTCCGGCCACTCAGTGGAAGAACGTACTGCGCAGCCTCAACCAGATCCTCGAGGAAGAGGGTGTGACGCTGATGGTCAGTGCCGCGGAGCCCAAGCGCACCCGAAAGAGCGTCGCAGCGAAGAGTCCGGCCAAGCGCACCGCCACCAAGACGGTCGCGGCGAAGACGGTGACTGCCAAGAAGACCACCGCCACCGCCACGCCTGCGGAGCCCGCCGCCGAGCCCTCCGTCGAGGACGAGACGGCCGCGAAGCAGGCCGCCGCCAAGAAGGCGACGCCCGCCAAGAAGACGGCCGCGAAGAAGACCGTCGCGGCCAAGAAGACGGCGGCCAAGAAAACGGCCGCCAAGAAGGACGACGCCGAGCTGATCGAGGAAGAGGTCCTCGAGGAGGCCGCCAAGCCCGGCGAGGAGCCCGAGGGCACCGAGAGCGCCGGTTTCGTCCTCTCCGACGAGGACGAGGACGACGCGCCCGCGCAGCAGGTCGCGGCCGCCGGGGCCACTGCGGACCCGGTCAAGGACTACCTCAAGCAGATCGGTAAGGTCCCTCTGCTCAACGCCGAGCAGGAGGTCGAGCTCGCCAAGCGCATTGAGGCCGGTCTGTTCGCAGAGGACAAGCTGTCCAACGCCGACAAGCTCGCCCCCAAGCTCAAGCGCGAGCTGGAGATCATCGCCGAGGACGGTCGCCGCGCCAAGAACCACCTCCTGGAGGCCAACCTCCGACTGGTGGTCTCGCTGGCCAAGCGCTACACCGGCCGCGGCATGCTGTTCCTGGACCTCATCCAGGAGGGCAACCTCGGTCTCATCCGCGCGGTCGAGAAGTTCGACTACACCAAGGGCTACAAGTTCTCCACGTACGCCACCTGGTGGATCCGTCAGGCGATCACTCGCGCGATGGCCGACCAGGCCCGCACCATCCGTATCCCGGTGCACATGGTCGAGGTCATCAACAAGCTCGCGCGCGTGCAGCGCCAGATGCTCCAGGACCTGGGCCGCGAGCCCACCCCGGAGGAGCTGGCCAAGGAACTCGACATGACCCCGGAGAAGGTCATCGAGGTCCAGAAGTACGGCCGTGAGCCCATCTCCCTGCACACCCCGCTGGGCGAGGACGGTGACAGCGAGTTCGGTGACCTCATCGAGGACTCCGAGGCCGTCGTCCCGGCCGACGCGGTCAGCTTCACGCTCCTGCAGGAGCAGCTGCACTCGGTCCTCGACACCCTGTCCGAGCGCGAGGCGGGTGTCGTCTCGATGCGCTTCGGTCTCACCGACGGTCAGCCGAAGACTCTCGACGAGATCGGCAAGGTGTACGGCGTCACGCGCGAGCGCATCCGCCAGATCGAGTCCAAGACCATGTCGAAGCTGCGCCACCCGTCGCGTTCCCAGGTGCTGCGCGACTACCTCGACTAGGTCCCTGTCGTACGACGTCGAAGGCCCGGCCCCCACCGTGAGGGACCGGGCCTTCGTGCTGCGAGGAGCCGTAGCGTGCGTGACTCTGGGTATCCGATCAATATCGCAGAGTGAGGAGCACGCATGCGATGCCGCATTGCCCGGGTCCTGGCCCGGCCGCTGGTCCTGGTGACCGCCGTAGCCGCCATACCGCTCGTCTCCGCCGCCCCTGTGGTCGCCGACAGCGTCGTGGTCGGTGGTTTCCCGGTCAATGTGTCCGAGAGTCCGTGGACGGTGGCGCTGTCCAGTCGTGACCGGTTCGGGCGTACGCGCGCGGGACAGTTCTGCGGCGGTGTGGCCGTCGGCCAGTCCACTGTGCTCACCGCGGCCCACTGCCTGGGCGAGGACGTCCTGGGCGGTACACCGGACTCCGTGCGCGATCTCAAGGTCATCGCGGGCCGTACGGACCTTCTTTCGAACAAGGGGCAGGAGGTCTCCGTACGGGACACCTGGGTCAACCCGGGTTACGACGAGGTGACCAACTCCGGGGACTTCGCTGTGCTCACCCTCGCCGAGCCGCTGCCGCAGAGCTCGGTCCTCGCCATGGCGGCGGCCGGCGATCCGGCGTATGTACCGGGGACGGGGGCCGTGGTGTACGGCTGGGGTGACGCCACCGGCGGCGGGGGCTATCCGCGCCGTCTGCGGGCCGCACAGGTCCATGTGCTGCCTGACGCGATGTGCGAGCAGGCCTACCCAGGCAGTTTCGGCGGGATGTATCGCGCGGACACCATGCTGTGTGCGGGGGAGAAGGAAGGGGGCCACGATGCCTGCCAGGGCGACAGCGGGGGACCACTGGTCGCTCGGGGAAAGCTGATCGGCCTTGTGTCCTGGGGGAGCGGCTGTGGCCGAGCGGGCAGCCCTGGCGTCTACACGCGGGTGTCTGATGCGCTGCGGGCGCTGAACGCAGACCGCACGGGCGCTGCCACCGGAAGCCGTGGGGCGGCCTCTGGGGGCGGCTGACGGGCGCATCGGGTACGAGTACGGGCGGGTGCCCCTGTCGCCAGGGGTACCCGCCCGTCAACCGGCCTTGCCGGAGCTGGCTCGTCGTGGGACGGAGTATCAGCGCTCTTCTTCGGAGGCGGATGCGGGAGCGGCCGTCAGTCGCTCCGTCTCGTCCTGTATCTCAGCGGCGATCTTCTTGAGTTCCGGCTCGAACTTGCGGCCGTGGTGGGCGCAGAAGAGCAGTTCTCCGCCGCTGAGCAGGACGACGCGCAGGTATGCCTGGGCGCCGCAGCGGTCGCAGCGATCGGCGGCCGTCAGGTGGCTCGCGGGGGTCAGAACAGTAGTCACGTCGCCTCTTCTCTAGCTCGACGAGCTGTCGTACCAGGGTCAACATCCAAGCAGCCCGAAAACGTTCCCGCTCGTGGCTATTCCTGGAAAAAATCTCTCCGGGCGGCTGGCTGCTGCCGGTTGGCGGCGAATGTGCCGTATTGCGTGTCTTTGTGTCTTACGGGTTCGCGCTGTCGGTCGGGGGTCGGTCCGGCCGGCTGGGTTGCCGGTTGTTCATGAGGACGTGCCCGGAGCCTAAATGGTTCATGCCTGGAAGGGAACGTGATGTGTACTTCACTCCATCGAGGGATCGAACAGGTATGCGACTGTGGACTAGTGTGAGTTTCCGACGAGGGTGGCGTTACATCGGCTCTACCAGGCCTCGGTACCCTCTGAGCGGCGACCGAAGCCGTGCCCTTACCCACAAGGGCCCCACCTGAAATTCAGCGAGGAGCGAACCGCGTGACCGCCGAGACGTCCGTGCCGTCCACAGCGCTGCTGGCAGGAGCAGACCGGGACGGTTCCAACTACACCGCGCGGCACCTGCTCGTCCTTGAAGGGCTCGAAGCCGTGCGCAAGCGCCCGGGCATGTACATCGGGTCCACGGACAGCCGTGGCCTGATGCACTGCCTTTGGGAGATCATCGACAACTCCGTCGACGAGGCCCTGGGCGGTTACTGCGACCACATCGAGGTGATCCTCCACGACGACGCCTCGGTCGAGGTCCGGGACAACGGCCGGGGTATCCCGGTCGACGTCGAACCCAAGACCGGCCTCTCCGGTGTTGAGGTCGTCATGACCAAACTGCATGCCGGAGGCAAGTTCGGCGGTGGCTCGTACGCGGCCTCCGGCGGTCTGCACGGCGTGGGCGCGTCTGTGGTGAACGCTCTGTCGGCCCGCCTGGACATCGAGGTGGACCGCAGCGGTCACACGCACGCCATCAGTTTCCGGCGTGGTGTCCCAGGAGCCTTCGCCGCGATGGGCCCGGACGCCAAGTTCGAGGCGCAGGGCGGCCTGCGCAAGGCAAAGAAGATCCCCAGGACCCGCACCGGCACCCGCGTGCGGTACTGGGCCGACCGGCAGATCTTCCTCAAAGATGCCAAGCTCTCCCTCGAGAACCTGCACCAGCGAGCCCGGCAGACCGCGTTCCTGGTCCCGGGGCTGACCATCGTCGTCCGCGACGAGTACGGCCTCGGTGAGGGCGGCAGCAAGGGCGAGGAGTCGTTCCGCTTCGACGGCGGCATCAGCGAGTTCTGCGAGTACCTGGCCACCGACAAGCCGGTGTGCGACGTCCTCCGCTTCTCCGGTCAGGGCACTTTCAAGGAGACCGTCCCGGTCCTCGATGACGACGGCCAGATGACGCCCACCGAGGTCACCCGTGAGCTCGGCGTGGACGTCGCGCTGCGCTGGGGCACCGGCTACGACACGACCCTCAGGTCGTTCGTCAACATCATCGCCACGCCCAAGGGCGGTACGCATGTCGCCGGCTTCGAGCAGGCCGTCGTCAGGACGATGAACGAGGTGCTGCGCGCCAAGAAACTGCTGCGTGTCGCCGAGGACGACATCGTCAAGGACGACGCCCTCGAGGGTCTCACCGCCGTCGTCACCGTCCGCCTCGCCGAGCCGCAGTTCGAGGGGCAGACCAAGGAGGTCCTCGGTACGTCCGCCGCGCGCAGGATCGTGAGCACCGTGATCTCCAAGGAGCTCAAGGCGTTTCTCACGTCCACGAAACGCGACGCGGCCGCACAGGCCCGCGTGGTCATGGAGAAGGCGGTCTCCGCCGCCCGAACGCGTATCGCCGCCCGTCAGCACAAGGACGCACAGCGCCGGAAGACGGCCCTGGAGTCCTCGTCGCTGCCCGCCAAGCTCGCCGACTGCCGCAGCGACGACGTCGACCGCAGCGAGTTGTTCATCGTCGAGGGCGACTCCGCGCTCGGTACGGCGAAGCTCGCCCGGAACTCGGAGTTCCAAGCGCTGCTGCCGATCCGCGGCAAGATCCTCAACGTTCAGAAGTCCTCGGTCACGGACATGCTGAAGAACGTCGAGTGCGGCGCGATCATCCAGGTCATAGGAGCCGGTTCCGGCCGCACGTTCGACATCGACGCGGCTCGCTACGGCAAGATCATCATGATGACCGACGCCGATGTCGACGGTTCGCACATCCGGTGCCTGCTGCTGACCCTGTTCCAGCGCTACATGCGGCCCATGGTCGAGGCGGGCCGGGTGTTCGCGGCGGTGCCGCCGCTGCACCGCATCGAGCTGGTCCAGCCGAGGAAGGGCCAGGACAAGTACGTGTACACGTACTCGGACCGTGAGCTGCGCGACAAGCTGCTGGAGTTCCAGAGCAAGGGGGTCCGGTACAAGGACTCCATCCAGCGGTACAAGGGTCTCGGTGAGATGGACGCCGACCAGCTGGCCGAAACGACCATGGACCCGCGCCACCGCACCTTGCGCCGGATCAACCTCGCCGATCTGGAGGCCGCAGAGCAGGTTTTCGACCTGCTGATGGGCAACGACGTGGCACCCCGCAAGGAGTTCATCTCCGGCTCGGCGGCGACGCTGGACCGCTCGCGTATCGACGCGTAGCCGCCGCGCTCGGCTTTGGCGGGTCGGAGCGGGCGGGAGCGGGGCAGGTGTCGGGCGAGTGTGGTCGGGTCGGCTCGGTCGGGCCAGGTTGCGCCTGGGCGAGGTAGCCGGTCGGTGCGGGCGGAGGCGTTTGGTTCCGGCTGGGCTGGAGTGGCTGCGGGCGGCTTGAACCGGGCTGAGCCTGCGGTGTGGCATGGATCGGACCGGGTGAAGCCAGGCTCGGGTCAGCCGGCGGTGGTGTGTTCGACTGGGGCCGGGCTGCGGCGGGGCGTGCGTCTCGGACACTGTTGGACCCGGTGAGCGGTTCGGGACGGAGCGGCTGGGGACGCGGCGACACTCGCCTGGGCCGTGGCCGGCGTCTGACTTGGCCACGGAATGTGGGTGCCGTTGTCGGTTGGGGCGGGCCGCGAAGGGATGCCGAAAAGGACACGTGTGGAGAAGGCGGGTACGGCTCCCGGGTCCGTCGACGCCGATTCCATTCCCTCGGCTCCAGAGTGCCGGGCGCCGCTCGGGTGCCGCCGACCGGGCCTCATTGCGTGTCCGGCATCGGGCTTGTGGTGCCTGAGGGGCACTGGCTCGCTGGCGGGGCCTCATCGCCTGTCCGGTACTGGGCCTCCGGTGCCTGAGGGTCACCGGCTCGCCCGGCCTGGCCCCACCACTGTCCGGCACTGGGCCTCCGGCGCATGTCCAGCGGCAAAGCCCCCGCCGCCCGTCCTCGGTCCCTTTCCGCCCACCCCCAGCACCCTTCTGCTGCTTGCTGCTTGCTGCCTGCTGCCCGTTGCCCACATCGCCTGTCCGCCCGTCCCGGTGGGCCTGGGTGTCTCCACCCAGGGGTGGAGGTCGCTGATGGCTGAGGATCCACCCGTGATCCACCCCGGCTCCGATCTGCCGACCTGCGGATTTCCGTAGCGTCGAAGGCGTCGACAGCGCTCGCTGTCGGCCTCGCCCTCTTCGCTGCGGAGGCTCTGATGCCCGGGCTCGTCAACGCGTTGGTGATCGTGGCCGTGGTCGCCCTGGTGATCGTCCGGCAGTTCCGTGCGAGCCGGATCGACACCGAGAGGCGTCGGTGGCTCCTGCCCGTGATCCTGGCCGTCGTGGCGCTTCGTGAGCCGGCGATAGTGGACGCCCAACACCACACGACGTCGGTCGTCCTGCTGATTGCCGAATTGCTCACCGGCCTCGCCACTGGAGCCGCCTGGGCCTGGACGACCCGCATATGGGTGGAGCCGGACGGCGCGGTGTGGAGCAGGAGCACCAAGGCGAGCGGTGGAGTCTGGGCCGTCGGCGTCGGACTACGCGTAGGTCTCTTCGCGCTCGGCACGGCGCTCGGCCTCCACCAGGACTCCTCCGCGCTGCTGCTGGCTCTGGCGGCCACGCTGCTGGTGCGCTCCCGCATCCTGGCCCGCCGGGCACGGTTCCTGCGCCCCACGGCCGCGACAGGCACGGCATACGGTGACAGCATGTCCCGGCCCACGTGGAAGGAACGGGTGTGACGGAGAACGCCTGGACACGCTGGCCCTCACGCGAGGCTCTCGGGCGGGCGGAGTCCTCGGGCGCCCGGCGACTGCTCGGCTGGGTGGTGCGAGGGCTGGTCCTCGGCATGCTGCTCTGGAGTGGCCTCACCGGAAGCCACGTGCACGGCTGGGGCACGGTCGCAGCCGTGGCGGGCCTTGTGCTGGCCGCGTTCCTCGCCTGGGCCCTCTATCGCACCACCCTCGCGCACCGGCTCGTGCCGTCTCTGGCACTCATGACCGCGCTGCTGGCGGTCGCTGTCGTCGCCCAGGCCGTGGGTTTCAGAGTCCCCGCTCTCGTCATCTGGTGCGGGTGCGCCGTCACCGCTCTGGAGCGACTGCCCGTGGCGGCCGCCCTGCCGGTCGCATCGGTCGCCCTCGCTTCGTACGCCGCGGTCAACGACGACGCATGGCTGACCACCGCAGCCACGACGGGCGGTCTCGCTCTTGCCGGATACGTGCTGCGGCTGGACGCCGAGGCCCGCGGCAGCGCCCAGCGGCTGCTCGCCCAGGAGCGGGCGGCACGGACTGCCGAGGCCGAGTCCGCGGCGCTGGCGGAGCGGGCCCGCATCGCGCGGGAGATCCACGACGTACTGGCGCACAGCCTCTCGGCACAGCTCGTACACCTGGAGGCGGCCAGGCTGCTGATCGAGCGGGGTGCCGACCGGGAGCAGATCCTCGAACGGGTCGTGGCGGCACGCGGAATGGCCCGCGATGGTCTCTCCGAGACCCGGCAGGCGCTGTCGGCCCTGCGCGGTGAGCTGACTCCGCTGGAGGACTTCCTGACCCAATTGGTCAGTACGGCCGACGGTGCCGAGGCCACCATTACGGGTGACCGCCGACCCCTGCCGGCGGAGGCGTCCCAGGCCGTGCGCAGGGTGGCCCAGGAGGCGCTGACCAACGTCCGCAAGCACGCTCCCGGGGCCCGGGTACGAATACGGCTTGAATACGGCGAGCATCAAGTGACGCTGGTCGTACGGGACTCGGGAGGATCGCCGGGTGAACTCGCAGCGGCGGGCGCCGGGTACGGTCTGCTGGGCATGCGCGAGCGTGCCGAGCTGCTGGGCGGTTCGCTGGAGACCGGGCCGGACGAGGAGGGATTCGTGGTGTCGCTGAAGGTGCCCGTATGACGGAGGAGGGGCAGAGTCCGGCGCGGGTGGTGGTCGTGGACGACCAGACCGTGGTCCGCGAGGGAATCGTGATGCTGTTGGGGCTGCTCCCCGGTATCGAAGTCGTCGGCTCCGCAGGGGACGGGGACGAGGCGGTGCGACTCGTCGCCGAACTCGCCCCGGACGTGGTGCTGATGGACCTGCGCATGCCCCGATGCGACGGGGTGGAGGCGACCCGGCGCATCCGGGCGGAGCACCCCGGGACGCAGGTGGTGGTCCTCACGACGTTCGCGGACGACGAGTCGCTGTTCCCCGCGCTGAGAGCGGGGGCGCGTGGCTATCTGACCAAGGACGCGGGGGGTGACGAGATCGTGCGGGCCGTGCGGAGTGTGTTGTCCGGGGACGCGGGACTGGCGCCGAGCATCCAACGGCGGCTGTTGGAGAGACTGTCGGATCCCGAGCCGCAGCCGGCAGTACCCATCCAGGCGCCGGACGGGCTCACCACACGGGAGACGGAGGTGCTGCTGCTGATCGCGGACGGACTCAGTAACCAGGAGATCGCCCGCAAGCTGCATGTGTCCACAGCGACCGTGAAGACCCACATCAACAATCTCTTCGCCAAGACGGGGCTCAAGGACCGGGCGCAGGCGGTGCGTTACGCATACGCGAAGGGGCTGGTACGGCCGCCGACCGGCTGAGTCACCTGATGGGGTGAAGAGCAGGGAGAAGAAGAGTCGGGGATCTTCCCGTTCTGTCCATCCTTGGGCATGCAGTCAAGCAACGGTCGCCCCCGCGGAGGCGGCGGTGGTACCGAGAGTTCGGCCGACAACCATGATGTTCATGATCCGGTGTCCGCGGAGGTGACCGGAGGTGTGAGGTACGAGGACCCCTGGTACGACGCGCTCGCCTCCGGCTGGGGCGAGTCGGCCGGAACTCGGACGCCCGTGCCCACGGAGGCGTCGGCGCGCCGGGAGTACGACGCCCCGGCGGCGGCCGCGGCCGCCGTGTACCTGGAGGTGCAGCGCAGCGAGGCCTTTCAGGAGGTGCGCAGTCGGTACCGGAGGTTCGTGGTGCCGGCGGTCGCGGGGTTCTCCGTCTGGTACCTGGCCTACGTGGTGGCCGCGACGACCGCGCCCGCCCTGATGGCGCGGCCCGTGGCGGGCGCCGTGAACGTGGCGATGCTGGCCGGACTCGGACAGTTCCTCACGACCTTTCTGCTCACCTGGGCGTACGCCCGGCATGCCCGGCTGCGCCGGGACCGGGCGGCGCTCGAACTGCGGTGGGACACCCAGGAACTGACGCGGGGCATCAGGGGCGGTGCATCATGACCGGCAACCATCAGCCGCTGGCGTTGCTGCTGTTCAGCGCGTTCGTCGCCGTCACCCTGGGCATCACGACGTGGGTGAGTCGGCACCGCCAGGGCTCGGCGGAGGAGTTCTACGCGGGCGGTAGGCTCTTCTCTCCGATGGAAAATGGTTTTGCCATCGCGGGTGACTACATGTCGGCTGCCTCCTTCCTCGGGATCTCCGGGCTCATCGCCCTGTTCGGGTACGACGGGCTGCTGTACTCGGTGGGGTTCCTCGTGGCCTGGCTCCTGGTCCTGTTCCTCGTCGCCGAACTGGTCCGCAACTGCGGACGGTTCACGCTCGCCGACGTGGTCGCGGCACGGATGAGGGAGCGGCCGGTGCGGATCGCGGCGGGAACCTCCTCGGTCACCGTGTCCGTTCTGTATCTGGTGGCGCAGATGGTCGGTGCGGGCAGCCTGGTCGCGCTGCTTCTCGGAGGCAACGGCGAGGCAGCGCAGTCCTGGACGGTCGTCGGGGTCGGCGCGCTCATGGTGATCTATGTGTCGCTCGGTGGGATGCGGGCCACCACCTGGATCCAGATCGTCAAGGCGGTCCTGCTGCTCGGCGGCACCATCACCCTGACGGTGCTCGTCCTGGTGCGTTTCCACGGAGACTTCGACCAGTTGCTGCTCACGGCGGCGGAGCGCAGTGGTCATGGCAAGGCCTTCCTGGCGCCGGGCCTGAGGTACGGCGGGGACTGGACGGCCCGGTTCGACTTCATCAGTCTGGGCCTCGCGCTGGTGCTGGGGACGGCGGGGCTGCCGCACATCCTGTCCCGCTTCTACACCGTGCCCACGGCGCGGGCCGCACGCCGCTCGGTCATCTGGTCGATCGGGCTGATCGGGGGCTTCTACCTGATGACGATCGTCCTCGGGTTCGGTGCGGCGGCCATCGTGGGGCCGGACGCTGTACGCGGATCGAACGCGGCCGGAAACACGGCCGTTCCGTTGCTCGCGCTCGACCTGGGCGGCGGGGCGGACTCCGCGGGAGGAGCGATTCTCTTCGCCGTCGTCGCCGCGGTCGCCTTCGCGACGATCCTCGCCGTGGTCGCCGGCATCACGCTGGCCTCCTCGGCGTCGGTGGCCCACGACCTGTACGCCTCGCTGCGTCGCCGGCACACCAAGCCGCGCAGCGAGGTGGCCGTGGCACGTGCCGCCGCGGTCGGGATCGGCGTGATGGCGATCGCCCTGGGCCTGCTGGCCAGGGATCTCAACGTGGCGTTCCTGGTGGGACTCGCCTTCGCGGTCGCCGCGTCCGCCAACCTGCCGGTGCTGCTGTACTCGCTGTTCTGGCGCGGCTTCACCACACGCGGCGCCGTCTGGTCCGTCTATGGCGGGCTGATCCCGGCCATGCTGCTCGTGGTGCTGTCACCGGTGGTGTCCGGCAGCCCGGAGTCACTGTTTCCCACCGTCGACTTCCAGTACTTCCCACTGCAGAACCCCGGGCTCGTCTCGATCCCGCTGGGCTTCCTCGCGGGCTGGCTCGGCACGGTCACCTCGGCGGAACTGCCCGACGAGGCCAAGCATGCGGAGACTGAGGTGCGGTCGCTGACCGGGGCGGGAGCCGTATAGGCCCACGTAACAGGCCGAGGCCGTCATCGTCGTACGGACTCGGAGGCCCCGGCCCCGCCGAAGACCTGCACGACCGAGTTTGTGAGAAGGCGGGTCGACATCCGTATGCAAGGGCGGCACGGTTCCTTCCCCGCCCCCCACGGACCGTGTCCTCAGGCGCGGGTCGCCCACACGTAACGGTGTTCCGGGCGGCCCGCGTCACCGTATTTGAGTGTCAGGCGAGCCCGTCCCGTGCGCTCCAGGAGCTTCAGATAGCGCTGAGCGGTCTGGCGGCTCACGCCGGTCCGATCGGCGATCTCCTGGGCCGACAGGGGGCCTTCGGCGTTCATCAGGGAGCGGCGGACCAGCTCCGCCGTGGTGGGGGAGTGTCCTTTGGGCAGTTCGGGTTCCGAGGGTATGGACAGGGCGCCGAAGATGCGGTCCACCTCGGCCTGCTCCGCCTCGCCTCCGCCGTCGAGGGTTCGGCGCAGCTCGGCGTAGGCCTCCAGCTTGGCGCGCAGGCCCGCGAAGGCGAACGGCTTGACCAGGTACTGCAACGCGCCGTGCCGCATCGCCGCCTGCACGGTTGAGACGTCCCGGGCCGCCGTCACCATGATCACATCGGTCTGATGGCCGCGTCGGCGCATCTCCTGGACGACCGTGAGGCCCGTCTCGTCGGGCAGGTAGTGGTCCATGAGGACGAGGTCCACATGCGGCAGCAGCTCCAGTTGCCGAAGCGCCTCCGCCGCGCTGTGCGCCTCACCGGCCACATGGAAGCCCGCCACCTTCGCCACATAGGCGGAGTTGACGCGCGCCACCCGGATGTCGTCGTCCACGATCAGGACCTCGATCAACACGACTCCTCCTCGGCGGCGGGCTGTGCGGTCCGCGGCGCGGTCAGGGCGGGCTCCGGTTCGGGCTCCAGGGCGTCGGGCAGGACGACGGTGAACTCCGCGCCCCCGCCGCCCGCGTCGTCGACGGCCGCGCTGCCACCCTGCCGCTCGGCGAGCCTGCGGACCAGGGAGAGTCCGATGCCGCGCTCCCGGTGGGCGGGCGGCTTCTTCGTGGACCACCCCTCGGTGAAGATCAACTCGCGGTGCTCCTGAGGGATTCCCGGTCCCGTGTCGCGCACCCTGAGGACCGCGGTACGTCCCTCCGTGCGCAGTTCCACCTCCACGCGCGCGTGGAGGGTTCCCGCGACGGCGTCCAGCGCGTTGTCCACCAGGTTGCCGAGGATCGTGACGAGTCCACCGGGGTCGACCAGCCGGTCCGGCAGCCGGGTCCGGTCCGAGACCCACAGCACCACTCCGCGCTCGGCGGCGACGGTCGCCTTGCCGACCAGCAGCGCGGCGAGCAAGGGGTCCTGGATCCTCTCCGTGACCTGTTCAGCCGTGGCTCGGTGGTCGCCCACGACCTCTCCGACGAACTCCACGGCGTCGTCGTACATCTCCAGTTCGAGCAGTCCGAGGAGCGTGTGCATGCGGTTGGCGTGCTCGTGGTCCTGGGCCCGCAGGGCGTCGATCAGGCCGCGCGTGGAGTCGAGCTCGCGACCGAGCTGATCCAGCTCGGTACGGTCGCGCAGGGTGGCGACGGCGCCCCCGTCGTCGGTGGGCATGCGGTTGGCGACGAGGACGCGCTGGCCGCGCACGGTGAGCAGGTCCGTGCCGGTCGCCCGGCCCGCCAGTACGTCGGCGGTACGGCCCTCGCCGAGTGCCTCGTCGGGGGTGCGGCCGACGGCCTCGTCCCCGATGCCCAGCAGCCGCTGCGCCTCGTCGTTGAGCAGGCGCACGCGTCCTGCGCGGTCCAGGGCGACGACGCCCTCGCGGATGCCGTGCAGCATTGCCTCGCGCTCCGCGAGGAGGCCCGAGATGTCCGAGAAGGCCAGGTCCCGGGTCTGCCGTTGGACCCGGCGGGAGATGAGCCAGGCGGCCAGCGCGCCCACGGCCAGGGCGCCGCCGGCGTAGGCGAGCAGTCCCGGGATCGCGTGGATCAGCCGCGCCCGCACGCTGTCGTACGCGATGCCCACCGAGACCGCGCCGACGATCTTCCCCTCGCTGTCGCGCAACGGCACCTTGCCACGGGCGGAGCGGCCCAGGGTGCCGTTGTCGATCTCCATGACCTCCTTGCCGGCCAGGGCCTGGCTGGGGTCGGTGGAGACGGTCCTGCCTATCTCGCTCGCGGTGGGGTGCGACCAGCGCACGCCCCGCCGGTCCATCACCACGACGTACTCGGCCTGGGTGGCCCTGCGGATCCGCTCCGCCTCCCGCTGGACGGGCCCGTCGGCCGTCGGTTGCGTGCGCTGGACCTCCTCGGCGATCCCCGGTTCGGCGGCGGCGGTCTGCGCGATCGCCAGCGCGCGGCGCATGGCCTGGTCGTCCAGCTGGTCGCTGAGCGGGGCGAGGAACAGCCCGGTGGCGAGCACCGCGACTCCCGCGGCGATCGCCAGCTGCATCAGCAGCACCTGCGAGAACATGCGCCGCGGCAGTCCGAGGCGCAGGCGGCGGGCGGGGGGAGTGGGGCGCATACCCATGACGGTACGTGGCAAGACCGGACCTGCCGCAGGGGGTGTGGCATGGATTACTTGATCAACATATGGGACACCTGGACAGCCGCCGGGGAGACGGGGCAGGCGGGCCGACGAACCCCAGGACTTCGGTGTACGACAGTGGCCTCAGCCCGCGAGCGCCGTCGTGGTCGCCGGCTCGTGCACCGCCACCACGTCCATCCGCGCGGGTGAGCCGAGTACCGAGGCTCCGCAGCTCTCCGGCCTGGCCGGCAGCGAGGCGCCCTGGGCCACGACGACGCGCCAGTGACGTCCGTCGGTGTGGGCGACGGTCACCTCCCAGCGAGGTGCGGCGCCCTCCGTACGGACCACGGCCAGCGTCTGCGCCCCGTACTCGCCCGTGGCCCTGCGCACGGCAAGCTCGGCCGCCTGGCCGGGTCGCTCCCACGCGGAGCTTCCCCGGCAGCCCTCCACGACGATCCGGCCCTCCTGCACGCCGTGCAGGACCTCCTTGACGGCGTGGGCCTCGGCCCGGCCGTAGGCGTAGCCGTACGGCAGGACGAGCAGTGTGGGGGAGAAGCGATGACCACCCAGGTGGGTGACCTCCCAGACGCCCTCGACGCCGGAGGAGGCCAACTCCGCCGCGAGGGGGCGGCCCAGGAGGGCGCAGCAGCGGTCGCGCTTGCCGTTGGTGCACACGAGCGCGAGCGGATCACCGGTGTGGGGCCGCCCGCCGAGAGCCGAGTCGAAGCTGCCGTGGTCCCCGCGGCCGAGCGCGGCGAAGTCGACGTCGAGCAGTCGGCGAGGGTCGCGGACCATGGCGGAACGCAGCCACACGTTCCCGGGCACCGTATGGGCCACGTACACCTGCCGCGCTGTCGGTGTGCCGCTGTCGGCGTGCCGACCGGGGCGGCGGATGAGCGCGATCCGTACCCCCGTGCCCTGGGCCGCCCCCTCCAGGGCACGGCCGAGCGCGGGGTCCAGGTGGCTCGAAGTGAGCGCCTTGGCACCCCAGGGACCGGGCTGTTCCAGAAGCAGCCAGGTGGTCGCCGTGGCCGCTGTTCCGGAAATGGGCTCGTCGAGGTCCCGGGAGACGGTTGAGCACGTACTCACAGAGGTGAGCCTAACCTGACTTGAGGCGGGCGCCTTCTGGCGGGTCGCGCGTGCTACTCCGGCAGTGGCTGTGGCGGCCGCGGGCCCACGTAGTAGCCGCTCGGGCGCATGCGCAGGGGGCGTTCCCCGTACTCCTCCAGGGCGTGTGCGATCCAGCCCGCCGTGCGGGCCACCGCGAAGACGGTCTCGCCCGCCGTGGCCGGCATGCCGGAGGAGGCGGTGAACACGGCGAGGGCCAGGTCGACATTGGCGTGCAACGGGGTGTGGCGGGCCGCGGTGGCGACGATGTCGCGGGCCGCGGCGATTGCGGGTGCCGCCCTGGGAATGTCCTCCAGGAGTGCGAAGAGGGCACGCGCGCGCGGGTCCTCGCCGGGGTAGAGCCGGTGGCCGAGCCCTGGAACGCGCCGGCCGGCCCGCAGTTCGTCGGCGATCACTGGGGCCGCGTCGCCCTGGTCGAGTACCTCCAGCAGCAGCTTGTGGGCCAGTCCACTGGCTGCGCCGTGCAAAGGGCCCTCGATCACGCCGAGTCCCGCGGAGACGGCGGCGTAGGCGTGCGCGCGGGCCGACGCGGCGACGCGCACGGCGAGGGTGGAGGCGGCGAGGTCGTGGTCGGCGAGCAGGGCGAGCGCCGTGTCCAGGACGCGCAGGGACGGCTCGTCGGCCGGGCGTCCCGTGAGGCGGGCCCATAGCCGGTGGGCCAGCGGGCCGCTGTCGCGGTGGTCGTACAGGGCCGGGGGCAGGGCGGCGACCAGGGTGGGGATGAGGATGCGCGCCGTGCCGAGCACGGCCTCCTCCGAGAGGTCGAAACGCAGCGGGTCCGCGGCCGCCGCGGCGATCGCCGCGACCCGCAACCGGTCGGTGGGCGCGGTGTGTTCGGGTAGCGAGTCCACTGCGCGGCGGGCTGCGGTGACGGCGGCCTCCGGTGCCGTGAAGGCGGCGCCGCGGCGCAGCTGCCCGGTCCACAGCCACTCGGCGACCTCCTCGTAGGAGTGGCGGGCGGCCAGCTCGGTCGCGTCGACGCCCCGGAAGTAGTACCGGTCGGTGTCGATGAGCGTGATGCGGGTCCGTACGGACAGTTCACCGCCCCCTCCCGGACTCCCGCCGCTGTCCCGCCGACTGCGCCGGGCGAGCGCTTCCACCTCCTTGGCGTCGAAGGTGCTGCCCCGGCCGCCGGGCACCCGTCGGCTGCTGAGCTGCCCGCGGCTCACGTAGGCGTACACGGTCTCGGGCTTCACGCCCAGCAGCTCGGCGGTCTCCTTGGTGCTCAGCCGATGTCCGGCGGCACCGGTGTGGGGTTCGTGATCACGCATGAACCTCACCGTATCCGCAGCTCGGCATGTTGATTCCCCTATGTTGATTCAATCAATATTGACACAGATTTAATCAATCATGGACAGTCGCATCAAGTCCAAGGAGGAATCATGTCCGTCAACAGGTCAGCAGGCGCCCTCGTCGTACCGCGCGGGCTCGCGGGAGTCGTCGTCACCGACACCGAGATCGGTGACGTCCGGGGGACCGAGGGCTTTTACCACTACCGCCAGTATTCGGCCGTCGAACTCGCCCAGACCCGCGGGTTCGAGGACGTCTGGCATATCCTGGTCCACGGGGACCTGCCGGACCCTCCACGCTCCGCCGCCTTCGCGGCCGAGACCGCCGCGCTGCGGCGGCTGCCCGCCGGGGTGTGGGCCGCGCTGCCTGCCCTCGCCGCGGCCGGCGCGAGCTCCGGGCCGCTCGCCGGGATGCGTACGGCGCTGTCGCTGCTGGGCGCGGCGAAGGGTTTCCGTCCGGTGTACGACCTCGACGTGGAGCGGCGCCGCCAGGACACCCTCGTCGCGACCGCCGCCGTGCCGACCCTGCTTGCCGCGCTGCACCGCCTGGGCCGGGGGCTCGATCCGGTGCAGCCGCGCGAAGACCTCTCCTATGCGGCCAACTACCTCTACATGCTGACGGGTTCGCAGCCGGATCCGGAGCGGGTGCGGGCGATCGAGCAGTACTTGATCTCAACCATTGACCACGGATTCAATGCATCAACCTTCACCGCGCGCGTCATCGCGTCCACCGGTGCGGATGCGGCGGCATGCCTCGTGGGAGCCGTGGGGGCGTTGTCCGGGCCGCTGCACGGAGGTGCGCCCAGCCGGGCGCTGGACACGCTGGACGCGATCGGCACGCCCGACCGCATTGACTCCTGGATCCGTGAGCGGGTCCTGGCCGGCGACCGCATCATGGGCTTCGGCCATGCGATCTACCGCACGGAGGACCCTCGGTCCCGGATGCTCCGCCAGATCGCCCAGCGGTTCGGCGGTCCGCGGGTGGACTTCGCCGTCGAGGTCGAGCGCCACGTCGAGAGGATCCTCGCGGAACTGAAGCCGGGGCGGGAGCTCCACACGAACGTCGAGTTCTACGCCGGCGTGGTCATGGAACTGTGCGGTCTGCCGCGCGAGATGTTCACCCCCACCTTCGCGGCGGGGCGCGTGGTGGGCTGGAGCGCCAACATCCTGGAACAGGCGGCGGACTCGAAGATCATCCGACCGGTGGCGCGGTATGTGGGGCCGGGGGCGCCGGTGAAGGTCCCGCAGGCTGTCTGACCACGCGTGTGGCCTGGTGCCGTTCTGGCGCCAGGCCTCATCGGGTGGTGACCGAGCAGGGACGGGGTGACGAACTGCTCGCTGGTCGGTGCCCGGGGCGCTCAGCGGTTCTGGGCGGCCGGGAGCGGCTGGACGGGACGAGTCCGGTGGTCGACGCGTGCCCGCACGAGGAGGTCAGGCGTCGGGAATGTCCGCCTTGGCCCGAATCAGGGTATCCCGGCTGACGATGACGATGCGCTCGTAGTCGCCACGGGAGGCGTCGGCGGGGAGTTCACGCTCCAGCGCCTCGGTGGCCTCGGTGCCGATGACGGCGAAATTGCCGTCGCTCAGCTCGAACAGGTCCGGGCAGTTGGCTCCTGAGGCACTGCCACGGGCACTCGGAGGCACACCGATGCGGCGCACGATTTTCAAGGGTACTGGTCCTTAGCGATGATGTGGGCAGAGTGGTGGCAGCAGCGTATAGGGGCCTGTGTGGCATACGGCGCTGCATCTGTAAAGACCACCTGGCCGTGTCGCTTCCGGGACGGTGTTGACCGCGTGCGGCGATCACGAGGTGGGCGGGTTGCCCACCACCCACCATTCGTCCGTGTCGGCCTCGTCCAGGTCCTTGATGAGGCCGTCGACCATGAGTCCGATCCTGGCCTCGTCCGAGGCGTTCTTCAGCGTCGCGCGCTGCCCCTTCGAGGCCTCCCAGTACTCCCGCAGAAGAGGGCTCTGGAAGAGCTCGCGCAGGTGGCCGTACAGCTCCTCCTGGTCCAGGATGCCCGCGCGGTAGAGGTGGTACAGATTGACGTACCAGGCGTTGGCGTAGAAGTACTGGCGCCGTTTCGCGGCGGGGATGCTCTTGTCGTAGGTGTCGATCACCTCGGCGAGGGAGGGGTCGTCGATCGCCTTGACCAGCAACTCCCAGTGCATGCGCTGTTGATGCGCCAGTGCCCGGCGCCGGGATGCCCGCTCTTCCAACTCCAGGCGCTTCACCTGCAGGCGTGCCTCTTCGAGGCGCCGTTGACGCGAGGCAAGAGTCAACGTGGCGGTGGCGAGCATCAGGCCCGCCGCCGCGACGGAGCCCAAGCTCTGTACTCCGAAGTTCCGTGCGGCCATGTGAACAACCCCCGAATCAGGCGGCGTCCGCCGGTCGTCGGGGTGCGGGTCGACTGTAGGGGACCGGCGAGCGGTGGGCGGCGCTTGCCGTCTCCCAGGGTGCCGAGCGGCTCTGATCGGCGGGGGAGGCGGAGAGGAGGCGCACGGAGGGAAGCGAGGGTCGCACGAACCGGCGCCTTGCCCAACGTCTGCCCCTGAAACGCTGCTAACAATCGTTCACTTCGCGGTGATTCTCCCGGCTCGTATCCTGGGGCCGCATTCAATCCTCGTACGTGCGCCCGAGCCGTGAGCCGGTGCGCGCGTCGGTGTGAGAGAGGTCGCACGTTGAGCCAGCCGAGCCCGCATCCGAGCGCAGGCGAGCATTCCGGAACCGGCATCCCGCCCGGCACGGGCACCTTCGCCGGCCCCACCGGCGGCGCCGGCACAGACACCGCCCCGACCCCGACCGCGGCTGCGGAGTCGTACGGCGGCCTGGACCTGGGCCTGAGCCCGGGGACGAGCATCGGCCCGAGCCCCCGCCCGCGTCAGATTCCCGTCATCGTGCTCGCCGGATTCCTGGGTTCCGGCAAGACCACTCTCCTCAACCATCTGCTCCACCACGGCGGCGGCAGCCGCATCGGCGCCATCGTCAACGACTTCGGGGCCATCGAGATCGACGCGATGGCCGTCGCGGGCGCGCTCGGGGACTCCACCGTGTCCCTCGGCAACGGGTGTCTGTGCTGTGCCGTCGACGCCAGTGAGCTGGATGTCTATCTCGAACGGCTCGCGCATCCCGCCGCCGGTATCGACGTCATCGTCATCGAGGCAAGCGGGATCGCCGAGCCCCGGGAACTCGTGCGTATGGTGCTCGCCAGCGAGCATCCCGGAATCGTGTACGGCGGGCTCGTCGAGGTCGTCGACGCCGCCGAGTTCGACGACACCCGGGCGAAGCATCCCGAGATCGACCGGCACCTCGCTCTCGCCGACCTGGTCGTCGTCAACAAGCTGGACAGGGCGCCGGATGCCGGCCGCGTCCTCGACCTCGTCCGCTCGCTGACCGACCGCGCCGCCGTCGTGCCGGCCCGCTACGGCCGTATCGATCCCGAGTTCCTGTTCGACTGCCGGCCGAGCGAGGAGCGCGTCGGGCAGCTCTCCTTCGACGATCTTCATGATCACTCGGACGGGGACGAGCACGCAGGCCATCTGCACTCCGCCTACGACAGCCTGTCCTTCAGCTCCGAAGTGCCCCTCGACCCGCGCCGGTTGATGCAGTTCCTCGACAGCAGGCCCGAGGGGCTGTACCGAATCAAGGGGTACGTCGACTTCGGGCCGTACGACGTCCGCAACCGCTACGCCGTGCACGCCGTCGGGCGGTTCCTCCGGTTCTATCCGGAGCGGTGGGCTGCTGCCGACGCCCGTCTCACACAGCTCGTGCTCATCGGTTCCGGCATCGACGCCGCCGCCCTCGGCAAGGAGTTGGAGGTGTGCAAGAGCGACGCCCCACACGCCGACGAGCACGGCATGTGGGGCGTTCTGCGCTACGTGCGGGACCCGGAGGACGAGCATCCCCAGGAGGGCCCGGAACTCGGCCTGGCTTAAACCGGCCCCGCCACCACCGCCACCGTCTTCCCCAGCGACACGCCCGAGCCGTCGCGGCGCGGGTCCATCTCGGGGAGGTCGGCCGGGGTGCCGTTCTTCTGGGCTGCCTTGGCCGGGGTGGCGCCCGCCCAGGCCAGGGACAGGCAGTCCTCGCCCTTGAGGAAGCGCTGGCAGCGGACACCGCCGGTGGCGCGGCCCTTGCGCGGGTACTGGTCGAACGGGGTCAGCTTGGCCGTCGTCTGCACGGAGTCGTCCAGCGTGCCGCGCGAGCCGGCGACCGTGAACACCACCGCGTCCACCGCCGGGTCCACGGCCGTGAAGGAGATCACCTCCGCGCCCTCCGCCAGCTTGACGCCCGCCACGCCGCCCGCAGGACGGCCCTGGGGGCGGACCTGTGAGGCCTGGAAGCGCAACAGTTGCGCGTCGTCGGTGATGAAGACCAGGTCCTCCTCGCCGGTGCGCAGCTCGATCGCCCCGACGATCCGGTCGCCCTCCTTGAGGGTGATGACCTCCAGCTCGTCCTTGTTGGCCGGGTAGTCCGGGACCACGCGCTTGACGACGCCCTGTGCGGTGCCGATCGCGAGGCCCGGGGACGACTCGTCGAGGGTGGTCAGACAGATGACCGTCTCATCCCCCTCCAGGGAGACGAACTCCGCGATCGGAGCACCGCCGGAGAGGTTCGGCGCGGTCGCCGTGTCCGGGAGCTGGGGCAGGTCGACCACGTTCACCCGCAGCAGGCGCCCGCCCGACGTCACCACGCCGATCTCGCCACGCGCGGTGGCCGGCACCGCCGAGACGATCACGTCGTGCTTGGTGCGCCTGGCGTCGGCGTCCTCCGGGAACGGCTCGCCGTTCGCCGTACGGGCCAGCAGACCCGTCGAGGAGAGCAGCACCCGGCACGGGTCGTCGGCCACCTGGAGCGGCACGGCGGCGGCCGGGGCGCCGGCCGACTCCAGCAGGACCGTACGCCGCTCGGTGCCGAACTTCTTCGCCACCGCGGCCAGTTCGGCGGAGACCAGCTTGCGCAGCTCGGCGTCCGACTCCAGGATCCGGGTCAGCTCCGCGATCTCTTCGTTGAGCCGCTCCTTCTCCGCCTCCAACTCGATACGGTCGAACTTGGTGAGGCGGCGCAGGGGCGTGTCGAGGATGTACTGGGTCTGGATCTCCGACAGCGAGAAGGTCTCCATCAGGCGCTGCTTCGCCTCGGCGGAGTTCTCGCTGGAGCGGATGAGCCGGATCACCTCGTCGATGTCGATCAGCGCGGTGAGCAGGCCCTCCACCAGGTGCAGCCGGTCGCGCCGCTTGGTGCGGCGGAACTCGCTGCGGCGGCGCACGACCTCAAAACGGTGGTCGAGGTAGACCTCAAGGAGCTCCTTGAGGCCCAGGGTGAGGGGCTGGCCGTCCACCAGCGCCACGTTGTTGACGCCGAAGGACTCCTCCATGGGGGTCAGCTTGTAGAGCTGCTCCAGGACGGCCTCCGGTACGAAGCCGTTCTTGATCTCGATGACCAGACGCAGGCCGTGCGCGCGGTCGGTGAGGTCCTTGACGTCGGCGATGCCCTGCAGCTTCTTCGAGCCGACCAGGTCCTTGATCTTGGCGATCACCTTCTCCGGGCCGACCGAGAAGGGCAGCTCGGTGACGACGAGGCCCTTGCGGCGCGCCGTCACGTTGTCCACCGCGACCGTCGCGCGGATCTTGAAGGTGCCGCGGCCCGTCTCGTACGCGTCGCGGATGCCGGTCAGGCCGACGATCCGTCCGCCGGTGGGCAGGTCGGGGCCGGGGACGTGCCGCATCAGGGCGTCCAGGTCCGCGTTCGGGTAGCGGATCAGGTGGCGGGCGGCTGCGATGACCTCGGAGAGGTTGTGCGGGGGCATGTTCGTGGCCATGCCGACCGCGATGCCCGACGCGCCGTTCACGAGCAGGTTCGGGAAGGCGGCGGGCAGGGCCGCCGGCTCCTGTTCCTGGCCGTCGTAGTTGGGGGCGAAGTCGACGGTGTCCTCGTCGATGGACTCCGTCATCAGGCCCGCGGCCTCGGCCATCCGGCACTCGGTGTACCGCATGGCGGCCGGCGGGTCGTCGTTCCCGAGGGATCCGAAGTTGCCGTGGCCGTCGACCAGAGGGACGCGCATCGAGAAGGGCTGGGCCATGCGCACCAGGGCGTCGTAGATCGACGCGTCGCCGTGCGGGTGCAGCTTGCCCATGACCTCGCCGACGACGCGGGCGCACTTCACGTAGCCGCGGTCGGGGCGCAGGCCCATCTCGTTCATTTGGTACACGATGCGCCGGTGTACCGGCTTCAAGCCGTCCCGGGCGTCCGGGAGGGCACGGGAGTAGATGACCGAGTACGCGTACTCGAGGTACGAGCCCTTCATCTCGTCCACGACGTCGATGTCGAGGATCCGCTCCTCGTACGAGTCGTCGGGCGGCGGGGTCTTCGTGCTGCGGCGGGCCATCGCTGCCGGCTCCTCCTGTTTGCTGGTCGCTCGCCTGCGGGGTGCTCATGTCGGTGTCGACAGGGCGACCGTGCTCAGCCCTGCGGGCCTTCGCGCGATCGCCCTCTCGGCACCGACGCGCCCCTCCGGCTCACTCTTGCTTGCTGAAGCGTGAACGGGTTCTGACGCGGACCATTGTGGACCGCGACACTGACAACGACGGACCGGACCCGACATAAGGCGCTTGGCCCGGCGCCGGCACGGTGCCGCCCGCGCCGCTGTGTGCCGCCCGCGCCGCTGTGTGCCGCCCCGGCGGCACAACTGCCCGCAGGCTACGGCACCGCGCCGACCACCTGCCTCGGCCTCCGCTCCGGCGCCGTCCTGCCGCTGGGCCGGCATCGGCCGGCTGCCGGCTTCGGTGACCCTTCCGAAACCCGCCCGCCGCCTTGCGTCGGCTGCTCCTGCGGCCCCACCTGCCGTCTGCGTCGGCCGCTCCGCCGGCCTCGGCCCGCCGCCGGCCCCGCCCCTCCGCCGGCCCCGCCCCTCCGCCGGACTCCGCCCCTCCGCCCGCCTCGGTCTCCCCTCCGACGTCAACCCGCCGTCCGCCCCGCCCTGTCCTCCCGCACCCTTCCCCAGCCCACCCCGGCACCCCCGGGCCCTCGCCCGCTCCGATCTCGCTCAGGGCGTACCTCGTCCGGGAACTTCGCCGAGGGTCCGCACGCTGCATACAGTGGCAGGACCGGCAGGAAGACCGCGGTTTCCAGGACCGCGACCCCGATCGAAGGGACGTACATGCCCATGGGTCACACGGCCACAGCCCAGGCAGGCTCCGGGGGCCTGACAGCGAGCGAGCACCGCCTGGCCAACGGCCTGCGCGTGGTGCTCTCCGAGGACCACCTGACCCCGGTCGCGGCGGTGTGCCTCTGGTACGACGTCGGTTCGCGCCACGAGGTCAAGGGGCGTACCGGTCTGGCTCACCTTTTCGAGCACTTGATGTTCCAGGGCTCGGGGCAGGTCAAGGGCAACGGCCACTTCGAGCTGATCCAGGGTGCGGGCGGCTCGCTCAACGGCACCACCAGCTTCGAGCGCACCAACTACTTCGAGACCATGCCGACCCACCAGCTGGAGCTCGCCCTCTGGCTGGAGGCCGACCGCATGGGCTCCCTGCTGGCCGCCCTGGACGACGAGTCGATGGAGAACCAGCGCGACGTCGTCAAGAACGAGCGCCGCCAGCGCTACGACAACGTCCCCTATGGCACGGCGTTCGAGAAGCTGACCGCGCTCGCCTACCCGGAGGGCCACCCCTACCACCACACCCCGATCGGCTCGATGGCCGACCTGGACGCGGCCACCCTGGAGGACGCGCGGGCGTTCTTCCGTACGTACTACGCGCCCAACAACGCCGTCCTGTCGGTGGTCGGCGACATCGACCCGGAGCGGACGCTCGCGTGGATCGAGAAGTACTTCGGGTCCATCCCGGCGCACGACGGCAAGCCCGCCCCGCGGGACGGCTCGCTGCCCGACGTCATCGGCGAGCAGCTGCGCGAGGTCGTCGAGGAAGAGGTCCCGGCGCGCGCCCTGATGGCCGCCTACCGGCTGCCCGAGGACGGCACGCGCGCGTGCGACGCGGCCGACCTGGCGCTCACCGTCCTCGGCGGCGGCGAGTCCTCCCGCCTCTACAACCGGCTCGTGCGGCGTGACCGTACGGCCGTCGCGGCGGGCTTCGGCCTGCTGCGGCTGGCCGGGGCACCCTCACTGGGCTGGCTGGACGTGAAGACCTCCGGGGACGTCGAGGTGCCGGTCATCGAGGCCGCCATCGACGAGGAGCTCGCCCGGTTCGCCGAGGAAGGCCCCACGGCCGAGGAAATGGAGCGCGCCCAGGCCCAGTTGGAGCGCGAGTGGCTGGACCGGCTCGGCACGGTCGCGGGCCGCGCCGACGAACTGTGCCGGTACGCCGTCCTGTTCGGCGACCCGCAGCTCGCCCTCACCGCCGTGCGGCGCGTCCTCGAGGTGACCGCCGAGGAGGTCCAGGAGGTCGCCAAGGCCCGCCTGCGCCCCGACAACCGCGCGGTGCTCGTCTACGAGCCCACCGCCCCGGCCGAGATCGCCCAGAGCGCCGAGGACGCCGAGGGAGCCGACGACCCGGAGTCCGCGGCCACCGTGGAAGCCACCGACGAGAACGAGGAGGCGGCCAAGTGACCGAGCTCGCCGCGATGGAATTCCACCCCCAGCCGCAGGCGGGCGAGCCCAAGGTCTGGGCCTTCCCCGCCCCCGAGCGCGGGACGCTCGACAACGGGCTCACGGTCCTGCGCTGCCACCGCCCCGGCCAGCAGGTCGTCGCCGTCGAGGTGCTCCTCGACGCGCCCCTGGAGGCCGAGCCGGCCGGCCTGGACGGCGTCGCCACGATCATGGCGCGGGCCTTCTCCGAGGGCACCGACAAACACTCCGCCGAGGAGTTCGCCGCCGAGCTGGAGCGCTGCGGCGCCACCCTCGACGCGCACGCCGACCACCCCGGCGTACGCCTCTCCCTCGAAGTCCCCGCCTCCCGCCTGGCCAAGGCCCTGGGACTGCTCGCCGACGCTCTCAGGGCACCCGCGTTCGCGGACAGCGAGGTCGAACGGCTCGTCCGCAACCGCCTCGACGAGATCCCGCACGAGCTGGCCAACCCCTCCCGGCGGGCCGCCAAGGAGCTCTCCAAGGAGCTGTTCCCGGCTACCTCGCGCATGTCGCGTCCGCGCCAGGGCACCGAGGAGACGGTCGCGAGCATCGACTCCGCGGCCGTACGTGCCTTCTACGAGAAGAACGTCCGTCCGGCCACCGCCACCGCCGTGGTGGTGGGCGACCTCACCGGCGTCGACCTGGACGCGCTCCTCGGCGACACGCTCGGCGCCTGGACCGGTTCCTCGGCCCAGCCCCGCCCGGTGCCCCCGGTGACCGCCGACGACACCGGACGGGTCGTCATCGTGGACCGCCCCGGCGCCGTCCAGACGCAGCTGCTGATCGGCCGCATCGGTCCCGACCGGCACGCGCGTGTGTGGCCCGCGCAGGTCCTCGGCACGTACTGCCTGGGCGGCACCCTCACCTCCCGTCTGGACCGCGTCCTGCGCGAGGAGAAGGGCTACACCTACGGCGTACGGGCGTTCGGGCAGGTCCTGCGTTCGGCCGCCGACGGCTCGGGCGCCGCGATGCTCGCCATCAGCGGCTCCGTCGACACCCCGAACACCGGTCCCGCCCTGCAGGACCTGTGGACGGTGCTGCGCACGCTCGCCGCGGAGGGGCTGACCGACGCCGAGCGCGATGTCGCCGTCCAGAACCTCGTGGGTGTGGCGCCGCTGAAGTACGAGACCGCGGCGGCCGTCGCGGGCACGCTGGCGGACCAGGTCGAGCAGCACCTGCCCGACGACTTCCAGGCGACGCTGTACCGGCAGCTCGCGTCGACGGGCACCGTGGAGGCCACCGCGGCGGTCGTCAGCGCCTTCCCGGTGGACCGTCTGGTGACCGTCCTCGTCGGTGACGCGGCGCAGATCAAGGAGCCCGTCGAGGCTCTGGGCATCGGCCAAGTCACGGTCGTGCCGGCCGAGTAGCGGCACGCGCGCGTGGGAGCCCTGGTGATCTGTGGGTCACCAGGGCTCCCTGATGTCCGAATTGAGGGAGAGGTTGCCTGTCTGCCCTGTGGTGTGCGCTACAAAAGCCGTGATCCGTTTGGGTATTGAAACCTGTCCCGTTTAGCGTCATCCGGGCTGTCCGTCAGGCACCGCGCCGCACCAGCGGCACCGGACAGTCATCGCCGAGTCCCCACATGGCGCGAGCCAGGGGAGCCGGGGACCCACACCAGAAGTCCCTGGGGTGAATCGGACGCCCGCGCACTGCGAGGGGGTCCGTAGGAGACCTTCCTGCTCCGAACCCGTCAGCTAACCCGGTAGGCGAGAAGGAAGGAAAGGATCAGCCACCACATGGCGTTCACCTGCGCCACCGGGAAGCACCGTCGTCCCAGCCGGATGAAGCGCGGCACCGCCCGCGCGGCCGGCGTCGCGGCCCTCACCACCACCGGCGTCTTCGGCGCTCTGGCCGCCCCGGCCCTCGCCGCCGAGCCCGCGGTCGAGCAGACCGGTCTCACCCCCGTGATCACCATCGGCGACTCGATCGCCGACGAGATCGACGCCCAGGCCGCCGCCCAGAAGCAGGCCGCCGACGAGGCCGAGGCGATGAAGAAGGCCGAGGAGGCCGCCCACAAGAAGGCGGTCGCCGAGGTGAAGAAGGCCCGCGAGATCAAGGCGCGCGCCGCCCGCGCGGAGGAGCGCAGGCTCCTCAACGCCTACGTCGCCCCGATCTCCGGCTCGTACGTCTCGACCGGGTACCAGTCCAGCAGTTCCCTGTGGTCCTCCGGCAGCCACACCGGCATCGACTTCCACGCCTCGACCGGCACCTCCGTCCACGCGGTCGGCTCCGGCACCGTGGTCGAGGCCGGCTGGGGCGGGGCGTACGGCAACCAGATCGTGATCAAGATGAACGACGGCACGTACACCCAGTACGGCCACCTGTCGTCCATCGGCGTCGCGGTGGGCCAGACCGTCACCCCGGGCCGGCAGATAGGCCTCTCCGGGGCGACCGGCAACGTCACCGGCCCGCACCTGCACTTCGAGGCCCGCACCAGTCCGGAGTACGGCTCGGACATCGACCCGGTCTCCTACCTCCGCTCGCACGGCGTGAACGTCTGACGACCGACGGCGAGACAAGCTGCGGCCCCGGCTCCCCGAGCCGGGGCTTTCGGCGTTTCAGAAGCCCGCCTGTCCAAAAAATATCCCTGGATTCCGGCCCGCCATCGGAAATTCCGGCTCATTGCAATAGAGTCACTGAACACACGTCAATCGTCGACGTTTCACGGGGATTAAGGCGGAGGTCGGTCATGCGTATTCCGGCGCACTCGGTATGCACGGCGATCCGGGACGACATCGTCGCGGGTGTCTACGAGCGCGGCAGCCGGCTCACCGAGGAACTGCTCGCGCGCCGCTACGGGGTCTCGCGCGTCCCCGTCCGCGAGGCCCTGCGCACGCTGGAGGCGGAAGGCTTCGTGGTGACCCGGCGGCACGCGGGCGCGTGCGTCGCGGAACCCACCGAACAGGAGGGCACCGACCTCCTGGAGATGCGGATGCTGCTGGAGCCGCTCGGCGCCTCCCGGGCCGCCCAGCGGCGCACCGAGGCCCATCTCAAGGTGCTGCGCGGCCTGGTCCGGCTGGGCCAGGAGCGGGCGAGGCGGGGCAACAGCGAGGATCTGCGCTCGCTGGGCAGCTGGTTCCACGAGACGCTCGCCCAGGCCTCCGGCAGCCCCGCGATGACGTCGATGCTGACCCAGCTGCGCCACAAGATCGCCTGGATGTACGCGGTGGACGCGCCGGCCAACCCGGTGGAGTCCTGGGCGGAGCACGGGGCGATCGTGGACGCGGTGGCGCGCGGCGACAGCGAACGCGCGCGGGCGGTCACGGCGCTGCACGCCGAGCGCTCGACGAGCGTGCACCGGCTGCGTTTCCCTTCGCAGCCAGATCGCCCGGACCGTGTGAGGAACTCGCAACATCCCGTAAACATGCCGAGTCTGCGGCATTAACACAGCCGCCGTATACAAAGAGAAGCTAATTCGCGGGGGATTATTTCTGCTGCCCGTCACCGGGAAATGCGAAGGGCTCGCCCGATAATTCGGACGAGCCCTTCTGTGGTGCGTTACGGCGTCTGCGCTCAGACGGTCTCGGGAAGTTCCTCGAGGCCCTCGGAAACGAGCTTCGCGAGACGGTCGAGGGCTGCGTCCGCCCCCTCGGCGTCGGAGGCGAGGACGATCTCCTCGCCGCCCTGGGCGCCGAGGCCGAGAACGGCCAGCATGGAGGCCGCGTTGACGGGGTTGCCGTCAGCCTTGGAGATCGTCACCGGGATACCTGCGGCCGTGGCGGCCCGGACGAAGATGGAAGCGGGGCGGGCGTGGAGACCCTCGGCCCAGCCGACGTTGACGCGGCGCTCAGCCATGTGATGATGCCCTTCGGTGTATCAGGTTGTCTAGACCAGTTTTCCACACGTGAAGCTACCCGGAGCGGTCCTTCGTCCCGCTCCTTCGTGGCATCGGACCGCGGCCTCGGTCCGACATCCGTCCTCCACAGACTGCCTCGCGCCGTTGTCGTACGCGAGCCGTACTCTGGGGCCCATGCAGACCTCGTCGGACCGGCACGAGTACCCCGCCCACTGGGAGGCCGACGTGGTGCTGCGCGACGGGGGTACCGCGCGCATCCGGCCCATCACCGTCGATGACGCCGATCGCCTCGTCAGCTTCTACGAGCAGGTATCGGACGAGTCGAAGTACTACCGCTTCTTCGCGCCCTACCCTCGCCTGTCCGCCAAGGACGTCCACCGCTTCACGCACCACGACTTCGTGGACCGGGTGGGACTCGCGGCCACCATCGGCGGCGAGTTCATCGCCACCGTACGCTACGACCGCATCGGCCCCGACGGGATGCCCGCCTCTTCCCACCCGTCGCCCACCGCCACACCTGCCGGAGGAAGCGTCGCGTCCGCCCCTCCCGTCTCCGACGAGGCCGAGGTCGCCTTCCTCGTCCAGGACGCCCACCAGGGGCGGGGGGTCGCCTCCGCCCTGCTCGAACACATCGCGGCCGTCGCCCGCGAGCGGGGCATCCGCCGGTTCGCCGCCGAGGTCCTCCCCGCCAACAACAAGATGATCAAGGTCTTCACGGACGCCGGCTACACCCAGAAGCGCAGCTTCGAGGACGGCGTCGTACGCCTGGAGTTCGACCTGGAACCGACGGACCGCTCGCTCGCCGTGCAGTACGCGCGCGAACAGCGCGCCGAGGGGCGGTCCGTGCAGCGGTTGCTGATGCCCGGATCCGTCGCCGTGATCGGGACCGGCCGTACGCCCGGCGGGGTGGGGCGCAGCGTCCTCGCCAACCTCAGGGACGCCGGGTTCACGGGCCGCCTCCACGCCGTGAACAGGTCCCTGCCCGAGGGGCAGAAGGAACTCGACGGGGTGCCCGCCCACCGCTCGGTGCGCGACATCGACGGGCCGGTCGACCTCGCCGTCGTCGCCGTGCGCGCGGAGCACGTGCCGGAGGTCGTCGAGGAATGCGGCCGGCACGGCGTGCAAGGGCTCGTCGTGCTCTCCGCCGGGTATGCCGAGAGCGGGGCCGAGGGGCGCGAGCGCCAGCGCGAACTCGTCCGGCACGCGCGCGCGTACGGCATGCGGATCATCGGCCCGAACGCCTTCGGGATCATCAACACCTCGGCGGAGGTACGGCTGAACGCCTCCCTCGCCCCCGAGATGCCCCGGCCCGGGCGGATCGGCCTCTTCTCCCAGTCCGGCGCCATCGGCATCGCCCTGCTCTCCCGCCTGCACCGGCGCGGCGGCGGGGTCACCGGGGTGACCGGTGTGTCGACGTTCGTCTCGGCCGGCAACCGGGCGGACGTCTCCGGCAACGACGTCCTTCAGTACTGGTACGACGACCCGGACACCGACGTCGCGCTGATGTACCTGGAGTCCATCGGCAATCCGCGCAAGTTCACCCGTCTCGCACGCCGGACGGCCGCGGCGAAGCCGCTGGTCGTGGTGCAGGGCGCGGGCTCCGCTCCGCAGGGCCACGCCGTACGGGCGACACGGTTGCCGCATGCCACGGTGTCCGCGCTGCTGCGCCAAGCCGGGGTGATCCGGGTGGAGACGATCACAGAACTGGTGGACACGGGGCTGCTGCTCGCGCGGCAGCCGCTGCCGGACGGCGCCCGGGTGGCGATCCTCGGCAACTCCGAGTCGCTCGGCCTGCTCACGTACGACGCCTGTCTCTCCGAGGACCTTCGACCGCTGCATCCGCTGGACCTGACGACAGCGGCCTCGCCGGCGGACTTCCACCGGGCCCTGTCGAGCGCGCTGGCGGACGACGCGTGCGACGCGGTGGTGGTGACGGCGATACCGGCGGTGGGGGAGGGCTCCGCCGGCGACGCGGCGCTGGCCGAAGCCCTCAGGTCCGCCGCCGAGCGGGTCCCCGGCAAGCCGGTGCTGGTGGTCCACGTGGAGCTCGGGGGACTGGCGGAAGCCCTCTCGGCCGCGACGAGCACCGCACCGCAGGCGGGCTCGACCCCGTCCGGCGCCCCCGAGCGGCCCCATCCCCTGCGTCCCTTGGACCGGCTGGCCGCCAAGACGACCGACGAGGTGCCCGCCCCCCAGAACTGCTCCCGCCTCATCCCCGCCTACCCCGCCGCCGAACGCGCCGTCCGAGCCCTCTCCGAAGTGGTCCGGTACGCGCAGTGGCGGCGCGACGCCGCCGAGCCCGGCAAGGTGCCCGGCTACGAGGACATCGACGAGAAGGGCGCCGCCGCGCTGATCGACGGGCTGCTCGCGCGCGGGCAGGGCCTCACCCTCGGCACCGAGGAGACCTGCGAGCTGCTCGGTACGTACGGCGTGCGGGTGCACCGGGCCCTGCCCGCCCCCACGCCCGACGACGCCGTCCGGGCCGCCCGCGACCTCGGCTACCCGGTCGCCCTCAAGGCCACCGCCCCGCACCTGCGCCACCGCGCCGACCTGGGCGGCGTACGTCTGGATCTCACGGACGAGGAGCAACTGCGGCGGGCCTACGGTGAGTTGACCGAGCTGTTCGGGACGCCGGAGGAGTTGCGGCCCGTGGTGCAGAGGATGGCACCGCGGGGAGTCGACACCGTCGTCAGAGCCGTCATCGACCCGGCGGCAGGAGCCGTCCTGTCGTTCGGGCTCGCCGGGGCCGCCTCCCAGTTGCTCGGGGACATGGCGCACCGGCTCGTCCCGGTCACCGACCGGGAAGCCACCTCTCTGGTCCGGTCGATCCGGACGGCACCCCTCCTCTTCGGCTGGCGCGGCTCCACCCCCGTCGACACCCCCGCGCTGGAGGAACTGCTGCTGCGGGTGTCACGGCTGGTCGACGACCACCCGGAGGTCGTCGCGGTCACCCTCGAGCCGGTCGTCGTCGCCCCGCGCGGCCTGAGCGTCCTCGGCGCCTCGGTGCGCCTGGCGCCCCCGCCCGCCCGTGACGACCTGGGCCCCCGGACACTCCCCGCGTACTGAGACCGAACGAGACCCCCGCGAGCGTGCCTCGCAGTCAGTGGGCCACCGTAGGATGGACGTCATGGCCAAGACCAGTACGACGACCCAGGGGCTGCGGACGGCGATCGAGCGCAGCGGCTACTACCCGACCCTCGTGGCCGAGGCGGTGGAGGCCGCTGTGGGCGGCGAGCCCATCCGGTCGTACCTGGTCCATCAGGAGACGACGTTCGACCAGAACGAGGTGCGGCGGCATGTGACCGTGCTCGTCCTCACCGACACCCGCTTCATCGTCAGCCACACCGACGAGCAGGCCGAGGACACCACCTCCCCGACGCCGTACGCCACCACGTCCACCGAGTCCGTGAAGATCGGCCGGATCTCCTCGGTCGTGGTCAGCCGGGTGGTGGCCAATCCGGAGCAGTACCAGCCGGGCACCCTGCCCCGCGAGGTCGTGCTGACCATCGGCTGGGGCGCCGTCTCCCGGATCGACCTGGAGCCCGCCGCCTGCGGCGACCCCAACTGCGAGGCCGACCACGGCTACACCGGCAGCTCGACGGCGGACGACCTCAGCCTCCGGGTGAGCGAGGCGGGGGACGGCCCGGACACCGTGCGCCAGGCGCTCGCCTTCGCGCAGGCCATCTCCGAGGCGACCGCGGACGTCACCCGCTGATGGTGCATCCCGCCTCCGCCTGGGACCACCATCCGCAGCCGCTCGCCCTCGACTCCGCGCCCGTCCCCGCGTACGGCTCCGGATCCCTCGCCGACCTGCTGCCCACCCTGGCCGCCGGCATGGCCGTGCCCGGGACCACCGCGACCCTCCCCGAGCTGACCCCCGCCGACCGGAACTGTGTGTTCCTGATCGACGGCCTCGGCTGGGAGCAGCTCAAGGCGCACCCGGACGAGGCGCCGTTCATGACCTCACTCCTCGGCAGCTCGCGCGGCGGCACCGGACAGCCGCTGACCACCGGCTTCCCGGCGACCACCGCCACCTCTCTCGCCTCCGTGGGCACCGGGCTGCCGCCGGGCGCCCACGGCCTGCCCGGCTACACCGTGCGCAATCCGGCCACCGGTGAGCTGATGAACCAGCTGCGCTGGCAGCCGTGGACGTCACCGGCCGCCTGGCAGCCGTATCCCACCGTCTTCCAGCGGGCCGAGCGGGCCGGTGTGCACGCGGCCCAGGTCTCGTCCCCCACCTTCGAGAGCACCCCGCTGACCAAGGTCGCGCTCAGCGGAGGAACCTTCCACGGGCGGCAGACCGGCGAGGAGCGCATGGACGTCGCGGCCGAGCAACTGGCCGCCGGCGACCGCTCCCTGGTCTACACGTACTACGCCGAGGTCGACGGCGCCGGCCACCGCTTCGGCATCGACTCCGACACCTGGCGCGGGCGCCTCATGTACGTCGACCGGCTGGTGCAGCGGCTGGCCGAGCAACTGCCCCCGCGCACCGCGCTCTACGTCACCGCCGACCACGGCATGATCGACGTCCCCTTCGACGAGGACCACCGCATCGACTTCGACGCGGACTGGGAACTGCGCGCCGGGGTCGCCCTGCTGGGCGGCGAGGGCCGGGCCCGCCACGTCTACGCGGTGCCGGGCGCCGAGAACGACGTGCTGACCTGCTGGCGCGAGGTCCTCGGCGAGCAGTTCTGGGTCGCCTCGCGGGACGAGGCGATCGCGGCGGGCTGGTTCGGACCGCCCGAGCAGGTCGAGCGGCGGGTGCACGACCGGATCGGCGACGTGGTCGCCGCAGCGCGCGACGACGTCCTCGTCATCGCTTCGGAGCGGGAGCCCAAGGAGTCGGCGATGGTCGGCAACCACGGCTCGATGACCCCCGCCGAACAGCTGGTCCCGCTCCTCGAAGTACGCTCTGACGCCTGAGGGCCCCTCTCCGTCCGCACATCGAAAGGTGCTCGACCCACCATGCCCGAGCTGGTGTTCTTCTCAGGAACGATGGACTGCGGGAAGTCGACTCTGGCGCTCCAGATCGGACACAACCGCTCGGCCCGGGGGCTCCAAGGCGTGATCTTCACGCGGGACGACCGGGCGGGCGAGGGGAAGCTGTCCTCGCGACTGGGCCTGGTCACGGAGGCTGTCGAGGCCACCGAGGGTATGGATATGTACGGGTATCTGATCGGTCAGTTGTCCAAGGGCGGCAAGGTCGACTACGTGATCGTCGACGAGGCGCAGTTCCTCGCGCCGGAGCAGATCGACCAGCTGGCGCGGGTCGTGGACGACCTCGGTCTCGATGTCTTCGCCTTCGGTATCACCACTGACTTCCGCACCAGGCTCTTCCCTGGTTCGCAGCGGCTGATCGAGCTCGCCGACCGGATCGAAGCCCTCCAGGTGGAGGCCCTGTGCTGGTGCGGCGCCCGGGCAACGCACAACGCCCGTACGGTGGGCGGTGAGATGGTGGTCGAGGGCGCTCAGGTGGTCGTCGGGGACGTCAACCGCCCGGCGGAGGAGACCGGTTACGAGGTCCTGTGCCGCCGGCACCACCTCCGTCGGATGACTGCTGCTTCAGCCCGCGCGGGCGCGCTGTCCCCCGACGTCCTGCCGGTCACATCCGCTTGACGGCGAGATTCTCTCTCCGCTTCGGGGCACTGCAGGCCCACCGTGCCCTACGCTGACACACGACCTGTGCGTGGCAAACGGTGGAGGGTGTCGTGGACCCGATTGCACCTGAACTGCTCATGGCCCTGGCCGGAGGCACCGCGGGTGCTGCGGGGGAGCAGATCTGGACGTCCCTGCGAAACCTGGTCGGACGACGGTCGTCCGCCGGAGAGCCGAACCACGAGAGCGAGTTGACGGCCCTCGCCGAGGCGGCCGACAGCGCGGAGCGTGCCACGGAACTGGCCGAGGCACTGGCTCTCCGCGCCCGGCAGGATCCCGCCTTTGCCGAGGCCCTCGCGGCTTGGCGCCGGGAGGCCGAGGCACTGGAAGGTACGCGGACCGGCTCGGGCGACGTGCGCAATGTGATCTCCGGCGGCACGCAGAGCACTGTCGTGCAGGCGCGGGACGTTCACGGTTCCATCAACCTCGGTGGCTGACGGGGTCGTGCAGGGCTGGTCGGTGCTGCACGAGAGAACCGAGCACGGGCCGGGCGACGCAGCTGTTCCAGCCCACGCGACAGGCTCCCCTGACGCGTCGTGCTCCTTTGGTCTACTGTGAGCGATGTGCCGGAATGCGTTGAACCCTGTTCGCTTGCAGGTGAGTTCACTGCAGCACTCGCTCGTCAGCAACAACTCGCCGAGCGCCGTGAGGAGATCGTCACCAGGCTGCATGACGAGGTCGAGCGGCTGCGCCGAGGCGAGATCGACATGGCGCTCGATCTCGTGCGCCACTCCCTGATTCGGCTCCATGACCAGATCCTGCGCCAGGCCGAACACGTCACCGGCCCGCTCGACGTCGACGAACTGCGGGCCCTGCTGACCGCGCTGGCCGACGAGGCGGCGGACACCGTGGCCAGGACCGGCGTACAGCGGTACGTCCCCCGGCCCGGCGAGGCTTTCGACATGACGTCGCAGCGTCCGGTGGGCCGCGCCGTCGCGGAAGGGCCTGAGGCGGACCGGACGGTGGCGCGCGTCGTGGCGGCCGGATTCGTTCAGGGGGAGCGCGTCGTACGCAAGGCCGACGTCGTGGTTTCCCGGTGGGAACCGGATACGCCATGAACGTCTCCGTCTCCGGTGGGCTCCGAGGGCATGGCTTACAACAAGGACAACTGACGGGACAACAGCGGGACGGGCGCGACGCGCGGCCGTCCCGGCGGCGGGAGACCGTATGGCCGTATACGGCATCGACCTGGGGACGACCTACTCGTGCGTTGCACGGATCGACGACGTCGGCAGAGCAACGGTGCTGCGCAACCTCGAAGGGGCGGACACCACGCCGTCCGTCGTCTACTTCGAGAGCGCCGACAGCGTGGTCGTGGGGCAGAGCGCCAAGGACGCCACCGTCCTCGACCCCGAGCACGTCGTGCAGCTCATCAAGCGGGACATGGGCGATGTGGTGCCGCGTGAGTTCCACGGCCGCACCTACACACCCGAGGAGATCTCCGCCCGCATCCTGCGCAAACTCGTCGAGGACGCGAAGGCCGTCGGCGGCGACGAGGCGCACGACGTGGTGATCAGCGTGCCCGCCTACTTCGGGCTCGCCGAGCGGGACGCCACCCGCAAGGCCGGCGAGATCGCCGGACTGCGCGTCCTCGACGTGGTCGCCGAGCCCATCGCGGCCGCACTCGACTACGGGGCCCTGGAAGGAGACGAGGAGCGCGGGGACCGCTCCATCCTCGTGTACGACCTGGGCGGAGGCACGTTCGACACCACTGTGCTCACCCTGCACGGGCGCGAGCTGACCGTGCTGTGCACGGACGGCGCGAAGGAGCTGGGCGGCAGCGACTTCGACGACCGCATCGTCACGCACATGGCGGAGCGGTTCCGTGAGCGCTTCCCGGACGTCGACGACCCGCTGTCCGACCCCCAGTCCGAGACGCAGCTGCGCAAGGACGCCGAGGAGGCGAAGAAGGCGCTGTCCTTCCGCGAGCGCTACGTCGTCCGCGTCATGCACCAGGGCAGGGTCGAACCGGTGGAGCTGACCCGGGGGCTGATCGAGGAGCTGACGCGTGACCTGCTCGACCGCACCGTCGACATCACCCGCCGCACCGTGGAACTGGCCGCGGAACGCGGCGTGTCGTCCTTCGACGATGTGCTGCTCGTCGGCGGCGCCACCAAGATGCCCGCGGTCGCCGCGGCCCTGCGCGCCCAGTTCGGCTTCGAGCCCAGGCTGCACAACCCCGACCTCGCGGTGGCCCGCGGCGCCGCGCTGTACGCCCTCGACCGGGCCACGTACATCCTCTCCAGCGGCGAACTCCCTGCCGAGCAAGCACCGGACGTGCCGGAGACCGGCCTCACCCACCGCCCGTACGAAATCTCCACCGTCGCCTCACGCGGTTACGGCATCCAGGTCACGGACATCGACACCGGCCGGGAGTACGTCACCCATCTCGTGCACGCCAACGACACCCTGCCGGCGTCGGTGACGGACGACTTCTACACCCTCCGCGACGGCCAGCGAATGGTCCGGATCCAGGTGATGGAACAGGCGGGCGCGGTGGAGTCGGAGGAGCTGCAGCACAACACCGAGGTCGCGCAAGGCGCGTTGAAGATCCCGCCGGGGAAACCCGCGCGCTGGCCCTTCCAATGCGTGTTCACGCTCGACTCCTCCGGACTGCTCACCGTCGTGGCCACCGAACGGGAGAGCGGTGAGCAGATCGAGATCTCTCTTCAGATCGGAGGTCTGTCCCAGGAGGCGGTGGACGAGGCGCGGGTCGCGATGAGCCGCCAGCGGATCGGCTGATCGCGGGCAGGACGGGGGGACAAGGCCATGGCCTTCGACGAGGCGCGCTACCGGCGCGAGGTGCTCGACGCCGGGTTGCCCGTGACCGAGCACCTGCGCACGCGCTACCAGCTGCCGCAGCGCCTCGACGGGCGGGCGGTCGCCGAGGCGGTCGCCGCGGTCCGCGCCTGCTGGCGCCGCAGTCGGTCCCGGCTCAAGTACCGTGCCGTCATCGAGCAGTTGGAGGCCGGGTACCTCATCCACCGGCCACTGCTGGACGCGGCCGTCGCCGGGGATCCGGGACCACTGCGGGCCGCCCTCGAAGCGCACGGCCGACGCGCCGAATCCGATCGGGCCCGGCTGCGCGCGGCCCTGGAGGAGGCCACCGGCGGGCTCGGCATGCTCGCCGAGGCCACGGTCGCGGAGATCGCCGCCGCCCACCGGGTCAACGAGGAACGGGTACGGGACCTGCTGCCCGCCCTCGGGCTGCGTGTCGCCGAGCCCGACCCACTGCCCCGTGCGGTGCCGCACCCCGCGTACGCGCGCTGCGCCGGCCACCTGGAGGTGCTGGGGCTGCGGCACCTGGGCGACTTCTTCGCGACGGGCACGCTCGGCGGGCGGACCGAGCGGCCCGTGCACGTCTTCGAGGTGTACCCGGCCGACCCGCCGGGCATCGAGGCGGCGGCGCGCCGCTGGGGACGGCTGCCGCACGGCGCCGCGCACACAGCGGCCCAGGCCGTGATCGCCGCCGTCCGTGGCGTGCTGACCGAGCAGGGCCCGGAAGGACTCGCCCGAATCCTGCTCCATGAACTGGCGGTGCCGCTGCGGACGCGGCATGCCGCCCGCGCGACCCCGGCCACGCTCCTCGCCCACGCCGTGGAGGAGCTGTCGGTCGCCGAGGACGACGCGCGCCGGCTGGTGTTCGCGGTGCTGCACGAGGCGGCCGGGGACCCGGTGTCGGAGCGGCTGCGACGCCTGGCCGCGGACGGGCGGCTCGCCGAGGCGGCGGCCGTGGCGGACCGGTTGCCGCCGGGCTCGCTCGCCGAGGACGTGCGCGCACTGGCCGAGCATGTGCGCGGGAAACTCGTCGAGGCGCGCGGCCTGGTGGACCGTGCGCGCCGACTGCCGCCGACCGAGGCGGACCAGGCCTGGGACCTGCTGGAACAGGCGGAGGCGGCTGTCCGCGACCTGCCGGGAATCGACACCGTGCGCCGCAGCCTCGCGGTCCGCCCGGTGTCCGGCCTCACCACGACCCCGGACGGCGCGGGCGTCACCGTCCAGTGGCGGCACTCACCGTCCACAAGGGGCGAGCCCGAGTATGTGCTGCTGCGGACCGAGCGGCGCCCGCCCCGCGGCCCGGCCGACGGCACGGCGCTGCCGCTGGCCTCGCCGCGTGCCACCTCGTACGTGGACGGCTCGCCCCCGCCCTGCGTCCCGCTCCACTACGCGGTCGCCGTGCGCCGGGCCGCCGAACCGGGCAGCCCGACCTCGCCGCTCGCCGTGGCCGGGCCCGTCGTGCACTGGCCCGAGGTCGCCGACGCCCACCTGCGCCTCGGGGACCGCCGGATCACCGCCTACTGGACCTGCCCGGACCGAGCCCGGTCCGTCGAGGTCGTCCGCACCGCTGCGGACGGCGAGGCGGTGCCGATCGCCACCCGCCGCGACGGCTTCACGGACGACGGGCTCGCCAACGGCACGACGTACGCCTACCGCATCCGCGCCGTCTACCGCACCGACGACGGAGCGTCCGTGCGCACGGAGGGCGTCCGGCGCACCGCCACGCCCCTCGCGCCGCCCGAGCCGGTCACCGGCCTGGACATCCGCTTCGTGGACGATCACCTCCTGGCCCGACTCGACCCGCTGCCCGACGCAGAAGTGCGCCTGTACGGCTTCGACGACGCGCCCCCGTGGCCGGCCGGAACCCGGCTGCGCACGGCGGAACTCCCCGGGCGTCCGATCGTGGCGGAATCCGGCCCGGACGGGCTGCGGTTCCCGCCGCCGGGCCGGCCCATCCTGGTGCTCGCGGTCACGGTCGCCGGGGACCGCGCCGTCACAGGCGCACACGCCGTGGCCGCCGCGCAGGCGCTCGGCACCCCCACGCTCACCCGGCACGGCGGCACCGGCGTGGCCGTCGTCTTCGACTGGCCGCCGGACAGCGGCGACGAGGTCGAGGTCACCTGGCGGACCCCCGCCGAGGCGGGGGAGCAGCGGCGCACCGTCACTCGTGCCACCTACCGGCACGAGGCTGGAGTGCGGCTGCCGGTCGCGGACGGCGCCGGGGTGGAAGTCGAGGTGCGGCCGCTCGCCCTGCTCGGCGGGCTGCCCGCATACGGTCCGCCGAGCACGGCGGTACTGCCGCCGCGTGCCGAGGTCGACTACCGGCTGGAGCGGCACGGCCTGCCCGGACGTCGCACGGTCACCGCTGTCTTCACGGCGCGCACCACCGTACGAGCCGAGCGGCTGCTGCTGGTCCGCTCCCGCGGCCCCCTCTGGCCGCTGGAGCCCGCCGACGGGGACGTCCTCGCGGAAGCCGCCGACGTGACGCTCACCCCGGGGCGGGACATGAAGCTGTCGGCGCGCCTGGCCCGCGGCCCGGGCGGCAGGCTGCGCTGCTTCGCCGTCGGCGAGGCATTGGTGCTGCGCGATCCGCCGCAGCACACGCTCAAGGTCACTTAGGGGGAGTGGACGTGAGACTGCCGTGGCGTCGCACCTGGGTGTGCCCGCACTGCTTCCGGCGCATCTCCAGGGCGCAGATCGCGTACGTCTGCGCGAGCGGCGCCGCCTGCGCCGAGGACCGACGCCTCGCCTCCGCCAACCCACGGACCGGTTCGGCGGAGTGCGGCACCTGCGGCCGCACCACCACCCGGCTGCGCTGCACCGCCTGCGCGGGCAGGCTGCCGGAGGGCTATCTGCGCACTCCCGGAAAGCTGGTGGCGCTCGCCGGACCGGTCAGCTCCGGCAAGAGCACCTACATCGGCGTCCTCGTGCACGAACTGCTGCACCGGCTCGGCGCCGAACTGGACGCCGCGCTGCTCCCCTGCGACGACGACACGATGGCCGACTACCACGAACGCTACGAACGGCACCTGTACGACGAGCAGCAGACCGTCCCCAAGACCGCCGAGCACGACGCGGACCGCCCCCTCGTGCATCGCCTCAGCCGCACCCGGCGGGGCCGTTTCGGACGCGCCGACAAGCGGGTGCTGAGCCTGGTCTTCCTCGACACCGCGGGCGAGCGTTTCGCCTCGCGCGACCGTATGGAGACCGAGTTGCGCTACTTCCTCGCGGCCGACGCCGTCGTCGTCCTCGTCGACCCGCAGGACCTGCCCGGCGCACCGGTGAAGGACGGCGACGGGGTACCGGGCCGGTCGGGCGACGTGCTCGCCCGGGTGCTGGGCCATCTGGGCGGCGGAGGGAAGGTGACCGTGCCGGTCGCGGTCGCCCTCACCAAGGCCGACCTTCTGTGGCCGCACCTGCCGGACAACTCCCCGCTGCACCGGACCCGCCGCCCCGGCCCCGTCTTCGACGCCGACGACCGGGCGGCCGTCCACGCCGAGCTGCAGGCCCTGCTGCGGCGCTGGCAGGAGCACCAACTCGACGCGCGGCTCGACCAGTTCTGCACCGACTACCAGCTGTTCGCGCTGTCCACGCTCGGTACCGCTCCCCGGCGGGGCGGCGGGCTCGGACTCGGCGGCGTGGTACGCCCGCACCGGGTGGAGGACCCCCTGATGTGGCTGCTGCACCGCTTCGGCGCCCTCGACCGGGGACGGGGGTGACACGTATGGCCGGACAGGCGCACTACACGTCCGCCCCGCCCTCGGCCGACGCACCCCACGGAGGCTTCCGCTTCACCGCCGTCTCCCCGACGGCCCGCCCCGCACTCGATGTCCTGCGCCCGCTGACGGGCTACCCGCTGCCGGCGGGCATGGACCGCGATCGCCCCTTGCCCGTGGCCTTCGCCTACGACCGACCCGACGACGGTGCGGCCGTGCTGACCCGCACCCGTCTGTCCGGCCAGGACTACACCGGCCGCTGGGGCAACCACTTCTGCCACGTCTTGTACGCCACTCCCGACGAACTGGCCGGTCTGCGCCCCGTCGAGCTGTGGGACACCCCTCACTGGGCCCCGACGCCGGCGCACGACGACGGCCACGATCTGCCCGACCTCACCCCACTCGTCCCGGGCAGCGCCGTCGGGCCCGACCGGGTGGCCCGCTTGCTGGCCGGCCTCGGCGACCCCGGCGTGCGCCTCCTGGAGCGTCTGCTCACCGCGGCTCTGCGGGCGCTGGCAGGCGAGGGCCCCGGCGCCACCCTGGTCTCCGCGGACGCGGACCGTGTCGTCGACTGGATCGCCGCCGTCTCCTACACCCTGCCCGCCGGCCTGGCCGCCCGGCTGTCGTTCACGACGTACACCGCGCGGCCGCAGGATGACCACCGCCATCTGACCGGGACCCTGCCGGAGACCGGGGAGCGGGCACCGGGCCCGGTGTTCCACCTCGACCGACTGACCGGGGACGGCTGTCCGGAGCCGAGCGCGCCGGCGCGGTTCCTCTCGGGCGCGTTGGGCAGCGGGCGCCTCGATGTCCTGGACGCCGTCGCGGACCTGTGGGACGCGGTTCCCGCGGACGGCGTCGAGGCAGGCGTACGGCGGCTGCGGGCCGGGTGCGCGCTGCTCGCGCCCGACGGCGATGCGGAAGCCTTCCGCGGGGAAGGCGCCGGGTTAGCCGGCTTCGTACGTGCGCTGGCTCAGCTGCGGCCGGAGAAGGCGGGACTGGCGCCTGAGCACCTGAGGGACGCCGCCGCACGCCATCTCGCCGAGGGGACGGCATCCCTCGGCGACGTACGGGCCGCGCTCGCTCCGCTGCCCGAACCGTACCGGGCGGCTGTCCTCGCCGGACTGCTCGCCGCCCTCGAAGCCTCCGCCGGCTTGCGGACCGCCGCCCTGGACGCGCAGGCGTGCGCCTCCCTCGTCTCCCTCGCGGACGAAACCCCGGACGTGCTCGCCGCCACCCCCGCCACCGCACTGCACGTGCTGCGCCGGGCCCCCGGGGAGCCGCGGCCGGCCGCGCTGCGGATCCTGCGGCTGTTCCGGCAGGGGCTGTGGGAGGAGACGGAGACCTACGAGGCCCTGCGCGACCTGATGCCGGCCGAGGATCCGGAAAGGACGCCACGGCTGCTGTGGCGACGCGGGCCGGCCCGGGAGCGGGAGTGAGCCGTGGCGAACCCCGTGATCCTGCTCCTCGCCATCGTCCTGTTCGTCGTCCTGGTCGTCGGCCACGGCGTCTCCATCACCCTGCCCAAGCTGGTGTGGGCCCAACTGCACACCGTCTGGCGGACCTTCGGCCGGGCGGCACCCACGCCACCCGACCCGCACGGTGAGCCGGCCACCCCCGCCTACCTCCGCGTCACAGCCGCGCGCGACCTGCGCGCGACCTGGTGGGACGGACTCGAGCGGCACGAACGGCTGATGGGCGACGCCGAGCGGTTCCTGGTCGACCGGGTGAGCGACGCGTTCCGCCGGTCGCAACAGCACGGGACCGGCGGGCAGGGCTGCCTGATGCTCTTCCTGCGCCCGGCCTTCCTGCTGACGGCCGTCGCCGTCGTACTGACCGCGACCACGCTCACCATCCTTCCGTTTCTGTTCGCGCTGCTGGCATGGGCGCTGGGCTGTGCCCTCTGGGCTGCGTGGTGGTCGGTCTGGGCGGCCGTCGCGCGGACGGGGCGCGCGGTGCGCGGCGGGCCGGCGCCGTGCCCGTACACCGGCTGCGGGCGCACCATCCACCGCCCGGTCAGGCTGTGCCCGACGTGCCGGGCCGGACACCGGCAGCTGGTGCCCAACCGGTACGGCGCCTTCTTCCACCGCTGCCGTTGCGGCACCCATCTGCCCGCCGTCCTCGGCGTGCGCCGTCTGGACGCGTGCTGCCCGCACTGCGGGAAGGCGCTGCCCGCCGGATACGAACGGGCGAGGGTCGTCGTGCTCGTCGGGGGCTCGGACGCGCAGCGCGCCGGAGTGCACGCGCAGGTGCTGGCCGAGCTCGGCGCCACGTCCGGGGCGGAGCCGCCGCTCGTGCGCACCGACAAGACGCCTGTCCTGGTGTACGACCCGCCTGGTGACGCGTACGGCTGTCAGGAGTCGGTGGCCGCGCTGGACGTGGTGCGCCGGGCCCACGGACTGCTGCTGGTGGTGGACGACCCCGCCGCGCACAGCGATGCCGTGCACGCCGTGACCCGGGTCCTGCACGTCCTCACCGCCCTGCCCACGCGCCGCCGCAGGCACCGTTTCGCACTGCTGTACACCCGAGGCGTGCAGGGCGACGACACCGCCGTGCGCGCACAGGTGGAGGCGGCCGGAGGCGGCCATCTGCTGCGCGCGCTCGACGCCACGGGCATGGCGGTGCGCTCCGTTCCGGCCTCGGCTCTCGCGGGGACGGTGTGGTGGCTGGCCGGTATGCCCGGTGTCGCGGGCTCCGGGGAGAGCATGGCGCCTGAGCCCGTGCGCCGACCCGGGAACGCCACGCTCCACCTCCCCCGGCACCGCGCCGCCCGGCACTCGCTCCTGATCACTCAGCTCGCCGGGTACCTGGTCCTTCCGTTCTTCCTGGTTCTCCTGCAGACGGGTGTGCTGCCGCCGTCCGCCTTCTTCGGCCTGCCCGGGACGTACGACAAGTGGCGGCATCCGCTGACCGGTTCGGTCCGCCAGGTCGACCTCACCGCGGCCGCGACCCGGGACTGGCCCAAGCTCAGCACCAGTTACTCGGCTCCGGGACATCCGCCGTCCGCCGCTCTGCCGGGCCACGCGGGCTACTGGTCGGTCAAGGGATCCCCGCGGAAGAGCAACTGGCTGCGGATGGACTTCGGGATGCCGCTGCCGCTGAGCGAGGTGTCGGTGGACTTCGACCCTGACAGCGTCAAGTCGACGTTCGGGCCGGATGTCGACGTCGAGGCCCAGGTCGGCGCCCGCGAGGTCCGGCTGCCGATGGGGAGCCCTCACGAGCAGAGGCAAGGCGCCATGTTCAGCAAGGAGTACGGCTACGACATTCCTGTCCCGGAGCCCGTCGACTCCGTCCGCATCGGCCTGGGCTCCTCACTCGACAAGGACGACGACGAACAGCAGCTTCAGCTGCGCGAGTTCAACGTCCGCTGGACCAGTTCCGACGCCGTGCGCCTGCACCCGGCGGACGGCGGCCGGCTGGTCGTGGAGAACGCCACCGCACGCGACCTCGCCATCACCGTACGGCCGCCCCTGCTGCCCGCGGGCTGGCAGGCCACCCTCGTCGGACGGCCGTCCCGGACACTCAGGGCGCACGACACGTACGAGGCACGCTGGCGGATCACGGCTCCCCGGGGGACCACGGCCCGCGCCCCCATCGCCTACGCCGTCGGCATCAGCGAGGACGACCGGACCGTGACGGCACGCTGTCTGGCCCTCCTCACGGTCTCCGCGGACACCCAGCCGCTGTGCTGAGGGCTCAACGGCCGCCGGAGGACGCTGTCCAGCGCGACCCCCCGAAGTCGGCCAGGGCCGCGCCGAGTTGCGGATCCACGCGCGGGGAGAAGCCGAGCGGAAGGACGAAGAACCAGCCCTCGCCCATACGCGAGCGGCGAGGCGGGCGCGGGGCGCCGGCGAGCAGCCGGACCTGGAGCGCGTAGAAGCGCGCGTCCCGGCCCCGGACGATCGCGCGGCGCACGGTGATTTCCTCGACGTGCCGCCACGCGTAGGAGACTCGTCTGCGTCCGATCACGGACGTGACGCCGTCCCGGGTCAGCTCCAGCTCCAGCCGCCGCGGCGGCAAGAGGAACCCGGTCACGGTGATCACGACCCCGATGAAGGGCCAGACGAGCAGGACCGGCCAGACGGCCGGGTCCTGCCACTGTCCGGACACGCTGAACCGGACGACGAAGACGCCCATGATCGTGCCGAACACGGCCCAGTGGGCCAGCGGCAGCCTCCGGGACCGGCCGCGGAGGCGGTAGTGGTCCGCGGTGCGTTCCACTGTGACGTCACGGGACTGCAGGAGCGCGGGGACGGCGGTCGCCCCGGGGCCGGGCGAGGCGCTTCCCCGTTCCTGAGCGCGCCGCCCCGCGAAATGCTCCTGCAGCCGGCGGTTGCGGAAACGGTAGGTGCCGCCCGCCAGTTGCAGCAGGCCCGCCGTGCGGGCGTCCTTGAGGAACGTCATCAGCGACCAGGGCACCCGGCCCGTGGCCGCGAGGGAGCACTTGGCGAGAACCCAGCGGCTCCACGGGCTGAGCAGCACCAGCGTCGCGGAGGCGCCGGCCCAGGCGCCGACCGCCGCACCCCAGTCGCCACTGCCGCGGCCGAGCCAGAAGAACGCGCCCGCGCCGGCCCCGATGAGCGGGGCCACCAGTGTCAGCGTCGTGACGAGCGCACTCTGCTCGCCGCGCAGGAGTTCGTCGGGGGTGGCGGCGTCCACGGTGTCGGCGGGAGCCGCGTACACGATCATCAGCAGGACGGGCAGCACGCCGCCGACGGAGAACCAGACCAGGACCGGGTCCGGTGTCACGAAGACGTACAGGAACAGCAGGAGGACGACCAGGGCGGGACCGCCCCCGAGAGCCGCGAGTCGCACCAGAGGACCCACCCGCGTGTGCCGGTCCAGGGAGCGCAGGGCGCCGATGAACAACAGCGGGTTGGCGCTGCGTCGCGGCTCGGCGAGCCGCTGGCCGAACCAGGACGCGGTCACCGACCGTGCGAGGGCGGCGAAGATCACCCCCCCACTCACATAGAGCGTCACGCTCAGGTCGCCCAGCACGGCGTCCTCCGCGTAGCCGGACATGCCCGCCTTGATGACGAGGGAGAGCAGGATGCCGGTCACGAGAAGCGCGGGTCCGGCGAGCAGCCGGGGCAGCGGCGCCGTGTACAGCCGCCACCAGGCCAGTTCGGACTCCTCGCGACGGCTCAGCAGCAGTGCCAGGTACGACAGCCAGGCACCGGCCCGTTCGGCGTCCCAGCTGCGGGGTGGGTGCAGCCGGCCGGGGTCCGGGGGGCGCGGAGGAAACGCGGCGGACACGATCCGGTCGAGCAGGTGCGCCTCGACGGCATCACGGGTCGGGAACCGTTCCCCGTCGGCCAACTCCCCTGGATCCGCCGGATGCCGCTCATAGGTCCGGCGTACCAGCCACACCATCAGCGGACTGGTCAGGGCCCAGGCGACCGGTGCGGAGGGCTTGGTCCGGAGGGTCTCCAGCAGGCGGCCCCAGACGGCGGCGCGGGCCGGAGGCCGTGCCCGGCGGAGATAGTCCGCCACCTCGTCGGGGCGCAGCGGCAGCGACTCGATCACCGTCGCGTGGCGCAGCCCCTTGCCTTCCTGGTCGAGGCGCTCGTACTCGGCCGTACGGGACACCAGTACGGCGTCCCCCGTGCCGCCGAGGCCGGCATTGAGCGCGTGGAGGACCTCGGCGCGGCGGTGTCCGGGCAGCTCGTCGAGGCCGTCGAGGACAGGCAGCACCCGCCGCTCGAGGACGAGCCGGCGGGCCGGGTGGACACCGTCCACCGGCGGCAGACCGGGGTGGTCCTGGCGCAGCCGGTCCACCAGCCACTCGGTGAGCGACTGCCGCCGGGTGTCCCAGGACTCCAGCGACAGCACGAGCGGGACCGGCACGTCGTTCTCGCCCTGGGTGAGTCGCCGGGCGAGGAGTTCGAGGGTGAGCAGCACGGAGAGCACCGTCTTGCCGGACCCGGCGCTGCCCAGCACGACCAGGCGCCGACGGGGCCGGAGCCTGAGGAAGGTCCCGGCGATGGTGTCGGCCCCGGAGCCCACGGGTACATACTCCCCTGCGGACGCCACGCGTCGGCTGGGCGTCCAGCGCACGGGCAGCGGCTCGGGATCCGCCATGTCCCAGGCGTCGGCCTCGGCCCGCCATCGCAACAGGAGACTCCGTGCGAGCCTCCGCTCGGCTGCGGCCAGCGGCGCGTCGTCATCGGGCGGAGGCTGCCCCACGGACAGCGTCACATTCAGATCGCCTTCGAGGATCCCGATCTGGATCAGATAATCGGCTGTGCAGTCGACCGCGGTGTTGGTGATGTGCGGCCCGCCGCCGGAGTCCCTCGTCATGTGTGTCCGCCCCGTTGTCGCCCTGCCCACTGTACGCATCCGTCCCGCGGCCGCAGCCCTGGACCAACCGCTCCGGTGCGGCCGGGCCCGCCTCGGACACGGAGCCGTGTCAAGGCAGTTCGGCTGCCCGGCTCAGGACTCCGTCGGGTCCCCGTGGAGGCGCACCGTGCTGAGGATCTTCATGATTGTCGAGTCCGGCAGCTCGTCCTTCACGCCCGTGGCGCCGACGAGGCACCACGCGACGAAGTCGCCCACGGAGTTCTTGAAGCCGAACGTGATGGCCTTGCCGTCAGTGGCGCACTTGCCCTCGCGGGGTGTGTTCCGGGACCGGGCCCAGGCGATGCTGCCCTTGACGCCGGACTTCGTCGCGTACGGTTTCGCCGTCCGGTCGCGGAGGATGCTCTTCCTGTCCGGTTGCGTGTAACCGCCGTACACCCACAGCTCCACCTGGCTCAGGGCGGTATCGCCGGTGCTCTTGGCGCCCTTTTCGCCTCTGGTGCCCACCGCCGCGAGAGGGGTGTCGTCCACAAGCCCGTCCTTGTTGTCGTCGGCCAGGCACCAGCCGTCCTTGAGGACTGCCGGTGCGCCCATGGCGGTGATGGCCTTGCCCCAGTTCTTGGGGTCGCCGGAGTCGAGTCTGTCGTCCGTGAAGCCCAACAGCAGGTCCGAGGACTCGACCTCCCAGTCCGGCGGCACGTCGAAGGCCGTGCCCCAGCGGGGGTTGACGACGACCTTCCAGCCCCGGACGGTCGGCCGCTCGGCCTTGCCGCCGGGCGGCTTGTCGGACGCCGGCGCCGAGGCCGTCGCCCCCTTCGACGCGCTCGCCGACGCCTTCGTGTTCCCGCTGTCCGCGTTGTCGTCCTTGCCGCCGCCCAGGATCAGGACACCGGTGGCGCCGACGGAAACGACCACGGTCGTGGCGGCAGCGACGGCGACGATCTTGGCCCGAGTCCCGCGGCCCCCGCCGCCGGGCGGCTGCGGCCGTCTCGGCTGCTGGTAGGGGTTCTGGCTGTGAAGGTTCGGATCGTCCCCTGGCGGCTGACGTAACCACATGGCCACCAACCATAGTCCCGGGCTTGGCCGAGGGGAGCTGCCCGGCAGCTGATCAGATGGAGGAGCACGGGATGAGGCGCGCGCGACCGCGAGCTTGTGTTCGAAGGGCGGCGGCCTCAGCGCACGCGGTGGATCAGGCAGAAGAGGGCACCCTCCGGGTCCGCCACCGTCGCCACCCGCCCGTGGACGCTCGCGTGCGGCGGTTCGAGGACGTGGCCGCCGAGGTCGGCGAGGAGAGCGGTCGCCTCGTCCGTGCCGGACACCTCGAAGTACGTCCGCCAGTGCGGACCCCGGTCGTGGGGCAGCGTGTGGCCCGCGCCGTGGATGCCGACGACGGGGCGGTCGGCGAGGCGCAGGGTGATGTGGTCGAAGTCGGCGGAGGTCACCGGCTCCTCCTCGTAACCGAACACGGTCTCGTAGAACTTGACGACGCTCGCGGTCTCGAAGGTCACCAGTTCGTGCCAGACCGGGGTGCCGGGCGCCCCCGCGAGGGACGTGCCGCGACGGGCCGCGGTCTGCCGCACCCCGAAGACGGCGCCCGAGGGGTCCGAGCCGATCACCAGTCGCCCGGCGTCCTCCGCTTCCAGCGGCCCCACCCCGACCGTGCCGCCGCACAGCCGTACCGTTTCAGCGGTCAGATCCACGTCGTCCGAGGCGAAGTACGGCGTCCATGCGGTCGGCAGCCGGTGATCGGACAGCTGCCCGATCGCGGCCACCTCGTGCCCGTCGAGCAGTGCCCGGACGCAGGGGCCGAGATGGTGCGGTCCCGGCCGGAACTCCCAGCCGAACAGCGCACCGTAGAACTTCTGGGTCGCGGTCATTCCGGGCACCATCAGGCTCACCCAGCAGGGCGCGCCGGGCGCGTGCCGTGCGGGGGGTGCGGCCGACTCCCTTGCCTCGGTCATGGTCACTTTCTCCTCGGCCTCTCGCGGCGGCCGTCGCGCACCGCCACCGCTCCGACGAACCCCGTGAGTACGGACCCCGTGCCCGATGCTCGCACCGGCCGAGCCGTCGTGCGCGCTGCCGCCGGATCGCTCCCGTGTCCTGAGCATGCCCGTCGTGCGCGTTTCCGGACGCCGGCCGACGGGTGTCGATCAGCTGTACGGCATGTGCCCGATCCCGTACGTATCGTGATCGGGCCTGCCCGGCGGAGCACAGTAGCCGGACATGGACGATGCGGCCACCCCGTGCGCGAGGATGGTGGCCATGAACGCCATCATCTCCGCATCCGAACTCGCGAGCCACCTGGCGGGCGCCCACCCGCCGGTCCTGCTCGACGTCCGCTGGCAGCTGAGCATGGCCAAGGCCACCGGGGAGCCGTCCTTCGACGGCCGGGCCGAGTACGCGGCCGGGCACATCCCCGGCGCGGTCTTCGTCGACCTGGACCGGGAGCTCGCCGCCACTCCCGGCCCCGGCGGCAGGCACCCGCTGCCCGACCTCGTGGAGTTCGGCGCCGCCATGCGCCGCGCGGGTGTCTCGGCCGGGACCCCGGTGGTCGTGTACGACGGCGGACAGGGCTGGGCGGCCGCCCGCGCCTGGTGGATGCTGCGCTGGACGGGTCACCCGGATGTGTCAGTCCTCGACGGCGGTTTGACGTCCTGGCAGGGCGAGCTGTCGACAGAGGTTCCGGAACCGGCCGAGGGCGACTTCCAGCCCGCGTCGGCCGCCGCAGGGCTCCTCGACGCGGAGGGCGCGGCGGCGCTGGCCCGCTCGGGAGTGCTCCTGGACGCCCGGGCGGGGGAGCGTTACCGGGGCGAGGTGGAGCCCATCGACCGGGTCGGCGGACACATCCCCGGCGCGTTGTCGGCGCCCACCACCGACAACGTGGGGTCCGACGGCCGCTTCCTCCCCGCCGAGGAACTGGCCGCCCGCTTCAAGGCCCTGGGAGTCTCGGACGCCTCGACGGTCGGTGTCTACTGCGGCTCCGGCGTCTCGGCTGCCCATGAGGTGCTGGCCCTGGCGGTCGCGGGCATTCCGGCCGCGCTGTACGTCGGTTCCTGGTCGGAGTGGTCGTCGGACCCGTCACGACCGGTCGCCGTGGGGCCGGACCCCCAGTAGGCAACACCAGGCACACGACAGGAGGGGCCCCGGCGGCACAGCGACGCCCGGGCCCCTCCTGATGTCGTACGACGGACTACTCCTGCTTCTTCCGCCGCGTCCCGAACACGATCTCGTCCCAGCTCGGGACCGCCGCCCGGCGGCCCGGGCGGACGCCGTCCGCCTCGGCCTGGCGGTCGGTGGAGCCGATCAGCCGGTCACGGTGGCTGCCGACGGAACGGGGCATCAGGACGTCCGCGTAGGCGGAACCCGCCGAGGCCGCGGGCGCCGGGGGTTCCTCCTCCTCGGGCTCCGGGGAGGGTTCCTCCGTGTCGGGCTCCGCCGGGCGCTCCGGGACCACCAGGTCGCCCCGGAAGCTCGGCACCGCCTCCAGGAGGCTGGTCAGCGAGTCCCGCTCGCCGGCCTCTTCCTCCGCGGGCTCGTCGAGTGACGGCCCGGGCAGGCTCGGCCGCTCGAGGGCGCGGTCCAGCGGACGGTCGCGCGGCAGGCGTGCGATGCGCGGGACGAAGGGGAAGCTGGGCTCGGGGGCGGCGGCGAGGTCGTCGGACTCGCCGATCAGGGAGCGCGCCTCCTCGTCGACGGCCTGGACGAGCCGCCGGGGCGGGTCGTACGTCCAGCTCGCCGAGTGGGGTTCGCCCGCGACCCGGTAGACCAGCAGGACCTCCCAGGTGCCGTCGTCGCGGCGCCAGGAGTCCCACTGCACGCTGTCCTTCTCGGCACCGCGCACCAGCAGCCGCTCCTGGACCGCCTCGCCGAGCTGGGGGCCGGCGTTCTCGCCGGGGCGGCGGACCGGGGTCTTGCGCGCCCGCTCGGCCATGAAGGCACGCTCGGCGAGCACGGGGCCCTCGAAGCGCCGTACGCGATCGACCGGGATGCCGGCCATCTGGGCGACCTCTTCCGCGGTCGCACCGGCGCGTATACGCGCCTGGATGTCGCGGGGGCGGAGATGGCTCTCGACCTCGATCTCGATCTGACCGAGACGAGGACGGTCGCCGCGCACAGCGGCGCGCAGGCGTTCGTCGATCGGAAGCGTGTACTCCGTCGCGTCGGCAGCCTTCAGCACCAGCCGTGTGCCGTCATTGGAGACGGCCACGACACGCAGTTCGGGCATGGGGACCTCCCGGGTGGTGCCTGCCGACGTCACGTGCGTCGCTGCTTCCGCTAGTCGAGTGTGGCCTGCCCGGGTGCAGCCTGCCACAACCTTGCCGAGTTGCCCGGCGTGTCGGGCACGGGCCCTGGATCGCCGTTATGGCACGGTTACCTATTCGCAACGCTAAGTGACCAACTCCGTCACCCTGTGCAACTAGCCCCCTCCCGGCGGTCCTTGAAGGCCACGGACGTCCTGGCGGGAGACCTGACCCAGGGCTCGCAACAGTACTCCATTCGGGCCACGTGCGTGGATGGCCACGCCGCCCAACTTCTTCCGGCGCACGGCACTTGGCCGCCCTCGAGCGGTTTCCGGGATCATGAAGGTGGCGCATTTCACGCAATCACCAGAAACAGAACCAATGACTCCGCCTGCTCGTCTCGCCGGTCTCGTCCCCAAATGCCTTGGATGTGCCTCGAACGTGCCTCGTACGTCTGCCGTACGTCCCCGCGCTCCCGGCGAGTTCACCCAGAGCCCGTCCGCTACGCCCCCAACACCCGCCTCAGGTAGTCGTTCTGGAACCGGCGGTCGGGGTCGAGCCGGTCCCGCAGTGCGGTGAACTCGGCGAAGCGCGGGTAGACGCCGGCGAAGTACTCGGCGTCGCGGGTGTGCACCTTGCCCCAGTGCGGCCGGCCCTCGTACGCCGTGAAGATGCGCTCGGCCGTGCTGAAGTACGCCTGATAGGGCGTTCCCTTGACGAGGTGGACGGCGATGTACGCGCTGTCCCGGCCCGAGGCCGTCGACAGGGTGATGTCGTCGGCCGGGGCGGTGCGGACCTCCACCGGGAAGCTGATCCGCAGACCGGAGCGGTCGACCGTCCTCTTCAGTTCGCGCAGCGCCTCGGTCACCGCCGCACGCGGGACGGCGTACTCCATCTCCACGAAACGCACCCGGCGCGGAGAGGTGAAGACCTTGTACGGGATGTCCGTGTAGGTCCGCGCGGACAGGGCCTTGCTGGAGATCCGCGCGATGGCCGGGACGGTGGCCGGCACCGCGCGGCCGACCCACTGGGCCAGCTGGAAGGCGCCGTTGGAGAGGAACTCGTCCTCGAACCAGCCCGCCAGCCGTCCCACCGGCTGCTCCGGGCCCGCGCTGCGGTTGTTCCGCTTGGTGTTGGTGCTGCCGGTGTGCGGGAACCAGTAGAACTCGAAGTGCTCGTTCTCGGCCCACAACTGGTCGAACTCGGCGACGACCCGGTCGAAGGGCATCGGTTCCTCACGCGCGGCGAGCAGGAAGACCGGCTCCACGGCGAAGGTGATCGCGGTGACGATGCCGAGCGCGCCCAGGCCGATCCGCGCGGCGGCGAAGACCTCCGGGTTCTCCTTCTCCGAGCAGGTCAGGAGCGTGCCGTCGGCGGTGACCAGCTCCAGACCCCTGATCTGGGCGGCGATCGAGCCCGACTCGCGGCCTGTTCCGTGCGTGCCGGTACTGGTGGCGCCGGAGACCGTCTGCTCCATGATGTCGCCCATGTTGGTCAGCGACAGGCCTTCCCGGGCCAGGGCCAGGTTGAGCCTCTTGAGCGGGGTCCCTGCCTCGACCGTGACCGTCATGGAGCCCCGGTCGATGCTGCGGATGCCCGTCAACAGTTGAGGGCGGATCAACACACCGTCCGTGGCGGCGATGGAGGTGAAGGAGTGCCCGGTGCCGACGGCTTTCACCTTCAGCCCGTCCTCGGCGGCCTTGCGGACGGCATCCGCCAGTTCCTCGACCGAGGCGGGCGTGACCTCCCGTGCGGGACGGGCGGCGACGTTGCCGCCCCAGTTACGCCACGTGCCGTTCGTCCCGCTCGCTGTGCTGCTCAACGACGCCTCCCCGACGCGGAGCCGGCCTGCTGAGCCGGCGGTACCCCAGGAAACCGACCGCGACCGCGACGGCCCCGGACACCGCCGGAACCCCGTACCCGGCCCGCGCGCCGGCGGCGTCGATCACCCAGCCGGACACGGAGGACCCGAGCGCGACCCCGACCGCCAGCCCGGTGCTCACCCAGGTCATGCCCTCGGTCAGTTGCGCGCGAGGTACGTGCTGCTCGATGAGGGACATCGTCGTGATCACCGTGGGAGCGATGGACAGGCCCGCTACGAACAGCGCCACGGCCAGGAACGGCAAGTTTCCGACCAGTAGGAGGGGGATCATACTCACGCCCATCGCACAGACGCCCAGCAGCCAGCGAGGTTCGGGTGCCCCCTTGAAGCGCACCAGCCCGAACACGATCCCCGCCACGCAGGAGCCCGCGGCGTACAGCGCGAGGACCACGCTCGCGGCGCCCTTGTGGCCCTGCTCGTCGGCGAAGGCCACCGTGACCACGTCGACCGCCCCGAAGATCGCTCCGGTCGCCACGAAGGTTCCCACCAGGACCTGGAGGCCGGCCGCCCGCAGGGCCGTACCACCGCCGTGCTGCGCGCGCGGGTGCGGTGCGGGCTCAGTGGCGCGCTGGGCGGTCAGCCACAGGACGCCGACCGCGAGGAAGCACGCGGCCAGCAGCGGGCCGGCCTCCGGGAACCAGACCGTGGACAGGCCGATGGAGATGATCGGCCCGAAGATGAAGCAGACCTCGTCGATCACGGACTCGAAGGAGTACGCGGTGTGCAGGTGCGGCGTTCCCCGGTACAGGGCCGCCCACCGGGCGCGGATCATGGCACCGACGCTCGGCACACAGCCGACGCCGGCACTGAACACGAACAGCGTCCAGTCCGGCCACTGGTAGTGCGCGGAGCACAGCAGCCCCGCCGCCGCGACGAGGGCGATCAGCGTCGCCGGGCGCAGCACCCGCCGCTGGCCGTACTGGTCCACCAGCCGTGAGACCTGCGGTCCCGCGACGGCCGCGGCCAGCGCCATGGTGGCCGACAGCCCACCGGCCAGCCCGTACCGCCCGGTCAGCTGGGACACCATGGTCACGACGCCGATGCCCATCATCGACAACGGCATCCGGCCGAGGAGGCCCGCGGCGGAGAACCCCTTGGAGCCGGGGGCGGCGAACAGGGCGCGGTAGGGGCTGGGCACGGGGTCTCCGGTCGGGCGGGAGCGGGTCGGCTCGGTGATCGGACTCGGTGATCGCATTCGGTGATCGGGCTCGTCGATCGGCTCGGCACCGCTTGGACGCGCCGACTCGGTAAGGCGCGTACATCGCCGGAACAGCTTACGAGTTAGGTGACCCTAACGCACCCCGTCGGACGTACTGGGAACCCGGGTCGTCACCCCGCCGTTTCCCGGCTGTCAGCACCTGATGACAGGATCGATCCATGCCAGACGCGCTCGATGCCACCCCCTACGACGCCCTGCTCCTGCTCTCGTTCGGCGGCCCGGAGGGGCCGGACGACGTCGTCCCGTTTCTGGAGAACGTGACGCGCGGGCGCGGAATCCCCAAGGAACGCCTGAAGGAAGTCGGGCAGCACTACTTCCTGTTCGGCGGGGTCAGCCCCATCAACGACCAGAACCGCGCCCTGCTGGACGCCCTGCGCAAGGACTTCGCGGAACACGGCCTGGACCTGCCGGTCTACTGGGGCAACCGCAACTGGGCGCCCTACCTGACGGACACCCTGCGCGAGATGGTCGCCGACGGCCGCCGCCGCGTCCTGGTCCTCGCCACCAGCGCGTACGCCTCGTACTCGGGCTGCCGTCAGTACCGCGAGAACCTCGCCGACTCGCTGGCCGCCCTCCAGGCCGAGGGCCTGCGGCCGCCCGCCGTCGACAAGCTGCGGCACTACTTCAACCACCCGGGCTTCCTGGAGCCGATGATCGACGGGGTGATCGAGTCCCTCGCCGACCTCCCCGAGGACGTCCGGGACGGTGCCCACCTCGCCTTCACCACCCACTCGATCCCGATCGCCTCCGCGGACACCTCCGGCCCGGTCGAGGAGCACGGCGACGGCGGTGCGTACGTGAAGCAGCACCTGGACGTGGCGCAACTGGTCGCCGACGCGGTCCGTGAGCGCACCGGCGTCGACCACCCGTGGCAACTCGTCTACCAGTCCCGCTCCGGCGCACCGCACATCCCGTGGCTGGAGCCCGACATCTGCGACCACCTGGAGGAGCGGCACGCGGCCGGGGCCCCGGCGGTCGTGATGGCGCCCATCGGCTTCGTCTCCGACCACATGGAGGTCATGTACGACCTCGACACGGAGGCCAGGGCCAAGGCCGAGGAGCTGGGCCTGCCGGTGCGCCGCTCGGCCACCGTGGGCGCCGACCCCCGGTTCGCCGCCGCGGTCCGCGACCTCGTCCTGGAGCGCGCCGCCGTCGAGCGCGCTGAGCAGGTCACGCCCTGCGCGCGGGGCCTGCTCGGAGCCGGCCACCACCTCTGCCCGGTGGGCTGCTGCCCGGCCCGCGCCCCGCACCCCGCCGCCGCGGGCGCCGACAGCCCCTACGCGTGAGGAGCCCCGTGACCGACCCCCTGCACTCGGAACTGCTCGCCCTCGCCCAGGAGGCCGCCCGGCGGGCCGGCGCGCTGCTGCGGGACGGCCGTCCGGCCGACCTCGCGGTCGCCAGGACCAAGTCGAGTCCGATCGACGTGGTCACCGAGATGGACATCGCGGCGGAGAAGCTGATCACCGACCTGATCTCCGCACACCGCCCGGACGACGGCTTCCTGGGCGAGGAGGGCGCCGCCACCGAGGGCACCAGCGGCGTCCGCTGGGTGATCGACCCGCTCGACGGCACGGTCAACTACCTGTACGGCCTGCCTACCTGGGCCGTCTCCATCGCCGCCGAGCAGGACGGCGAGACCGTCGTCGGCGTGGTCGAGATCCCGATGCGAGGGGAGACGTACCACGCGGTCCTCGGCGAGGGCGCACGGGCCACCGGCGCCTGGGACGGCGAGCGCGAGCTGGCCTGCCGCCCCGCGCCGCCTCTGGAGCAGGCACTGGTCTCGACCGGCTTCAACTACGTCACCGAGGTCCGCGTCCACCAGGCCGAGGTCGTCCGCAAGCTGATCCCGCTGCTGCGCGACATCCGGCGGGGCGGCTCGGCCGCGGTCGACCTGTGCGACGTCGCCGCGGGCCGGCTCGACGGCTACTACGAACGCGGTCTGCACCCCTGGGACCTCGCGGCGGGCGACCTCATCGCCCGTGAGGCGGGCGCCCTGACCGGTGGGCGCCCCTCAGAGCGCCCCGCACACGCCCTGACGGTCGCCGGTACTCCGGGCATCTTCGAGCCCCTCCAGCGCCTTCTGGAGGACTTCGGCGCCTGGCACGACTGACGCGACCGTGCCGGCACACGCCGAGACCCCCGGCGCTGGATTCGCCGGGGGTCCCGCCGTGCCGCGTAACGCTCGTGATCAGACGCTCGTCGCAACCTCCACACCGTGCTCGGCGGCGAGGCGGCGCAGGTCGTCGAGCTCGGCCTGCTCCACCTCGACGAGGAAGTCGTCGCCCTCGTCGCGAGCCCGGGTCAGGTCGGACTCGGTCGCCCTTATGCGCTGCAGAAGTCCTGCGGTGAATGCGTCCATGCTGCGCCCCCTCGTCCTGGTCGTGGGTCGGTGGCACGGGGGTGTGCCGTTGGGAAGGGGCGATCACGTCTCCTGCAGATGCCCAGCGCACTGCCCCGCTGGGCGGCGACGGTGCCGGACACCCACGCCCACTCTGCGGAAGCGGATCGCGGAGTGCCGCATGGTGGTGCGGCACATGCAGAGCGTGATCGCGGGGTGTAAAGCCGTCCTCCCCCCGCTCCCTTCCACGGAAACCTCAACCAGGCGAGAAAATCTCCCATTCCCGGGCCTCACACCGGTCCTTCAGACGGTGCTCACCCGTCTTACAGCCGACTTATGGCCGAAAAGGGCAGGATGGGGGCCACACACTCACCGAAACCCCCTGCTCGCGTGACCGAGATCGGTTACGAGGCGCTACGCGGGTGGACACAGGAAGGACAAGCGACGTGCGCGTACTCGTCGTCGAGGACGAGCAGCTGCTCGCCGATGCGGTGGCCACCGGACTGCGCCGGGAGGCCATGGCCGTCGACGTCGTGTACGACGGTGCGGCCGCCCTGGAACGCATCGGCGTCAACGACTACGACGTGGTCGTTCTGGACCGGGACCTTCCGCTCGTGCACGGCGACGACGTCTGCCGCAAGATCGTCGAACTCGGCATGCCCACACGCGTGTTGATGCTCACGGCGTCCGGCGACGTCAGCGACCGCGTGGAGGGTCTGGAGATCGGCGCCGACGACTATCTCCCCAAACCCTTCGCGTTCAGCGAGCTGACGGCACGCGTGCGTGCCCTCGGCCGGCGCACCAGCGTGCCGCTGCCGCCGGTCCTGGAGCGCGCCGGGATCAAGCTCGACCCGAACCGCCGCGAGGTCTTCCGCGACGGCAAGGAGGTCCAGCTGGCACCGAAGGAGTTCGCCGTACTGGAGGTCCTGATGCGCAGCGAGGGCGCCGTCGTCTCGGCGGAGCAGCTGCTGGAGAAGGCCTGGGACGAGAACACCGACCCGTTCACCAATGTCGTCCGCGTCACCGTCATGACCCTGCGTCGCAAGCTGGGCGAGCCCGCGGTGATCGTGACCGTCCCCGGTTCCGGCTACCGGATCTGACCGCCGTGGCCGCGACCCCGGTGCCTCCTCAGGCACCCCCGAAGCCCACCTGGGACCCCCGCAGGCCGGAGCCGCCCTTCCCGTGGCTGCGCCCGACCATCCGGATAAGGCTGACGCTGCTGTACGGCGGGATGTTCCTGATCGCGGGCATCCTGCTGCTGTCGATCATCTACCTGCTCGCCGCGAACGCGCTGAAGGTGGGCAGCGAGTTGCCCTTCAAGGTCCTCTCGGGCCAAGTGGCCAGCGACATCTGCAACTTCCCGTCCGACCCGTCGTCCACCGAGATGAACCACGCGATGAACGAGTGCGTGAACCTGCAGCGCCAGCACGCCCTGGACAACCTGCTCAGCCGCTCGCTCCTTGCCCTGCTCGGCCTCGCGATCATCGCGTTCGCCTTCGGCTACGCCATGGCCGGCCGTGTCCTGTCCCCGCTGGGCCGCATCCTGCGCACCGCGCGCGCGGTGGCGGGCTCGGACCTGTCCCGCCGTATCGAACTGGACGGCCCGGACGACGAGATCAAGGAACTCGCCGACACCTTCGACGACATGCTGGAGCGGTTGCAGCGCGCCTTCACCGCCCAGCAGCGCTTCGTCGGCAACGCCTCGCACGAGCTGAGGACACCGCTCGCGATCAACCGCACGCTCCTTGAGGTACATCTGTCCGATCCGAACGCGCCGGTGGAGCTGCAACAGCTCGGCAAGACGCTGCTGGCCACCAACGAGCGCAGTGAGCAGCTCGTCGAGGGTCTGCTGCTGCTCGCCCGCAGCGACAACCAGATCGTGGAACGCAAACCGGTCGACCTCGCCGAGGTCGCCGAGCAGGCCGTCGACCAGGTGCACGGCGAGGCGCAGGCCAAGGGTGTGGTGATCCGCGGCGAGCAGAAGCCCGCGCTCGTGCAGGGCAACGGCGTGCTGCTGGAGCGGATCGCTCTGAACCTCCTCCAGAACGCCGTGCGGTACAACGTGCCCGAGGGCGGCTGGGTCGAGGTGACCACAGAGATCCAGCACGGTCAGGCGGTGCTCGTGGTGGCCAACACGGGCCCGGTGGTGCCGGCGTACGAGATCGACAATATTTTCGAGCCGTTCCGGCGCTTGCGCACCGAGCGCACGGGCAGCGACAAGGGAGTGGGCCTGGGCCTGTCCATCGTGCGGTCCGTGGCGCGGGCGCACGGCGGCCATATCTCGGCCCAGCCACGCGAAGGGGGTGGACTCGTGATGCGGGTGACCCTGCCTGTCTGAGAGCATGACCCCCGCACACCGATCGATACACAGGGATGTTCGCTTTGCGCGGAATTTTCGAGGCGCCGACCGGCCGATCCTGTGTGTGATCGATCACAAGGGCGATTTTCCAGCCGTCTACTCACCGTGATCATGAATAGCGTCGGAAAGCCGGGAAAATCCGGGTTTTCCGGAGTCTTGGTCACGGGAAGTACACGGTGAGACGCCTTTGAAGTGCGGGATTCGGACCGTGTACGGTCCCGATCGCCATCCAACCCGATCACTCATGAGGAGTTCGGTTGGGTGTCGATTGAGTAACAGACCTTGATGTGAGGCAAAATCTCCGCCTCAGGTCGGGCACAAGTCCGGCCTCTCACGCGTTACGTGCGCTGGAGACACCACAGACACCCAGAGGGGGAGAGCGACATGGCAACCGACTACGACACCCCACGCAAGACCGACGACGACGTCGACTCGGACAGCCTTGAAGAACTGAAGGCTCGGAGGAACGACAAGTCGACGTCCGCTGTGGACGTCGATGAGTTCGAGGCCGCCGAAGGCCTGGAACTGCCCGGCGCGGACCTCTCGAACGAGGAGCTGGCCGTCCGGGTGCTGCCGAAGCAGCAGGACGAGTTCACCTGCATGAGCTGCTTCCTGGTGCACCACCGCAGCCAGCTGGCCCGGGAGAAGAACGGTCAGCCGATCTGCCGCGACTGCGACTGAGGACGGGTCGGCCGTGACTGGCTCGACCCCTCCCCGGAAGCGCCGCTTCCTGAAAGGGGAAGCGGACTCGGTGCCGTCCCAACGACGGCACGGCGCGCGTGACGACGAGCGGGGCTCATCCGATTCCGGGTCGGCCTCGCTCGAACCGGCGGCCGACCGGGCAGATCTCCCGGTGCGGGCCGACACACCCGCGCCCGTCGCACGGCGGCGGGCCGCGGTGATCCGGGACAGGACCCGGGAAAGCGTCCGCAAGGGCGGCAACCGCGCCAGGGCGGCCCTGGGGCACCTCGCCGACCGCATCATCGACCTCGCCCCGCGGATCCCCGTACGCGACCTCGCGGCGCTCCGCAGGCAGTTCCCCGGCCTCGGGCCCGAGCAGCTCGCGGACAAGCTCGTGGCGGGTGCCGCCACCGCCACCGCCACCGTCGGCGCGGGAATCGGCGCCGCGGCGATGATGCCCGTACCGCCCGCGATGCCCACGGAGCTGGCCGCCGAGATCACCGGCGTGGCGGTGATCGAACTGAAGCTGATCGCGGAGCTCCACGAGGTCTACGGCGCACGACCGCCGGGCACTCTCAAGCAGCGCTCCACCGCGTACATCGACTCCTGGTCGGGGGAGCGCGGGATCGATGTGAGCAAGCCGTCGACGGTGAGCGGCGCGCTGAACAGCCGCATGAAACAGCAACTGCGTCAGCAGATCATGAAGCGCGTGGTCCGCGATCTGCCGAACCTGATGCCGTTCATGGTCGGCGCGGCCGTCGGAGCGGTCATGAACCGCCGGGACACCAGACGCCTCGCCGAGCGGATCCGGGCCGACCTGCGCCGGGTCCAGGTGCCGTGGGACGCCTTGCCCGCCCTGCCGCCGCTGGAGGAACCGGCGGATCCGCTGACCATGGGGGACGGTCCGAAAGAACTCGGGTGACGAGAACGCGGACGACGCCTCGCCCGGGTGTGCTAGGCCGTCGTCCGCGCTGCCTTCAGGGCCTGAGCCAGCCGCTCCGGCTCACGGGTCGACAGGTACAGGTACGGCGTCGGGTCCTCGGGGTCGGTGACCTCCACGCGCAGCGCGGTGGGAATGTAGGCGCGCAGCAGCAGGAAGGCGCGGGTGTCGGCCTTGTACGTGCGCCAGGCGCGCGCCTCCTCCGCGTCCAGCACCTCCGCCTCGCCCAGCGCGGACACCGGGATCTTCGCCTCGCCCGCGATCAGGAAGCCGCCCACGACCCGGATCCGCTGCGCGCCGTACGCGCTGGCCACGATCGCCGCCACGGCGGTGCCGCCGACCAGGCCGCCGAGCATCGGCAGCGTGCCGAAGGGCAACAGGATCAGGGCCATCGAGACCCCGACCAGGAAGGAGATCAGCCACCAGGTCCGGGGGGTGGTGAGACGTTCTTCGTACGGGGTGGCGGAGGGCTGCATGGATCCAAGCTTGGCACGGTGCCGGTATCGGGCTGCTGTCAGGGGGAGTCGGCGCGGAGCGCTGTCGGGCAGGGTGGTGGGGGGAGACGGGCGGATCAGGGGGAGTCGGCGCGGAGCGCTGTCGGGCAGGGTGGTGGGGGGAGACGGGCGGATCAGGGGGAGTCGGCGCGGAGCGCTGTCGGGCAGGGT
>NZ_JOEV01000016.1 GCF_000721105.1 Streptomyces cellulosae
ACCCCGGACCCCGCACAGGCCCCCGAGGCCGCCGCTGTTGCCGCTGACGCACCGCAGTTCCCCGAAGCCGTGCCCTTCCCGGCCGCTCCGGACGCCGCGCACGACGCCCAGTTCCCGAACGGCGCCCCCGCCCCCCTCCCGGACACCGAAGACACCGCCGCCGCGACGCCTCACGCCCCGTCCCCGCGGCAGGCGATGCCCGAGCACGCCGTACCGCACACCGGCCAGGCACCCACCGCTGGGGACGTCCACCAGGTCCAGGGCCCGCAACTCGCCCCCGCCCCGTCCGCCACGCCCGCCGCCGAGCAGTCCCCGGCACAGGCCCCGGACGCGGAGTACGCGCCGGCACCCCCGCACGCCCTCACCCTCCCCCCGGAGGACCAGTCGGCCCCGGAACCCGTCACAGCCGTCCCCGCACCCGGCGACGGTGACCCCGGACTCACACAGCACGCGGAGGACCTGGCCACCCGGGCCGCCGACCAGGAAGACCAGCGCGACCCGCACGACCCGCGCGACCCGGAAGAAGAGAGCACGGCCGCAGTGGAAGACGTACGACCGTCCACCGGCCCGGCCGCGCCCGCCTATGACGACGCCGAGCGCGAGGCCGTCCTCAAGGTCATGCGTGAACGCAGAGACATCCGCAACGGTTTCCGCAGCGACCCCATCCCGCACGAGGTGCTGCTCCGGGTCCTGGAGGCGGCCCACACCGCGCCCTCCGTGGGTCACTCGCAGCCGTGGGACTTCGTCGTCATCCGCTCCGCGGACACCCGCCGCTCGATGCACGAACTGGCGATGCGTCAGCGCGACGCGTACGCCAAGTCCCTTCCCAAGGGCCGGGCGAAGCAGTTCAAGGAACTGAAGATCGAGGCGATCCTCGACACCCCGGTGAACATCGTCGTCACCGCCGACCCGACCCGCGGGGGCCGCCACACCCTCGGCCGGCACACCCAGCCGCAGATGGCCCCCTACTCCGCCGCCCTCGCGGTCGAGAATCTCTGGCTCGCCGCCCGCGCCGAGGGCCTCGGCGTCGGCTGGGTCAGCTTCTTCGACGAGCGCGAGATGGTCCGCGCCCTCGGCCTGCCCGAGCACCTCGAGATCATCGCCTACCTGTGCGTCGGGTACGTCGACGAGTTCCCGGACGAGCCCGAGCTGATGCAGGCGGGCTGGTCGAAGCGCCGTCCGCTGTCGTGGGTCGTCCACGAGGAGACGTACGGCCGACGCGCACTGCCCGGAGAGGAACCGCACGACCTGCTTGCCGAGACCGTCGCCCAGATCCGCCCGCTCGACGCCAAGGCGCTCGGCGAGGCGTGGGAGCGCCAGAAGCGCATGACCAAGCCGGCCGGGGCGCTCGGCATGCTGGAGATCATCTCCGCCCAGCTGTCCGGCCTGTCCCGGCAGTGCCCGCCGCCGATCCCGGAGCCCGCGGCCGTCGCGATCTTCGCGGGCGACCACGGGGTGCACGCGCAGGGGGTCACGCCGTGGCCGCAGGAGGTCACCGCCCAGATGGTGGCCAACTTCCTGGGCGGCGGCGCGGTCTGCAACGCGTTCGCGAGCCAGGTGGGAGCCGAGGTCTGCGTCGTGGACGTGGGAGTCGCCTCCGACCTCCCGGCCACCCCCGGCCTGCTGCCCCGCAAGATCCGCGCGGGCACCTCGGACATGACCACCGGCCCCGCCATGACCCGCGAGGAGGCCAAGCAGGCCATCGAGGTCGGCATCGAGACCGCCCGCGACCTGGTGGCGGCCGGCAACAAGGCCCTGCTCACCGGTGAGATGGGCATCGCGAACACCACGGCGTCCGCGGCGCTCATCTCGGTCTTCACCGGCGCCGACCCGGCCGAGGTCACGGGTCGGGGGACCGGCATCAACGACGAGACCCTGGCCCGCAAGACCGAGGTCGTCCGTCGCGCCCTCGACGTCCACCAGCCGGACCCGGCCGACCCCGTCGGCGTTCTCGCGGCCGTCGGCGGATTCGAGCACGCGGCGATGGTGGGCCTCCTCCTCGGCGGCGCCTCCCTGCGTACGCCGGTGATCCTGGACGGTGTCAGCGCCGGCGCCGCCGCCCTGGTCGCCCGCGCCATCGCCCCCGAGGTCCTCGCGGCCTGCATCGCCGGCCACCGCAGCGCCGAACCCGGCCACGTGGCCGCGCTCAACAAACTGGGCCTGCGCCCCCTGGTCGACCTCGACCTCCGCCTGGGCGAGGGCACCGGCGCCCTGCTGGCCCTGCCGCTGGTCCAGAGCACGGCGAGAGCCATGCACGAGGTGGCGACGTTCGACTCGGCGGGGGTAACCGAGAAGTAGGGGTTGCCTGCGACGGGGAGGGGGATTCCGGGACGACGGTCCCGGGCCCCCTTTCTCCTGCCGCCGCAGTGCCCACACCCCCACCCGGCCTCGCCCCACCGCTGGGCCGCCTGAGCCACCCCACCCCACAGCCCCGTAAAATCCGCACGTCAGGGCCACCGCACCGCACCGCCCCAAGAGGAGCCGCACCCTCATGGCCGAACACCCCGCCTACCCCGTAGGCCTCCGCCTCACCGGCCGCCGAGTCGTCGTCCTCGGCGGCGGCCAGGTGGCCCAGCGCCGCCTCCCGGCCCTGATCGCGGCAGGCGCGGACGTGCTCCTCGTCTCCCCCGGGGCCACTCCCTCCGTCGAGGCGATGGCGGACGCGGGCGAGATCGCCTGGCGGCGGCGCCCGTACGCCGAGGGCGACCTCGCCGACGCCTGGTACGCCCTGATCGCCACCAGCGACCCCGAGGCGAACGCACGCGCCTCCGCCGAGGCAGAGGCCCACCGCGTCTGGTGCGTCCGCTCCGACGACGCCGAGGCCGCCACCGCCTGGACCCCGGCCACCGGCACCAGCGAGGGCGTCACGGTCGCCGTCCTCACCACCAGCGCCCGCGGCCGCGACCCCCGCCACACCGCCGCCATCCGCGACGCGGTCGTCGAGGGCCTGCGCGACGGAACCCTGGTCGCCCCGCACCACCGCACCCGCACCACCGGCGTCGCCCTCGTCGGCGGCGGCCCCGGCGACCCCGACCTGATCACGGTCCGCGGCCGTCGCCTGCTCGCCGAGGCGGACGTCGTCATCGCGGACCGCCTGGGCCCCCGCGACCTGCTCGCCGAACTCCCCCCGCACGTCGAGGTGATCGACGCGGCGAAGATCCCGTACGGCCGTTTCATGGCCCAGGAGGCCATCAACAACGCGCTGATCGAGCACGCCAAGCAGGGAAAGGCGGTCGTCCGGCTGAAGGGCGGCGACCCCTACGTCTTCGGCCGCGGCATGGAGGAGCTCCAGGCGCTCGCCGAGGCCGGCATCCCCTGCACCGTCGTGCCCGGCATCTCCAGCTCCATCTCGGTCCCGGGCGCGGCCGGCATCCCGGTCACCCACCGGGGGGTCGCCCACGAGTTCACGGTGGTCAGCGGCCACGTCGCCCCGGACGACGAGCGCTCCCTGGTCGACTGGCCGTCCCTCGCGAAGCTGACCGGCACCCTCGTCGTCCTCATGGGCGTCGACAAGATCGGCAAGATCGCCGAGACCCTGATCGCCCACGGCAAGCCTGCCGACACGCCCGTCGCCCTCGTCCAGGAGGGCACGACCGCAGCTCAGCGCCGGGTCGACGCCACGCTGGCGACCGTCGCCGAGGCCGTACGGACCGAGGACGTGAAGCCGCCGGCGGTCATCGTCATCGGCGAGGTCGTGACAGTCGGCCCGTCGGCACAGGCGTGATCACGCGTAACCCGGGGTAACACTCCCGTTCCCAGCCGTTGGCACCGCTCCCAGGACAAGGCAGTATCACCCTGTGGCCGATCTCATCACCGTCGAGGATCCCGACGACCCGCGCCTGCGCGACTACACGGGCCTGACCGACGTCGAACTGCGCCGCAAGCGCGAGCCGGCCGAGGGCCTGTTCATCGCCGAGGGCGAGAAGGTCATCCGGCGGGCCAAGGACGCCGGGTACGAGATGCGTTCCATGCTGCTGTCCGCGAAGTGGGTCGACGTCATGCGGGACGTCATCGACGAACTCCCGGCCCCCGTCTACGCGGTCAGCCCCGAGCTCGCCGAACAGGTCACCGGCTACCACGTGCACCGCGGCGCGCTCGCCTCCATGCAGCGCAAGCCGCTGCCCACGGCGGCCGACCTCCTGCGCGGTGCCCGCCGGGTCGTCGTCATGGAGTCGGTCAACGACCACACCAACATCGGTGCGATCTTCCGCTCGGCCGCCGCCCTCGGCATGGACGCCGTCCTGCTCTCCCCGGACTGCGCCGACCCCCTCTACCGCCGCAGCGTGAAGGTCTCGATGGGCGCCGTCTTCTCCGTACCGTACGCCCGGCTCGACACCTGGCCCAAGGGCCTGGAGTCGGTCCGCGAGGCGGGCTTCACCCTGCTCGCCCTCACCCCGGACGCCAAGGCCAGGACCCTCGACGAGGCCGCCCCGCACCAGATGGACCGGGTGGCCCTGATGCTCGGCGCCGAGGGGGACGGCCTGTCCACCCAGGCCCTTGTCGCCGCCGACGAATGGGTCCGCATCCCCATGGCCCACGGCGTCGACTCCCTCAACGTGGGCGCGGCGGCCGCGGTCGCCTTCTACGCGGTGGCCACGGGCCGCCCCGAGCTCTGAGACCTGCTCGCGGGGGGGGGCGAGCCCGGGTCACCTAGCCGTCCCGATGCGACGTCGACTCGTACCGCGGGGACATCAACTGCCCCTTCACGGGCTGATGGTCCGCCGGCGCCCGTACCTGCTCCCGCCGCTGCTCCGGTACGACGCCGGGGTCACCGCCGAGTCCCTGGGACGGCCCCTGGCAACCCTGGGCCGCCGCGATACCGAGGGCCACGAGCAGCGTGACCACGACGAACACGACCAGCCGTTGACGCAGCAGCCGCGGATTCGCCGGCCGCCGCCCGGTCCCCGTGTTCCTGGACGCCGGACGCCCCGTACCGCTGCGCGGTGCCGGACGGCTCCCGCTGCGGCCGGTGTTCCGCGAGGACGGCGTGGGCCGGGCCCCGGACCGGGAGGACGGCGCCCCGCTGCCCCGCGTGCCGCCCGCGCCGCCGCCCCGTGCGCCCGCACCGCGCGATGGCGTGCCACCCCGTACCGGCCCGGGCCCGCGTGACCCGGTGCCGCCCCGCGGCGGCGGAGTGCCCTGGGTGCCCGGAGCGCCCTGCGTCCCTGCTCCGCCACTCGACGGCCCCTGCGGCCGCCGCTGCGCCGCCCGCTCCGGATAGGTGTCGGCGATCCGTCCGGTGGGCCGGTCGGCCTCCGCGGCGCGCGGTGCCGGCGGACGCAGTTCCGCGAGCCCCTGCGCCTCCCGGGCCGCGATCTCCTTCAGCCGCAGCGACAGCTGAAGCGTGGTGGGCCGCTCCTCGGGATCCTTGGCCAGGCAGGCCCGCACCAGCGGGGCGAGCGCGTCCGGCACCCCGTGCAGCTGCGCCTCCTCGTGCACCACGCGGTACAACATCACCTCGGAACTGCCGTGCCCGAAGGGCGAGTCGCCCATGGAGGCGTACGCCAGGGTCGCCCCGAGCGAGAACACGTCCGTGGCCGGAGTGACTGCGGCGCCGCGCACCTGCTCCGGCGCGAGAAAACCGGGGGAGCCGACCGCCGTGCCGACGTGGGTGAGCGTCGAGGCACCGGTCGCCCAGGCGATACCGAAGTCGATGATCCGCGGCCCCTTGGGGGACAGCAGGATGTTGGACGGCTTGAGGTCCCGGTGCACGACACCGGCCTCGTGCACGGCGACGAGCCCCTCGGACAGCGCGGCTCCCACGGAGGCCACGTCGGCGGCGCCCAGGGGGCCCTCGTCGGCGACCTTGTCGTGCAGGGAGGGACCGGGCACGTACTGCGTGGCGAACCACGGCCGGTCGGCGTCCAGGTCCGCCGCGACGAGCCGCGCCGTGCACCCGCCGCGAATCCGCCGCGCCGCCGAGACCTCGCGCGCGAACCGCGAGCGGAACTCCTGGTCCTCGGCCAGGTCAGGCCGGATCACCTTCAGCGCGACCCGCTGCCCCTTGCGGTCGGAGCCGAGATAGACGACGCCCATCCCGCCCGCTCCGAGCCGTCTGTGGAGCCTGAACGAGCCGACGACGCGCGGGTCCTCGCGCCTCAGGCGCATCATCGCCATGTTCATCCCCGCTGCCCGGTCCGTGTGACGTGCCACAGCTTACGTTTCCCCGGCCCGCCGCGCGCAGAGGCCGCGCCCTCTCGGCCCGATGGATTGTCAGTGCCCCGGGAGAGACGTGAAGAGTGGTCAGGGGCCGCGCGAACGGACCGGCTTCGCCGTGCCGGTGATCTCAACGGCCTGCCATAGAAGGGGGATTGAACCCGTGAAGGGTGACCGCGTGGAAACAGTCGTGGACGCCGGGGACACGACACGTACCTACGAGGTGGTGGCAGGCGGGCCGCCGGGTGGAGACGGCGGTACGCCGAGGGGTGGGGGAAGTGAGTGAAGTCACCCGGTGGGGGTCTCCCCGCGCCGTTCAGGCAGTGGGAGAGGCTCGGTCGTCCGGACGGCCCGCTTCATGGCGAACCGGGTGCTTGCGCCGCTCGAACAGCCGGTCCCGCGGGAGGACAGCTCGGAAACATCGGGGCACTCCGGACGCCCCCTCCGGGAAGACCCCGAGACCCAGGACGTCGTCTCCACCCAGGGGAGTACTCCGCAGGTCATGGCTCATCCTCCGGGAGGCCCGGCAATCGGTACGAGGGCATGACGCCCGGGAGGCGCCGGACGCCTAGATTTGAGGTCAAGCGGCGGGTGCAGCACTCGTCCCCCGAGGTCAGACACCCGCCGCTGCCAACGACAACCGAGACGGTCAGGAGAGGGACCATGGCCCTGACGGCACCGCGGACACTGGTCCGCACCCAGGAGCGCATCGCGCTCCGCCCCCGTCGGACGGGTCGCCGCCACCCCCTGGTGGCGACACTCATGGCCCTTCCCCTGGCGGCACTGCTCCTCCTCGTCTTCGACGGGTGGGAGACAGTGGCCACACAGGCGTCGTCCGTGGGCGTGATGCTGGGGCGCTGAGCGGCGACCCCAGGCCCGGAAGAGCGGTCCGGGCGGGGACATCCACCCATGAAACCCCGTGGGGACGGGGGTGCGGCGGACGGCACAGATGCCGGCGCAGCTGGGGAGCTGCGCCGGCATTGCTGTGTGCCGAACCGGGCGACCGCACCCTCGCGGCTCCCGCCCCCGAAGACCTGCGTACCCTCACGGACGAGCGATCCGCCCGCCCGAGGAGAACCGTGACCACCATCCCCCTCCTCACCGAGCTCACGACCCGAGCCACGGCACAGGCCCACGCGACGACCTCGGCCTGCCCCTGCGGAGCGCCGGGCGGAACGTCAGGTGGAGGACACGACACGTCAGGCGGAGTACGCGGAACGTCGGGTGGAGGACGCGGCGAAGCCACAGCCGGCGAAGCGACCACGATCCTCGCCGACCGCCCCGACGCCACCGTCGTCCGCCACGCCCACACCGTCGCCAAGGCCCACGCCCCGGACACGGCCACGGTGGAACTGACCCCCCGCCTCACCGCCGCCGCCCACCTCCCCGGCATCCTCCTCGCGCCGCTCAGCCCGACGCCCGTCACCCTGCACGGCCGACTCGTCACGTTCTGGCCGTACGGCACTCCCGTGGACCCGGACAACCCGCAAGCGGCCCCCTGGGAGGCCGCCGCCACCCTCCTCGCCCGCCTCCACCGCTCACCGGCCCCGACCGCCTCGCTGCCCCCCATGCGTGGCCCCGCCAAGGCCGCCCTCGCCGTGGCCCGCCTCCGTACCGCCGGCGCCCACCCCGCCACGCACCCCGTCCTGCGCGCCTGGTCCACCCTCCCCGCCTGGGCCCGCGCCGAGACCCCCATGCCGGACACCACCACCCTGTGCCACGGCGACCTCCACCTCGGCCAACTCGTCCGCCACCCGGCCCCCGACGGCCCGTGGCTGCTGATCGACGTCGACGACCTCGGTCCCGGCGTCCCGGCCTGGGACCTCGCCCGCCCGGCCGCCTGGTTCGCCTGCGGACTGCTCGCGCCCGACGACTGGACCCGTTTCCTCACCGCCTACCGCACGGCGGGCGGCCCGGCCGTCCCCGCGGACGGCGACCCCTGGCCCGCCCTGGACGTCCCGGCCCGCGCCCTCACCGTGCAGACCGCCGCCCGCTCGATCGCCAAGGCGGTGGCCGCGGACCGCCCGCTGGACGACGTGGAGCAGGCCCTCGTCGACGCCTGCGACCGCATGGGTTCCACCCCGCCGGACGTGCCGCGGGATTTCCCGACGTAAGGTGCAACCGACCGCAGCCGGACGGAAGTCTGTCCTGGCGAAACGCGAAGCAGGACCGACCGGCGAGGAGTTGAGCCGACCATGCAGTGTCCGAAGTGCCATGCGCCGATGCACACGTACAACCGCAACGGCGTCCAGATCGAGCAGTGCAGCGGCTGCCGCGGCATCTTTCTCGACTACGGCGAGCTGGAGGCGCTGACCCGCCTGGAGTCGCAGTGGGGCGGGGGACCCGCCGTTCCGCCCCCGCCGGCCGCCCCGCAGTACCCGGCCGGCTCGCAGTACCCGGCCGCACCCACCGCTCCGGCCTGGGGCGCCCCGCACGGCGGCCACCACGGTGGGCACCACGGCGGTCACCACAACCGCGGCTTCGGCCACATGCTGTTCTCCAGCTGACGGCAGCCGGTCGGCCCCGGCCGACCGGCACACGAAGAAGCCCCCGGCCGACCGGCACACGAAGAAGCCCCCGGCCGACCGGCCGGGGGCTCTCTCGGTGGACGATACTGGGATTGAACCAGTGACCTCTTCCGTGTCAGGGAAGCGCTCTCCCGCTGAGCTAATCGTCCTCGGGGTGATCCGAAGATCACGGATTCCGCGTGCGCGATACTGGGATTGAACCAGTGACCTCTTCCGTGTCAGGGAAGCGCTCTCCCGCTGAGCTAATCGCGCGGGTCGAAGCCTCGCGGCTCCAGAAGCCCGAGGGCCTCAGTGGACGATACTGGGATTGAACCAGTGACCTCTTCCGTGTCAGGGAAGCGCTCTCCCGCTGAGCTAATCGTCCTTGGAGGTGGAGACGGGATTTGAACCCGTGTAGACGGCTTTGCAGGCCGTTGCCTCGCCTCTCGGCCACTCCACCAGGAGTGCGGGGACCGGTCAGATCCCCTGATTCCTTCGAGCGGACGACGAGGTTCGAACTCGCGACCTCAACCTTGGCAAGGTTGCGCTCTACCAACTGAGCTACGTCCGCCTGTCGTTTCGGTTCGCTTGCGCGCCCCGGCGACGTGTTGAACTCTAGCGGATTCCGGTGCCAGCACAAAAACGCGTTTGCGCAGCGTGCTGCGCTGCGCCTGCTCACAGCGGTGCGCGAAGTCCCCCGAGGGACAACACCGGGGACAACACCAGGTCACCCCCAGGACACCCGCCATAGACTCGGCCGCGTGCTCCACCTGCCTTCTCTTGCCCGTTTCGGCGACCGGGTCGCCTCCGGGCTCCTCGACGTCACCCGCGACCCCGCCGCCCTGGACTCCACAGGTTTCTGGGCCGTGGTCGCCGATTTCGAGGGCCGGCTGACCTGCGCCCGCTTCCGTGACGTACATCACCGGCCGGTTCCCGCACCGGTGCCGGGGGCGTGGCGCGGACCGGCCGCCGACGAGTGGGTCTCCTCCCTGGACCGGGCCGCCTACCAGGCGGGGGTGGCGCGTATCCGCGCCTGCATCGCCGCCGGGGAGGTGTACCAGGCCAACCTGTGCCGCGTGCTGTCGGCGCCCGTGGACCCGGGCGCCGACGTGGACGCCCTCACCGCCCTGTTGGCGCGCGGCAACCCGGCGCCCTACGCGGGAACGATCCGCCTGCCCGCTCACGGGGTGGAGATCGCCACCGCCTCCCCGGAACTGTTCCTGCGCCGCGACGGCCGTACGGTCCTCTCCGGGCCGATCAAGGGCACCGGTCGGACCGAGGCGGACCTGCGGGAGAAGGACTACGCCGAGAACGTGATGATCGTGGACCTGGTCCGCAACGACCTGGGCCGGGTCTGCGTCACCGGCAGCGTGACCGTCCCGGACCTGTGCGCCGTGGAGAAGCACCCCGGCCTGGTCCACCTCGTGTCGACGGTACGCGGCGAACTGGTCGCCGACGCGGGCTGGCCGGAGCTGCTGGCCGCCGCCTTCCCGCCCGGATCGGTCACCGGGGCGCCCAAGTCGAGCGCGCTGCGGATCATCGAGGCACTGGAGACCGCGCCCCGGGGGCCGTACTGCGGCGGGATCGGCTGGGTGGACGCCGACCGCGGCACCGGTGAGCTGGCCGTGGGCATCCGCACCTTCTGGATCGACCGCGCGGACGGGGTGCTGCGGTTCGGAACCGGCGCCGGCATCACCTGGGGCTCCGACCCCGAGACTGAATGGCGGGAGACCGAGCTCAAGGCGTCCCGGCTGCTCGCGGTAGCGTCGGGAGAGTACTCGGGGCAGTACGACGCGAAGGAAGAGGGACCGACGTGAAGATCTGGCTCGACGGCGGGCTGCGGGACATCGAGTCCGCCCGTGTCTCCGCCCTCGACCACGGGCTGACCGTGGGCGACGGCGTCTTCGAGACGGTGAAGGCGGTCGACGGGAAACCGTTCGCGCTCACCCGTCACCTGGACCGGCTCACCCGCTCCGCACGCGGCCTCGGTCTGCCGGACCCCGACCTCGACGAGGTCCGCCGCGCCTGCACCGCCGTCCTGGCCGCCGAACCGATGCCGCTCGGCCGGCTGCGCATCACGTACACCGGCGGCTACGGCCCCCTCGGCTCCGACCGCGGCGAGCACGGCCCGACCCTCCTGGTCGCCCTCGGGGAGTCCACGTGGCGCCCCGACTCGACGGCCGTGATCACCGTCCCCTGGACCCGCAACGAACGCGGCGCGCTCGCCGGCCTCAAGACGACGTCGTACGCCGAGAACGTGGTCGCCCTGGCCCGAGCTCGCCGACACGGTGCCTCCGAGGCGCTGTTCGGCAACACGGTGGGGCAGCTCTGCGAGGGCACCGGGTCCAACGTCTTCGTCGTCCTCGACGGCGAGATCCACACCCCGCCGCTCTCCTCCGGCTGCCTCGCGGGCATCACCCGCGCCCTGGCGGCCGAGTGGACCGGTGCCAGGGAGACGGACCTGCCACTGGACGTCCTGGAGCGCGCGGACGAGGTCTTCCTGACTTCCACCCTCCGGGACGTACAGGCGGTGCACCGCGTCGACGACCGCGAACTGCCGGGCGGCCCGGGCCCGGTGACCGCCAAGGCCATGCGGATCTTCGCCGAGCTGTCGGGGCACGACCTGGACCCGTGAGTCCGCCGGATATTCGGCTGACCGACGGCCCGGCGGAGGGTAGAACTCCTCTGATGACCACGACTCTGCGGCCGAGCGAGCCGCTTCAGCGCAACGCCGACGGGACGCGTTCGCGCCACTACCAGGTGTGCGTGAACAGCCGTCCCGTCGGGGCGATACACCTGGGCACCTCCCCCAACTTCGGCGACTCGGTGGCACGCATCCACAAGGTGCGCATCGAGGAGCCCGACCGTCGGCGCGGCCGGGGCACGGTGGCCATGCTCGCCGCGGAGGAGGTGGCGCGCGGCTGGGGCTGCAGGCAGCTCGAGATCGCTGTACCCGCGGACGCCGAGGCGGCACTGCGGCTCGTCAAGGCGCTCGGCTACGTGGTGCGCAACCGCGGTATGGAGAAGCGGCTCGCCGACACCCCGCCGGCACTGCCGGCCGGCAGCAGGGCGCGCCCCATGACCGAGGCCGAGTTCGACGCGTGGCACGAGCACGAGTCGGAGCACTACGCGCGCACCTGGATGCAACGGGGTGTGCCGGAGGCCGAGGCGTACGCCAGGTCCCGGCGCGACCACGAGACGCTCCTGCCGCAGGGCCTGGCCACCGAGAACATGCTGTTCAGCATCCTGGAACACGAGGGCACGCGCGTGGGCGTCCTGTGGCTCGCCCTGCGCGCCGAGAACGCCTACGTCTTCGACGTCGAGGTCGACGAGGCCCACCGCGGTCAAAGACACGGCCGCACACTCATGCTGTTGGCGGAGACCCAGGCGATGGCCGAGGGCCGACGGGTCCTTGGCCTCAACGTGTTCGCGGGCAACACCCCGGCCGAGCGGCTCTACGAGTCACTCGGGTACGAGACGACGCAGTACCTCCTCTACAAGCCGCTGCTGTAGCCAAGCCACTGCCGTACCAAGCCGTTGCTCCGGGCCGAGCCTGCTGTGGACGGCTTCCGGCTCACTCGCCCTGCTCGGCCAGCAGCCGGTCGACGATCTCCTCGACGCGCTCGCGCAGACCTTCCTGGCTCTTGCCGCCGTCGAGGCGCTCGCCGCCGACCACATAGGTGGGGGTGCCGGTCACTCCGATCGCCTTGCCCTCGGCCTGGTCCGCGTCCACGATCAGGATGTGCCGGCCGTCGATCAGCGCGGTGTCGAATTCCTCGGCGTCCAGGCCGAGTTCCCGGGCGGCCCCGATCAGGAAGGCCTCCCCCGCGCGGTCCAGCTCCTCGACCCGCCCGAGCACCGCCTCGACGTACGGCCAGCCCTGCCCCTGCTCGGCGGCCTCCTCGGCGGCTTGGGCGGCGGCGAAGGCGTGCTGGTTCTTCTCCAGCGGAAAGTGCCGCAGCCGCAGCTCCAGCCGCTCGCCGTAACGGGCGCGCAGGGCCCGCAGGTCGTCCAGGGCGCTGCGGCAGTCCGTGCACTGGAGGTCGCACCAGACATCGAGAACGGGGGCCGCGGGGCGGGCGGGGGAGGAGTCGCTCATGCCCCCAGTCTCCCAGTCCGGCTCGGCACGACCCAATCGGACCCGGCCGGTCACGCGGGCTGCGTGAGCGTATGACTCGTCCGCTCACGCAGCCCGCGTCGTACGGCTCCCGCGGCACGTTGCCGGTCGTACGGCTCGCGCCTCGTACGGCACCTGCGGAGGAGCCGACCCGGAGATGTCCCTGATGTCCGGCCGGAGCATGGCCCGGCGAGGTGGGACGGGTGCAGGATGGAAGGGACGACAGCGGCCCCTGCCGACTCAGCCCCGCCTGGAGGACCGGATGATTGCCGAGACCGTCTTTTCCGCCGTCTCCGCGGCCGGCCTCGGCATCGCGGCGGTCACGGCGTACCGCAAGCGTTTCCTCGCGGCCACCCGCATCGCCGCCTACTCGCTCGTCCCCGTCGGTCTGGTCATGACCGGCGTGGTGGAGTGGGTCGCGGACAGTGCCTTCAGCCTGACGGCCTGGGCCGGGTTCGGGGTGCTCGGTGTCTCCTGGCTGTTGTTCATGACCACGCGCGCGGTGGAGCGCCGCAGGGGCGGTACCCGCAAGGAGCGCAGGGCGGCCGCGAAGGAGGCCCGGCGCGAGGCGGTGGCCCCGGCGGCCTCGGCGCCCTCCCTGGGCCCGGCCACCCGCCCGGCGGCCCAGCCGGCGAGCCGGCCGCGCAAGGAGTCGGCGGCCGACGACTTCAGCGACATCGAGGCGATCCTGAAGAAGCACGGCATCTGACCTGGCGGGTGAGGTGGCATATGACCTCCGCATGACGACTGAAACGTCACAGAGAGGTCCCCGCCCGTCCGGAAATGATCACGTCCCGAACGGGACATCACGGAATACTGCGAACTCCCGCTCATTACGGGCGTGTTGATCGCGTGGCGTGCGCGGACTGCGTCATCATCGCCGCGAGATGCTGGACACGAAACAGAGCGACGCCGCGCCACCTCAGGACGAGCCGCGCGGATGCCTCTTCGCCCTTTCCCAGCCACCGCTGATGATCTTCCTTGCGGTGATCGGGTGTCTCCTGCTCATGGCAGCGCTGCACGATCTGCTGCTGCTCTGAGCCGTACCCGCGGTCTCCGGCGTTCCGGACCGACCGCCACGAGTTCCGGATCGGCCGGATCTCAGCTCGCCGCTTCCTTGCGCCGAGCCCGGTACGCGGCCACATGCAGCCGGTTCCCGCAGGTGCGGCTGTCGCAGTAGCGCCGCGAACGGTTGCGGGACAGGTCCACGAAGGCGCGCCGGCAGTCGGGCGCCTCACAGCGGCGCAGCCGTTCCTGCTCACCGGCCACCACGAAGAACGCCAGCGCCATCCCGCAGTCGGCGGCCATGTGGTCGGCGACGGAGGCGCCGGGCGCGAAGTAGTGGACATGCCAGTCGTAGCCGTCGTGGTCCGTGAGCCGCGGGGTGGTGCCCGCGGCGGCGACCAGCTCGTTGATCAGTCCGGCGGCGGTCCGTGGGTCCGGGGCGGCGAAGACCGCGGCGAACCGTCCGCGGATCTTGCGCACCGCCGAGAGATCGAACTCCGAGAGAACGCCGACATCGCTCATCTTGTGGTTCTGTACGAATTTCTCCAGGGCTGCGACATCCTGCAGCCCGTCCGGCGTCGTGTCGTCGTCCGGCGCCGTGTTGACCAGATCCACCACGGTGTCGAGGGCGCACCGGGTGTCGTGGGTGATCAGCACGTTTCGCTCCCTGGCCTGGGGGTCGGGCGCACGCCCGCCGATGCTGGCCGATGGTAACGGCTCGCGGGGAGAGTCGGTGTCCGTCCGTTCCCCGTACCGGGAACGGACGGACAGCCGCCTCACCGGTGCCGGGAAGCACGCGCACCGGCGCCGCCCCGCGAGGATCCGCGGCGACGGCGCCGGTGTGTGCCGTATGCGGTTGTCTTGGCCCGAGCCGTCTCCCCGAGTGGACGGCGCCGGGCGGCTCTGTGCGGTCTCGCCCCTAGCTTTCCGCCAGGATGTGCGAGAGCTCCTGATCGAGATCGAAGTGCCGGTGTTCCGTGCCGGGCGGCACGGCGGCGTCAGTGCGCTTCAGGAAGGATTCCAGGGCCCGCGCCGGGGCCTCGAGCAGGGCCTCGCCCTCCGGAGAGCTCAGGGCGATGCAGACGACGCCCTGGCCATGACTGCGCGACGGCCAGACACGGACGTCGCCGGTTCCGGTGGGCCGGTGGAGGCCCTCCGCGAGGAGGTCGCGGGCGAACACCCATTCGACGGTCTCTTCGGCTCCGGTGTGGAAGGTGGCGTGCACGGCGTAGGGGTCGGCCGTGTCGTACCGCAGGCCTGCGGGGACAGGCAGGGAGGACTCGCTCGACACAACGAGGCGCAGGTGCAGCTCGCAGCTGACCGTGGTGTTCATAAGCGCCAGGGCCTTTCGCTCAGTGTGCGCTCGGGGATTCGCACGTCGGCGAAATCGACATGCCACCTACGGTGCCGTTGTAAACCCCTCTGAGTGTTTTGCGTGCCTTTACGTAACTCTTCCGGCCGAGAGCGTGTTCGCACGGTACGGCCATTCCGGTGACTGGTTTCTGTCCGGTAGGGTTTGGCTGCATGAATACGGGGAGTGACGAGCCGGGCGAGGTTGCCGTGGCGGCGGACGGGGCGAAGGTGGACGAGTCGGCGAGCGAGCAGGGGCTCGGCTCCAAGGCGCCCGAATTCATCAAGGCACGCCGCATGCTGCACCTGAGCTGGCAGGTCGGGATCTTCGTCATCGGGCTCGCGGTCGTGGTCCTCGGCATCATCATGCTGCCATTGCCCGGACCGGGCTGGGTGGTGATCTTCGGTGGCATGGCGATCTGGGCGACCGAGTTCGTCTGGGCCCAGCTGGTGCTGCGCTGGACCAAACGCAAGGTCACCGAGGCGGCCCAGCGTGCGCTGGACCCCAAGGTGCGGCGGCGCAACATCATCCTGACGTCGGTCGGCCTGGTGATCGTGGCCGTGATCGTCGGCGTCTACCTCTGGAAGTTCGGCGTCGTGATGCCCTGGAAGATCAAGGACCAGTGATCACCGACGGGGGTGCGCGGGCCGGTCGCCGCCGGTCAACCGCACCCGCTGACATGCGGTAATGTTCTCCGTGCGCCCGGGCGATTAGCTCAGTGGGAGAGCGCTTCGTTCACACCGAAGAGGTCACTGGTTCGAACCCAGTATCGCCCACCCGGATACGGCGGCCCGTCTGCGAGAGAAGCAGACGGGCCGCCGTCGTCTGTGCGTGAGGCGTGCGCGATCCCGAGGTGCGCGCGATCCCTGGCGCGGGCGCCGGGGCGCCGGGGTGCCGGGGTGCCGGGGTGCCGGGGTGCCGGGGTGCCGGGGTGCCGGGGTGCCGCTGCAGGCGGCGGGTGGTCGGTTGCCGGTGGCGGGTGGTCGGTGGTCGGTTGCCGGTGGCGGGTGGTCGGTTCCGGACGCTGTTCGGCCTCCGCGTCCGGGCGAGTTCTGGCCGATCAATATCCGCGCGTCCTGGGCCCGGTCGTGTTCGGTCCGTCGATCGTGTGCCCCTCACCTGCGGCATCGCCCTCCCTCGAGCGGTCGGCGGACCCGACGCTCCGTCAACTCGCCCTGTCCGGCGGCGAGAAATTCCTGTCCGAATCATTGACGCACTCCGGGGCCCTCCGTAACTTGTGCCAGCAAGCGCTTACTTGAAACGATTCATGCAGGCGGCAACGACGCTGCGCGGGGAGGCCCGACTGTGGGAACCAGCCGGAATGTTGAGAGACGTACGATCCTGAAGGCGGCCGGTGCCACGGCTGCCACGCTTGGGCTGGCGGCGACGACGGCGTGCGGTGGTGACGGAAGCACCTCGTCCGATGGGACGGTGACAATCCGTTACGCGTGGTGGGGAGCCGAGGACCGCGCCCAGCGGATCAACAAGACCATCGCGCTCTTCGAGAAGAAGTACCCGAAGATCAAGGTGAAAACGGACTTCCAGCCGTATCTGGACTTCTGGAAGAAGTTCAACACCCAGGCCTCCGGCGGGAACCCGCCGGACGTCTTCCAGAATGCCATTGGATTCCTGCGGAAATACGACGCGAAGAACGTGCTGCTGGATCTCAGTGAGCAGGTCAAGGCGGGCAACCTCTCCATGGACGGCTTCCGGGCCGGCCTGGAGAAGTTCGGCGAGATCGACGGCAAGCTCCTCGGAGTTCCGGTCGGCTCCAACTCGATGGCACTGGTCATCGACAAGCACGTCTACACCAGGGCCGGGGTGAAGCCCGAGCAGGGCTGGACCTGGGACGACTTCGACGCGGCGATGAAGAAGATCCGCGACAAGACGGGGCGTGCCGGCGACAGCGGCATGTACGGCGTCATGTACCTCTACGACCTCTACCTGCGCCAGAACGGCAAGGCGTTCTTCACCGAGGAGGGGCTCGGCTTCACCGAGGCCGATCTGACGGACTGGTGGACGAAGGCCAAGAAGGGCATCCAGGAGGGCGTCTTCGCCGACGCCAAGAAGGTCGCTCAGGTCAAGCCCAAGTCGGCCGTCTCCGCGGAACTCGCTGCCAGCGAGTTCACCTGGGACAACTTCACCGTCCGCTACACCTCTGAAGGCAAGAGCGAGTACGGTCTGGCCCCCGTTCCGACCACCGACGGCAAGAAGACCGGCCAGTACCTCGGCTCCCTGATGCTCAGCGGCTCCAAGAGGACGCAGCACCCCAAGGAAGTCGCCCAGTTCATCGACTTCATGGTGCACGACCCCGAGGTCGCCAAGATCATGGGCTATGACCGCGGGGTGCCGGCGACACAGGCCCAGTACGACGCGTTCAAGCCGACCGACGAGGTCAACAAGGCGATCGCCGCCTACGAGGAGTCCCTCGTCAAGGCGGGCGTCCTGCAGCCGATCACCCCGCACCCGAACGGCGCCGACATCTGCGAGTCCGCCTTCCTGCGGATCGCCGAGGAGCTCGCCCTGGGCACGCGCTCGGTCGCCGAGGCCGTCAAGCAGTTCTTCACCGAGTCGAAGACGGCTCTCGTCGTCTGATGGGAACCACCGTGACACACGCCCCTGCGATGGAGGGCCTGTCCAAGGACTCCGAGCCGCGGCACGGTCCGGTGAACTCCCCGCGCCCCGCCGCACTCAAGCGGCGGGGCCGCCGGGAGACCCTGGCCGGCTACCTCTTCATGTCCCCCTGGATCGCCGGCTTCCTGCTGCTCACAGCGGGACCGATGATCGCCTCGCTGTACTTCGCGTTCACCGACTACAACCTGTTCGACGCGCCGAAGTGGATCGGCCTCGACAACTTCTCCGAGATGTTCGGCGACCCGCGCTGGCGCCACTCGGTGAAGGTGACGATGTGGTACGTCGTCGTCGGTACGCCGCTCAAGCTGCTCCTGGCGCTCGGGGTGGCGCTGCTGCTCGCCCAGAAGCGGCGCGGACAGGCCTTCTACCGGGCCGCCTTCTACGCGCCGTCGCTGATCGGGGCGAGCGTCTCCGTCGCGATCGTCTGGAAGGCGATCTTCGCGGACGACGCCATCGTCGACCGTACGCAGAAGGTCTTCGGGTTCGACGTCGGCGGCTGGACCGGCGACCCGAACATGATCATCTACAGCCTGGTGGCGCTCACCGTCTGGCAGTTCGGCGCCCCCATGGTCATCTTCCTGGCCGGACTGAAGCAGGTCCCGCGCGAGCTGTACGAGGCGGCCGAGGTCGACGGGGCCGGCACGTGGCGGCGGTTCTGGAACATCACCCTGCCGATGATCTCCCCGGTGCTGTTCTTCAACGTCCTGCTGGAGACGATCCACTCCTTCCAGATCTTCAGCTCGGCGTACATCGTCGGCGGCGGCGCCGGAGGCAACGCCTGCGGCCCGGCGGACGGCTCGATGGTCTACACCTGCTATCTCTACGTCCAGGGCTTCGAGAACAGCCGGATGGGTCTGGCCTCCGCCATGGCCTGGATGCTGCTCGTCGCGGTCGCCCTGGTGACGGCGGTGCTGTTCTGGTCCCAGAAGCGCTGGGTGCACTACGAGGAGGGCGCCCGATGAGCGCGCAGGCCACCGACATCACGCCGGCCCCGGCCACCACGGAGAGCGCCTTCCGGCGCAGGCTTCCCGGGGCCCTCGCCTGGCACATCGGGGCCCTGGTGATCCTCGCGGTGATCCTCTACCCGGTGATCTGGCTCATCGGCGGCTCCTTCAAGAAGAGCGGGGACATCGTCGGGAGCCTGGACCTCTTCCCGGGCGACCCGATCATCTCGAACTACACCGGGCTCTCCGACGGCATCGCGGACATCTCGATCTCCACGTTCTTCGTCAACTCCGTCATGCTCGCGGTCGGTTCGGTGGTCGGGATCCTGGTGTCCTGCTCGCTGACCGCGTACGCCTTCGCCAAGATCAGGTTCGCGGGCCGTAATCTGCTCTTCACCCTGATGATCGGCACCCTGCTGCTGCCGTACCACGTGCTGCTGATCCCGCAGTACGTGGTGTTCCGCAACCTGAACCTGATCAACACCTACACCCCGCTGCTGCTGGGGAAGTACCTCGCCACGGAGGCGTTCTTCGTCTTCCTGATGGTGCAGTTCATGCGCAACCTGCCCAAGGAGCTCGACGAGGCGGCCCGTCTCGACGGCTGCGGGCACTTCCGCATCTACTGGTCGATCGTGCTGCCGCTGTGCCGGCCGGCCCTGATCACCAGCGCGATCTTCACCTTCATCAACTCCTGGAACGACTTCCTGGGCCCGCTGATCTACCTCAACGAGCCCGACAAGTACACGGTCGCCCTCGGCCTGAAGATGTTCGTGGACCAGGAAGGCGTGGCGAACTACGGCGGCATGATCGCGATGTCGCTGGTCGCCCTGCTGCCGGTGCTCGCCTTCTTCCTCGCCTTCCAGCGCTATCTGATCGACGGCATGGCGACGTCCGGACTGAAGGGCTGAGGCGGTTTCCCATGGCCGAAGCACGCGTGAAAGCCCGCGCCGCGCGGGGGGAGTCGGTCTTCGCCGAGCGGTTCGCGGTGTTCGCCGAGTGTCTGCTCACCGGGGTGTGGATCGCGGTGGCCTCGCTGGGCGTGGTCACCTACCCGGCAGCCTTCGCCGCCGGGGCGCGGCACCTGCGTCGCCGTGCCGCTCACGAGGCCGGCGGCTGGCGGGAGTTCGCCGCCGACTTCCGGGTGGCCGTACGCGGCGGATGGCTCGCCGGGCTGTCCGGCTGGGCCGCGGCGGCCGCGGTCTGGCTGGACGTGCAGGCCGTACGGGCCGGGATCCCGGGCGGGCCGCTGGTCGGGGCCGTCGGTGTGTTCGCGCTCATCGGGCTCGTCGTGGCCGGGCTGCGCGCGGCGGCGGTGTGGACGCCCGCCGCCACCTGGCGTTCCCTGCTCGCCGAGGCCGGTCGCCGGACCGTGCTCGACCCCGCCGGCTCCTTCCTGATCGTCGGCGGACTGGCCGTGGTGGCCGTGTCCGCGTGGTTCGCCACGCCGCTTGCGGTGCCCGTCCTCGGGGCCGTCGCGGCGGCCGCCGTAGCCGTGGAGGAGCGTCACCGGCGCCGCTGACGGGCGGCGCCCTCTCACCAGGTCGGCGCCCCGGGCGTCGCACCCCCCTCTGTCATGCCCCTGATGACACCTCGCCACCCCGCACGGAAGGAAAGGCTGCATCTCCATGTCTCCCATCCCCCGCAGGTCCATTCTCAAGGCGGCCGCCGTCGCCGGAGCCGCCGCCCAGTTCAGCTGGGCCCTGGGAACGAAGGACGCGCAGGCCGCGCCGCGAGCCGCGGGCGCGGATGACGGCCCCGTGACCCTGGACTGGCTGGAGGACGGCGGCCTCGGTGCCGCCCCCGGCTCCACCGTCGGTGTGCCCTGGCCCAAGGGCGTCCACCAGGAGGACCAGAAGTTCTCGGTCACGGACGCCGACGGCAAGGCCGTGCCCGTACAGTCCTGGCCGATCGCCTACTGGCCGGACGGCTCGCTCAAGTGGACCGCCCACGCGGTGAGTTCGGGCTCCGGCAAACTCACCCTCGCCGCCGGTGCGGCCGCCGACCCCGACAAGAAGGTCACCGTCGGCCAAAGCGGCGGCACGATCACCGTCTCCACCGGCGTCATCACGGCCAAGATCGGCAAGTCCGGCGCCACGCTGATCAAGTCGGTCACCCGTGGCTCGACGGAGATCGCCAAGAACGGCCGGCTCGTGCTGATCCGCCAGCCCGAGATCGAGGACGAGGACCAGGGCTCGGTGAAGACCGAGCGCTTCGAGGGAGCCATCTCCTCGGTCACCGTCGAACAGGACGGCCCGGTCCGCGCGGTCGTCAGGATCGACGGCAAGCACCGCAAGGGCGACCGGAGTTGGCTGCCGTTCTCGATCCGGCTCTACTTCTACGCGGGAGCCGACTCCTTCCGCATGGTGCACACCATCACGTACGACGGCACACAGGAGCCCGGCAAGGCGAGCGGTGACTTCATCCGCGGCCTCGGGGTCCGCTTCACCGTGCCGATGCGCGACCAGGCGTACGACCGTCACATCCGGATCGGCGGCGAGGGCACCGGTCTGCTGCGCGAGGCCGTCAAGGGCATCACCGGACTGCGCCGCGACCCGGGCGCGGCCGTGCAGGCGGCCCAGTACGAGGGGAAGAAGCTGCCCGACCCGTCCACCTGGGACCAGCGGGTGACGACCAGGCTGCAGTACATCCCCGAGTGGGGCGACTACACCCTCTCCCAGCTCTCCGCCGACGGCTTCACCCTGCGCAAGCGCACCAAGAAGGGGCACGGCTGGATCGGCGCCGGCGGCGGCAAGCGGGCCTCCGGCTTCGGGTACGTCGGCGGCGCGAGCGGCGGACTCTCCTTCGGCCTGCGGGACTTCTGGGAGAAGTTCCCGGCCCAGCTCGACATCCGCGACGCCCAGACCGACGAGGCCGAGGTCACCCTCTGGCTCTGGTCGCCCGAGTCGCAGCCCATGGACCTGCGCTTCTACCACGACGGCATGGGCCAGGACACGTTCGCCGAGCAGCTCGAAGGCCTCAACATCACCTACGAGGACTACGAGCCCGAGTTCGGCACCCCGTACGGCATCGCCCGCACCTCCGAACTCCTCTTCTGGGCCAACGAGTCGACGCCGAGCGCCGAGCAGCTCGCCGAACAGGTCGAGGCCGTACGGGTGCTGCCGCAGCTGGCCGCCCCGCCCAAGCAGCTCATCAAGGCCGGGGTCTTCGGCCCGAGTCTCTACTCCGAGCCCGACCGCTCCACGCCGGCCAAGGCGAAGATCGAGGACCACCTCGACTTCCTCTTCACCTACTACAGGGACCAGGTGGAGCAGCGCCGTTGGTACGGCTTCTGGGACTACGGCGACATCATGCACACGTACGACTCGGCGCGGCACGTGTGGCGGTACGACATCGGCGGCTACGCCTGGGACAACTCCGAGCTGTCGCCCGACCTGTGGCTCTGGTACGCGTATCTGAGAAGCGGACGCTCCGACATCTTCCGGTTCGCCGAGTCGATGACCCGGCACACCGGCGAGGTCGACGTCTACCACCTGGGCAAGTGGGCCGGCCTCGGCACCCGGCACGGTGTGCAGCACTTCGCCGACAGCGCCAAGCAGCAGCGCATCGCCAACACCACCTACCGGCGCTTCTACTACTTCCTCACCGCCGACGAACGGGTCGGTGACCTCATGCACGCCAACGTCGACTCCGACGAGACCTTCCTCGTCCTCGACCCGCTGCGCAAGGTCCGCACCGACCCCTACACCCCGGACCGGCACGCCCTGTCGGTCGGTTTCGGCACGGACTGGAGCGGCTTGGTGTCGGCCTGGCTGACCGAGTGGGAACGCAAGGGTCCCAAGTGGGAGAAGGCCAAGGCACGGGTGCTCTCGACCATGGAGGGCATCGCCGCCCAGCCCAACGGCTTCGTCCAAGGCAGCGGGTTGTACGACCTCGACACAGGCAAGTTCGCGGTCGCCGACAAGGCGGTGGTGTCGGTCTCGCACCTCTCCGCCGTCTTCGGCCTCAACGAGCTGTGCGCCGAGCTCATCGACCTGGTCGACATGCCGAAGTTCAACGAGGCCTACTTCGACTACTGCCGCTACTTCAACGCCACCAAGGCCGAGCAGAAGGCCCGTTACGGCTCCGACTTCGGCTCGCTGCTGCTGTTCCAGGGCCACTCGCGTCTGGACGCGTACACCGCCGTGCAGACCGGGGACGAGAAGCTCGCCAAGCGGGCGTGGGACAAGTTCTACAACTCCGACGGCTACAAGGAGTCTTCGCCCTGGAAGACGGAGAAGCTGAGCGGACCGGCCACCCTGGTGCCGGGCAGCGAGGCCGCGTGGGTGTCCACGAACGACACCGCGCTCTACGGCCTCGCCGCCATCGAGAACCTGGCACTGCTGGGCGACAAGATGCCCTAACTGTGCTGGCCGGGGGTCAGTTCATCTTCCCCAGGACCTCCCGCACCCGTCGGACGTCCCGGATGCGCTGCTCGTACGTCGCCCCGAGTGCGAGCAGCAGCAGTCCGGCGAGGGCGGGAGGCACCCAACGCGGGAGCACTCCGGTCACCTGCACGAGATACGGGGCGAGTTCGTGCAGCGCGAGCAGGGTGAGCACCGAGCCGCCGAGCAGCAGCGGTGCCTGGAGGTGGTGCCGGGCGCCCAGCAGGGTGACCGCCAGCGCCGCGCCGCCGAGCAGCAGCGGACGCGTCCAGTGGGCGTCGCCCCAGGCCGCGAACAGGCTCGGGATCAACGTGGCGGCGAGTCCGGGGCCGTACGCCGTCCAGGAGGATGCCTGCGGATCGCGGCGTCGGCGCAGGGCGCCGACAAGCAGCGCGGGGACGGTGACCGGGAGCGTGTACGCCTCGGGGGCGCCGACGTCCCAGGAGGCCAGGCGGACCCAGGTGGCCAGCACGAAGAGGGCGGTGGCCGCGTGGCCTAGGGAGCGCCGCTCCGGGCGTACGGCCGTCCCGGCGCTGATCACCGCGCACAGGGCCAGGACGAGGGCGAGCAGGGGCGGGTCGGCCACGGCGAGGGCCACGGCGAGCAGCCCCGCCGCGGCACCCGCCGCCTCGACCGGCACGGTCGCCACAGAACTGCCCAGGCGTGCCGCGAGCAGGGCCGCGACCGCGGGCACCGCCAGCACGAGAAGGGCGGTGTGTGCGGGCGTCCAGTCCGCGGCGGCACCGGTCGCGCAGGCGAGCGCGGCGGCGTACGCGAGGGCGGCCGGGGCCGTGACGGGCGTGAGACGCGAGGACCAGGAAACGGTCGCACACAGCGCGGTCAGGACCGACAGCACGGTGAGGGTCGCGGTCTGGGTGGCGAGGGAGAGCGCGGTGAGGCTGAGGGAGCTGAGCAACGCGAGGAGGAGGGCGGTGAGCTTGGCGGGAAGGTAATGACGTACGTCGAGTGTGGGTGTGGTGGGCTGTATCGCCTCCGTACCCTGGGGCGACGGCTGCACCCGGTGTACGGCTCCGGCTGCTCCCACAGCCGCGGCGATCCCCACTCCATGGACCAACAGGCCGACACCGTAAGGGAGTTCCAGCACCGCCGGAAGGACCGCAGTCGTGGCCCAGGTCAGCCCCAGCGCGCCGGTCAGGGCTCGTGGGCGCCAGGTCGTGTCGCGGACGGTCAGGACGAGCACGGCCGCGACGGCCGCCAGCACGAGGGGAGCCGTCGCCGCGTGCGGCGGCCAGGGCACGTCCGCCGTCACGGCGGCCCGGGAGTCCGAGGGCGCCCTGGTCCACACGCGGGTCACCCAGCCGGCCGGTCCCAGCAGCGCGACGGCGAGGACGGGCAGCGTCCACAGCACGGCGAGCGCCTGCACCGCGCCGGAGGCCCACGCCAGGCCGCCTCGCACCGCGTCCGGCAGAAAAGTGGCACGTACCGCCGCCAACAGGGCGATCCCGCAGGCCAGATGAACCGGAACCGTCCACACCTCCGGGAGCGCGGGGCGTGCCGCACCGCCGAGCGCGCCGACCGCGAGCAGCCCCGAGGCGACGACGAGACCGACGGCCCGCTTCTCGCCCCGACTTCGCCAGGCGGCGCCCAGGGCGATCGCGGCGGCGAGGAGAAGGAGCGCCGCCGCACGGGCGGCGGCGCCCTCGCCGGTGGCCGTCCAGGACAGCCAGCCGGCGGCCAGTACGCCCCAGGCGCCCGTGCCGTACGCGCCGACAGCGGCGACGATCCGCACGGACCCGGAGGCCACCCGGAGCGCCAGCGCCGTGTCGGCCCCGGCGGTCACCAGGAGCGCGGCCGTGATCCCGTACGGACCCGCGTCCGCCGCGACCGCCCACAGCAGCAGGGGGAACTGGGCGGCCACCAGGGCGGCGGGGAGCGGCAGACGCAGGGCGGCCGTGGCCGGCAGCAGGCCGTACCCGGCCCACAGCAGGGCCAGTACGGCCGTCGCTGCCGCCGCGTATCCGGTGCCGTCGACCCCCGCGAGCGCGGCCTCGTGCAGGGCGTACGCGTCCAGCATCGTCAGTGCGAGCCCGAGGCCCGCCACCGACTCGGCCGTCGAGCGCAGCCCCCGCTTCAACGGCACCGCCGGCACGGCGAGCGCGGCCAGGGTGACGGCGCCCAGCACCAGGGCCCGCCCGGTGATCCCCAGATGCCCCCAGCTGACCAGGGTGAACACCATCGCCGCGACGGTGAGCAGAACACCGCCGAGCAGGAGGAGAAGGTTCTGCACACCGAGCGCGGAGGTCTCCGGGCGGGGCGGGACCACGGGCAGCGACCGGGTCTGAGGCTGAGGCTGCGGCTTCTGCAGGGTGGCGACCAGCCAGGCACGACGGGCCAGCAACTGGGCCCGGTGGGCGTCCAGTCGCCACAACTCGGCGTCGAGGATCCGCAACTCCTCGGCCGGTGGCGGAATGTGCGTCATGCCGTCGAGTGTGGTGCGCGTCACGTCGTACGGCATGAGTGCGCGTACTCAGGTCCTACTCGGAATACGCCTCACCTGCCCGCCCCCGGGCAGACTCCGCACATGGACTGGAACCGTTACCGCTTCCGCAGCCGGTGGCGCCTGCCCGCCGCGCCCACCGTCGTGTACGCCGCACTGGAGCGGGTCGAGGACTATCCGCGCTGGTGGCACCAGGTACGCGAGGTGAACCGGATCGACGACTCGACGGGCGTCGTCCGCATCCGCTCCCTCCTGCCGTACGACCTGACCGTCACCGTCCGCGAGATGCGGCGGGACCCGGCGGCCGGGGTCCTGGAGACCACCGTGTCCGGGGACATCGACGGCTGGGCACGCTGGACGGTCACCGCGGACGGCACCGGCAGCCTGGCCCGCTACGAGCAGGTGGTCGACGTCAGCAAGCCGCTGCTCAGGCGATTCGCCGTACCCGGACGGCCGGTCTTCCGCGCCAACCACTGGCTGATGATGCGGGCCGGGCGGCGCGGACTGGCCGGCCACCTGACAACGGTTTGAAGGAAACCCGCGGGGACCTGTATTGTTCAGTGCGTTCCCGGGCGATTAGCTCAGTGGGAGAGCGCTTCGTTCACACCGAAGAGGTCACTGGTTCGAACCCAGTATCGCCCACCGGGAAAGGCCGGTCCGCCTGAGGCGGACCGGCCTTCTTCATGCCGCGGCCGGCATGTCCGGGCGCAGCGGCCACGCCGGATCCACCGTCTCCTCCGTGCCGCTGCGGGCGAACCACGCCTGCAGGCCCCGTGCCTGCGCGGCATGCCACACGGCCTGGAGCGTGTGCAGCTCGGCCGGGCTCAGCCGCTCCAGCCGCACCGCGAAACGGCGCCCCACCGCCCGTACGACATCCAGCGCGGCCAGTGCGTCGGCCCCCGCGTCGTGCGCGCCCTCCAGTGTGACGCCGTAGTGCGCGCACAGGTCGGTGAGCGTGCGGCGGCCCTTGCGGTAGCGGTCCAGGTGCTTGTCGAGAACCCTCGGGTCGAGCACCAGCAAGGGGGAGGTCTCGAACCAGCGGTCCAGGGGCGAGGCACGGTGCCGGCGCAACTCCCGGTCCAGGAGCGTCAGGTCGAACGGTGCGTTCATCACCACCAACGGCCGCCCGGCCAGGGCCTGTTCGGCCAGCGCCTCGGCTATCTCGTACATCACCGGAGCGGGCCAGCGGCCGTTGTGCCGCAGATGCTCCTCCGTCAGTCCGTGCACCTCCGTCGCCCCGGCGGGCACCGGCACGCCCGGGTTCACCAGCCACCGGGTCACCCGCGGCCGGGTGCCCGGGGCGTCCTGGACGACGACGGCGGCCGACACGATCCGGTCGGTCTCGACGTCCACGCCCGTGGTCTCCGTGTCGAAAGCAGCCAGCGGCCCTTCGTACCAGCAAGCCATACCTACCCAACCCCTCATCCACCCGCGGCAGCTGACGCCCCGTCGTCTGCCCCGTTTGGTGATACCCGGGCTGTTTGCGCCGTACGCCGGAAGGACACAACAGGAATACGGGTCTTTGCAGTTCAGCGGCCCGGCGCGGGATGCACTCGGCCCAGGCATGGGCATTTCACCTGTTCTGGAAGGCTGTTGGTCATGGCGATAGCGCAGCCCGAGCGGGGCGGGCTGCTGCCCGAACGCACGGCTTCCCATCGCGGCACACTCGCCACCACCGCCTGCATGGAGACCCTGCAGGTGGGCTACTTGCACGCGGTCGCGGCGGCGGCCGGCTGCTCGTTGTCGCAGCCCTTTCCGGACAACGGCATCGACTGGCACGTCAGCCACGGCTCGCCCGGGCACACCGTCGACGACGAGGTCACCATCAAGGTGCAGTTGAAATGCACCTACCAGGTCCCGCCGAACCCTCCCGGGCGCACGTTCTCCTTCACGCTCGACAACGACCACCTGCGCAAGCTCGCCCGCAGTCCGGTCTCGGTGCACAAGATCCTCGTGGTGATGCTCGTGCCCAGATCGCAGGACGACTGGTTGCGGGCCGGCCACGACCGGCTCGACCTGAGGCACTGCTGCTACTGGGTCAACCTCGCCGGTCACCCGATCACCGGCCGGACCCGGACCACCGTGCGGATACCGACCTCGCGCATCTTCGACGACCGGGCGCTGTGCGAGATCATGACGCGGGTCGGGACCGGAGGCAGACCATGACGCACCGCCCGCTGGAAGAGCCACTGCGGCCCGTACGACCGCATCCCGTCGACCAGGCCGCCGTCACCTGGACCCGTCCCGCCGACCCCGCCGACGTCGATCCCGCCGTGCTCGGCGCCCTGCTGCACCGGCACGGCTGGCAGCGGCGCGGCGGCGCGGCCGGGCGCTACGGCCGCTGGACCCCGCCCGGACCGGGCGGCGGCATGAGTCTGCTGGTGCCCGAGAGCCGCGCCTTCCCCGACAGCGACGACCTGCTCGGCGAGGCGCTGCTCGCGCTGTCCCGCAGCGCCGTGCCCTCGGCGCGTGAGGTGCTGGTCTCCCTCGCCGTGCCCAGCGACGAGATCCGCTGGTGGCGCGACGTCCCCACCGGACCGGCCGGCGCCGCTCCCTGGACGGTCGAGGAGCAACTGCGGACGGCCGCCCGGCAGATGCTGCTCGCCGGAGCGCTCGCCACGCGCGCGCGTGCCGGCTACTACGGCGCCCGCTACCGGCGCACCGCCGCCACGGCCCTGGAGAACGTGCTCGTCGGCACCGCGGGCGAGGGCCGCCGCCTGACCGCGTTCGTCCCCGTCGACACCGGCCGTCCGCTCGCCGTCCGCCTGCACCAGGCCCTGTACGCCGCCCGCGAGGCCGTCGACTACCAGCGCGCCACCGGCGGCATGGACGCCTTCGACGGAGCGGTGGAGGCGGGCGTGAGCCGTGAGCTCACGGAGGCGCTGATCGCCCTCGTGCGCGGTACGGAAGGCGCACGGGTCGCCGTCGAGTGGGCACCCGCGGCCGGGGTCCCCGAGGACTGCGCGGCCGGCGGCGAGCCCGTCGAGTTCTCGCCCGGCGACCTGCCCGTCCTGCGCGCGGCCGGCGCCCGCTATCTGCGCGAGGAGCCCTCCATGCCGGTGCGGATCACCGGGGCCGTGGTCCGGATGCGCAGGTCGGGGCCGCGCGGGGAGGGGGCGGTACGGCTGCGGGTGATCGCCGGGGCGGAGGTCCCGCACGTCCGGCTGACCCTGGACGAGGAGTCCTACCGGATCGCCGGACACGCGCACCTCGTCGGACTGCCGGTGCGGGTGCTCGGTCGGCTGGAGAGCCGGGGCGGCTTCCGGCGGCTGACGGACGCCTCCGAGGTCGTACCGGTGCAGGTGGACGAGGCGGAGCGGGACCGTCTGATGAAGTCCCTGCAGGACACCGCGGAGATCACGGCCTTCTTCGAGGAGACCTGCGGAGGGGAGTGAGGGCGGCAGCCTGTGGGGGAGCGAGGGCGGGGGCCGTGAGGGAGTGAGGCGAAGGCGCGTGGGGGACTGAGAGCAGGGCCCGTGGGGCTGATGCGCCGGTGGGGGAGACCGGGGCGGTCGGGGCGGTGGTCATCCGTTTAGCGGTCGGGGGGCGCGGGTCGGTACGATCCGGTCATGCGCGCGCTCCCGGTATGGCGCCGCAGTCCGCCTTCAGTCAGGAGAGACCGGTGTCAGACGTCCGTGTGATCATCCAACGCGATTCCGAGCGGGAAGAGCGCGTGGTGACGACGGGCACTACGGCCGCCGAGCTCTTCGCCGGCGAGCGTTCGATCGTCGCCGCGCGGGTGGGCGGCGAGCTCAAGGACCTGTCGTACGTCCTGTCCGAGGGCGAGGAGGTCGAGGGCGTCGAGATCTCGTCCGAGGACGGCCTCAACATCCTGCGCCACTCCACCGCTCACGTGATGGCGCAGGCCGTGCAGGAGCTCTTCCCCGAGGCCAAGCTGGGCATCGGTCCGCCGGTCAAGGACGGCTTCTACTACGACTTCGACGTCGAGAAGCCGTTCACCCCCGAGGATCTCAAGGCCATCGAGAAGAAGATGCAGGAGATCCAGAAGCGGGGGCAGAGGTTCTCCCGCCGCGTGGTCACCGACGAGGCCGCCCGCGAGGAACTGGCCGACGAGCCGTACAAGCTGGAGCTGATCGGCCTCAAGGGCTCGGCGTCGAGTGACGACGGCGCGGACGTCGAGGTCGGCGCCGGTGAGCTGACGATCTACGACAACCTCGACGCCAGGACCGGCGAGCTGTGCTGGAAGGACCTCTGCCGCGGTCCCCACCTGCCCACCACCCGGAACATCCCGGCGTTCAAGCTCATGCGCAACGCGGCCGCCTACTGGCGCGGCAGCGAGAAGAACCCGATGCTCCAGCGCATCTACGGCACGGCCTGGCCGACCAAGGACGAGCTGAAGGCGCACCTCGACTTCCTCGCCGAGGCCGAGAAGCGCGACCACCGCAAGCTGGGCTCCGAGCTCGACCTGTTCTCCATCCCGGAGCAGATCGGCTCCGGCCTCGCCGTCTTCCACCCCAAGGGCGGCGTCATCCGCCGGGTCATGGAGGACTACTCGCGCCGCCGCCACGAGGAGGAGGGCTACGAGTTCGTCTACACCCCGCACGCGACGAAGGGGAAGCTCTTCGAGACCTCGGGCCACCTGGACTGGTACGCCGACGGCATGTACCCGCCCATGCAGCTCGACGAGGGCGTGGACTACTACCTCAAGCCCATGAACTGCCCGATGCACAACCTGATCTTCGACGCGCGCGGCCGCTCGTACCGTGAACTGCCGCTGCGCCTCTTCGAGTTCGGGACGGTGTACCGGTACGAGAAGTCGGGTGTCGTACACGGCCTGACCCGGGCCCGCGGTTTCACGCAGGACGACGCGCACATCTACTGCACCCGCGAGCAGATGTCCCAGGAGCTCGACAAGACGCTCACCTTCGTGCTGAACCTGCTGCGCGACTACGGTCTGACCGACTTCTACCTGGAGCTGTCCACCAAGGACCCGGAGAAGTTCGTCGGTTCGGACGAGGCATGGGAAGAGGCCACGGAGACGCTGCGCCAGGTCGCGGAGAAGCAGGGGCTGCCCCTGGTCCCGGACCCCGGCGGCGCGGCCTTCTACGGCCCGAAGATCTCCGTCCAGACCAAGGACGCCATCGGCCGCACCTGGCAGATGTCGACGATCCAGCTGGACTTCAACCTCCCGGAGCGGTTCCAGCTGGAGTACACCTCGCCCGACGGCTCCAAGCAGCGTCCGGTCATGATCCACCGTGCGCTGTTCGGCTCCATCGAGCGGTTCTTCGCGGTGCTCCTGGAGCACTACGCGGGCGCCTTCCCGGCGTGGCTGGCGCCGGTCCAGGCGGTCGGCATCCCGATCGGGGACGGGCACGTGGAGTACCTGGAGAAGTTCGCCGCCGCGGCCAAGAGGCAGGGGCTGCGGGTCGAGGTGGACTCCTCCTCGGACCGGATGCAGAAGAAGATCCGCAACGCCCAGAAGCAGAAGGTGCCCTTCATGGTCATCGCGGGCGACGAGGACATGTCCGGCGGGTCCGTGTCCTTCCGCTACCGCGACGGCTCGCAGGAGAACGGCATCCCGTTCGACGAGGCCATCGCGAAGATCGCGAAGGTCGTGGAGGAGCGGGCGCAGGTCTGATCCGCTGTCGTCGACAGGCTCTCGGGAGGCTCGGCTTCCCCGGGGCCTGTCGTCTTTCCTGGCCGTTGAAGACCTGGAGCGTGACCGGCACGACCTCGCCGTGGTCGACGGTTCCCGGCGTGGAGCACCGCCGAGCATGGCCCAGGTCACGTAGGTCAGGGCCAGTGCGGAGTCCCGTACGGCGTCGGCAGGCCGTGCCCGAGGACCCGTACCGCGTTCGAGCCCAGGTACAGCAGGGACGCGACGCCGAGCGGTACCTCGCTGCGGCGTTCCCAGCCGGCCAGGCGGTCGTCCTTGTCCACCGGGGCCGGCTTGTCCCGGGCCGCTTTTCCCCCAACCCCGGCGACACGGCACGAACGGGCGAAGCCATATGCTGCACTGCATGACGAGTGAGCCGGAGCAGCAGTGGGGAGTGGGGACCCAGGACGCGTTCCAGCGTCTGTGGACGCCCCATCGGATGGCCTACATCCAGGGCGAGAACAAGCCGACCGGCCCGGGTGCCGACGACGGCTGCCCCTTCTGCTCCATCCCGGCCAAGTCCGACGAGGACGGGCTGATCGTCCGACGTGGTGAGCAGGTCTACGCCGTGCTCAACCTGTACCCGTACAACGGCGGCCACCTGATGGTCGTGCCCTACCGCCATGTCGCCGACTACACGGACCTCACGGACGCGGAGACGGCCGAGCTGGGCGCCCTGACCAAGCAGGCGATGACCGCCCTGCGCACCGCGTCCGGCGCGCAGGGCTTCAACATCGGCATGAACCAGGGCTCGGTGGCGGGGGCGGGCATCGCGGCCCACCTTCACCAGCACATCGTCCCGCGCTGGGGCGGCGACACGAACTTCATGCCGGTGGTCGGCCACACGAGGGTGCTGCCGCAGCTGCTAGCCGACACGAGGAAGATGCTGGCGGACGCCTGGCCCGCGTAGCCCGCCGAGCCCTGGGGCACGCGGGTGCGGGCATCGCCCCGCCCGTCCGGCGTTCTGCCCTGTCCGGCGATTCCTCGAGGACGAGGCCGTTCAGGCCGAAGGGGGCCCGGGGCGGCGGGCCCCGGACGGGCCTCCGCGCCCAAGCCCCCACCGCCGGAGGCCTACGCGTCGTACAGATCCGCCTTACTCGGCGAGGTGTCCTGCACCGCCGTGCTGAGGAACGCCGACCGTGTGCCGAACTTCTCCGTGTCCACGCCGTTCTCCGTCAGCACCCGGATCGCCGCCGCGTGCACCACCCGCAGGACCGGCGTCGCGGCACGCAACGCGTCGTCGGCCATGAAGCGGTGCCGCCACGGCTTGTCCGCCCAGGCGTGCCGCAGTCCGAAGGGTTCGGGGAGCGTCAGGCTGCCGCCGAGCCAGTTGAGCAGTGGGGGGTACCAGGTCAGGGGTGCCCGGGCCGTCAGTCGCACCACCTCGTCCGCGTCGACCAGGGGAAGCCTCACCTTCCGGGTCTCCCAGAACTTCAGTGACTTCGCGACTTCCTTCTCCTTGGCCTCCGGCTTGGAGGTGAACAGCCCGTGCACCGGCCCCAGCGCGTGCCCGGTCACCTCGATGCGCAGGGTCTCGTGCAGCACGGTCACCGTGATCAGCATGGTGATGACCAGCTGCCCGTCCCACAGCGTCCACTGCACACCCAGGTAGTGCCGGTCGCCCGCGCCGAACTGCTGCTTGTTGCAGATGTCCTGTATGGCGTGCGACTTGACCTGGTACGCCTCCACGTCCGTGCCCTCGGGCCGGGACACCTCCTTCGTGTTCTCCCCTACGGGGGTGACGACCCAGTGGCGTATCGACGGCTTCGTGAAGCCGCCGGTGTTCAGCGGGCCGCGCTCCAGCATGCGCAGCTGGTCGTGGATCGCGCGTATGACGTCCCAGCTGCGGAAGGGGTGGATCTCACGGGTGGGGTCGGCGGGGAGCAGGTCCTCGGCGAGCTGCCAGATGCCCCAGCGGGTGCCCATCCCGAGTATGCCCTTGGGCCCGGCGTAGAAGACCGAGTTGGACTGCTGCTCGGCGCTCAACCTGGCGAGGGACTGGCGCAGTTGCTCGGCCGCCGTCTCCTTGGGGCTGGTCGGCACCGCCTCGGGCACCTTCGCACCGACGCTGCTGCCGGAGAGCAGGCTGTTCCAGCGCTCCCGCAGGTCCTTCGCCGTGCGCTCACAGATCTGCTTGGCCCAGAACCAGCCGACCACCGGCAGGACCACCGCCGCGCGCGCGTACCAGGCCCAGAAGCCCGAGAACGGCATCTTGACCAGGAAGATCACGGCGAGGGCGCCCACTCCGACGAGCAGTGCGGTGGCCAGGGCGCCGGCCCTGCCCTCCTGTTTGGCGATCGTCGTGCGGATCTGGAACACCAGCAGCCAGATGAGCAGGCCGGGCAGGAACAGCAGCCCGCACAGCACCATGACGATGGTGAGCAGGTTGTCCCGTTCCCTGCGGATGTTGTTTGCCGCGAGGCAGTGCTCGACCACGACCTGCGGCTCGGCGCCGAAGGACTGGATGAGCGGCTTGCGGCCGGCCCCGAGCATGCGGGCGATCACGGCGGTGGAGAAGGCTTCCCCCAGGTTGGGGCGGAAGATCCTTGTCCACGTGCGGCCGCCCGAGACGGCCGACTGGTGCCACTCGTTGTTGGCCTTGAGGATCTCCTCGACCGGACTGTCCCGATAGGCCGCCGAGGCCAGCGCGAACGTCGCCGTCTGGTCCCCGTCGCCCGTGCGCGGCACCTGCGGACCGAAGATGTCCGCGTAACCGCTCTGAACGGTCATTCCCGCCCCCGATCGCCGCGAGTCCTGCTCCTGCGGCCTTCCCGACTTCCGTGCTCCGCACACCTGTTGATCAGGTCATCAGCGTATCCGCAGGCAGTGACATCCGTCGGCGGATGCCCCAACTGCCGTCGGCGCACGCCTCACTCCGGCCGGCGCACGCCCCACTACGGCCGGCGCGCACCCCCCACAGCCGTCGGCGGACGGCCGAAGCCGCCCGCCGACGCGGAGGGGAGCGTTCCGTGAACGTCACCAGTGGGGCCCGCCGTCACCTACGTGGCGCTGCCCGCCTCTTCTCTGATCCTTTCGGCGATCTGCGGCGGCATCGGCTCGTGCCGCGCGTACGAACGGCTGAAACGGGCCGTCCCGTGGGACAGCGAACGCAGGTCGACCGCGTACCGGCCGATCTCGATCTCGGGCACCTCGGCCCTGATCAACGTCCTTCCGCCACTGGTCTGTTCGGTGCCCAGCACCCGGCCGCGCCGGCCCGACAGGTCGCTCATCACGGCACCCACGTAGTCGTCGCCGACCAGGACACTGATCTCGGCGACCGGTTCCAGCAGATGGATCTTCGCGTCGGCCGCCGCCTCCCGCAGCGCCAGCGCCCCGGCTGTCTGGAACGCGGCGTCGGAGGAGTCCACCGAGTGCGCCTTGCCGTCCAGCAGCGTGACCCGGAAGTCGATGAGCGGATAGCCGGCCGCGACTCCTCTGGCGGCCTGGGCCTTCACGCCCTTCTCCACCGACGGGATGAACTGGCGCGGCACCGCCCCGCCGACGACCTTGTCCACGAACTCGATGCCCGAACCGCCCGGAAGCGGCTCCACCTCGATCTCGCAGATGGCGTACTGCCCGTGCCCGCCGGACTGCTTCACATGCCGGCCGCGGCCCGCCGTCCTGGTCGCGAACGTCTCCCGCAGGGAGACCTTGTGCGGGACGACGTCGACCTGCACGCCGTAACGGTTGCGCAGCCGTTCCAGCGCGACGTCCGCATGGGCCTCGCCCAGGCACCACAGCACCACCTGGTGGGTGTTCTGGTTCTGCTCCAGCCGCATGGTCGGATCCTCGGCGACCAGCCGGGACAGGCCCTGGGACAGTTTGTCCTCGTCGGCCTTGCTGTGCGCCTGGATGGCGAGCGGCAGCAGGGGGTCGGGCATCTCCCACGGCTCCATGAGCAGCGGGTCGTCCTTGGCCGAGAGGGTGTCCCCGGTCTCCGCGCGGCTCAGCTTCGCCACGCACGCGATGTCACCGGCGATGCAGTGGGCGAGCGCCCGCTGCTGCTTGCCGAAGGGGGCCGACAGGGCGCCGATGCGCTCGTCGACGTCGTGGTCCTCGTGGCCCCGGTCCGTGAGCCCGTGCCCTGAGACGTGCACGGTCGCGTCGGGCCGCAGCGTGCCGGAGAAGACCCGTACCAGCGAGACCCGGCCCACATACGGGTCGGACGCCGTCTTCACGACCTCCGCGACCAGCGGCCCGTCCGGATCGCACAGCTTCAGCTCGCGTGGTTCGCCCTCGACCGTGGTGACCCGGGGTGCCTCGCGCTCCAGGGGGGTCGGGAAGCCACGCGTGATCAGTTCGAGCAACTCGACGGTGCCGAGCCCGTGCCGCGCCGCCTCGGCCGCGGGGGCCGCGGCCAGGACCGGGAAGAAGACCCCGCGCGCGACGGCCCGCTCCAGGTCCTCGATGAGCGTCTTGACGTCGACCTGCTCGCCGCCGAGATAGCGGTCCATGAGGGTCTCGTCCTCGCTCTCCGAGATGATCCCCTCGATCAGCCGGCCGCGGGCCTCCTCGATCAGCGGCAGCTGGTCCTCTCCGGGCTCCGACTCCTTGCGTTCCCCGGAGGAGTAGTCGAACAGCTGCTGCGACAGCAGCCCGATCAGCCCGGTCACGGGCGCGTGCCCGTCCGGCGCCTGCGGGCCGCGCAGCGGCAGGTAGAGCGGGAGCACGGCGTCGGGGTCGTCGCCGCCGAAGGCCTCCGCGCAGATCCGGGTCATCTCCTCGAAGTCCGCGCGGGCCGCCTCCAGGTGCGTGACGACGATCGCCCGCGGCATACCCACCGCCGCGCACTCCTCCCACACCATGCGGGTCGAGCCGTCCACCCCGTCCGAGGCGGAGACCACGAAAAGGGCCGCGTCCGCCGCTCGCAGACCGGCCCTGAGTTCTCCGACGAAGTCGGCGTATCCGGGGGTGTCGAGAAGGTTGATCTTGAACCCGTCCCATTCGACGGGTACCAGGGAGAGCTGCACCGAGCGCTGCTGCCGGTGCTCGATCTCGTCGTAGTCGGAGACGGTGCCGCCGTCCTCCACACGGCCCGCCCGGTTCACCGCCCCCGTGGTGAGTGCGAGGGCTTCCACCAATGTCGTCTTGCCCGATCCGGAGTGGCCGACCAGCACCACATTCCGTACGGACGCGGGGTGGTCGGCCGCCGTTGCCCTGCCGGCGGCTCCGGGGTGTGCGTTCGCCTTGTCGCCCATGGCCTTGCCTCCCGTGCACGGTGAGGTCACTGTGGGCGCGGACACGCGGACCCTCCCCCAGACTCCGTCTGGAGGCACCCCCAGCGGTGGCGGCTCCGGCGACGCCCGCGGTGTTCTTCGAGCTTTCCACTCCCGTCACGGTGCGTCCATACGAAGGACGCGATCCCGCCGCCCCCTGCCGGTCGCGGGCCGTCCCCCCGATCTGGGGACCGGGGCGCGGGTGCCCGGCCGTCACCCACGCGCGCGCGTGGCTACGATGGGCCAGCCGGTGGCCAGCAGGGGCCGCTCGGCCACACCGACCCTCGGGAAGGCCATGCTGAACAAGTACGCGCGTGCATTCTTCACGCGTGTCCTCACACCGTTCGCCGCGTTTCTCATCCGGCGGGGCGTCAGCCCCGACACGGTGACCCTCCTCGGCACCGCCGGCGTGGTCGCGGGTGCGCTGGTCTTCTATCCCAGGGGCGAGTTCTTCTGGGGCACGGTCGTGATCACGCTCTTCGTGTTCTCCGACCTCGTCGACGGGAACATGGCCCGCCAACTCGGCCGCACCAGCCGCTGGGGCGCCTTCCTGGACTCCACGCTCGACCGGGTGGCCGACGGCGCGATCTTCGGCGGCTTCGCACTCTGGTACGCGGGAGGCGGCGACGACAACGTCCTGTGCGCGGTCTCGATCTTCTGCCTGGCGAGCGGCCAGGTGGTGTCGTACACCAAGGCGCGTGGCGAGTCGATCGGACTGCCGGTCGCCGTCAACGGCCTCGTCGAGCGCGCCGAGCGCCTGGTGATCGCCCTCACCCTGGCGGGGCTGGCGGGCCTGCACGCATTCGGCGTGCCCGGCATCCAGTACCTGCTGCCGGTCGCCCTGTGGATCGTGGCCGTCGGCAGCCTGGTCACGCTGATCCAGCGGGTCGTCACCGTCCGCCGCGAGTCGGCCGAGGCGGAGGCCGCGGCCGACCATCAGGAGACGCGGGGGAGCGAGGCCGCGAAGTGAGCGCCCAGGACCGGGCCACCGACGCCCTGTACGGCCTGGGCTGGGGCGTGGTCAAGAAGCTGCCCGAGCCGGTCGCCGTCCGCCTCGGCCGCGGCATCGCCGACCTCGCCTGGAAGCAGCGGGGCAAGGGCGTGCGGCGGCTGGAGAGCAACTACGCACGCGTGGTGCCGGGCGCGGGCCCCGAGCGCCTCGCCGAGCTGTCCCGCGCGGGCATGCGGTCGTACCTGCGCTACTGGATGGAGTCCTTCCGGCTGCCCGCCTGGAGCCCGGAGCGCATCGAGGGCGGCTTCGACCCCGAGGACCTGCACCACCTCACCGAGGGTCTCGCGGCAGGCAAGGGCGTCATCCTCGCGCTGCCCCACATGGCCAACTGGGACCTCGCCGGCGCCTGGGTCACCACCAAGCTCCGGACGCCGTTCACGACGGTCGCCGAACGCCTCAAGCCGGAGACGCTGTACGACCGTTTCGTCGCCTACCGCGAGGGCCTCGGCATGGAGGTCCTGCCGCACAGCGGCGGCACCGCCTTCGGCACGCTGGCCCGGCGGCTGCGCGACGGCGGCCTGGTCTGCCTGGTCGCCGAACGGGACCTGTCCTCCTCCGGGGTCGAGGTCCAGTTCTTCGGGGAGGCCACCCGGATCCCGGCCGGTCCCGCGCTGCTCGCTCAGCAGACCGGCGCGCTGCTGCTGCCGGTGACACTCTGGTACGACGACTCACCCGTCATGCGGGGCCGGGTGCACGCCCCGGTCGAGGTCCCCGAGTCAGGTACGCGGGCCGAGAAGACGTCTGTCATGGCACAGGCGCTGGCCGACGCCTTCGCCACGGGGATCGCCGACCATCCGGAGGACTGGCACATGCTGCAGCGGTTGTGGCTCAAGGACCTCGATCCCGCGCGCTCTCCCGACGGGGGGACCGCGTGAGGATCGGCATCGTCTGCCCGTACTCCTGGGACGTGCCGGGGGGTGTCCAGTTCCACATCCGCGACCTCGCGGAGTACTTCCTCCGCCTCGGTCACGAGGTGTCCGTCCTCGCCCCCGCCGACGACGACACCCCGCTGCCGCCGTACGTCGTCTCGGCCGGCCGCGCGGTGCCGGTGCCGTACAACGGCTCGGTGGCCCGGCTCAACTTCGGCTTCCTGTCGGCGGCCCGGGTCCGGCGCTGGCTGCACGACGGCCGCTTCGACGTCATCCACATCCACGAGCCCACCTCGCCCTCGCTCGGCCTGCTGGCCTGCTGGGCCGCGCAGGGCCCGATCGTCGCCACCTTCCACACCTCCAACCCGCGCTCCCGGGCCATGATCGCCGCGTACTCCATCCTCCAGGCCGCACTGGAGAAGATCAGCGCCCGGATCGCGGTGAGCGAGTACGCGAGACGCACCCTGGTCGAACACCTCGGCGGCGACGCCGTGGTCATCCCCAACGGTGTCGACGTCGACTTCTTCGCCCGGGCCGAGCCCCGGCCCGAGTGGCAGGGGGACACGATCGGCTTCGTCGGCCGCATCGACGAGCCCCGCAAGGGCCTGCCGGTGCTGATGAAGGCCCTCCCGAAGATCCTCGCCGCGCGTCCGCAGACCCGGCTGCTGGTCGCCGGACGCGGGGACGAGAAGGAGGCCGTGGAGTCGCTGCCCGCCGGCCTGCGCCCGCGCGTGGAGTTCCTCGGCATGGTCAGCGACGAGGACAAGGCCCGGTTCCTGCGCAGCGTCGACCTGTACATCGCCCCCAACACCGGCGGCGAGAGCTTCGGCATCATCCTGGTCGAGGCGATGTCCGCCGGCGCCCCCGTGCTCGCCTCGGACCTCGACGCCTTCGCCCAGGTGCTGGACCAGGGCGCGGCGGGCGAGCTGTTCGCCAACGAGGACGCGGACGCGCTGGCGGAGGCCGCCGTACGGCTCCTGGGGGACCCGGAGCGGCGGGCGGAACTGCACACGCGCGGCAGCGCGCACGTACGCCGGTTCGACTGGTCGACGGTCGGCGCGGACATCCTGTCCGTGTACGAGACGGTGACGTCCGGCGCGGCGGCGGTCGCCCCGGAGGACGACGAACGGACGACGGGCCTGCTGGCGCGGCTGGGGCTGGCGCGGGACTGAGCGGCACCGCCGGCCCTCGTGCTCGCGTACGGGCCTTGTGCGCTCGTTCAGGCCCCCTCGCGGGGCTTTTGGGATGTCAGGCCCACCGAGGTGTCAGCAGCGGCCACACGTCCCGGTCGGCCGCCGTGCCGAACATCGGGTCACCGTGGCCGTACCCCGGTACGACCGTGAAGGACACCCTCGGGTTGCCCGCCGCGCGGATCAGTTCGGCGCCGCGCGGGTGGTCGCCGCGGCCCAGCTCCATGTTCACCCAGACCACCTCCGCGCGGATCCGCTCCCAGGCGATGCGGTACACCGTGTCGTCACCGGCCCAGACGGCCGCCAGGTCGCGCAGCAGCTCGGTCGGGACGAGCCCGCTGCCCAGTGCGGCCCCCGAGGCCGCCCAGACGGCGAAGGGGCTGTGGGTGAGGGCGTAGCGGTCCTCGGCGGGGGTGGCGCCGAACGTGTACGCGCCCGCGCTGTGGCCCTGGTGGTGGATCCAGTTGGCGGGGCCCGGGAGCGTGCCGGTGCGGATCAGCGCGAAGTGGGCGAGCCCGGCGTGGGTGAACCGGGTCGCGGGATCCACCGGGCGCGGTACCGCACTGGGCCCCTCCGGATCCGCCACCGCACGGGCGAGCAGCCCCTTCAGACCCGGGTCCGTCATATACACCCCCGAAGTGATCTGAGCCTGGAAGGTGTCCCGGGTCCGCGCGGCCCGCACGGCGAGGTCGCCCTCGTAGGGGCCCGTGGTGTCGACGACCACCACCTGGCGCAGCCGGGGCGAGCCGTCCTCGGACGCGCTGTCCAGAGCGAGCGCGGCCCCCGCCGAGTGGCCGACGAGGTGGTACGGCAGGCCGAGCGCGCTGTCGACGGTGTCGACGACCCGGCGGACGTCGCGGCGGTGGGCGGCGAGGCCCCGGTCGGCCGTCACGGCGTCCGGCGTGGCCAGATCCTCGCGGGGGGTGATGCCGACGACGAGGTGACCGAGCCGCCGGAAGTGGTGGGCGAGGTTGTGCCTGCGCGGAGTGAAGAAGTTGCCCGCGAAGTTCAGACCGCCGCCCGGCAGCAGGTACGCCACATCGGTGGGCGCCCGGTCGGTGTCGGTGACGACGTCCACGGCGAACGGCACCGCCCCGCCGTCGGCCACGGTGAACCGGGCCCGCACCCAGCCGTTGCCCCACTCCACTCCGGCCTCGCGCGCGGCCGGCCCCAGGGCCCGCCTGACGTGGTGCAGTGGCCCCTTCTCGCCCGGGAGCGCCGCGCTCGCGGGTTGCGCGGCCCCGAACCCCACCGCAGCCACTCCCGCGGCGCCCGCCGCCGGCACCGTACGTCTGTCCATGATCGTGTCTCCCCCCCACTGCCGCGGGCATGCGTCATGGCCCCGCCTCCCGGCCTCACCTCCAGGCTTCCCAAGAGGTCCCCCGGGGCCAAGGGGCAATCGCGTCCTCGGCCCGGCCGGTTTCGGGCCGGTCGGGAGGTGCCGCCGGGCACGGGTAGCCTTGCGGCCCGTGACGTCGACACTCATCTGGATCGCGGTGGCCCTGGTCGCCATCGGTCTGTACCTGAGCTGGACCGCCGGCCGGCTCGACCGGCTGCACGCCCGGATCGACGCGGCGCGCGCCGCCCTCGACGCGCAGTTGCTGCGCCGCGCCTCCGTGACCCAGGAACTGGCCACCTCCGGAGTGCTCGACCCGGCCGCGTCGATCGTGCTGTACGAGGCGGCCCACGCCGCCCGTCAGGCCGAGGAGGAGCAGCGGGAGGTCGCCGAGAGCGAACTGAGCCAGGCACTGCGGGCCGTGTTCGCCGAGACCGCGCAGGTCGAGGCGGTACGGGCGGCACCCGGGGGAGAGGCGGCGGCCCGCGAACTGACCGAGGCGGTGCGCAGGGTGCCGATGGCCCGGCGCTTCCACAACGACGCCGTACGGGCCGCCCGGGCACTGCGCCGGCACCGCAAGGTGCGCTGGTTCCGGCTGGCGGGACACGCGCCCTTCCCGCTCGCCTTCGAGATGGACGACGAACCTCCCGCGGCCCTGTCCGACCGGCCGGCTTAGGCCACTTTCACCGGCCGACGGCAGGAAAACGATCCACCGGCTTCCCATTGGCCCTTGATGTGGCCTGCTCTTCTCCCGTTTCCTCGGGGCTTGCAGCAACCCTCTTTCACCGAGTGAGGTCACCCGTGTCCACCACGCTTTCCGACAACCAGGCTCCCGAGACCGGCACCGCCCGCGTGAAGCGCGGCATGGCCGAGCAGCTCAAAGGCGGCGTGATCATGGACGTCGTCACGCCGGAGCAGGCGAAGATCGCCGAGGACGCGGGCGCCGTCGCCGTCATGGCCCTGGAGCGCGTCCCCGCCGACATCCGCAAGGACGGCGGCGTGGCCCGTATGTCCGACCCGGACATGATCGAGGGCATCATCGAGGCCGTCTCCATCCCGGTCATGGCGAAGTCCCGCATCGGGCACTTCGTCGAGGCCCAGGTGCTGCAGTCCCTCGGCGTCGACTACATCGACGAGTCCGAGGTGCTCACCCCGGCCGACGAGGTCAACCACTCCGACAAGTGGGCGTTCACCACCCCCTTCGTCTGTGGTGCCACCAACCTGGGCGAGGCCCTGCGCCGCATCGCCGAGGGCGCCGCGATGATCCGCTCCAAGGGCGAGGCCGGCACCGGCAACGTCGTCGAGGCCGTGCGCCACCTGCGCCAGATCAAGAACGAGATCGCCCGCCTGCGCGGCTACGACAACAACGAGCTGTACGCCGCCGCCAAGGAGCTCCGCGCCCCCTACGAGCTCGTCCGCGAGGTCGCCGAGCTCGGCAAGCTCCCGGTGGTGCTGTTCTCCGCCGGTGGCGTCGCCACCCCGGCCGACGCCGCGCTGATGCGTCAGCTCGGCGCCGAGGGCGTCTTCGTCGGCTCCGGCATCTTCAAGTCCGGCGACCCGGCCAAGCGCGCCGCCGCCATCGTCAAGGCGACCACCTTCTTCGACGACCCGAAGATCATCGCGGACGCGTCCCGCAACCTCGGCGAGGCCATGGTCGGCATCAACTGCGACACCCTCCCCGAGGCCGAGCGCTACGCCAACCGCGGCTGGTAACCAACCCCATGAGCAACGAAGCCCCTGTCATAGGCGTCCTGGCCCTCCAGGGCGACGTACGGGAGCACCTCATCGCCCTGGCCGCGGCCGACGCCGTGGCCAGGCCGGTGCGGCGCCCCGAGGAGCTCGCCGAGGTCGACGGCCTGGTCATCCCCGGCGGCGAGTCCACCACCATCTCCAAACTGGCCGTCCTGTTCGGCGTGATGGAGCCCCTCCGCGCGCGCGTGCGCGCCGGTATGCCCGTCTACGGCAGCTGCGCCGGCATGATCATGCTCGCCGACAAGATCCTCGACCCGCGCTCGGGCCAGGAGACGATCGGCGGCATCGACATGATCGTGCGCCGCAACGCCTTCGGACGTCAGAACGAGTCCTTCGAGGCGGCTGTCGGCGTGCGGGGAATCGCGGGCGATCCTGTAGAAGGCGTCTTCATCCGCGCCCCCTGGGTCGAGTCCGTGGGTGCCAGGGCCGAGGTGCTCGCCGAGCACGCCGGTCACATCGTCGCGGTCCGCCAGGGCAACGCGCTCGCCACGTCGTTCCACCCGGAACTGACCGGCGACCACCGCGTGCACTCCCTCTTCGTCGACATGGTGCGCGCCAACCGGACAGCGGAGTCCTTGTAGGATCTCTGGGGTTCGTACAGAGACGGGTTACGCGAAGGAGACAGGCAGATGTCCGGCCACTCTAAATGGGCCACGACGAAGCACAAGAAGGCCGTGATCGACGCCAAGCGCGGCAAGCTCTTCGCGAAGCTGATCAAGAACATCGAGGTCGCGGCGCGAATGGGCGGCGTGGACCTCGACGGCAATCCGACGCTGTACGACGCCGTGCAGAAGGCGAAGAAGTCGTCGGTCCCCAACAAGAACATCGACTCCGCGATCAAGCGCGGTGGTGGTCTTGAGGCCGGCGGCGCCGACTACGAGACGATCATGTACGAGGGCTACGGTCCCAACGGCGTCGCGGTGCTCATCGAGTGCCTCACCGACAACCGCAACCGCGCCGCCTCCGACGTCCGCGTCGCCATGACCCGCAACGGTGGCTCCATGGCCGACCCCGGTTCGGTGTCGTACCTCTTCAACCGCAAGGGCGTCGTCATCGTCCCCAAGGGCGAGCTGACCGAGGACGACGTCCTCACCGCCGTCCTGGACGCGGGGGCCGAGGAGGTCAACGACCTGGGCGAGTCCTTCGAGGTGCTCAGCGAGGCCACCGACCTGGTCGCGGTCCGCACCGCCCTTCAGGACGCCGGGATCGACTACGACTCCGCCGACGCCAACTTCGTCCCGACCATGCAGGTCGAACTGGACGAGGAGGGCGCCAAGAAGATCTTCAAGCTGATCGACGCGCTCGAGGACAGCGACGACGTGCAGAACGTCTTCGCCAACTTCGACGTCAGCGACGAGGTCATGGAGAAGGTCGACGCGTAACGCTGCCGCGAGCTGAGCGGACCAAGCGGCTCAACGGGCCGACGGGACACACCCCGTCGGCCCGTCGCTTTGCCGGGCGTCGTCGGCAGCCGTTGTCGGTGGCACCCGATAGCCTGCACAAACAGGCGATCGAAGGAGGACGTGGGGTGCGCGTACTGGGGGTTGACCCGGGACTGACCCGATGTGGCGTCGGTGTGGTCGAAGGTGTCGCGGGGCGCCCGCTCACCATGCTCGGCGTCGGTGTCGTCCGCACGCCCGCGGACGCCGAGTTGGGACAGCGCCTCGTCGCCGTCGAGCAGGGCATCGAACAGTGGCTGGACGAGCACCGGCCCGAATTCGTCGCCGTGGAGCGGGTCTTCAGCCAGCACAACGTCCAGACCGTGATGGGCACCGCGCAGGCCAGTGCCGTCGCCATGCTCTGCGCCGCCCGCCGCGGCATCCCGGTCGCCCTGCACACGCCCAGCGAGGTCAAGGCCGCCGTCACCGGCAGCGGCCGCGCCGACAAGGCCCAGGTCGGCGCGATGGTCACCCGGCTGCTGCGGCTGGCCGCGCCGCCGAAGCCCGCGGACGCCGCCGACGCCCTCGCCCTCGCCATCTGCCACATCTGGCGCGCCCCGGCCCAGAACCGGCTCCAGCAGGCGGTCGCCCTGCAGGCGGCCAGAACCCCGATCACTCCGAAAGGCCGTACGGCATGATCGCCTTCGTCAGCGGCACGGTCGCCGCACTCGCTCCCGACGCCGCGGTGGTCGAGGTCGGCGGTGTCGGCATGGCCGTCCAGTGCACGCCGAACACGCTCTCCACGCTCCGGCTCGGCCAGCCGGCCAAGCTCGCCACCTCCCTCGTCGTACGGGAGGACTCACTGACCCTGTACGGCTTCGCGGACGACGACGAGCGCCAGACCTTCGAGCTGCTCCAGACCGCGAGCGGCGTCGGCCCCAGGCTCGCCCAGGCGATGCTCGCCGTGCACACGCCGGACGCCCTGCGCCGCGCCGTCGCCACCGGCGACGAGAAGGCACTCACCGCGGTCCCCGGCATCGGCAAGAAGGGCGCCCAGAAGCTCCTCCTGGAGTTCAAGGACCGCCTGGGCCGGCCGATCGGCGCGCCCGCCGTCGGTACGCCGATCAGCACGGGATGGCGCGATCAGCTGCACGCCGCGCTGATCGGCCTCGGGTACGCGACGCGTGAGGCCGACGAGGCCGTCAACGCGGTCGCACCGCAGGCCGAGGCCGCGGAGGGCACGCCTCAGGTGGGCCACCTGCTGAAGGCGGCCCTGCAGACGCTCAACAGAGCGCGCTGACCCGGCCGGCCGCCGCCGCGCACGGCGCCCACCTCCTCGTACGACCAACCGACCGCGAACCCCGAGGCACACTCCATGAACTGGGACGACCCGACCGACAGCCCCGCCGAAGAGCGGCTCGGCGGCCCTGCCGAGGAGCGGCTGGTGGATTCCGTCGCCGACCGTGAGGACCAGGCCGTCGAGGCCGCCCTGCGCCCCAAGGACCTGGACGAGTTCATCGGGCAGGAGAAGGTCCGCGAGCAGCTCGACCTGGTCCTGCGCGCCGCCCGCGCGCGCGGCGCCACCGCCGACCACGTGCTCCTGTCCGGCGCGCCCGGACTGGGCAAGACCACCCTGTCGATGATCATCGCGGCCGAGATGAACGCCCCGATCCGCATCACCAGCGGCCCCGCCATCCAGCACGCCGGGGACCTGGCCGCGATCCTCTCCTCCCTCCAGGAGGGAGAGGTCCTCTTCCTCGACGAGATCCACCGCATGTCCCGGCCCGCCGAGGAGATGCTGTACATGGCGATGGAGGACTTCCGCGTCGACGTCATCGTCGGCAAGGGTCCCGGTGCCACCGCCATTCCCCTCGAACTGCCGCCCTTCACCCTGGTCGGCGCCACCACCCGGGCGGGCCTGCTGCCGCCCCCGCTGCGCGACCGCTTCGGCTTCACCGCGCACATGGAGTTCTACGAGCCCGCCGAGCTGGAGCGGGTCATCCACCGCTCGGCCCACCTGCTCGACGTGGAGATCGGGGCCGACGGCGCCGCCGAGATCGCCGGCCGATCCCGCGGCACCCCACGGATCGCCAACCGGCTGCTGCGCCGGGTGCGGGACTACGCCCAGGTCAAGGCCGACGGGATCATCACCCGCGACATCGCGGCGGCCGCGCTGAAGGTATACGAGGTCGACACCCGCGGCCTCGACCGTCTCGACCGGGCGGTCCTGCAGGCCCTGCTCAAGCTGTTCGGCGGCGGTCCCGTCGGCCTGTCCACGCTCGCTGTCGCGGTGGGGGAGGAGCGTGAGACCGTGGAGGAGGTCGCCGAACCGTTCCTCGTCCGGGAGGGCCTGCTCGCCCGCACCCCGCGCGGCCGGGTCGCCACGCCCGCCGCCTGGGCGCACCTCGGCCTCACCCCGCCCCGCCCGGCGGCCACCGGAACCGGACAACAGGACCTGTTCGGGACGTGACCTGGTCGTGACCGTGCGGGCATTGGCCGGAGCAGGAACCCCGGTGCCATGCTGAACGTTGTTCCATGCGCGCGGACTCGCTTAGACTCCGCCGATGCCGCCTTTGTCGGCGGTATGCACACCCCCAACCATCAGGCCGCTCACACCGCGGTCGCGTGAAGGAAGTACCGACCCGTGAGTCTCGTGACCCTCCTCCCGTTCATCGTGCTCATCGGGGCCATGTTCCTGATGACCCGCTCGGCCAAGCGCAAGCAGCAGGCGGCCGCGAACATGCGGAACGAAATGCAGCCCGGTAGCGGCATCCGCACCATCGGGGGCCTGTACGCGACGGTGAAGGAGGTGGGCGAGGACACGGTCCTCGTCGATGCCGGTCCCGGCGTCGAACTCCTCTTCGCGAAGAACGCGATCGGTGCCGTCCTGACGGACGACGAGTACAACCGCATCGTCCACGGCATCGAGCACGACCTGAAGTCCGACTCCGACGTCGTCCCGGACGACGCCTCCTCCCTCACCGAGACCGACGAGCCCGCCGCCGACGCTGCCGCCGCCTCCGACGACACGCCCGTCGACCTTGGTAAGAAGGACACGGTCGAGGAGCCCGCCGACGCCCCGGCCGACACCGAGGCCGCGGAGGCGAAGACGGACGAGAAGCCGAAGACGGACGAGGAGCCGAAGAAGACCGGCGGCGACTCCGAGACGAAGTAGCGCACTCCCAGGCGCACGGGCCTCCGTGCGTCTGGGGACCCTGCGCGGCTCGCACGGGATCCCGACACCATGTCATGGCCGCCCGCCCGCCGATCCGGCGCGAGGCGGCCCGAGAGGGAGTACGAGAAGGTGGCAGCACCTAAGAAGGGCCGGAGCGCGAGTGCCCAGAGCAAGCCAGGGCGCTCGCTGGCCCTCATCCTGATCGCCATCGCGGCGCTCACGGGCGGGATGTTCTGGTCCGGGCACACCACCCCGCGACTCGGCATCGACCTCGCCGGCGGGACGAGCATCACGCTGCGGGCGGTCGCGGAGCCGGGCCAGGAGTCCGCGATCAACAAGACCAACATGGACACCGCGGTCGACATCATGAACCGCCGGGTCAATGGTCTTGGTGTCTCGGAGGCCGAGGTTCAGACCCAGGGCTCCAAGAACATCATCGTCAACATCCCCAAGGGCACGAACTCCAAGGAGGCCCAGGACCAGGTCGGCACCACCGCGAAGCTGTACTTCCGGCCGGTCCTGGCGACCGGGGCCTCCGGCGCCGCCGCCACGCAGAGCCCGTCGCCGAGCCCGTCCGGCAGCGCCTCCAGCGGCGACAAGGCGACGGACAAGGCGTCCGAGAAGGCCACCTCGTCCTCGTCTCCCAGCAGCTCCACCACGCCCTCGGGGAACTCCACCTCGCAGGGCCGCGCCGTCACCGACGCGCTGAAGGCCGACGCCACCCCGTCCGGGAGCGCCTCGGGCTCCCCGAAGGCCTCGGCGTCCCCCTCGGCGAGCAGCGGCGCCAGTGACGCCGCCGGCAAGCTCCAGGCCCAGTACGCCGCGCTGGACTGCACCAAGCCCGCACAGCGTGCCGAGGCCGGCAAGTCGGCCAAGCCCACGGACACCACCGTGGCCTGCGGTCAGGAAGCGCAGGGTGGCCAGTGGCTGAAGTACGTACTGGGCCCCGCCGCCGTGGACGGCACCGACGTGGACAAGGCACAGGCCGTCTTCAACACGACGACCGCCGCCGGCTGGACCGTCACCATGGACTTCACGGACAAGGGTTCCAAGAAGTTCGCCGACATCACCGGCAAGCTGGCGCAGAGCCAGCCCCCGCAGAACCAGTTCGCGATCGTCCTGGACGGCGCGGTTGTCTCCGACCCGCGCGTCAGCCAGGCGCTGACCGGCGGCAACGCGGAGATCTCCGGCAGCTTCACCCAGGACGAGGCCCAGAGCCTCGCCAACATGCTGAAGTACGGCGCGCTGCCGCTGACCTTCAAGGAGGACAGCGTCACCACGGTGACCGCCGCCCTCGGCGGTGAGCAGCTGCACGCCGGTCTGATCGCCGGCACCATCGGCCTCGGCCTGGTCATCATCTATCTGGTGGCCTACTACCGCGGCCTGTCGCTCATCGCGATCGCCTCGCTGCTGTGCTCCGCCGCCCTCACCTACGTGATCATGGCGCTGCTCGGCCCGACCATCCACTTCGCACTGAACCTGCCGGCCGTCTGCGGCGCCATCGTCGCCATCGGCATCACAGCGGACTCGTTCATCGTGTACTTCGAACGGGTCCGGGACGAGATCCGCGAGGGCCGCACGCTGCGCCCCGCCGTGGAGCGGGCCTGGCCGCGCGCCCGGCGCACCATCCTGGTCTCCGACTTCGTGTCGTTCCTCGCCGCCGCGGTGCTCTTCATCGTCACCGTCGGCAAGGTCCAGGGCTTCGCCTTCACGCTCGGCCTGACCACCGTGCTCGACGTGGTGGTGGTCTTCTTCTTCACCAAGCCGCTGCTGACACTCCTGGCCCGCCGGAAGTTCTTCGCGAGCGGCCACAAGTGGTCGGGCCTCGACCCGAAGGCACTCGGCGCCAAGCCGCCGCTGCGCCGCACGCGCCGCCCCTCCTCCCCTGCCGCTGGCCCTGTCGACCCGAAGGAGGCGTGAGATGTCCAAGCTCGGCACCCTCGGCGCCCGACTGCACCGCGGCGAGGTCGGCTACGACTTCGTCGGCAACCGCAAGATCTGGTACGGCATCTCGATCCTGATCACCATCACGGCCATCGTCGGCCTGGCGGTGCGCGGCCTGAACATGGGCATCGACTTCCAGGGCGGTGCCGTCTTCACCACCTCGAAGAGCACCGCCGTCTCGGTCGCCCAGGCCGAGACGTACGCGGAAGAGGCCTCCGGCCACGACGCGATCGTGCAGAAGCTCGGCAACGGCAGCCTGCGCATCCAGATCGCCGGCATCGACACCGACAAGTCGAACCAGATCAAGGACGAGCTCGCCAAGGACCTGAAGGTCGACTCGGAGAGCATCAACGCCGACCTGATCGGCCCCAGTTGGGGTGACCAGATCGCCAACAAGGCCTGGCAGGGCCTCGGCATCTTCCTGGTCCTGGTCGTGATCTACCTGGCGATCGCCTTCGAATGGCGCATGGCGATCGCCGCGTTCGTCGCGCTGATCCACGACATCACCATCACGGTCGGCATCTACGCGCTCGTCGGCTTCGAGGTCACGCCCGGCACGGTGATCGGTCTGCTCACCATCCTCGGTTACTCGCTCTACGACACGGTCGTCGTCTTCGACAGCCTCAAGGAGCAGACCAAGGACATCACCAAGCAGACCCGCTGGACCTACAGCGACATCGCCAACCGGTCGATCAACAGCACCCTGGTCCGTTCCATCAACACCACCGTGGTGGCGCTGCTGCCGGTGGCGGGCCTGCTGTTCATCGGTGGCGGTGTCCTCGGCGCCGGCATGCTGAACGACATCTCGCTGTCGCTGTTCGTCGGCCTCGCGGCCGGTGCGTACTCCTCGATCTTCATCGCCACGCCGCTCGTCGCCGACCTCAAGGAGCGCGAGCCGGCGATGAAGGCCCTCAAGAGGCGCGTCCTCGCCAAGCGCGCCCAGGCCGCCACGGCGGGCGAGTCCCTGGACGCCCCCGTCGACGACGAGCGTTTCGACGACGACGAGTCGGAGGACGGCGACGCCGCTCCCGCGGTGGTCGGTCCCCGCAACCAGCCCGCCTCCCGCAACCGGGGCCGTGGCCGACCCTCGGGGAAGCGCCGATGACGGGCATCGAAGAGCTGTTGCTCAGCCGTATCCGTGACGTGGCCGACTACCCGGAGCCGGGCGTGATGTTCAAGGACATCACCCCGCTCCTGGCGGATCCGGCGGCGTTCACCGCGCTCACCGACGCCCTCGCCGAGGTCGCCGCGAGCACCGGCGCCACGAAGGTCGTCGGCCTGGAGGCACGCGGCTTCATCCTGGGCGCCCCGGTCGCCGTCCGCGCGGGCCTCGGCTTCATCCCCGTACGCAAGGCGGGCAAGCTCCCCGGAGCGACGCTCAGCCAGGCCTACGACCTGGAGTACGGCTCCGCGGAGATCGAGGTGCACGCCGAGGACCTCACGGGGGACGATCGCGTGCTGGTGGTCGACGACGTGCTGGCCACCGGTGGCACCGCCGAGGCGTCGATCCAGCTCATCCGCCGCGCGGGCGCCCAGGTCGCGGGCCTCGCCGTGTTGATGGAGCTGGGCTTCCTGGGCGGCCGCGCCCGTCTGGAACCGGCCCTCGCCGGGGCCCCGCTGGAGGCGCTGCTCAAGATCTGAGGCCCTGGGAACACCGGGTGGACACCCCGGTGCCACCCGCAGGACCCCGCGGGGACGGGTCCGGAGGAATCCGGCGCCCGTCCCTCGCGTTTCACCGGTAGACGGCCCTCACAGTGGCCAGAAGGCGATCCTGGGGCGCAGGATCGCTACCATGGGATCTCCGGAGCCTGACCGGGTGACCCGGATCGCGCACGAGGAGTCCTCTTGCCAGACGAGGCCCAGCCCCTGATCGCCGCCAAGCCCGAGCCCGGCTCGGCCCCGGCGGCCAAGCCCGCACCGCACGGGACGAACGCGCCCGGCGCGAAGAACGACACCCGCGGGCCGGTTCAGCACGCCCAGGCAGCGCCCGTCGAGAAGCCGGCGGAGCAGCCGCGCCTCAAGCCGGCCGACCCCCAGCGCCCCGTGAACGCCCCCGCGGTCCGCCCGGCCACCGGACAGCCCGCCCGCACCGGCTCCTCCAACCGCGTCCGCGCCCGCCTCGCCCGCCTCGGTGTCCAGCGCTCCAACCCGTACAACCCGGTCCTGGAGCCGCTGCTGCGGATAGTGCGCAGCAACGACCCGAAGACCGAGACGTCGACGCTCCGCCAGATCGAGAAGGCCTACCAGGTCGCCGAACGCTGGCACCGCGGCCAGAAGCGCAAGAGCGGCGACCCGTACATCACGCACCCGCTCGCGGTGACCACGATCCTCGCCGAGCTGGGCATGGACCCGGCAACGCTCATGGCCGGCCTGCTGCACGACACGGTCGAGGACACCGAGTACGGCCTCGACCAGCTCCGCCGCGACTTCGGTGACCAGGTCGCCCTGCTGGTCGACGGCGTCACCAAGCTGGACAAGGTCAAGTTCGGCGAGGCCGCGCAGGCCGAGACCGTGCGCAAGATGGTCGTCGCCATGGCCAAGGACCCGCGCGTCCTGGTCATCAAGCTCGCCGACCGCCTGCACAACATGCGCACCATGCGCTACCTCAAGCGCGAGAAGCAGGAGAAGAAGGCGCGCGAGACGCTGGAGATCTACGCGCCGCTCGCCCACCGCCTGGGCATGAACACCATCAAGTGGGAACTGGAGGACCTCGCCTTCGCGATCCTCTACCCCAAGATGTACGACGAGATCGTCCGGCTGGTGGCCGAGAGGGCACCGAAGCGTGACGAGTACCTGGCCATAGTGACCGACGAGGTCCAGGCCGATCTGCGCGCCGCCCGCATCAAGGCGACCGTCACCGGCCGCCCGAAGCACTACTACAGCGTCTACCAGAAGATGATCGTCCGCGGCCGTGACTTCGCGGAGATCTACGACCTGGTGGGCATCCGTGTCCTGGTGGACACCGTCCGCGACTGCTACGCGGCCCTGGGCACCGTCCACGCCCGCTGGAACCCGGTTCCGGGGCGGTTCAAGGACTACATCGCCATGCCCAAGTTCAACATGTACCAGTCGCTGCACACGACGGTCATCGGGCCCAACGGCAAGCCGGTCGAGCTCCAGATCCGCACCTTCGACATGCACCGCCGTGCCGAGTACGGCATCGCCGCGCACTGGAAGTACAAGCAGGAGGCCGTCGCCGGCACCTCCAAGGTGCGTTCGGACCAGCCGAGGACCACCGGCAAGGACGACCACCTCAACGACATGGCGTGGCTGCGCCAGCTGCTCGACTGGCAGAAGGAGACCGAGGACCCGGGCGAGTTCCTGGAGTCCCTGCGCTTCGACCTGTCCCGCAACGAGGTCTTCGTCTTCACCCCCAAGGGCGACGTCATAGCGCTCCCGGCCGGGGCCACCCCGGTCGACTTCGCGCACGCCGTCCACACCGAGGTCGGCCACCGCACGATAGGAGCACGGGTCAACGGCAGGCTCGTACCGCTCGAATCCACCCTTGACAACGGCGACCTGGTGGAGGTCTTCACCTCCAAGGCGGCCGGCGCGGGCCCCTCCCGCGACTGGCTCGGCTTCGTGAAGTCGCCGCGCGCCCGCAACAAGATCAGGGCCTGGTTCTCCAAGGAGCGCCGCGACGAGGCGATCGAGCAGGGCAAGGACGCCATCGTCCGCGCCATGCGCAAGCAGAACCTGCCGATCCAGCGGATCCTCACCGGGGACTCCCTCGTCACGCTCGCGCACGAGATGCGCTACCCCGACATCTCCGCGCTGTACGCGGCGATCGGCGAGGGTCATGTCTCCGCGCAGAACGTCGTGCAGAAGCTCGTCCAGGCGCTCGGTGGCGAGGAGGCGGCCACCGAGGAGATCGACGAGTCGGTCCCGCCGACCCGGGCGTCGTCGTCAAGGGCGTCGACGACGTGTGGGTCAAGCTGGCCCGCTGTTGTACGCCCGTCCCCGGCGACCCGATCATCGGCTTCGTCACCCGGGGCAGTGGCGTATCGGTTCACCGCAGCGACTGCGTGAACGTGGACTCACTGTCCCGCGAGCCCGAGCGCATCCTCGAGGTCGAGTGGGCGCCCACCCAGTCCTCGGTCTTCCTGGTCGCCATCCAGGTCGAGGCACTGGACCGCTCCCGCCTCCTGTCGGACGTCACCCGCGTCCTGTCCGACCAGCACGTCAACATCCTCTCCGCGGCCGTCCAGACCTCCCGCGACCGCGTCGCCACCTCCCGCTTCACCTTCGAGATGGGTGACCCCAAGCACCTGGGGCACGTCCTGAAGGCGGTCCGGGGCGTCGAGGGCGTGTACGACGTGTACCGGGTGACGTCGGCGCGCAGCCGGTCGTAGCAGCGCATACGACAGAGGGGCTCCCGTACCCGGAGGTACGGCAGCCCCTCTGTCGTATGCGTCTTGTGCTCAGCCGCCGAACTCCTGCAGGCCCTTCAGCGCCTGGTCCAGCAGTGCCTGGCGGCCCTCCAGCTCGCGAGCCAGCTTGTCGGCCCTGGCGTTGTTGCCCTGGGCGCGGGCCTGCTCGATCTGGCCCTTCAGCTTGTCCACGGCCGCCTGCAGCTGCCCGGTCAGCCCCTCGGCACGCGCGCGCGCCTCCGGGTTGGTCCGGCGCCACTCGGTCTCCTCGGCCTCCTGCAGGGCCCGCTCGACGGCGTGCATCCGGCCCTCGATCTTCGGCCGGGCGTCCCGCGGCACATGGCCGATGGCCTCCCAGCGCTCGTTGAGCGAGCGGAACGCGGCCCGGGCACTCTTCAGATCCCCGATCGGCAGGAGCTTCTCGGCCTCCTCGGCCAGCTCCTCCTTCAGCTTCAGGTTCTCCGACTGCTCGGCGTCCCGCTCGGCGAAGACCGAGCTGCGGGCGGCGAAGAAGACGTCCTGGGCGCCGCGGAAGCGGTTCCACAGGTCGTCCTCGTGCTCGCGCTGGGCGCGGCCCGCTGTCTTCCACTCCGCCATCAGCTCGCGGTAGCGCGCGGCCGTCGGACCCCAGTCGGTCGAGCCCGACAGCGACTCGGCCTCGGCGACCAGCCGCTCCTTGGTGCGGCGGGCCTCCTCGCGCTGCGCGTCCAGCGAGGCGAAGTGCGCCTTGCGGCGCTTGGAGAACGCCGAACGGGCGTGCGAGAAGCGGTGCCACAGCTCGTCGTCCGACTTGCGGTCCAGCCGCGGCAGGCCCTTCCAGGTGTCGACCAGGGAGCGCAGCCGCTCACCGGCAGCCCGCCACTGGTCGGACTGCGCCAGCTCCTCGGCCTCCGCGACCAGAGCCTCCTTGGCGTGCCGCGCCTCGTCGGACTGTTTCGCGCGCTGCTGCTTGCGCTCCTCGCGACGCTTCTCGACGGTCTCCACGAGACTGTCGAGCCGCACCCGCAGGGCGTCCAGGTCACCGACCGCGTGGTGCGCGTCAACCTGCTCGCGGATGTGGTCGATCGCTGCCTGCGCGTCCTTCGCCGACAGGTCGGTGGTCTTCACCCGCTTCTCGAGGAGGCCGATCTCGACAACCAGGCCCTCGTACTTGCGCTCGAAGTAGGCCAGCGCCTCATCAGGGGAGCCGGCCTGCCAGGAACCGACGACCTGCTCGCCGTCGGCCGTACGCACGTACACGGTCCCCGTCTCGTCGACGCGGCCCCACGGGTCGCTGCTCACAGCGCCTCCTCCACATGATGCCTGCGGGAGGCCTCAGCACCCCCGGGCATCGTCCACAGTTTCGTCACGGCCAACATAGGCGACCGGCGGGTTGCCTGTCCGCATCCCGCGCGACCGAAATTACGCAGCTGGGGGTCAGGATTTGGTGACCGTTGCCTTGTTGATCACGACCGTCGCGTTGGGTGCCGTGTTCTGCGTCGTGGGGTCGGCCGGCTGCGCTCCCGCGGCGGCGATCTTCTTCAGAACCTTCATGCCGGATGCGGACACGGTGCCGAACGGTGTGTAGTTGGGCGGGAGCTGACTGTCCTGGTAGACGAGGAAGAACTGGCTGCCGCCGCTGTTTTTGCCCTGGCCCGTCTGCGCGTTGTACTGGTTGGCCATCGCGACCGTGCCCGCCGGGTAGATGTTGCCCTTGAGGCTCTTGTCCTTGAGATTCTCGTCCGGGATGGTGTAGCCGGGACCGCCGCTGCCGCTGCCCGTCGGGTCGCCGCACTGCAGCACGTAGATGCCCTCGGTGGTGAGCCGGTGGCACTTGGTGTGGTCGAAGTAGCCCTTGCCCGCGAGGAAGTCGAACGAGTTCACGGTGTGCGGCGCCGCCGACGCGTTCAGCGCGAGGTCTATGTCGCCGCACGTCGTGGCGAGCTTCATCGTGTACTTCGCCGACTTGTCGATGGTCACCGCCGGCTCCTTCTTCCAGGTGGCCGTCTTGACCTTGCCGGCCGCCGGCTTCTCGCACGGATCCGGGGCCTTGCTGGGCGGTGACGCGCTCGGCGTCGTCTGGGAGCTCGCGTTGGCCTTGTCGTCGTCCTTGAGGACGCCGCTCGTGTAGAGGGCCAGACTGCCCACCAGGATCACGCCGAGCACCGACGCGATCACCGAGTTGCGCATGCGTGCCTTGCGCCGCGCGGCCGTGCGGCGCTGCTGCTGCCGCAAGAACTTCTCCCGGGCGAGCTGACGCTTCCGCTGTTCCTGGGTGACCACCGGATTTTCTCCTCATGCGTCTCGTACGTCGACTGGGACGCGTGCGTCTTGTGAGCCGACCGCCTGTGTGTGCCCCGTACCGTATATGGGTTGGCTGAGGAATCGGCAGCGCCGGTAGGCTCTGACCACAGGTGTAACCGCTTTGAAGCCCACCCGAATCGACACAACGAAGGACGATCGTGCTCATTGCCGGGTTCCCCGCCGGGGCCTGGGGGACGAACTGTTATCTCGTCGCCCCCGCCGCCGGTGAGGAGTGCGTGATCATCGACCCCGGCCACCAGGCCGCCGAGGGAGTCGAGGAGACGCTGAAGAAGCATCGGCTCAAGCCCGTCGCCGTCGTCCTCACCCACGGCCACATCGACCACGTGGCCTCGGTCGTCCCGGTGTGCGGCGCGCACGGCGTACCGGCGTGGATCCACCCCGAGGACCGGTACATGATGAGCGACCCGTCGATGGGTCTCGGCCGTTCCATCGGGACGCAGCTGATGGGCGAGCTGACGGTGGGGGAGCCGGACGACGTCAAGGAGCTGACCGACGGCGCCGGGCTGGACCTCGCGGGGCTGAGGTTCTCGGTCGCGCACGCGCCCGGCCATACCAAGGGGTCGGTGACCTTTCAGATGCCCGAGGCCGCGGACATCCCGTCGGTCTTCTTCTCGGGCGATCTGCTCTTCGCCGGCTCCATCGGACGCACCGACCTGCCCGGCGGTGACATGGCCGAGATGCTCGACTCGCTGGCCCGCGTGTGCCTGCCGCTCGACGACTCGACCGTGGTGCTGTCCGGACACGGCCCCCAGACGACCATCGGCCAGGAGCGCGCCACCAACCCGTATCTGCGGCAAGTGGCCGCAGGCCGCCAGGAGCGCGGCGCTGCTGAGGCTCCCCGACGAGGAATGTGACGGAAGACCTCCCGTGAGCACCTTCAAGGCCCCCAAGGGCACGTACGACCTGATCCCGCCGGACTCCGCGACGTACCTGGCGGTCCGTGAGGCGATCGCCGCGCCGCTGCGCACCTCCGGCTACGGCTACATCGAGACGCCGGGCTTCGAGAACGTGGAGCTCTTCGCGCGCGGGGTCGGTGAGTCGACCGACATCGTGACGAAGGAGATGTACGCCTTCGAGACCAAGGGCGGCGACAGGCTGGCCCTGCGCCCCGAGGGCACGGCCTCCGTGCTGCGCGCCGCGCTGGAGGCCAACCTGCACAAGGCGGGCAACCTCCCGGTCAAGCTCTGGTACTCCGGCTCGTACTACCGCTACGAGCGCCCCCAGAAGGGCCGCTACCGCCACTTCTCCCAGGTCGGCGCCGAGGCGATCGGCGCGGAGGACCCGGCGCTGGACGCCGAGCTGATCATCCTCGCCGACCAGGCGTACCGCTCGCTGGGCCTCAGGAACTTCCGGATCCTGCTGAACTCCCTGGGCGACAAGGAGTGCCGTCCGGTGTACCGGGAGGCGCTGCAGAACTTCCTGCGGAGCCTGGACCTGGACGAGGAGACGCTCCGCCGTGCGGACATCAACCCGCTGCGCGTCCTGGACGACAAGCGCCCCGACGTCCAGAAGCAGCTGACCGACGCCCCGCTGCTGCGCGACTACCTCTGCGACGCCTGCAAGGCGTACCACGAGGAGGTGCGCGAGCTGATCGCCGCGGCGGGCGTGGCCTTCGAGGACGACCCGAAGCTGGTGCGCGGCCTGGACTACTACACCCGTACGACCTTCGAGTTCGTCCACGACGGTCTGGGCTCCCAGTCGGCGGTGGGTGGCGGCGGACGCTACGACGGCCTGTCCGAGATGATCGGCGGCCCCGCGCTGCCGTCCGTCGGCTGGGCGCTGGGCGTCGACCGCACGGTCCTCGCCCTGGAGGCGGAGGGCGTCGAGCTCGAACTCCCCTCCGCGACCAGTGTGTTCGCGGTGCCGCTGGGCGAGGAGGCCCGCCGCGTCCTGTTCGCGAAGGTCACCGAGCTGCGCAAGCAGGGGGTCGCGGCGGACTTCTCCTACGGGGCCAAGGGCCTCAAGGGCGCGATGAAGAACGCCAACCGCAGCGGCGCCCGCTACACGATCGTCGCGGGTGAACGCGACCTCGCCGAGGGCGTCGTCCAGCTCAAGGACATGGAGTCCGGCGAACAGACGGCGATCGGAGTGAACGAGATCGTGGCGGAACTGGAGTCGAGGCTGGGCTGAGGCGGGGGTACTGCCGCCTGCAGACCCCCGCTTCGGCCTGAACGGCCTCGTCCTCACACGCCGGACGGGCTGAAAATCAGCCCCTCCGGCGTGTGAGGAGCGGGGTCCGGGGGATGGCCCCCGAAACGGGGCCGAAGGGGCAGCGGCGGCGAGGGCGAGGAACCTCAGTCCAGCAAGCCGAACCGCATCGCGCTCGTCACCGCCGCCGTGCGGTCGTCCACGCCCAACTTGCCGAAGGCCCGCAGCAGATGGGTCTTCACCGTCGACTCCCCGATGAACAGCCGGCGACCGATCTCGGCGTTCGTGCAGCCCTCGGCGACCAGGCGGAGCACGGCCGTCTCGCGCTCCGACAGACGGGGGCGGTCCGGCCTGGTGCGGAGCTGGTCGACCAGGCGGGCCGCCACCGACGGGGCCAGCACGGTCTCGCCGCGCGCGGCGGCCCGTACCGCCTGGGCCAGTTCGCCGCGCGGCAGGTCCTTGAGCAAATAGCCCGCCGCCCCCGCCTCGACCGCCCGCAGGATGTCCCGGTCCGTCTCGTACGTCGTCAGGACGATCACCCGGCACGGCAGCCCCGCCTCGTTCATCCGCACGATCGAGTCCACGCCGCCGCCGCCCGGCATCCGCAGGTCCATCAGCACGATGTCGGGGCGCAGTTCCGCCGCCATCACCTCCGCCTGCGGCCCGCTGGACGCGTCGGCGACCACCTCCAGGTCCGGTTCGGCACTGAGCATCGCCCGCAGGCCCTCTCGTACGACGGGATGGTCGTCGGCCAGGATGATCCGGATCACCATGCGCTCCTCGGGGACGGTACGGGCAGGCGGACGGTCACCGTCGTGCCGTCGCCGGGGGCGCTGCGCACCTCGGACGTGCCGCCGGCCTCGGTGGCCCGGGCGCGCAGTCCCGCCAGACCGTAGCCGCCGGTGACGGTCCGAGGGTCGAAGCCGCAGCCGTCGTCGCGTACGGACACGGTCAGGGCGTCGTCGGTGTACGCCAGACAGATGCCGACCGCAAACGAACTCCCCGCGTGCTTACGGGCGTTGGTCAGCGCCTCCTGGCAGGAACGCAGCGCCACCACCTCCGGGCCGGCGGGCAGCGGACGTACGCTGCCCGTGACGAGGAGGGTCGCCTCGTGGCGGGCGGCGAGGCGGCGCAGCGCGTCCGGTAGGGAGGCTCCGTCGAGGTCGGCGGGGGCGCCCCCGGCGACCAGGGCACGCGCTTCGGCGAGGTTCTGCCGGGCTGTCTCGTCCATCAGCGCGAGATGGCGGCGGGCCTGCGGCACGTCGTGGTCGAGTTCCGCCTCCACGGCCTGGATCAGCATCAGCAGACTGGTGAAGCCCTGGGCGAGCGTGTCGTGGATCTCCCGCGCCATCCGCTCCCGCTCGGCCAGCGCGCCGTGGGCGGCCGACAGCCGGGAGACCTCGTGACGGCTCGCGTCCAGCTCCGCGATCAGCGCGGCCCGCTCCTGGCTCTGCTCGATGATCCGGATCACCCAGCCGCCGAGGGCCACCGAGAAGACCAGGGTGACCACGGCGAACAGGGAGTTGAAGAAGACGTCCTGGTCGCTGGGCCACCACAGCAGGGCCCAGCCGGCGACGGGCACCAGATTGATGACCACCACCGCCACCAGTGCCTGCCGCATCCGCAGGGTCATGAAGCACTGGGGGACCAGCGCGAACGTCATCAGCCGGGTCTCGCCGACGAGGATCGCCGACGGAAGGAACAGCGCCATGGCCGCCAGCAGATAGCCGAGAGCCTGCCGTTCCTCGGGCGGATCACCCCGCAGGATGGGCCGCCCGACCCACACGAACAACGGGACGAGCGGCACCAGGAGCGCCGCCGCGGCGACCCGCACCGGCCACCCCGGATACCCCGTGCCGAGCACGAAGACCAAAGTGGCCAGCCAGATCAGCGCGAAGTACGTGTCCCAGATCCGGAACGACCGCGCCCAGCTGTAGGCGCCGGCCGTGTCGTCGTCCGGGACGCTCACCCGTCGCGCCGGTTCTTCCACCGGAAGGTCAGCAGGCACAGCAGCAATCCTCCGACGCACCACGCCCCGAGCACCAGGGCGATCCGGCCGTACTCCCAGCCTCCCGTCTGCTCCAGGACCCGCGCCGACTCCGGCAGGAACACCCCGCGCAGCCCCTGGCACATCCACTTCAGCGGGAACAGGGCGCCGATGTTCAGCATCCAGTCGGGAATCGTGTCGACCGCGATGTACACCCCGGAGATGAACTGCAGCACCAGGAAGGGGAGCACGACCACGGAGCTGGCGCTCTTGCCCGACTTCGGGACCGAGCTGATCGCGATCCCCAGCAGCGCGCACGCCGTCAGCCCGAGGACGAAGATCCAGGCGAAGTCGAGCCAGCGGCCGCCGTCCGAGGGCAGCTCGACGTCGTAGAGCGTCGTGCCCACGCCGAGCAGGATCGCCGTCTCCAGCAGACCGGTGACCAGAACCAGCCAGATCTTGCCGAGGAAGTACGCCGCCGGCGGCATCGGCGTGCCGCGCAGCCGGCGCAGCACCTTCTCGTCCCGTTCGATCGCGATGGAGATGCCGAGGGACTGGAAGCTCGTGGACATGATGCCGGCGGCCATCATCGCCGGGACGTACAGCTGCGACGCGGTGATGCCGGCGCCCTGGACGTCGTCGCGGAAGATCGACGCGAACAGGAACAGGAACACCACCGGGAAGGCGAAGGTGAACACCACTTGGTCGCGCTGCCGGAAGAACTGCTTGAGCTCCAGGGCGCCGCGCCGCAGTCCGAGGCCCCATGCCCCGGGCAGCCGCTTGCCGGACGCCTCGGTACGAGGCTCACGGGGCTGTCGTACGACGGTCGCGGTCATCGTGCGTCCTCCTGTCCGGTCAGCCGCAGGTAGACGTCCTCCAGCGTGGGACGGCCGACCCGCAGCCCCGGGATCTCGCCGTCGAAGCGGCGCATCAGTTCGGCGACCGTCCGGGTGGGCGTCTGCGTCCGCTCCGTGCGCGGGGAGCCGTCCGGCTCGGTCCACTCGACGGTGGCCTCGGTGCCGTACCGCTCCCGCAGGGCGGTGGGATCACCCTCGGCGACGACCTTGCCCCTGGCGATCACGGCCAGCCGGTCGGCGAGTGCCTCGGCCTCCTCCAGGTAGTGGGTGGTGAGCAGGATCGTCGTGCCCTCGTCGGCCAGCTTGCGGATCAGGTCCCAGAACTGGCGGCGGGCCGCCGGGTCGAAACCCGTCGTCGGCTCGTCCAGGAGCAGCAGCTCGGGATCGCCGATCACTCCGAGCGCCACGTCGAGGCGCCGGCGCTGCCCGCCGGACAGCGCCTTGATCCGGCTGCCCGCCTTGGCCTCGAGACCGACCAGGCCGATGACCTCCTCCGGGTCGCGCGGCCGCGGGTAGTAGCGGGCGAAGTGCCGCACGGTCTCGTCGACCGTCAACTCCGCGGGCGCGGATTCGTCCTGCCAGACGATTCCGACACGTGATCGCCACGCGCGCGTGCCGCGCGCCGGATCCGCCCCGAGGACGGACACCTCGCCGGCGTCCCGGTCCCGGTTGCCCTGGAGGATCTCCACCGTCGTGCTCTTGCCCGCCCCATTGGGCCCGAGCAGGCCGAACACCTCACCTTGGTGGATGCCGAGGTCGATGCCGTCGACCGCGACCACGTCGCCGTACTGCTTGCGCAGCCCCCGTACGTCCACCGCGAGTTCTTTCGCCTGTGCTGTCATGTGTTCGAGCTTCAGCCCGGAGCCGAGCATTCCGGGACGACCGTGCGTACTTCCTTATGTCCATCGAACGGTGGACACGCGCGTCGGTGCGGCACAATGGCCGATGCTTGAAGGAAAGTCCCACTCTCCAGCAGACGGAATCGGCGTGATGAGCAAGACCAGAGTCAAGGACGTCTCCACCGAGCCCGAGCCCTCGTCGGCATCCGCCGACGCCGCGCCGCGGACGGTGGGCGGCAGCCGGGCCTTCGCCCTGTTGCTGGTGATCACCGGCGCGGCGGGTCTGCTCGCCGCGTGGGTCATCACGATCGACAAGTTCAAGCTGCTCGAGGCCAAGGTCGAGGGCAGGACCTTCACCCCCGGCTGCAGCCTGAACCCCGTCGTCTCCTGCGGCAGCGTCATGGAGAGCAAGCAGGCAGCCGCCTTCGGGTTCCCCAACCCGGTGCTCGGCCTGGTCTGCTACGGCATCGTGATCTGCGTCGGCATGAGCCTGCTCGCCCGGGCCCGCTTCCCGCGCTGGTACTGGCTCACCTTCAACGCCGGCACCCTCTTCGGAGTGGGCTTCTGCGCCTGGCTGATGTTCCAGTCGCTGTACCGGATCAACGCGCTGTGCCTGTGGTGTTCGCTGGCCTGGGTCGCCACGATCGTCATGTTCTGGTACGTCACGTCGTTCAACATCCGCAACGACTTCCTGCCCGCCCCGCGCTGGCTGAAGAGCTTCTTCGGCGAGTTCACCTGGGTCATGCCGGTCCTGCACATCGGGATCATCGGCATGCTGGTCCTCACGCGCTGGTGGGACTTCTGGACCAGCTGACCGCCCGGTTCCCGGGCCGTCGGTCACCCGCGATCGACCGCCCGGATTCCGAGCCGTCCGTCACCCGCGCTCCGGGCCGCCCGGCAGCCCCGGCCGGATTGTCAGTGCGGTGACATAGGGTTTTCGGTGTGGAACCCGACCTGTTCACCGCCGCAGCCGAAGAACGCCAGGAGAAGGACCCGGCCGCCAGCCCGCTGGCCGTCCGGATGCGCCCGCGCACCCTCGACGAGGTGGTGGGCCAGCAGCACCTCCTGAAGCCGGGCTCACCCCTGCGCAGACTGGTCGGCGAGGGGGCGGGCGGCCCGGCCGGCCCGTCCTCGGTGATCCTCTGGGGCCCTCCCGGCACCGGCAAGACAACCCTGGCGTACGTCGTCTCCAAGGCCACCAACAAGCGTTTCGTGGAACTCTCGGCGATCACCGCCGGCGTGAAGGAGGTCCGCGCGGTCATCGACGGCGCCCGCCGCGCCACCGGCGGCTTCGGCAAGGAGACCGTCCTCTTCCTCGACGAGATCCACCGCTTCAGCAAGGCACAGCAGGACTCCCTGCTGCCGGCCGTCGAGAACCGCTGGGTGACCCTGATCGCGGCGACCACCGAGAACCCGTACTTCTCGGTGATCTCCCCCCTGTTGTCCCGCTCCCTCCTGCTCACCCTCGAACCGCTCACGGACGACGACCTGCGCGGACTCCTGCGCCGCGCCCTCACCGACGAGCGCGGCCTGGGGGACGCCGTCACCCTCCCCGAGGACACCGAGGAACACCTGCTGCGGATCGCCGGCGGCGACGCCCGCCGCGCCCTGACCGCCCTGGAGGCCGCCGCCGGAGCCACCCTCGACAAGGGCGAGGCGGAGGTGAGCCTGCAGACCCTGGAGGAGACGGTCGACCGGGCCGCCGTGAAGTACGACCGCGACGGCGACCAGCACTACGACGTGGCCAGCGCGCTCATCAAGTCCATCCGCGGCTCCGACGTCGACGCGGCCCTGCACTACCTGGCCCGCATGATCGAGGCCGGCGAGGACCCCCGCTTCATCGCCCGCCGCCTGATGATCTCCGCCAGCGAGGACATCGGCCTCGCCGACCCGAACGCCCTGCCGATCGCGGTCGCCGCCGCCCAGGCCGTCGCCATGATCGGATTCCCCGAGGCCGCCCTCACCCTCAGCCACGCCACCATCGCCCTCGCCCTGGCCCCGAAGTCCAACGCGGCGACGACGGCGATCGGCGCCGCCATGGAGGACGTACGCAAGGGACTGGCCGGTCCCGTGCCGCCCCACCTGCGCGACGGGCACTACAAGGGCGCCGCCAAACTCGGGCACGCGCAGGGGTACGTGTACCCGCACGACCTGCCCGAGGGCATCGCCGCCCAGCAGTACGCCCCGGACGCGATCAAGGACCGCGCCTACTACGAACCCACCCGGCACGGCGCCGAGGCGAGGTACGCGGACGCCGTGGAGTGGACCCGCAAGCACCTCGGTCGCAAGGGGTCCTGAGCACCCTGTAGACTCGCCCGAAGTGCTGCGTCCCGTGTCCGGCCCCTTGAAAGAGGAACCGGCTCACCAGAGCGGGACATCCAGCCGGAGACCTGGTCCGCCAGGATCTCCAGGAGCGTCGCGCACCGTCGAACGGTGTCGCGGGCAGCCCACCACCACCCGGAGTTCCGGGAAAGGTCGGTGGGCCACTCGCGTGCTGCACGTTGTGCCCAGACCAGGGAGCGGCTGCCCGGCAGGTCCCCAGTGGACCGGCGGGGTTTCCCCGGCTGCGGATGCGACCTCCCCTAACCCTGGTGAAGCCGTATTCGCATCAGAGACACGAGGTGTTTGGTTCATGCCGAACCAGTCCCGCCCCAAGGTCAAGAAGTCGCGTGCCCTCGGTATCGCGCTGACCCCGAAGGCCGTCAAGTACTTCGAGGCCCGTCCCTACCCCCCGGGTGAGCACGGCCGTGGCCGCAAGCAGAACTCGGACTACAAGGTCCGTCTGCTGGAGAAGCAGCGTCTGCGCGCGCAGTACGACGTGTCCGAGCGTCAGCTCGTCCGCGCCTACGAGCGTGCCTCCAAGGTCCAGGGCAAGACCGGTGAGGCCCTGATCATCGAGCTCGAGCGCCGTCTCGACGCGCTGGTCCTGCGTTCGGGCATCGCCCGCACGATCTACCAGGCCCGCCAGATGGTCGTTCACGGCCACATCGAGGTCAACGGCCAGAAGGTCGACAAGCCGTCCTTCCGCGTCAAGCCCGACGACGTCGTCATGGTCCGTGAGCGCAGCCGCGAGAAGACCCTCTTCTCGATCGCCCGCGAGGGTGGCTTCGCCCCCGACGGCGAGACCCCGCGCTACCTCCAGGTGAACCTCCGCGCCCTGGCCTTCCGCCTGGACCGCGAGCCGAACCGCAAGGAGATCCCGGTGATCTGCGACGAGCAGCTCGTCGTCGAGTACTACGCCCGCTGATCACCCAGCGGCGGACGTAGCACCACCAGCGTCTCAGCCCGCCGTCTCTCCGCCCTTCCGGGTGGGCGAGGCGGCGGGCTCGTGCATGTCCAGGCTCGCCGCGGCACGCCGCACCGGCCCGCGCGGTGCCGGCAGCGCCTCCAGCGACGGCTCCGACGGCTTCGGCGCTCCGTTCAGCGCCCGGTCCACCGCGGCCTCCCGGTCGAGCCGGGCACCCTGCCGTAACGACTCCTCGTACCGCTCGTCGCCCAGCTGCTCCCTGGCCATCGCCTCGCACAGCTCGTGCGGGGCGTTGTAGTGGGCCGAGCCGAACAGCGGCAGGCCCACCGACGGCCACAGGGCTCCCGCCGCACCCTGCAGCGCGGCGGCCTCCGCCGGGTCGCCCTCCGTGGCCGTGACCAGGGCCAGCAGTTCGATGGACAGCACCGAGCCGAGCAGATCGTGGAAGGCGTGGGCGCCGCTCAGGCAGTCGCACAGCAGCTCACGGGCGCGCGCCGGGTCGCCCCCGCTCCAGGCGGCGTACGCCAGGACGTACAGCGCGTAGCCGCGCGCCCAGCGCTCGCCATGGTCGTCGCAGACCTGGCGCACGTCCTCGCACAGCCGTACCGCGTCCGGCAGATCGCCCTGGACCGCCCGGGTCATCGCGAGTTCGACCTGGGCCATCAGCACATTGCTGTTGAGTTCGCCGATGTCCTGGTAGCGCGCCAGCGCCGAGCGCAGCAGCGTCTCCGCACGCGCCATGTCGCCCGTCACCAGAGCCAGACAGCCCGTGCGGTGCTCGGCGTACGCCGTCCCCGTGGCGCTCGCGACCCGCTCCGCGGCTTCCCGGCACTCCTGCAGCGCCGCCGTCGCGGCCGCCGCGTCGCCCTGCAGGATCGCCACGGAGCCGAGCACCCACAGCGCCTTCAGCCGGGACTGCTCGTGCTCCGACTCCAGACGTACCGCCTGCTCCAGCCAGTGCCGCCCCTCCGCCAGCCGGCCGCAGCCGACCCAGCAGAACCACAGGGACCCCGCGAGGTACTGGCCCAGACGCGCCCCGTCCGGTTCGGTCAGGCAGTTCTCCAGGGCTAGCCGCAGGTTCGGCAGCTCCGCCGCCACGCGCGCGGCCACCTCGCGCTGGCGCGGGGAGAACCAGTCCAGCTCGCACGAGGTCGCAAGTCCCATGTACCAGTCGCGGTGCCGTCGCCGCAGCCGGGCCGCGTCACCGGTCGCCTCCAGCCAGTCGGCGCCGTACGCCCGGACCGTGTCCAGCATGCGGTAGCGCACGCCCGTCGCGGTCTCCTCGCGCGTGACCACGGACTGGGCGAGCAGTTCCGTCAGTACGGCCAGGACGTCGTTGGAGTGCAGCCCGTTGCCGCTGCACACGTACTCGGCGGCCTCCAGGTCGAACCGCCCGGCGAACACCGACAGCCGCGACCACAGCAACCGTTCCTCACACGTGCACAGTTCGTGGCTCCAGCCGATCGCCGTGCGCAGCGTCCGATGACGGGGGAGCGCGTCCCGGCTCCCCCCGGTCAACAGTGCGAACCGGTCGTCCAGCCGCTCCAGCAACTGCCCCGGGGACAGCGCCCGCAGCCGCCCCGCGGCCAGCTCGACCGCCAGCGGAATGCCGTCGAGGCGTCGGCACAGCTCCCGTACGTCGGGATCGTCCCGGAGAGCGATCCCCTGCCGGGCGGCCCGGTCCGCGAACAGCTGGACCGCCTCGTCCACGTCGAGCGGACCCAACGGCACCACGCACTCACCGGCCACTTCCAGCGGGCGACGCCCCACGGCGAGCACCCGGAGTCCGGGCGCCCGGCCGAGCAGTTCGGTCACCAGTGAGGCGCACGCGTCCACCAGGTGCTCGAACCCGTCGAGGAGCAGCAGGAGTTCGCGGCCGGCGAGATGCGCGAGCAGCGTCTCGCACGGCGCGCGGGTGGTGTGGTCCGTGAGCCCGAGCGCCTCCACCACCGCGAAGTCCACGAACTCCGGATCGCGCACCGGCGCCAGTTCCACCCGCCACACACCGTCCCGGGGCACCGACCGCGCCGCCGCGCGTGCCGCCAGCCGGGACTTGCCGATCCCGCCACCCCCGGTGACGGTCACCAGCCGCGCGGTGCCGAGCGCCCGTGTCAGCGTGGAGAGTTCGGCCGCGCGGCCCACGAACGCGGTGAGTTCCAGGGGGAGATTGCCGTTGACCGGGGTACTGCCGGACTGGTGATCGCACATGGGACACGGAGCGTACTGAGCCGTGTTCGGTCCGTACAATCCCTCCGCGTCACCCTCCCGCGCGCGGGAGGTAATCCGGTACGGAGCCCCACCCCCGGCGCGATAGGCTCGGCGTACGACTTTTTCGATATGCAGGCACGTTTCAGGGAGCGGGTGCACACAGTGTCCGGTGGAGAGGTGGCCGGGATCCTGGTGGCCGTCTTCTGGGCGATCCTGGTCTCCTTCCTCGCCGTCGCGCTGGCGAGAGTGGCCCAGACGCTCAAGGCGACCACCAAGCTCGTGGCGGACGTGACCGATCAGGCCGTCCCGCTGCTGGCCGACGCCTCCGCGGCGGTGCGCTCCGCGCAGACCCAGATCGACCGGGTCGACGCGATCGCGTCGGACGTCCAGGAAGTCACGTCGAACGCCTCGGCGCTGTCGACCACCGTCGCCTCCACCTTCGGCGGCCCCCTGGTCAAGGTCGCCGCCTTCGGCTACGGCGTGCGCCGGGCCCTCGGCGGCCGCAAGGACGACGTGCCCGTCAAAGCACCCCGGCGTACCGTGATCGTGGGCCGCACGGTCTCTCGGCGGGACAAGCGAGACCTCCGCAAGAAGAAGGACTGAGAGCCAGCGATGTTCCGCCGTACCTTCTGGTTCACCTCGGGCGTCGCCGCCGGTGTGTGGGCCACCACCAAGGTCAACCGCAAGCTGAAGCAGCTGACGCCCGAGAACCTGGCAGTGAGCGCCGCGAACAAGGCGATCGACGCCGGACACCGTCTCAAGGACCGCGCGGTGGGCTTCGCGCTCGACGTCCGCGACAACATGGCCCAGCGGGAGGCCGAGCTGGGTGACGCCCTCGGGATCAACGAGAACCCCGAGCTGCCCTCCCCCCGGCGGTACACCGCCATCGAGAACCGCAACAGCCTGAAGTCCGTCGACAGCGACAGGACGACGTACTCGTACAACCGGAATGAGGACCACTGATGGAGTCGGCCGAGATCCGCCGCCGCTGGCTGAGCTTCTTCGAGGAGCGCGGTCACACCGTCGTCCCTTCGGCGTCGCTCATCGCGGACGACCCGACTCTGCTCCTCGTCCCGGCCGGCATGGTGCCCTTCAAGCCCTACTTCCTTGGTGAGGTCAAGCCTCCGTTCGCGCGCGCCACCAGCGTGCAGAAGTGCGTGCGCACGCCCGACATCGAAGAGGTCGGCAAGACCACGCGGCACGGCACCTTCTTCCAGATGTGCGGCAACTTCTCCTTCGGCGACTACTTCAAGGAAGGCGCCATCACGTACGCCTGGGAGCTGCTCACCAGCCCTCAGGACAAGGGTGGTTACGGGCTCGACCCGGAGCGCCTGTGGATCACGGTCTACCTCGACGACGACGAGGCCGAGTCCATCTGGCGCGACAAGGTCGGCGTCCCGGCCGAGCGCATCCAGCGCCTCGGCAAGAAGGAGAACTACTGGTCCATGGGCGTCCCGGGCCCCTGCGGCCCGTGTTCCGAGATCAACTACGACCGCGGCCCCGAGTTCGGCGTCGAGGGCGGCCCCGCCGTCAACGACGAGCGGTACGTGGAGATCTGGAACCTCGTCTTCATGCAGTACGAGCGTGGCGAGGGCACCGGCAAGGAGGACTTCGAGATCCTCGGCGACCTGCCGAGCAAGAACATCGACACGGGCCTCGGCCTGGAGCGCCTCGCCATGATTCTGCAGGGCGTGCAGAACATGTACGAGATCGACACCTCGATGGCCGTCATCAAGAAGGCCACCGAGCTGACCGGCGTCGAGTACGGCGAGGCCCACGACTCGGACGTCTCCCTGCGCGTGGTCACCGACCACATGCGCACCTCCGTGATGCTCATCGGCGACGGCGTGACCCCCGGCAACGAGGGCCGCGGCTACGTGCTGCGCCGCATCATGCGCCGCGCCATCCGCAACATGCGCCTGCTCGGTGCCACGGGTCCGGTGGTCAAGGACCTCATCGACGTCGTCATCGCGATGATGGGCCAGCAGTACCCGGAGCTGGTCACCGACCGCGAGCGCATCGAGAAGGTCGCCGTCGCCGAGGAGAACGCCTTCCTCAAGACGCTGAAGGCCGGCACCAACATCCTCGACACCGCCGTCACCGAGACCAAGCAGGCCGGCGGCACCGTCCTGCCCGGCGACAAGGCCTTCCTGCTCCACGACACCTGGGGCTTCCCGATCGACCTCACCCTGGAGATGGCCGCCGAACAGGGCGTCTCGGTGGACGAGGACGGCTTCAGGCGCCTGATGAAGGAGCAGCGGGAGCGCGCCAAGGCCGACGCCCGGTCCAAGAAGACCGGCCACGCCGACCTCGGTGCCTACCGTGGGATCGCCGACACCGCCGGTGAGACCGAGTTCATCGGCTACACGGACACCGAGGGTGAGTCCACGGTCGTGGGCATCCTCGTCGACGGCGTCTCCTCCCCGGCCGCCACCGAGGGCGACGAGGTCGAGGTCGTCCTCGACCGCACGCCCTTCTACGCCGAGGGCGGCGGCCAGATCGGCGACACCGGCCGGATCAGGGTGGATTCCGGTGCCGTGATCGAGGTCCGCGACTGCCAGAAGCCGGTCCCCGGGGTGTACGTCCACAAGGGCGTCGTCCAGGTCGGAGAGGTCACCGTCGGCGCCAAGGCCCACGCCGCCATCGACGACCGCCGCCGCACGGCCATCGCCCGCGCCCACTCGGCCACTCACCTCACCCACCAGGCCCTGCGTGACGCCCTCGGCCCGACGGCCGCGCAGGCCGGTTCCGAGAACCAGCCCGGCCGCTTCCGCTTCGACTTCGGTTCGCCGTCCGCCGTTCCGACGGCCGTGATGACGGATGTCGAGCAGAAGATCAACGAGGTGCTCGCCCGCGACCTCGACGTCCGCGCCGATGTCATGGGGATCGACGAGGCCAGGAAGCAGGGCGCCATCGCCGAGTTCGGCGAGAAGTACGGCGAGCGTGTGAGGGTCGTCACCATCGGCGACTTCTCCAAGGAGCTGTGCGGCGGCACGCATGTGCACAACACCGCCCAGCTCGGTCTGGTGAAGCTGCTCGGCGAGTCGTCCATCGGCTCGGGGGTGCGCCGTATCGAGGCTCTCGTCGGTGTCGACGCCTACAACTTCCTGGCCCGTGAGCACACGGTCGTCGCCCAGCTCCAGGAGCTGATCAAGGGCCGTCCGGAGGAGCTCCCGGAGAAGGTCTCCGCCATGCTCGGCAAGCTGAAGGACGCCGAGAAGGAGATCGAGAAGTTCCGCGCCGAGAAGGTCCTCCAGGCCGCCGGCGGTCTCGCCGGGTCCGCCAAGGACGTGCAGGGCGTCGCACTCGTCGCCGGGCAGGTCCCGGACGGCACCACGCCCGACGACCTGCGCAAGCTGGTCCTCGACGTACGCGGCCGCATCCAGGGCGGACGAGCCGCGGTCGTGGCCCTGTTCACGGTCAACAACGGCAAGCCGCTCACGGTCATCGCCACCAACGAGGCCGCCCGCGAGCGCGGTCTCAAGGCCGGCGACCTGGTCCGTACGGCCGCCAAGACCCTCGGCGGCGGCGGTGGCGGCAAGCCGGACCTCGCCCAGGGCGGCGGTCAGAACCCGACCGCCGTCGGCGACGCCGTCGACGCCGTCGAACGCCTCGTCGCCGAGACGGCGAAGTAAGGCTGAAGAGATGCGCAGAGGACGTCGACTCGCGATCGACGTCGGGGACGCCCGCATCGGGGTCGCCTCGTGCGACCCCGACGGGATCCTCGCCACTCCGGTGGAGACGGTCCCCGGGCGGGACCTCCCGGCAGCCCACCGCAGGCTGAGGCAACTGGTCGAGGAGTACGAGCCGATCGAGGTCGTCGTCGGCCTCCCTCGCTCCCTCAAGGGGGGCGAGGGCCCGGCTGCGGTAAAGGTTCGCGGCTTCGCCCAGGAGCTCGCGAAGGGCATCGCCCCGGTGCCGGTGAGACTCCTCGACGAGCGGATGACGACCGTGACGGCCAGTCAGGGCCTGCGCGCCTCGGGCGTGAAGACCAAGAAGGGCCGATCGGTCATCGACCAGGCGGCAGCCGTGATCATCCTTCAACAGGCGCTGGAATCCGAACGAGTGTCAGGTAAAGCACCCGGCGAAGGCGTCGAAGTGGTCATCTGATCGCGATACGGTAACGTTCCGCGCGATGCGGAGGCATTCGAACAGCCACCGCACAGAGAGAGGCGGAACGGGAGCCGAGCCGTAAACAGGTGACCGCCGCCTCGCGGCTCTAGGGGATCGATGACTGAGTATGGCCGGGGCGAAGGCTCCGAACCGTGGCATCCGGAGGACCCGTTGTACGGGGACGGCGGATGGGAAGGACAGCAGGCCCACCCGGGTCAGCAGTCCTCCTACGGCGGCCAGCCGCAGCACTATCCGGAGCAGCACCCGCAGCAGTCGCAGTACGACCACGGAGGCTGGGGCGACGGCCGGCAGGCCCCATACGGTCAGGCGCAGCAGCACGACCAGCAGCAGTACGGCGAGCAGCAGCACTACCAGCACCAGAACGACCAGCAGCCTTACGGACAGCAGCACGGTCAGCACCAGAACGACCAGCAGCCTTACGGGCAGCAGCAGTACGACCCTCAGTACGGGCAGCAGCACGGTCAGCAACAGTACGAGCAGCAGCACGCCGGCCGGCACCAGCAGAACCAGCAGTACGACAACGGCGGCTGGGCCGACGGCACGCATGGCCACGTCCAGTACACCGACCCCTCCGACCCGTACGGGCAGCAGAACCTGGCGTACGGCAGCGAGCAGCCCGACCAGTACGGCACCCAGGACGCCTACCCGCCGCCGGAGCCGCCCGCCCGCCGGCAGGCAGAGCCCGCGCCGCCGCAGACCGACTGGGATCCCGGCCCGGACCAGGGCGAACACGCCTTCTTCGCGGGCGGCGACGATGACGACGACGGCGATGACGACGAGCCGGGGGACCGCCGTGGACGCGGCGACCGGCGGGACAAGGGCGGCAAAGGCAGCAAAGGCGACAAGGAGAAGAAGCGCCGCAACGGATGCGCCTGCCTGGTGGTCGTGCTGGTGTTCGGTGGCGGCCTGGGCACGGTCGCGTATTTCGGTTACCAGTACTACCAAAATCGTTTCGCCGCGGCTCCGGACTACGCGGGGAACGGAAACGGCGACCAGGTCACCGTGGTGATCCCCAAGGGTGCCGGCGGCTATGTGATCGGGCAGAAGCTGAAGGAAGCGGGCGTCGTCGAGAGTGTTGACGCGTTCGTCTCCGCGCAGCAGTCGAACCCGGAGGGAAAGACGATCCAGGACGGCGTCTACACGCTGGAGAAGCAGATGTCGGCCGCGAGTGCGGTCGAACTGCTGCTCAGTACGAAGAGCCGCAGCAATCTGATCATCGCCGAGGGTATGCGGAACACGGCGATCTACGCGTTGATCGACAAGCGCCTCGACGTGTCGGACGGCACCACGGCGAGCGTGGCGAAGAAGAAGTACAAGAGCCTCGGCCTGCCCGACTGGGCGCTCGGCCATCCCGATCTGAAGGATCCGCTGGAAGGGTTCCTCTATCCCTCCAGCTATGGGGTCAGCAAGGGTCAGAAGCCCGAGGCCGTCCTGAAGGACATGGTTTCCCGCGCCACTGAAACGTACGAAAAGCTCGGCCTGGACAAGAAGGCGAAGGGCCTCGGGCTTGACGGCCCGTGGCAGTTGCTCACCGTCGCGAGCCTTGCCCAGGCCGAAGGCACCAGCCACGACGACTTCCGCAAAATGGCCGAGGTCGTTTACAACCGCCTCAAACCCGGGAACCCCGAGACCTACGGCGCGCTGGAGTTCGACTCCACGTACAACTACGTGAAGAACCAGAGCAAGATCGACCTGAGCATCGCCGAACTGCGCAAATACAACAACCCTTACAACACGTACTACATCAAGGGCCTGCCGCCCGGCCCCATCGACAATCCCGGCGAGCAGGCACTCAAAGGCGCGCTCAACCCGACGCACGACGGCTGGTACTACTTCATCTCGACGGACGGCAAGACCAGCAAGTTCACGAAGACGCTCGCCGAACACCAGAAACTGGTCGACGAGTGGAACGCGTCAAGGAACAAGAACTGATGACAACCCCTCGAAGGGCCGCCGTGCTCGGCAAGCCCATCGCCCACTCCCTCTCCCCGGCGCTGCACCGCGCCGCCTACGCGGAACTGGGCCTCACCGGCTGGTCCTACGACCGGTTCGAGCTCGACGAGGCCGCGCTGCCCGGGTTCTTCGCCGAGCTCGGGCCGGAGTGGGCCGGGCTGTCGGTGACCATGCCGCTGAAGCGGGCCGTCATTCCGCTGCTCGACGAGATCAGCGAGACGGGGGCCTCGGTCGACGCGGTCAACACGGTCGTGTTCACCGAGGACGGCCGTCGAGTCGGGGACAACACCGACATCCCCGGCATCGTCGCCGCCCTCAGGGAGCACGGCATCGAACAGGTCGACTCGGCCGCGATCCTCGGCGCCGGCGCCACCGCCTCCTCCGCGCTCGCCGCCCTGGCCCGCGTCTGCACCGGCGAGGTCGTCGCCTACGTCCGCAGCGAGGCCCGCGCCGCCGAGATGCGGCAGTGGGGGGAGCGGCTCGGCATCGAGGTGCGGACGGCCGACTGGGCGGACGCCGCCGAGGCCCTGCGCGCCCCGCTCGTCATCGCCACCACCCCCGCCGGGACGACCGACGCGCTCTCCGCGGCCGTGCCGGAACGCCCCGCCACCCTCTTCGACGTGCTCTACGACCCGTGGCCGACCGAACTCGCGGCCCGCTGGTCGGCGTACGGCGGGGCGGTGGTCAGCGGACTCGACCTGCTGGTGCACCAGGCGGTGCTGCAGGTGGAGCAGATGACGGGGCGCACCCCGGCTCCCCTGGACGCCATGCGCAAGGCCGGCGAACACGCGCTCGCAGCCCGCTGAAAGCCGCCCGTCCCCCGTCGGGACGGCGGTGCGTCGTCCGCCTTGTGGACCGGCGGCCGGGTCCCGGGCCCGGACGTGGGAGGATCGGAGATGGCGGGCCGGGGCCGCGCACCTGGTCGCGCCGATGCCGTACGCGAGGACGAGCGTGCGGCGGGCAGTACCAGGGCGCGAGACTGAGGAGCACCGTTGAGCAGGTTGCGCTGGCTGACCGCGGGGGAGTCCCACGGTCCCGCACTCGTGGCGACGCTGGAGGGCCTTCCCGCCGGCGTCCCGATCACCACCGAGATGGTGGCGGACCACCTGGCCCGGCGCCGGCTCGGCTATGGGCGTGGTGCGCGCATGAAGTTCGAGCGTGACGAGGTCACGTTCCTCGGAGGTGTGCGACACGGCCTCACCCTCGGCTCCCCGGTCGCGATCATGGTGGGCAACACCGAGTGGCCGAAGTGGGAGCAGGTCATGGCGGCCGACCCCGTCGACCCTGAGATCCTCGCCGGTCTGGCCCGCAACGCACCGCTGACCCGCCCGCGCCCCGGCCACGCCGACCTCGCCGGTATGCAGAAGTACGGCTTCGATGAGGCCCGGCCGATCCTGGAGCGGGCCTCCGCCCGGGAGACGGCGGCCCGGGTGGCGCTGGGCGCGGTCGCCCGGTCGTACCTGAAGGAGACGGCCGGCATCGAGATCGTCTCGCACGTCGTCGAGCTGGCCTCGGCCAAGGCCCCGCAGGGGGTTTACCCGACCCCCGCGGACGTCGAGAGGCTGGACGCGGACCCGGTGCGCTGTCTGGACGCGGACGCCTCGAAGGCGATGGTCGCGGAGATCGACCAGGCCCACAAGGACGGCGACACCCTGGGCGGTGTGGTCGAGATCCTGGCGTACGACGTTCCGGTGGGCCTGGGCTCGCATGTGCACTGGGACCGCAAGCTGGACGCCCGGCTGGCCGGTGCCCTCATGGGCATCCAGGCGATCAAGGGCGTCGAGGTCGGCGACGGCTTCGACCTGGCGCGGGTGCCGGGCTCGAAGGCGCACGACGAGATCGTGCGGACGGGCGAGGGCATCCGACGGGTCTCCGGCCGGTCCGGCGGCACCGAGGGCGGCCTGAGCACGGGCGAGCTGCTGCGGGTGCGAGCGGCGATGAAGCCGATCGCGACCGTCCCGCGCGCGCTGCAGACTGTGGACGTGGCCACCGGTGAGGCCGCTCAGGCCCACCACCAGCGCTCCGACGTGTCCGCGGTCCCGGCGGCCGGGATCGTCGCCGAGGCGATGGTCGCCCTCGTCCTCGCGGACGCGGTGGCGGAGAAGTTCGGCGGCGACAGCGTGCCCGAGACCCGCCGCAACGTGCGCTCCTACCTCGACAACCTGGTGGTCCGGTGAGCGCGGTGCCGCTGATCGTGCTGGTCGGCCCGATGGGGGTGGGCAAGTCCACCGTCGGACAGCTGCTCGCCGAGCGGCTCGGGGTGGGCTACCGGGACACCGACGACGACATCGTCGCCGAGCAGGGCCGGACCATCGCGGAGATCTTCGTCGACGAGGGCGAGCCGGCGTTCCGCGCGATCGAGAAGCGTGCCGTGCACACGGCACTCGCCGAGCACGACGGCGTCCTCGCGCTGGGCGGCGGCGCGATTCTCGACGATGACACGCGTGCCCTGCTCGACGGGCGACGCGTCGTCTACCTCTCGATGGACATCGACGAAGCGGTCAAGCGCACCGGCCTGAACGCCGCCCGCCCGCTGCTGGCCATCAACCCGCGCAAGCAGTGGCGAGAGCTGATGGAGGCACGACGGCACCTGTACGAGTCGGTCGCCACGGTCGTCGTGGCGACCGACGGCCGTACGCCCGAAGAGGTCACCCAAGTCGCCCTGGACGCACTGGAGTTGAAAGAAGCATGAGCGAGGCAGTCACCCGGATCCAGGTCGGCGGCACCGCGGGCAGTGAACCGTACGAGGTCCTGGTGGGCCGCCGACTCCTGGGCGAGCTCGGCGGGTTGATCGGGGAGAGGGTCAAGCGGGTCGCCGTCGTGCACCCCGAGGCGCTCGCCGAGACCGGCGACGCGCTCCGCGCCGATCTGGCCGGACAGGGCTACGAGGCCGTCGCCATCCAGGTGCCGAACGCGGAGGAGGCCAAGACCGCGGAGGTCGCCGCCTACTGCTGGAAGGCGCTGGGCCAGTCCGGGTTCACCCGCTCAGACGTCATCGTGGGTGTCGGCGGCGGAGCGACCACGGACCTGGCCGGGTTCGTGGCCGCGACCTGGCTGCGCGGGGTGCGCTGGATCGCCGTGCCGACCACCGTGCTAGCCATGGTGGACGCGGCCGTCGGCGGCAAGACCGGCATCAACACCGCCGAGGGCAAGAACCTGGTGGGCTCCTTCCACCCGCCGGCCGGGGTGCTGTGCGACCTGGCGGCGCTGGACTCCCTCCCGGTGAACGACTACGTCTCCGGGCTGGCCGAGATCATCAAGGCCGGGTTCATCGCCGATCCGAGGATCCTGGAGCTGATCGAGGCCGACCCGGAGGGTGCCCGCAGCCCGGCGGGAGCGCACGCCGCGGAGCTGATCGAGCGCTCGATCCGGGTCAAGGCCGAGGTGGTCTCGTCCGACCTGAAGGAAGCGGGCCTCAGGGAGATCCTCAACTACGGTCACACGCTCGCCCACGCCATCGAGAAGAACGAGCGCTACCAGTGGCGTCATGGCGCCGCGGTGTCCGTCGGCATGCACTTCGCCGCCGAACTCGGCCGCCTGGCGGGCCGGCTGGACGATGCCACGGCCGACCGTCACCGTACGGTGCTGGAGTCGGTCGGGCTGCCGCTGCACTACCGCTACGACCAGTGGCCCAAGCTGCTGGAGACCATGAAGGTCGACAAGAAGTCCCGCGGCGACCTGTTGAGGTTCATCGTCCTGGACGGGCTGGCCAAGCCCACCGTCCTGGAGGGGCCCGACCCGGCGGTGCTGCTGGCCGCCTACGGCGAAGTGGGCCAGTAGGTCCGGCCGTACTCCATCCGCCCGATTCGCCTTGCACACCGGGCACTTCGGACCGCCCCCGGCCGTTTCACCAAACGACGGCAGGGGGCGGTACCGTTCGGGTGGGGGATGCTCCCACACCCTTCAGGCAGCGGGGGAAAGCGGGTACGCCCGCTGTCAGCGCCCAAGAGAACGAGACGGAGTGGCACCGGATGCAGCACGCAGTGGGTTCTCCGCTGCCGCCGCCCCACCAGCCGGGGCACGGACCGGCCACCGGCTGGTCGCCGGCCGCACATCACCCGGGTGCACACCCCCCGGGCGCACACCAGGGCACCGGCCCCGTGCCCCCGCCGCCTCCGGCCCCGGGCTTCACCGGAGCCGGAGCCCCCTCGGCGCCCGTGCCCCCCACCCCGCAGCACGCCCCGGCACCCCCCACACCGGACACCACCGGCCATGTGGCCCTGCCGCCCGGTGGCCCCGTCACCATGCCCAGCGCGCCGCCCGCCACGGCCGCCCCCGACCCGGCCGCCACCACCCTCGCGGTGCTGCTCATAGGCCCCGCGGGCGCCGGCAAGACCAGCGTCGCCAAATACTGGGCGGACCACCGCCGGGTCCCCACCGCCCACATCAGCCTCGACGACGTCCGCGAATGGGTCCGCTCCGGCTTCGCCGACCCCCAGTCCGGGTGGAACGACCACTCCGAGGCCCAGTACCGCCTGGCCCGCCGCACCTGCGGCTTCGCCGCGCGCAACTTCCTCGCCAACGGCATCTCGTGCATCCTCGACGACGCCGTCTTCCCCGACCGCCCGGTCGTCGGCCTCGGCGGCTGGAAGCGTCACGTCGGCCCGGGTCTGCTCCCGGTCGTCCTGCTGCCCGGCCTGGAGATCGTCCTGGAGCGCAACGCCGAACGCTCCGGCAACCGCCGCCTCACCGACGACGAGGTCGCCCGCATCCACGGCCGCATGGCCGGCTGGTACGGCTCCGGCCTCCCGATCATCGACAACTCCCAACTGGACGTACCGCAGACGGCTCAGCTCCTGGACGACGTACTGGCGAGGTCCATGGCGAGCCCGCCCAACTGGTAGCCGGCCTCCAGGCGCGCGGTGCTGGATCGATGTGCGCCTCGTCCCCCACTGCCGGCTTCGCTCGGGCGGGTAGCCCCCCTCGTGGGCGCGACCAGCTCCCACGGACCGGCAGACGGCACAGAACCGTCACACCCATCCCGTCCCCCGATCGGCTCCTGCCCACTCGGCCTCTCTCAAGCGGCGGCCCACCTGCCGGGCTCCTACGCTCGTGTCATGTCAGAGGTCCACGCTGCCCGCCGAGCCCGCCTACGGGAACGCTGCCAAGCCAGCGGCAGCGCCTCCGCGCTGGTCTCCCGCCCCGCCAACGTCCGCTACCTCGCAGGTGCCGCCCCGCACGGCGCCGTCCTGCTCCTCGGCCGGACCGAGGACCTGCTGCTGTGCCCCGGCCCGCCGGACGAGCGCCCCGCGGAGGGCCGGCCCGACGAGGCCCTGCGGGTGGAGCGGCTGCCCGGTCCCGGCGGTGATCCCGCCGTCGCCGCGGCCGACCTCGCGGCGGGCCAGGGCGGAGAGTGCCTGGCCGTCGAGGAGCACCACCTCACCGTCGCCCGGCACCGTGCCATCCGCTCGGTGGTGCCCCGGCTGCGCCTGATCGACCTGGGCGGCGCGGTGGAGCAGCTGAGGGTGGTGAAGGACGAGGAGGAGATCTCCTGCCTCAGGATCGGCGCCGAGATCGCCGACCAGGCACTGGGGGAACTGCTCGAATCCATCCTGGTCGGCCGCACCGAACGCCATCTCGCCCTCGAACTGGAGCGGCGTCTGGTCGACCACGGCGCCGACGGCCCCGCCTTCGCGACCTCCGTCGCCACCGGCCCGAACTCCGGCAGACGCGGCCACCGCCCCACCGACCGACGGGTCGAGGAGGGCGACTTCCTCTCCGTCTGCCTGGGCGCGAGCTATCGCGGCTACCGCTGCGAGATCGGCCGTACCTTCGTCATCGGTACGTCCCCCACGGACTGGCAGATCGAGCTGTACGACCTCGTCTTCGCCGCTCAGCGGGCCGGCCGGGAGGCGCTTGCCCCAGGTGTCGCCCACCGTGACGTGGACCGGGCCGCACGTCAGGTGCTGGACTCGGCGGGGTACGCGGAGAGCCTTCCCGCCCTGACCGGACACGGTGTGGGACTCGAAATCGACGAGGACCCGCAGTTGGGTCCCGCGGCCATGGGTAAACTGGACGCTTGCGTGCCGGTCACCGTCGAACCGGGGGTCCACCTCCCGGGCCGGGGCGGTGTCCGGATCGATGACACGCTCGTCGTCCGCCCCGAGGCGGACGGCGGACCCGAGCTACTCACCATCACGACCAAGGAGCTGCTCGCCCTGTAGGCAGGTGCGTGCGCCGGGGTCGTCCACGTCAGTCCAGGAGATTCCGCAACCGTGGCTTCCACGAACGACCTCAAGAACGGCCTGGTGCTCAAGCTCGAAGGCGGCCAGCTCTGGTCCGTCGTCGAGTTCCAGCACGTCAAGCCCGGCAAGGGCCCGGCCTTCGTGCGCACCAAGCTCAAGAACGTGCTCTCCGGCAAGGTCGTCGACAAGACGTTCAACGCCGGCGTCAAGGTCGAGACGGCCACGATTGACAAGCGCGACATGCAGTTCTCCTACATGGACGGCGAGTACTTCGTCTTCATGGACATGGAGACCTACGACCAGCTCATGGTCGACCGCAAGGCCGTCGGCGACGCCGCCAACTTCCTGATCGAGGGCTTCACGGCCACCGTCGCGCAGCACGAGGGCGAGGTGCTCTTCGTCGAGCTGCCGGCCGCCGTCGAGCTCGTGGTCCAGGAAACCGAGCCGGGCGTCCAGGGCGACCGCTCCACCGGCGGCACCAAGCCCGCCACGCTGGAGACGGGCCACCAGATCCAGGTCCCGCTCTTCATCACCACCGGCGAGAAGATCAAGGTCGACACCCGCACGAGCGACTACCTCGGCCGGGTGAACAGCTAACCGTGGCTGCCCGCAACACGGCCCGCAAGCGCGCCTTCCAGATCCTCTTCGAGGGCGACCAGCGCGGGGCCGACGTCCTGACCGTCCTCGCGGACTGGATCCGGCTCTCCCGGGGCGACACCCGGCAGCCGCCCGTGAGCGAGTACACGATGCAGCTCGTCGAGGGCTACGCGCAGCACGCGAAGCGTATCGACGAGCTGCTCGCTCAGTACTCGGTCGGCTGGACGCTCGACCGGATGCCGGTCGTCGATCGCAACATCCTGCGCCTCGGCGCCTACGAGCTGATCTGGGCGGACGAGACGCCGGACGCCGTCGTGCTCGACGAGATGGTGCAGCTGGCGAAGGAGTTCTCCACGGACGAGTCACCCTCGTTCGTCAACGGTCTGCTCGGCCGGCTCAAGGACCTCAAGCCCTCGCTGCGCCGGGACGAGGCGTAAGAGCGCCAGGAACGCCAGGATCACCGCAGAGCTAGGAAACGCCCAGGGGCCTACAGCGATCTCGCTGTGGGCCCCTGGGCGTCGCGCTGCCCGAGAGGCCCCCGAAGGGCGCAGAAAGCCGCCGGGGTGGCCGGAACCGTGAAGTTCCGGCCACCCCGGCGGTACGTTTCTGCTGAACTCGTCCGGCAGACCTGGTGGAGCGCTCAGCTCTCCTCGTGGGAGGCCACCGCGCGACGCGCGTCCGCGTCCAGGACGCCCCAGCTGATCAGCTGCTCGGTGAGGACCGAGGGCGACTGGTCGTAGATGACGGCGAGTGTGCGCAGGTCGTCCTGACGGATCGAGAGCACCTTGCCGTTGTAGTCACCGCGCTGGGACTGGATCGTGGCCGCATACCGCTGCAGCGGACCCGCCTTCTCGGCCGGCACGTGGGCCAGCCGCTCCAGGTCCAGGACCAGCTTCGGCGGCGGCTCGGCGGCGCCGCCCGGCGTGGTGCCGGGCAGCAGCTCCTGCACAGGAACGCCATAGAAATCGGCCAGCTCGGCAAGACGCTGCACGGTCACGGCGCGGTCGCCGCGCTCGTACGAACCGACCACCACGGCCTTCCAGCGCCCCTGGGACTTCTCCTCGACACCGTGGAGGGAAAGGCCCTGCTGGGTGCGGATGGCCCGGAGCTTGGCCCCGAGCTGTTTGGCGTATTCGCTGGACATATGGCTCCCCGGACACTGTGTCGACGCGACTGGGTTGGGGTCCAGGCCGCGCGGCTGGTAACTCACTGTGAGGTTACGCAGCGTTACTCTCCCGCGTCAAGCCGAATGGTCCACACCGACGCTTCCGTGGAAGCGGGCGCCGATTGAGCCAGGAGAGTGGTCCCGGGTCGCCGAGGGGGTGATCCGGGCGGTCGAGCGGGCCTGCTACCGTGGATGGCGCAAATCCGACGTCCTTTAAGGTCCGTCCCGTGAGGCGGAGAAGGAGGTCCGTTTCATATGGACAACAAGCAGGACAAGCAGCAGGACAACGCGCAGGACAGGCAGGGCGGGCAGCAGGATCCGCAGCCGCAGTCCGACGCACGGCCCGTTCTTGAAGGCCCCGACATCGCGCGGGCGTTGACCCGCATCGCCCACGAGATCGTCGAACGCGCCAAGGGCGCCGACGACGTGGTGCTCCTCGGCATCCCCACCCGGGGCGTCTTCCTCGCCCAGCGGCTCGCCGCCAAGCTGGAGCAGATCACCGAGCGCAAGATCCCCGTCGGTTCGCTCGACATCACCATGTACCGCGACGACCTGCGCATGCACCCGCCGCGTGCGCTGGCCCGCACCGACATCCCCGGCGACGGCATCGACGGCAAGCTCGTCGTGCTCGTCGACGACGTGCTCTTCTCCGGCCGCACCATCCGCGCCGCCCTCGACGCCCTGAACGACATCGGGCGCCCGCGCGCGGTGCAGCTCGCGGTGCTGGTCGACAGGGGCCACCGCGAACTGCCCATCCGCGCCGACTACGTCGGCAAGAACCTCCCCACGTCGTTGCGGGAGACGGTCAAGGTCCAGCTCGCCGAGGAGGACGGTCGCGACACCGTGCTGCTCGGCGCCAAGCGGACCGCTCCGGGCGCGCAGCACTGACAGCCCGGCGTACGCCACTGCCGTACGCCCCGCTCACACGCCCGCGCCTGCCCGAATCCTCCCCAATGAACTGCCTTACGGAGCCTGACAGATGCAGCGTCATCTCATCTCGGCCGCCGACCTCACCCGCGACGACGCCGTCCTGATCCTCGACACCGCCGAGGAGATGGCCCGGGTCGCCGACCGGCCGATCAAGAAACTGCCGACCCTGCGCGGCCGCACGGTCGTCAACCTCTTCTTCGAGGACTCCACCCGGACCCGGATCTCCTTCGAGGCCGCCGAGAAGCGGCTGTCCGCGGACGTCATCAACTTCTCCGCCAAGGGCTCCAGCGTCTCCAAGGGCGAGTCGCTGAAGGACACCGCCCAGACCCTGGAGGCCATGGGCGTCGACGCGGTCGTCATCCGGCACGGCGCCTCCGGAGCGCCGTACCGCCTCGCCAACTCCGGCTGGATCGACGCGGCCGTCATCAACGCCGGTGACGGCACCCACCAGCACCCCACCCAGGCACTGCTCGACGCCTTCACCATGCGCCGCCGCCTGGTCGGCCGGGACGCCGGGATCGGACAGGACCTGGCCGGCAAGCGCATCACGATCGTCGGCGACATCCTGCACAGCCGGGTCGCCCGCTCCAACGTCGACCTGCTGCACACCCTCGGCGCCCACGTCACCCTCGTCGCCCCGCCCACCCTGGTGCCGGTCGGCGTCGGGACCTGGCCCTGCGAGGTGTCGTACGACCTGGACAGCACGCTTCCCAAGTCCGACGCCGTGATGATGCTGCGCGTGCAGCGCGAGCGCATGAACGCGGCGTTCTTCCCGACCGAGCGCGAGTACGCGCGGCGCTACGGTCTCGACGGCGACCGCATGGCGCGGATGCCCGAGCACGCCATCGTGATGCACCCCGGTCCCATGGTCCGCGGCATGGAGATCACCGCCGAGGTCGCCGACTCCGAGCGCTGCACCGTCGTGGAGCAGGTCGCGAACGGAGTCTCCATCCGGATGGCCGTCCTGTACCTGCTTCTGGGCGGCAACGAACCGGCCGGCTCCCACACCCGTACCGAGGAGAAGTAAGACACATGAGCAAAGTTCTGATCCGTGGTGCGAAGGTGCTCGGCGGCGCGCCGCAGGACGTGCTGATCGACGGCGCGCAGATCGAGGCGGTCGGCAGCGGGCTCTCCGCCGAGGGCGCCGAGGTCGTCGAGGCCGACGGGAAGGTGCTGCTGCCGGGCCTGGTCGACCTGCACACCCACCTGCGGGAACCCGGTCGCGAGGACTCCGAGACCGTGCTGACCGGCACGCGCGCGGCCGCCTCCGGTGGCTACACCGCCGTGTTCGCCATGGCCAACACCTTCCCGGTCGCCGACACCGCCGGTGTGGTCGAGCAGGTCTACCGGCTCGGCCGGCAGCACGGCTACTGCGATGTGCAGCCCATCGGAGCGGTCACCGTCGGCCTGGAGGGCAGGAAGCTCGCCGAGCTGGGCGCCATGCACGAGTCGGCCGCCGGGGTCACCGTCTTCTCCGACGACGGCAAGTGCGTGGACGACGCCGTGATCATGCGACGGGCGCTGGAATACGTGAAGGCCTTCGGCGGAGTCGTCGCCCAGCACGCGCAGGAGCCGCGGCTGACCGAGGGCGCCCAGATGAACGAGGGTGTCGTCTCCGCCGAGCTGGGGCTGGGGGGATGGCCCGCGGTGGCCGAAGAATCGATCATCGCCCGGGATGTCCTGCTCGCCGAGCACGTCGGCTCGCGCGTCCACATCTGCCACCTGTCGACCGCCGGCTCCGTCGAGATCGTCCGCTGGGCCAAGTCCCGCGGCATCGACGTCACCGCCGAGGTCACTCCGCACCACCTCCTCCTCACGGATGAGCTGGTGCGTACCTACAACCCCGTCTACAAGGTCAACCCGCCGCTGCGCACCGAGCGTGACGTGTACGCCCTGCGGGAGGCGCTCGCCGACGGCACGATCGACATCGTCGCCACCGACCACGCGCCGCACCCGCACGAGGACAAGGACTGCGAGTGGGCCGCTGCCGCCATGGGCATGGTGGGCCTGGAGACCGCGTTGTCAGTGGTGCAGGAGACCATGGTCGAGACGGGCCTGCTGGACTGGGCCCAGGTCGCCGAGCGCATGTCCTTCCAGCCCGCGCGGATCGGGCGGGCAAACGGACATGGACGCCCCGTCTCGGCAGGTGAGCCCGCCAACCTCACGCTCGTCGACACGGCATACCGTGGGTCCGTGGACCCCGCGGGCTTCGCCTCGCGCAGCCGGAACACCCCGTACGAGGGGCGTGAGCTGCCGGGCCGTGTCACGCACACGTGGCTCCGGGGCAAGGCCACGCTCGTCGACGGGAAGCTCACGTGACACCTGCAACTGTGCTCGCCGCCGGATTCGCGCCCCACCTCGCGGCCGACAGGAAATCGGCCGAGGTCACCGACTGGGCCGCCCGCGTGGGCTGGCTCGTCGGACTCGCCCTCTTCGTCGCGCTCGTCTACTGGCTGATGCGCGAGGGCTGGAAGTGGCGTGGCACGCTCCAGGGCGACCTGCCCGCGCTGCCCGCCGCGCCGTCCGAGCCCGGCGAGGCCAGACTGACGATGAGCGGCCGCTACCACGGCTCCACCACCGCCGGACAGTGGCTCGACCGCATCGTGGCGCACGGCCTCGGCACCCGCAGCCGGGTCGAGCTCACCCTGACGGACGCCGGGCTGGACGTCGTACGCCCCGGCGCGAGCGACTTCTTCGTCCCCCGTGAGGCGCTGCGCGAGGCCCGGCTGGACAAGGGCATCGCCGGCAAGGTCCTCACCGAGGGCGGCCTGCTCGTGGTGACCTGGGCGCACGGCGAGCGGCTGATCGACTCCGGGTTCCGCTCCGACCACGCCGCCGAACACCGCGCATGGGTCGACCTCATCAACTCCATGACCAAAACAACCACCACGGAAGGCGCCGAACGATGACGACCTCCACCAGGGGATCCGTGAAGGTTCCCGCCGTACTCGTCCTGGAGGACGGCCGGGTCTTCCGCGGCCGCGCCTACGGGGCCGTGGGGGCGACCTTCGGCGAGGCCGTGTTCTCCACCGGCATGACCGGCTACCAGGAGACCCTCACCGACCCGTCGTACCACCGCCAGGTCGTCGTGATGACCGCCCCGCACGTCGGCAACACCGGCGTCAACGACGAGGACCCCGAGTCCCAGCGCATCTGGGTCGCCGGATACGTCGTGCGCGACCCCGCGCGCGTGCCCTCCAACTGGCGCTCCCGCCGCTCGCTCGACGACGAGCTGCGCGCGCAGGGTGTCGTCGGCATCTCCGGCATCGACACCCGGGCGCTGACCCGCCATCTGCGCGAGCGCGGTGCCATGCGCGTCGGCATCTTCTCCGGCCAGGCGCTGCCCGACGAGGGCACCATGCTCGCCGAGGTGCGTCAGGCCCCCGAGATGAAGGGCGCCGACCTCGCCGCCGAGGTCGCCACCAAGGAGGCGTACGTCGTCCCGGCGCTCGGCGAGAAGAAGTTCACCGTCGCCGCCGTCGACCTCGGCATCAAGGGCATGACCCCGCACCGGATGGCCGAGCGCGGCATCGAGGTGCACGTGCTGCCCGCCACGGCGAGCGTCGAGGAGGTGTTCGCCGTCCAGCCCGACGGCGTGTTCTTCTCCAACGGGCCCGGCGACCCGGCCACCGCCGAGCACCCGGTCTCCGTGATGCGGGCCGTCCTGGAGCGCGGCACGCCGCTGTTCGGCATCTGCTTCGGCAACCAGATCCTGGGACGGGCCCTCGGCTTCGGCACCTACAAGCTGAAGTACGGCCACCGGGGCATCAACCAGCCGGTGCAGGACCGTACGACCGGCAAGGTCGAGGTCACCGCCCACAACCACGGCTTCGCCGTCGACGCCCCGCTCGACGGTCCCGCCGACACCCCCTACGGCCGTGCCGAGGTCTCCCACGTCTGCCTGAACGACAACGTGGTGGAGGGCCTGCAGCTCCTCGACCGCCCGGCCTTCAGTGTCCAGTACCACCCCGAAGCGGCAGCCGGCCCGCACGACGCCGCCTACCTGTTCGACCGCTTCGTATCCCTGATGGAGGGCCAGCGTGCCTAAGCGCACCGATATCCAGTCCGTCCTGGTCATCGGCTCCGGCCCGATCGTCATCGGCCAGGCCGCCGAGTTCGACTACTCCGGCACCCAGGCGTGCCGCGTGCTCAAGGCCGAGGGCCTGCGCGTCATCCTGGTGAACTCCAACCCGGCGACGATCATGACCGACCCGGAGATCGCCGACGCCACCTACGTCGAGCCGATCACCCCGGAGTTCGTCGAGAAGATCATCGTCAAGGAGCGGCCGGACGCGCTGCTGCCGACCCTCGGCGGCCAGACCGCCCTCAACACCGCGATCTCCATGCACGAGCAGGGTGTGCTGGAGAAGTACGGTGTCGAGCTGATCGGCGCCAACGTCGAGGCCATCCACAAGGGCGAGGACCGCGACCTCTTCAAGGACGTCGTCGAAGCCGTCCGCCAGAAGATCGGGCACGGCGAGTCCGCCCGGTCCTACATCTGCCACTCGATGGACGACGTCCTGAGGGGGGTCGAGCAGCTCGGCGGCTACCCGGTCGTCGTGCGCCCGTCCTTCACCATGGGCGGCGCCGGCTCCGGCTTCGCGCACGACGAGGAGGAGCTGCGTCGCATCGCCGGACAGGGTCTCACGCTCTCGCCGACCACCGAGGTGCTCCTGGAGGAGTCCATCCTCGGCTGGAAGGAGTACGAGCTGGAGCTGATGCGCGACAAGAACGACAACGTCGTGGTCGTCTGCTCCATCGAGAACTTCGACCCGATGGGCGTGCACACCGGTGACTCGATCACCGTCGCGCCCGCGATGACGCTGACCGACCGCGAGTACCAGCGGTTGCGTGACATCGGCATCGCGATCATCCGCGAGGTCGGCGTCGACACCGGCGGCTGCAACATCCAGTTCGCGGTCGACCCGAAGGACGGCCGCATCATCGTCATCGAGATGAACCCGCGCGTCTCGCGCTCCTCGGCGCTCGCCTCCAAGGCGACCGGCTTCCCGATCGCGAAGATCGCCGCGAAGCTGGCCGTCGGCTACACGCTCGACGAGATCCCGAACGACATCACCGAGAAGACCCCGGCGTCCTTCGAGCCGACCCTCGACTATGTGGTCGTCAAGGCCCCGCGATTCGCGTTCGAGAAGTTCCCCTCCGCCGACTCCACGCTGACCACGACCATGAAGTCGGTCGGCGAGGCCATGGCGATCGGCCGCAACTTCACCGAGGCCTTCCAGAAGGCGCTGCGCTCGCTGGAGAAGAAGGGCTCGCAGTTCACCTTCGTCGGCGAGACCGGCGACAAGACCACCCTCCTGGCGGACGCCGTGCGTCCCACCGACGGCCGGATCAACACCGTCATGCAGGCCATCCGCGCCGGCGCCACGCCCGAGGAGGTCTTCGAGTACACGAAGATCGACCCGTGGTTCGTCGACCAGCTCTTCCTCATCAAGGAGATCGCGGACGAGCTGGCCGCCGCCGACCGCCTCGACGCCGGCCTGCTCGCCGAGGCCAAGCGGCACGGCTTCTCCGACCAGCAGATCGGCGAGATCCGGGGCCTGCGCGAGGACGTGGTGCGCGAGGTGCGGCACGCGCTGGGTGTGCGGCCCGTGTACAAGACGGTCGACACCTGCGCCGCCGAGTTCGCGGCGAAGACGCCGTACTTCTACTCCTCGTACGACGAGGAGAGCGAGGTCGCCCCGCGCGAGAAGCCGGCCGTCATCATCCTGGGCTCCGGACCCAACCGCATCGGCCAGGGCATCGAGTTCGACTACTCCTGCGTCCACGCGTCCTTCGCGCTGTCCGACGCCGGGTACGAGACGGTGATGGTCAACTGCAACCCGGAGACCGTCTCCACCGACTACGACACCTCCGACCGGCTGTACTTCGAGCCGCTCACGCTGGAGGACGTGCTGGAGATCGTCCACGCGGAGCAGCAGGCCGGGCCGATCGCGGGTGTGATCGTGCAGCTGGGTGGCCAGACCCCGCTGGGCCTGGCGCAGGCCCTGAAGGACAACGGCGTACCGGTCGTCGGCACGCCCCCCGAGGCGATCCACGCCGCCGAGGACCGCGGCGCCTTCGGGCAGGTGCTGGCCGAGGCGGGCCTGCCGGCCCCCAAGCACGGCACCGCCACCACCTTCGCCGGGGCCAAGGCCATCGCCGACGAGATCGGTTACCCGGTCCTCGTCCGACCGTCGTACGTCCTCGGCGGGCGCGGCATGGAGATCGTGTACGACGAGACCCGCCTGGAGGCGTACATCGCCGAGTCCACCGAGATCAGCCCTTCCCGGCCGGTCCTGGTCGACCGGTTCCTCGACGACGCCATCGAGATCGACGTCGACGCGCTCTACGACGGCCAGGAGCTCTACCTCGGCGGCGTGATGGAGCACATCGAGGAGGCCGGCATCCACTCCGGCGACTCGGCGTGCGCGCTGCCCCCGATCACGCTCGGCGGCTTCGACATCAAGCGCCTGCGGGCCTCCACCGAGGCCATCGCCAAGGGCGTCGGGGTGCGCGGTCTGATCAACATCCAGTTCGCGATGGCCGGCGACATCCTGTACGTCCTGGAAGCCAACCCGCGCGCGTCCCGTACGGTCCCCTTCACCTCCAAGGCGACCGCGGTACCGCTGGCGAAGGCCGCCGCCCGGATCTCCCTGGGCGCGACCATCGCCGAGCTGCGCGGCGAGGGGCTGCTCCCGGCGAACGGCGACGGCGGTGAGCTCCCGCTGGACGCGCCGATCTCCGTCAAGGAGGCCGTCATGCCGTGGTCGCGCTTCCGCGACATCCACGGCCGGGGCGTGGACACCGTCCTCGGCCCGGAGATGCGCTCCACAGGCGAGGTCATGGGCATCGACTCCGTCTTCGGCACGGCGTACGCCAAGTCGCAGGCGGGCGCCTACGGTCCGCTGCCGACGAAGGGGCGGGCGTTCATCTCGGTCGCCAACCGGGACAAGCGCTCCATGATCTTCCCGGCGCGCGAGCTGGTCGCCCACGGCTTCGAGCTGCTGGCCACCTCCGGCACGGCCGAGGTCCTCAAGCGCAACGGCATCAACGCCACGGTGGTGCGCAAGCAGTCCGAGGGCACCGGCCCGAACGGCGAGAAGACCATCGTCCAGCTCATCCACGACGGCGAGGTCGACCTCATCGTCAACACCCCGTACGGCACCGGCGGCCGCCTCGACGGCTACGAGATCCGTACGGCGGCCGTGGCCCGGTCGATTCCCTGCCTGACGACGGTCCAGGCGCTCGCCGCGGCCGTCCAGGGCATCGACGCCCTCCACCACGGTGATGTGGGCGTGCGTTCACTCCAGGAACACGCGCAGCACCTGACCGCGGCCCGCGACTAGCAGCCCCGAGGGGGACACCGGAAGGTGTCCCCCTCTGTGTGAGGCTGTGTGAGGACACATCTGAGATGTACAAACTCTTCTTCCGTCTGGTCTTCACCCGGATGGACCCGGAGCAGGCCCATTACCTGGCCTTCCGCTGGATCCGCCGCGCCGTCCGCGTCCCCGTGCTGCGCACCTTTCTCGCCGCCGCGCTCGCGCCCCGCTACAAGGAACTGCGTACCGAGGCCTTCGGGCTGCGGATGCACGGCCCCTTCGGGCTCGCCGCCGGCTTCGACAAGAACGCGGTCGCGATCGACGGCATGTCGATGCTCGGCTTCGACCACGTGGAGATCGGCACGGTCACGGGCGAGGCACAGCCCGGCAACCCCAGGAAGCGGCTGTTCCGGCTCGTCAAGGACCGTGCGCTGATCAACCGCATGGGCTTCAACAACGAGGGCTCGCTGACGGTCGCCGCGCGGCTGGCCTCCCGTACGCCCGTCTTCAGGACCGTGGTGGGCGTGAACATCGGCAAGACCAAGGTCGTACCCGAGGAGGAGGCCGTCGGCGACTATGTGAAGTCGGCCGAGCGGCTGGCGCCGTACGCCGACTACCTGGTCGTCAACGTGTCGTCCCCGAACACGCCCGGGCTGCGCAACCTGCAGGCCACCGAGGCACTGCGCCCGCTGCTGAACGCCGTCCGGGAAGCCGCCGACCGCAGGGTGACCGCGCGCCGCGTCCCGCTGCTGGTGAAGATCGCGCCCGACCTCGCCGACGAGGACGTCGACGCGGTCGCCGACCTGGCCGTCGAACTCGGGCTGGACGGCATCATCGCCACCAACACCACCATCGCCCGCGAGGGGCTCGGACTGACCTGCGACCCCTCCCTGGTCAAGGAGACCGGCGGGCTGTCCGGGGCGCCCCTGAAAACGCGCTCCCTGGAGGTGCTGCGGCGCCTCTACGCGCGCGTGGGGGACCGGATCACCCTCGTCGGCGTCGGCGGCGTCGAGGACGCCGAGGACGCCTGGCAGCGGATCCTGGCGGGCGCCACGCTCGTCCAGGGCTACAGCGCGTTCGTCTACGAGGGGCCCTTCTGGAGCCGCGCCATCCACAAGGGGCTCGCCGCCCGGCTGCGGACCAGCCCCTACGCCACCCTTGCCGATGCGGTCGGCGCCGACGTGAGGAAGAGGGAGACGGCATGACGTGGGAGTCCTTCGGAGCGCGTCTTCGCCGGGCGATGGACGAGCGCGGTCCGCTGTGCGTCGGCATCGACCCGCACGCCTCCCTGCTGGCCGAGTGGGGCCTGGGTGACGACGTGGCCGGTCTGGAGCGGTTCAGCCGTACCGTCGTGGAGGCGATGGCCGACCGGGTGGCCGTGCTCAAGCCGCAGAGCGCGTTCTTCGAGCGCTTCGGCTCGCGCGGTGTCGCCGTCCTGGAGAAGTCGGTCGCCGACGCCCGGGCGGCCGGCGCGCTGGTCGTGATGGATGCCAAGCGGGGCGACATCGGCTCGACCATGGCGGCGTACGCCGAGTCCTTCCTGCACAAGGACGCCCCGCTGTTCTCGGACGCCCTGACCGTCTCGCCGTACCTCGGCTACGGATCGCTCTCGCCGGCCGTCGCGCTGGCGCGGGAGAACGGCGCCGGCCTGTTCGTGCTGGCGCTGACCTCCAACCCGGAGGGCGGCGAGGTCCAGCACGCGGTCCGCGCCGACGGCCGGGACGTCGGTGCCACGATGCTGGCGCACCTCGCGGCCGAGAACGCGGGGGAGGAGCCGCTGGGGTCCTTCGGGGCGGTGGTCGGGGCCACGCTGGGCGACCTGTCGTCGTACGACCTGAACATCAACGGTCCGCTCCTGGCGCCCGGCATCGGCGCTCAGGGGGCCACCCCGGCGGATCTTCCCGCGGTCTTCGGGCGGGCGGTGCGCAACGTCGTTCCGAACGTCAGCCGGGGTGTTCTGCGTCACGGTCCCGACGTCACCGCGCTGCGGGCGGCCGCGGACCGGTTCGCGCAGGAGATCCGGGCCGCCGTGAACGCCTCCTGAGTCCTCCGGGCCCATCGGTCGAGTCCTCCGATGAGTGCTCCGAGGACGACTTGAGGCTGAATACATCCTCAAATCCGGGGCAGTATGTTCGAAATGTCCGACCTCGCAAAGGCTGACCAGGACTTTTCCGCTGTTCTCGCTGACTCTGGCGCCCTCGGCCGCTAGTCTCCGACGAGTGGGGACACCTCCCACGTAATTAAAACAGTGGGGGAGAACGGGCAAGCGTGTTGCTCGTGGCTCCCCAGGTGTGGGGCGACTAGGTTCCTCACCGGTCCGTATCCGACAGTTCGACATCCGAGGTGACGTAGGCGTGGCTCTTCCGCCCCTTACCCCTGAACAGCGCGCAGCCGCGCTCGAAAAGGCCGCCGCGGCTCGCCGGGAGCGGGCCGAGGTCAAGAATCGACTCAAGCACTCCGGTGCCTCCCTGCATGAGGTCATCAAGCAGGGCCAGGAGAACGACGTCATCGGCAAGATGAAGGTCTCCGCACTGCTCGAGTCCCTGCCGGGCGTGGGCAAGGTCCGCGCCAAGCAGATCATGGAGCGACTCGGCATCTCCGAGAGCCGCCGTGTACGCGGTCTCGGTTCCAACCAGATCGCCTCCCTGGAGCGTGAGTTCGGCAGCACCGGTTCCTGAATCCGGGTAGTTGGGACAGGGAGTCCCGGGCACCCCGGGACAGCTGGAATAATCGCTGCATGAGCGAACGTCCGCGACTGACCGTGCTCTCCGGCCCCTCCGGGGTCGGCAAGAGCACGGTCGTCGCCCATATGCGCAAGGAACACCCCGAGGTCTGGCTCTCGGTGTCGGCGACGACCCGCAAGCCCCGCCCCGGCGAGGAGCACGGCGTCCAGTACTTCTTCGTCACCGACGAGGAGATGGACAAGCTGATCGCCAACGGCGAGCTGCTGGAGTGGGCCGAATTCGCCGGCAACCGGTACGGCACACCGCGTGGCGCCGTGCTGGAGCGCCTGGAGGCGGGGGAGCCCGTCCTCCTGGAGATCGACCTCCAGGGTGCCCGGCAGGTCAGCGAGTCCATGACGGACGCTCAGCTGGTGTTCCTGGCTCCTCCCTCCTGGGAGGAGCTCGTGCGCAGACTCACCGGGCGGGGTACCGAGCCGCCCGAGGTGATCGAGCGTCGTCTGGACGCGGCGAAGGTCGAACTGGCGGCCGAGCCGGAGTTCGACGTGACCCTGGTCAACACCTCCGTCGAGGATGTGGCGCGTGAGCTGCTAGCCTTGATGGATGTTGTGTGATCGCGGGTACTCCGGGATTCTGACGGGCTCAGTGATCACGACCGATCTTTTCCCATCCATCGGAAGGTAGAGCGTGTCCTCTTCCATCTCCGCGCCCGAGGGCATCATCAACCCGCCGATCGACGAGCTCCTCGAGGCCACCGACTCGAAGTACAGCCTCGTGATCTACGCGGCCAAGCGGGCCCGCCAGATCAACGCGTACTACTCGCAGCTCGGCGAGGGCCTCCTCGAGTACGTCGGTCCGCTCGTGGACACTCACGTCCACGAGAAGCCGCTCTCGATCGCCCTCCGCGAGATCAACGCGGGTCTGCTGACGTCCGAGGCCATCGAAGGCCCGGCGCAGTAATATTTTCGGTTCGCGGTTGACTTTTCCACAGGCCCGGCAGCGCGACTGCCGGGCCTGTGGTGTGTGATGGAGCCGTACGGCGGGAGCCGCGGCGTACGTTTCCGAGGTGCGGGGAGAGACGGTGGACAAGCCGAAGGTCGTTCTGGGCGTCAGCGGTGGCATCGCCGCGTACAAGGCCTGTGACCTGCTGCGCAGACTGACCGAGTCGGGGCACGACGTGCGCGTCGTCCCCACCGCCTCCGCGCTGCACTTCGTGGGCGCCGCCACCTGGTCCGCCCTCTCCGGCAACCCGGTCTCCACCGAGGTGTGGGACGACGTCCACGAGGTCCCGCACGTCCGCATCGGCCAGCACGCCGACCTGGTCGTCGTCGCCCCGGCCACCGCGGACACGCTCGCCAAGGCCGCCCACGGCCTCGCCGACGACCTCCTCACCAACACCCTGCTCACCGCCCGCTGCCCGGTCGTCTTCGCGCCCGCCATGCACACGGAGATGTGGGAGCACCCGGCCACCCGGGAGAACGTGGCGACGCTGCGCCGCCGGGGCGCCGTCGTCATCGAACCCGCCGTCGGCCGCCTCACCGGCGTCGACACGGGCAAGGGCCGGCTGCCCGACCCGGCCGAGATCTTCGAGGTCTGCCGACATGTGCTCGCCAGAGGGGTGAGGGAACCGGACCTGGCCGGCCGGCACGTGGTCGTGAGCGCCGGCGGCACCCGCGAGCCCCTCGACCCCGTCCGCTTCCTCGGCAACCGCTCCTCCGGCAAGCAGGGCTACGCGCTCGCCCGCACCGCCGCCGCCCGAGGTGCCCGGGTCACCCTGGTCGCCGCGAACACCGGACTGCCGGACCCCGCCGGTGTGGACGTGGTCCCGGTCGGGACGGCGGTGCAGCTGCGGGAGGCGGTCCTGAAGGCGGCCGCCGACGCCGACGCGGTCGTGATGGCGGCGGCGGTCGCCGATTTCCGTCCCGAGACCTACGCGGCCGGGAAGATCAAGAAGAAGGACGACAAGGACCCGGACCCCATCGTGCTCGTACGGAATCCGGACATCCTCGCGGAGATGTCCGCCGACCGTGCCCGCCCCGGCCAGGTGGTCGTCGGCTTTGCCGCCGAGACGGACGATGTCCTGGCCAACGGCCGTGCCAAGCTCCGGCGCAAGGGCTGCGATCTGCTCGTGGTGAACGAGGTGGGGGAGCGCAAGACCTTCGGCTCCGAGGAGAACGAGGCCTTGGTGCTGGGCGCGGACGGCAGCGAGACCCCGGTCCCGCACGGACCGAAGGAAGCCCTGGCCGAAACCGTGTGGGATCTGGTGGTTCATCGCCTGAGCTGAAGGTTTCCCGCTGCCCAAGGTTCGCCCACGCCTCGCAGATTGAGGCGTGGCGACCCTGGCCAAGCCCACGTCTGATTGGGCAGAATGCCCGTGCCGCAGGTCACCGCGCTCCCGAGTGGCGAGACAGGAGGCCCGCGGCCGAGTGCGACCGATAAACTGTTCTCGGACGACGCCGGGCGCAGCCCCCGACCCGTCCGCCAATGATCAGCCAGCAGCCGCTGCAACCCCAGGGAGCGTTGTGTCCCGTCGTCTGTTCACCTCGGAGTCTGTGACCGAGGGTCACCCCGACAAGATCGCTGACCAGATCAGCGACACCATTCTCGACGCGCTGCTCAAGGAGGACCCGACCTCCCGGGTCGCCGTCGAGACGCTGATCACCACCGGCCTGGTGCACGTGGCCGGTGAGGTCACCACCAAGACCTACGCACCCATCGCGCAGCTCGTGCGCGACAAGATCCTGGAGATCGGCTACGACTCCTCGAAGAAGGGCTTCGACGGCGCCTCCTGTGGCGTCTCGGTGTCCATCGGCGCGCAGTCCCCGGACATCGCCCAGGGCGTCGACACCGCCTACGAGTCCCGGGTGGAAGGCGACGAGGACGAGCTGGACCGCCAGGGCGCGGGTGACCAGGGCCTGATGTTCGGGTACGCGTGCGACGAGACCCCCACCCTGATGCCGCTGCCGATCTTCCTGGCGCACCGGCTGTCGAACCGCCTGTCCGAGGTCCGCAAGAACGGCACCATCCCGTACCTGCGCCCCGACGGCAAGACGCAGGTCACCATCGAGTACGACGGCGACAAGGCGGTCCGCCTCGACACCGTCGTCGTCTCCTCGCAGCACGCCTCCGACATCGACCTGGAGTCCCTGCTCGCCCCGGACATCCGCGAGTTCGTGGTGGAGCCGGAGCTGAAGGCGCTGCTCGACGAGGGCATCAAGCTGGAGACCGAGAACTACCGCCTCCTGGTCAACCCGACCGGCCGCTTCGAGATCGGCGGTCCGATGGGTGACGCCGGGCTGACCGGCCGCAAGATCATCATCGACACGTACGGCGGCATGGCCCGCCACGGCGGCGGTGCCTTCTCCGGCAAGGACCCGTCCAAGGTCGACCGCAGCGCGGCATACGCGATGCGCTGGGTCGCCAAGAACGTCGTCGCCGCGGGCCTCGCCACCCGCTGTGAGGTCCAGGTGGCGTACGCGATCGGCAAGGCCGAGCCGGTGGGCCTGTTCGTCGAGACCTTCGGCACGGCCAAGATCGACCACGAGAAGATCGAGAAGGCGATCGACGAGGTCTTCGACCTCCGCCCGGCCGCCATCATCCGCGACCTCGACCTGCTCCGCCCGATCTACGCCCAGACGGCGGCGTACGGCCACTTCGGCCGCGAGCTGCCGGACTTCACCTGGGAGAAGACGGACCGCGTGGAGGCGCTGCGCAAGGCGGCGGGACTGTAGGGCTGTAGAGCCCAAGGTTTTGGCGCGAGGCCCGGCTTCCCTCGGGGGAGCCGGGCCTCGGCATGTCCTCGCTCCGGCCGGACGGATCCCGGACGGATCCCGGACGGATCTGAGCCGGGCGTCAACGGCGGGTTCGGGTGATACGCCCGAGGGGCCCAGGCAGAGCGCCTGCCGCCGCCGGCGGGGGACGTGGCCATCGTCGGTTGTCAGTGGAGTTTGGTAAGAATGCAAGCGTGAGCAGCGAGAACGGGTCGACGGGCGGCGGGGCCGAGGGGGCGCCGCCCGAGCAGCTTGCGCTCATTCGGGAGAGTGTGCGGAAGGCTCAGGTGCCGCGCGCGAAGCCGCGGACGTGGCGGGGGGCGGCGCTCGCGGAGGCGTTGCCGGTCGCACGGGTGCTCGTCGACAAGGGTGTGCTGCATCTCGACCGGTACTTCGACTACGCGGTGCCCGCCGAACTCGACGCCGACGCGCAGCCCGGGGTGCGGGTGCGGGTGCGGTTCGGCGCCGGGCGGCATCGGGTGCGCGACGGACGGCGTGAAGGCGGGGGCCTGATCGGCGGGTTTCTCGTGGAGCGGCTCGCCGAGTCCGACTACTCCGGGCCGCTGGCCGCGCTGGCGCAGGTCGTGTCACCCGAGCCCGTGCTCAGCGAGGAGCTACTGCAACTGGCCCGGGCCGTCGCCGACCGGTACGCCGGGAGCCTTGCCGATGTGCTCCAGCTGGCGGTGCCCCCGCGCAACGCCCGCGCCGAGCAGCGGCCCTCGCCCGCTCCGCTGCCACCGCCCGGCGCGCCCGAAACGGGGTCCTGGGGAAGGTACGAGCACGGGGCCGCGTTCGTGGAGTCGCTGGCCGCCGGGGGCGCCCCGCGCGCGGTGTGGAACGCGTTGCCCGGGCCCGACTGGAGCGACGAACTGGCGCGGGCCGTTGTGGCGACGCTGGCCTCCGGGCGTGGCGCGCTGGTCGTGCTGCCGGACGGGCGGGCGGTCGCCCGGGTCGACGCCGCGCTGACCGCGCTGCTGGGGGAGGGGCGGCATGCGGTGCTCACCGCCGACGCCGGGCCCGAGAAGCGGTACCGCGAGTGGCTGGCCGTGCGGCGGGGGAGCGTACGGGCCGTCGTGGGGACGCGGGCCGCCATGTTCGCACCGGTGCGGAACCTCGGGCTCGTCGCGATCTGGGAGGACGGGGACGACAGCCACAGCGAGCAGCACGCGCCGCAGCCGCATGCGCGGGAGGTGCTGTTGCTGCGGGCCGCGCAGGACAAGTGCGGTTTCCTGCTGGGGAGTTGGAGCTGCACCGTGGAAGCCGCGCAACTCGTGGAGAGCGGGTGGGCCCGACCGCTCGTCGCCGGACGGGAGCAGGTGCGTGCCGCCGCGCCGCTGGTCAGGACCGTCGGCGACGGGGACCTCGCGCGGGACGAGGCGGCCCGGGCCGCACGGCTGCCGACCCTCGCCTGGCAGGCCGTGCGCGAGGGGCTGCGGCACGGGCCGGTGCTGGTGCAGGTGCCTCGGCGGGGGTATGTGCCGCGGATGGCCTGTGCCAACTGCCGGGCGCCCGCGCGGTGCCGGCACTGTTCCGGGCCCCTGCAGGCCCAGGAGTCCGGGGCCGATGTGCGCTGTGAGTGGTGCGGGCGTGAGGACGGCGCCTGGCACTGTCCTCAGTGCGGGGGGTTTCGGCTGCGGGCCCAGATCGTGGGGGCACGGCGGACCGCCGAGGAACTGGGGAGGGCGTTTCCGGCGGTTCCGGTACGGACGTCGGGGCGTGAGCACGTGCTGGACACCGTTCCGGCGGCGCCCGCGCTCGTGGTGAGCACACCGGGGGCCGAACCCGTCGCCGAGGGCGGCTACGCGGCAGCCCTGCTGCTGGACGGCTGGGCCATGCTCGGACGACCCGATCTGCGCGCCGGTGAGGACGCGCTGCGGCGGTGGATCGGGGCGGCGGCGCTGGTACGGCCCCAGGGCGCGGGAGGCACCGTCGTGATCGTCGCCGAGCCCACGCTGCGGCCCGTGCAGGCGCTGGTGCGGTGGGACCCGGTCGGTCATGCGGTACGGGAGCTCGCCGAGCGGGCCGAGCTGGGATTCCCGCCGGTGTCGCGGATGGCGGCCGTGTCAGGGGCCGCGGAGACGGTCGCGGAGTTTCTACGGGCCGTGGAACTGCCCGGGGACGCCCAGGTGTTGGGTCCCGTTCCGGTACCCGTCACGACCGCGGGCCGTCCGCGCCGGGCGGGAGAGCCGCCTTACGGGGAGCACTGGGAGCGGGCGCTGATCCGGGTGCCTCCGGGGAGCGGGGCGGCGTTGGCGTCCGCGCTGAAGGCGGCGCAGGCGGCGCGGATGGCGCGCGGGGGTACGGAGGCGGCGGTTCGGGTGCGGATCGATCCGCCGGACATCGGTTGAGGGAGCGGGCGGGGGGTGGGCCGCGGGCTGTGGATCGGTGCTCACATGCGGCTGCCCTCCCGGATTGCGCCGGGAGGGCAGCGGGGGAGTGGGACGGCCGTCAGCCGTTGCGGGGGGCCGGGAAGGTGGTCGTGGTCCTGGCCTCTTCGCGGAGGGACGAGCTGCCCGCCGTCGGCTGCGTCGGCATGGAGCGGGCGGCGGGGACCGTCGGTACGGCCGGGATGCCGGTGCCCACGTTGACGGTGCGGGAAGCCGTGGGCTCCGTGGCCCGCTCGGTCTCGGCGGCTGCCTGGGCCGCGGCGCGTCGGGCACCGTAACGGCGGTGTACCGCTTGCTTGGTGACCCCGAGGGCGGAGCCCACCGCGTCCCACGAGAAGCCGAGTGAACGGTCGAAGTCCACGGCGGCCGTCACCAGGGTCTCGACACTGTCCCGCAGTTCCTGGGCGAGGCGGACCGTCGGGGCGGGGGCGCGTCCGTAGACGACGAAGCCCGTGGAAGGGCCGGAGCGGCGCGGGCGGTAGACGTTGCCCAACTGGGCGGTGAGGGTGCGCAGTGCGTCCACCTGCCGGCGGACCCGCTCGATGTCCCGCACCAGCAAGTGCAGGCTGGCCCGAGCCTGGGCGTCGTGGGTTGCGTGGTCGGCCATGAACAAGCCTCTCGAACCGGCGTTGAAAAGGATGGGGCCGCGTGCCGGCGGCCCGTTGTGGTCAACTCTTTCTTGACCAACGCGGATTCGCTCCGCAGGTCACGCATCGGGGGCGTGTGGGTTTATCTGTACGCCCCTGGTGGGTGTGTGCGCCTCGCGCTTCGGCCTCGGGCGTTCTCCCGCCCGGCTCCCCACCCGGCCCCCCACCTGTCTCCCCACCGCCTCCCCACCCGCTTCCAGTCGGCGAGAAGTGGGCCTCCCAGAGGGGTGTGCCCGCCATGGGCGGCGGCCTTCTCGTCGTGGACGTCGGCCCCGGTCCTCCTGTGTCCAGGCGAACGCAGGCCCGGCCCTCGTCGCCCGAAGGCCCGCTCTCCGTCGTGCGTGAGCCCCGCTTCCCGTCGGGCGCGGCCACCGCCGCCCGGCGTCATAGACTTGTGCGTCGCCCGCCGCCCACCCCGTCCGAGAGGCCCGCACCCACCCATGAAGCTTGTCTTCGCCGGTACCCCCGAGGTCGCCGTTCCCGCTCTGGACGCTCTGCTGGACTCCGGGCGCCATGAGGTGGCCGCCGTCGTCACGCGGCCCGACGCGCCGGCCGGGCGGGGGCGGAGGCTGGTCGCCTCTCCCGTCGCCGAGCGGGCCGAGGAAGCCGGGATCGAGGTGCTGAAGCCCGCGAAGCCACGGGACCCGGAGTTCCTGGAGCGGCTCCGGGAGATCGCCCCGGACTGCTGTCCCGTCGTCGCGTACGGTGCCCTGCTGCCCAGGGTCGCCCTCGACGTCCCCGCCCACGGCTGGGTCAACCTGCACTTCTCGCTGCTGCCCGCCTGGCGTGGGGCCGCTCCCGTGCAGCACGCCATCATGGCGGGCGACGAGATCACCGGTGCCTCCACCTTCCTGATCGAGGAGGGGCTCGACTCCGGACCCGTCTACGGGACGGTGACCGAGACCATCCGGCCCACCGACACCAGCGGTGACCTGCTGACCAGGCTCGCCTTCGCCGGTGCGGGGCTGCTGGCCGCGACCATGGACGGGATCGAGGACGGCTCGCTGAAGGCAGTACCGCAGCCGGCCGAGGGCATCACCGTCGCCCCGAAGATCACCGTCGAGGACGCCCAGGTGGAGTGGAGTGCGCCCGCCCTGCGGGTGGACCGGGTGGTGCGCGGGTGCACCCCGGCGCCCGGCGCCTGGACCACGTTCCGCGGTGAGCGGCTCAAGCTCATCCAGGTGCGGCCCGTCCCCGAGCGGACCGACCTCGCCCCCGGCACGCCGGCCGTCGGCAAGAACGACGTCCATGTCGGCACGGGGTCGTACGCCGTCGAGCTGCTGTGGGTGCAGGCGCAGGGCAAGAAGCCGATGAAGGCCGCCGACTGGGCGCGGGGCGTACGCATCGGCGAGGGCGAGACCCTGGGCGGCTGAGGGGCGGGGAGCCCTCCGGCAGTCGAGGCACGGGCAGACTCTCGGCGTACGAGAGTCGTCCGGGCAGACTCTCGGCGTAGGACAGTCGTGTACACCTCCTCGCAGGACGGCAGCGCGCACCCTCGGCGAGTGAGTCGTTGGTCGGCGGACTTACGCTTGGTGCGTATCCCTTCCTGAAATCCGGAGCACCTTTTCGTGAGCGACCAGCCCCGTCGGCCCCGTAAACCCGGCAAGCCCTACCGTCGGCCCCAGAAGGACCCCGTCCGCATCCTCGCCTTCGAGGCGCTGCGGGCCGTGGACGAACGGGACGCGTACGCGAACCTCGTTCTGCCGCCGCTGCTGCGCAAGGCGCGGGAGAAGGAGGGACCCGACACGTTCGGCGCACGGGACGCGGCCCTGGCGACCGAGCTGGTGTACGGGACGCTGCGGTGGCAGGGGACGTACGACGCCGTCATCGCCGCCTGTGTGGACCGGCCGCTGCGAGAGGTCGACCCGCCGGTGCTCGACGTGCTCAGCCTCGGTGTGCACCAGCTGCTCGGGACGCGGATCCCGACGCACGCCGCCGTCTCCGCCTCCGTCGAGCTGGCCCGGGTCGTGCTCGGCGACGGGCGGGCCAAGTTCGTCAACGCCGTGCTGCGGAAGGTCGCGCAGGACGATCTGGAGGGGTGGATCGAGAAGGTCGCCCCGCCCTACGACGACGATCCCGAGGAGCACCTCGCCGTCGTCCACTCGCACCCCCGCTGGGTCGTCTCCGCGCTGTGGGACTCCCTCGGGGGCGGGCGGGCCGGGATCGAGGAGCTGCTGGAGGCCGACAACGAGCGGCCCGAGGTGACCCTGGTGGCCCGGCCGGGGCGGTCCACGGCCGAGGAACTGCTCCGGGAGGAAGCAGCCGTACCGGGGCGCTGGTCGCCGTATGCCGTGCGGTTGAGCGAGGGCGGTGAGCCCGGTGCCGTGGAGGCCGTGCGGGAGGGGCGGGCCGGCGTCCAGGACGAGGGAAGCCAGCTCGTGGCGCTGGCGCTCGCCAACGCGCCGCTCGACGGACCGGACGGGAAGTGGCTCGACGGGTGTGCCGGACCGGGCGGCAAGGCCGCACTGCTGGGCGCCCTCGCCGCCGAGCGCGGAGCCTTCCTGCTCGCCTCCGAGAAGCTGCCCCACCGGGCCGGGCTGGTCGCCAAGGCCCTGGCCGGGAACCCGGCGCCGTACCAGGTCATCGCCGCCGACGGGACGCGGCCGCCGTGGCGGGCCGGCTCCTTCGACCGGGTGCTGATGGACGTGCCCTGCACCGGGCTCGGCGCCCTGCGGCGGCGGCCCGAGGCGCGGTGGCGCAGGCGGCCCGAGGACCTGGACGGGTTCGCGCCGCTGCAGCGCGGACTGCTGCGCACGGCCCTCGACTCCGTGCGGGTCGGCGGGGTCGTCGGCTACGCCACCTGCTCCCCGCACCTGGCCGAGACCCGGGCCGTCGTCGACGACGTGCTCAAGCAGCGGCCCGAGGCCGAACTTCTCGACGCGCGGCCCCTGTTGCCCGGCGTACCGGATCTGGGCGACGGTCCCGACGTACAGCTGTGGCCGCATCGGCACGGGACGGACGCCATGTATCTGGCGCTCATTCGCAGAACTGGCTGACCCGCTCCGCCCAGGCAGGTTCTCAGGCGTTCCTCGCGGCATCGCCCTGCCCCTCGCGCTCTGCTCGACCAGCCCCGGACGCAGACGGGAGATCCTCCAGGGCGCGTTCTCCCGGGTCGCCGTCGGACTGGACCAGCCCGGCAAGCGCAAGGACCAGGTCCGGCTCGACCTACGAGCTGACCTGGACCGGGCCGAGACGGAACTCCGCAACCGGATCTGCCTCGTCGGCAGAGCCCCAGCCCCCGGCACCCCCGCCTGAAACCCGCCCCGTCCGAATCCCGGGTCGACACACCGTGCCTGACCTCCCTCAGACTGCTGAGATCTTCGTCCGGTACCCCAAGCAGCGCTGTCAGGCTGCCGCGGCGACGCCGATGCCGATGGCGATGAACAGCCAGCCGGTCGTCAGCTCCCAGCGGTGGCGGACCTTCGGGCGGGCGAGGAACGCCCGTAGTCGCGCGGCGAGGGTGACAAGGGTGAACCAGTAGGCGACACCGATGACGATGTCCAGGGTGCCGAGGAGGAAGATCTGCCGCGATGTCGAGCCGCCGCCGTTGACGAACTGCGGCAGGATGCTGAGGAAGAACAGCGCCGCCTTGGGATTCAGCACGTTGGTGAGGAATCCCTGGGTGAAGCCGGACCGCCACCGACCGTGGGCCGGGCCGTCCTCCGCCGGAGTTCGCGGGTCGGCGCCGTCCTCCAGGCCGCCGCGTGCTTCTCGCCCGGCGGCCCGCTCACGGGCCGCCCGTCGCGCGGCCAGCACGGCCCGGACTCCCAGGTGGACGAGATAGGCCGCGCCCAGCAGCTTGATGGTGTCGTAGACCGCCGGTGAGCGGGCGGCGATCAGCGACAGTCCGACCGCGGCGGCGAGCATGTGCACGCACAGTCCGGTCTGGGCGCCCAGCGCCGCGGCCCGCCCTTTGGCGGGATGCTCGGTGGCCGATCTCACCACCACGAGGAAGTCCGGACCGGGGACCACATACGCCACCAGTACTACGCCGAGGAAGCCGACGAGGTCGACCGACATCCGTTCTCCCGTTCGTTGGCCCCACGGCCGGTTCTTCGCCGGCCCGGTGGCCGGTTCGCTGCGCGAGGGTCGTTCATCCAAGAGGTGGGGTGCCCGGGTCCGGTCAGGCCGCGAGAGTCCGCCTGCCGACTGTCGAGGCGACGGACTCGTCATGTCGAGTCCGTGCGTGACGCCGTCGCCCGAAAGGTATTCCAGCAGTGCGGCCTTCAGCTCGGGCGGCTTGTGCCCGTAGTTGAGGGCGCCGGCGCCGGCGAACGCTCCGGGTGCCATACGCGGAGCGCAGGCCGTGGCGCTGCGCTCCGCACCGATCCCAGGCGTGGGTGGCGACCATGATCAGCCGCTCCGGCGGTCGCCCCGACGCGGCGACCGCCAGCCGGTAGACGGCCGGGTCCGGCTTGTAGGTGCCGGCCTCCTCGGCGGACAGAGCCGTATGCCGGCGCAAATACCGTCAGGCGGGATCGGCGCCGACGGCGTCCACGACAAGCCGGGCGGCCTCCCGGTCGATGGACGACTCCGCGATTCTCCCGGCCGAACGGCGGCGTGGGAACGGGTCCTCTCTGAAGGGGACGCGTCATGCAGGTTCGAGTCGTACCCCCCTTGCAGTGCTGGTCGTGCCCGATGGAGGCGAAGCAGGGAGAAGCTCTCGTCCTGAGCACTGGATCATCTGCGACTGCGACGAGTGACCGTTGGGAATGGACCGCTTCTGGTGGGGCGAACAGGTCGACCAGTGCGGCAGCCACCCTGCTCGTCCCCCTTTGCCACAGCGAGCGCGTCCCGTCGGCGGAGCAGCCCGCACAGGACACGCACGCGGCCGCGTCACTGGAGCAGGGCCGTGACAGCGGAGCAGGGCCGTGACAGCGGGAGCGCGATGGGTCAAGCTCGCGACGAAATGAGCCTGAGCGCACCTAACCGCATATGAGACAGCCAAGGAAGCGCAGGTCAGGTAGTCGGCATTGGTCATGAGAAACGAGAACCTACAGCCCGGGGCACCGCGGGGCCCCGCCGTCCTCCGGGCCGGCCGGTGCCGCCACCAACCTTCGGGCCCATGTCCAGGAACAGCGACGTGACCAGCGCCGACCGCACGATGAGGGTGCCCGGGAGGACGCCGGGGGCGGCGGAGGTGCCGGCCAGAACCAGGCCGGCGGAAGTGATGACCGCGCCCGTCGCCGCCAGCCCCGCCACCACGCCGGCGCGGGCACAGACGGCGATCGCGGGGATCTGCTCCGGCCCGAGTCCTCGGAGAGCTGCTGGGCTTGCGTGATCCCCGCCGGCCATGCCGGTTCTCCCGGGTCTCGGTCATGGCCACCCCTGCAGCCCCGCGCCGACCCGAACAACCGCCCGGCATGACACGCCTGGACCCCGCACAACATCCGATCAACTGCTCAGGTCTGGACCGGCGCGAACATTCGTGCCCGGGCATGGGAGGCTTGGGTCATGGCCGTGCAGATCAATCCCAGCATTCTGTCCGCCGACTTCGCCCGCCTCGCGGACGAGGCGAGGGCGGTGGAAGGAGCCGACTGGCTCCACGTAGACGTCATGGACAACCATTTCGTCCCGAACCTCACGCTCGGTGTACCGGTCGTGGAGTCGCTGGCCCGTGCGACGGACACTCCGCTGGACTGCCATCTGATGATCGAGGCCCCCGATCGCTGGGCGCCCCAGTACGTGGAGGCGGGGGCCTCGTCCGTCACCTTCCACGTCGAGGCGGCCGCCGCCCCGGTCCGGCTCGCCCGCGAGATCCGCGCCAAGGGCGCCCGCTCCTCGATGGCACTGAAGCCGGCGACGCCGATCGAGCCGTACGAGGATCTGCTCCCCGAGCTCGACATGCTGCTGATCATGACGGTGGAGCCGGGATTCGGGGGACAGTCGTTTCTCGACATCATGCTCCCGAAGATCCGCCGCACCCGCGAACTGATCAGCAAGCACGGTCTCGAGCTGTGGCTCCAGGTGGACGGCGGAGTTTCGGCCTCGACGATCGAGCGGTGCGCGGACGCCGGCGCGGACGTGTTCGTTGCGGGATCGGCGGTCTATGGGGCGTCCGACCCGGCAGAGGCGGTACGTGCATTGCGCACCCAAGCCGAGGGGGCGAGTGCCAAGGCGAGCTGGGCGTGCGACCACTGAACCAAGGGAAGTTGAACGGCTCCCATCAGGGCTGATCAAGAGCGCCGGATCTGCAAGGATGAACGGCGAATCCAGAATGTGAACAGCAGTGAGGAGATCGCCGTGTCGGGTATGTCGGCGGGCCGGTCAGCCATGCGGATGGGACCCGCTGAGCTGGTGCAGGCGGCGGCCATGGCCCGCCGCTTCTACCTCGAGGGCAAGTCCAAGATCCAGATCGCTGAGGAGTTCGGCGTCAGCCGCTTCAAGGTGGCCCGGGTCCTGGAGACCGCTCTCGAACGGGATCTCGTGCGGATCGAGATCCGGGTGCCGGCCGAACTGGACGCGGAGCGCTCCGACGCGCTGCGCGCCCGCTACGGCCTCAGGCACGCCGTCGTGGTCGAGTCCCCGGCCGACGCCGAGGAGACGCCCGACCCGGAGAACCTGGGGGAAGTGGCCGCCGACCTGCTCGGCGAACTCCTGAACGAAGGTGATGTGCTCGGCCTGGCCTGGGGCAGGTCCACCATCCACATGGCCGCGGCGCTGGACCGGCTGCCGCCCTGCACCGTGGTGCAGCTGACGGGCGTGTACGACGCCGGGACCGCCGAACGCGGCTCCGTCGAGGCCGTGCGCCGTGCCGCCCAGGTGTCCGGCGGCGACGCCCACCCCATCTACGCGCCGATGCTGCTGCCGGACGCGGCCACCGCGCAGGCGCTGCGCCACCAGACCGGGATCGCCCGCGCCTTCGAGTACTTCGACAAGGTCACGGTCGCCTGTGTCTCCATCGGCTCGTGGGAGCCGGGCATCTCCACGGTGCACGACATGCTCAGCGACGAGGAGCGCTCGCACTACGCCTCGCTCGGCGTCGCCGCCGAGATGTCCGCGCACCTTTTCGACGCAGAGGGCCGCCGGGTGGGGCGGGACCTGGGCGAGCGGTGCATCACCGTCAAGGCCGACCAGCTCCGCCGTATCCCCGAGGTCGTCGCGATCGCGGGCGGGCAGCGGAAGGCGGCGGCGATCGACGCGGTGCTGCGGTCGGGGCTCGTGACGAGCCTGGTGACGGACACGTCGGCGGCGGACTATCTGATGACGGCGGGGTCGACGCCGAAGCCGGCGCTCAACCGGGCCGATCCGGACGGGATCTGACGGACGGTCGGACGGGGGGCGGCCATGGCCGCCCCCCGTCACGGTTCGGGGTCGGTCGGCGAAGTGGCCGCGGCCGGTCGGCGAAGTGCCCGCGGCCGGTCGGCGAAGTGCCCGCGGTCGGTCGGCAACGGAAGCGTGGCCGGCCGGGAACGGAACGGCGGCCGGGCAACGGGCCCGCGACTGGCCGGGAACGGAACGGCGGCTGGGCAACGGGCCCGCGACTGGCCGGGAACGGAACGGCGGCTGGGCAACGGGCCCGCGACTGGCCGGGAACGGAACGGCGGCCGGGCAACGGGCCCGCGACTGGCCGGGAACGGAACCGGGGCCGGCTAGGCAACGGACCCGCGACCGGCCGCGAAGGAACCGCGGTCCATCGGCAACGGACCCGCGACTGTTCGGCAACCGGTCCGCGGACGGGGCGATCGGCTCCGGTGTCGGCCCCGGGACCTTGGAGTTTCCTCCTACAGTCCCTCTGACCAGCCTGGATGTTTCGCCCGGGCATCGAATTCCGGTCGGCATGGGAGAATGAAGTACGTGCTCTTCCCCCTGGCTGACCTGTCCGGGGGCCACCTCTGATCGACTGGGATGTGCAGCACGTGCGTTTCCTCAATGACATCCAGCCCCCGTACGACCTGACGTACGACGACGTGTTCATGGTCCCCAGCCGCAGCGCCGTCGGCTCGCGGCAGGACGTGGACCTCAGCTCCCCGGACGGCACGGGCACCACGATCCCGCTGGTCGTCGCCAACATGACCGCGATCGCGGGGCGCCGTATGGCGGAGACGGTGGCCCGGCGCGGTGGGCTGGTCGTCATCCCGCAGGACATCCCGATCGAGGTCGTCACCGAGGTCGTCAGCTGGGTGAAGAGCCGCCACCACGTCCTGGACACCCCCATCGTGCTGGCCCCGCACCAGACCGTCGCCGACGCGCTGTCCCTGCTGCCGAAGCGGGCGCACAACGCCGGTGTGGTCGTCGACGAGGAGCAGCGGCCCATCGGTGTGGTCACCGACCGGGACCTGACCGGTGTGGACCGGTTCACCCAGCTCGAAGTGGTCATGTCCAAGGACCTGCTGCTGCTCGACGCGGACATCGACCCGCGCGAGGCCTTCAACCGCCTGGACCATGCCAACCGCCGCTACGCGCCCGCCGTCGACAAGGACGGCCGTCTCGCCGGCATCCTCACCCGCAAGGGCGCCCTGCGCGCCACGCTCTACACGCCGGCCGTCGACGCGAACGGGCGCCTGCGGATCGCCGCCGCCGTCGGCATCAACGGCGATGTCGCGGGCAAGGCGAAGCAGCTGCTGGACGCGGGCGTCGACACACTCGTCATCGACACGGCCCACGGCCACCAGGAGTCGATGATCAGCGCCATCAAGCTGGTGCGCGACCTCGACCCGCGGGTGCCGATCGCGGCAGGCAACATCGTCGCCGCCGAGGGTGTGCGTGACCTGGTCGAGGCGGGCGCGGACATCATCAAGGTCGGTGTCGGACCGGGCGCGATGTGCACGACCCGCATGATGACCGGCGTCGGCCGGCCCCAGTTCTCGGCGGTCATGGAGTGCGCCGCCGAGGCGAAGCGGTACGGCAAGCACGTGTGGGCCGACGGCGGCGTCCGCCACCCGCGCGATGTCGCCATGGCGCTCGCGGCCGGTGCGTCCAACGTGATGATCGGGTCCTGGTTCGCGGGCACCTACGAGTCCCCCGGCGACCTCCAGCAGGACGCCGACGGGCGTTTCTACAAGGAGTCGTTCGGCATGGCGTCGGCGCGGGCCGTGGCCAACCGGACGTCGGAGGAGTCGGCGTACGACCGCGCCCGCAAGGCGCTGTTCGAGGAGGGTATCTCCACCTCCCGGATGTTCCTCGACCCGGACCGCCCGGGCGTCGAGGACCTGATCGACGAGATCATCGCGGGCGTCCGCTCCTCCTGCACCTACGCGGGCGCCGGCTCCCTGGAGGAGTTCGCCGAGAAGGCCGTCGTCGGCATCCAGAGCGCGGCCGGCTACGCCGAAGGCAAGCCGCTGCACGCCAGCTGGAGCTGACGCGACCCCTTGACCGAGCAGGGCCGGGTGCTCGCGCAGGACGCCGACCAGGGCTGACGCGGGTCGTGCGCCACGGTCGGAGGTCTGCGCGCAATGAACGCCCGCCCACCCCCGATGAACGCAACGATCCTGCGGAGACGCGCAAGGGTGCTGCATTACACGGGCGACGCTCCGGCTCATAGGGTCGTCCCCTGTACGTGGCGTGGCGGGGACCCCGCTCGGCGGGTCCCTGCTCTCGCAGGTGCGCCGCCGGTCCCCGTCGCCCCCCCAGACAGCGACAAAGGAGTCAGCGCGTGCTCGACCAAGGCGCACCCTCGCGACAGGGCAGTGCAACGGACCCCTCGTCCCCGGGGCTCGGTGCGCGTCTCATGCGTCGTAAACCGGTGGAACAGCTGGTCGCGGAGGGTGGCCAGGGCGAGGGAGGCAGCCTGCGCCGCTCCCTGGGGCTGTGGCAGCTGACCATGATCAGCATCGGGGCCACCCTCGGCACCGGCATCTTCGTCGTCCTCGGCGAGGCAGTTCCCAAGGCGGGCCCGGCCGTCACCCTCTCCTTCGTGATCGCCGGCCTCACCGCACTCTTCTCGGCCCTCTCCTACGCCGAGCTCGCGGGCACCATCCCGGTCGCCGGCTCCTCGTACTCCTACGCGTACGCGACGATGGGGGAACTGATCGCCTGGGTCTGCGGCTGGTGTCTGGTCCTGGAGTACGGCGTCTCGGTCGCCGCCGTCGCCGTCGGCTGGGGCGAGTACCTCAACGAGCTGCTCGACGGCACCATCGGCGTCACCATCCCGGACGCGCTGTCCGCGCCGCCCGGCGACGGCGGCCTCCTCAACCTGCCGGCGCTGATCGTGGTCCTGCTGGCGATGGCCTTCCTGCTCGGCGGTGCCCGGGAGTCCGCCCGCGCCAACACGGTGATGGTCGCCGTGAAGATCGCCGCGCTGGTGCTGTTCTGCGCGATCGGCGTCCAGGGCTTCCGCTCCGGCAACTACGACCACTTCATGCCGCTGGGCATGGCCGGCGTCAGCGCCGCGGGCGCCACCCTCTTCTTCTCGTACATCGGCTTCGACGCCGCCTCCACCGCCGGTGAGGAGGCGAAGGACGCCCAGCGCGACCTGCCGCGCGCGATCATGCTCTCGCTGGTCATCGTCACGGTCCTGTACGTCCTGGTCGCCGCCGTCGCCGTCGGTGCCAAGCCCTGGCGGGAGTTCACCGACTCCGAGGCCGCCCTTGCCCAGATCATGCGCGAGGTCACCGGGCAGAGCTTCTGGGGCACCCTGCTGGCGTTCTGCGCGGTCGTCGCCATCGCGAGCGTCGTCCTGACCGTCCTCTACGGCCAGACCCGCATCCTCTTCGCGATGTCCCGGGACGGCCTGGTGCCCAAGGTGTTCTCCCGGGTCCACCCGAAGAGCGGCGCGCCCCGCGCCAACACGCTGATCGTGTCCCTGTTCTGCGGGGTGCTGGCCGCCGCCGTTCCGCTGGGCCGGCTCGCCGACGCCACCAGCATCGGTACCCTGTTCGCCTTCGCGCTGGTCAACGTCGCCGTGGTCGTGCTGCGCCGCACGCGTCCGGACATGCCCCGCACCTTCCGGGTGCCGCTGTCACCCGTCCTGCCCGTCGTGGGTTTCGCCCTCTGCGTCTGGATGATGGGCAGCCTGTCCGCCGTCACCTGGGTGGTCTTCGGGGTCTGGATGGCGGTCGGGCTCGTGTTCTACTTCGGGTACGGCCATCGCCGTTCCCGACTCGCACCACCGGCACCACCCGCACCCCGCGCACCATCCGAGAAGTGATCCCCCCGCTGTGCTGAACGAACTCGACGAACGTATCGTGCACGCCCTCGCCGAGGACGCCCGCCGCTCCTACGCGGACATCGGGCACCTCGTCGGCCTGTCCGCGCCTGCCGTGAAACGGCGCGTGGACCGGCTGCGCGCCACCGGGGCCATCACCGGCTTCACCGTACGGGTGGACCCGGCGGCCCTCGGCTGGGAGACCGAGGGGTTCGTCGAGATCTACTGCCGTCGCAAGACCTCGCCGGAGACCATCCAGCGCGGTCTGGAGCGCTACCAGGAGGTGGTGGCCGCGTCGACCGTCACCGGCGACGCGGACGCGATCGTCCAGGTCTTCGCCTCCGACATGCGGCACTTCGAACGCGTCCTGGAGCGGATCGCGGGGGAGCCGTTCGTCGAGCGCACGAAGTCGGTGCTGGTGCTGTCGCCGCTGCTGCGCCGGTTCTCGTCCGGATCGCCGGCCTGACCGCCCGCGCCCCTACTCCGCTCGGCGACGGATCGCCGCCAACAGGCGCCCGGTGAGCACGGCGTGCCCGCCCGAGGCGACGACCAGCAGCCGGTAGAGACCGCCGCCCGGGCCGGGGAACCTGGCGCGGGTCTCGGCCCGCAGCCGCGTCCGACCCGGGCCCGCCTCGTCGAGGCGGAAGACCAGGGCGTACGTCGAGAAGTAGTGGCGGCCGATCAGGACCAGCTCCCGGCCCGGGTCAGCGGAGGCCACCCGGAAGCCGGGCACCGTCGAGCCTTCGGCCGGCGGCCGGGGCCCGGACGCCGTACGGTCCGCGCAGCCCACCAGGCGTGCGTAACCGGGCCCGGGCCGGGAGCGGTCCAGGACGTCGCCGATGCCGCGCCAGACGGCGTCGGCGCCGGCCGCGATGACGATGGCGTGTTCGTCGACGTACGGCAGGGCGGCGATCTCCACGAGGGCCTCCTTCAGTCGGCCGTCTTTCGGGCAAGCGCGTTGTTGCCTATCGAGTTGTGCACGCTGAAACTCACCGCGTCCGAGCGGTAGCGGTCGTCCGACCACTCCACCGGACGCCCTTCGCGGGTCGTGGTCACCCGGCGGACCCGCAGCAGCGGGCTGGTCCGGCGGACGCCGAGCAGTTCGGCGTCCCGGGCGCCCGCCGCCACCGCGTCGATCACGTGCTCACCGTAGGCGAAGACGAGACCGGTGTCGTCGAGGAGGCGCTGCGTCACGGAGGGACAGTCCGGTTCGATCGGCTCGACGGCCGGGGAGATCCAGTCGGCGTACACGGTCCGCTCCAGGAGCACCGGCTCGCCGTCCAGTCCGCGCACCCGCAGGACGTGCAACACCGGTGTCCCCTCGCGCAGGTGGAGGCGTACGGCGTCCTCGGTGGTCGCCGCGCGGTACTCCTGCGCCACCACTCGCCCCGTCGCCTCGCGGCCCATCGCGCGCGCCCACTGGGCGAAGCTGCGCAGCTCGGCGAAGCTCTGGCTGCGGCGGCTGGCCAGCACCACGCGGCGGGCGCCCTGACGGGAGCCGATCAGCCCCTCGGCGGTCAGGGCCGCGATCGCCTGGCGGATCGTGCCGCGGGAGACTCCGTAGTGGGCCGCGAGGTCCGTCTCGCCGGGCAGCAGACTGCCGACCGCGTACTCCTCGCGGTCGATCGCCCGGCGCAGTCCGTCGGCGATCTCTTCGTGTCGCGCCGCCATGCTTCCCCTTTGAGTCGGCAGCTGTGCACAGCGTGACCAGCCTAGTCGAGAGCAGCCGGGTGTCTGTCTCCTCGGAACTGTGCAGGAACGAAGGGGCCAGCGTTTCGCCAGAGTTTACGAGCAGGACACCGGAGACGGTCCTACTGAGGCCAACTTGTTCAGACAAGTCATCGCCGTTCCGCCGTGTCGTCGCCTCCGCACCTTCGTGCCGTCCGTTCCTCCGTTCCCTCCGTTCCGCTTCCTGCACCCTCGCGCGTCCCCTGGAGAAGCCGTGACCGTGTCCCTGCCGACAACAGCCGTCCGCGGCGGCGCCCTCGCCGTCGTCGCCGCGCTCGCCCTGAGCGCCTGCGGCGCCGCCCCCGACAACGCCTCGGCCACCGCCGACGGCAAGAGCGCCGCCACCGCCGCCTCCCTCGCCGACTTCGGGGGGCTGGCCGCGCTGGTCAAGGCGGCGAAGAAGGAGGGCACGCTGAACGCCATCGCGCTGCCCCGCGACTGGGCCAACTACGGTGCCCTCATCGACGGCTTCCAGAAGAAGTACGGCATCAAGGTCGCGGTCGAGAACCCGGACGGCACCAGCCAGGACGAGATCAACGCGGTGACCTCCCGCAAGGGGCAGGGCCGGGCGCCGGACGTGCTCGACCTCGGCAGCTCCTTCGCGCTGAGCGCGGCCCAGCAGGGACTCCTCGCGCCGTACAAGGTGGCGGCCTTCGCCGACATTCCGGCGCAGCAGAAGGACCCGCAAGGACGCTGGTACAACGACTACGGCGGGTACATCTCCATCGGGTGCGACGCGAAGCGGGTCGCCACCTGCCCCACCACCTTCAAGGACCTCCTCGAGCCGCGGTACAAGGGCCAGGTCGCGCTCAACGGCAACCCCACCAAGTCCGGTTCTGCCTTCGGCGGGGTCTGGGCGGCAGCGCTGGCGAACGGCGGCTCCTTCGACGACATCCAGCCCGGTCTCGACTTCTTCGCGAAGTTGAAGAAGAGCGGAAACTACACGCCCGTCGAGTCGACCCCGGCCACCGTCGAGAAGGGCGAGACGCCGATCAGCATCGACTGGGACTACCTCAACGCGGGGTACGCCGACGAGTTCACGTCCAAGGGCGTGCAGTGGAAGGTGTCGGTGCCGAGCGACGGCCAGTTCTCGCAGTACTACTCGCAGGCGGTCAACAAGGACGCCCCGCACCCGGCGGCCGCCCGCCTGTGGCAGGAGTACCTCTACAGCGCCGACGGCCAGAACCTGTGGCTCAGGGGATACGCCCGTCCGGCCCTGATGACCGCCATGGAGAAGGCCGGCACCCTCGACAAGACGGCCGCCGCCAAGCTGCCCGAGGTCTCCGGAACCCCCTCCTTCCCGACCGAGGCCCAGCAGGACAAGGCCAAGACGGTCCTCGGGCAGGGCTGGGCGAAGGCCGTCTCCGGATGACGGCGACGCTCCCACGGGTCGACACGGCGACCGCCGCCGCGGTGAAGCGGCGGCGCCGTCCGCTCGGCTGGCTCGCCGTCGTCCCGCTGCTCGCCTTCACCGCGGTCGCCTTCGGGGTACCCGCTCTGGCCATGCTCGACGGCGCCTTCACCGCCAAGGACCCGGCCACGGGCGCCGGTTCGTACACCGTCGACAACCTGACCGCCTCGCTGCGGGGCGCGTATCTGACGGCCCTGCTCGGCAGCGTGAAACTGTCCGCCGTGTCGGCCGGGATCGCCTCCGTGGTCGGACTGCCCCTCGCGCAGGCCGTCGTCACCTCCCGGTTCCGCGCGCTGCGCGAGGCCGTGCTCACCGCCTCCGGGGTCCTCGCCAACTTCGGTGGCGTCCCGCTGGCCTTCGCCTTCGTCGCCACGCTCGGCAACGCCGGGGTACTGACCCGGCATCTGGGCCTCACGGACAAGGGCTGGGACCTCTACAGCTTCTGGGGTCTGGTGATCGTCTACCTGTACTTCCTGATCCCGCTGATGGTGCTCACCATCACCCCGGCCCTGGACGGCCTGCGCTCCCAGTGGCGCGAGGCCGCCCAGAACAACGGCGCCACGTCCGTGCAGTACTGGCGCCACGTCGCCCTGCCCGTCCTGCTGCCCTCGCTGCTCGGCGGCCTGGTGCTGCTGTTCGGCAGCGCGTTCGCCGCGTACGCCACCGCCGCCGCGATGGTCGGCAGCTCCATTCCGCTGGTCACCCTCCAGATCGCCGACGCCCTCTCCGGCAACGTGCTCGTCGGGCAGGAGAACGTGGCGCTCGCCCTCAGCCTCGACATGGTGCTGGTCGCGGGCCTGGTGATGGCCGTCTACCTGCCCCTGCAACGACGGAGCGCGCGATGGCTCGCCTGACCCTGTGGCGGTGGGGCGTACTCGGCCTCGCCGGCCTGTACTTCCTGGTCCCGCTGGCCGCGTCCGTGGTCTTCACGGTCGATGTGCCCGGGCAGGGCATCGATCTCGACGCCTACACGCAGATCTTCTCCACCGGCGGCTTCACCTCCAGCCTGCTCCTCTCGCTGGAACTGGCCGCCGCCACCATCGCCCTCGTCCTGCTGCTGATGGTGCCCGCCATGGTCGCGCTGCGGCTCGGCGCGCCCCGGCTGCGGCCGGTGGTCGAAGTGGTCTGCTCGCTGCCGTTGGTGGTGCCGCCGATCGCGTTCGTCGCCGGGATCGGGACGGTGCTGAAGTGGGGGCCCGAACACCTCTCCCGCACACCGCTGTTCCAGACCTTCGTGGCGATCCAGAACCCCGACTTCCCGTTCGTCCTCGTCCTGGCGTACGTCGTGATGGCCCTGCCGTTCGTGTACCGGGCCCTGGACGCGGGGTTGCGCTCGGTCGACGTACGCACCCTCGTCGAGGCCGCCCGCAGCTGCGGGGCCGGCTGGCCGCAGGCCCTCGTCCGGGCCGTGCTGCCCAACCTGCGCGGCGCGCTGCTCAACGCGTCCTTCCTCACGCTGGCCCTGGTCCTCGGCGAGTTCACCGTGGCACAGCTGCTCGGCTTCCAGCCGTTCGCGGTGTGGATCGTGAACATCAGCGGCTCGCAGGCCCAGCTGTCCGTCGCCGTGTCCGTGCTCAGCCTGCTCGTGACCTGGGTGCTGCTCCTCACCCTCGCCGGCTTCGGCGGTCGTACCCGTACTACCTCCCGGGGATGAACCCATGACCGTGACCACACCCGACACGGCGGCGACCGTGGAATTCCGGGGCCTGCGCAGGGAGTTCGGGCCGACCGTCGCCCTCGACGGACTCGACCTGACCGCCCGCCCCGGCGAACTCCTCGCCCTGCTCGGCCCGTCCGGCTGCGGCAAGACGACCGCGCTGCGCATGCTCGCCGGGTTCGAACACCCCGACTCCGGCGAGGTGCTGGTCGACGGCGAGGACGTCACGCGCGTCCCCGCGCACCGGCGCGACGCCGGGATGGTCTTCCAGTCGTACAGCCTCTTCCCGCATCTCGACGCGCTCGACAACGTGGCGTTCGGGCTGCGCATGCGCAAGGTCCGCACGGCCGGGCGGCGGACCCGTGCCGCCGAGCTGCTGGAACTGGTGGGCCTCGCCGACAAGGGCAGAAGTTTCCCGCACCAGCTCTCCGGCGGTCAGCAGCAACGTGTAGCGCTGGCCCGGGCCCTCGCCCTGCGCCCGCGTGTGCTGCTGCTGGACGAACCGCTGTCGGCGCTGGACGCCAAGGTGCGGCTGACGCTGCGTGAGGAGATCCGGCGGCTCCAGCAGGAGCTCGGCATCACCACCCTGTTCGTGACCCACGACCAGGAGGAGGCGCTGTCCATGGCGGACCAGGTCGCCGTGATGCACGCCGGTCGACTCGAACAGTGCGCCGCCCCGGCCGAGTTGTACGGGCGGCCCGCCACCGCCTTCGTCGCCGAGTTCGTGGGCACGATGAGCCGGATTCCGGGGCGGCTCGTCGAGGGCGGCGTCGAGGTGCTGGGGCAGCGCCTGCCGATCGACGGCCAGGCGCCCGAAGTGTCCGCGACGTCCGAGGTGGACGTCCTGGTGCGGCCGGAGGCGGTGGGGGTGCGGGCGGAGGACGCCGGCAGCGCACGGGTGGTCGCCACCGCGTTCCTCGGCGCCGCCGTCCGCGTCACCGTACGGCTCGCCGACGGAACCGAGGCGAAGGCCGACCTGCCCACGCACGAGGCCGCCGCACTCGTCGCGGGCGCCGCCGTGAGCGTGTCGCTGCCGCAGCGGCCCGTGCTGGTGGCCGAACGCACCCGCTGACCCCCCCCCACATGAAGGAATTCTCAGGAAAGAGGACAGCAACCGTGACTCGACTCCCGCTCCAGGCCGTCCTGTTCGACATGGACGGCACGCTCGTCGACACCGAGCGGCTGTGGTGGGAGGCGGTGGAACGCGTGGCCGGACGGGCGCTGACCGAGGCGGACCAGCCGGAGGTCCTCGGCCGTCCCGTCGAACACACCGCGAGCTGGCTGGCCGCGGCCACCGGCACCTCGGCCACGGACCTCGCCCGCGCGCTCCACCGGGAGTTCGCCGACCGGGTGCGCACCGGCATCGTGCCGCGCCCCGGCGCACTCGACCTGCTCGACGCCCTGGCCCGCGAGGGCGTGCCGACGGCCCTGGTCACCGCGTCTCCCCGGGCCGTCGCCGACCGGGTCCTCGACGCCCTCGGCGCGAGCCGCTTCGCGGTCTCCGTCACCGCCGACGACACCGAGCACACCAAGCCCGCCCCGGACCCCTACCTCGCCGCCTGCCGCGCCCTCGGCGTCACCCCGGCGGCCTGTGTGGCCGTCGAGGACACCTGGACCGGGGTCACCTCCGCCGAGGCGGCCGGATGCGCGGTGCTCGCGGTGCCCTCGCTCGCGCCGATCGAGCCCGCCCCCGGCCGGACCGTCCTGGCCGGCCTGGTGGGCGTCACCCCGCAGTCGCTGCGCTCCCTGCTGACGCGCGCGTCACCGCATCGGTGTCATCAGCCGCCACCCGATCACGGCCCGTTGCGGTGACGCTGCCGGCGTCGGCGCCGAGGTGGACGTCCGGACGGCCCATCTCCCCGACACGCCGTACGTCAGCGGCCGGCCCCGCCCCTGGCCGGACGTCGAGGAGAACGGCCGGCCGCCGACCACGCCGCGGTGATCACCACATTCTCACTGGGCGGCGGGGCCGGACCTGTCTAACATGGGCGCCATGACCTGGCGACATTGATCCAGCAGCCGTGCCTCCCGAGGGCCGCCTCGGACGCCGTACCTCCGGCATCCGATTCGTCCCTGCGGGAAGGCCTCATGACACTCTCACCTGCGCGTGTGCCCGACACCGGTGTCCGGCGGCTCACGGTCACGCTGTACGGCTACGCGTTCCTCGACGACTTCGTCCTGCTGTATCCGGTGTACGCGCTGCTGTTCGCCGACACCGGTCTGACCGTCTGGCAGATGTCCTCCCTGTTCGCCCTGTGGTCCCTCACCGGTGTTCTGCTGGAGGTGCCCTCCGGCGCCTGGGCCGACGCCGTCTCGCGCCGGCTGCTGCTGTGGCTCGGCCCTCTGCTCACCGTGGTGGGCTTCGCCCTGTGGGTGCTGCTCCCCTCGTACTGGGCCTTCGCGGCCGGCTTCGTCCTGTGGGGCGTACGCGGGGCACTCGGCTCGGGTGCGCTGGAAGCCCTCGTGTACGAGGAGTTGGTCAGGCTCGGCGCGGCCGACCGGTACGCCCGTGTCATGGGCCGGGCCCGGGCGGCGGGGCTGCTGGCCGTGATGGCGGCGATGGGTGCCGCCGGACCGGTGTTCGCGCTCGGCGGCTACCCTGCCGTCGGCGCCGCGAGCATCCTGGCCTGCCTGCTCACCGCACTCACCGCGACCCGGTTCCCGGAACACCGGGTGCCCGCAACCGGCGGTGCCGACTGGGCCGCGACCCTGCGGGACGGACTCGCCGCCGCCCGCACCGACCGGTCGCTGCGCCGGGCCCTGCTGCTCGTCCCGGCCGTGGGCGCCGTGTGGGGCGCGCTCGACGAGTACACCCCGCTGCTGGTCCGGGACACCGGTGTCCCGGACCAACTGGTCCCCTGTCTGCTCCTGCTGATCTGGACGGGCGCCACCGCCGGAAGCCTGCTCGCCGGCCCGGCCGAACGCCTCGGCGGCCGCGGGCTCGCCTGCCTCCTCGGGGGCGCCGCGCTCGCCCTGGCCGTCGGCGCGGCGGCGCGGACACCGGCCGGACTGGTCCTCGTGGCCGTCGCCTTCGGCGGTTTCCAGCTCGCGACCGTCCTGGCCGACGTCCGCCTCCAGCACCGCATCGAGGACACCGGCCGCGCCACCCTGACCTCGGTCGCGAGCCTGGGCACGGAGTTGGCGACGGTCCTGGTGTACGCCGCCTACGCGGGCATCGCGAGGGGTGCGACGCACGGCACGGTGTTCGCGGTGTTCGCTGTGCCGTATCTGGTGACGGCGGTAGTGGTGGCGAGGGGTGCACGGGCGGCGAGGGGGGCCCGGTGGGAGGAGGGCGGTCGATGATCCAGGGGGCGCGGGACCAGGGAGCCCCGGGGATGTGACAGCGCCGCAGCCGAGGTGCGCCGTACCCCGTGGTCCACGGCGCCCCGGCCGAGCGCAACGAATCGCCGCCGCTGCGCAAGTGCACGCAACAAACCGCCCACCGGCGCGCAACGGCTGCTTCTTGTCGGCCCGAGCCCGCCGCCCGTACCGTCTACGTGGCCCCCTCAACCACCTTCCGTCCCCCGTCCCGGTGAGGAACACGCATGCGCACCGCCCTGCTCCAGAGCTCCGGCCGCCCCGGCTCCATCGCCGCGAACCTCAAGGTTCTCGACGAGGCCGCGGGCCGGGCCGCCGCCGCGGGAGCCGGGCTGCTGGCCGCGCCGGAGATGTTCCTCACCGGGTACGCGATCGGCGACGACATCGCCCGCCTCGCCGAGCCCGCCGACGGCGACTCGGCGGACGCGGTCGCCGAACTCGCCACCCGGCACGGCCTGGCCCTCGCCTACGGCTACCCGGAACGCGCCGGTGAGACGGTGTACAACTCCGCCCAGCTGATCTCCGCCGACGGCACCCGCCTGGCCAACTACCGCAAGACCCACCTCTTCGGCTGCTTCGAGCGCGACCACTTCACGCCGGGAGAGCAGCCGGTCGTCCAGGCGGAGCTGGGCGGACTGACCGTCGGACTGATGATCTGCTACGACGTCGAGTTCCCGGAGAACGTCCGCGCCCACGCCCTGGCCGGCACCGACCTCCTCCTGGTGCCGACCGCACAGATGCACCCGTTCCAGTTCGTCGCCGAGTCGGTCGTACCGGTGCGCGCCTTCGAGAACCAGATGTACGTCGCGTACGTCAACCGGGTCGGCCAGGAAGGGGAGTTCGAGTTCGTCGGCCTCTCCGCGCTCGCCGGACCCGACGGGGTCGCCCGCACCCGGGCCGGCCGCGGCGACGAACTGCTGCTCGCGGACGTCGACCCCGCCTTCCTCGCCGCCTCCCGCGAGGCGAACCCGTATCTGCGGGACCGGCGTCCCGGCCTCTACGGGTCCCTGATCTGAACCCCCCTGAGCTTCCCCCTAGTTCGTTTCGCGCAAGGAGTCCGTACCCCATGACGTCCACCGTGCCCAACGCCGTCGAGCACGCTGACGAGCAGCAGCCGCCGATCACCATGTTCGGTCCGGACTTCCCGTACGCCTACGACGACTTCCTCGCCCACCCGGCGGGCCTCGGCCAGATCCCGGCGACCGAGCACGGCACCGAGGTCGCGGTCGTCGGCGGTGGTCTGTCCGGCCTCGTGGCCGCGTACGAGCTGATGAAGATGGGCCTCAAGCCCGTCGTGTACGAGGCCGACCGGATCGGTGGGCGTCTGCGGACCGTCGGCTTCGAGGGGTGCGACCCGTCCCTCACCGCCGAGATGGGCGCGATGCGTTTCCCACCGTCCTCCACGGCCCTGCAGCACTACATCGACCTGGTGGGCCTCACGACCCGTCCCTTCCCCAACCCCCTTGCCGAGGTGACCCCTTCGACCGTCGTCGACCTCAAGGGCGAGTCCCACTACGCCGAGACGATCGACGACCTGCCCCAGGTCTACCGGGACGTGGCCGCGGCCTGGAACAGGTGCCTCGAAGAGGGCGCCGACTTCTCCGACATGAACCAGGCCATGCGCGAGCGTGACGTGCCGCGCATCCGGGAGATCTGGGCCGGGCTCGTCGAGAAGCTCGACAACCAGACCTTCTACGGCTTCCTCTGCGACTCCGAGGCCTTCAGGTCCTTCCGGCACCGCGAGATCTTCGGCCAGGTCGGATTCGGCACCGGCGGCTGGGACACCGACTTCCCCAACTCCATCCTGGAGATCCTCCGCGTCGTCTACACCGAGGCCGACGACCACCACCGTGGCATCGTCGGAGGGTCCCAGCAACTGCCGCTCAGGCTCTGGGAGCGCGAGCCGGAGAAGATCGTGCACTGGCCGTACGGGACCTCCCTCGCGAGCCTGCACCCGAACGGCGAACCCCGCCCGGCCGTCACCCGCCTGCACCGCACGGCCGGCAACCGGATCACCGTGACCGACGCCGACGGCGACATCCGCACCTACCGGGCGGCCGTCTTCACCGCCCAGTCCTGGATGCTCCTGTCCAAGATCGACTGTGACGACTCGCTCTTCCCGATCGACCACTGGACCGCGATCGAGCGCACCCACTACATGGAGAGCTCAAAGCTCTTCGTCCCCGTGGACCGGCCCTTCTGGCTGGACAAGGCCGTCGACGACAGGGGAATTCCGACCGGGCGGGACGTCATGTCGATGACGCTCACCGACCGCATGACACGGGGCACCTACCTCCTCGACGACGGCCCGGACCGGCCCGCCGTCATCTGCCTCTCCTACACCTGGTGCGACGACAGCCTGAAGTGGCTGCCGCTGTCCGCGAACGAGCGGATGGAGGTCATGCTGAAGTCGCTCGGCGAGATCTATCCGAAGGTCGACATCCGCAAGCACATCATCGGCAGCCCGGTGACCGTCTCCTGGGAGAACGAGCCGTACTTCATGGGCGCGTTCAAGGCCAACCTGCCCGGCCACTACCGCTACCAGCGGCGCCTGTTCACCCACTTCATGCAGGACCGGCTGCCCGAGGACAAGCGGGGCGTCTTCCTCGCCGGCGACGACATCTCGTGGACGGCCGGCTGGGCCGAGGGCGCCGTGCAGACCGCGTTGAACGCGGTGTGGGGCGTCATGCACCACTTCGGCGGGACGACCGACCCGACGAACCCGGGCCCGGGGGACGTGTACGACGAGATCGCGCCGGTCGAGCTCCCGGAGGACTAGGCCCCTGGCTCACCGGTCCGGCAGCGGAGTGAGCAGCATGCGCCCCGCCAGCCCCACCGCCGCGTCCAGCCTCTCCCTGAACTCCCCGGCGACGTCGGGCAGTCCGCGCAGCGCCCACAGGGCCCGGGCCGCGGTCCAGGTGGCGTCCCGGGCCCGCTCCAGGCTCCACGCGCCGAGCAGATGCGTGAGCGGATCGGCGATCTGGAGGAGGTCGGGGCCCGGCATCAGCTCTTCGCGGATGCGCTCCTCCAACGACACGAGGAGATCGCCCACGTGGTCGTACTCGTCCTCCACCTCGGCGGGTTCGCAGTCGAGCGTACGACAGGTGTCCACGACGGCGAGCGCGAGGTCGTGGCCGATGTGCGCGTTGATGCCCGCGAGGGCGAACTGCAGCGGTCGTACGCCGGGATGACGGCGCATTTGGAACAGGGGCCGCCAGCAGGCGGGCGGGCGTCGCCCGTGGGTCACCGTCTCGACGGCGGTCAGGTAGCGCTCCGCGAACCGTACGTCCAGCGTGGTCGCGGCCCGCGCGTCCTCGAAACGCCCGCTGTCGATGCGCTGGTCGACGGCCTCGGTCACCGCGAGGTAGACGCGGTTGAAGACCGCCACACCGTCCCCGGGCGGCAGTTCCGCGTCGAGCGCGCGCATACGGGAGACGACCGCGTCGACGGGAGTGGTGAATTGTTCGCATTGCACCATGAGGGCAGAGTCGCAGCTTTAGGGTGAGCCGGGTACCGGCGGGCCCGACGCTTCCCCAGAACGGGGGAACGTGCCCGCCGCCGGGGGAGGGGGAGCGGCACCGTGTCAGGCTTACGTGCCCAGCGCCTGGCCGCGCGCCGGGCCGAGCGCAGGCGGACCGCACGGCGCGGTGCGATGGTCGCGGCGGCGTCCGTCGTGGTCGCGGTCGGCACCGCGACCGGGATGCTGTCCGCCCTCGACGACCGGCACGCCTCCGACGAGGCGAAACCCGAGGTGAGCAGCTCGCCCTACCTCGCACCGCTGCCCGCCGTACCGACACCGTCCGCCTCGCCGAGCCCGAGCGCCTCCGCCTCGCCGCACCGGAAGAACCTGGAGAAGACGCCGGGCAGCACGCCGACGCCCACGAAGGAAGAGAAGGCGGAGAGAGCGGAGAAGGCGGACAATGGGGTGGTGAGGGAGAACGGGTCGACCGCCTTCGTGTCCACAGGCCTCTACCGCCACCCCCAGTCGCAGGTGCTGGACTGGGTGCGGGCCAACTCCGGCGATCCCCGGCGGGCGGTCATAGCGTCCCGTATCGCGGATCAGCCGGCCGCCGTCTGGTTCGCCGACTACACGCCCTCGACCATCACCGCCCGGGTGCGTGCGGTCACCTCGGGCGCCGCCGCACAGGGCCGGGTCCCCGTGCTGGTGGCGTACGCGATCCCGGGCCGTGACTGCGGCGGAGCCTCGCAGGGCGGGGCGCCCGACCTCGGCGCCTACGACGCCTGGATCGACGCCTTCGCGGCCGGGCTGGGCTCGGCCGAGGCCGTCGTCATCCTGGAGCCCGACTCGATCGCCCAGGCCGAGTGCCTGTCGTCGGACCGACGCTCCCGCCGGTTCGCCTCCCTCACCCGCGCGGGCCGCGTCCTCAAGGCCGCCAACCCCAAGGCGCGGGTCTACTACGACGCCGGGCACTCCGGCTGGAACGCGGCCGCCAAACAGGCGACGTGGCTCCGGCAGGCCGGGGCCGCCTCGGCCGCCTCCTCCGACGGCGTGTTCAGCAACGTCTCCAACTTCCACCGCACGGCCGACGAGATCGCGTACGACCGTCAGGTCCTGGAATCCCTGGGCGGCCCCGCGAGCCTGGGTGCCGTCATCGACACCAGCCGCAACGGCAACGGCGCCCCGCCCGACGGCGAGTGGTGCGACCCGTCCGGCCGGAAGATCGGCCGGGCGCCCACGCTGAACACCGGGGAGTCGCGGATCGACGCCTTCCTGTGGGTGAAGCTGCCGGGGGAGTCGGACGGCTGCAAGGGCTCGCCGGGCACGTTCTCGCCGTCGTACGCCTACGACTTGGCGCGCTGAGTGCCGCTGTCGTAGGTGCTGGTGCCCTCGTCCAGCAGGGGCTCCCGCGACGTGAGGTGGGGCGGGGCGAACACCCGCAGCGCGTGGTACCCGGTGATCACGACCAGCGTTCCCAGGGCGATGCCGCTCAGTGAGAAGGTGTCGCTGAACTTCATCGTCACGTTGCCGACGCCAATGATGATGCCGGCGGCGGCCGGTACGAGGTTGAGGGGATTGCGCAGGTCCACCCCGGCGTTGAGCCAGATCTGCGCGCCGAGCAGGCCGATCATGCCGTACAGGATGACGGTGATGCCGCCGAGGACACCGCCGGGGACCGCGGCCACCACCGCGCCGAACTTCGGGCAGAGGCCGAAGAGGAGAGCGAAGCCGGCGGCGGCCCAGTACGCGGCCGTCGAGTAGACCCGGGTCGCGGCCATCACGCCGATGTTCTCGGAGTAGGTGGTGTTGGGCGGTCCGCCGACCGCGGTGGACAGCACGGACCCGATGCCGTCCGCGGCGATCGCCGTGCCCAGCTTGTCGTCCAGCGAGTCGCCGGTCATCTCACCGACCGCCTTGACGTGCCCGGCGTTCTCCGCGACCAGCGCGATGACGACGGGCAGCGCGACCAGGATCGCCGACCACTCGAAGGACGGTCCGTGGAAGGAGGGCAGGCCCACCCAGTCGGCCTTGCCGACGGCGGACAGGTCGAGGCGCCAGTGGTCGGTGAGCTTGCCGCTCGCGTCGGCCGAGTGGATGCGGCCGAAGAGGCGGTCGAAGGCCCAGGAGACGCCATAGCCGAAGACCAGGCCCAGGAAGATCGCGACGCGGGACCAGAACCCCCGCAGGCAGACCACGGCCAGGCCGGTGAACAGCATGACCAGCAGGGCCGTCCACTGGTCCTGCGGCCAGTAGGTGGAGGCCGTGACAGGGGCGAGGTTGAAGCCGATCAGCATCACCACCGCACCGGTGACGATCGGCGGCATCGCCGCGTGGATGATCTGCGCCCCGAACCGCTGCACGGCCACCCCTACCAGGAACAGCGCGACGCCCACCACGAGAACCGCGCCGGTCACCGTGGCGCTGGTGCCGCCCTGCGCCCGGATGACCGCGGCCACGCCGACGAAGGACAGCGAACAGCCGAGGTAGCTGGGCACCCGGCCGCGGGTGGCGAGCAGGAAGATGACGGTCGCGACGCCCGACATCATGATCGCGAGGTTGGGGTCCAGGCCCATGAGGACGGGCGCGACGAAGGACGCGCCGAACATCGCCACCACGTGCTGGGCGCCGAGCCCCACCGTGCGGGGCCAGGAAAGCCGTTCGTCGGGACGGACCACCGCTCCGGGCGCCGGGGTGCGTCCGTCGCCGTGCAGTTTCCAGCGGACGCCAAGATCCATGGTGCGGTTCGCTTTCATCGGGTGCGTGGGTGCGTGGGTGCGTGGGTGCGTGGGTCTGTAGGTGTGTGGGTCTTTCTTTGCCTGTCCCGACATTGTCCAGGGAAAGCGGGGGCTGATCATCCGCTTGGGGCCGGGGACGCCTGCCTCACAACGCGCACACGTTCAGGGCCGCGGGCCGGGAACTGCCGCGGCCTCGGCACTGACCTTCGGCCGGTCGCGGTCGGCGGCACGCAGCACACCCGCGAAGGCCACGAGCCCGCACGCCAGCACCGTGACCAGACCGAACGAGACGACCAGGCTGGTCGCCTGGGCGAGGCCGCCGATGGCGCTCGGCGCGACCAGGCCCGACGTGTACGTGATGGTCGCGACGCCGGCGATGGCCAGGCTGGGGTTCGGCCCGCTGCGCCCGGCGGCGGCGAAGCACAGCGGTACGACGACCGCGATGCCGAGGCCCATCAGTGCGAACCCGCCCATCGCCACCGCCGGATTGCCCGCGACGACGATCAACAGCCCGCCGAGCGCGGCCAGCACCCCGCCCACCCGGACCGTGGCCACCGAACCGAACCGGTCCACCACCTTGTCACCAACGATCCGGGCGACGGCCATGGTCAGCGTGAAGCCGGTCGTGCACGCGGCCGCGAGCCCGGCCGAGGTGTCGAGTTGGTCGCGCAGGTAGACGGCCGACCAGTCCAGGCTCGCCCCCTCCGCGAACACCGCGCAGAAGCCGACCGCGCCGATGAGCAGCGCCGACTTCGGCGGCAGCGCGAAGCGGGGCGGCGGCTCCTCGTCCTCGGCGGGCTGGATGTCGAGCACCCAGGCGCACGCGGCCACGCCCAGCAGGGTCAGTACGGCGGCGGCCAGCGCGTGGTGCAGCCGGGCGTCCGAACCCAGGTGCGCGGCGAGCGTGCCGGCCGCCGAGCCGACCAGGGCGCCCGCGCTCCACAGGCCGTGCAGGCCGGACATGATCGAGCGGCCCAGCCGGTTCTCGACCTCCACGCCGAGCGCGTTCATCGCGACGTCCGCCATGCCCGCCGTGGCGCCGTAGACGAACAGGGCCAGGCACAGGACCGGCAGGTTCGGGGCGAGGGACGGCAGGACCAGGGCCAGGGTCCACAGGGAGATCAGGCCGCGCAGGGCGTGCCGGGCGCCGAAGCGGTGGGTGATGCTGCCGGCCAGCGGCATCGCCACGGACGCGCCGAGCGCGGGGAAGGCGAGGGCGAGACCCAACTGTCCCGCGCTGACCGACGCATGGTCCTGGATCCACGGCACGCGGGTCGCGAACGAGCCGGTGACGGCGCCGTGCACGGCGAACACGGCGGCCACGGCGTACCGGGCCCGCCTCACCTCGCGCTGCTCGTAGACCACTGCACTCATTCTCCGGTCCTCCCGTTTTCCGGTCTCGCCTGGCCCCTGCGCCGCCGTAAACTATCAGGGACCCTGCCTGATAGACAGCGAGTTACCGGCCGCGCGGTCGCGCGGCCCCGCCGATCTGGAAGGATCCCGGCATGCCCGCATCCCCGAGCACCGCCCGGGCCATCAACGACCGGCTCGCCCTCAGCCTGCTCGCGCGGGAGGGCCCGCTGACGGCGGCGCGGTTGAAGCAACTCACCGGCCTGTCCAGACCCACCGTCGCCGACCTCGTCGACCGCCTCACCGCCGCCGGTCTCATCACCGTGGTCGGGGAGTCGGGTGAGCAACGGCGCGGGCCCAACGCGAAGCTGTACGGCATCGTCGCCGACCGCGCCCATCTGGCGGCGGTCGACATCCGCACCGAGGGCGTCACCGTCGTCGTCTCCGATCTGCTCGGCCGAGTGCTCGCCGAGGCGTCCGTGCCGATCGGCGACGACATGGGCACCGGGCCGGCGGTGGAGCAGGCGGTCACCCTGATCGAGCGCGTGGCGAAGGAGGCCGGCGCCGACCGGCTGCACACCGTCGGCATCGGCGCGCCCGGCCTGATCGACCCCGCCAGTGGCGAACTCCGCGACTCCTCGGGCCTGCCCGTCTGGCACCGGCGCCTGGTGGCCGCACTCCAGGAACGGCTCCCCGATGCCCGGTTCAGCGTCGAGAACGAGACCAACCTCGCGGCCCTGGCGGAACAACGCGACGGCGCGGCACGGGACCGGGACACGTTCGTCCTCCTGTGGCTCGGCATGGGCATCGGCGGGGCGCTCGTCCTCGACGGCGCCCTGCGCCGGGGTGCCTCCGGCGGCGCGGGCGAGCTCGGTTTCCTCCCGGTACCGGGCACCACGGGGCTGCCGTCGGCGACCGACTGCGACGGGGGGTTCCACTCGCTGGCAGGCGCGGGCGCGGTGGCCGCGCTGGCGGCGGAGCACGGGGTGACGGCCGAGGTGACGGCACACGAGCCGGAGGCGGCGGCGCTTGTGCGGGTGGCTGTGTCGCTGGTGGGGGGCCGCGCGGCGGTGGGGGACGGGGCTTCGGTGGCTTCGGTGGAGCCGGTGCTCGCCGCGGGCAGAGAGGCGGGGGG
>NZ_JOEV01000017.1 GCF_000721105.1 Streptomyces cellulosae
AGCCAGTACCCACCCCCCGTAGCCCCAGCCAGTACCCACCCCCATGTGGCACCCACGAACCTCCCGCGACGATGCGGGAGTTGGAGGACAGGCATGCCTCGAACACCTCGCGGATCCGGACGTTTCCGCGGCCTCGTCGGCGCGGGCGTCATAGCCGCCGCCCTGGTCGGCACGGCGCTGACCGTCCCCGCCGCGCAGGCGGCCACGCCCCAGCTGACCGTCGACCTCGGCCGGACCACCGGCGCGGTCATGCACGGAGCCAACGGCGCCCTGTACGGGCTCAGCGACGACGGCGTGCCCGGCGACAACATCGTCACGCCCCTGCACATGACGAGCATCGCCACGAAGGCGCCCGACGGCGCACAGCACCCCAACGGTGACGCGCTGGCCGTCCAGCCCGCCTTCGCCCGCGGGGGCGGCGGCGACAACCTGATCTACATGCAGGACGTCTACGCCCAGTGGCCGTACGAGAACCTCGGACTGAGCGACTACCTGGCCAAGGTCGACACCATGGTCCGCAAGGTCGCCGGCCGCCCCGACGCGGACACGTTCGTCTGGGTGCCGTTCAACGAACCGGACGGCAACTGGTACTCCGGCCTGGGCAGTTCCGACGCCACCACGTACGCGAGCGCGCTGAGCAGTTTCGAGAGCGACTGGGCCACCGTCTACAAGAGGATCCGGTCGATCATCCCGGACGCCAGGATCGCCGGCCCCAACGAGACGCACTACGACGCCCGCCTCATGGGCGACTTCTACCCGTGGGCGAAGGCCAACGACGTGCTGCCGGACATCACCACCTGGCACGAACTGGACCCGGGCTCCCTGTCCCACTTCGAAGGAACCCTCAGCGCCTACCGGGAACTCGAGCGCAAGACCGGCATCAGCGCCCGACCGGTCAACATCAACGAGTACGGCAACCGCCGCGACCTCTCCGTCCCGGGCCAGATGGTCCAGTGGATGTCCATGTTCGAACGGAACAAGGTCTACGCCGACCAGGCGTACTGGGACATCGCCGGAAACCTGGACGGCAACGTCAGCCAGACCAACATCCCCAACGGCGACTGGTGGCTGCTGCGCTGGTACGCGGGCCTGAGCGGACAGACCGCCAAGGTGACCCCGCCGCAGGCCAACGTCATCGACACCCTGCAGGGCATCGCGTCCCTCGACACCGGCCGCAGGCAGGCCCAGGTGCTCCTCGGCGGCGGCACCTCCGGCTCGGCCGACACCGTCCTCCAGCACATCCCGGCCTCCTTCGGCCGCAAGGTCAACGTCTCCGTGGAGCGCACCGCCTGGAGCGGCTACGAGGGAGCGGGCCCCGCGCCGAGCGTGCTGGCCCGCAAGACCTACACCGTCGCCGCGAACGGCAGCGTCACCGTGCCGCTGACCAACCTCGACCCGATGGCGGCCTACCGCATCACCGTCAACCCGGCCGGCAGCGGCACGCCCGCCGCGGCCGACGTCCCCTGGTCGGCGTCGTACGAGGCGGAGAACGCCGCCCTCACCAGCGGCACGGTCTACACCCAGGGCACGGTGTCCAACCCCTACGGCTACGCCACCTCGGGCACGAAGGACGTCGGCAGCCTGAACCAGGCGGACAGCAAGGCCGCCTTCACCGTCGACGTCCCGAGCACCGGCACGTACGACCTCGGCGTCTTCTACGGCAACCAGTCCGGCGGCCCGGCGACGCAGACCCTCACCGTCGACGGCGGCCCGGCGCGGACGATCACCTACGACCCCACCCTGAACTGGACCTACCGCTCCATCGCCCGCGCCTCCGTCTCCCTGACGGCGGGCAGGCACACCCTCACCCTGGCCAAGGGCACCAACGAGGTCACCCTCGACAAGATCGACCTCACCAAGTCCTCCACCGCCCAGACCGTCTACCCGGCGACCTACACCGACGTCACCGGCTCGCCCTCGTACGGCTACTCCGCCTCCGGCCTCACCGGCGCCGGTTCCCTGGCCCTGACCGCGGGCGACTCGGCCGTCTTCGACGTCTACGCCCCGACCGACGGCTACTACACCGTCCACACCGACTACGCGTCCGACGGACCGGCCAAGCTCACCCTGGACGGTGCCACCGCCGTGACGCTGCCCGCCACCCGCGGCCAGGTCACCGACAGGAGCGCACGGCTGTACCTCTCCGCGGGCAACAACCGCGTCACCGCAGCCACGTCGGGCCCCACCACCCTGACCCTGCGCGACCTGCGCGTCGCCGCACGCGGTGACACCTCGGGCGTCACCGCCTACGAGGCCGAGAACGGCACCCTCGCCGGAACCGCCGCCATCAGCTCGGACACCTGGGCCACCGGCGGCAAGTACGTCGGCTACGTCGGCAACGGCTCCGCCAACACCCTCACCGTCCAGGTCAAGGCCGCCAGTGCCGGGCGGTACGTCATGAACGTCCGCTACGCCAACAACGAGGTCGCCGGCTCCGGGAACTACAACACCAACGTCGTCTCCCGGGCGACCCGTATCACCGTCAACGGCACCGCCCAGACTGTCATGTTCCGCAACAACTACAGCTGGTCCACCTACTGGGACCTGCCCGTCCCGGTCACCCTCGGCGCGGGCACCAACACCATCACCTTCGGCAACCCCACCGCCTACGCACCCAACATCGACCGCATCACCGTCGCGCCGGTCACCGGCTGACGGTTCCGCGCGGCAGGTCCGGGCCGGTACGACGACGACGTCGTACCGGCCCTTGGCGTTCGTCAAGGGGGTGCGGTCGGCCGGACGACCCTCTACGGTTGACGGCGTGTGAGATACGGCATCGACCCACCGTGACGCGGCGCCGGCGCGACGCCCTGGCGCCTGCTGAGCCCTCCGGCGGAACGACACCACCGGGTACGGCTCGCGGGCCGCGCTGCGCCGGGTCGCCGGGCTGTCCGAGACGAAGATCGAGACCGACCGGCGGCAGATTCACGAGCGGATGGCCAGACTCCGCCGGGAGATCGCCCAGTTGAAGACGGGAAGGGACGTCAAGCGCGAGGAACGGCGGCGCAACTTCAGCGGCTCCCACCTGACGCTGCGCGACGGGCGGGTGGCCGAGTTCAGCGGCGGCTGACCGGCCGCTCCAGTGCTCCCGGCAGGTCAGGACGACGACCGTGCCGTCCCGAGCGAGCGTTCCGTCACCTTCGCCAGGTGCCGGGTGAAGACGTCGCGGGTGTCCGGGGTGAGCGTGCGCAGGGCCACCAAGGCCGTGATCACCACGTCGCACAGCTCTCCCTGGACGTCGTCCCAGGTGTGCGTGACGCCCTTGCGCGGGTTCTGGCCGGTCGCCCCGATCACCGCCTGGGCGACCTCACCGACCTCCTCCGACAGCTTCAGCATCCGCAGCAGCAGGCCCTGGTCGCCCCCGATCGGACTGTGGGCCTGCAACCAGGCCCACAGCTCGTCGATCGAGCCCCAGAGGTCGGCGGCCGGCCCGGTAAGGCTCGCGGCCGGCTCGGGAAGACTGGCAGTCGGCTCGGGAAGCCCTGCGGTCGGATCGGGAAGCCCCGCCGTCGGCTCGGGAAGCCCCGCCGTCGGATCGGGAAGCCCCGCGGCCGGCCCGGGAAGCCCCGCCGTCGGATCGGGAAGCCCCGCGGTTGGATCGGACGGCGTCCCGGGGGAGGTGGCCTGATCAGTCATGCGGGCAGCTTGTCACGGGCCCCGGCGCCGACGGCAACACCGCGTCTCGCCTCGCCCCTACTCGTCGAACGTCTCCTCGAACAACGCCTCCTGCTCGCCCTGCTCGCCCTGCTCCCGCTTCCGCAGCCGCCGGTTCCGCGCGCCCACCACCAGCGCGGTCGCCAGCCCGGTCGCCGCGAACGCCGCCGGAACCATCCAGTTCCGGTTGACCGCGTGCCCGAGCGCGTGGTCCAGGGAGAGCCGGCCGGGCCCGGCGACGGCGAGACCGGCGGCCGTCAGGCCCAGGCTGGCCGCGTACTCGTAGCCGCCGCCCTGGGCGAAGAAGCCGTTCGGCGCGTGCACCGCGGTCGCGCCCGCCATCGCGCCGGCCGCCGCCGCACCCGCCGCCGGGGTCGCCAGGCCCAACGCCAGCAGCGTGCCGCCGCCGGCCTCGGCCAGCCCCGCCGCCGCGGCGCTCTCCTTGCCGGGCGCGTACCCGACGGACTCGAAGTACTGGCCGGTGCCCTCCAGCCCATGCCCGCCGAACCACCCGAGCAGCTTCTGCGCGCCGTGCGCGGCCAGTACCCCGCCGGTGCCCAGCCGGAGCAGCAGCAGGCCCAGATCACGTCGGTCGTAAGAGGTCACGGTGTCTCCCGGAACAGACAACAGAAACAGCCGACAAGCACAGTCAGCCGAAGGAACAACCCCCTCCGCGTTTCCACCGTCGCACCTCTCACACCTCCGGTCCCGCCCTCGGCGGCGTTCGAGTGGCAGACCACGGCCGGGGATGTGAGCCTGACTGGCATGACGATCCAGACTGCCAAGCTGAGCGACCCGGCCGTCCGCGCCTTCGTCAGCGCGGTCAACGCCCAAGACCGCGAGGCCTTCCTCGCGCTGCTCGCGCCCGGCGCCACCATGGCGGACGACGGCTCGGACCGGGACCTCGACGAGTGGACCGACCGGGAGATCTTCTCCTCCCACGGCCACATGGAGGTCGAGAACGAGTCCCGGGGCGGCCGCGCCCTCATCGCTCGTTACCGCAACGACAGTTGGGGCGAGATGCGCACCCGCTGGACCTTCACGGTCGACGAGCACGGCAGGATCGCCCGCTTCGAGACCGGACAGGCATAGCCCCGGACGAGAGAACTGGCCCCGTAGAAGTGGGGAAAGCCCGGCCCGTGCCAGGCCTTGCCTTGGAGTGCACTCCAACTCCTACGCTCCCGGGGCATGGAGACCACACGCACACTGGGCCGCACCGGTATCGAGGTCAGCGCGCTCGGATTCGGCTGCTGGGCGATCGGCGGGGAGTGGCAGGGGACCGACGGAGAGCCGCTGGGCTGGGGCAAGGTCGACGACGAGGAGTCCGTACGGGCCGTCAGGCGCGCGCTCGACCTGGGCGTCACCTTCTTCGACACGGCGGACACCTACGGCGCCGGGCACAGCGAACGCGTCCTCGGCCGGGCCCTCGGCAAGCGCCGGGACGACGTGGTCGTCGCCACCAAGTGGGGCAACGTCTTCGACGAGGAGACCCGCACCCGCACCGGCGCCGACGACAGCCCCGCCTACGCCCGCCGCGCCCTGACCGCCTCCCTGCGGCGCCTCGGCACGGACCACGTCGACCTCTACCAACTGCACCTCTCCGACGCGGACCCCGACCGCGCGGCCGAACTCCGTGACACCTGCGAGGAGTTCGTCCGTCAGGGCCTGATCCGCGCCTACGCCTGGAGCACAGACGATCCGGCCCGCGCCGCGGTGTTCGCGGAGGGGGAGCACTGTACGGCCGTACAGCACGCGATCAACGTGCTGCAGGACGCACCCGAGATGATCGCCCTGTGCGAGGAGTCGAACCTCGCGAGCGTCAACCGCAGCCCGCTGGCGATGGGCTTGCTGACCGGGAAGCGCCGCTCCGGCGAGACCCTGGAGGCCGGGGACATCCGCAGCCGGCCGCCGGTCTGGCTCCAGGGCTTCGAGGCGGGTTCGGGTGCGGACCCGGAGTGGCTCGGGCGGGTCGACGCGCTCAGGGACGTCCTCACCAGCGGCGGCCGCACGCTCGCGCAGGGCGCCCTCGCCTGGCTGTGGGCGCGCAGCCCGCGCACGGTACCGATTCCCGGCTTCCGTTCGGTCGCCCAGGCCGAGCAGAACGCGGGCGCCCTGGAGAAGGGCCCGCTCACCGCCGGGCAGCTCACCGAGGTCGACCGGATCCTGGGGCGCTGAGGGGCGCTGAGGGGCGCTGAGGGGCGCGGGGCTGAGGGGCCCCGCCCCGTGCGTCGGGACGTGTGGATCGTCGCGGCAGCCGTTCCCCCGCGCCGGAAAGCACCTCGCGGTCCCATGCGAGGTCACCCCCACCCGGCGCGGGGGAAGGGCTACCGCCTCCCCCCTCGGGAGTGGTCGCGGAAGCCGTCTCCTCCAAGTGTGAAGCTCTCGTGGAGGAGGTCATGAGCATAGGCCTGTCACCGGCCCCTTTGGTACGGAGTATGTGATTCCGCTTGTGCAGATCGCGCCCGCGGCGATCCGGCGGCACGCAGGGCGGGCCCGGCTCAGCCGCGTCCCACGTACGGCATCGCCGTCGCCAGTACCGTCGCGAACTGCACGTTCGCCTCCAGCGGCAGCTCCGCCATGTGCCGCACCGTGCGTGCCACGTCGGCCACGTCCATCACCGGCTCGGGAACGACCTCCCCGTTGGCCTGGAGGGCTCCGGTCCGCATCCGCTCGGTCATGTCGGTGGCCGCGTTGCCGATGTCGATCTGCCCGACCGCAATGTCGAAGGGCCGCCCGTCCAGCGACAGGGACTTGGTCAGGCCGGTCAGCGCGTGTTTGGTGGCCGTGTAGGCGACCGAGTGCGGGCGGGGCGTGTGCGCGGAGATGGAGCCGTTGTTGATGATCCGACCGCCCCGCGGATCCTGCTCCTTCATCTGCCGGTACGCCGCCTGCGCGCACAGGAACGCCCCGTTGAGGTTGGTGTCCACCACGTGCCGCCAGGCGTCGTAGGACAGCTCCTCGACCGGCACCCCGCCCGGCCCGAACGTCCCCGCGTTGTTGAACAGCAGGTCGACCCGCCCGAACCGGTCCACCGCGGCGGCGAACAGCGAGGCCACGTCCTCGGGCCTCGACACGTCCGTCCGTACGGCGAGAAAGGCCCCGTCGGGCACCAGGGCCGCGGTCTCCTCCAGCGTCTCGATCCGGCGCCCCGCCAGGGCCAACGACCATCCCGCACGCAGCAGTTCCACGGAGACCGCCCGGCCGATGCCGGAGCCCGCGCCGGTCACCACCGCGACCTTCGAAACCTTCGCAGTTTGCATGGCATTCATGGGCCCGCAGCGTAGGGGACGGTCCGCCATACGGAACTCATCCATCCGCCATCCGGCTGTTGTGTACGTGCCCTTCGCAGGTCGCCCCCGGCCACTCGAATGACCCTGGACCCATTCGTCAGGGGAGGACCGGATGACACCCGCAGCACGCCCGTCCCAGCACGCCCCCGAACTCCGCGCCGCCGCACGCCACCTGAACCGCCGTCGCTTCCTGACCGTCACCTCGGCGGCCGCCGCGCTCGCCTTCGCGACCAACCTGCCGTCAGCCGGCATCGCCGCCGCCGCCGAACTCGACGCGGCGCGGATCACCGAGAACCCCTTCACCCTCGGCGTCGCCTCAGGCGACCCGCTGCCGACGTCCGTGCTCCTGTGGACCCGGCTGGCTCCGGCGCCGTACCAGCCCGACAGCGGCCTTCCCGCCGAACGGGTCACAGTCCGCTGGGAGTTGGCCCACGACGACCGCTTCCGGCGGATCGTCAGACGCGGCACCGCGACCGCGCACCCCGAGTTCCACCACGCGGTGCACGTCGAGGTGAGCCACCTCGACCCCGGCCGGGTCTTCCACTACCGGTTCCGGGTGGGGAGCTGGGTCAGTGAGACCGGCCGCACCCGCACCGCGCCCGCGCCGGGTGAGCGGGCCTCCGCCGTCACCCTCGCCGCCGTCTCCTGCCAGGCGTACCACGACGGCTACTACACCCCGTACGCCCATCTCGCCCAGGACGACGTCGACCTCGTCTTCCATCTCGGCGACTACCTGTACGAGTACGCGGTCGACGCGGTCGGCGGCCGGCGCAACTACACCGACCGCACGCTCCCCGCCGTCTTCAACCGGGAGACGGTCACGCTGGAGGACTACCGCCTGCGGTACGCCCTCTTCAAGTCCGACCCCGACCTGCGCGCCGCCCACGCCGCGCACCCCTTCGTCGTCACCTGGGACGACCACGAGACCGAGAACAACTACGCCGACGACATCCCGGAGAACAGCGTCCCGCCGGAGGAGTTCCTGCTGCGCCGCGCCGCCGCCTACCGCGCCTACTGGGAGAACCAGCCGCTGCGCCGCCCTCAGCAGCCCGCCGGCCCCGACATGCGGCTCCACCGACGCCTCCACTGGGGCCGGCTCGCCCAGTTCGACGTGCTCGACACCCGTCAGTACCGCTCCGACCAGGCCTACGGCGACGGCGCGCACGTCCCCGGTCCCGAGTCCGACGACCCGGCGCGCACGATGACCGGCCCGACGCAGGAGCGGTGGCTGCTCGACGGCTGGCGTGCCTCCCGGGCACTGTGGAACGTCGTACCGCAGCAGGTCATGTTCTCCCAGCGGCACGTGGACCCGACCACGCCGTCGCGGGTGTCGATGGACGCCTGGGACGGCTACCGGGCCTCACGCCGGCGCGTCCTCGACGGAGCGAGGGCGGCCCGCGTCGAGAACCTGATGGTGCTCAGCGGGGACGTCCACTCGGCGTACGCCTTCGACATCAAGGACGACTTCGACGACCAGACCTCGGCGACCCTCGGCACGGAGATCGTGGCGACCTCGATCTCCAGCGGCCGGGACGGCGCCGACAGGCCCGAGACCTGGGACACCTACATGACCGCCAACCCGCACCTGAAGTTCTACAACGGGCGGCGCGGCTATGTGACGGTCGCGCTGGGCCGGGAGCGGGCGCGGGCGGACTTCAGGACCGTGCCGTACGTGCTCAGGCCCGGAGCGCCGGTCACGACGGCCGCGTCCTTCGTGACGGAGGTGGGGGACCAGGGGCTCAAGCCGGCGTGAGTTCCGTCTCACCCGTCTCGTCGCTCTCGCCGGTCTCGTCGGTCTCGCCGGGATAGCGGACGCCGACGCGTTCCCGGATCGCGTCGAGCGTCCGCATCACGGCGAGGGTGCCGTCGAGCGGGACCAGCGGGGACTCGGTCTCGCCCGCGCGCAGGGCCCGCATCACCTCCAGGGCCTCGTGCTTCAGGCCGGCCCGGGTTCCGTCCTCAGGGCCGGCCGTGAACTCCTCGGGCTCGCGGCCGTCACGGTGCAGTACGAACCGGTCGGTGTGGAAGAAGCCGTACGGGATGTCGATACGGCCCAGCGAACCGGTCACGGACGCCGTGGTGGCCGTACCGCCGACGAGGGAGCAGTGCACCGAGGCGAGCGCGCCGCTGTCCCAGGACAGCAGCGCGCCCGTCTGGAGGTCGACACCCTCCTCGGAGAGCACCGCCCGCGCCGCGACGTCCGTGGGCTCCCCGAGCAGCAGGTGCGCGAACGACACCGGGTACACCCCGAGGTCGAGCAGTGCGCCCCCGCCCTGCAGCGGGTCACGCAGCCGGTGCGAGGGCGGGAAGGGCCCCGCCAGCCCGAAGTCGGCGTGCACACTGCGTACGTCGCCGACCGCACCGTCCCGCACCAGGCCGGCCAGGCGCCGGATCAGCGGGTTGCAGTACATCCACATGGCCTCCATCAGGAAGCTCCCGCGCTCCCTCGCCAGCGCGACCAGTTCCTCCGCCTCCCGCGCGTTCAGCGTGAACGCCTTCTCGCACAGCACGTTGCGCCCGGCCTCCAGACACAGGCCGGCGGCCGCCCGGTGCGCCGAGTGCGGGGTGGCGACGTACACGACATCGACGTCCTCGTCCCGCGCGAGCGAGTTCCAGTCGCCGTAGGCCCGCGGGATCCCGAACCGCTCCGCGAAGCCCTTCGCCGACTCCTCCCTCCGCGAGGCCACCGCCACGACCTCCGCGTCCGGCAGATCGACCAGGTCCGCGGTGAACGCGGCCGCGATCCCACCGGTCGCCAGGATCCCCCAGCGCACCCTCTGCTCCGTCATCCCGGCCCCACCCTCGCTCACGTGACCGTCGGCACTCTGTACGAGCTGAGAGCATAGGTGGCGGATCGTTCGTAGAGGGAGGGGCACATGCCCGATCACAGGGCATCGGCGTCATCGGCGTCATCGACACCATGCGCGTCATCGGCGGGATCGGAGTCACCCACGGCATCCGCGCCGGCAGCGCCGGCAACCGAACCCGCGGCCGCCCGCGCGCGGCGCCGCACCGGCGTGCTGGTCACGCTGATCCTCGGCGGTCTCACCGCCACGCCCCCGCTGGCGATGGACATGTACCTCCCCTCCCTCCCGGAGGTCACCAGGTCCCTGCACGCCCCCGCCGCGACCGTCCAACTGACCCTCACCGCCTGCCTCGCCGGCATGGCGCTCGGACAGCTGGTGGTCGGCCCGATGAGCGACAGGTGGGGCCGCCGGCGGCCCCTGCTCATCGGCCTCGCCGTCTACGTCGTCGCCACCGTCCTGTGCGCCCTGGCTCCCACGGTGGAGGTCCTGGTCGCCTTCCGGCTGGCGCAGGGCCTCGCGGGAGCGGCCGGGATAGTGATCGCGCGGGCCGTCGTCCGCGACCTCTACGACGGCGTGGCCATGGCCCGCTTCTTCTCCACCCTCATGCTGATCTCCGGGGTCGCCCCGATCGTCGCCCCGCTCATCGGCGGGCAGATCCTGCGCGTGACGGACTGGCGGGGCGTGTTCGTCGTACTGACGGTGGTCGGGGTGCTGCTGGCGGGCGTCGTCTGGGCGAAGCTCCCGGAGACCCTCGCACCCGCCGACCGTCATCCCGGCGGGGTCGGCGAGGCGCTGCGCTCGATGCGGGCCCTGCTCGCCGACGGCCGTTTCTCCGGCTACATGCTCGCGGGCGGCTTCACCTTCGCCGCGCTCTTCGCCTACATCTCGGCTTCCCCGTTCGTGATCCAGGAGATCTACGGCGCCTCTCCGCAGACGTTCAGCCTGCTGTTCGGGCTGAACTCGGTCGGCCTGGTGATCGTCGGCCAGATCAACGGCAAGATGCTGGTCGGCCGGGTGAGCCTGGACCGGGTACTGGCCGTGGGCCTCGTGATCGTCATCGCCGCCGCGACCGCGCTGCTGCTGATGTCCGTGGGCGTCTTCGGCGAGGTCGGCCTCGCTCCCGTGGCCGCCGCGCTGTTCGTCCTGATGTCGGCGATGGGCATCACGCTGCCCAACACCCAGGCGCTCGCCCTCATGCGGGTCAAGCACGCCGCGGGCTCCGCGTCCGCCCTGCTCGGTACGTCGTCCTTCCTCATCGGCGCGATCGCCTCACCGCTCGTCGGCATCGCCGGGGAGCACACCGCCGTCCCCATGGCCGTCGTCCAACTGGCCGCCGCACTGGTGGCACTGGCCTGCTTCATGGGAATGTGCCGTCCCGGGAACAGACGTGCGGCAGCGGAGGGAGCAGGGAGCTGAGCGCGCCGAAACTGCGCCACGACACACCGGAACGGGCCGGACTCGACCCGGGGGAACTGCGTCACCTGGTCGAGGAGGTCCACGACCTCACCACCGCCGATCGTCCCTGGGCGGCGGGCGCCGTGGTGGTCGCCGGGCGCGGCCCGGTGATCGCCGTGGAGGCGGCGGCGGGCTGGGCCGTCCGCTACGCCTCCTACGACCCCACGACGGACACGGGCGTGGAACTCCCTTCGGACACCCGCGTCCCCATGACCGTCGACACCCCCTTCGACCTGGCCTCCCTCACCAAGCTGTTCACCGCGGTCGCCGCCGTGCAGCAGCTGGAACGCGGCAGGCTCGGCATCGACGCCCGGGTCGGTGCGTATCTCCCGGACTTCCGGGCGGCCGCCGAGCACGGCATCACCGTGCGGGAGCTGCTCACCCACACCTCCGGACTGCGCCCCGACCTCCCGCTGTACGCCTGCTCCGACGACGAGGAACGCCTGGCGATGCTCCGGGCGGAACCCCCGATCGGCGTCCCCGGCACCTACACCTACTCCGACCTCAACCTGCTCCTCCTCCAGCACGTCCTGGAACGCGTCACCGGCCGCACCCTCGACGTCCTCGTCCACGAGGGCATCACCCGCCCCCTCGGGATGACGGCCACCGGCTTCGGCCCGTGCCCCGGCGCGGCGGCCACGGAGGACCAGCGGCGGCCCTGGGCCAAGGCGGACCGGGGGATGCTGCGGGGCGAGGTCCACGACGAGAACGCCTGGGCGCTGGGCGGCGTGGCCGGCCACGCGGGGCTGTTCTCGACCGGCCGCGACCTGGCCGTCTTCTGCCGCACCCTCCTGACGGGCGGCTCCCACGGCCCCGCCCGCATCCTCGGCCCCGACTTCGTCGACCTCCTGCTGACCCCACCGGGCCTGGGATTCGCCCTCGACCAACCGTGGTTCATGGGCGAACTGGCAGGCAGAGGAGCAGCGGGCCACACGGGCTTCACGGGCACGTCCTTGGTCCTCGACCGGGCGACGGACACGTTCCTGGTACTCCTGGCCACCACGGTCCACCCACGAAGACGCCCCTCGGACAACCGCCCCCGGGCAGCGGCGGCGACGCGGGTGGCCAGGGCGGTGCGGGGGGCGTAAGGCGGCTTGAAGGGCTTTAAGGGGGCCACTTCCCTTCCTTCGCACGATCCCGCCAGGGCTGCAGCGACCCCCCGGGGTGCGAGTCGAGGGCCGGATGGGCACAGCCCCGGGAACCTGGGGCGGAGCGCCCCCACGAGACCCGCATCACCGGCGTACGGCGCCGGCCTGTGAGGCCCGCACCGGCGTACGGCGCCCGGCTCAGCCGAGGTCCGCAGCAGCGCAACCGTTTCCCCTGCGAGGTCGCGCCGGCGCGCACCCGCCTCGCGAGGTCCGCACCCGCGTACGGCGCCGGGCTCACGCAAAATCCGCGGCAGCGCACCGTGTCCGGCTCATCCGAGGCCCGCGTCGGCGTGCCGTGTCCGGCTCATCCGAGGCCCGCGCCGGCGCACCGTGCCCGGCTCATCCGAGGCCCGCGTCGGCGTGCCGTGCCGCGCCCATAGAATCAGCGGGTGACCGCCCCCGTATCCCCGGCCGAAACCCTCCGTACGGCCCTGACCAGTCTTCTCGACGGCCTCCCGGCCCGGCAGGCCGGGCAAGCCGTCGAACGGCTGATCGCCAGCTACCGGGGCGCCACCCCCACCCACACCCCCATCCTCCGCGACCGCGCCGACGTGGCGGCGTACGCCGCCTACCGCATGCCCGCCACCTTCGAGGCCGTCCACGCCGCGCTGGAGGCGTTCGCGGACGCCGTGCCCGACTGGACCCCCGCCGGCCACACGGACGTCGGAGGCGGCACCGGCGCGGCGACCTGGGCGGTCACCGCGACCTGGGACGGCGAACGCCCCGTCACCGTCCTCGACTGGGCCGAACCCGCGCTCAGCCTCGGCCGGGACATCGCCACCGCCAACCCGGCGCTGCGCGACGCCCGTTGGCAGCGCGTGAAGATCGGCTCGGCACTCACGCTCGACCCCACCGACCTCGTCACCGTCTCCTACGTCCTCAACGAGCTCACCGCCCCCGACCGCACCGCCCTCGTCGACGCGGCGGCCGCCGCGGCCCAGGCCGTGGTGATCGTCGAGCCCGGCACCCCCGACGGCTACGCCCGTGTCATCGAGGCCCGCGACCGTCTGATCGCCGCCGGCTTCCAGGTCGCCGCCCCCTGCCCGCACAGCGCGGCCTGCCCCATCGTTCCCGGCGAGGACTGGTGCCACTTCTCGGCCCGGGTCAGCCGCTCCTCCCTGCACCGCCAGGTCAAGGGCGGCTCCCTCGCCTACGAGGACGAGAAGTTCAGCTACGTCGCCGCCGCCCGCTTCCCGGTCGACCCGGCCCCCGCACGCGTCGTACGCAAGCCCCAGATCCGCAAGGGCCAGGTGCTCCTGGACCTCTGCGAGACCGAACCGGGCCTGCGCCGCACCACGGTCAGCAAACGCCACGGCGCCCTGTACAAGGAGGCACGGGACGCGAACTGGGGGGACGCCTGGCCTCCGCCCTCCGACGAGCCTCCCAGGCCCTGATCACAGCAACCGTCCACCACAGCCGCCGCCACCACCGCCGTCGCCGGCGAGACGTCTCGTCTCACCCCCTTGGTACCGTCGCCCCATGCCCAAGCCGCACGCCCCGGACAAACCCGCTCCCCACGCCGCCCGCCGCAGCGAGAAGTCCCGCCGTGCCATCTACGACGCCGCCCTCGCCCTGGTCGCGGAGGTCGGCTACCCCAGGACCACCATCGAGGGCATCGCCGCCCGCGCCGGCGTCGGCAAGCAGACCATCTACCGCTGGTGGTCCTCGAAGGCGGACGTCCTGCTGGAGGCGTTCCTCGACCTGAGCGACCAGGCGTCACGGGAGGCGGGCGCGCAGGACGCGCACGTCATCCCGGACACCGGTGACCTCGCCGCCGATCTCAAGGCCGTCCTGCGGCTCACCGTCGACCAGCTCAAGGACCCCCGGTTCGAGGCCCCGTCCCGTGCCCTGGCCGCCGAGGGCGTGGTCGACGAGGAACTCGGCCGGACCTTCATGACGAAGCTCCTCGAACCGTCGCTCCAGCTGTACGTCGACCGCGTGCGCGCCGCCCAGGAGGCGGGCCAGGTCCGCCGGGACATCGACCCCCGTATCGCCCTCGAACTGTGGGTGTCCCCGCTCGCCCAGCGCTGGCTCCAGTACACGGGCCCGATCTCCTACGAGTACACGGACACCCTCGTCGACTACGCCCTCCACGGCATCGCCGCGCGGTGACCGCCCCCCGAACTCCCGCGTCCGCCCCCCGGCCTCCCGCGTCCGCCCCCCGAACTCCCGCCTCCCGCCCCCCGAAGCGAGCGAAAGTGGGACCATGGGGCATGCTGTTCCGCACGACAGCGAGGCGAGGGGATAGATGAGCGCGGAGTTCGGCGGCCGTACCGGCCGGCAGGGCAAACTCTCCCAGTGGCTGCGAGGACGCCGCCCGAAGGAGGCCGCCGGGGAAGACGCCGGCCGTGAGGCCCTGCTGCTCGCCGCCGCCAGAGCGGGGCTGCCGCTCGCCCCCGCCGCCCACCCCGCCCCCGGCTACCGCTGCTCCTGCGACCGCGTCGGCTGTCCCACCCCCGCCCGGCACCCGGTGTCGTTCGCCTGGCAGACCCAGTCGACCACCGACCGCGCGCAGATCGAGCGCTGGGCCCGCCACCAGCCGCAGGCCAACTTCATCACCGCGACCGGCATGGTGCACGACGTTCTCGACGTCCCGCTGGAGGCCGGTCTCGAGGCGCTGGAGCGGCTGCTCGACTCCGGCATCGACGTCGGCCCGGTCGCCGAGAGCGACGACGGCCGCCTCCTCTTCTTCACCCTCACCCGCGGCACCCCCGAGGACGAGGACGAGTGGTGGCCCTGCGAACTGGACTGCCACCCCGAGACCATGGACGAGCACCCGGGCCTGCGCTGGCACTGCCGCGGCTCCTACGTCCTGGTGCCGCCCGCCCGCCTCCCCGGCGACCAGCGGGTGCACTGGATCCGCGGCCCCGAGCACCCGCTGCCCGACCCGCTGACCCTCCTGGAAGCCCTCACCGACGCCTGCGCCCGCCACGCCCGCCACACGGGCGAGGAGTCCGACCACGACACGAGCGGGGCCTGGCCCCTGCGCCACTGAGCGCGCCCCCGTAACCGGCCGCCTACGGCCTAGGACCCCTGCGCCGACGTCAGCCCCTGGATCCGCCCCAGTACCGTCACCTTGTCGCCCGAGCCCGAGCCCGAGCCGGAGCCCGTCTCCGTCCCCTTCGCCGGGTCCAAGGCCACCTCGTTGGAGATGAACTCCATGGTGAGCGACTGCTTGATCTCGCCCTTCGTCAAAGCGAGCACGTCGTCGGTGGGCGGGGGGATCGAGGCACCCGGGTAGGCCGTCTGCTTCTCGTAGTGGTGCGTGGAGAAGAACACCAGCGCCCCGCCGTCCGCCGTGCGCAGGGCCAGCGGCGCGTAGTCACCGCTGGTCAGCGGTTCGTCGATGTACTGGCTGGCCAGACCCGGCCGTTTGGCGTTCTTCTCGCGCTGGGCACGCCACTGACTGGTGTGCGCGCCGGCTGCGAACGCGCTCCCGCCGCTCTTCAGGTACGTCGTGTAGTCCTTGCTCAGGTCCGCGGGGCTGACGGCCAGCCCGGCCGAGTTCGTGTCGACCGCCTCGGCCCAGCCGTCCGCGTCCTTCTTGAACTCCGGCACCTTGCCGGGCGCCACCAGCGTCAGGTAGGCCGCCTGCCACGGCTCGTCGAGGCCGCCCCGGGTGAACACCAGCAGCCAGCGCGCGCTGCCGCCCTTGTTGCCGGCCGCGTCGACGACGAACCAGCGTGGCCAGCCCGCCTTCTTGGGGATGGTGTACTTCGCGTCCGACAGCGTCAGCGGGCTGTGCGCCGGGTTGCCGTCCGGGTGGTTGGCGGCGCCGGCTTTCAGCCGGGCGGCGTCGATGGCGGAAAGGGCACCGGTGACATGGTCGGCGTCCAGCGAACTGTCGTACGCCTTGTCGGCCGCGTTGTACGCGCTCGTGAACTGCTCAAGTGCCTTGGCGGCTTCCGCCTTGGTGGTCGCGGGCAGCACCTCCCGCTCGCCGTGGACCACCACGCACCCGCTCGCCGTCAACGACAAAGCGGTCAGTGAGGCCGCTATCAGTGCGCTCCGGTCAAGCCTGCGGAGCCTTCGAGGGCCGCGTTCCCTGCTCATCAGGTACCTTCACCTTCCCCTTCCCGGAGGCGAACCCTACCGGGGCGAGGAAAACCGCGAGCGTCGGGATCAGGTACAGCAGCCACACCGTGACCTGGAGAACCGTCGGGTCGGGCTGGAAGTTGAAGACGCCCTTGAGGAGGGTGCCGTACCAGCTGTCCGGCGGGATGGTGTCGCTGATGTCGAAGGCCCTGTCCCTCAGGCCCGGCAGCCAGTCGGCCTCCTGGAGGTCGTGGAAGCCGTACGCCAGCACCCCCGCGGCCACCACGACGAGCATCCCGCCGGTCCAGGTGAAGAACTTGGCCAGGTTGATGCGCAACGCGCCCCGGTAGAACAGCCAGCCGAGGAACACCGCTGTGGCCAGGCCCAGGGCGACGCCGATCAGCGGGCGCGGGGTGCCGTCGCCGGCGGCGTGCACCGACGCCCACACGAACAGCGCCGTCTCCAGGCCCTCCCGGCCCACCGCGAGGAACGCGGTGGCGACCAGGGCGGCGGTGCCCATCTGCAGGGCGGCGTCCAGCTTTCCGTGCAGCTCCGACTTCAGGTGCCGGGCGGTGCGCCGCATCCAGAACACCATCCACGTCACCAGGCATACCGCGACGATCGACAGCGAACCGCCGAGCGCCTCCTGCGCCTCGAACGTCAGCTCCTGCGAGCCGAATTCGAGCGCGCAGCCGAACCCGAGCGCCAGGGCGACCGCGACGCCGATGCCGATCCAGATCGGCCTGAGGGCGTCCCGGCGGCCCGTCTTGACCAGATAGGCGATCAGGATGCAGACGACGAGGCTGGCCTCCAGCCCCTCACGCAGACCGATCAGATAGTTGGAGAACACGGGTCACGCCTCCTTGGAGAACAGCGTGCTGCCCCACCAGTCGTCCGTGTCCCGGACGCCGGGCGGGACCGCGAACACCGCCGAACCCACATGCTGGATGTACTCGTTGAGCGCGTCCGTGGCCAGGTTGCGCTGGATCTGGATGAAGCCCTTGCGGACGTCCCGCTGGTACGCGAGGAAGAACAGCCCCGCGTCCAGCCGGCCCAGGCCGTCCGTGCCGTCGGTGAAGGAGTAGCCGCGGCGCAGGATCGTCGCCCCGTGGTTGGACGTCGGGTGCGCGAGCCGTACGTGCGCGTCGGGCTTCATCGCCTTCAGGAACGGCTCGTCACGTTCCTTGGCCTTGCCGACCGGGGCGCCCTCGCCCTTGTCGCGGCCGAAGACGTCCTCCTGCTCCTGAAGCGAGGTGCGGTCCCAGGTCTCGATGTGCATGCGGATGCGGCGGGCGACGAGGTACGAGCCCCCGGTCATCCACGCGGGACCGTCCTTCTCGTCCACCCACACGAACTTCTTCAGCCGGTCCGTCTCCGTCCCCGCGATGTTGCGGGTCCCGTCCTTGAAGCCCATCAGGTTGCGCGGGGTCTGCGCGTCCGGCGTGGTCGACGACGTCTTGCCGAAGCCGAGCTGCGACCAGCGGATGACGACCTTGCCCATGCCGATCCGGGCCAGGTTGCGGATCGCGTGCACGGCGACCTGCGGGTCGTCCGCGCAGGCCTGGACGCACAGGTCGCCGCCGCTGCGGTTCTTGTCGAGGTTGTCGCCGGCGAACCGGGGGAGGTCGACGAGGGCCTCGGGCCGCCGGTCCGCGAGGTCGAACTTCCCGAACAGGGACGGTCCGAAGCCGAGGGTGAGGGTGAGCCGGGAGGGCTTCAGCCCCAGCGCCTCGCCGGTGTCGTCCGGCGGCGCCTCGGCGAGCCCGCCGTACGCCCCCTCGCCGACCGCCTGTCCGGCGGTCATCTTCCGCGCGGCAGCGGTCCAGTCCTTGAGCATCCGCACGAACTCGGCGCGGTCGTCCGTCGTCACGTCGAACGTGGCGAAGTGCAGCCGGTCCTGCACCGGTGTGGCGATACCGGCCTGGTGGGCGCCGTGGAAGGCGACCGCGGCGCCGGTCTCGGCGGCGGCCGGGTCCACATCCTCGCCGACGCGGGTCATCGCCACCGTGCCGCCGGCCGCGACGGCACCGAGCGCGAGCCCGGCACCGCCCCAGCCGATCAGCGCACGCCGGGAGGGCGCGACGGTCTCCGGGGTGTTGTCCGTCATGACGATGTCCTCAGCCCTGCTTGGCGGCGGCGACGGCGGCGGCGAGCTTGGACAGCGGCTCCGCGAGCGCGTTGACGCCGTCCGACAGCTTCTTCTGACCGGCCTCGTCGACCTTCTCGTACGAGACGAAGTCGTACGACGACTTGTCGGCGCGGTAGGTGTCCAGCAGCGTGTTCAGCGCGGTGAACTGCTTGTCCAGCTCGGTGACCAGCGCGGGGTCGTTCTCCTTGGCGACCGGCTTCAGCAGCTCGTACGACTCCTGGGCGCCCTCGACATTGGCCTTGAAGTCGACGAGGTCGGTGTGCGAGTAGCGCTCCTCCTCGCCCGTGACCTTGCCGGTGGCGACCTCGTCGAGCAGCTCCTTGGCGCCGTTGGCCATGGAGGTCGGGGTGATGTCGGCCTTGCCGACCCGCTTCTGCCAGTCCTTCAGATCGGTGATCAACTGGTCGGCGAGGGTCTTCTCCTCGGCGCCGATCTTCTTGTCCTGCCACAGGGCCTTCTCCAGCCGGTGCCAGCCGGTCCACTTCTGGCCGCTCTCCAGGCCGTCGGCGCGGACGTCGACCTTGGGGTCGATGTCGCCGAAGGACTCCGCGACCGGCTCGGTGCGCTCCCAGCCGATGCGGGAGGGCGCGTAGGCCTTCTTCGCGGCCGCTATGTCGCCGTCCTTGACCGCCGCGGCGAACGCCTCCGCCTTGGGCAGCGTCGCGTCGGCCTGCTCCTGCGCGTACTGGCGGTAGGCGGCGACGGCCTTGTCCAGGCGCGGGTCGCGCTTCGCGGCGGTGCCGCCGCCGGTGGCCTTCACGTCCTGGCGGATGCCGTCGCCCTTCATGCCGGGCTTGCACGCGATCCGGTAGTCGCCCGCCTTCACCTCGGCGGTGACCTTCTGCTTGGTGCCGGGGCCGATGTTCTCCCGCTCGGTGACGATCCGGTCGTCCGGGAAGAGGACGTAGACCTCGGTGACCTTGGAACCCTTGTTCTCGATGGCGAGTTCGAGGTGCCCGGCCGGGAACTCCTTCTTCGAGACCTCGCACTTGTCGTCGGTCGCCGTCACGTTGATGACCCGGTCGCCGTCCGCCGAACCGCCCTTCTCGGTGCACCCCGTGACGGCGGCGAGCGCCGCCGCTGTGACGGCGGCGGTGAGAGCGGAGAATCTGACGGCTCGCATGCAGGCTCCAAGGAGTGGCCGAAAAGAACGCGTGACGAGCCTCACATAAGGCGAGGCTCGCCTAACTTACCTAAGGTTTTCCTAAGTCGTACCCGTCCAATCGGTGATTCAGCTCTCATGGACGGTGTATGAGCACGAACCGATCACGGTGACCAAAAAGGGACCCCATGGACGGGTCAAGCGGAGGTCAAGCGTCCCGGCGTGCGCTCCCACCGGGCACAATGCCCGCGTGACTGACTACGACGTACTCCGCGTCTTCTGCGGAGCGAGGGGCGGATACGGCAACGAACTCGGCGTCGTCCGCGAGGGTTCCGTCATGCCGGACCCGGCCGAACGACAGGCGTTCGCCGGGAAGCTCGGCTTCAGCGAGACCGTGTTCGTGGACGACCCCGAACGCGGGGTCATCGACATCTACACCCCGACCCTGCGGCTGCCGTTCGCCGGCCACCCCTGCGTCGGCACGGCCTGGCTCCTCGACGTACCCGAACTGATCACCCCGGCCGGAGTGGTCGGCGCCCGCCTGGACGGCGAGTTCAGCTGGATCGAGGCGCGGGCGGACTGGGCCCCGCCGCGCACGCTGCGCCAGTACGCCACGGCCGCCGAGGTCGACGACCTGCCCGTCCCGCCGCCGGGGGAGTGGATCTACGCCTGGGCCTGGGAGGACGAGTCCGCCGGCCGGGTCCGGGCCCGGGCCTTCCCCGGCCGCGACGACGGCATCGAGGAGGACGAGGCGACCGGCGCGGCGGCCCTCCTCCTCACCGACCGACTGGGCCGCGCCCTCAACATCACCCAGGGCGCGGGCTCCCAGATCCTGACGGCCCCGCAGCCGGGGGGCTGGGTGGAGGTCGGCGGACGGGTGTTCCTGGAGCGCTGACAGCCCAGGCACGCTGACGGCCCGCACGACCGCTACGGCAGGGTGAGGACCTCCGCCCCCGACTCCGTCACCACCAGCGTGTGCTCGAACTGGGCCGTCCGCCTGCGGTCCTTGGTCACGACCGTCCATCCGTCGTCCCACATGTCGTACTCGTGGGTCCCGAGCGTCAGCATCGGCTCGATCGTGAACGTCATGCCGGGCCGGATGACGGTCGTCGCGTGCGGGCTGTCGTAGTGCGGGATGATCAGCCCGGAGTGGAACGACGAGTTGATGCCGTGGCCGGTGAAGTCCCGCACCACTCCGTACCCGAACCGCTTCGCGTACGACTCGATGACCCGGCCGATGATGTTGATCTGCCGGCCCGGCCGGACCGCCTTGATCGCGCGGTCGAGGGACTCCCGGGTCCGCTCCACCAGCAGCCGGCTCTCCTCGTCGACGTCTCCGACCAGGTACGTCGCGTTGTTGTCGCCGTGCACCCCGCCGATGTACGCGGTGACGTCCAGGTTGACGATGTCGCCGTCCCGCAGCACCGTCGAGTCGGGGATCCCGTGGCAGATGACCTCGTTGACCGACGTGCACAGGGACTTGGGGAAGCCGCGGTAGCCCAGCGTGGACGGGTAGGCGCCGTGGTCGCACATGTACTCGTGCGCCACCTTGTCCAACTCGTCGGTCGTGACACCCGGCGCGACCAGCTTGGCCGCCTCCGCCATCGCCCGCGCCGCGATCCGGCCCGCGACGCGCATCGCCTCGATCGTCTCGGGCGTCTGCACCTCCGGTCCGGTGTACGGCGCCGGCGCCGGCTTGCCGACGTACTCCGGCCGGCGGATGTTTCCGGGTACGGAACGGGTGGGAGACAGCTCCCCTGGTACGAGCAGCGACTGGCCAGACATGCCAGCGAGTCTATCCAGCGGACGTGGGGCACCATGTCCGTGGCGAAAGGAGCCGGTCATGGCCCTGTTCAAGAAGCGCACGGCGGGAAAGCCGGGCGAGTGGTTCTACTGCCTGGAGCACAAGAAGGTCGAGGAAGGACCCGAGTGTCCGGCCAAGGACCGCTTCGGGCCGTACGCCTCCCGCAAGGAGGCCGAACACGCGATGGCGACAGCCCGCGAGCGCAACGTCGAGTGGGAGAACGACCCCAAGTGGCACGACGCCCCGGCGTCGGGCCGGGACGACGACTGAGACGCTGAGGCTGCCTGGGGCGAGCCGGTCACGTACTCGCGGGGGAGGCGGCCGTGCGCTGCTCGCGCAGCCGCAACGCGTGCTCGTTCGTCCGTACGTCGTACGTCATCAGCTTCGGCAGACACAGCGCCAGCAGCCCCACCGCGCCCACGCACAGCACCCCGCCGGACCAGACCGATGTCCGCACGCCCCGCCAGGCGGCCATGCCGCCCACCCAGACCTGGCCCAGCTGAGGCCCCACCGAGTAGGACAGCAACTCGATCCCGGCGAGCCGGCCGCGCAGCTCGTCCGGGATCGTCTGGTTCCACATGGCGCCCCGGAAGATGCCACTGACCATGTCGCACGCGCCGCCGACGGTGAGGAACAGCAGCACCAGCCAGACGTTCCCGGACACCCCGGCGGCGGTGATCGCGAGGCCCCACAGCGCGGCCGAGGCGACCACGATCCGCCCGTGCCGGTGCATACGCGAGGTCCAGCCACTGGTCAGGCTCACCAGCAGCGCGCCGGCCGGAATCGCCGCGTACATCAGGCCCAGCGACCACTCGGCGTCCAGCTCGTCCGCGAGGAAGGGCAGCACGGCGAGCGGCATCGCGAAGAGCATCGCCGCGATGTCGATGACGTACGTGCCGAGGAGTTCCTTGCGGCTCCACGCGTACCGGGCCCCTTCGAGGATGGACGTCAGGGACGGCTGCTGTGCCTCGCGGGCGGCGGGGGAGGGGGCCAGGCGCAGGCAGAACAGCACCGACACGGCGAAGGTCACCAGGTCCACGGCGTACGCCCAGCCGAGTCCCGCGAAGGCGACGACCACGCCCGCCAGCGCCGGGCCGGCGACGCCGCCGACTTGCCAGCGCAGGGAGTTGAGGGCGGCGGCGGCCGGCAGATGCTCGTGCGCCACGATCCTCGGCATCAGGGAGTCCAGCGCGGGCCGTTGCACCGAGACCAGGGCGGAGGACACGGCGGCGACCAGGTACAACGGCCAGACGGCTGGGCTGGGCACGAGGGCGTTCGCCAGCAGCACCACGCACAGCAGCCCCTGTCCGGCCTCCGTCCACACGATCAGCTTCCGCTTGTCCCAGGCATCGGCCAGCGCACCGCCGTACAGGCCGAACACGATCAGAGGGACGAGTTCGACGGCGCCGATCGCCCCCACGGCCGCCGCCGATCCGGTGAGCTCCTTGATCTGCACCGGCAACGCGACGAACGTCAGGAAACTCCCGAAGTTCGTGATCAGCCCCGACAGCCACAGCCTCCGGAAGTCCACGGAGGCCCGCCAGGGGGCGAGGTCGGGGAGCAGGGCGCGCAGGCCGGAGAGGGGTTCGGGGGCGTCGTCGGTCACGACGGGTCATGGTCCGTGGCCACGGCCGCCTCGGGCAACCGCATTTTCTCCGGCGTACGCCTACCAGCGCGCCGGCGGGGGAGCGGTCAGCTGGTCCATCAGTCTCGACAGCCGGTCCCGCAGACGCCGGCGACCCCGGGGCGCCGGCACCGCGTTCTCCCCGGCCGCCGCGCTCACCAGGTGCTGGACGGTGTCCAGGTCCAGCTCCGCCCCGTCCGGCACGCGCAGCGCCTCGTGGGACATCGTCGTCAGCTCGTCCCCGCCGTCGCCGAGCGTCAGAACCGTCGCCCCGGCCCGCCGCGCGTCGTGCACGCCCTCCAGCAGGTCGGCGCCCGGCGCGTCCGGCGACACCACGAGCAGCGTCTCGCCCCGGCGCGCCGCGGCGAGCCTGCCCGGTCCGACGGCGAGGTGCGCCGGATCGGAGGGGCGCGCGTCATGGCGTACGAGTGTCGGCCTCAGCTCCGGCGTCCCCGACCACGCCGCCTCGTCGACCAGATGAGCCGCGAGATGCCACGGCTCGTACTCCGGCGTGCCCACCAGCAGCAGACCGCCGCCGTGCGACACCACGGACCCCCGCAGCGCGCCCGCGAACCGGCGCGTGGCACCCAACCACTCGGTCCCGGCGAGCACTTCGCGCAACAACGCGACCCGAACGGCATCCATGCGTCCGCATCCTGCCGCAATCGACCGTTCGTGACCCCCGGTTCACCCGAATTCGCCCACCTTGGGCAGGTCACCGGCCCACTGTCCGTCCCTCTGCGGGGAGCGCCGGAGGATCGTCTCCGGGCGGGTGCCCGTGACGCGGCCCACCTGACCATCTGGGGCGGACGGGACGGACGTAAAGTCGGCCCATGACCTCTACCGATACCGAGAGTGCACAGAAGGCCCCCGCCAAGGACCCCTGGGACCTTCCCGACGTCTCCGGGCTCGTCGTCGGCGTGCTCGGGGGCACCGGGCCGCAGGGCAAGGGCCTCGCCTACCGGCTCGCCAGGGCCGGCCAGAAGGTGATCATCGGCTCGCGCGCCGCCGACCGCGCCCGGGCCGCCGCCGAGGAGCTCGGACACGGCGTCGAGGGCGCCGACAACGCCGAGACCGCCCGCCGCAGCGACGTCGTGATCGTCGCCGTGCCCTGGGAGGGCCACGGCAAGACCCTGGAGTCCCTGCGCGAGGAACTGGCCGGCAAGCTCGTCGTGGACTGTGTGAACCCGCTCGGCTTCGACAAGAAGGGCGCCTACGCGCTCAAGCCGGAGGAGGGCAGCGCCGCCGAACAGGCCGCCGCGCTGCTGCCGGACTCGCGGGTCACGGCCGCCTTCCACCACCTGTCGGCCGTCCTCCTCCAGGACCCGGAGATCGAGGAGATCGACACCGACGTCATGGTCCTCGGCGAGGTGCGCGCCGACGTGGAGATCGTGCAGGCGCTGGCCGGCCGGATCCCGGGCATGCGTGGCGTCTTCGCGGGGCGGCTGCGCAACGCCCACCAGGTGGAGTCGCTGGTCGCCAACCTGATCTCGGTGAACCGCCGCTACAAGGCGCACGCGGGGCTGCGGGTCACGGACGTGTGAGCGGGTGGGGGACACTGGTGGACGTAGCCGTGTCCCCCCGAGCTCGCTGAGCCCGCCGACAGGAGTCGCCAGAAATGCCCCGCCTTGGCCTCTATGCCCTGATCGTCTTTCTTCTCGCCGTGGCCGCGGCGGTGGTCTCCTTCGCGCAGGGCAGCTGGCTGGGGATCGTCTGGGTGCTGCTGGCGGGGCTGTCGTCCAACATGTGCTGGTACTACCTGAGGCGGGACAAGGCCCAGAAGTCCGTCACCCGCTGACCGAGCAGAACTCGTTCGTCCCCTGCCAGAAGCGGTAGAACTCCTGGCCGCAGTACGTGTCCAGGTCGCTGATCCCGAGGCTCTTCAGGATCGCGTCGATCACGTCGAAGAACGCGCTGTTGACCGCGGGCAGCCACAGCAGCGCGAACACGAACAGCAGGCCGAACGGCGCGAACGGCTCCACCTGGCGCTTGATCTTGTACGACAGCCAGGGCTCGATCACCCCGTAGCCGTCCAGGCCCGGCACCGGCAGGAAGTTCAGGAGCGCGGCCGTGACCTGGAGCAGGGCGAGGAAGGCCAGTGCGAACCGGAAGTCCGTCGGTACGCCGTCCAGCGCGTCCAGCCAGAACGGGGCCGTGCAGACGATCGCGAACAGGACGTTCGTCAGCGGCCCGGCCGCCGAGATGAGACTGTGCCGCCACCGTCCGCGGATCCGCCCCCGCTCGATGAAGACGGCGCCGCCGGGCAGACCGATGCCGCCCATGATCACGAAGATGACGGGCAGCACGATGCTGAGCAGGGCGTGCGTGTACTTCAGCGGGTTCAGCGTGAGATAGCCCTTGTCGCCGACCGTGATGTCGCCGCTGTGCAGGGCGGTACGGGCGTGCGCGTACTCGTGCAGGCAGAGCGAGACGATCCAGGCCGCCGTCACGAACAGGAACACGGCCACCCCGGGCTGCGCGGCGAACCCGGTCCAGGTGGCCCAGCCCGTGACCGCCGTGACGGCGAGGATCCCGACGAAGACCGGGCTGATGCGCCGGTCGCTGTGACGGGTGGTGGCGGTGGTCATGGGGGAGGGCTCCTGGGGTGGGCTGCGTGTGTGCGGATCGACCGTACCGGTGGTCTGGGAGGAACGTCCTGCAGACGGTCAGAGGTTCCTGGTAGTCGTTACGCTGTAAGCGAGTCGACTGAGGAGGTGGCCATGACGATTGCTGACAACTGGGTCGAGTCCATGCAGGAAGCCATGGAGGTGCCCAGGAGCGCGCGCCTCCGGCTGACGAGGAACGGACTCACTGTGGTACCGGTCACCCATGCGCACAGGACGACTCAGCGTCGCATCGAGAATCAGATCGAGGAACGGCTGCCCGGCTGGACCCCCGTGGGTGAGTTCGCGGTCGTCCCGCCCCGGGAGGGCTACAAGCCGGAGCCCGACGCCTCCGCTCTTCCGCTGGATCAGGTCCGTTCGGGCAAGAGTGAGATCAGTGAAGCGTTGCTGCCCTTCGTGGTCGAGGTCGTCTCGCCCGAGAGCAAGCACCGCGACTACAACACCAAGCCGGACCACTACGCCCTCCGCGGGATCCCGGCGTACCTCATCGTCGACGTGCTCTGCGCCCGCTGGACCCTCCTGACGCGCCCGGTGGACGGTGAGTACCAGCACACGGAGACCGGCGTCTTCGGCGACAAGATCACGATTCCCGTCGCCGACCGGATCCTCACCCTCGACTCCTCCGAGTTCATGCGCGTCTGAAATCGGGAGCGGCGCCGGGATGTTCCCGGAGACAATGGACCCCGTGCACTATCGCATCCTCGGCACCACCCAGGCATTCCGTCCCGACGGTACGACCGTCCCGGTCGGCGGAGCGCGGCTGCGCGCGCTGCTGACCGTGCTCGCCCTGCGGCCAGGCCGCCCCGTCCCCGCGAGCCTCCTGGTGGACGAGGTGTGGGACGGCGACCCGCCCGCCGACGCGACGGGCGCCCTGCAGGCGCTGGTGGGCCGGCTGCGCCGGACGCTCGGCGCGGACGCGGTCGCCTCGACGGACGGCGGCTACCGCCTCACCGCCGCGCCGGACGACATCGATCTGCACCGCTTCGAGCGGCTGGCCGGCGACGGCACCCGCGCGCTGGCAGACGACGATCCCGAGAAGGCGGCCGGCGTCCTCGACGACGCCCTCGCCCTGTGGCTCGGCCCCGCCCTCGCCGACCTCCCCGACCGCACCGCCGAGGCGGCCCGCTGGGAGACCCGGCGCCTCGACGTGCTGCGCGCCCGCCACACCGCCGCTCTCGCCCTCGGCCACGCCGACCAGTCCCTGCCCGAGCTGACCGCCCTGTGCGACGCCCACCCGCTCGACGAGTCCCTCCAGACCCTCCGCCTGCGCGCCCTGCGCGACACGGGCCGCACAGCCCAGGCCCTGGCCGCGTACGAGGACGTACGGCAGTTGCTGGCAGAGCGGCTCGGGGCGGACCCGGGGCCCGAACTGCGAGCCCTGCACGGCGAGTTGCTGCATGCCCCGTCGGATCGCAACGGCGCCCCTCACGCCCCGTCGGCTTCCGGTCCCGGCCCGCACGCCCCGACCGCGCCCGCTCCCCGCTCGCATGCCCCCTCGGGTCCCGACCGCGGCCCGCACGTCCCGACCGCTCCCCACCCCGCCGCGCCCACCGCCCCGGCCACCCCCGCACCCCCACCCCCCGGCAACCTCCGCGCCCGCCTGACCTCCTTCATCGGCCGGGAGGCCGATATCGACGCCATCCGGGGTGACCTGGCGGCGGCCCGGCTCGTGACGTTGCTCGGTCCCGGTGGGGCCGGCAAGACGCGGTTGTCGCAGGAGGCCGCCGAGGCCGTGCGGGACGCGGCGCGGGACGGGGTCTGGCTGGCCGAACTCGCGCCCGTCGACGACCCGGACGCCGTACCGGAGGCCGTGCTGACCGCCGTAGGGGCCCGCGAGACCGTGTTGTACGGCGCCGGCGCCGAGGCGATGCGGGCCGGGACCGAGCGGCACAACGACCCGGTCGAGCGGCTGGCGGAGCACTGCGGCAGGCGCCGGATGCTGATCATCCTGGACAACTGCGAGCACGTCGTCGACGCGGCGGCCCGGCTCGTGGAGGAGCTGCTGGAGCGCTGTCCGGGACTGACGGTGCTGGCCACGAGTCGTGAACCCCTCGGCGTACCGGGGGAGTTGCTGCGGCCCGTGGAGCCGCTGCCCGAACCGGTCGCGCTGCGGCTGCTCGCGGAGCGGGGCGCGGCGGCCCGCCCGGGCTTCACGACCCAGGACGATCCGGAGGCCTGTGCGGAGATCTGTCGGCGCCTCGACGGTCTGCCCCTCGCGATCGAGCTCGCCGCCGCCCGGTTAAGGATGCTGACGCCCCGGCAGATAGCCGACCGGCTCGACGACCGGTTCCGTCTGCTCACTTCCGGCAGCCGTACCGTCCTGCCCCGTCAGCAGACGCTCAGGGCCGTCGTCGACTGGTCCTGGGAGCTGCTGGACGAGGACGAACGGGATGTGCTGCGGCGGCTCTCGGTGTTCGCGGGCGGCTGCGACCTCGCCGCCGCGGAGGCCGTCTGCGGCCCCACCGTGCTGGACGCCCTCGGCTCCCTGGTCGACAAGTCCCTGGTGGTCGCGGCGCCTTCGGGCGACGGTGAGATGCGCTACCGGCTCCTCGAAACCGTCGCCGAGTACGCGCGCGAACGGCTCGACGAGACCGGCCGTCGCGCCGAGGCCGAGCGCGCCCACCTCACCTACTACCGCGAACTGGCCCGTACCACCGACCCGTTGCTGCGCGGCCCTGGCCAACTCGCCGCCGTCGAACGGCTGGAGCGCGAGTACGAGAACCTCCGCACCGCCCTGCGGCACGCCGTCGCCGAGCGCGACGAGCAGGAAGGCATCTGCCTCGTGCTGTCGCTGGCCTGGTACTGGCAGATGCGCGACGCACGCATCGAGGCGCGCAACTGGTGCGTCGAGGTGATGGCCCTCGGCCCCGACCCGTACACCGCACCCGTCCGCAAGGCCGCCCCGGTCTGGGGGCGCTGCACCGACGTTCCGCCCCCACTCACCGGAGAACTCCTCGCCGAGGCCCGGCGCGGTGTCCACCTCGCCCATCTGGCCTGCATGGACACGGAGTTGGCGGCCTGGGAGTCACCGCGGGCGAAGGAGAAGCTGCGACTCATCACGGAGGTCTACGAACCCGGCCTCCCGCAGACCTGCCGCACGCCCGGCATGCTCTGGTTCTACGCGGTGCTGCTGACCGGCAAGGTGGACCGGCTGCCCGAGATCCTCGACGCCGCCGTCCGCACCTGCCGCTCCACCCCCGCCATGGACTGGGAGCTGGCCTCCATCCTCCAGCTGCGGGCCAACATCCTCGCCAACCGCAGCGACTGGGCGGGTGACGCGACCCGCGACGCCGACGAGTCGCTGGAGATCTTCCACCGGCTCGGCGACGTCTGGGGAATGGCCGAGGCGCTCTCCGCGCGCGGCGAGGCCCGGGAACGTACAGGCGAGTACCTGCTCGCCGCCGCCGACTACGAGGCGGCGATCGAGCACGCCGAGCGCCTCGGCGCCCGCGCCCAGATCGCGGTGCTGGGCGCCCGGCTCGGCGGCGCGCTCTTGGAGGCGGGCGAGACCGAGCGGGGCGAACGGATTCTGCGCGAGGTGCTGGAGCAGCCGATCGGCTCCGGCGGTCAGGCGCTGCCCGCCGCCCGGATGTTCCTCGCGGGCCGGCTCGCCGTGACCGGCCGGATCCCGGAGGCGCGCGAGCAACTGCGTCTGGTGCGCGAGGACTTCAAGATCGTCAACTTCGTCGTCTTCGACGCGTTCGTCACCGGCTCGGAAGCCTGGGTGGAGGCGGTCGACGGCCACTACGAGGAGTCCCTCGACAAGGTCCGGCGGGCGATCCGGATGGCCGACGACCCGCTGGCCGAGGCCATCGGCCCGCACATGCGCCCGCTCTACCTGGGCGTCGCCGCGCTCGGCCTCGCCGAGGTCGACGGCGGCCGCCGGGCCCGTGACGGCGCCCGCTGCGTCGGCGCCGCGCGGGCGCTGCTGCCGGCCGGGCACGTCGTGACATCTCTGGAGCGCGAGGTGTACGGCCGCGCCGAGCGGCACCTGCGCGGCGCGCTCGGCGACGAGGCCTACGAGGAGGCATACGCGGAGGGCGGTGGCCTCTCCTCCGCGGAGGTCACCGCCCTGGTCTGACGCGCACCGGCGTGTCGTAGGCACTGATGTGTCGTACGCGGCCGGCATGTCCTACGCACCGGCATGTCGCGTACGCACCGGCCTGCCGTACGCCGGCGCGTCAGCTCTTCGTACGGAACTTGTGGATGGCGACCGGCGCCATCACCGCCGTGATCGCCACCGACCAGGCGATCGTCACCCACAGGTCGTGCGCGACCGGGCCGCCCACCATCAGTCCGCGGGCCGCGTCGGCCAGCGTGGACAGCGGGTTGTAGTCGGTGAAGGCCTGCAGCCAGCCGGGCATCGACTGGGTCGGCGCGAAGATCGACGAGCCGAACTGGAGCGGGAACAGCACCAGGAAGCCCATCGCCTGCACGGACTGCGCGCTCTTCATGACCACGCCCAGGGTGAGGAACACCCACATGATCGACGAGGCGAACAGCGCGGACAGACCCACGGTCGCGAACAGACCGGGCCAGTCGGTGATGTCGAAACCGACCAGGACGGCGACGATCATCAGCACGGTGGTCGCGAACAGCATCCGCCCGAGCTCCACCGCGATCTTCGCGAACAGCACCGAGCCGCGTCCGATCGGCAGGGACCGGAAGCGGTCCATGACACCGGAGTTGAAGTCCTGACTGAAGCCGGTGCCGACGCCCTGGGACATCGTCATGGCCATCATCGCCAGCATGCCGGGGATCACGTACTGCACGTACGCGTCCTGCCCGCCGCCGAGGGACTGCCCGATCGAGCCGCCGAAGACGAACACGAACAGGAGGGTGAAGACGACCGGCATGAGCAGGGCGTCGAACATCGACTCAGGGTCCTGCCGGATCCACAGCAGGTTGCGGCGGATCAGGGCCCCGGTGTGGCGCAGGTGCCCGCGCAGCGTGATACGGGCGTCTCCCGTGAGGTCGGCTCCCGTGAGGTCGGGGACGGTTGCGGTGGTGGCACTCATACGACGGCCTCCTGGCGTTCGGCGGCGGACTCGGCGGGCGTGGCGTCCTGCGGGGCACTGGCGCGGTGGCCGGTGAGGGACAGGAACACCTCGTCCAGGCTGGGCAGTTCGGTGGTGATGGAGGAGAGCGTGATGCCGCGCGCGGTGACCGCGCCGACCACGGCGGTCAGTTGCTCGTCGCTGAGGATCGGAACCAGGACGGCACCGCGCTCGGCGTCGAGGGTGGTGGTGGCGAGCCCGGTGATGCCCAGCTCGTCCAACGCGTCGGCGAGGGGCCGCAGCTGCAGCGGATCGGCCGGCCTGACCCGCAGGGTCCGCCCCCCGACCTTCGCCTTCAGCTCCTCGATGGCGCCGCCCGCGATCACCTTGCCGCGGTCGACGACGGTCAACTCGGAGGCCAGCTGCTCGGCCTCCTCCATGTACTGGGTGGTGAGCAGCACGGTGACCCCCTCGCCGACCATCCGCTTGACCTCGTCCCACACCTCGTTGCGGGTGCGGGGGTCGAGGCCGGTGGTGGGCTCGTCGAGGAACAGCACGGAGGGCCGGCCGATCATCGAGGCGGCCAGGTCGAGCCGCCGTCGCATACCGCCGGAGTACGTCGACGCCGGGCGCTTGGCCGCGTCGGTGAGCGAGAAACGCTCCAGCAGTTCGTCGGCGCGGGCGCGGGCCGCCTTGCGGGGCAGGTCGAGCAGCCGTCCGATCATGTACAGGTTCTCCCAGCCGGGGAGCTTCTCGTCCACGGAGGCGTACTGGCCGGTGAGTCCGATCACCCGCCGCAACTGCCGGGGCTGCCGTACGACGTCGTAGCCGGCGACGGTCGCCTGCCCGGCGTCGGGCTGGATCAGGCTGGACAGGATCCGCACGAGGGTGGTCTTCCCGGCCCCGTTCGGCCCGAGGACCCCCATCACGGTGCCCTCCCGCACCTCCAGGTCGACCCCGTCCAGCGCCTTGGTCTCCCCGTAGTGCTTGACCAGTCCCCGCACGGTCACGGCGCTGCCCGCGCCACTGGGGTTCTTGTCGATTCGCGTCATGCCGACGACGGTGTCAGGCCCCACCGACAAACGACCGACACCGCGCCGACACCCGCCTGCAGGGCGCCGACAGCTCCCTGCGGGGCACCGGCGGACCGACAGCGGGTACGACTCCCGCCGGGGGTTCCGCCCCGTGTGCCCGCACACGAACGGCCCGCCGGAAGCTGTCCTTCCGACGGGCCGCCGCGCCGTGTCGGCGCTCGACGGAACAGGCCTGGTCCACCGGCCGCTCGCTCAGGCCGTCAGCTCTTCGGGTCAGTCACCGGTCCGCGGCAGCAGAGAGACGATCTTGCTGCCGTTACGGGCGACCAGTACGTCCTCGTAGAGCAGGAGTTGGGGCGAGTCCCTGAAGCCGGGGCCCGGCTCGGCGGTGTCGACGTGAGCGTGCCAGACCTGCTCGCCCGTGCGCAGATCGAGTCCGGACAGGTCTCCGGTCGGGTCGAAGAAGTACACGACCCCCTGCCGCTCCGACACCACGGGAGACGCGATGCTCTGCATCGTGTTCTTGCCGGGCACCTTGATCCCCGCTGGACGGTTCCACAGGGTCTTTCCCGTGGCGAGCGAGTAGGCCGAGGCCTTGCCCTGCCGGGAAACGGAGATCAGACGATCACCGACGATCTCCGATGCGGCCACTTCCCCCTCGACCCGATAGGGGTGTGAGGTCTGCTGCCCGGAGCCGTTGACGGTGGTCAGCCGCAAGTCCTTGCCGGCCGCGTCCTTCGCTGCGATCAGGACCATCTGGCCCTGCGAGGTCCCGAGGAGCTCCTGCCTGCCGGGGACGGTCATGACCTTCGTGGCGTTTCCGGTGGCGGGATCGAGACGGAGGACGTCGGTGTCGTCCGGCTCCTCGGCGTCCCGTGTGCACAGGAGGTAGGGCACGCCGCTCAGCACCGCCCGTTGGCACACGGTGCCCTTGTCCCAGGTGTGACGCCACTTCTCCTTGCCGGTCAGCGGATCGAGGGCGGACATCGTACGAACCGACGGGGTGTTCGCCAGCACCGCGCCGTCGATGAGCATGGCGGCCTGCTCGGTGCGGTCGTCCTGCGGCATCTCGACCGCCCACAGGACATCGCCGGTGCCGGCGTCCACCGCCATCAGGTCGGTACCGCCGCTGTAGTCCCCGCTCGGAAGGTTCTCCGCGGTGTGGTTGCGGTAGGCGTAGACCACCCCGTCGCGCGCGGCGAACGGGTGGTCGATCCCGTCGCCTTCGCGATTGACCTTGACGGTCCACAGCCGCTCGCCGGTGTTGGCGTCGAACTTGGCGACGTCGTACTTGGACCCGCCGCAGTACAGCGCGGAACCGTCCACCAGACAGCCCCGTTCGCCGGCGCCCGGGACGCCGCTCTGCCACGGCTTCCAGCCGTCCGGCGGAGTCGCCGGCGACGCCGCGGGCCGCACGGGCCGGTCCGGCTCGGCCGCACCACCGCCCCCGAAGCCCGCCACCGCCCCCACGGTGACCGCGGCGATGGCGACCGCCGCCCCCGCGGCCTGCGAGAAACGACGCCGGCTGCGCCGCCGCAGCACCTTCTGGACCAGGTCCCCCGGCGCCCGCACCCGGTCCAGGTCGACCGCGTGCAGCGTCTCCCGGACCTTCCTCTCCACCTGTTCCGTCGTCATCCCTGGATCCCCTTCGGCGTGTAGCTGAGCGACTGGACCGGTTCCGCGGACCCTTCGGGCCCGAGCTCCGGTACGAGCGCCCGGAGTTTGGCGAGCGACCGGTGCGCGGTACTGCGCACCGTGCCGACCGGGCACCCCAGCAGCGCCGCGACCTCGGCCTCCGGCAGATCCTCGAAGTAGCGCAGCACGACCACGGCCCGCTGCCGCTTCGTCAGACGACCCAGCGCCGCCCACAGCGCGATCCGCAGCTCGGAGTCCGCCCCGGCGTCGGTGTCCGTGCCGGACTCGGGCAGTACGGGCACCGTCGTCTCGGCACTGTGTCTGCGCAGCCGCCAGCGGTTGACCTGCTGGCGGTACATGACCTGGCGGACATAGGCCTCGTGTTGCCCGATGTGCGCCCAGCGCCCGTAGGCCTTCATCAGCGCGATCTGCAGCAGGTCCTCCGCGGCATGCCGGTCCCCTCCGGTCAGCAGTACCGCGAGCCGCAGCAGCGCGGTGGAGCGCATCGCTACGAACTCCCGGAACTCGTCGTGATTCGAGGCCTTCATCGACCCTCCCCTTCTCGAACGATCACGACGCGGTGAGCCGCCCGCGGCTATCCCTCAGCGCGCGAGATTGTGTGTTCACACCAAGTCGAGGACGCGGTCGGCCGCACGGCCCGCACAACGGGGCAGCCCGCCGACGGGGGAAGATCGGCGGGCTGCTGTGGTGCCGCAATGGCTCAGCTCGGCTCAGTGCGCCGAGTGGTCCTCCGAAAGGGAGCTCAGTGGACGGAGTGCTCATCCTGCGGGAACGTGCCACCGACGACGTCCTCCGCGAACGCCTTCGCCGCGTTCCCCATGACCTCACGCAGATTCGCGTACTGCTTCACGAACTTCGGGACCCGGCCGCCGGTCAGCCCCAGCATGTCGGTCCACACCAGCACCTGCGCGTCCGTCTCGGGCCCGGCCCCGATCCCGACCGTCGGGATGTGCAGGACCCGGGTCACCTCGGCCGCCAGCTCCGCCGGAACGAGTTCGAGGACCACCGCGAACGCTCCCGCGTCCTGGACGGACTTCGCGTCCCGCAGCAGCTGCTGGGCCGCCTCCTCGCCGCGCCCCTGGACGCGGTAGCCCATGGCGTTCACGGACTGGGGGGTGAGGCCGATGTGGGCCATCACCGGGATCCCGGACTCGACCAGCAGCTCGATCTGCCGGTGCGAGCGCTCCCCGCCCTCCAGCTTGACCGCGCCGACCCCGGCCTCCTTCACCAGCCGGGTCGCCGAGCGCAGCGCCTGCACCGGGCCCTCCTGGTACGAGCCGAAGGGCAGGTCGCCGACGATGAGGGCGCGGCTCGTGCCCCGTACGACGGCCGCCGACAGCATCGTCATCTCGTCGAGCGTGACGGGTACGGTGGTCTCGTACCCCAGGTGACAGTTGCCCGCGGAGTCCCCGACGAGCATGACCGGGATGCCGGCCTCGTCGAAGACGGACGCGGTCATCGCGTCGTACGCGGTGAGCATGGGCCACTTCTCGCCGCGCTCCTTGGCGGCGGCGATGTCGCGGACGGTGATACGGCGGGTGCCCTTACCCCCGTACAGCGTCTTGCTGCTGCCGTCGGGGGTGCTGTTCCGCAGGGGCTGGGCAGCCGAGAGCTGCGTCATGGCAACGGCTCCTTCAGTCATCTCGAGGCGCCCTGACGGCGTCCCCGGATCGTCTCCATGGTGGCACCTCGTGCCAGTGACGGCTAGGGGAGGTCGCTGTGATCGAGGCCGCGTAAGGACTGAGTAAAGGATTTACGATACGAGACGGTCTCGTATCTTATTTGTCCTAGTCTCGGAACCATGACTACAGCCGTCCCTGACTCCCGCGTACCGGAGGCGGTGCACCGTCGCCGCTGGGCGATCCTCGGTGTGCTGATGCTGAGCCTGTTGATCGTGGTGCTCGACAACTCGATCCTGAACGTCGCCATCAAGACGATCTCGACCCCCGCCCCCACCGGCCTGGGCGCCACCCAGAGCGAGCTGGAGTGGGCGATCAACGCCTACACCCTCGTCTTCGCGGGCCTGCTGTTCACCGCGGGCCTCCTCGGTGACCGGCTGGGTCGCAAGAAGGTCCTGCTCGGCGGTCTCGCCGCGTTCGGCATCGGCTCCGCCCTCGCCGCCTTCTCCGGCTCGCCGACCGAGCTGATCGTCTTCCGCGCGGTGATGGGCCTCGGTGCGGCCTTCGTCATGCCCGCGACCCTCGCGGTCCTGATGAACGTCTTCGAGCGGGAGGAGCAGCCCAAGGCCATCGGCATCTGGGCCGGCGGCGTCGGCCTCGCCATCGCCATCGGCCCGATCACCGGAGGCGTACTGCTCGCCCACTTCTGGTGGGGCTCGGTCTTCCTCATCAACGTGCCGATCGTCATCCTCGCGCTCGGGCTGATGCTCTGGCTGGTGCCCGACTCCCGCGACCCCCGGCCCGGCCGGATCGACCCCATCGGCGTCGTCCTGTCCGTCATCGGTCTCGTACTGCTGGTCTACGGCATCATCAAGGGCGGTCAGCTCGCCGACTTCACCGACCCGCAGGTCCTCGCGACCATCGGCGCCGGTCTCGCCGTACTCGTCGGCTTCGTGGTGTTCGAGAAGCGCAGCGACCACCCGTCCATCGACGTCACCTACTTCAAGAACAAGGTGTTCTCGGCCGCGATCGCCGCCATAGCGCTGGTCTTCTTCGCGCTGATGGGCGTGACCTTCTTCTCGGTCTTCTACACCCAGAGCGTGCGCGGCTACTCCCCGCTGCAGACCGGCCTGCTGATGCTGCCGCTGGCCGCCGCTCAGATGATCTTCGCGCCGCGCGCCCGGCTGCTGGTCGACCGTTTCGGGAACCGGGCCACCACCACGGCCGGTATGGGGATCATCGCCGCGATGCTGGCCGCTTTCGCCACCCTGGACGCGGACACCCCGATCTGGATCCTCGAGGTCATCTTCTTCCTCATGGGCACCGGCATGGCGCACATCATGACGCCGACCAGCGTCGTCATCATGCAGGCCCTGCCCCGCGAGAAGGCCGGCTCCGCCTCCGCGCTCAGCAACACCTTCCGCCAGGTCGGCGGCGCCCTCGGCATCGCCGTCCTCGGCTCGGTCCTGTCGACGGCCTACCGCAACTCCATCGAGGACAAGCTCGGCGTGCTCCCCGCGAACCTGCGGCACACCGCGGGCGAGTCCATCGAGGCGACCCTCGGCGTCGCCGGCCGGCTCGGCCCGCAGGGCAAGGCCCTCGTCGGCCCGGCCAACGACGCGTTCCTGCACGCGATGCACCTCACCGCGCTGTGGGGAGCCGGCGTCGCGGTGATCGGCGCGGTCGTGGTCGCCCTGTACCTGCCGGGGAAGACGGCGAGCCCCCAGTCGGGCAAGGACGAACAGGAGTTGGTGAAGGCGGGCGAGTAAGGCAGTTGATGAAGGCGGGGCGGGTAGGGCAGTCGGTGAAGGCGGGGGAGTAGGGCAGCCGGGGGGTGGAAGTCTCGTGAGGTGAAGGGACGGAGCAACGTGAGCCTTGCAGAAAGCCGGCCTGTCCGAGGCGGCTCCGCCAAGGGGCGGCCCCGCAGCGAGGCGGTGGAGCGCGCCATCGTCGAGGCGGTGGTGAAGCTCCTGGAGGAGGGCGTGCCGCTCTCCGAGCTGTCCATCGAGCGCATCGCCCGTACCGCCGGCGTCGGCAAGGCCACCATCTACCGCCGCTGGCGTGGCAAGGAGGAGCTGTTCGTCGACGTCGTACGCGCCGCCGAACCGCCCGATGCCGACCTGCCCGGCACCTCGATGCGCGACGACCTCGTGGCCCTCATGGAACAGCTGCGCCGGCGCGGCCTGATGACCCGCTCCTCCGTGCTCCTGCACGACGTCTACGCCCAGATGAAGAGCAGCCCGAAGATCTGGGCCGCGTACCACGCGACGGTCGTCGAGCCGCGCCGCCGGCTCCAGGTCGAGATCCTGCGCCGCGGCCAGCGGAACGGCGAACTGCGCGCCGACGTCGACGTCGAACTGATGAATGACCTGTTGGTCGGCCCCATGCTGCTGCGCACCGTGATGCGTCCGGACGCCGACCTCCCGGAAGGCCTGTCGGAGCTGCTCGTCGACACCGTCCTCGACGGGCTGCGGCCCGTCAGCTCACCGAGCGTCAGTTCGCCCTCGTCGTAACCCGTTCGTGCGTGTTCCGTCACAGCAGGCGCTTTCCCCGCCCGTGCGCGGAACTGGGGCTGCGGAGTTGTACGTCATCGTGCCCGTACGGCCGTCCGGACACGGGCGGGAAGGAGGCCGGGCATCCCCTAGGGTCTTAGGACAGGGGGACGAACGGTGTGCACGGCAGGCAGTGAGGCGACGGTATGGCGCAGCAGGCGTACATGACGGAGACGGACAACGGAGGCTCGGGGCCCGAGCGCCCGGGAACCCGGATCCGGCGCCTGATGGGCCGGCTGGCGAACCGTCTGTTCGGCGGCTGGCGCGGTGACCGGCGGATCTGGCGCCGGGGTCTGGTCCTCGCCGCCCTCGCCTTCCTGGTCGCCCTGGTCATGCTGCTGCACGCGCAGATCCCGAACGTGATCGGCAACCTCGGCAGCCTCACCGAGACCTTCCTGCCCTGGCTGGGTCTGTGCGTCCCGGTCCTGGTGCTGCTCGCGCTGGCGCGCAGGTCGGCGACCGCGCTGATCGCGGTGCTGTTCCCGGCGATCGTCTGGCTGAACCTCTTCGGCGGACTGCTCGGCGACAAGGCGGGCACCGGCGGCGATCTCACGGTGGCCACGCACAACGTCAACGCTGACAACCCGGACCCGTCCGGCACCGCCCGGGGCGTGGCCGCGTCGGGCGCGGACGTGGTGGCGCTGGAGGAGCTGACCACCTCGGCGGTCCCGGTGTACGAACAGGCGCTGGCGTCGACGTACAAGTACCACGCGGTCGAGGGCACGGTCGGGCTGTGGAGCAAGTACCCGCTGACCGGCGTCAAAGCCGTCGACATCAAGCTGGGCTGGACGCGTGCGATGCGGGCCACCGTGACCGCACCGGCCGGGCAGGTCGCGGTGTACGTCGCCCATCTCCCGTCCGTGCGGGTGAAGATGGAGGCCGGGTTCACGGCCCGGCAGCGGGACAAGAGCGCGGACGCGCTGGGCGAGGCCATCGCCCACGAGAAGCTCACCAGGGTCGTCCTGCTCGGCGACCTGAACGGCACCATGAACGACCGCGCGCTCAACGGCGTGACCTCCCAGATGCGCTCCACGCAGGGCGCGGCGGGCAGCGGGTTCGGGTTCAGCTGGCCGGCCTCGTTCCCGATGGCGCGCATCGACCAGATCATGGTCAAGGGGATCGAGCCGGAGAGCTCCTGGACGCTCCCGGAGACCAGCAGTGACCATCTGCCGGTGGCCGCGCGTGTGAACGTCGCCACGTCCTCCTGAGCCGACCGGCTGGAATACCGGGGCGCGGAGTCTTTGTTCCGGAAGTGAACATACGCTGAAACGGAACTTCGCACTCCCTCGAAAGGCAATGGTCTCTTCATGCCCCTGGCCCTACTCGCCCTAGCCGTGGGCGCCTTCGGCATCGGTACGACCGAGTTCGTGATGATGGGCCTGCTGCCCGACGTCGCGGACGACCTGCACATCTCCATCCCCACCGCCGGGCATCTGGTCTCGGCGTACGCGCTGGGCGTGGTGATCGGCGCGCCGCTGCTGGCCGCCGTCACCTCGCGGATGTCCCGTCGTACGGTCCTCATCGGTCTGATGGCCCTGTTCGTGGTGGGCAACGCGCTCTCCGCGTTCGCCCCCGACTACCACTGGCTGACGGCGGCCCGCTTCCTCAGCGGCCTGCCCCACGGCGCCTTCTTCGGCGTCGGCGCGGTGGTCGCCACCACGATGGTGGCGCCGGAACGCAAGGCGCGCTCGGTGTCGCTGATGTTCCTCGGCCTGACCGTCGCCAACGTCGCGGGCGTGCCCGTCGCCACCCTCATGGGGCAGCAGCTCGGCTGGCGCGCCACGTTCCTCGGCGTCAGCGCGATCGGCCTGGCGGCGATCGCGTCGCTGGCCCTGCTGATCCCGCACGACCACACGCACACCTCCGCCACCGGCCTGCGCGGCGAGCTGGCGGCGCTGAAGTCCCTCCCCGTCTGGCTGGCGCTCGGTACGACCGTGGCGGGCTTCGGTGCCCTCTTCGCCGCGTACAGCTACATCACGCCGATGCTCACGGACGCCGCCGGATACGCGGACGGCAACGTGACCCTGCTCCTGGCCCTGTTCGGCGTGGGCGCCACGGCGGGCAACCTGCTGGGCGGCCGCCTCGCCGACCACTCGCTGCGCGGCACGCTGTTCGGCGGACTGATCTCGCTGGTCGCCGTACTGGCGCTGTTCCCTCTCCTCATGGCCACCCAGTGGAGCGCGGCCCTGGCGGTCGTCCTCCTCGGCTCGGCCGCCTTCATCACCGGCTCCCCGCTCCAGCTGATGGTCATGGAGAAGGCCTCCGCGGCCCCCTCCCTCGCCTCCTCCGCCAACCAGGCCGCCTTCAACCTGGCCAACGCCGGCGGCGCCTGGATCGGCGGGCTGGCCCTCGCCGCGGGCTTCGGGGCGACGTCCCCGGCGCTCGCCGGGGCGGGGCTGGCGGTGCTCGGCGTGGCGGTGGCCGGCGTGGCGACGCTCGTGGACCGTCGCAGCGGCGTTCCGGCGGCCGGACGCGAGCGGATCGTCGTGGCGCACGTGCCGGGGGTGTCGGAGGAGATGGTGCGCTCGTAGTGGTGCGCTCGCAGGGAGGCCGTGTCCGGTGAGCCCCTCGGAGGGCCGGTACGGGTCGCCCCTGCGTTCCGCAGGGCCCGGAGACGGCCCGGAGGCACCGCACCTCTGCCGCACACCCGGCAGCGAGACACCACGGGGCCGACGGTCACAGACCGTCGGCCCCGGTAGTCCATCGAGCGGCGAATCCGCTCTGACCTGCGCTTACAGCACCGGCAGGTTCTTCCGCAGCTCGAACGCGGTGACCTCCGAGCGGTACTCCTCCCACTCCTGGCGCTTGTTGCGCAGGAAGAAGTCGAAGACGTGCTCGCCGAGGGTCTCGGCGACGAGGTCGCTGCGCTCCATGAGGGTCAGGGCCTCGCCCAGGTTCTGCGGGAGCGGCTCGATGCCCATCGCGCGGCGTTCGGCGTCGGAGAGCGCCCAGACGTCGTCCTCGGCGCCCGGCGGGAGCTCGTAGCCCTCCTCGATGCCCTTGAGGCCGGCGGCCAGCAGGAGGGCGTACGCCAGGTAGGGGTTCGCGCCCGAGTCCAGCGAGCGGACCTCCACGCGCGCGGAACCGGTCTTGCCGGGCTTGTACATCGGCACGCGGACCAGGGCGGAGCGGTTGTTGTGGCCCCAGCAGATGTACGAGGGGGCCTCGCCGCCGGCGCCCGCGGTGCGCTCGGAGCCGCCCCAGATGCGCTTGTACGAGTTCACCCACTGGTTGGTCACCGCGGAGATCTCCGCCGCGTGCTTCAGCAGGCCCGCGATGAAGGAGCGGCCGACCTTGGAGAGCTGGTACTCCGAGCCGGACTCGTAGAACGCGTTCCGGTCGCCCTCGAAGAGCGAGAGGTGCGTGTGCATGCCGGAGCCGGGGTGCTCGGAGAACGGCTTGGGCATGAAGGTCGCGTGGACGCCCTGCTCCAGCGCCACCTGCTTCATGACCAGGCGGAACGTCATGATGTTGTCGGCCGTGGACAGCGCGTCGGCGTAGCGGAGGTCGATCTCCTGCTGGCCGGGGGCGCCCTCGTGGTGGGAGAACTCGACCGAGATGCCCATCGACTCCAGCATGGTGATCGCCTGGCGGCGGAAGTCCATGCCGATGTTCTGCGGGGTGTGGTCGAAGTAGCCGGAGTTGTCGGCCGGGGTGGGCCGGGAGCCGTCGGACGGCTTGTCCTTCAGCAGGAAGAACTCGATCTCCGGGTGGGTGTAGAAGGTGAAGCCCAGGTCGGAGGTGCGGGCCAGGGCCCGCTTGAGCACATAGCGCGGGTCCGCGAAGGACGGGGAGCCGTCCGGCATGAGGATGTCGCAGAACATCCGGGCCGTGCCGGGGGCCTCCGCGCGCCAGGGAAGGACCTGGAAGGTCGAGGGATCCGGCTTGGCGATCATGTCGGACTCGTAGACCCGGGCGAAGCCCTCGATCGCGGATCCGTCGAAACCGATGCCCTCATCGAATGCCTGTTCGAGTTCGGCCGGGGCCACGGCGACGGACTTGAGGAAGCCCAGCACGTCCGTGAACCACAGGCGTACGAACCGGATGTCACGCTCCTCCAACGTCCGGAGCACGAACTCCTGCTGCTTGTCCATCTTGCGCTTCCCCATCCTTGCTGGTCAGGCCGCCTGTCTCCGGTCCCGCGGGAGGCGGTCGGGCACCCGAGCATCCCACCACAACAGCATTTCATGCGCGTTGCGCACCATGATCGTGCGGGCGACCTCGGTGTGAACGCCTCACGTCCGGCGGGTGTACTGCTCTGCTGCCCATCTTGCCTGCTCGCACCCACATCCGTAATGCCGGGACTGCACCGACCGCTCTTCGGCCATTCCTGGCACCTGTCTACGAGACCCCTTTCTCTCCCTATTACGATCAGCTCAGCCGACCGGCCTCTTTCAGAAGGACACCTCATGGGCTCCGCCAAGAACAGCAGCAACGCGTCGCGCAAGGCCCGCATAGAGGAGATGCGGCGTGCCGAGCAGGCCCGGGAGCGGCGAAACCGGATCCTGACCGTCGCCGCGAGCGTGGTGGTCGTCGCGGGTCTCGTCGTGGGTGCCGTCGTCCTCGTGCAGTCGCAGTCCGACGACGACAGCGGCACGGCTGCCGACGGCAAGAGCGCGGGCCACTTCGTCACGGGCTCGGACGGTGTGAAGACCTGGAAGGGGACGCTGGGCCGCACCCACGTCACCAAGACCGTGAAGTACCCGACGGAGCCCCCGGTCGGCGGTGATCACAACCAGGTCTGGATGAACTGCAACGGTGACGTCTACACCAAGGAGCTCAACAACATGAACGCCGTGCACTCGCTGGAGCACGGCGCGGTGTGGGTGACGTACACCGGCAAGGCCAAGAAGGCGGACGTGGACGCGCTGGCGGCGAAGGTGAAGCAGACGCCGTACACGCTGATGAGCCCGGACGACAAGCAGAAGGACCCGATCATGCTGACCGCCTGGGGGGTCCAGCGCACGGTGACGAGCGCGAGCGACCCGAACGTCGGGAAGTTCTTCGAGAAGTTCGTGCAGGGCAAGCAGACGCCCGAACCGGGCGCCGCGTGCACGGGCGGGCTGGCGCAGTGAGGGCCGCCTCAGTGGCCGTCGCCGTGGCCGGGGTGCTGGTCGCGGCCGGTGCCATCAGTTACGCCGTCGCCGAGGACTCGGGCTCGGACGCCACCCCCACCGCCGGCTCCGCGGACGCCGGGTTCGCGCGGGACATGTCGGTGCACCACCAGCAGGCCGTCGAGATGTCGTACATCGTGCGCGACCGCACGAAGGACGAGGACGTGCGGCGCCTCGCGTACGACATCGCGCAGACGCAGGCCAACCAGCGGGGCATGCTGCTGGGCTGGCTCGACCTGTGGGAGCTGCCGAAGGTGTCCGCGGACCCGCCGATGAGCTGGATGGGCATGGGGGACATGCCCGCCGGCAAGGACGGGGCGCTGATGCCCGGCATGGCGACCAACAGCGATCTGAAGAAGCTGGGCACGCTGAGCGGCAAGCAGGCCGAGATCTTCTACCTCCAGCTGATGACGGATCATCACAAGGGCGGCATCCACATGGCCGAGGGCTGCGTGGACAAGTGCACGGTCGGCGTGGAGAAGCGGCTCGCGCAGGGCATGGTGAACGGTCAGCAGTCGGAGATCGACCTGATGGCGGGGATGTTGAAGGAACGGGGCGCGAAACCGCGGTCATAGCAGGTGAGTCGCCCGAGTTCATAGAGGGAAAACCCTCGGCCGTCGTATCGTCTTCGTGCCGGGTTAACCCTCAAATGGCCGTGACATTAGGTTAATTGGGCTCCTCTTGACATCCGCATTCCCCTGGCGTGAACCGTTCATCGCGAGAGTGGCCACCGTCGAGTGATCCACTCGCGACGAACCGCACAGGGGGTTCTATGAGATCCAAACGCGCCAAGGTGCGCGCCGGGGTGAGCATGGCGGCGACACTGCCCATGATCGCCGGTGCGCTGGCGCTCGGCATACCCGCGGCGCACGCCGCGGACAACCCGGGCCGGGACACGCTGGCCGGCACCAAGCCCGCCTGGGCGACCGCCAAGGCCGACAAGGGCGCCACGCCGGACGCCTCCCAGGTCACCGCCCGGGTCTACCTCGCCGGCCGGGACGCCTCCGGTCTGGCCGCGTACGCGAAGGCCGTGTCGGACCCGAACTCGGCCGCGTACGGCACGTACCTGAGCGCGAAGCAGGCGCAGGCCCGCTTCGGCGCGACCAAGGCGCAGGTCGCCGCGGTGAAGTCCTGGCTGAGGTCCGCGGGCCTGAAGGTCACGGGTGTCACGCAGCACTACGTCTCCGTCACCGGTGACGTGGCCGCGGCCGAGAAGGCCTTCGGCACCCAGCTGCACAACTACGCCAAGGGCTCCAAGACCTACCGCGCGCCCGCGAAGGCGGCCTCCGCGCCGGACAGCCTGAACGGTGCCGTCCTGACCGTCACCGGCCTGGACAACGCGCCGCACAAGGCGAACCACGCGGACCAACTGCCGCCGCCGGACGCCGTGTTCAAGAACTCCGGGCCGTTCTCCTCGTACTACGGCTCCAACATCGCGACCACGCTGCCGGACGCGTACGGCGGGAAGATCCCGTACGCGGTCCAGGGCTACACCGGCAAGCAGCTGCGGGCCGCGTACGGTGCCGGGACGTACACGGGCAAGGGGGTGCGGGTCGCCATCACCGACGCGTACGCCTCCCCGACCATCGCCTTCGACGCGGCCACCTACGCGAACAAGCACGGTGACGCCGGCTGGAGCACCGGCCAGCTGCACCAGGTGCTGCCGAAGAAGTACTCCAAGACCACGGAGTGCGGGGCGGCCGGCTGGTACGGCGAGGAGACCCTCGACGTCGAGGCCGTGCACGCGGTCGCGCCGGCCGCGGACGTCACGTACGTGGGCGCCGCCTCCTGCTACGACGACGACCTGCTCGACTCGCTCAGCAAGATCGTCGACAACCACCTGGCCGACATCGTCTCCAACTCCTGGGGCGACATCGAGGCCAACCAGACGCCGGACCTCGCGGCCGCCTACGACCAGGTGTTCCAGCTGGGCGCGGTCAAGGGCATCGGCTTCTACTTCTCCTCCGGCGACAACGGCGACGAGGTCGCCAACACCGGGACCAAGCAGGTCGACACCCCGGCCAACTCGGCGTGGGTGACGGCGGTCGGCGGCACCTCGCTGGCGGTCGGCAAGGGCGACAGGTACCTGTGGGAGACCGGCTGGGGCACCGAGAAGGCCACGCTGTCGGCCGACGGCAAGAGCTGGACCAACTTCCCGGGCGCGTTCACCTCGGGCGCGGGCGGCGGCACCAGCAAGACGGTCGCCGAGCCCTTCTACCAGAAGGGTGTCGTCCCGAACGCGCTGGCCACGGCCAACAGCGCGGCCGGCAACCGCGTCGTCCCGGACATCGCGGCGATCGCAGACCCGAACACCGGTTTCAAGGTCGGCCAGACGCAGACCTTCCCGGACGGGTCGCAGCAGTACAGCGAGTACCGCATCGGCGGCACCTCGCTGGCCTCGCCGGTGATCGCGGCCGTGCAGGCGCTCGCCCAGCAGGCACGCGGCGGCAAGCCCCTCGGGTTCGCCAACCCGACGATCTACGCGAAGTACGGCTCGAAGGCGTACCACGACGTCACGGACAACCCGACGGGCTCCGGCCTGGCGGTGGCCCGCGTGGACTTCGCCAACAGCTTCGACGCGTCGGAGGGACTGCTGACCTCGGTCCGCACCCTGGGCGCCGACAGCTCGCTGAAGGCCGTGAAGGGTTACGACGACGTCACCGGCGTGGGTACGCCCGCGGGCGGTTACGTGGAGTCGTACCGCCGACGCTGACGACAGCGCCGGCCGCGACAGTTGCAGGGCCATGGGCGCCCGCTTCCCGACGGGGTTCGCCGGGAAGCGGGCGCTCGCGTGCGCGACGGGGTTCGCCGGGAAGCGGGCGCTCGCGTGCGCGCGCCCTCGACCGGCGGGCGCGGGCGAGTGCGAAGAGGGCGTTGCTGACGCCGCCGACGGTGAGGGTGGCGGCGACGAACGGCCAGTGACTCACGGCTTCTCCTTTGTCACCGTCAGTCGTAACGCGGCGGCGGCCCCCTGTCCGGATCCGCCCGGAACGTGAACGGTGCGGGGCGGACTGTGCTACCGGAGGGGCCCTCAGCCCATCGCGTCGCTCTGACGATTACACTGGCCCGTGTGTCTCGACTCCCTCGACTCCGACTCGTGCTGACGAGATCCACCGCGCCCGCCCTCCGTGCCCGTCCCCTTCTCCCGAGGAAGCACCGTTGAACTTCTGGTCGGTCTACCAGCACGGCTTCGCCCGCATCGCCGCGTGCACGGGCCACACCGTCATCGCGGACCCGCCCGCCAACGCCGAAGCGGTCCTGCGCCAGGCGCGCGAGTGCGCGCAGGACGGGGTCGCGGTGGCCGTCTTCCCCGAGCTGGGCCTGTGCGGCTACTCGATCGAGGACCTGCTGCTGCAGGACGCGCTGCTGGACGAGGTCGAGCAGGCGGTGGGAACCGTGGTCGAAGGGTCGGCGGACCTGCTGCCGGTCCTGGTCGTCGGCGCCCCGCTGCGCCACCGCAACGGGATCTACAACTGCGCCGTGATCGTGCACCGCGGCCGTGTCCTCGGTGTCGTTCCCAAGTCGTACCCCCCGAACTACCGGGAGTTCTACGAGCGCCGGCAGATCACCGCGGGCGACGACGAGCGCGGCGGGACGATCCGGATCGGCGGCGAGAGCGTGCCGTTCGGCGTGGACCTGCTCTTCGAGGCGGCGGACGTCCCCGGGCTCGTGCTGCACGCGGAGGTCTGCGAGGACATGTGGATCCCGGTGCCGCCGAGCGCCGAGGCCGCCCTGGCCGGCGCGACCGTCCTCGTCAACCTCTCCGGCAGCCCGATCACGGTCGGCCGGGCCGAGGACCGCAAGCTGCTGTGCCGCTCGGCGTCCTCCCGCTGCCTCGCCGCGTACGTCTACTCGGCGGCCGGCCTCGGCGAGTCGACCACCGACCTGTCCTGGGACGGGCAGACCCTGATCTACGAGAACGGCGTACTGCTCGCGGAGTCCGACCGCTTCCCGACGGGCGACCAGTACGCGGTGGCCGACGTGGACCTCGACCTGCTGCGGCAGGAGCGGATGCGGATGGGCACGTTCGACGACAACCGCCGTACGCACGCCGCGCGGACCGGGGACTTCCGGACGGTGTCCTTCGAACTCGCCCCGCCGACCACGGACCTGGGGCTGCGCCGCCGCCTCGAACGGTTCCCGTTCGTGCCCGCCGACCCCGACCGGCTCGCCCTGGACTGCTACGAGGCGTACAACATCCAGGTCGCCGGACTGCAGCAGCGGCTCGCCGCGATCGGCGGCCCGAAGGTGGTCATCGGTGTGTCCGGCGGCCTCGACTCCACGCACGCGCTGATCGTCGCCGCCCAGGCGATGGACCGCGCCGGCCGCCCGCGCACCGACATCCTGGCCTTCACCCTGCCCGGCTTCGCCACCAGCGACCACACCAAGGACAACGCCCACAAGCTGATGCGCTCCCTCGGCGTCACCGCGGCCGAGCTGGACATCACGCCGACCGCACGGCTGATGCTGAAGGAGATGGACCACCCGTTCGCCTCCGGTGAGCCGGTGTACGACGTCACCTTCGAGAACGTGCAGGCCGGACTGCGCACCGACTACCTGTTCCGGCTCGCCAACCAGCGCGGCGGCATCGTGCTCGGGACGGGCGACCTGTCGGAGCTGGCGCTCGGCTGGTCCACGTACGGCGTGGGCGACCAGATGAGCCACTACAACGTCAACTCGGGCGTGCCGAAGACACTGATCCAGCATCTGATCCGCTGGGTCATCGGCAGCGGCCAGTTCGACGAGGAGACCGGGAAGACGCTCGCCGCGATCCTCGACACCGAGATCAGCCCGGAACTCGTACCGGGCGAGGAGATGCAGTCCACCGAGTCCAAGATCGGCCCGTACGCGCTGCACGACTTCACCCTGTTCCACGTCCTGCGCTACGGCTTCCGGCCGTCGAAGATCGCATTCCTGGCCTGGCACGCCTGGCACGACGCGGAGGCCGGCGCCTGGCCGCCGAACTTCCCTCAGGCCAAGCGGGTCGCGTACGACCTGCCCGAGATCCGGCAGTGGCTGGAGGTGTTCTGCCGCCGCTTCTTCGCCTTCGCGCAGTTCAAGCGCTCGGCCATGCCGAACGGGCCGAAGGTGTCGGCCGGCGGTTCGCTCTCCCCGCGCGGAGACTGGCGCGCACCTTCCGACGGCAACGCGCGGGCCTGGCTGCGGGACCTGGAGCGGTTCGACGTGCCGGAGGCGGAGAGCTGACGGCGCAGCGGGTGCGCTCCGGCCCGGCCGACGGAGCTCTCGGCCTCCCGGAGACGGAAGGCCGGCCGCCCAGCGGTACGGTGCGCCTGGTCGGCGCCGGTGTGTGGCGCAGGCCAACCGCCTGGGCCACGGCGGCGATCGCCAGGCCGAGCACCGCCGGCGAACGTGTCCCCGCGGCGGGTGTGGCGCCCCCGCGTGCTCATCCACGCCCACGACTTGGACACCGTCGAAGCGGGCCGGGTCGGCGATCAGCAACACAGTTTCGCCCTCGGCGCGGCGGCCGCCGTCGTGTCTTGGCGCCAGACCTGCCCGCGGCCCGAACAGCGGTGGCGGCGGACGCGGAACGTGCGGGTTCGTTGCCCGCCGGCCGAGCGGGACGTGCGCCAGTCGGCGCAGCACGCTGTCGCGCGGCACCCCGGACGCGTCGTCAGGTAGGCAGGGCGGAAGGTGGCGTCATGCACGAGCCAAGGGCGTAACCGCGGTCTTCGGGGATCGCGGTGATCGGCCGGTGGTGTTCGGCCGATCAGGCGCGGTCGTGGAGAGTGACCTGGTAGCCGTCGGGGTCGGCGAAGGTGAAGGTCCGACCGAAGGGGCCGTCGATCGGTGCGGAGACGATGGTGTGGCCGTCGGCGACGAGAGCATCGTGAATGGCCTGGACGTCCGTGGCGTGGAGCCAGACCGCGGCACCGATGCCGGGCTGAGCGACGGATGCGTCCGGCAGGCCGACGACAGGTAGGTGGCTCACCACGGTTCGCGGCCCAGGTGCACGAGACCTTGGACGGTGCCCAGGCGGGTGTGCAGGGTGCGCCCTGCGGTCGGGGTGCTGATGAGCAGGAGGACCCGGACCGCCGGGTGTTCCGGGGCGTAGAGGTCGTCCTGGCCGTCATCGCCGGGGATGGCGTTCGGCTGGATCTCGATACGACCGTCAGCGCCCTGGGCGAGATGGTAGACGCCCCGGTAGTCACTTTCACGCTCGGTGAAGACGACATCGAGGTGGCTGGTGAGGAGGTGGACCAGTTCACTCGCGGTATGCGTGCCGGTGCCGTAGGTGTCGTAGTCGGTCATGGTGGCTCGACCCTATGCCGCGAGGGTCTCGGGGCGTTCGGACTCAACGAGCTTGAACACCATCGCCGGGGCAGTCACGCCTGAGCCGGAACCCTTGGTGTTCTTCTTGCTCAGGGTGCGGGCACAATGACCCCATGACTTCCCGGACTTCGCACCGAAAGGCCGATGCCGCGTAACCGGCCCGGCGCGCTGCGCGCGGCGCAGCGGATTCGACATCGGCCGCGGCGGTGGGACACACCCGCCCCGGACCGCATCCACGGCCTGTCGGCCCGCACCAGTCTCGCGATTCACCGGTACGAGGCGCTCTCGGCCGACGACTACGTCTTCCCCGGGGCGACCGCCTACGCGTTGCGGCGTTACCGGGCTTTCCTGAGTCCGCCGGGGCGCGGCATCCGCTACCCGTACCTGGACGACTGCGACTGCCCGGGCTGCTCCCTCAGGGACGTCAGGCACGCCCGCGACCTGCTCGGCACGGCACTGCGGAACCTGCCCCCGCGGGCCCGTGCCGAGCTGGCGCGCCTGGTCGCGGCATTGGACGCGGTCTATCTCGCCCGCACCCTGCCCGACCCGTTCGTCCCCGCCCGCCGGGAGTGGCGCCCCCACGTCTGGTGGTACCGCAGGCTGGAAGGGTGCCGGTACGCCCAGAGCGGGGTCATCTGATGACGGCGGCCGTCACTCCCCCCGCGCCGCCAGATCCGCCAGCACCTTGTGCAGCGGTTCGCTCTCCCGGCGCCGGTACTCCTGGATCGCCCAGCCGTTGCCGTCCGGGTCCGTGAAATACATGAAGGTGGCGCCGTCCTGTGGGGCGAACTGCTGGGGTTCGGTGACGTCGAGGCCGCGCGCGGTCAGCTCCTCGTAGGCGGCCTTCGCGTCCGTGACGCACAGCTGGAGGCCGTGGTACGTGCCCGGCTGCGGGGTTCCCGTCGGGACCTGGAGGCCGTCGACCAGGGCGATGGAGCAGCCGGAGCCGGGCGGGGTCAGCTGGACGATGCGGACGCCCGGCATCACGTCGCCGTCCAGGTCCACGTGGAAACCGACCTTGGCCCGGTAGAACTCCTTGGCCCGGTCCACGTCGGACACCGGCAGCAGGACCACTTCGAGGCTCATCTGCATGGAACGACCCCTTCGTCGCAAAGTACGTCACCCGCGTCGCGTCACCGCGTCACCGCGTCACACGAACCGCCACCGTGTCTGGCTGAACGGCTCGCCCTTACCGAAGCCGAAAACGGTGTGCGGCGCCACCGCATAGACGACGGCGTGGCCGGGACCGTGGTGGAAATAGCCTTCCCGTACCTCGAAGTGCCAGAAATCGCCGTACTTGGTCTCCCACGCGGCGGCCAGTTCCCGTAGCCGGCCGTTGTCCGAGACGCGGATCGCCTCACCCTCGACCACGAGGTCGTAGCCCTTGTCCCAGATGTTGGTGCCGGTGGTCAGCACGACGTTGGGGTTGTGCGCGAGGTTCTTCGCCTTGCGCTCGTCCGGGCCGGTGCAGAAGTGCAGCGCCCCGTGCGCCCACACCGCGGGCAGCGGGGTCACGTGCGGGCGCCCGTCCGGTCGTACCGTCGAGATCCAGAACAGCTCCGCCGCGGCCAGCAAGGATTCGGCGTCCGCCCAGGGGATCGCGGCGGCCGACTCGTCGCTGTAGCGCGGGTCGAGCCGGGTCTCGGGTTCCTTGTCGTTCATCAGCGGCTCTCCAGACGTGTGCTCGCGGGTGCTCGGCGGCTCTGCAAACAGGTCTCACTCCCAGGCATTCCCCGCCCTCACCCGTCCAGACCGGCCCGGCCGTCACAACTCCTCGGCGCCCGCCCCGGCGCTTCTCACGGCCGCTCCGGCTAGGCTCGGGCGGGTACGACCTTGATCGGACGGGAGGCCGGGATGACGGCGCCGGGGCGCAGGAGCAGTACCTTCACGCGGCTGCTGCGGCACGGTTTCACCGATCCCTCCGCCGCCGAGCGGCTGCTGCAGAGCGCCGAGCTGGAGCCCATAAGGAGCGACCCGGTCCTCCTCGACGCGCTCGGCGCCACCGCCGACCCCGATCTCGCCCTGCACGGTCTCGTACGGATGCTGGAGGCCCAGTCCGGCCCCGCCGCCCGCCGTGAACTGCTCGACACGGTGATCGCGGCCAAGCCGCTGCGCGACCGGCTGCTGGGGGTGCTCGGTGCCTCCGCCGCGCTCGCCGACCACCTCGCCCGGCACCCGAGCGACTGGCACGCCCTCGTCATGTACGAGCCGCGGGACCTGCACCCCGGGGTGGAGGAGTTCGAGCGGGGTCTCGCGGAGGCCGACGACCCGGTCTCCCTGCGCGTCGCCTACCGGCGCTGTCTGCTGTCCATCGCCGCCCGGGACGTGTGCGGCACCACCGACCTCGCCGAGACCGCCGCCGAGCTCGCCGACCTCGCGACCGCGACCCTGCGCGCCGCCCTCGCCCTCGCCCGCGCCGCCGCGCCCGACGACGCCGCGCTGTGCCGGCTCGCGGTGATCGCGATGGGCAAGTGCGGCGGCCATGAGCTGAACTACGTCTCCGACGTCGACGTGATCTTCGTGGGGGAGGCCGTCGAGGGTGCCGACGAGGGCAAGGCCGTCCGGTCCGCCACCAAGCTCGCCTCGCACATGATGCGGATCTGCTCGGAGACGACCGTCGAGGGCTCGATCTGGCCCGTCGACGCCAACCTCCGCCCCGAGGGCAGAAACGGTCCTCTCGTCCGTACGCTCTCCAGTCACCTCGCCTACTACCAGCGCTGGGCCAAGACCTGGGAGTTCCAGGCCCTGCTCAAGGCCCGCCCGGTGGCCGGCGACGCCGAACTCGGCGAGCAGTACGTCGCCGCCCTCGAACCCATGGTGTGGAAGGTGGCGGAGCGGGAGAACTTCGTCGCCGACGTGCAGAAGATGCGCCGCCGGGTGGTCGAGAACATCCCGGTCGCGGAGATCGAACGCGAGCTGAAGCTCGGGCCCGGTGGTCTGAGGGACGTCGAGTTCGCCGTCCAGCTCCTGCAGTTGGTGCACGGACGGGCCGACGCCTCCCTCAGGAGCGGTACGACTCTGGACGCGCTCCAGGCGCTCGCGACGGGCGGGTACGTCGGCCGCGCCGACGCCGTCCAGCTCGACGACGCCTACCGCTTCCTGCGCTCCATGGAGCACCGCATCCAGCTCTACCGGCTGCGCCGCACCCACCTCGTCCCCGAGGACGAGGCCGACCTGCGGCGCCTGGGCCGCTCCCTGGGCCTGCGCGCCGACCCGGTCGCCGAGCTGACCCGCGAGTGGAAACGGCACACCGGCGTCGTACGACGGCTGCACGAGAAGCTCTTCTACCGCCCGCTGCTCGACGCGGTCGCCCAACTCTCCCCCACCCTCGAATTCACTCGGGCGGGGGGACCCCCATCCGGCGAGACCAGGTTGAGTCCCGAGGCGGCCCGGGAGCGGCTGGTCGCCCTCGGCTACGCCGATCCGGCGGCGGCCCTGCGGCACCTGGAGGCGCTGGCGTCGGGTGTCACGCGGAAGGCCGCCATCCAGCGCACCCTGCTGCCGGTGCTGCTCGGCTGGTTCGCCGACTCCGCCGACCCGGACGCCGGACTGCTGGGCTTCCGCAAGGTGTCGGACGCGCTCGGCAAGACACCCTGGTACCTGCGGCTGCTGCGGGATGAGGGCGCGGCGGCCGAGAACCTGGCCCGTGTGCTGTCCGCCGGCCGGCTCGCCCCCGACCTGCTGATGCGCGCGCCCGAAGCGGTCGCGCTGCTCGGCGACGGCGACGGGGGAGGACCCGGGGGAGGACTCGAACCGCGCGGGCGGGCCCATCTGGAGCAGGAGATACTCGCCGCCGTGGGCCGGGCGAACGGGGCCGCGCAGGCGGTCACCGCCGCCCGTGGGGTGCGCCGCCGCGAACTGTTCCGTACGGCCGCCGCGGACATCGTCCGCTCCTACGGCACCGAGGCCCAGCAGGCCGAGGCCGACCAGGGCGCGCTCGTCGACCGGGTCGGCGCCGCGGTGTCCGACCTGACCGCGGCCACCCTCGCCGGCACCCTGCGCGCGGTGGTCCGGGACGGCTGGGGGGACACCCTGCCCACTCGGTTCGCGATCATCGGCATGGGCCGCTTCGGCGGGCATGAACTGGGCTACGGCTCCGACGCCGACGTGCTGTTCGTGCACGAGCCCTGCGAGGGCGTGGAGGAACGCGAGGCCTCCCAGGCCGCCAACAAGGTCGTCTCCGAGATGCGCCGGCTGCTCCAGCTCCCCAGCGCCGACCCGCCGCTGCTCATCGACGCGGACCTGCGGCCGGAGGGCAAGTCCGGTCCGCTCGTGCGCACCCTCACGTCGTACGAGGCGTACTACCGCCGCTGGTCCCTGGTCTGGGAGGCGCAGGCGCTGCTGCGGGCCGAGCCGGTCGCCGGGGACGAGGAGCTGGGCCGCCGGTTCGTCGAGCTGATCGATCCGCTGCGGTACCCGGAGGCGGGGCTCGGCGACGACGCCGTACGGGAGATCCGGCGGCTGAAGGCGCGGATGGAGTCGGAGCGGATGCCGCGCGGCGCCGACCCCAAGCTGCACACCAAGCTCGGGCCCGGCGGGCTGTCCGACGTGGAGTGGACCGTGCAGCTGCTGCAGATGCGGCACGGGGCCCAGGTGCCCGGGCTGCGGACCACCCGTACCCGTGCCGCCCTCGGCGCCGCCCGTGAGGCGGGCCTCCTCTCGGACGAGGAAGCGACGGTCCTCGACGAGGCGTGGGTGCTGGCGACGCGGGTGCGCAACGCGGTGATGCTGGTGCGGGGCCGGGCCGGCGACACGTTCCCGTCGGAGTCCCGGGAGCTGGGAGCCGTAGGCCGTTACCTGGGATACGAGCCGGGACACGTCGGCGACATGCTGGACGACTACCGGCGTACGGCACGCCGGGCCCGGGGGGTCGTGGACGAACTGTTCTACGGGGGGTGACGGGGCGGACGAAGGGTGACGAACCTACGACTTGGCCGGCAGCAAGGCGTCGTCCGTCCCCTCGGGCTCCCCTGCTCCTGTTCCCGTCTCCGTCCCTTGGTCTGTTCCCGTCCCCTTCGATGTCGCCTTCTCCGGCACCACGCGCGGCAGCGCGTACGGCAGCGCCCCGTGCCAGAGCCACGCCACCGTGAAACCGAAGGTGAGACAGAGGGCGCCGCCCACCGCGTCGAGCCAGAAGTGGTTGGCGGTGGCGACGATGACCACCAGGGTCGCCGCCGGGTAGAGCAGGCCCAGCACCCGCACCCACGGCACGGACGCCAGCGTGAAGATCGTCAGACCGCACCACAGGGACCAGCCGATGTGCATCGACGGCATCGCGGCGTACTGGTTCGACATGTTCTTCAGGTCGCCGGAGGCCATCGAGCCCCAGGTCTGGTGGACCATGACGGTGTCGACGAAGTGGCTGTCGTTCATCAGCCGCGGCGGGGCCAGGGGATACAGGTAGTAGCCGACGAGGGCGACGCCCGTGGTCGCGAAGAGGGCGAGACGGGTGGCGCCGTAGCGGCCGGGGTGACTGCGGAAGAGCCAGACCAGGACGCCCAGTGTCACCACGAAGTGCAGCGTCGCGTAGTAGTAGTTCATCCCGACGATGAGCCAGGTCACCGAGTTGACCGCGTGGTTGACCGACTCCTCGACGGCGATGCCGAGACCGTGCTCGGCCTTCCAGATCCAGTCGGCGTTGCGCAGCGCCTCGCCCCGCTGCTCCGGGACAGCGTTGCGGATCAGTGAGTACGTCCAGTAACTCACCCCGATCAGCAGGATCTCGAACCAGATGCGGGGCCGGCGCGGAGTGCGCGGGCGGCGCAGGAGACCCAGCTGCGGTGGGGCCGCGACCGCATACGGAACAGCCGGTTCGCGGCCATCCTGTGTCGTCACGGTCGTCTCGGTCATAGGCATAAAGTCTGCCAGAAAGGTGCTTTCCCCCCGATCATCCCCCGGTCGGGTTCGGGCCGCACGTCCTGCACCCGCCGGACCCCTGGAACCTCCTACCAGCGCACGGCGAAGACCATTCGGCTCCGCCCTGAGGAGGAGCCGGGCCGGTCCGCCGGGCAGGCCCAGGCCCTAGGAACGCCCTCGTTCCCCAGGGGCCGAGGCGGTCGATCCGCGCACCACCAGCTCCGGCATGAACACGAACTCGCTGTGGGGCGCGGGGGTCCCGCCGATCTCCTCCAGCAGCGTGCGCACCGCCGCCTGTCCCATCGCGGGGACCGGCTTGCGGATCGTGGTCAGCGGGGGGTCGGTGAAGGCGATCAGGGGGGAGTCGTCGAAGCCGACGACCGAGACGTCCTTGGGGACGTCCAGGCCGCGCTGCCGGGCCGCCCGGATCGCGCCCAGCGCCATCATGTCGCTGGCGCACACCACCGCCGTACAGGACCGGTCGATCAGGGCCGTGGCGGCCGCCTGACCGCCCTCCAGGGTGTACAGCGAGTGCTGGACCAGCTCCGACTCGATCACGTCCGTGGCCAGGCCCAGCAGCTCCTGCACGGTGCGCACGAATCCCTCGATCTTGCGCTGCACGGGCACGAACCGCTTAGGTCCCAGTGCCAGGCCGATCCGGGTGTGGCCCAGCGACACCAGGTGGGTGACCGCCAGCGTCATCGCGGCCCGGTCGTCGGGGGAGATGAAGGCGGCCTGCACCTTCGGCGAGAACCCGTCCACGAGTACGAACGGCACGCCCTGGGCGCGCAGCTGCTCATAGCGCTGGGTGTCGGCGGTGGTGTCGGCGTGCAGCCCGGAGACGTAGATGATGCCGGCGACGCCCCGGTCGACGAGCATCTCCGTGAGCTCGTCCTCGGTGGAGCCGCCCGGGGTCTGGGTGGCCAGGACGGGGGTGTACCCCTGCCTGGTCAGTGCTTGTCCGATGACCTGGGCCAGGGCCGGGAATATCGGGTTCTCCAGCTCCGGGGTGATCAGGCCCACCAGGCCCTCGCTGCGCTGCCGCAGCCGCACCGGGCGCTCGTAGCCGAGCACGTCGAGGGCGGCCAGTACGGACTGGCGGGTGGTGGCGGCGACGCCCGGCTTGCCGTTGAGGACGCGGCTGACGGTCGCTTCGCTCACCCCCGCCTGAGCAGCGATGTCGGCAAGCCGTGTGGTCACAGGGTGGGACTGTACCGGCCAGGTGTCCCCTTGCACACCGAACCGGTGCCTTGGGCGGTTTGGTGACCGGCCCGGCCCGGGCTGTGGGGTCATCGCGCTCCCTCATGAAGGTGACGGCAAGAGCTTGCAGAGTCTTGCACAGGCCGTACAAACCGCTCTACGATCGCAATCAAGCGTCTCATGGCGGTCGCCGACGGGTCACGTCCGGATAACTTCGAAGATCTCTTGCACTTTTTTGCTGCAAGGTCTTTCGAGGTGCTTACAACGCTGTTACGTTCGGCGACGCCCGGCGCGGCGCAACGACGCAGTCGGCAAGTCGACAGGGACCGCGGACGGGACCGCGGTTCCTGTGAGCACACGGGCTTTCACCCTCAAGGAGAACTCATGCGGCGTGGCACAGTGGCCACCGCGCTGGTGGCGTCCCTCGCCCTCGCGGCGACGGCCTGCGGCGGAAGTGACGGCGACGGCAAGGCCGACGGTCCGGTCACCATCACCTGGTGGGACACCTCCAACGCCACCAACGAGGCACCGACGTACCAGGCCCTCGTCAAGGAGTTCGAGGCCGCCCACAAGGACGTCAAGGTCAACTACGTCAACGTCCCCTTCGACCAGGCGCAGAACAAGTTCGACACCGCCGCCGGCTCCAAGGGCGCCCCGGACATCCTGCGCTCCGAGGTCGGCTGGACCCCCGCCTTCGCCAAGAAGGGCTACTTCCTGCCGCTGGACGGCACCGAGGCCCTCGCCGAGCAGGCCAAGTTCCAGCCCAACCTGATCGAGCAGGCCAAGTACGAGGACAAGACGTACGGCGTGCCGCTGGTCACCGACACCCTCGCGCTGGTCTACAACAAGGAGCTCTTCGACACATCCGGCGTCCAGGCACCGAAGACCTGGGACGACCTGAAGAAGGCCGCCGCCACGATCAAGGACAAGACCGGCGTCGACGGCTACTGGGGCTCCACCCAGGCCTACTACGCGCAGACCTTCCTCTACGGCGAGGGCACCGACACCGTCGACGCCGGCGCCAAGAAGGTCACCGTGAACTCGGCGCCCGCCAAGAAGGGCTACCAGACCTGGCTGAGCCTCTTCGCCGGCAAGGGCCTGCACAAGGCCGACACCACCGCCGACGCCTACGCCCACATCCAGGAGGCGTTCGTCAGCGGCAAGGTCGCCGCGATCATCCAGGGCCCGTGGGAGATTACCAACTTCTACAAGGGCTCGGCCTTCAAGGACAGGAAGAACCTCGGCATCGCCACCGTCCCGGCCGGCTCCACCGGCAAGGCGGGCGCCCCGACCGGCGGCCACAACCTGTCCGTCTACGCCGGCTCGGACGCCGCCCACCAGAAGGCCGCGCTGACCTTCGTCAACTTCATGACCTCCGCGAAGTCCCAGACGGCCATCGCGCTGAAGAACTCGACGCTGCCGACCCGCGAGGACGCCTACACCGCCGAGGTCAAGGCCGACCCGGGCATCGCCGGCTTCCAGACCGTGCTGCCCGCCGCCCAGCCGCGCCCGGCCCTGCCCGAGTACAGCTCCCTGTGGGGCCCGCTGGACACCGAGCTGCCGCAGATCGCCGGCGGCAAGGAGTCCCTGGACGACGGCCTGGGCAAGGCGCAGACCTCGATCGCCAAGCTGGTCCCCGACTTCGGCGAGTGACCCCGCGTGGCCGCCGGATCCCCCGCGAACCGGGGGAGGGATCCGGCGGCCACCGGCCTGCGCCCAGGCCGCTCAGACCGTCCAGGCCGAAGATCTTCCAGAAGGTGTCGAACCATGACAGTCGCCATCGACCGCGCGACCGGCAAGCGCCGCGGTGACCGCGCGCCGCGCCCTGGGCCGTTTAGGCGTCTCAGACACGGCTACCAGAAGCACTGGTACGCGTACGCGATGATCGCCCCGGTGGTGATCGTGCTCGGCGTCCTCGTGCTCTACCCCCTGGCGTACGGGCTCTACCTCACCCTCACCGACGCCAACAGCCTGAACACCGCCCGCACGATCGGCGTCAACCACATCGACGCCACGTACAAGTTCATCGGCCTCGACAACTACGCCGACATCCTGTGGGGCGACACGGCCTACGACCGCTTCTGGTCGCACGTCGTCTGGACCGTCGTGTGGACCGCGCTCTGCGTCACCCTCCACTACACGATCGGTCTCGGCCTCGCCCTGCTGCTCAACCAGAAGCTGCGCGGCCGCACCTTCTACCGGCTGGTCCTGATCCTGCCGTGGGCCGTGCCGACCTTCGTCACCGTCTTCGGCTGGCGCTTCATGCTCGCGGACGGCGGCATCGTCAACTCCGCCCTGGACGCGCTGCACCTGCCGGCGCCGCTGTGGCTGGAGGACACCTTCTGGCAGCGGTTCGCCGCGATCATGGTCAACACCTGGTGCGGTGTCCCCTTCATGATGCTGTCCCTGCTCGGCGGGCTCCAGGCCATCGACACCTCGCTGTACGAGGCCTCGGAGATGGACGGCGCGAACGCCTGGCAGCGCTTTCGGTACGTCACCCTGCCGGGGCTGAGGTCCGTCAGCTCCACCGTCGTCCTCCTCGGCGTCATCTGGACGTTCAACCAGTTCGCGATCATCTTCCTGCTGTTCGGCAACACCGCCCCGGACGCCCAGATCCTGGTCACCTGGGCGTACTACCTCGGCTTCGGACAGCAGCCACGTGACTTCGCTCAGTCGGCCGCCTACGGCATCCTGCTGCTGGCCATCCTGATCGTCTTCACCTCCTTCTACCGCCGCTGGCTGAACCGCAATGACCAGCAGCTCGCGATCTGAGGCGGGAGTCCCCATGAGTACGCCGAGTACGCCGAGTACGCCGAGCACGACCCGTCCGACGAGTGCGGCGAGCACGACCACGGTCGAGACCTCCGCCGCGGCGGCCGCGCGGGACACCCCGGCCGCCCCGAAGCGCCGCACCCGCCGCGGCGAGAGCACGCCCGCCGTCCGTCTCGTCTCCCACGGCATCCTGATCGCCGCGAGTCTCGTGGCGCTGTTCCCCGTGGCCTGGCTGGTCTATCTGTCCCTCGGCCCGGACAAGGACGACTATCTGCACCCGGGCGGCATCTGGGGCAAGATGACGTTCGACAACTACACGTTCGTCCTGGAGCACACGAAGTTCTTCGACTGGCTGCAGACCACGATGATCGTCACGCTCGGCACCACCGCCATCGGCGTGATCATCTCGGCGACCACCGGCTACGCGGTCTCGCGCATGCGCTTCCCGGGGTACCGGAAGTTCATGTGGGTGCTCCTGGTCACCCAGATGTTCCCGGTGGCCGTACTCATGGTGCCGATGTACCAGATCCTGTCGGACCTGCAGCTCATCGACACCTACCTTGGCCTCGTCCTCGTGTACTGCACGACCACCGTCCCGTACTGCGCGTGGCTGATGAAGGGCTATTTCGACACCATCCCGTTCGAGATCGACGAGGCCGGACGCGTCGACGGGCTGACCCCCTTCGGTACGTTCGCGCGACTGATCCTGCCGCTCGCCAAGCCGGGCCTGGCGGTCGCCGCGTTCTACAGTTTCCTCACCGCCTTCGGCGAGGTCGCGTTCGCGGCCACGTTCATGCTGTCCGACACGAAGTACACCTTCGCCGTCGGTCTGCAGACCTTCGTCAGCGAGCACGACGCGCAGCGCAATCTCATGGCCGCCACCGCGGTACTGATCGCGATACCCGCCGCCGCGTTCTTCTACTTCGTGCAGAAGAACCTGGTCACCGGCCTCACCTCGGGCGGCACGAAGGGCTGAGTCCCGCCACCGGCGAGCCACCTCCGCCCCGCAGACCCACGCCCCACAGACCCACGCCCCCCAGACCCACGCTCCCGGACTCCCGCGCCTCACCGCGCGGGTGGCGGCCGCGGCGTCCATCCCACCCCGCGGGCACCGCGGCCGCCTCTCACCCGCCGTCGTACGCAGCCTCGAGATATGTACGTGATCTCGACAGTCGTGCGTAATCTCGACAACAGCCCACGACAGCCCCGACGAGTTCCACGTCAGTTCCATGACAGTTCCACCACCGAAGCCCCCGTTACGCACCAAGGACGCCATGAGCCAGCAGCACTCCGCCGACCCGGCCCCGACCCCCTTTTCTGAAGCGGCCGTCGCCACCGTCGCCCAGCGCCGCGACTGGTGGCGGGACGCCGTGATCTACCAGGTCTATCCCCGCAGCTTCGCCGACGGCGACGGCGACGGCATGGGCGACCTGGAGGGCATCCGCACCCGACTGCCGTACCTGCGCGACCTCGGCGTGGACGCCGTGTGGCTCAGCCCCTTCTACGCCTCCCCGCAGGCCGACGCCGGCTACGACGTGGCCGACTACCGGGCCGTGGACCCCATGTTCGGCAACCTCCTGGACGCCGACGCGCTGATCCGCGACGCCCACCGGCTGGGCCTGCGCATCATCGTCGACCTGGTCCCCAACCACTCCTCCGACCAGCACGAGTGGTTCAAGCGGGCCCTCGCCGAGGGCCCCGGCTCACCGCTGCGCGAGCGCTACCACTTCCGCCCCGGCAAGGGCGCGGGCGGAGAACTCCCGCCCAACGACTGGGAGTCGATCTTCGGCGGCCCGGCCTGGACGCGGGTCACCGAGCCGGACGGCACCCCGGGGGAGTGGTACCTGCATCTCTTCGCCCCCGAGCAGCCCGACTTCAACTGGGACCACCCGGCCGTCGGCGACGAGTTCCGCTCCATCCTGCGGTTCTGGCTCGACATGGGCGTCGACGGCTTCCGGATCGACGTGGCCCACGGCCTGGTGAAGGCGGAGGGGCTCCCGGACCTGGGAACCCACGATCAGGTCACACTGCTGGGCAACGATGTCATGCCCTTCTTCGACCAGGACGGCGTGCACGCGATCTACCGCCAGTGGCGCAGGGTCCTCGACGAGTACGCGGGGGAGAGGATCTTCGTCGCCGAGGCGTGGACCCCGACCGTCGAGCGCACCGCCCACTACGTCCGCCCGGACGAGCTCCACCAGGCGTTCAACTTCCAGTACCTGAGCACGGACTGGGACGCGGACGGGCTGCGCGCCGTCATCGACCGCACCCTGGAGGCCATGCGCCCGGTCGGCGCCCCCGCCACCTGGGTCCTGTCCAACCACGACGTCACCCGCCACGCCACCCGCTTCGCCAACCCGCCCGGCCTCGGCACCCAGATCCGTCTGGCGGGCGACCGTGAACTCGGCCTGCGCCGGGCCCGGGCGGCGACCCTGTTGATGCTCGCGCTGCCCGGATCGGCGTACGTCTACCAGGGCGAGGAACTCGGCCTCCCGGACGTCGTCGACCTGCCCGACGAGGTCCGGCAGGACCCCGCCTACTTCCGCGGCGCCGGCCAGGACGGCTTCCGCGACGGCTGCCGGGTGCCGATCCCCTGGACGCGCACGGGACCGTCGTACGGCTTCGGCGGCGGGGGCAGCTGGCTGCCGCAGCCGGAGTGCTGGGGTGAGCTGAGCGTCGAGGCCCAGACCGGTGTCCCGGGCTCCACCCTGGAGCTCTACCGGGCCGCCCTCGTCGCCCGTCGCGAACAGCCCGACCTGGGCGCGGGCGACTGCGTGGAGTGGCTGCGCGCCCCCGAGAGCGTCCTCGCCTTCCGGCGCGGGGAGTTCGTGTGTGTCACCAACACCGGCGGCGAGTCGGTGACGACCCCGGCATACGGCCGCGTCCTGCTCGCCAGCCGTGAGGTGACCGAGGCCGACGGCGAGACCAAGGTGCCGGCGGACACGACGGTGTGGTTCACCACCCGTCTGTAGAAGTTCCCGCACCAACTTCACCCGGCCCGCTGCCTTTTCAGGCGGCGGGCCTTTAACATCTCCGTCACCGCAAGCTCCCTGAAACCTTGCAGCAAGAACCTTCAACGGTGAAGGACCCCTACATGGCACGCAGGACCCTCCCAGGGGTTCTCGCCCTCGCGGCCGCCGCTGCGATGGGCCTGAACCCGACCACCGCCCAGGCCTCCCCGCCGGGCATCAAGGACGTCACCGCCGTCCTCTTCGAGTGGAACTTCGCCTCGGTGGCGAAGGAGTGCACCACCGCACTCGGGCCGGCCGGTTACGGATACGTCCAGGTCTCGCCGCCCGCCGAGCACATACAGGGCGCGCAGTGGTGGACGTCGTACCAGCCCGTCAGTTACAAGATCGCCGGGCGGCTCGGCGACCGCACCGCCTTCCGGACCATGGTGAACACCTGCCACGCGGCCGGGGTGAAGGTCGTCGTCGACAGTGTCGTCAACCACATGTCGGCGGGCAGCGGCACCGGCACCGGCGGCTCGTCCTACACGAAGTACGACTACCCCGGCCTGTACTCGTCCTACGACTTCGACGACTGCACCGGCCGGGTCACCGACTACCGGGACCGCTACAACGTCCAGCACTGCGAACTGGTCGGCCTCGCCGACCTGGACACCGGCGAGCCCTACGTCCGCGGCGCGATCGCCGGCTACCTGAACGACCTGCTCACCCTCGGCGTCGACGGCTTCCGCATCGACGCGGCCAAGCACATCGACACGGCCGACCTCGCCGACATCAAGTCGCGGCTGACGAACCCGAACGCGTACTGGAAGCAGGAGGTCATCCATGGCAGCGGCGAGGCCGTCCAGCCGACCGAGTACACCGGCAACGGCGACGTCCAGGAGTTCCGCTACGCCTACGACCTCAAGCGCGTGTTCACCAACGAGAACCTCGCCCATCTGAAGAACTACGGCGAGGGCTGGGGCTACCTGAGCGGCTCCGTCGCCGGCGTCTTCGTGGACAACCACGACACCGAGCGGGGTGGCTCCACGCTGAACTACAAGGACGGCGCGACCTACACCCTCGCCCACGTCTTCATGCTGGCCTGGCCCTACGGTGCCCCGGACGTCAACTCCGGCTACGAGTGGTCCGACGCGGACGCCGGTCCGCCGAACGGCGGGGCGGTGAGGGCCTGTTGGCAGGACGGCTGGAAGTGCCAGCACGCCTGGCCGGAGATCAGGTCGATGGTCGCCTTCCGCAACGCGACGCGCGGCGCGTCCGTCACCGACTGGTGGGACAACGGGGGTGACGCCATCGCCTTCGGCCGGGGTGCCAAGGGATACGTCGCCATCAACCACGAGTCGAGCAGCCTGAGCCGTACGTACCAGACCTCGCTGCCCTCGGGCACGTACTGCGACGTGCAGAGCGGCAGGACCGTGACCGTCGACTCCGGCGGCCGGTTCACCGCCACGCTGGGCGCCGGCACCGCCCTCGCGGTCTTCGCGGGCAAGTCGAGCTGCTGAGCCGCCGACCTCCGACCTTCTTGAAATATCTTGCCTGTTCTTTCACGCCTCTTGCTGTAAGCCTTTCGGCGGCGATACGGTCGCGCGGGGTCGGACCCACGAGAGCCGTCATCGCAAGGAGTTCACCGCAGTGATACCGAGATGGCCGGTGCCGTCGAAGCGCCGTACCACCCATGCCGGACGGGTCGCCGCGGTCATCGCGACCGCGTTGACCGCAGCGCTCGTCCAGCCCCTCGCGGCCCGGGCCGACACCCCGCCGGCGCCCCCGTCCGACGCGCGGCTGGCGAGGACCGCCGCACGCCACGACCTCACCCGCGAGCAGTTCTACTTCGTCCTGCCGGACCGTTTCGCCAACGGGGACACGTCCAACGACAAGGGCGGCCTGACCGGATCGCGCCTGTCCACCGGCTACGACCCCGCCGACAAGGGCTTCTACCAGGGCGGCGACCTGAAGGGACTCACCAGGAAGCTCGACTACATCAAGGGCCTCGGTACGACGGCCATCTGGATGGCCCCGATCTTCAAGAACCAGCCCGTCCAGGGCACCGGTGGCGACGCCTCCGCCGGTTACCACGGTTACTGGATCACCGACTTCACCCAGGTCGACCCGCACTTCGGCACCGGCAAGGACCTGAAAACCCTGATCTCCACGGCGCACGCCAAGGGCATGAAGGTCTTCTTCGACGTCATCACCAACCACACGGCCGACGTCGTCGGCCACGAGGAGAACTCCCACGACTACCTCTCCAAAGGCACGTTCCCGTATCTGACGAAGGACGGCGAACCGTTCGACGACGCGGACCACGCGGCCGGCGCCAAGGGCTTCCCCGCCGTCGACGCCGACTCCTTCCCGCGCACCCCGACGGTCGCGCGGAACACCAAGGTCCCGTCCTGGCTCAACGACCCGACGATGTACCACAACCGCGGCGACTCGACCTACGCCGGCGAGTCCACCACGTACGGCGACTTCTCCGGCCTCGACGACCTGTGGACCGAGCGTCCCGAGGTCGTCAGCGGGATGGAGAAGATCTACGAACGCTGGGTGCGCGACTTCGACATCGACGGCTTCCGGATCGACACCGTGAAACACGTCGACATGGCCTTCTGGACCCAGTGGGCCACGGCCCTCGACGCGTACGCGGCCGAGCGGGGACGCGACGACTTCTTCCTGTTCGGGGAGGTCTACTCGGCGGACCCGTCGATCACTTCGCCGTACGTCACCCAGGGCCGCCTCGACGCCACACTGGACTTCCCCTTCCAGGACGCGGCCCGCGCCTACGCCTCCCAGGGCGGCAGCGCGCGCAGGCTGGCGTCCGTCTTCGGCGACGACTACCGGTACACGACCGACAAGGCCAACGCGTACGAGCAGGTCACCTTCCTCGGCAACCACGACATGGGCCGCATCGGGTACTTCCTGAACCAGGACAACCCGAGGGCGACCGACGCCGAACTCCTCGCGAAGGACAAGCTGGCCAACGAGCTGATGTTCCTCAGCCGCGGCAACCCCGTCGTCTACTACGGCGACGAGCAGGGCTTCACCGGCGCCGGCGGCGACAAGGACGCCCGCCAGACCATGTTCGCCTCCCGCACGGCCGACTACCTCGACGACGACGAACTCGGCACCGACCGCACCCACGCGAGCGACGCGTACGACCCGGACGCACCGCTGTACCGGCAGATCAGGGCGCTGTCGAAGCTCCGGAAGGCGAATCCGGCGCTGACGGACGGCGTCCAGACGGAGCGGTACGCGGCCGACGGGCCCGGCGTCTACGCCTTCTCCCGCACCGACTCCACCACCGGCACCGAGTACGTCGTCGCCTTCAACAACGCCGGCGACGCGAGGACGGCGACCTTCGCGACCGGCTCGGCGGGCATGAAGTTCCAGGGAATCTACGGGACTTCGGCGCGGACGACCTCCGACGCCGACAAGCAGGCAACCGTGACGGTCCCGGCCGGTTCGGCCGTCGTCCTGAAGGCCACCGGCACGCCCGCCGGCCCCGCCGCCAAGCCGACACTCACCCTCGAGGCCCCCGCCGCCGGCGCCACCGGCACCGTCGAGCTCACCGCCGACGTGGACGGCGGACAGCTGAACCGGGTCGCCTTCGCCGCCCGGACCGGCAACGGCAGATGGCGCACCCTCGGCGTGGCCGACCACGCCCCCTACAAGGTCACGCAGACCATCGGCAAGGACGTCCCGGCCGGAACCGCCCTGCGCTACAAGGCGGTTGTCGTCGACTCGGCCGGCCGGACGGCGAGCGCGACCGCCGCGAGCACCACCGGTATCCCGCCTGCTCCGGAACCCCCCACCGCCTCCTCCCGCGACTACGCGATCGTCCACTACGAACGCACCGACGGCGACTACGCCGACTGGGGCCTGTACGCCTGGGGCGACCTCGCCGACGGAGAGTCGACGACCTGGCCGGACAGTCACCCGTTCACCGGCCGGGACGCCTACGGAGCCTTCGCGTACGTCAAGCTGAAGCCGGGCGCCTCGAACGTCGGCTTCCTCGTCATCGACAAGGACGGCACCAAGGACGTCGCCGCGGACCGCACCATCGACGTCACGAAGACCGGCGAGGTCTGGATCGAGCAGGGCGAGGAGGCGGTCCGCACGGAACGACCCGACTATCCGGCCCAGGACAGGACGAAGGCCGTCCTGCACTACCACCGCGCCGACGGCGACTACGACGGCTGGGGCCTGCACGTCTGGACGGGAGCCGCGAACCCGACGGACTGGGCCGCCCCGCTGAAGCCGGTGCGGACCGACAGCTATGGCGCGGTCTTCGAGGTACCCCTCGACGAGGGTGCCACCAGCGTCAGTTACATCCTCCACAAGGGTGACGAGAAGGATCTGCCCACCGACCAGTCGCTCGACCTCACGGCGAACGGCCACGAGGTGTGGCTGCTGAACGGCCAGCAGACGTACCTGCTCCCGCAGCCCGCCGGTTCCGCCGCCGCGCTGGACCTGACCACCTCCAAGGCGATCTGGATCGACCGGAACACCCTCGCCTGGAACGGCTCCGAGGCCGCCGCCTCCACCCAGCTGCTGTACTCCCGGGGCGGCTCGATCGAGGTGAGGAACTCGACGCTGACCAGCGACGACGAGCGGTGGCTCCGCCTGACGAAGACCGCCCTCACCGACGCCCAGAAGGACCGGTTCCCGCACCTGTCGGACTACACCGCCTGGTCCGTCGACCCACGGGACCGCGACCGGGTGCGCGAGGCGCTCAGCGGCCAGCTCGTCGCCTCGCAGCGGGCTGTCAACGGGGCCGTGCTGGCCGCGACCGGCGTCCAGATCGCCGGCGTACTCGACGACCTGTACCCGGGGGCGACACAGGCGAAGCTCGGGCCGACCTTCCGCGACGGGCGTCCCACGCTGGCGGTCTGGGCACCGACAGCCCAGTCGGTGAAGCTCGAACTCGACGGCTCGACCGTGGCCATGAAACGGGACGCCACCACCGGCGTCTGGTCCGTGACCGGCCCCGGGTCCTGGAAGAACAAGCCCTATCGGTATGTCGTGACGGTGTGGGCGCCCAGTGCCCGCAAGGTCGTCACCAACAAGGTCACCGACCCCTACTCGGTCGCCCTGACCGCGAACTCCGAGCACAGTCTCGTCGTCGACCTCGACGACAAGTCCCTCGCCCCGAGCGGCTGGTCGACCCTGAGCAAGCCCACGGCCGTGCCGCTCCATGACGCCCGGATCCAGGAGCTGCACATCCGGGACTTCTCGGTGGCCGACACGACGGCCGCCCACCCCGGCACCTACCTCGCCTTCACCGACAAGGACAGCGACGGCTCGCGGCACCTGCGGGAACTGGCCCGGTCCGGGACGTCGTACGTGCATCTGCTGCCCGCCTTCGACGTCGCCGGCATCCCCGAGAAGAAGGCCGGCCAGGCGACCGTCGACTGCGACCTGGTCTCCTTCCCGGCCGACTCCGACAAGCAGCAGGAGTGCGTCGGGAAGGCCGCCGCGAAGGACGCCTACAACTGGGGCTACGACCCGTACCACTACACGGTTCCCGAGGGCTCGTACGCCACCGACCCCGACGGCACGGAACGTACCGTCGAGTTCCGGAAGATGGTCCGGGCGCTCAACGAGGACGGCCTCAGGGTCGTCATGGACGTCGTCTACAACCACACCGCCGCGAGCGGGCAGGCGGGCACCTCCGTCCTCGACCGGATCGTCCCCGGCTACTACCAGCGACTCCTCGCCGACGGATCGGTCGCGAACAGCACCTGCTGCGCCGGCACCGCCACCGAGAACGCCATGATGGGCAAGCTGGTCGTCGACTCGATCGTCACCTGGGCCAGGCAGTACAAGGTCGACGGGTTCCGCTTCGACCTCATGGGCCACCACCCGAAGGCCGGCATCATGGCCGTCCGCAAGGCCCTGGACGCGCTGACCCTCGCGAAGGACGGCGTCGACGGCAAGAAGATCATCCTGTACGGCGAGGGCTGGAACTTCGGCGAGGTCGCCGACGACGCGCGCTTCGTGCAGGCCACGCAGCAGAACATGGCGGGGACGGGGATCGCGACCTTCTCCGACCGCGCCCGTGACGCCGTACGGGGCGGCGGCCCCTTCGACGAGGACCCGGGTATCCAGGGCTTCGCGTCCGGCCTGTACACCGACCCCAACTCCTCGACGGCCAACGGGACTCCGGCCGAGCAGAAGGCCCGCCTCCTGCACTACCAGGACCTGATCAAGGTCGGCCTGAGCGGCAACCTCGCGGCCTACCGCTTCACCGACACCGCCGGCAAGGAGGTCACCGGCGCCGACGTCGACTACAACGGCAGGCCCGCCGGCTACGCGGCCGCCCCCGGTGACGCCCTCGCCTACGCCGACGCCCACGACAACGAGTCACTCTTCGACGCCCTGACGTACAAACTGCCCGCTGGTACCAGCCCGGCCGACCGCGCCCGGATGCAGGTCCTCGCCCTGGCCACGACCACCCTCTCCCAGGGCCCGGCCCTCTCCCAGGCCGGCACCGACCTGCTGCGCTCCAAGTCCCTGGACCGCAACTCCTACGACAGCGGCGACTGGTTCAACGCCGTCCACTGGAACTGCCGGGACGGGAACGGTTTCGGACGCGGGCTGCCGATGGCGGCCGACAACGCGTCCAAGTGGCCGTACGCCAAGCCTCTGTTGAGCACGGTGAGGGTGGGCTGCGAGCAGATCGAGGGCACCTCGGCCGCGTACCGGGATCTGCTGAGAATCCGTACGACGGAACCGGCCTTCTCCCTCGACACGGCCGGCCGGGTGCAGTCCGCGCTCTCCTTCCCGCTGTCCGGGAAGGACGAGACACCCGGCGTGATCACCATGCGGCTCGACGACCTGGTCGTGGTGTTCAACGCGACCCCGCAGGAGCAGCGGCAGCGGATCGACGCGCTCGCCGGGACCGGCTACCGGCTGCATCCGGCGCAGGCGTCGGGAGCGGACCTTATCGTCAAGTCATCCTCGTACGAGCGGGAATCGGGCACGTTCGCCGTTCCGGGACGATCAGTGGCCGTATTCTCGCCAGTTTCCTGACAAGGGCATTACGGTGGTGGGGCAGACCCTGAACCCCGGTCTGTCCCACCTGTGTGTCCCAGGGGCTGACAGATGGACGTCAACGACAAGCAGACAGGCACGACCGTGCTGGTCGTGGACGACGTGGCGGACAGCCGGTACGCGCTGGCCGCCGTGCTCAGCCGCGCCGGTCACCGGGTCGTCCCCGTCGCCACCGGCTACGAGGCGCTGACCGAACTCGACATCCGGCTGCGCAAGGGAAACGTTCCCGACGTGGCCCTGATCGACGTGAACCTGCCGGACATGAGCGGCTTCGAACTGTGCCGCCGGCTCAAGGAACGGCCCCGCATGGCCGGCCTGCCCGTCGTGCACTGCTCGGCCGGCGCCGCCGTCCCGCGCGACCGCTGTCAGGCGCTGGACGAGGGCGCCGAGGCCTATCTGACGATGCCCGCGGAGCCCGAGGCGATCGAGGCGGCGGTCCGGGCGGCGGTACGGGCCGGCCGGATGCGGGCCGACGGCCAGGCGCAGGTACGGCGGCTGACACTGCTGTCGGAGGCGATCGTCACCATCCAGGCGGCGCGTTCCCTGCAGGAACTCGCCGACGCCGCCGCCGACGCCACCGCGCGGCTCACCGGCTCACCGGCCGCCGTCTTCGTCCTCGACCACGACGACAAGCTGTACCGCGGCCTCTCCCGGGACCGCACCTCGGTCGCCCTGCCGGACGAGGGCGCCCACCGGACCGTCGCGGGTCTGCTGCGGCGGCTCACCCGCGCGCAGTCCGGGGTGCAGATCACCACGGTCCCCGCACCCCTGTGGCCCACCGGGTTCTTCCGGCCCGGCGTGCAGCACGACGCCCGGCTGGCGCTGACCGTCACCCAGGACGGCAAGGCCCCGGTGTGTCTGGCCGCCCCCACCCGCGGGCTGCGCCGGGCGGGCCCCGAGGCGGAGGCGCTGCTGGCCCGGCTCGCCCAGGCCACCGCCCTCGCCGCCGAGCCGCTGCTCATGTACCAGGTCGAGCGGCATGTCGCCCTCACCCTCCAGCACAGCTTCCTGCCCCAGCCGCACCGGCTGCCCGAACTGCCCGGTCTCGACGTCGTGGTGCGCTATGTGCCCGCGTCCCGGGAGACCGAGATCGGCGGCGACTTCTACGCAGCGCTGCGCACCCGCGAAGGTGTCCTCGCCGCCGTCGGCGACGTGGTCGGGCACTCGCTGGAGGCGGCCACCGTCATGGTCGAGATCCGGCACGCGCTACGCGCCTACTGCGTCGACGAGAGCGACCCGGCGGTGCTCGCGGAACGCCTGGACCGGATGCTCCAGCACTACCACCCCGACGTCACCGCCACCGTCTGCCTGGCCCTGGTCGACCCCGACACCGGACGCACCCGTATCGCCAACGCGGGCCACATCCCGCCGCTGATCATCCGGGACACCCACAGTGCCGACTACGCCAAGGCCGGCGGGCCCCTGCTCGGTCTGGGCCTGCCCCACCCGCCGCCCACCGAACTGTTCCTCGAACCCACCGACCGGCTCCTCATGGTCACCGACGGTCTGATCGAGACCCGGGGCACGGACCTGGAGGTCTCCATGGAACACCTCCGTGCCGCCGCCTCCGGCTCCCTGCCCGGACCGGACGCCCTCTGCGACACCCTCCTGGCCTGCTTCGGCCACGAACGCGAGGACGACATCGCGATGCTGGCGCTGCAGCTGAAGAACTAGGGTGGGCCCTGTTGCCTCAGAACAGGAGTGCTCATGCCGCAGATCACCGTCGACTACTCCGCCACCCTGGCGCCCGCTTTCGACCGGGAAGGTTTCGCCGACGCCCTGCACTCGGCGGCGGTCGAGATCGCGGCGGCGAAGCCGGAAGCCTGCAAGACGCAGTTCCGTCCGTCCGCGTACACCCTGGTCGGGCACGAGAACGAGGGGCACGGCGTCGTCCACGTCACCATCGGGCTGCTCGCCGGGCGCACCGAGGAGACCAAGGCGAGACTGACGGAGGCCGTGGTGGAGCTGCTGGCCAAACACATCAAGGACGACGGTTCGGCGCTGCACGCCTCCGCCGAGGTGCGTGACCTCGACCCGTCGTACCGCAAGGTCGAGCGCTGAGAGTTCCGCTCGGGGTCCCGCTCAGGACGCCAGCGCGACCAGCCCCTGCACCAGGTCGCTGAACGGCCCGTCGCCCGGCTCGTCCTTGAGCAGGCGGCGCAGCAGCCCGCTCATCTCCGCGTCGTGCGTCGCGCTGACGGCCGCGAGCGCGGCGAAGTCGTGCACGAGCTGCACCTCCAGCTCGGCCCGCGGGATGTCCCGGCCGTCCAGCCAGATCAGCGCGGTCGACTCGGCGAGCGAGATCCAGGAGCGGACGACCAGTTCCAGCCGCGCGGGCGGATCCGTCACGTCGAGATGCGAAAGGATCTGGTCGTACGCGACCTGTCGTACGGAGTCGATGAGCGCGTTCGTCGCCGAGACCGCGCTCATCGGTGCGGCGCCGCCCACGGTGACGGCCGGACCGCCCCGCATCAACGCCGAGAAACCGGGGCCGTGCTCCTCGACGAAGTCGAAGAACCGGCGCATCACCCGCAGCAGCCGGGCTCCCAGCGGGCCCTCGTGCGGTTCCGTGAACCGGCTCGCGAGATCCTCGGCCGCGCGCTTCAACGCGGCTTCGTACAGGCTGAGTTTGCCGGGGAAGTAGTGGTAGACGAGCGGCCGGGAGATGCCCGCGGCCACGGCTATCTCGTCGATGGAGACCTCGTCGGGCGACCGGCGGCTGAACAGGTCGAGGGCGACGCCGATCAGCTGCTGCCGCCGCTCCTCGACACCCATCCTGCGGCGCACCACGGTAGTCATGCGAACACCTTACCGATCGAATCCGGCCCCGAACGGACGGGACCGGCCACCGGTGTTCACGTGTCCAGCACGAGACGCCCGCTGAGCGCCCCGCGGTCCATGGCTCGGCGCCCGCTCACAGCGGGCGTCGCCGGTCGCGTACACCCCGACCGCCAACGCCCGTCCCCATTCCGCCTGTTGCCGTCGCCGGCAGCCGGTCGCCGCCGGTGTCGGCTAGCCGAGGCCGTTGATCACCCGCCCGCTCTCCAAGGTCGCGCTCAGTCCGGCCTGGGCGCCCTGCCGGGTCTTCACGGTCAGCAGGTTGCCGTTCGCCGTCCCGCGCACTCCGCCCGTCGCGCTGATCGACGAGGTTCCGCGGCTGCCGGCGGCCAGCAGGTACCAGGAGCCCGCTCCCGACTTCCACAGCACACCGGCCAGCACATGCGGATCGCGGGGGCCGCAGGCCGGCACGTCCTGGGCCTTCGCCGCGACCGCCCCGTACGCGCCGCCCGGTGTGTGGAACTGCGCCAGTACGCGGGTGCCGTCGCCCCGCCAGGTCTCGGCACGGGTGCACACCCAGGCCGCCGAGCCGCTCGCGTCGGGCAGCGGCTGCGCGGCGAACTCCCAGGCGTTCACGCTCCGTACGCCCGCGGCCCGCACCGCGGACAGGGAGCAGGCGAATGGGGCCCACGCGCGCTGCGACTGAGGACCGGACGCGTCGTGTGCCGCCCCGGGCCGGCCGGTGGTGAGACGGGCCGGGACCAGCTCGCCCAGGTCCGTCAGCAGGCGGATGCCGGAGGTGTCCGTCACCTGGAGCACGTTCCACGAGGTGCACGCGCCGGTCCGGACGGCGGGGCTGGCCAGCGGGGCGGTGGTGCCGTCGGCCAGGGGCAGGTCCATCGCACCGGAGCCCGGCTTCAACAGGTCCCGCTCGGCCGCCTCCTTCACCCAAGGCGCCGTCAGATAGCGGACGTTGCCGTCGGCCCGGCCCAGCACCACCGCACTGGCCTCGGCACCGCTCGCGCCGTCGACCCGCGCGAAGTCCAGCGCGGCACCCTTGGTGCTGTCCTTCGGCTCGGCGTAGCGGGCGATCCGCAGACCGTCGTAGAGGATCACCACGCGCGCGTTGTCGACGGTTCCCGCGTACAGCAGTTGGGGCGGTCCGGCCGGGCCGCCGGACGGGGTACCGCGGGTCGGGGAGACCCGGACGGTCGCGCCGGGGCGGGCCCAGACGGCGAGGGCGCGGCGCAGCAGGCCCTGGTCGCCGGTGAGTTCGCCGCGGGCGGGCCACACCGAGAAGTCGGTGCGCGCGGAGGACTGCCAGGTGGTGGGGGCCGCCCTGGTCAGCTTCGCCGGGTCCAGGGCGGCCTGGGCGGACGGGTTGCGCGCGTAGGCGGGCGCTGCCGCGCCGTCCCGGCCCCAGCCGTCGCCGGGCAGGCCGAGCAGCGCCCCGCACACCGCGACCGCGGCGGCCGCGGCGAGCGCCGCCTTCGTGTGCTGCCTGCGCCGCATCAGGTCGGTGGGCCGGGCCTGGAGCGAACAGGGGTCGAACTCGGGGGATTCGAGCAGCGCGTACTGCGCGGCGACCTCGTCCGCCTCGTTCAGCGCGGTGTCCACGTCGGCGACGCCCGCGGCCGTCAGTACGGTGCGTACGTCGTCGTCCGGGAGCTTCTCCAGGCCGCGCAGCACGTACGCGGCGCGGGCCGGGCCGGACAGGGCCGACAGCCGCTGGTCCAGGGCGAGTTCGTCGGCCCCGCCCGAGCGCGGGAAGAGCTTGAGGCCCCATACCTGGGGCAGCGCCGGCGGCAGCTGCGCCCGCTTCGGCCATACCGTGCGCTTCAGCGGCAGGCTCGCCTGCAGCGCCGCGCGCAGCACCTGGAGACGGACCAGGGCGTACCCCAGGTCGCCGTCGCGGCCGGTCGACTGGGCCGGGATCACGGGGACGGAGGTGCGGCCGCGGGGCAGGGCGCGCTGGGTGAGGGCGTGCGCGGTCAGTACGCGCCTGCCCCGGCCGAGGCCCGGCGGCAGCACCACATAGGCGAGCCGGACGAGCCGCGGATAGTGCTCGACGAGTGCGGCCTCGGCCTGCTCGACGTCGACGACCGGGTCGGCGGACGAGGAGGCGGTGGAGGAGGGGCCGGGGCGCGGGGCGACATCCTGTGACTGCACGTTCAGCAGAACGAGCGTATCGGCGGTTGGTCACCGCCGCCCGGGCGCGTCAGCCCTCGGGGGCGACCAGGGCGCGCGCGTAGTTCGCCATCGACCGCTGGTAGCGCGGAAGATGCGGGGCCAGGGCGCCGAGCACGAGGGACAGCCCCTCGCGGTCGCGGCCGAGGCTGGACAGGCACAGGGCGAGGGTGGCCCGTACCGCGTCGTCCAACTCGTCGGAGGGCGCGTCCAGTTCCGGGGTCAGCAGCTTGACGCCCTCCTCCGGCTGCCCGGTGTTGCGCAGCGAGCTGGAGAGCTGGATCTTCGCGCGGCGCCCCTGGTAACCGTCCAGACCGAGGGCCAGTGCCTCCCGGTACAGCGGGACGGCCCGGTCCGAGTGACCGGTCGAGTCCCAGGCGCAGGCCCGCTCGAAGGGGCCGAGGGGGCTGCCGTCCGGCAGTTCGGCGACGAGCGCGTCGATCACGGCCCGGAACTCGGCCCCGTCGTCCTCCGCGTAGTCGTCGAGGGTGGCCCAGGCGGCGGCCACGCGATCTTCCCAGTCACGGTTCACCGGCCCACTCTCGCACAGGTGTCCCCCTCGGGGTACCCGATTTGAGCGCGGCGGGCTCCTCGGCCGTATCGAAGAGGACGGCCCCTCGCCGGGGCCGGCTCAGGCATGGTCTGATACATGCGACCGGAGGAACAGATGAGGCTGACCCGACCGATACTCGCGCCGATCGGCGCGGCGCTGGTGTTCGCGCTGGCGGGCTGCGGATCCGGTGCCACGAAGCCCGCCGCCGTACCCCAGGCGGCGACCGGCAGCCTGGAGCACCTGGCCGCCGAGGTGAAGTGCACGCCGAACATGCAGACGGACGCGGACGAGATCCGCCAGGCCATCTGCAAGAACTCCGACGGCAAGTTCATCCTCGCCACCTTCGCCACCGACCGCGGCCAGCGCGAGTGGATCAACGGGGCCAAGGACTACGGCGGTCACTACCTGGTCGGCCGCAAGTGGGTGGCCGTGGGGGAGACCAGCACGATGAACGCGCTGCGCACCACGCTCGGCGGTGACATCGAGGAGGGCACGGACCACTCGGGGCACGGGTCGGACGAGCCCTCGGCGGGTGCCTCGCACTCCGGTCACTGACCGTTCCGGCACACGAGTCCGGCACACGAGTCCGGCACACGAGGAAGCCGGCGGTGAGGAATCCTCACCGCCGGCTTTCTCAGTGGTTCACGTGCTCAGTGGTTCACACGCTCAGTGGATCACTTGCACTGCTTGCCGGTGTTGATGCAGTTGACCATCTGGTTCATCGTGTTCTGGGAGAAGAAGTTGATGAAGTCGTTGTGGTCGGTGATCGGCTTGTGCAGCTGCTCCGGGAAGGTGTCCACCGCGTACGGCTTCACGACCTGACCGTTCTGGAGCTGCGGGGCCGGGACGTTGTAGACCAGACGGACCTGGAGCTGGGGGATCGCCTTGAAACCGTTGGCGCAGGAGCCGTCCGCCTGGGCGAAGGCCACGTGCGTACGGTGGTTGGCGCTGTCGATGTTCTGACCGTCCCAGCAGCTCTGGAAGTTGGTCGTACGGACCACCTGGCTGCCCTGCGGGCAGATCGGGTACTTGTCCTTCAGCTGCACCTTGTTCTCGAAGCCGGTGCAGCTCCAGTTCACGTTGGCGTTGGCGTTGCCGTTGACCTGGGCCTTGGCGTCACCGGTGATGATGCGCAGGGCCGTCGGCATCGCGACGACGTTGCCCTTCTTGTTGCCGACGAACTTCAGCTGGGCCTGAGCCGGCTGGAGGATCTTGCCGACGTTGCCCTCCTTGCCACCGCCGTCCGCGTTCTGGTCGAAGTCCTGCGTGCCGTCCTGGACACGCAGCACCGGCCAGAAGTACGAGGACTTGTCGCCCTGGTTCTGGCAGCTGGTGGTGGCGCCCGCCAGCTCCTGGTCGCTCGCGAAGGCGTCGTTGTTCTGGTTGCCGACGTAGTCGTGCAGGTGGTGGGCGCCGTTGGTGACACCCGGGGCGACGATCACGTTGTCCGTGTTGTGGTTGTCGTTCCCGTTGGTGCCGCAGTTCGAGGTGAAGGTGCCCCTCGAACCGCTGTTGCCGTTGGCGGGGAGGCCGTTCTGGCCGACGCCGAGCTGGGCGTTGCCCTGGACCTTGGTGATGTCCACGAAGTCCGCCGCGACCGGGCCGTTGCCGCCCTGGCCGTTCTGACCGGCGTTGCCCTGCTGACCGCCGTTCTGCTGACCGCCGTTCTGCTGGCCGCCATTGTTCTGGCCGCCGTTCTGCTGACCGCCGTTCTGCTGGCCGCCATTGTTCTGCTGGCCACCGTTCTGCTGGCCGCCGTTCTGCCCGCCGGCGTTGGTCTGCGGGGCGGCGTTCTGCGTGGTGCAGGCGGCGAGCTGGCTCAGGGAACTGTTGAACTGGCCTCCGACCCGCTGGATGTTGATCCGGATCCGGTCGATCGTCGCGGCCCGCTTCTCCTTGAGGGGTCCGACGATCGCGTTCTGGACGAAGCCCGAGTCACCTGCCTGGGCCTGGCGCGTGGAGGCGAGCCGGGCGTAGGCCTCGGTGATCTGCTTGTCCAGCAGCGCCAGCTCCTTGTCCACGCCGGAGCGCGCCGCGTTCGGCACGTTCGTCAGCTTCTGGCCCACATCGGGGCAGGCGATCGTCGCCACCTGGGCGGCGGCGGCCTTGGTCTGGTTCTGCGCCGAGTTGTTGGACTCGTGCGCCGAAGCGTAGAAGTTCGCCCAGATCAGCCCGCCCCCACCGAGCGCTAGGGCCGCCGATGCTGCCACGGCCTTCGTGGCCATCGACGAACGGCGTTTACGTGTGTTGCGTCCCATGGAACTCCTCTGACTTCCTTGCGGGGCAGCATCGAGGCGCCCGACAGGAGTGAAGCGGCTCCCTTTGATACGCGGCCAGTCCCACGGGTGTTCAGCCGTCACAGAAATTGATGAGAGATCCGCGTGACAATTCGCCCCCAACTACCTCCGCACCACCCGGAGTTGTTGATCCCTTACGGCAAGTGCGAGCCGGGGAGCCGTTTTAAGCGGTTTTCAACGGCTTCCACGGACTTCAACTTCTTTACCGCCTTCACCGGCCTTCGGCGGGCTTTCGGTGGCCTTCGGCGGCCTTTCGGCGGGCTTCAGCGGGCTTCGGCGGCTTCAGCGGTCCTGGTCCAGATAGGCGAGAACCGCCAGGACGCGCCGGTTGTCGTCGTCCGACACCTCCAGACCCAGTTTGGCGAAGATGTTGGAGGTGTGTTTGGCGATCGCCCGTTCCGTCACGACGAGCTTCTCCGCGATCGCCGCGTTGGACCGGCCCTGGGCCATCAGCTCCAGCACCTCCAGCTCGCGGGGGGTCAGCCGCCCGAGCGGCCGGTTGTCGTCGGCCGCCCGACGGGACAGCAGCTGCTGGATCACCTGCGGATCCATCGCCGTCCCGCCCGCCGCCACCCGTCGTACGGCGTCCACGAACTGCTCCGCGTCGAACACCCGGTCCTTCAGCAGATAGCCGACCCCGCCGGTGCCGTCGGCCAGCAGCTCCCGCGCGTACAGCTGCTCCACGTGCTGGGACAGCACCAGCACCGGCAGCCCGGGTCTGTCGCGGCGGGCGTCGAGCGCGCACTGCAGGCCCTCGTCGGTGTGCGTCGGCGGGAGCCGGACGTCGACCACGGCGACGTCCGGCTCCAGTTCGGCCAGCGCCCGGGCCAGTTCCGGCCCGGTCTCGACGGCGGCGGCGATCTCGAAGTCGTAGGCCTGAAGGAGCCGGACGAGTCCGTCGCGCAGCAGGAACAGGTCTTCGGCTAGGACAACGCGCAAGGGATCTCCATGGTGACCATGGTGGGGCCGCCCGCGGGCGAGCTGACGGCGAGGACGCCGTCGAATGTACCCAGTCGCCGCTCGACCCCGGCCAGACCCGAACCGGCCCCGATCGCCGCACCGCCCCTGCCGTTGTCGGTGACGGAGATCCGCAGCACGGCCCCGCCCTCGTCGGTGTGGTGCAGGTCGACCCAGATCCGGTCGGCGCCGGAGTGCTTGACCGCGTTGGTCAGCACCTCGCTGACGGCGAAGTACGCCGCCGACTCCACGGGGGCGTCCACCCGGCCCGGCAGCTCCACGCTCACCTCGGTGGCGACGGGCAGCCGCAGCGCCAGCGCCCGTACCGCGTCGCCCAGTCCGCGCTCGGCGAGCACCGGGGGATGGATGCCGCGGACGAGTTCACGCAGCTCGGTCAGGGCCTCGGCGGAGGACTGACGGGCCTGGGCGAGCAGCCGCTTGGCCTGCTCCGGGTCCTTCTCCACCAGGACCTCGATGGTGCCGAGATCCATCCCCATGGCGACCAGCCGCGCCTGCGCCCCGTCGTGCAGGTCCCGCTCGATGCGCCGCAGTTCGGCCGCGGAGGTGTCGACGGCGTCCCGCCGGGTCTCGGTCAGCACCCGCACCCGCTCCGCCAGTTCGCCCTGGCCCGAGGTGAGCACGGCCCGGGCCAGCCGGAAATGCCCCTCCAGCAGCCGCGGGGTGAGGAAGGGCGTGAAGAAGAGGAGGGCAAGGCCCAGGGTGGCGGCGCCGAACGCGGACGCCTGGTCGGTCACATGTACGAATCCATACCAGTATCCGTCGGGGAGGACCCGCCACAGTCCGGCCGCGACCGCGAACCCCTCCAGGGGATAGAACAGCAGCGCCGCCGACAGCAGCGCGGTGACGAACCCGGCCGTCATGTCCACCGGCAGCCACCACAGATCCCGCCAGGTCGCCGGGTCGCGCAGCATCCCGAAGGTGCGCGTCCACGGGTTGGCGTCCTTCGGCAGCGGCCGGTACGCCGAGGGGATCGGCACCCCGCACCACTCGGCGGCCAGAACCCGCCGCCAGTCCGCGTACGCCCGCACCCCCGTGAGCACCCAGGGCGTGGTGACGATCCCCACCCCGACCGGGATCAGCGCGATCGACACCACGGAGAGAACGAAACAGGTCACGGCCCCCGGTAACACCACAAGCGCCAGCCCCAGCCCCCGCAACGCCGCCCGCGCGACACCCCGCACCCGTGTCCCCCCGTTACCGCTGCCGCTGCCGTTCTTCGCCTCTGTGGTCATGCCGTCAGTCTGGCCGAGGGGGCGAGGGGGGTCACGGGGGTTGGACGGCCGGTCAGGGGTGGTCCCAGGTACACCCTGCGTCCGTGTCCGCCTCAGCTCTCACTCGCCTCGAGTACCTTCGCCTCCAGCTCCGGGGCGAGGCCCACGGTCGGCCGGTCCGGCCGCTGCGGAGCCGCTGAGCCGATGCCTCGCAGCCAGTGCCAGGTGTCGGCGACCGTCTCCGTGACCGGACGGCAGCGCAGGCCCGCTGCCAGGGCCCGGGAGACGTCCGCGCCGTGCAGGGCCGCGTGGCCCTCGCTGTCCGGGGGCAGCCACACCGGCAGGTGCAGCCACGGTTCGATGCCCGCGGCGAGGATCACCTCGGGGTCGGTCCAGCGCAGCTCGGCGGGCCCGCCGGTGACCTCCGCGCAGGCGTCCAGCAGCGAACCCATGGTGGCGTGCCCAGGGGGAGAGACGACGGTGTACGGTCCGCTCGCCTCCCGCTCCACCGAGTCCAGGATCCACTCCGCCAGGTCGCGGACGTCGATGTACTGGAGGGGCAGTTCGCGCGGCCCGGGGGCGAGTACGGGGCCGCCCCGGGCGATCCGGGTCAGCCACCACGGCAGCCGGCCGACGTTCTCGTACGGCCCCAGGATCAGCCCGGCCCGCACCAGCAGGGAGCGCTCCGCGCCGAACGTCTCCACGGCGGCCAGCTCGCCGCCCCGCTTGTCCCGGGCGTAGTCTCTCTGCCCGGCGCCGGCGGCCGCGCCCGGGACCAGCGGCGCGTCCTCGGTGTACCCGGCACCCCGGGGCCAGGCGTACACCGAGCAGCTCGACACGTACACGTACCGTCCGGCGCGGCCCCGCAGCAGCCGCGCCGCGTCCCGGACCGCCCGGGGCGCCGCCGACCAGGTGTCGACCACGGCGTCCCAGCCGCCGTCACCGGTGCCGCCGCCGTCGGCCAGGGCGGCGAGTCCGTCGGGCGTGGTGCGGTCGCCGTGCAGCGACCGCACCCCGGGCGGGGGCCGGTGGTGTCCCCGGTGGAAGACGGTCACGTCCCAGCCGCGCCCGAGGGCCGCCTCGGCGACGGCCCGACCCGCGAACTCGGTCCCGCCCAGCAGCAGAAGTCTCATGCCGACGACTCTGCCCGGCCCGGACTCGGAAGGGAACGGGACTTGGCTGTCAGCAGAAGGTCAACGCCCGGTCGGCGGCGCGTACTTGTAGCCGACCCGGCGGACCGTCTGGATCGCCCGCCGGTGCTCGGCGCCCAGCTTGCGGCGCAGCCGGGCGATGTGGACGTCGACGGTACGGCCGTCGCCCACATGCCCGTAGCCCCACACCGTGCTCACCAGCTGGTCGCGGGTGTGCACCCGGTGCGGGTGGAGGACGAGGTGGGAGAGAAGCTCGAACTCCAGGTAGGTGAGGTCGAGTTCGCGTCCGTCCACCGCGGCGGTGCGTCGCACGGTGTCGATCCGGACCAGCGGGTCGATCGCGCCGACGGCCTCCTCGTGCGCCCCCGGGGCCACCGGCGTGGCCGACCGGTCGCGCGCGACCGTCGGCACCGCCGTCGTCGGAGGGAAGGGCATCTGCTGGTCGGCCGGTACGAGCACCAGGTAGCCGACCATCGGGGGCTGGCCCGGCAGCGTGGGCAGGGTGTGCGGGGGAGCGGGCAGCCAGGTGGCGCCCGGCGGCAGGAAGTCCGCGATCTCGACCACCTCGTCCCGGTCGACGGCCCGCAGCCGGTGCCGGGCGGAGCCGTGGGCCGGGACGGGGGAGGAGGCGGTACGGGCGGCAGTGGAGAGTGAACGAGTGGTCGCCATGAGAGGTCAGCTCTTTCGCGCGAGGAGTTCGTCAACGAGGTCAACGGTTCCCGGACCCGAGTTCGTGGTCGGATTCGGTTCGTCGAGGGACGTACGTCGTTTCGCGCCGGCCGAAGGCCGGGGGTGTACGGCTTTAGAGGGCCGGCGCGTTCCTCGCGCGGCAACACACCCGGTCGAAGTCGTGGTGCTGACGGGAAGGCCAGAACGGCTCGAGGTCGGGGCGACCCGTCGCGGTGTACTTCTGGAAGCTGGCCATGGGCCCATTGAAGCAGAGACCGGCCGCTACGAGGACCCTTCTCTCACAGCGTGGACGCCACCTTGGCGTGAAGTTGATGACACCCGTCCACCATGCGGACAGCCCTGCCCCCCCGGCAACGCGAAGGGGCGCCCGCCGGTTGTTCCGGCGGGCGCCCCTTCGGGAGCTCTTGGGCGGATCAGACCTGACCGGCCTTCTCCAGGGCGGTGCAGCAGGTGTCGACGATCAGCCGCGTCACCAGGTACGGGTCCACGTTGGCGTTGGGACGGCGGTCCTCGATGTAACCCTTGCCGTCCTTCTCGACCTGCCACGGGATACGCACCGAGGCGCCACGGTTGGAGACGCCGTACGAGTACTCGTTCCACGGGGCGGTCTCGTGCAGGCCGGTCAGGCGGTCGTCGATGCCGGCGCCGTAGTTCTTGACGTGGTCGAGCGGCTTGGAGCCCTCACCCAGCGACTCGCACGCGGTGATGATCGCGTCGTAGCCCTCGCGCATCGCCTTGGTGGAGAAGTTGGTGTGCGCGCCGGCGCCGTTCCAGTCGCCCTTGACCGGCTTGGGGTCGAGGGTGGCGGCGACGCCGAAGTCCTCGGCGGTGCGGTAGAGCAGCCAGCGGGCCACCCACAGGTGGTCGGAGACCTCCAGCGGGGAGACCGGGCCGACCTGGAACTCCCACTGGCCGGGCATGACCTCGGCGTTGATGCCGGAGATGGCCAGACCCGCCTTGAGGCAGTTCTCCAGGTGCGCCTCGACGATGTCACGGCCGAAGATCTCGTCGGCGCCGACACCGCAGTAGTAGCCGCCCTGCGGGGCGGGGAAGCCGCCCTTGGGGAAGCCGAGCGGGTAGCCGTCCTTGAAGAAGGTGTACTCCTGCTCGATGCCGAAGATCGGCTCCTGCGCGGCGAACTTCTCGGCGACCTCGGTGAGCGCGGCACGCGTGTTGGACTCGTGCGGCGTCATGTCGATGTTGAGGACCTCGCACAGCACGAGGATGTCGTCGCCGCCGCGGATCGGGTCGGGGCAGGAGAAGACCGGCTTGAGGACACGGTCGGAGGAGTGGCCCTCGGCCTGGTTCGTGGAGGACCCGTCGAAGCCCCAGATCGGCAGCTCCGCGCCCTTGGCGTCATCCGCCATGATCTTCGTCTTGGAACGGAGCTTGGCGGTCGGCTGGGTGCCGTCGATCCAGATGTACTCAGCCTTGAAGGTCACGGGGCCACTTCCTTCGGGGGTGTGTCGCAGACGCACGTGCGGGTGCTGCGGCGCCTCGGCACTGGGACGCCGCACTCGATGCCCGGCAGCCTGTCAACAGGCGATTTCCCGATCATTGCTCGAATGTGAACCCCGTGTTACCTGGCGGTGTTGTGCCGCCACGCGCGCTGTGAGGGACCGCGGCGCGCTCGGAGTGGCCGGTGACGAGGGCCGTGGAGGGGCGCTGGAGCGGCTCGTATGCGATGGGATTGAGGCCGGGAAACGGGGGCATGCCTGGGCGCGGGGCAGGGGACGTCGAAGGCTCGGACGCGCCGGTCCCGCCACCCCTGGCCGGGGGCGGCGGGACCGATGACACGTACGGCTGGGTGCGTCCCGGGGCCTCACCCCACCTTCTCGATCACGGCCCTGCGGATCAGGAACTTGCCGGGCTCACGGACCTGCTCGAAAGCCGCGTTGTTCAGCAGCGCGCAGCTGCCGGAGACCGAGGTGACCTCCACCGTCGTGGACTTGTTGTTGTCCAGGTTGGTGACCTTGAGTCTGGTGCCCGCCGGGAACTGGTTGCTGGACGCGGCCGGGGCACCAGCCTCGCCCGACAGGGTGACGGTGGAGCCCTTGCACACCTGCTGCCCGGCGGCGGCGCCACCGCCGGCCGCGGGAGGCTGCGCGGCGGGGGCGCTCGACGCGGACTGCGCGGGCGGCTGTGCCGACTGGGCGGGCTGCGCCGGCTGGGCCGCTTCGGCGGGCTGGGTCGCCTGGGAGCCCTGAGCCGACTCCCCGACGACGCAGCCGGACGCCTTCTGCTGCACCTTGATCTGCTCGATGACGGCCTCGCGGTTGGCGATCCGCGCCGCGGACTGCGCGTCCGGGGCGGCCTGTTGCCCGGCGATGAACTTCTGGTTGTTGCCGAGCGCGGTGGCGAGCCCCTGGCAGACGGTCGACTCGGCGGCCGTCTGCGGACCCTGCGCGGCGTTCGAGGTGCTCGCCATGACGAAGGCACCGCCTCCGGCCACTGCCGCCGCGCTCACCAGCAGCGCGACCTTCTTCTTCGTACCGAGCGTTCTTCTGCGCGACATGTGCGACTCCTGGGAGGTCGGGGAGCGTACGCGCCTAGGTACGAAATACCGAACGAGGTTACTCAGTGGTGACAGGAGTCACTGAAGTGGCCTACGTCACATGGGTGTTGGTCCGGGTCCTCACGCCTTCTGCCGAGACAGGGCATCCCGTACCACCTCGTCGGTGCGGGCCACCACCGCTGTCCCGTCGTCCGCGGTGATGATCGGGCGCTGGATCAGCTTCGGATGCTCGGCGAGCGCCTTTACCCAACGGTCGCGCGCGCTGTCGTCCCGCGGCCACTCCTTGAGCCCGAGCTCCTTGGCGGCCGCCTCCTGGGTGCGCGTGATGTCCCACGGTTCGAGGTGCAGCCGGTCGAGTACGGCGCGGATCTCGTCCTCGCTCGGTACGTCCTCCAGATAGCGGCGGACGGTGTAGTCGGCACCCTCGGCGTCGAGGAGTGTGAGCGCGCTGCGGCACTTCGAACAAGCCGGGTTGATCCAGATCTCCATGCCGCCCACGGTACGCGAAAACCCGTCCTCCACCTGCGTCACACCACCCCCGAAAGCCCTTGTGGCCAGGGCCTTTTGTCAGTGCCGGGCAGTAGAATAGAAGCAGTGTTCGAGGGTGTTGCCGGGGTCGCCGAAGTCCCCGGCGGGGCACCCTGACCGCGACAGGAGGATGCCTGTGCCCGCTGCCGCACTGAAGCCGAAGCCGCTGCCGACCCAGTCCACCGTGAAGCGTCCCGTCCAGCTCGACCTGCCGTACGAGCCGGTGGAGAAGCGGCCGTTGCCGCCCGGGCGGCCGCGTGAGTGGTACGTGAGCCACAACCGGCGTCTCAAGGCCATGCGCCTTGCGATCGCCCTGCTCGACTCGGGGGTGTACCTGCCCAACCAGGCCCGCAACGAGACGATACGGAGCGCCGCCGAGCTGATCGGTGTGCATCCGCCGTCGGACACCACCTGCCACATGGTGCGGGCGTTGATGCGGTACTCGAGGTGAGCTGCGGCGCCGGGTGCCCCTGTGCTTCGGGGCGCCCGGCGCCGGTGTGCCCGTGAACAGCGCCCGTGAACAAGCCACCACCGGGGCGAACCCAGCTCCTACGCGCCAGTTCCACGCGCTCCTCCTCCAAGTCCCGCGCGCGCAAGCCCCGCCCGCCCACGTCCTACGCCCCCACGTCCTACGCCCCCAACTCCTACGCCCCCAACTCCTACGCCCCCAACTCCTACGCCCCCAACTCCCACGCACCCAACTCCTACGCCCCCAACTCCTTCTCCACCGGCGTCCGGAAGCGCGGTGTCACTCTCGTCGTCCCCAGCCACCCCCGCAGCCGCTCCGCCTCCACCGCGATCGCCGCCTCCGCCTCCCGGCCCACGCCCTCCGTGTCGAGGATCCGCCACACGACCTCGCCGTCCGGGCGCTGGGCCCAACCACCCACCACCCGGCCGTTCCACCACACCGTGGGCCCCACGTTGCCGCTGCGGTCGAACAGGGCGGGGCGCAACTTTGGTGCCAGGTACCAGTCCCGTTGCTGCCACCCCATGGCCGTCGGATCGAGGGCGGGCAGCAACGCGGCCCAGGGCGCGGTGGGTTCGGCCACCGGGTCCATGTCACCGGCGACGACATGGCCGACGCCCTCGTCGAGGGACACCGGTCGGGCCCCGATCGCGGACAGCGCCCGGCGGACCTCGGTCACGCGCCACCCCGTCCACCACTTCAGATCGGCCTCCGTGGCCGGGCCGCACGCGGCGAGCCAGCGTCCGAGGAGTGAGGCCTGCGCCTCGGCCGGATCCAGTTCGGGGTGGGCGGGGGCCACCGCCCAGCGGAACTGGCTGGAGGTCCAGGAGCCGAGGGGCCGGCCCCGGACGACCTTGCCCTCGACGCCCAGCACCTTCAGCAGCCGCGTCGAGACGGTGTGGACGCCCTCGTAGCCCTTCCCGGCCGCGTACACGAACCGCTCCCGCAGGCGCGGCTCGTCCTCGGCGAGTTCCGCCGCCGTCGCCTGCCCGCGCCGGGCCAGCGCGGCCAGCGCCGAGTCCTCGACCTCCTTGAGCCAGACCGCGTCCGGCGCCCCGGCCAACGCCATGTGCTGGAGCAGCGCCGCCCGTTCCCGGGCCGCGACCGTGAGGCCGGTGGAGGCGTGCACGACCGCGGTCAACTCCGTCGGGAACACGAAGACCGTGTGCCGCATGCCGTGCATCCGGACCAGCGTGCGCTCCTCGTACAACGCCCGGCTCGTCTCCGGCACCGTGCTCGCCGGGTCCGCGAGCCGCGCCGCCACGGCCAGGTACACCGTCGCGGGATCCGTGCCGTGCAGGGCGACCAGGGAGGCGGCGACCTCCTCCGGGCCCGCCGCCCGCGCCTGCCCGGCCAGCCGGTGCCGCAGCGCGAGCCGCGCCCGCCGCTCCGCCACGCCGATGTACCGCTCCACGTCACCCATGCCGGCCTCCGCCTCGCCCGTCACGTCCCCCGTGCCGGAATACTGCCCGACCCCACTGACAATCGGGCGGCCCCGATCACCGAGGCGACGCCACCCGTTCGCCGGACCCGGCATGCGGACGCTCCGGTCCGGGCCTTCACCGACATCAGGAGGCGGGCGGCGGCACGCACTCCTCCATCGTGCCGCTCGCCGGCCTGACGCCGACGATCCCCTGTTCCCCCAGCTCGAGAAGGGGCACAAGTCCGCAACCGGTGGACGGCGGTCGCGCGACCTGGTCGGCCGCGCGGACGTGGCCGGCATGAGCCCGGCCGACCTCACGGCGTACGCCCACCTGTGCGGCACCGCACCGGCCCGCCCCCGCGCCGACCCAAACCCGCGCCCGCCCCGGCGACCGCAGCGCCGCCACCGTCCGGCCCGCCGCCGCAGGCCCGACTCCCGTGGCTCGCCGGGCGCCGAACCCACTCGCGCCGAAAAGGAGATGCACGCGGGGTGACCACGTCCCTACGCTGGACAGACGTTGCGGAGCCGCACCCCACCGCTTGCCGCAGGACAGGCGTCACCCCGCGGACTCGGGGCTACTCTGCTACGCACCGACGGCCCGGCGTCCACCCCCGGCGCCCCGTCGGGACAGTCGACCCACACCGACCCACACCGCTCGCTCACCCACGCCCACGGAGGCCCGTCATGGGCACCATCGTCATATCCGGGACCGTCGTCCTGGTCGTCCTGGGATTCGGAAACCACGTCTGGTGGCTCGCCGCCGTCGCCGTGCTGTTCCTGTACGTGCAGTACGGACGAGGCGCCTCCTCGCGCTCCTCGTCGGGAGGGGCTCCGTCGGGAGGAGCACCCTCCGGGGCCGGGTCGGGGGCCGCGCCCAGCAGCTACCGCGCGTACCGCGACCGCCGTGACAAGCAGGCCAAGTGGGAGCGCCGCTACCGCCGCGAGCGCCCCTTCGAGTCGCGTCGGCAGGCACGCGAGAAGAGCCAGTGAGACCGCGAGTGATCCTGGCGCCCCCGGTCACAGGCCGGGGGCGCCCCACACCGGGAACCAGCGGCCCAGGTCCTGCTCGATGCGCAGGTCGCCCGACAGGGCTGCCTTGACCCGCAGTTCGAGCGCGTTGTCGCGCCGCTGTCCCTGCCCGGGCAGCGGCGCGAACGGAAAGAACGTGCCCCGTTTGTAGAGGTACACCAGCGCCAGCGAGCGGCCCTGGGGATCCTGGAAGCCGGCCAGTGAGCACAGCAGCTGCGGCCCGAAGCCGTTGACCTCCATCGAGGTGTTCACCGCGTGCAGGTCGTTGACCAGCAGCGGAAGCTGATCGGAGGCGCGCTCCGAGACCAGCCACGAGTAGCCGTACTCGTCCCGCCGCAGCTCCACCGGCGGTCCGTCGCGGTCGGCGTCCGCGTCCAGCAGTGCCTGCACCTCACGGTGCGTCTGCTCGAAGGCCGCGCCCTCCACGGTGGCGAAGCAGACCGCGCCGCGCCCCGTCGGGGTGAAGGAGGCCGCCGCCTCCAGCGTCACCGCGGCCGAGGGCAGCGCGAAGAGCTGGTCGAGATCGGGCGCGACCGGTTTCGTCCGGCCGAGCAGGATGTCCAGCAGCCCCATCCTCAGCCGGCCTTCCCCGGGGTGGCCGCCTCACCCAGCTCGCCGGAGATCCGGCCCAGCTGCTCCAGCCGCTGCTCCAGGCTCGGGTGGGTCGAGAACAGCCGCGCCACACCGGGCTCGGAGCCCAGCGCGGGAGTGAAGTAGAAGGCGTTGAAGGCCTGCGCCGTGCGCAGGTCCTTGGTCGGGATCCGGGCGATGTCACCGGTGACCTTGGTGAGCGCGGACGCCAGCGCCGAGGGACGTCCGGTGAGCAGCGCCGCCGCCCGGTCCGCCGCCAGCTCCCGGTACCGGGACAGCGCCTTGATCAGCAGGAAGCTGATCGCGTACACGGCAGCCGACACCCCCATCACGGCGGCGAAGACCACCGCGGTGTTCTGGTCGCGGCGCCCGCCGCCGAAGAGCTGCGAGTAGAACGCGAACCGTACGACCAGCCCGGCGACCACCCCGAGGAACGACGCGATGGTGATCACGGCGACGTCCTTGTGTGCCACGTGCGACAGCTCGTGCGCGAGGACGCCCTCCAGCTCCGCCGGCTCCAGCCGCCGCAGCAGGCCGGTCGTGACACACACGACCGCGTTGTCGGGATTCCGGCCGGTCGCGAACGCGTTCGGCATGTCCATCGCCGACACCGCGACCACCGGCTTGGACATGTCCGCGAGCGCGCACAACCGGTCGACGACCGCGTGGAGTTCGGGATACTCCTCGCGCTCCACGACCCGCCCGCGCATCGCGAACAGCGCGATCCGGTCGGAGAACCAGAACTGGGCGACGAACATCGCCGCCATCAGCACGACGACCAGCACCCACGACTTCAGCAGCACGATCAGCGCCACGACGAAGGCCACGTACAGCAGCCCCAGCAAAAACATGGTGACCGTCATCCGCACGGTCAGTCGCCGGTCGCCCTTGAAGCGGCTGTGCATCTCGCATCACCCCGCAGTCAGGCACTCGTCCCACTGCCCAGTGTGCACCCGGCCCCTCCATGAACGGGTTCCGATCAGCCCTAGGACCAGCAAAGGCTCAGAGGGCAGCCGGGCCTCAGCCCCGTACCCCTGCCTCCCACTTGCGCCGCCGCAACACGTAGTCGCTGAACAGATGCCGTCCCCGGTCGAGGAGTTCGCCCACCTCGCTCACCTCCGACGCCCCGGCCGGCACGTCCGCCGTCGGGTGCCAGCTCTGCACGGACTGCCCCGCCCGCTGCCGCAGCCCGGCGTCCGGATCGGCGAGCAGCGCGACCGCGGCCCGCAGCCGCACCAGCCCGCCCCGCGCGTCCAGCAGCCGGAACGCGGCCACCCGCACATGCCGGGGCCGGCCGTCCGCCAGCCGCTCCATCAGCGCGTCGGCGTCCAGGGACCGGGCGGAGGCCAGCAGGGCCACGGTCGTCTCCCGCACGACCCCGGGCGCGGGGTCGTCGAGGAGCGCCGACAGCCGGCGTACGTCCGTCACGTCCAGGGCCCGCAGCCCGGCGACCGCCCGCGCCCGCACCCTCGGCGAGGGATGGGCGACCAGCGGCCACAGCAACGCGGCGTCCGCCCGCTCCCCGCACTCGGCGAGCCCGGCGACCGCGCCCGGCGGCAGCGCGGGATCGCCCGGGTCGGCACACCGGCGCCGGTACCAGGACAGCGGATCGGCCCCGGCCTGCCGTACGACATACCGCGCGCAGGCCCGCACCACCCCCGCCCGGTCCGCCAGGAACTCCTCCCCCTGTTCCGCCCGCCCGGCCCTCCGCAGCGCGGTCACCGCGGCCGCCCGCACCCGCGGACCGCGCGCGGCGAGCAGCGGTTGGAGCACGTCGTCGTGGCCGCCGCCCTCCGCCACGACGGCCAGGGCGGCCTCGGCGCACACGTCCTGGACGACCGGGTCGGCGTGGCGGGCGGCGGTGCGGGCGAGCTCGGCGGGGGAGAGGAGCCCCTCGTCGACGGCGAGACGGTACGCGAACCTGCGTACGGCACGGTCGGCGTCGGTGAAGAGCGGCACGAGGCGGTCGCGGGGCGCCGGGCGCAGCGCCTCTTCGAGCAGGTCGACGGCGAAGACGCCCCGGCCGCGGCGGGCGCCGAGCAGGATCAGCGGCGCGAGCCGGACGGCGCTGTCCACGTCGAGCACCGCGCGCAGCACCTCCCGGGCCAGGTCGCGCACCGGGGACACCCAGTCGGCGGTGCGCACCACCACCAGCGGCCACAGGGCGGGGTGGCCTGCGGCCAGGGCGAGGGCCGCCTCACGGATCCGTCCCTCGCGGTGGCACAGGGCGAGCGCGAGCTGGGATTCGGAGAGCCGGCGGGGACGCCGCGGGGAACCGGGCCAGGAGCCCGGCCCGGCGGCCTCGGTCCCCTCGATCGTGGCGCGCGTCGGCAGCAGCTTGACCGCCACCCAGGAGCGCACGCCCTGGTCCAGCGCGATCCAGGCCCGGGGATCCTCGACGTCGAGCACATCCGGCACCGCCGCCCCCGCGGCCAGCCGCCGTCCCGCCTCTCCGCCGCCCCGGATGTCCGTGCCCATGCCCGTCCCCCTGTTCCCTCCCGCTGTGTCCGGCGATGGCAGGCCGCACACGGGCGCCGGTCGCGCGATATCCGGGGCCGGCGCGCTCCTGGTCCTGCCGGCCCGGCTGCCCGGTTAGTACGGCGCCCGGAAGTTCGCGTACCCCAGCAGCAGGATGATCGCGGCCACAGACCCGAGAACGACGACCGTGGACACCCACGACGACCGGCGCGGCCCCGCCGGATCGGGATCGGCGCGGAACGGCTGCGGCTCAGGCGGGTTCTCCTTCCACCGCGCGGCCAGCATCCGGGCCCGCGCGGAGGGCTCCTTGTGCTCGGCCCCGTCCGCCCACTTGAGGTCGAATTCCCGCTCCGCGTCGTCCTGTTCGGGCATCCCCGTAACCCCCGTCGTCTTCGTCTCGAACAGCAGTGCCAGAAACCATACGACGACGCCCCCGCCCTGAGAAACCAGGAGCGGGGGCGCCGAACGGCTCACGCGGGGAGGCGCGGTCCGATCACACGTCGAAGTAGAGCTCGAACTCGTGCGGGTGCGGACGCAGCTGCAGCGGGGCGATCTCGTTGGTGCGCTTGTAGTCGATCCACGTCTCGATCAGGTCGGACGTGAAGACGTCGCCCGCGAGCAGGAACTCGTGGTCGGACTCGAGACGGTCCAGGACCGCCGGGAGCGAGGTCGGGACCTGCGGGACGCCCGCGTGCTCCTCGGGAGCCAGCTCGTACAGGTCCTTGTCGATCGGCTCGGCCGGCTCGATCTTGTTCTTGATGCCGTCCAGGCCCGCCAGCAGCAGCGCGGAGAACGCCAGGTACGGGTTGCCGGAGGAGTCGGGCGCGCGGAACTCGACGCGCTTGGCCTTCGGGTTGGAACCGGTGATCGGGATACGCATGGCCGCGGAGCGGTTGCGCTGCGAGTACACCAGGTTGACCGGCGCCTCGAAGCCCGGGACCAGACGGTGGTACGAGTTCACCGTCGGGTTGGTGAAGGCCAGCAGCGACGGGGCGTGCTTGAGGATGCCGCCGATGTAGTAGCGGGCCGTGTCCGACAGGCCCGCGTAGCCGGCCTCGTCGTAGAACAGCGGGGAGCCGCCGGTCCACAGCGACTGGTGGACGTGCATGCCGGAGCCGTTGTCACCGAAGATCGGCTTCGGCATGAAGGTCGCGGTCTTGCCGTTGCGCCAGGCCACGTTCTTCACGATGTACTTGAAGAGCTGGAGGTCGTCGGCCGCGGCGAGCAGCGTGTTGAACTTGTAGTTGATCTCGGCCTGGCCGGCGGTGCCCACCTCGTGGTGCTGGCGCTCGACCTGAAGGCCGGCCTTGCCCAGCTCCAGGGAGATCTCGGCACGCAGGTCGGCGAAGTGGTCGACCGGCGGAACCGGGAAGTAGCCGCCCTTGTAACGGACCTTGTAACCACGGTTGTCCTCGAGGGCGCCGGTGTTCCAGGCGCCCGCCTCGGAGTCGATGTGGTAGAAGGACTCGTTCGACGTGGTGGCGAAACGCACGCTGTCGAAGACGTAGAACTCGGCCTCGGGACCGAAGTACGCGGTGTCCGCGATCCCGGTGGAGGCGAGGTAGGCCTCGGCCTTCTTCGCCACGTTGCGCGGGTCACGGCTGTACTGCTCGCCGGTGATCGGGTCGTGGATGAAGAAGTTGATGTTCAGCGTCTTGTCGCGGCGGAAGGGGTCGACCCGGGAGGTCGACAGGTCCGCGCGCAGCGCCATGTCGGACTCGTGGATGGCCTGGAAACCACGGATCGAGGATCCGTCGAAGGCCAGCTCCTCGTCCGGGTCGAACGACTCGACGGGCACCGTGAAGTGCTGCATGACGCCCGGCAGGTCGCAGAAGCGGACGTCGATGAACTTGACGTCCTCGTCCGCGATGAACTTCTTGGCCTCGTCGGCGTTCTGGAACATCCAGCTCCTCCTACTCCCGGCCGTTCCCGTGCCGGGGTGGTAGTTCGTTCGTGCGGCCAGTGCGGTGGCACACGCTGACCTCGACCCTAGGGACGGGTGATTTCTCAGGCGTGACCCATTTGTTTCGCACAAGTTAACCGGACACGGCCCCGTCCACCCCACCTGTCCGTATCGCGAAACGGGCGCAGTACGGTGTAGGCGTGGACAAGAGGGAAGCAATCGGTTCGTGGCTCTCGGGGCCCCGCGCGGCCGCCGAGGAGGCCGGTGTCGACTTCGGATACCGGGGCGAACAGCTCGGTCTGCCGGAGGAGGGGCAGGGGTCGATCGCCCGCCCGGGAAGGCGCCTCGGGGCACTGGTCGTGGACTGGGCGATGAGCGCCCTGATTGCATCCCAGCTGATCACTCAGAGCTATGGCGACCCGGCGACCTCCAACTGGGCCCTGCTGATCTTCTTCGTGATGAGCGCCCTCACGGTCGGCACCGTCGGCTTCACCCCGGGCAAGCGCCTCTTCGGCCTGCGCGTGGTCGCCCTGGACACCGGCCGCGTCCACCCCTGGCGCGCCCTGCTCCGCACCGTCCTGCTCTGCCTGGCCGTCCCGGCCCTGATCTGGGACCGCGACGGCCGGGGCCTGCACGACCGAGTGGCCCGCACGGTGGAAGTGCGCATCTAGCGGTCGTACGACGCTGTTGTGTGTAGCCGTTGTACGACGCCGCTGTTACGACGCCTCCGTACGACGAAGGGGGCGCCCGGAGTGATCCGGGCGCCCCCTTTTCTGACGTGGGAGGTTGGTGCTGACGCGGAGGGGGATCAGCGCGCCTTCGGTCCGCCCTTCGGAAGCTTCATGCCCTTCGGCATCGGCCCCTTCGGCAGCGGCATGTTGCTCATCAGGTCGCCGAGGGCCCGCAGTCGGTCGTTGGTCGCGGTGACCTGCGGACCGGTGAGCACGCGGGGGAGCTTCAGCATCGTGGTGCGCAGCTTCTTGAGCTCGACCTGGCCCTCGCCCGTGCCCACGATCAGATCGTGCACCGGCACATCGGCCACGATGCGGTTCATCTTCTTCTTCTCGGCGGCCAGCAGGCTCTTCACCCGGTTCGGGTTGCCCTCGGCGACCAGGACGATGCCGGCCTTGCCGACCGCCCGGTGCACGACGTCCTGGCTGCGGTTCATCGCCACCGCGGGGGTGGTCGTCCAGCCCCGGCCGACGTTGTCCAGTACGGCCGCGGCCGCGCCCGGTTGTCCCTCCATCTGCCCGAAGGCGGCCCGCTCGGCCCGGCGTCCGAAGACGATCGCCGCCGCCATGAGGGCGAGGAAAGCGCCCAGGATGCCGAGATAAACAGGGTGACCGATCAAGAAACCGATCGCGAGGAAGACACCGAAGGTGACGATTCCGACAGCCGCGAGTACAAGACCGATCTTCTTGTCGGCCTTGCGGGTCATCTTGTAGGTCAGAGCGATCTGCTTGAGTCGCCCGGGATTCGCAGCGTCCGCTGCCGTGTCCTTCCTCGCCATGCCGTGAAGTCTACGTGGCCCCGGGAGCGCGGACGACGGCAGTGTCCGTGCGGAAGGACGGGAGGGGTGTCAGGGGCGGACGATGTAGGTCTGGTCCAGGACGCGCTGCGCCTCGACCCGGTCCTTGGCGCGGCGGCGGTCCTCCAGGACGGATGTCCAGGCGTTGCGGCGAGCGGTGCGCTGCCCGCTGCTCAGGAGCAGGGATTCGACGGCACGGAGTGCGTTGGTGAACGAAGGAATCGCTGTGGCGCGAACGGGCGCGGCCTGCATGATGGAGGTTCCCCCTTGATACCGCTTCGGGTATGGGTGCACGTGGTGTAAGTCCAGCGTCACTGATTGGTGTTACCAGGGCATGACCTACCGGTCAAACACCAATGAAGCCTTGATGCGGGGGCGCCGCACGCCGACGCGGTCCTGACGGGTGGCCTCAGCTGCGAGGACGGTCAGGACCGCGCCGAATCGGTCGCTACTGGCGAGTAGCTCCTTGTGCGGGAATTCACACGCTTGCCTCGCTTTGCGGCGGGCAAGAGCTGTGACGGTTTGTCGGGCAGGTCACACGGCCTGGGAGGCGACGTGGTCGGCCCGCCGCGGGGCAGCCGACTCGCGCTGCTCGACGGCCATCCGGTACAGCCGCCCGGCGCGGTACGAGGACCGGACCAGCGGGCCCGACATCACACCGGAGAAGCCGATCTGCTCGGCCTCCTGCTGCAGCTCCACGAACTCGTGCGGCTTGACCCAGCGCTCCACGGGATGGTGGCGCACGCTCGGGCGCAGGTACTGCGTGATGGTGACCAGCTCGCAGCCGGCGTCGTGCAGCTGCCGGAGCGCCTCGCTGACCTCCTCACGGGTCTCGCCCATGCCGAGGATCAGGTTCGACTTGGTGACCAGGCCGTAGTCGCGGGCCTCGGTGATGACCTTCAGGGAGCGCTCGTAGCGGAAGCCGGGGCGGATGCGCTTGAAGATCCGCGGGACCGTCTCGACGTTGTGCGCGAAGACCTCGGGACGGGAGGCGAAGACCTCCTCCAGCAGCTCCGGTACGGCGTTGAAGTCCGGGGCGAGCAGCTCGACCTTGGTGCTGCCGCCCTCGCGGCCGGCGGTCTGCTCGTGGATCTGCCGGACCGTCTCGGCGTACAGCCAGGCGCCGCCGTCCTCCAGGTCGTCGCGGGCGACGCCGGTGATGGTGGCGTAGTTCAGGTCCATGGTGACCACGGACTCGCCCACGCGGCGCGGCTCGTCACGGTCGAGGGCCTCGGGCCTGCCGGTGTCGATCTGGCAGAAGTCGCAGCGCCGGGTGCACTGGTCGCCGCCGATGAGGAAGGTCGCCTCGCGGTCCTCCCAGCACTCGTAGATGTTGGGGCAGCCGGCTTCCTGGCAGACGGTGTGCAGCCCCTCGCTTTTGACGAGGTTCTGCATCTTCGTGTATTCGGGACCCATTTTCGCCCGGGTCTTGATCCACTCGGGCTTGCGCTCGATGGGGGTCTGGCTGTTGCGGACCTCCAGGCGCAGCATCTTGCGTCCGTCGGGTGCGACTGCGGACACATCGGCTCCCTGTAGCTTCGATTCTTCGGCGTACACCAGGGTACGCCCGTGCGTTTTCGCTCCCCGGGGTGGGCAACCTTGCGGAACTGCGGGGCATTCCCCGCGGCCGACGTGGGTGCGAGGCGTCTGCCGGGCCCGCGCCCAGGTCCTCGCCGTGGCGGTGCGCCTCCCGGTCCACCGAGTCGGGCCGCAGTGCTACGCGGACGCCCGCTCCACCACGCGCGGCGCCAGTTCCGCGTTCTCCAGCACATCCCGGAGATGCCGCTCGACCACGGGCAGCACCTCGTCGATCGTCACGTCCCGGCCGAGTTCGTACGCCAGGGACGCCACCCCCGCGTCCCGGATCCCGCACGGGATGATCTTGTCGAACCACTTGTTGTCCGGGTTCACGTTGAACGAGAAGCCGTGCATGGTGACGCCCTTGGCGACGCGGATGCCGATCGCGGCGATCTTGCGGTCCTCGCGGCGCTGCCCGGCGTTGGAGGGGGCGTACTCGGGCCCGTTGAGGCGCGGGTCGAACTCCTCGTCCTGGAGGCGCGGGTCGAAGTCCAGGGAGAGGCCGCCGAGCGACGGACGCAGCTCGAGAGGATCGCCGAGCACCCAGACTCCGCTGCGCCCCTCGACCCGGGTGGTCTCCAGGCCGAACTCCGCGCAGGTGCGGATCAGGGCCTCCTCCAGGCGCCGCACGTGGGCGACGACGTCCACCGGGCGCGGGAGCTTCTGGATCGGGTAGCCCACCAGCTGGCCCGGGCCGTGCCAGGTGATCTTGCCGCCGCGGTCCACGTCGATGACGGGGGTGCCGTCGAGCGGGCGCTCGTTGTCCGCCGTGCGCCGGCCGGCCGTGTAGACCGGCGGGTGCTCCAGGAGCAGCACGGTGTCGGGGACCTCGTCGGCGAACCGCGCCGCGTGCACCCGGCGCTGCTCGTCCCACGCCTCCTGGTACTCGACGGCGTCCGTACCGAATCCCATACGGACGAACCGCAACTCACTCACGGCAAGCGCCTCCCTTGAAGCCCCGACGGTCGTAAGGCACGAAACATGCCCACGCCACTGTACGTCCGGCCGGTACGCGTCAGCTCTGTGGCCAATCCTCACACGATCGGATGAACGAACGGCGAAGAGTGCGATCAGCTGCTCACTCTCCGCTACATTCGCGCCGTTCACAGAGGCCATAAGGGCTGCTCACAGGCATCCGGGCACCTCGGCGGCCGCGCAGGCCTCAGTGGGGCCCGAAAGGCAGGAGACCGCACCGCAGATGACGGAACGACCCGCGCAGCGCACTCCCAACCGACAGCTCGCCGCGCTCATCGCAGAAGCGGGGTTCTCCAACGCGGGTCTCGCCCGTCGAGTGGACCAACTCGGTCTCGAACACGGGCTGGACCTCAGATACGACAAGACATCCGTGACCCGGTGGCTGCGCGGGCAGCAGCCCCGTGGCACCACCCCCGCCCTGATCGCCGAGGTCTTCACCCGTCGCCTCGGCCGCCGGCTCACCGCCCAGGACCTCGGACTCGACGCCTGCGCGCCGGTCTACGCGGGCCTGGAGTTCGCCGCCACCCCCGAAGAGGCCGTCGACATCGTCAGCGGGCTGTGGCGCAAGGACTCCGGCAGCCACGCCGAGCTGCGCAAGATCGCGTTCACCCCGGCGGGCCTGGTGGTGCCGAGCCGGGACTGGCTGATCGGCCGCCCCGACGACAAGGTGGCCCGCGGCGAACCGCCGGCGCGGGTGCCCGCGCAGGGCCGCCCGGGGGTACCCCGGCAACGCGGCCACGTCGAACGCGGCCCCGGCCAGAAGGTCACCGGCGGCGACATCGCCGCCCTCCGCTCGGTCGGCGAGCTGTTCCGCTCCCTCGACGACCAGTACGGCGGCGGCCACGCCCGCCAGGCCCTCGTGCGCTACCTGGAGCACGAGTGCGAGCCGATGCTGCGCGGCACCTACGGCGAGCAGACCGGCCGCCGCCTGTTCGCCGCCGCCGCCGACCTGACCAGGCTCGCGGGCTGGACGTCGTACGACATCGCCGCGCACGGTCTCGCCCAGCGGTACTTCGTGCAGGCGCTGCGGCTCTCGCAGGCGGCCGGAGACCGGGCGTACGGCTCGTACGTGCTGGTCACGATGAGCCGACAGGCCGTCTACCTCGGGCACGGCCGGGAAGCCGTGCAACTGGCCCGGGTCGCCCAGCAGGGAGTCGGGACCAACGCCCCGCCGGTCGTGCAGGCGCTGCTGCACGCGGTCGAGGCACGCGGGCACGGGGTGCTGGGCGAGGTGCGCGCCTGCACCGCCTCACTCGTACGGGCCGAGCGTGCGCTGGAGGCGGCCCGGCCCGGTGACGAGGTCCCGCACTGGGCGCGGTTCTTCGACGAGGCGCAGCTCGCCGACGAGTTCGGGCACTGCCACCGCGACCTCCAGCAGTTCCGCGCGGCCGCCCAGCACGCGGAACGCTCCCTGCAGCTGCGCGCCCCCGCCTACGCCCGCAGCCGCCTGTTCTGCCGCGTCGTCCTGGCCTCCGCCCGCCTGGGCCTCGGCGAACTCGACCAGGCCTGCGCACTGGGTGCCGAGGCGGCCGGCGCGGCGGCCGAGATGCGGTCGGTGCGGGCGATCGAGTACGTACGCGACTTCGAGCGCCGACTGGAGCCGTACAAGGACGCGGCACCCGTGCGGGGGTATCGCGACAAGGTCGCGGCACTGGGCTAGGGGAGCCGATCCGCCGTGTCACAGCCCCGCGCCCCTTTTCGGGGGCGCGGGTGTGCGCCCCTGCTCAGGCCGCACTCGGCATCGTCCTGGGCGGGTCCGCCACGTGCATCGGCCCCGCCGCCCCCAGGTCCGCCAGGATCGCCGCCGACGCCCGGTGGGCCGAGTGCAGGGCGCCCTGGACGGTGCTGGTGTCGCGGTGGTCGCCGCAGACGTACAGGCCTGCCAGCAGGCGGACCGGGCGGCGCAGGTCGTGCGGTGGGCGCATGGCGGGGACCGCCTCGGGGGTGTGGTGGACGGCGAGGGTCTCCCAGCGCCGGGTCGAGGTGCCGTACAGGCGGGCCAGGTGCGTGCGTACGGCCGTGTCGAGGTCGGCCGGCGGATCGCCGAGGACCGTGGAGGAGACGAGTGTGCGGCCGGCGGGGGCGCGGGACGGGTCGGCCCGGCTGATCACCGCCGTGTGGGAGACCGGGCCGCCCCGGTCCGCGTCGAGCAGCAGGGAGGCGCCCGTTGCGGGGGGCTCGTCCGTGGTGTGGTGGACGACCGTCACCGGGTGGAAGTCCGGCACCCGCAGGCCCGGCAGCAGTTCGGCCGCGGCCCGGGCGTCGGTCGCGAGGAGCACCGCCCGGCAGCGGATCTCACCGTGCTCGGCGGTGGTCACCGAGGTCGTGGAGACCGAGGTGACCCGCACGCCGGTGTGCACGGTTCCCGGCGGCAGCGTCCGCGCGAGCAGCTCCGGCAGGGCCTCGGCCCCGCCCTCCGGCACGCACAGCCGCCCCCGGGCGAAGGCGCGCAGCGCGAGGTCCGCGCACCGGCTGGACGTGGTCAGCTCCGGGTCGCACAGCAGGGCGGCGAGCAGCGGGCGCAGGAAGCCGTCGATCGTCCGGGCGGGCAGACCACGGGCTGCGAGGGCCTGGCCGGCGGGCAGTTCTTGGCGGGCCAGGAGACGCTCGACGGGCGTGTGCGCGATCCGGGACAGCGCGGCCCCGAGCCGGGCCTGGTCGACGGCGGTGCCGAGCGGCGCCGTTGCGCGGGGCGCGCCGCGGGCGGCCCCGGGCACGGGGCCCGGCCAGGCACCACCCCTGGTCATCCCGGCGCCCGGCCAGGGCACCTCCCAGCCCGACGTCGCGGCGCCCTGCCGGAGAACGCCCCCGGCTCCCGCGCCCGGCCGCGGCAGACCCCTCGGCCTCACGCCCGGCCGCGGAACGCCCCGCGCCCCCGAGCCCGGCCAGGGAACGGGCCGGCTCCTCGGCCCTGAGGCCGGCTCCGGATCACCCCAGTCGCCGGACCCTGCGGTCTGCCGCGGCGCTCCCCGGCCCTTCGGCGCGGCGGCAGACCGCGGAGCGCTCGCCAGGGCGCGCACCGCATGGAGTGCCCCCCGTGCGCCCCGTGCGCCCCCCGTCCCGGCGAGGACGCCCGCACGGTGATGGCGCCCGTCGCTGTGCAGCAGCACACCCGGGGCGAAGGGCCGCAGCACCAGGGCGTCAAGCCCGGGTGTCAGCCGCAGCTCGGGATACGCCGTGGACAGCAGCTGCCCGACGCGGTCGAGCCGGAAGCCGTCGACCTTCTCGGTCGACATACGGCCGCCCGCACACGGGGCCGCCTCCAGTACCGCGGTCGTCACTCCTGCGCTGGTCAGCCGATGCGCCGCGGAGAGCCCGGCGACCCCGGCTCCCACGATCACGACGTCCGCCTGGTACGCGGGCTCAAGCACGTGCCCCTCCTCGAGGTTGCGCGCCGGCGGAGACGTCCTGCCTCCAACTGGCTCCGGAGATACCCGAGTTCGGGTCGAGGGTAGGGCCGTGACCGGTCCGGGACAGTCGCGCATCGACAGGGCACGGTCGCACGACGGTCGCATACGATCGCAGGCGTCACAGAGCCGCCCGGATCGCCTCCTCGATCTCCGGGAACGCGAACGTGAACCCCGACTCCAGCAGCCGCATCGGCAACACCCGCTGGCTTCCCAGCACATCCCCGGCCATCTCGCCGAGTGCCGCCCGCAGCACCGGCGCGGGCACCGTGAACAGCGTCGGCCGGCCCAGCACCCGCCCCATCGCGGCGGTGATCTCACGGTTCGTCAGCGGCCGCGGGGCGGTGATGTTGAACGGCCCCGACAGGCCGTCGGTGTCGATGAGATGCCGGATCGCGGCCACCTCGTCGTGCAGCGCGACGAACGACCAGTACTGCCGCCCGTCACCCATCCGCCCGCCCAGGCCCGCCTTGAACAGCGGGAACAGCCGCCCCCAGGCCCCGCCCTCCTTGGCCACGACCAGACCCGTCCGGGTGAACACCGTGCGGACGCCCGCCTCCTGGGCCGGCGCCGCGGCGCCCTCCCACTCCACGCACAGCTCGGGCAGGAAGCCCTCCCCGGGCGGCGCGTCCTCGTCGACGGGCCGGTCGCCGGTCTCGCCGTAGTAGCCCATCGCGCTGCCGTTCACGAAGACCCGCGGCGGCTCGTCCAGCCCGGCCACCGCCTCGGCGAGAGCCGCCGTGCCCAGCACCCGGCTGTCCCGGATCGTGGCCTTGTAGGCATCCGTCCAGCGCCGCGAACCCACGTTCGCCCCGGCCAGGTTGACCACGCCGTCACACCCGGCGAGGCCGGCCGTGTCGACGTACTTCCGCTCGGGGTCCCAGCGAACCTCGTCCGGTGTCCGGGGCTCCCTCCGCACCAACCGCACCACCGTGTGCCCGTCCGCGGTCAGGGACCGCACCAGGGCGCCGCCGATCAGCCCGGAAGCGCCGGCCACCGCGATCCTTGAAGGCTCCATGGCACTCATTCTGCCTGGTGGGTGCGGAAAACGCCGGTCCGGCCCCGGCGCTCCGACATAGGGTGACCGACATGTCCGTACCCCACATACGTCACGCCATCCTCGACGACGAGGAGACGCTGGCCCGCATCGACCGACGCACCTGGTCCCCGCTGCACGCCGTCCAACCGCGGCCCCAGCCGCCGTACCCGCCGTTCTTCACCGAGCGGTTCGGCCCGCGGGACCACCTGGTCGCCGAGTTGGACGGAAACGTCGTCGGCTACATCCGGCTGGGCTACCCGACCCCCCTCGCCTGCAACGCCCACGTCCGCCAGATCCTGGGCTTCGTCGTGGCCGAGGAGGCGCGCGGCGCCGGGGTCGGCCGGGCGCTGCTGCGGGGCGTGCTGGAGGAGGCGCGGCGGCAGGGGGCGCGCCGGATCACCCTGCGCGTACTCGGGCACAACGCCCCCGCCCGGGCGCTCTACGCGTCCGAGGGGTTCGTGGTGGAGGGGATCCTTCCCGAGGAGTTCCTGCTGGAGGGCGAGTACGTCGACGACGTGTTCATGGGCCGCACCCTCTGACCTGGTCGGCCGTGCCCGTCGTACGACGTAGGCGCACCACCGGGCAGAGCCGGATCCCGGCCCGTCGGAGGGCGGGGCGGGGGCCGGTCCCGTTCCGCCCGCTCAGGACGTGATCAGTTCGCCCGTGTCCACCGGTGCCGTCGCGTTCGCCGCGCGCCGCGCGTCGGTGGCGACCTCGTCGGCCGTGAGCACGTACCCCGTCTCGTTGTCCGAGGTGGAGCGGGCGAAGACGACGCCGTAGACCTTGCCGGCCGTGGTCAGCAGAGGGCCGCCGGAGTTGCCGGGGCGGACCGTGGAGCGGATCGAGTAGATCTCACGGGTGACGGTCGCGTCGCTGTAGATGTTCTGCCCGGTCGCCCGCACCCGATTCGCCACGGTGGCCGCCTGGAGGTTCAGGTCGCCGTCCTCCGGATAACCGGCGACGACCGCCGAGTTGCCGCGCGAGGCGCCGGTGTCGAACAGCAGCACCGGGGCGCGCAGCTCGGGCACGTACAGCACCGCCACGTCCTTGTCCGGGTCGAAGAGCACCACGCGTGCCGGGTACGCCCGCCCGACGCCGCCGACGCGCACGCTCGGGTCGTCGATGCCGGCCACCACGTGGGCGTTGGTCATCACATGGCGCGGCGCGTACACGAAGCCGCTGCCCTCGCGGCCCTGGGTGCCCGAGACACCCTCGATCTTCACGGTGCTCAGCTTGGCCGCGTTGGTGGCGCTCGGGGTGACGCTGTCACCGGTGGGCCTGGCGACCTCGGCCGTCGACTCGTTCTCGAAGGGGTTGAAGACCTGCGGGAAGCCCGCCTGGGTGAGCGCGGAGGTGGCCCGGGAGAACCACGCGGGGGTGGTGTCCGGCATCGTGTTCTGTACGGCGCCCAGCAGGGCCGAGTCCCGGATCGCGGTGGTGACCAGCGGGGACGAGGACGCGCCGAGCACGCTCGCCGCCACCCAGGCCACGATCAGCACGGCCACCGAGTTGGCCGCGGCCCCGCCGACGCCGTCGGCCACCCTGAGCGGCCCCCGGTCCAGTTCCCGCCGCAGCTTGAGGGCCAGCCGCCCGGCGAGCTCGTGTCCCACGGCGGCCGGAACCAGCACCGTCAGCACGGCGGTCACCGTCGCCGCGGTGGTCGCCGGCGACGCCATGTCCATCGTCCACGGCAGCACCCATACACCGATGGCCGCGCCGCCCACGAAGCCGGCGAACGAGACACAGCCGGCCACCAGTCCGCGCCGGTAGCCGGACGCCGCGTAGGCGAGGATCACCAGCAACAGCAGGATGTCGAGCAGGTCCACGGAGCCGCCTTTCTGTCGGACCCCTCAGGGGGCGTCTCCTAGTACGCGTCTGACGCTCCCAGTGATCAGCCACGCACACACGTGGCCATCGGAACCGGCCACGTGTGCGTGCACCTGGAAAAACGTCGCGGACGGGGACGATGGTTCCACCGAATGGCGTAGCACACATCGCGGGCGCGGCGGATCCGCCGGACGGTGGGAGCATGTGTGTCCCGCGAAGACCACGCCGGGCACGGAGACGCCGTCCGGTACGGATACCGGGCGCCGCGCTCCTGCTGCTCGGCGCTCTGTCCGGACTGGCCGCCGTCGCCGCGCTGGTGCTGTGGGCGAACGGGGCCGAACACACGGGCGCGGACCACGCCCTGCGGCCGCCCGCCCCCGCCCGCTCCGCCGCCACCCCGCACGCCGCGCCCAGACCGCGCATCGTGCCCCGCTCGGCCTGGCTGGACGACGACACCCGGCGGCCCCAGCCGCCCCCGCGCTACGACGACAAGGTCGTCGCCGTCTTCATCCACCACACCGACTCGTCCAACGACTACGCCTGCGCCGAGACGCCCCGCATCATCGGCGACCTGTACACGGGGCAGACCGGCAGCCGGGACTGGGACGACATCGGCTACAACTTCCTCGTCGACCGCTGCGGCACCATCTACGAGGGCCGCGCGGGCGGCATCGACCGGCCCGTCACCGGCGCCCACGCGCAGGGCTTCAACCACCGCTCGGCCGGCATCGCCGCGCTCGGCACCTTCACCGCCGGCCTCCCCGTCCCGAAGGCGATGACCGAATCCATCGCCGCCCTCGTCGCCTGGAAACTGGGTCTGGCCGACATCGACCCCCGCGCGAAGGTCCGTCTGGTCTCCAGCAACAGCCTCAGCCGGTACCCGGTCGGCACCGCCGTCGTGCTGCCCGCCGTTGCCGGCCACGACGACGCCTACATGACGAGGTGCCCCGGCGTGGCCCTGACCGCGCGGCTGCCGGAGATCAGGAGGCTGGCGGCACGGCTGCAGGGCCGGGCGTGAGGCTCACAGGTGCGCCACAGCGGGTGCGCAGGGTCCTGAGATCCCCGCGGCCTACGGTCTGCACCAGAAGCCGACCGGAGGTGGGGATCATGAGCAGCAGCATGAGGGGCAGCAAACGGATGTGGACGGTGTTGTGCACGGTCGCGGCCGTCGTCCTGGGACCGGCCGCTGTCACGGCGTCCGCGCTCGACCAGGCCAACAAGGCACCGCTGCACCACACGGCGCGGGCCGACCAGACCCAGGCGTACATCCCGTCGGACCCGACCCGTCGCCGCACGACGGCGGCCTGACGCCTATGCCCCTTCGCCCTTCTTGCCGCCGTCGGCCAGCCCCAGGAACCTCTCCCCGGACGGGTCGACGTCCACCCCGAGCCCGTTCATGAGGCCCGCCAGCATGACGTAGTAGCCGACCGTCGTGGTCAGCTCGACGACCTGCCGGTCGGTGAAGGCGGCACGCAGCGCGCCCAAGGTGTCCTCGGCGAGGGTGTGCCGGGACACCAGCTCGTACACGGCGGTCACGGCCGCCGACTCCGCCGCGTCGAACTGCGGGCCGCTCGCCCGTCGTTCCTCGACCGCCGTGAGCTGCTCCGGTGTCACCCCCGCGGCCAGGGCGATCGGGCGGTGCTGGACGGCCTCGTACGCGCATCCCGTACCGGCCGCCACCGCCATGATCACCAGCTCGCGCAGCCGGACCGGAAGCGTGGACGCGCCGAGCACGGCCAGGCCCAGGTCGATCGCCGGGCCCGTCAGCGGTGGGGCGTGGGAGAGCATGCGGAAGGCGTTGAGCGGCACCGGAAGCTTGGCGACGGCGTCGGCGGGACGCTCCGGATAGGGGATACGGGCCATGGACCCCTCGCTGTGGAGGACGAGAAAGGAGGATGACGAAGGGGACGGATGACGAAGGGGACGGTTGACGAAGGGGACGGTTGACGAAGAGGGCGGTGACGAAGAGGGCGGTGACGAACTGGTGAGCGTAGTCACTGCCTGGTCACTCCCGGAAGTCACTTCCCGAAGTCACTCCCGGAACCGGGCCCACAGCTTGGGGTAGCGCTCCGCGAGCACCCGCTCGTTCTCGAAGTCGACGGGGGTCCCGGCCGGCTCGGAGGCCGCGGGCGGGATGCCCAGGTCGGGGGCGACGACGCCGGTGAGCTGCTCGTAGGCCTCGTCCGCGGCGTAGCCGAGGTCCTCGCCGTCGCCGTCGAGCTCCTCGTCGAAGTCGTCCAGGAGGTCGGCCAGCGAGTCCGGGTCGTGCACGGCACCCTCGTAGACCTCGCGGCCCTGGCCGATCAGCCAGCACCGGAAGAAGTCGAAGGCGTCGTCGCTCGCCCCGTCCAGCAGGACCCAGGCGGCGCCCCACAGGTCCCAGGTGTACGCGCGGTTGTAGCGGGCCTCGAAGTGACGGGCGAAGTCCAGCACCATCTCCGGGTCCAGCTGGAGCAGCCGGTCCACGAGCAGGTCCGCCTGCTCCTCGGGGTCGCCCTCGGCGGCCTCGCGGCTGGCGTCCACCAGCTCCCAGAACTCCGTCTCGTCCATCACGGGTCCAGCATCGGCCCTGGACGGGTGGGGCGCACGTGGAGTGAGACGGATTGTTATGTCCCGTACAGCGCGGCCAGACGCGCCGCGTCCCGTATGAAACGCGCCCGCAGACTCTCCGGCGCCAACACCTCCACCTCCGGCCCCAGCATCGCGAGCTGACTGTGGGCGACCTCCTCGGACTCCACCGGGAGGGTCACCGTCACCCACCCCTGCCCGTCCGGCGCGCCCGCGGCCTCCAGCGCCTCACGCGCGGACGGGGCGTCGACGGCGTGCGGCAGCGCCCGCACCCCGTCCCGGGACAGCCGTACGACGGCCTCGGCGCGCAGGATGGAGCGCGCGAACTGCCCGGCCCGCTCCTCCCAGAAGCCCGGCAGGTCGAACTCCTCGTCCCGCGCGAACCGTCCCTCGCCCGTCTCCACCGCGGTGAACCGGTCGATCCGGTACACCCGGTGGGAGCCGTGCCCCGTCACCCGCGCGCACAGGTACCAGACCCCCGCCTTCAGCACCAGCCCGTACGGCTCCAGTTCACGTACGACCTCGCCCTCGCCGCGTGAGTAACGCGCGGTGATCCGCCGGTCGTCCCACACCGCGTCGGCGACGGCGGGCAGCAGCTCGGGTGTCTTGGGCTCCTTGAACCAGCTCGGCGCGTCCAGGTGGAACCGCTGCGCCGCCGTACGCGAGGCGTCCCGCACCGAAGGGAGCAGTGCCGCGGACACCTTCAGCCGGGCCGCGGAGGCCGCGTCCTGAAGCCCCATCTCCCGCAGCGCCCCCGGCACCCCGGACAGGAACAGCGCCTCGGCCTCGCCGCGGGCCAGCCCGGTCAGCCTGGTGCGGTATCCCCCGACCAGCCGGTACCCCCCGGCCCGCCCCCGGTCGGCGTACACCGGCACGCCCGCCTCCGACAGTGCCTGCGCGTCCCGGGTGACGGTCCGCTCGGACACCTCCAGCTCCCGCGCCAGCTCGGCGGCGGTCATGGACGGCCGGGACTGGAGCAGCAGCACCATTTTGATCAGGCGGGCAGCACGCATACGGCCATGATGCCGGGGCCCACTGACAACGAAGGGGGGGCACGGCGAACGCCGTGCCCCCTCAACACACGCTCAGCACAAGAGCGATGACCTGCAGGCCCTACAGGCCGTAGCGCTCCCGCGCCTCCTTCACGGCCGTCGCCTTGACCTCGCCGCGGCGGGCCAGCTGGGCCAGGGCGGCCACGACGACCGACTGCGCGTCGACGCCGAAGTGGCGGCGGGCCGCCTCACGGGTGTCCGAGAGGCCGAAGCCGTCGGCGCCCAGCGAGGAGTAGTCCTGCTCGACCCACTGCGCGATCTGGTCCGGGACCTGACGCATGTAGTCGGAGACCGCGAGCACCGGACCCTCGGCGCCCTGGAGCGCCCGACGGACGTACGGGATCCGCTCCTCGCCGCGCAGCAGACCCGCGTCGGCCTCCAGCGCGTCCCGGCGCAGCTCGGTCCAGGAGGTCGCGGACCACACGTCGGCGGCCACGCCCCACTCCTCGGCGAGCAGCTTCTGCGCCTCGAGCACCCAGTGGATCGCCGTGCCGGAGCCCAGCAGCTGGACGCGCGGGGCGTTGGCGACCGGGTCAAGGCCCGCCGACTCCGCCGTGTTGAAGCGGTACAGGCCCTTGACGATGCCCTCGTCGATGCCGGGGACGGACGGCTTGGCCGGCTGCGGGACCGGCTCGTTGTAGACGGTCAGGTAGTAGAAGACGTTCTGGTCCTCACCCGGGGCCGCCTCGCCGTACATGCGGCGCAGGCCGTCCTTCACGATGGCCGCGACCTCGTACGCGAACGCCGGGTCGTACGTCAGCGCGGCCGGGTTGGTCGCCGCGATGACGGGGGAGTGGCCGTCGGCGTGCTGGAGGCCCTCACCGGTCAGGGTGGTGCGGCCGGCCGTGGCGCCGACGAGGAAGCCGCGGCCGAGCTGGTCGCCGAGCTGCCACATCTGGTCGGCCGTGCGCTGCCAGCCGAACATCGAGTAGAAGATGTAGAACGGGATCATCGCCTCGCCGTGCGTCGCGTACGACGTCGAAGCGGCGATGAAGTCGGCCATCGAACCGGCCTCGGTGATCCCCTCGTTGAGGATCTGGCCGTTCTTGGCCTCCTTGTAGTACATCAGCTGGTCGCGGTCGACCGGCTCGTACGTCTGGCCCTTGGGGGAGTAGATCCCGAGGGAGGGGAAGAGGCTCTCCATGCCGAAGGTGCGCGCCTCGTCGGGGACGATCGGCACCCAGCGCCTGCCCGTCTCCTTGTCGCGGACCAGGTCCTTGATCAGGCGGACGAAGGCCATGGTCGTGGCGACGTTCTGCGAGCCGGAGCCCTTGTCGAAGGAGGCGAAGGCCTTCTCGGAAGGGGCGGGCAGCGGCGCGAGAGCGTGCGTACGGCGGGCCGGGGCCGGACCGCCGAGGGCCGCGCGGCGCTCCTGGAGGTAGCGGACCTCGGGGGAGTCGGCGCCGGGGTGGCCGTAGGGCACGACACCGTCGACGAAGTCGCTGTCCTTGATCGGCAGGTCGAGGCGGTCGCGCATCGCCTTGAACTCGTCCACCGACAGCTTCTTCATCTGGTGGTTGGCGTTCTTCGACGCGAAGCCCTCGCCGAGGGTGTGGCCCTTGACCGTCTGGGCCAGGATCACGGTCGGCGCGCCCTTGTGCTCGACGGCCGCCTTGTACGCCGCGTACACCTTGCTCGCCTCGTGGCCACCGCGGGAGAGGTGGAAACACTCCAGGATCTTGTCGTCGCTCAGCAGCTTCGCCATCTCGACGAGGGCCGGGTCCGAGCCGAAGAAGTCCTGCCGGATGTAGGCCGCGTCACGCGTCTGGTACGTCTGCACCTGGGCGTCCGGCACCTCGCGCAGCCGGCGGACCAGCGCGCCCGTGGTGTCGAGCTGGAACAGCTCGTCCCAGGCCGAACCCCACAGCGTCTTGACGACGTTCCAGCCCGCGCCGCGGAACTGGGCCTCCAGCTCCTGCACGATCTTGAAGTTGGCGCGGACCGGGCCGTCGAGGCGCTGCAGGTTGCAGTTGATGACGAAGGTGAGGTTGTCGAGCTCCTCGCGGGCGGCGAGCGCGAGGGCCGCCGTCGACTCGGGCTCGTCCATCTCGCCGTCACCGAGGAACGCCCAGACGTGGGACTGGGAGACGTCCTTGATGTTGCGGTTGGTGAGGTACCGGTTGAAGCGCGCCTGGTAGATCGCGGAGAGCGGGCCGAGACCCATCGACACCGTCGGGAACTCCCACAGCCAGGGCAGCCGCCGCGGGTGCGGGTACGACGGGAGGCCGTTGCCGCCCGCCTCCTGGCGGAAGTTGTCGAGGTGCTGCTCGGTCAGCCGGCCGTCGAGGAAGGCGCGGGCGTAGATACCGGGGGAGGCGTGGCCCTGGATGTAGAGCTGGTCACCCGAGCCGGGCGACTCCTGGGAGTCCTTGCCCTTGAAGAAATGGTTGAAGCCCGTCTCGTAGAGCCAGGCCGCGGAGGCGAAGGTGGCGATGTGGCCGCCGACGCCGTGTTTCGCGCCCCGGGTCACCATCGCGGCCGCGTTCCAGCGGTTCCACGCGGTGATCCGGGCCTCCATCTCCGCGTCACCGGGCACGCCCGGCTCGGCGGCGGTGGGGATGGTGTTGACGTAGTCCGTCTCGAGCAGCTTGGGCAGCGCGATGCCGTTGCCCTCGGCCCGCTCCAGCGTGCGCCGCATCAGGTACGCGGCACGGTGCGGCCCGGCCGCCTTGGCGACCGCGTCCAGCGAGGCCTGCCATTCGGCGGTCTCCTCAGGGTCCCGGTCCGGGAGCTGGTCGAGCGCGCTCGGCTGGATGGCGTGGGGGTCGGTCATGTCGCCGCCTTCCTCAGTCGAAGGGGTTCCCTATGGGGTTGTCTGGGGTGCCCTTTGTCTTTGGCAGGACAGGGCTGAGACCTCGGTGCTGTGACACCTTGCGGCTTCCGCCGCGTGGTCCGTCGGTGACTGTAACTCCCTGATCGATGATCGATCAAAGGGTTGAAGGGCAAAACTTCTCGATTGCGAGAAAGTCGGCACGCGGTGCCTTCGCACTGGGCACGCGGTGCCGTGTTTTCGAAAGTTTCCGCAGGTGAGCTCGGGTTCGCTGGGTTGCGGGCGCGGTGTGCCGGCCGCGTCAGGCGCGCGGCGCGCAGCCCAGCACGTGCGCCTTCACCAGCTCCGCGATCCTCGGGTCCCGCCTGCGGAAGGCCTGCACGAGCTCCTCGTGCTCCTCCGCGTACGACTGCTGGACCGTCCCCAGCCACCGGATGGACAGGGCCGTGAACACCTCGATGCCCAGGCCCTCCCAGGTGTGCAGCAGTACCGAGTTGCCGGCCGCGCGGACCAGTTCCCGGTGGAAGGCGACCGTGTGCCGCACCTGGCCCGTGCCGTCGGCGTCGCGGTCGGCCTCGTACAGGGCGGCGACATGCGGCTCCAGCGCCGAGCAGTCCTCCGCCAGCCTCTCCGAGGCCAGCTCCGCGGCGATCGCCTCCAGGCCGGCCCGGACCGGGTAGCTCTCCTCCAGGTCGGCCGCCGTCAGGTTCCGCACCCGTACGCCCTTGTTCGGCGCGGACTCGATCAGGCGCAGCGACTCCAGCTCGCGCAGCGCCTCCCGCACCGGGGTCTGGCTGACCTCCAGCTCGGTCGCGATCCGTCGCTCCACGATCCGCTCGCCCGGCTGCCAGCGCCCGCTGACGATCCCCTCCACGATGTGCTCGCGGATCTGTTCGCGCAGCGAGTGGACGACGGGCGCGGTCATGAGGGCTCCTTAGGGAGGGGCCGCCCCTCGGCCCCGGGGGCGTGTGACGTTTAGACAATACGACCGGTTCGCTCCCTGGAAGGGGCGCGTGGGGGCGCTTTCGTGCAGGTGAGACGAGACTTACATGCTCGTTATGCCCCTTCGGCTACGGCATCGAGCCTCTGACGCAGATGCCCTCGCCCGGAGATTCCGGGCGAGGGCACCGACGTACTGCGCTGAGCGGGGTCTACAGGCCGAGCTCGACCTCGAACTCGCCCGCCTCCAGGATGGCCTTGACCGCGGTCAGGTAACGGGCCGCGTCGGCGCCGTCCACCAGGCGGTGGTCGTAGGAGAGGGTCAGGTAGGTCATGTCGCGGACGCCGATGACCGTGCCCTCCTCGGTCTCGATGACCGCCGGACGCTTGACCGTGGCACCGATGCCGAGGATCGCGACCTGGCCCGGCGGCACGATGATCGTGTCGAAGAGCGCGCCGCGCGACCCGGTGTTGGAGATGGTGAAGGTCGCTCCGGACAGCTCGTCCGGGGTGATCTTGTTGGCGCGGACCTTGCCCGCGAGCTCCGCCGTGGCCTTGGCGATACCGGCGATGTTGAGGTCGCCGGCGTGCTTGATGACCGGGGTCATCAGGCCCTTCTCCGAGTCCACCGCGATACCGACGCTCTCGGTGTCGAAGTAGGTGATCGTGCCCTCGGCCTCGTTGATCTTGGCGTTGATGACCGGGTGGGCCTTCAGCGCCTGGGCCGCCGCCTTCACGAAGAACGGCATCGGGGAGAGCTTGACGCCTTCGCGGGCCGCGAAGGAGTCCTTCGCCTTGGCGCGCAGCTTCATCAGGCGGGTCACGTCGACCTCGACGACCGAGGACAGCTGGGCCTGCTCGTGCAGGGCCTTGACCATGTTGTCGCCGATGACCTTGCGGATGCGCGGCATCTTGACGGTCTGGCCACGGAGGGGAGAGGCCTCCAGGGTCGGCGCCTTCTTGGCCGGAGCGGCGGCGGCGGCCGGAGCCGGAGCGGCCGCGGCGGCCTTCGCGGCCTCGGCGGCGGCGATGACGTCCTGCTTGCGGATCCGGCCGCCGACGCCGGTGCCCTTGACGGTGGCCAGGTCGACGCCGTTCTCGGCGGCGAGCTTGCGCACCAGCGGGGTCACGTACGCGCCTTCGTCACCGGCGGGCGCGGCCGGAGCCGCGGCCGGGGTGACCGGAGCCGGGGCGGGCGCCGGAGCGGACGGGGCCGGCTCGGGAGCCGGGGCGGTCTGCTGCTGCGGGGCCGGAGCCGAGGGTGCCTGCGGGGCCGGAGCGGCCGGAGCCGCACCCGGGGCGCCGATGACGGCCAGCTTGGCGCCGACCTCGGCGGTCTCGTCCTCGCCGACCGTGATCTCGAGCAGCACACCGGAGGTGGGCGCCGGGATCTCGGTGTCGACCTTGTCCGTGGAGACCTCGAGCAGCGGCTCGTCGGCCTCGACGGAGTCGCCGACCTCCTTCAGCCACCGGGTGACGGTGCCCTCGGTGACGGACTCGCCGAGCGCGGGCAGGACGACGTCCGTGCCCTCGGCGGAGCCGCCGCCGGAAGCGGCCTCGGCGGTGGGAGCAGGGGCCGGAGCGGCCTGCTCGGTGGACGGCTGGGCGGCCGGGGCCGGCTCGGGCGCCGGAGCGGCGACCTCCTCGGCGGCCGGAGCGGGCGCGGCGGCGGGGGCCCCCGTGCCGTCGTCGATGACGGCCAGCTCGGCGCCGACCTCGACGGTCTCGTCCTCGGCGACCTTGATGGACGCGAGGACACCGGCGGCGGGCGAGGGGATCTCGGTGTCGACCTTGTCCGTCGACACCTCGAGCAGCGGCTCGTCGGCCTCGACGCGCTCACCCTCGGCCTTCAGCCAGCGGGTGACGGTGCCCTCGGTGACGCTCTCGCCGAGCGCCGGAAGGGTTACGGAAACCGCCATGGTTTCGGTTGCTCCTTACGAATTGCGGAAGTCTGGTTCGTCGCGGTCGTCGACCGAGGGTCAGTCGTGCGCGTGGAGGGGCTTGCCGGCCAGGGCCAGGTGCGCCTCGCCCATCGCCTCGTTCTGGGTCGGGTGGGCGTGGATCAGCTGCGCGACCTCGGCGGGCAGCGCCTCCCAGTTGTAGATCAGCTGGGCTTCGCCGACCTGCTCGCCCATGCGGTCGCCGACCATGTGGACGCCGACCACGGCACCGTCCTTGACCTGCACGAGCTTGATCTCGCCCGAGGTGTTGAGGATCTTGCTCCTGCCGTTGCCCGCGAGGCTGTACTTCAGAGCGACGACCTTGTCCGCGCCGTAGATCTCCTTGGCCTTGGCCTCGGTGATACCGACGGAGGCGACCTCGGGGTGGCAGTACGTCACGCGGGGCACACCGTCGTAGTCGATCGGAACGGTCTTGAGACCGGCCAGACGCTCCGCGACCAGGATGCCCTCGGCGAAACCGACGTGCGCGAGCTGGAGCGTTGGGACGAGGTCGCCGACGGCGGAGATGGTCGGGACGTTGGTGCGCATGTACTCGTCGACCAGGACGTAGCCGCGGTCCATGGCGACGCCCTGCTCCTCGTACCCCAGACCCTGGGAGACGGGGCCGCGGCCGACGGCCACGAGCAGGACCTCGGCCTCGAACTCCTTGCCGTCGGCGAGGGTGACCTTGACACCGTCCTGGGTGTACTCGGCCTTCGAGAAGAAGGTGCCCAGGTTGAACTTGATGCCGCGCTTGCGGAACGCGCGCTCGAGAAGCTTGGAGGAGTTCTCGTCCTCGAGGGGGGCCAGGTGCTTGAGGCCCTCGATGATCGTGACGTCCGAACCGAAGGACTTCCACGCGGAGGCGAACTCGACGCCGATGACACCGCCGCCCAGGATGATCGCGGACTTCGGCACGCGGTCCAGGACGAGGGCGTGGTCGGAGGAGATGATCCGGTCGCCGTCGATCTCCAGGCCGGGCAGCGACTTCGGCACGGAGCCGGTCGCCAGCAGGACGTGGCGGCCCTGGACACGCTGGCCGCCCACGTCGACGGAGGTGGGGGAGGACAGCCGGCCCTCGCCCTCGATGTAGGTGACCTTGCGGGAGGCGATCAGCCCCTGCAGGCCCTTGTACAGACCGGCGACGACGCCGTCCTTGTACTTGTGGACGGCCGGGATGTCGATGCCCTCGAACGTGGCCTTGACACCGAACTGCTCGCTCTCGCGGGCCTGGTCGGCGATCTCGCCCGCGTGCAGCAGGGCCTTGGTGGGGATGCACCCCCGGTGCAGGCAGGTACCGCCGACCTTGTCCTTCTCGATCAGGGCGACGTCCAGGCCCAGCTGAGCCCCGCGCAGGGCCGCGGCGTAACCACCGCTACCACCGCCGAGGATCACTAGGTCGAAAACGGTGCTGGCGTCGTTCGCCACGTCACGTCCTCCATGCATGTGCGCCACGCCGGTCTGCGGTGACCGGTCGGCGGCTGGTGTCCGGCCGCTCGTTCTTCGGCCCTTCGGTGGGGGCCCTGTCCTGCCGAGCCCCATCTTCGCACTTGTCAGCACAGGAAGGGACGCCGGGCCGGTGTGTGAGACGCCCCACGTTCACTTGAGCGCGCCGCGCGCCGCCGAACACTGACGGGGCCTCGCCCTACCCGCGCGCGAGGCCCCGTCACTCTCACCGGACGATCAGCCGAGGTCGCCGGCCGCCGTCAGCTCCGCCAGCCGCACCAGCGTCCGCACAGCCGTCCCCGTACCGCCCTTCGGCGTGTATCCGAACGGCCCGCCCTCGTTGAACGCGGGCCCGGCGATGTCGAGGTGCGCCCAGGTGATCCCCTCGCCCACGAACTCCCGCAGGAACAGGCCGGCGACCAGCCCGCCGCCCATCCGCTCACCCATGTTCGCGATGTCGGCGGTGGGGGAGTCCATCCCCTTGCGCAGGTGCTCCGGCAGCGGCATCGGCCACGCCGGCTCACCCACCTCCTCGGCGGCCTCGTGCACCGCGGAGCGGAACGCCTCGTCGTTCGCCATGATTCCGAACGTCCGGCTGCCCAGCGCGAGCATCATCGCGCCGGTGAGCGTCGCCACGTCCACGATGGCGTCCGGCTTCTCCTCCGAGGCGGCCCACAGCGCGTCGGCCAGCACCAGCCGGCCCTCCGCGTCGGTGTTGAGGACCTCGACGGTCTTGCCGCTGTACATGCGCAGCACGTCACCGGGCCGGGTCGCGGAGCCCGACGGCATGTTCTCGGCCAGCGCCAGCCAGCCGGTGACATTGACCTCCAGGCCGAGCCGCGCGGCGGCGACGACCGCGGCGAACACGGCGGCCGCGCCGCTCATGTCGCACTTCATCGTCTCGTTGTGGCCGGCCGGCTTCAGCGAGATGCCGCCCGAGTCGTACGTGATGCCCTTGCCGACGAACGCGAGGTGCTTGTCCGCCTTCGAGGAGGTGTACGACAGCTTCACCAGCCGCGGCCCCGACGCCGACCCGGCGCCGACGCCGAGGATGCCGCCGTAGCCGCCCTTGACCAGGGCCTTCTCGTCGAGCACCTGCACCTTGATGCCGTGCTCCTTGGCCGCGGCCTGCGCGATGGCGGCGAACGCCTCCGGGTTCAGGTCGTTCGGCGGGGTGTTGACGAGGTCGCGCGCGCGGTTGAGCTCCTCGACCACGGCCGTGGCCCGCTCGATCGCCGCCTTGTACGCGCGGTCACGGGGCTTGCCGCCCAGCAGCGCGGCCTCGGCCAGCGGCCCCTTGCCGTTCTTCGCCCTGGCGCCCCGGCCGCTCGCGGCGGCGCTTTCCTTGTACGTGTCGAAGCTGTACGCCCCGAGCAGCACGCCCTCCGCGACCGCGCCGGCGTCGGCGGCGTCCGTGAGCGGCAGGGCGAACGCGGCCTTCTTGGTGCCGGTGAGGGCACGCGCCGCCACCCCGGCCGCCTTGCGCAGCGCCTCCGCGTCGAAGCCGGCGTCCTTCTCGGGCTCTGCGCCCAGGCCCACGGCCACCACGAGCGGCGCCTTGAAGCCGGCCGGTGCGGGCAGCTTCGTCACCTCGCCCTCGGCGCCGGCGGCGCCGAGGGTCTCCAGGACGCCGGCGAGTTTGCCGTCGTACGCCTTGTCCACGGCCTCGGCGCCCGGTGCGACGACCGGGCCTTCGGCACCCTTGACAACACCGATCACGATCGCGTCGGCCCGCAGGCCGGGCGCCGCGGCGGTGCTGAGAGTGAGAGCAGTCACGGTGGTGAAATCTCGCTTCCGTTGAAAAGAACTGTGGCCGAATGCGGGTGGGTCGACCGGGCCCGACGAACGACCCTAGGCCCCTCCTGCGCAACGGTCTTTACCCAGGCGGGTAAATCCCCGGCATGAGCCTACGCTCGGCACCGCTCGCGATCATTCCTGGCGGGCCTTCACGGTACGCCGCCGTCAGTGCCCCGCCGGTCAGGGGCCGAGGGTCAGCACCACGAGCGTGGTCGTCGCCGCCGTCTCCGCGAGCGCCCCGAACACGTCCCCCGTCACCCCGCCGAACCGCCGTGTGCAGCGCCCCAGAAGAAGCTCGGCCACCCCGACGGCGGCGGCGACCGCGAAGGACGTACGGATGATGTCGTACGCCCCGAGGAGCGCGCCCGCGCCCGCGGCGGCGACCAGGACGACGGCCGTCGTGAGCACCGCGCCCCGCACCGGCACCACGCCCGCCACCGCCGCACCCAGCCCCTCCGGGCGGGCGGCCGGCACCCCGGCGCGGGCGGCCAGGGTGAGGGCGAGGCGGGCGGCGGTCGCCGCGACGACGGCGGCCAGCGCGCCCCGGGACCAGGAGGTGCCGTAGAGCTGTGCCAGCGAGGCCACCTGGGCCAGCAGCACGAGGACGAGGGAGAGCACACCGAACGGGCCGATGTCCGACTGCTTCATGATCCGCAGCGCGTCCTCGGCGGGCTTGCCGCTGCCGAGACCGTCCGCGGTGTCGGCGAGGCCGTCCAGATGCAGGCCCCGGGTCAGGACGGCGGGTACGGCGGTGGAGGCGACCGCGGCCAGGAACGGGCCCGCGCCCATGTACAGCAGGAACAGTCCCACGGCGGCGGCGCCCACGCCGACCGCCAACCCGGCGACCGGGGCGCAGAGCATGCCCGCGCGGGCCGCCTTGCGGTCCCAGCGGCTCACCTCGACCGGGAACGCGGTGAGCGTGCCGAAGGCGAAACGGAGGCCGTCAGGGCAGGACGCGGCGGGCTCCGGGGGCTCCGCGGGCGGCGGAGGCGGTGAGGACGGCGGGGGCGTGGACACCGGCGCAGGCTACCCGGCGGTCGGCGGGGCGCCCAGAGGGCGTCGACAACGGCCCTGGATAAAGTAGCTCATATGGGACATTGGTTGCAGCGGAACATCATCGAGCCGGGCAAGCTGCCGCTGCTTCTCGCGCTCACCGCGTTCGTCCTCACGTTCCTGATCACCCGGGTCGTCACCCGCATGATCCGGGCGGGCAAGGGGCCCTTCGGCAACGTCAGCGCCGGGGGAACGCACATCCATCACGTGGTCCCGGGTGTCGTCCTCACCGTCCTCGGCGGCTTCGGGGCGGTGGCCAGCGGCCGGTACGGCTTCGGGTCGGCCGCGTTCGCCGTCGTCTTCGGGATCGGGGCGGGCCTGGTCCTGGACGAGTTCGCGCTGATCCTGCACCTCGCCGACGTCTACTGGACCGAGGCCGGCCGCCAGAGCGTCGAGGTCGTGGTGGTCACGGCGGCCCTGGTCGGCCTGGTCCTCGCCGGGTTCACGCCCTTCGGCGTCAACGACGTGTCCCAGGAGGAGCTCCAGGACCGCGGCGGTGTCATCTCGACTGTGGCGGTCAACTTCCTCTTCGCCCTGTTGGTCCTCACCAAGGGCAAGGCCCGAATGGCGCTCTTCAGCGTGATCGTCCCGCTGGTCGGCCTGATCGGTGTCGTGCGTCTGGCCCGGCCGGGCTCCCCCTGGGCCAGGCGTCTCTACCGCCGCCGCCCGCGCGCCCGTGCCCGCGCCATCCTGCGCGCCTACCGCCACGACCGCCGCTGGGCGGCCCCCCGCCGCAGATTTCAGGACCTCATCGGCGGCAAGCCCGACCCGGTGGGTCCGCCGGCCGTCCGCCGCCGGTGACGCAGGGCCGACATCCCGCACAGCAGCAGGACCACCGCGATCGCCGCCAGGTGCTCCTTGCCGGCCAGGTTCTCCTTCAGCGCCACCTCCACCACCATCGCCGCGATCACCGTCCCGGCGGTGACGTACGCGCCGTAGCGCCAGCCGAGGAAGACGGCGAGGCCCACCACGGCCGCCGACGGGCCGGTGTCCACGACGTGCGCGTCCGAGCCCGGCAGGCCCAGCGGACGGGCGGGGCCGAGCCAGATGCCCAGGCGGGCGTACAGGGTTCCGGCGAGTGTGGCGGCGTAGGCGAGGGTGAGGGCCCGCCACCGGCCCAGACAGATCTCGGCGATCCCGAACACCAGCAGGATCTGTGTCAGGGCGCCCCAGGCCGGCAGGTCGAGCGCGGGTACGAAGAGCGAGAGGGGGGTGCGCAGGAGCGCCGGCCCCAGGGAGTCCTCCGCGCGCACGGCTCCCAGGTTCTGCACGAACCGACAGCCCCACGACTGGTTCTGCGCCGAGTGCAGGACCGCCGTCAGGCACACCGCCCCGATCGTCATCGGGACCACCCGCCACCCGCGTTCGAGCAGCGGATCGCGCACGGTGACGTACAGCAGCCCCCATTCGGCGCGGGCCCAGCGGGTGAGCGCGTTCATTCAGTGGACCTCGTCCCCGTCGGCTTCGGCGGTTCCGGCGCCTGGAGGAACCCCTCCGCGCGCGCCGACGCGAGGCCGATGCGCGGCAGGTCCGCGCTCTTCTCGAAGAGCAGGAACCGCGGCTTCCAGACGGGCCGGTACTTGGCGTTGGCGCGGTACAGCGACTCGATCTGCCACCAGCGCGAGAAGAAGCCGAGCAGCGACCGCCACAGCCTCAGCACCGGCCCGGCACCAAGACGTGCGCCACGTTCGAAGACCGAACGGAACACGGCGAAGTTGAGCGAGACCCGGGTGACCCCGATCTCGCCGGCGCCGCGCAGCAGTTCGATGACCATGAACTCCATCAGCCCGTTGTCCGAGTCCCGGTCGCGCCGCATGAGATCGAGGGACAGCCCGTGCGGCCCCCACGGCACGAAGGACAGCAGCGCCCTCAACTCGCCCCGGGCGTCCCTGCATTCGAGCATCACGCAGCGCCCGTCGGCCGGATCCCCGAGCCGCCCCAGCGCCATGCTGAACCCGCGCTCGGTGGCCCCGTCGCGCCAGTCGTCGGCGCGCTGGACCAGATACCTCATCTCGTCGGCCGGGATCTCCTCGTGCCGCCGGACGCGCACCCGGTGACCGGCCCTCGTGACCCGGTTGTGGGCCTGCCGCACGGTCCGCATGGCCCGCCCCTCCAGCGTGAACGCGGCCACCTCCACAATGGCCTCGTCCCCTAGCTCCAGCGCGTCCAGACCGTGCCGGGCGTACACGGTCCCCGCCTCCTCGCCCGCGCCCATGACCGCCGGGATCCAGCCGTGCGCCCGCGCCTCGGCGAGCCAGGGCGCGATCGCCCCCGGCCAGGCCTCCGGATCACCGATCGGATCGCCCGAGGCCAGCGACACCCCGCCGACGACCCGGTAGGCCACGGCCGCCTTGCCGGTCGGCGACCAGACGACGCTCTTCTCCCGCCGCAGCGCGAAGTACCCGAGCGAGTCCCGCTCGCCGTGCCGCTCCAGCAGCGCCCGCAGCCGTTGCTCGTCCTGAGGGGTGAGCGGGTCGACGGCGCGGCGGGAGCGGAAGGCGGCGTACAGGACGGCGAGGACGAGGGCCGTACTGAGGACGTTGATGGTGACGTTCACCCAGTTCGGCGGGTCGATCCCGGGGAAGCGGAAGTCGTCGGCGGCGACCGAGACCAGACGCAGGGCGCCGTACCGCCAGCGGTCCCAGAAGGCCGACGGGCCGGGCCCCCGGTCGGTGACCGTCACCAGCAGGGCGGCCAGCAGCGAGGACGCCAGCAGCCCGCCGACGGCGACGGCCGCGGCGAGCTTCGGGTTGGACCGGTCGCCCTTGGCGTAGAACTCCCGCCGCCCGGCCAGCAGCGCGGCGACGAATACGGCGGTGAGGCCGAGGGAGACCCAGTTCTGCGCGTACTGCCGGACCTCCGGGAACGCCATCGCGAGACCGAGCAGCCCCAGGAACGGCCCCGCGAGGGCGAGGTTCAGGATCCAGGCCGCCCGCTTGCGCCGCCGCATGGTGAGGGCGAGGAACACCGTGAACACCCCGGAGGCGAATCCGGCGGTCAGCAGGTAGGGGGTGAAGTAGTTCGCCTGGTTGTGCCGCCGCACGTCCTGCCCCAGGGAAACCCATACCGCACTGAGAAAGTTGACGAACGCGACACCGCGTAGGTACCAGACGGTGAGCGCGGCGGCCCGCCGGGAGGAGGGGGTGGACTTCCGGGGCGCCGAGATCCGCCGATCCACCGTGCCTCTCCGACCCGCCGTACCCGGCTGGGCAGCCACACCCTGCCGGGCCGGGCGCTGATCCTGCTCCGCGGCAATTCGGGCATATCCCATGAGCCGGGATCATATGGGCGCTGCCACGCGTTTCCCTCCCAGCGCAACGGCACGCAGGTTCTCATGTCGCCGCGGGTGACGCGGTTTGCGCCATCGTGGACGTGGCGACGCTGACCGGCGGCCGACGGGGACGAGGTCCACTCGATGAACGCGCTCACCCGCTGGGCGAGGTGCCGTGGGGTGGCGCGGGCGTTGCCGTGGGGTCGGGTGGTGCGGTCGGGCGGTTCTGCGGTGCCGGGGGCGCGGCGGGCGGTGCCGGACCGTTGCGGGCTGCTCGGCGGCCTGCTCGGAATGATCCGGCCCGTCGGAGTCGCCTGATCCTCGGTCACCCGACCCTCGGAACCGGCCGCCCTCGGGGTGACGGCCCTCAGAACGTCCGGCTCTCAAAACGTCCGGCCCTTAGAGCGTCCGGTCCTCGGTCACCTGGCCCACCCGGTCATCAGGGCCTCGGCCTTCGGTTACCCGGCCCTCGAACCATCCGCCCCTCGGGAGTCAACCTTCCCGTCGGAGTCCGCCCCCTGAGAATCCCCCGGCCTCTCGGGGAAGTCCCCCGACCCCTCGGAGTCCCCCAGCCCCTCCGAGCCTGCCGACCCCCCGGAGTCTCCCAGCCCCTCCGAGCTTGCCGACCCCTCGGAGTCCTCCAGCCCCTCCGAGCTTGCCGACCCCCCGGAGTCCCCCAGCCCCTCCGAGACTCCCGACCCCTCCGAGTCCCCCAGCCCCTCCGAATCCTCCGGCTTCTCGGTCGCCTCGGCGTCCTCCGACGGCTGCGCCTTCTCCGGCAGTTCGGCCGCCAGTGCCGCCGCGGCCTGGACCAGGGGGAGTGCGAGCAGTGCGCCCGCCGCCTCCCCGACCGTCACTCCGTGGTCGAGGAGCGGCTCCAGGGCCATCCGGTCCAGGGCCTTGTTCTGGCCCGGCTCTCCGCTGTTCTGTCCGGCCAGCCACCAGTCGGGGGCCCGGAAGGCGATCCGCTGGCCGACCAGCGCGCAGGCGGCCACGACCACGCCGTCCAGGATGACCGGCATCTTCCGCACCGCGCTCTGCAGCAGGAACCCGGTGATGGCGGCGAGGTCGGCGCCGCCCACCGTCGCCAGGAGCCGCAACTGGTCGCCGAGGACCGGCCGGGCCCGCCGCAGGGCGTCGCGGATCGCCGCGCACTTGCGCATCCAGGCGAGGTCGTCGATGGCCTGTCCGCCCCGCCCGGTCACCACGGACGCGTCGGTTCCGCACAGCGCGGCGATCAGGACGCCCGCCGCCGTCGTCCCGCCCACGCTCACGTCGCCGAGGACCACCAGGTCCGTACCGGAGTCGGCCTCCTCGTCGGCCACCGCCACCCCGGCCCGGAAGGCAGCCTCCGCCTCGTCCAGGGTCAACGCGTCCTCGATGTCGATCCGTCCGCTGCCCCGGCGTACCCGGTGCCGTGAGATCTCGCCCGGCAGGGCCTGAGGCGCGCAGTCCAGCGCCATGTCGACCACCCGGACCGGTACCCCGAGCCGCCGGGCCAGCACCGACACCGGACGGCCGCCCTCCAGGACCTCCCGCACCAGCTCCTCGGCGGTGCCCGCGGGCCGCGCGGAGACGCCGAGTTCGGCGATGCCGTGGTCCCCGGCGAACAGTACGACCCGCGGCTGTTCGATCGGCCGCACCGGCACGGCGGACTGTGCCGCCGCCAGCCACTCACCCAGTTCGTCGAGGCGGCCCAGCGCTCCGGGCGGCACGACCTGACGTTCCCGCCGTGCCTCGGCGTCGCGGCGCACGCCACCGTCGGGGCGCTCGATCAGATCGGTGAAGTCGTCGAGATTAAGCGAGCTCATTCGCCGAACAGTACCGGCCCTGATCGAACAGGACGGTGCCACATCGCCACGACGACGGGGCGACGTCATTGCGTGCAAGATCGGCATCCCATACGTTCCGTTTTGCAGCGGATTGTCGTACACCTCCGGGAGCCGCCCATGTCCGCCCCGTCCGCCCCTCTTTCCCTCGCCCCGTCCGCCTCTCCCGCCCCCTCGCCGCGGCGTCTGCGCTCCACCGCCCGGGCCATGCTGCGCTTTTCCGAGCCGGAGAGCTGGCTGGACGTGGGCACGGGTGACGCCCACTTCCCCCTGGCGGCGAAGGAACTCTTTCCCTACACGTCCTTCGACGGCCTGGACACCACCCTCCACGTCGAGTGGGCGCGTCTGGTCGAACGCATCGAGGAGGCGCACGTCGGTCCTCTGACGGACCCGCGGATCACCGCCCGGCTGCGCGCCCGCTACGACGTGGTCAGCATGCTCCACCACCTGCCGCAGGCCCCGGACCTCCGCGACGAACTCCGCGCCGCCGTCGCGGTCCTGCGTCCCGGCGGCCACCTCCTGCTCGAAGCCCCGGACCCGCGGTGCGCGTTCGCCGCGCTGCTCGGCGAGCGGTGGTTCCCGCGGGCCCGCGGTCTGCGCCTGCTGCCCCTGGACGACCTCCGCGCGGAACTGGAGTCGCAGGGCTGCACGGTAGTGGTGACGGACCGCCGGAGCGCGCACCTTCCCCAGGACCTGTCGGCCGCGCTCGCCCTCACCCTCCCCACGTCCCTGCCCTCCTGGCTGGCCGCCCCCCTGCTGGCCCCGGCCAGGGCACTGGACCACGCCCTGGCCCCGCTGCTCAGACACACCCGCTTCTCGAACACCTACCGGCTGATCGCCCGCCGCGAGGCGCCGACCCCGTAGCACCGGTCAGCCTCGCAGCGCCGCACCGGTCAGCCCCGCAGCACCAGCGCCTGGCCCGCCACCACCAGCAGCACCTGCTCGCACTCGTTCGCGAACGCCGCGTTCAGGCGCCCGAGTTCGTCCCGGTAGCGCCGCCCGGACGCGGTGGCCGGCACGATGCCGGACCCCACCTCGTTGGAGACGGCGACCACGGTCCGCCGGGTGGCCCGTACCGCCTCCGTCAGTTCCCGCACCCGCGTCCGCAACGCCCGCTCCCCGCCGTCGGCCCACTCCGCGTCGTCCCACGCGCCGACGGCGTCCATCGCGTCCGTCAGCCACAGCGACAGACAGTCGACGAGCACCGGCGGCCCGTCGTCCTTCAGCAACGGCACCAGGTCGCACGTCTCGGCCGTACGCCACGACCCCGGCCGGCGCTCCCGGTGCGCGGCGACCCGCGCGGCCCACTCCCCGTCCCCGTTCCGCGACCCCCCGGTCGCCACGTACAGCACGTCGGGGAACGCCTCCAGCCGCCGCTCGGCCTCCACCGACTTCCCGGACCGGGCCCCGCCCAGTACCAGCGTCCGCCGCGGCACATCGGGCACGTCCTCGTACACGCCCACCACCAGGGCCGTCCCATCCGGCACCGCCCGCGCCCCCGCCGCCGCCAGCCGCCGCCGTACCTCGGGCCCGGGCGGCACGTCGTGGTCGAGGTGTACGGCGACCACGTCCGTCGTGGGCCCGACCGCCCCCACCGCCCGCAGCCGGGCCAGCCCGTCCGGCCGCCCCAGGACATCGGCGAGCACCATGTCGTACGTCTCCGTGGCACCCCCCTCCAGCCCGGCCGGCGCGCCCCCGGGCGGCAGGTACAGCAGCCGCCGCCCGTCCGGTCCGGTCACCGCGTACCCCGTGCCGGGCGCGTCCAGTGCCACCGCCCGTACCCGATGTCCCGTCAGCAGCGCCAACTCCCGCCCGTCCGGCACCCGTCCGGGCTGCGGCAGCCCCGCCGGCACCTCGACCGCGGGCCCGTCGTGCGGATGCGACAGCAGCACCTGCCGTACGCCGCCCAGCGACTGCCCGGCCCGCGCCGCCGCGAACGCGGCCCCGGGCGTCAGGTCGAGCAGCAGCGTGCCGTCCACGAGCGCCGCGGTGGCGGCCCGCGCGTCAGAGCCGAGCGACTCGGCACAGGCCGCGCAGGGACAGTCGGGGCGGGGCAGTCCCGCGGGGGCACCGGTACCGAGCAGAGTGAGTTCCACGAACCGATTTTCGCCGCTCACCCCTGGTCCCGCGCCACTGGGGCGCGCCGAAGAGGGCGCCGGACGGCGGCGAACGGCGGTGAGAGGCGGCGAACGGCGGCGAACAACGTCGTTCCTCACGGCGCACCCCGCGAAGCGCATAGGCTCGGAGCAGGAGCCGGACCAAGATCCGGCTTCTGTTCTGCTCGTGTTCATACGTGGGAGGCGTACATGGCGGCATGGACGTGGCGGTTCGAGAAGGCCGACGGGACGGAGGTCCAGCCCGCGGTGCAGCCCGAGGAGTTCACCACGCAGGGGGACGCGGAGTCCTGGCTCGGGGAGTACTGGAAGGAACTGCTGGCCGGCGGCGCCGAGCAGGTGCGGCTGTTCGAGGACTCCACGGAGATCTACGGCCCGATGAGCCTGCGCGCGGCCGAGGAGGCGTAGGAGGGGCGGGGCGGCCCGGGAACCAGGCTCCTCGACCGCGAGCAGCGTCTCCAGGTCGGCCGGGAGCTCCGCTCCGTCGGCCGCCGTGTCCGTGAAGACCCGTACGCCGTACCAGGCGTGCAGGGGTGCCCCGATCCCCGCGAGGGTCGCGGTCAGTGTGTGCAGCCGGTCGGCCCGGACGTCCAGGCCCAGCCGGTTCCGGTAGGCGGTGGTGTCGAAGGCGGCCCGCGCGCCGGCCCAGTCGCCGGACAGTCCCGGCCGCATCGCCAGCGCGTCCCCGTTGCGCACGAGGAGCGAGAGCAGCCCGCCCTGGGCGAGCATCCGGGCCAGTCCCGCCAGCAGCGGATCCGGCTCCTCGACGTACATCAGCACGCCGTGGCACAGCACCACGTCGAAGCTGCCGGGCAGGAAGTGCACCCCCGTGTCCCGCCCGTCGCCCTCGATGATCCGCATCCGCTCCCGGATGCCCTCGGGCTCCCCGGACAGGGCCTCACGGGCGGCGGCGATCATTCTGGCGTCCTGCTCGAGGCCGGTGACCTGATGCCCGGCCCGGGCCAGCCGCAGCGCCTGCGTGCCCTGGCCCATGCCCACGTCGAGCACCCGCAGCCGCCGCCCGACCGGGAACCGGCCGACTATCTGCTCGTCGAGCTGCCGGGCCACCAGCTCCTGGCGTACGACGTCCCGCACTCCGCCCAGCTCGTTCAGCCAGGCATCCGCCGCGCCCCCGGTGAACGGCGTCGTGCTCAGGGCCGCTCTCCACGCTTGACCTGCGGCTTCGGCAGCCGGAGTCGGCGCATCTGGAGGGAGCGCATCAGCGCGTAGGCCACCGCGCCACGCCGGTTCTCGTCCGGGAAGCGCTCGGCCAGCTTCTTCTTCAGACGGAAGCCGCTGGCGATCGAGTCCAGCACGATCAGCACGATGACGACGAGCCAGAGCAGCAGCGCGATGCTCTGCAGCGAACCCACGCGCACCATGCTCAGCACGAGGATGACCACGGCCATCGGCAGGAAGAACTCCGCCACGTTGAACCGCGAGTCGATGAACTGGCGGGCGAACTTGCGGACCGGGCCCTTGTCACGCGCGGGCAGGTACCGCTCGTCGCCGGTGGCCAGCGCCTGGCGCTGCCTCTCCAGCTGCGCGCGGCGTTCGTCGCGCTGTCGCTTGGAGGCCTCCTTGCGCGAGGTCGTCGTGGTGGCCACGCTGCGGCGCACCGACTGGGCCTCACTGCGCTTCGGCGTGGGGCGGCCCTTCGGGGCCTGCGGGTCACGGGTCTGCTTGGAGTTGGTCAGCGGCGCCTTGTCGGCGACTGCGGCCTTCTCATCCTTCGCACGGCTACGGAACACAAAAGCCAAGGGTACGTGGTGCGGCGGCATGGACGGGAGCCCGGTGGGGAACGATCCGGCAACGCCGGTCGTCTCTAACCCTGAAGGTCACCTACTCCTCACGCCGGAGCAGCGCCTTCACCAGTCGTCCTTGGGGATGAGCGCATCGGTCCCCGAACAGTGCGGTAATGGATGCAGGGCCCGTACTGTGGGTTCTGTTGCAGTCGCTGGAGCTGGAGTCCGTCAGAAGGGGGCGCGCGAAGCCCATGAGCGGTGTCATGAAGCGTATGGGGATGATCTTCCGCGCGAAGGCGAACAAGGCCCTTGACCGGGCCGAGGACCCGCGCGAAACCCTCGATTACTCGTATCAGAAGCAGCTGGAGCTGCTGCAGAAGGTGCGCCGCGGCGTCGCCGACGTGGCGACCAGCCGCAAGCGCCTGGAACTCCAGCTCAATCAGCTGCAGTCCCAGTCGGGCAAGCTGGAGGACCAGGGCCGCAAGGCGCTCGCGCTGGGCCGTGAGGACCTGGCCCGCGAGGCGCTCTCGCGCCGGGCCGCGCTCCAGCAGCAGGTGACCGACCTGGAGACCCAGCACGCCACGCTCCAGGGCGAGGAGGAGAAGCTCACCCTCGCGGCCCAGCGGCTCCAGGCCAAGGTCGACGCCTTCCGCACCAAGAAGGAGACGATCAAGGCCACGTACACCGCGGCCCAGGCGCAGACCCGGATCGGCGAGGCGTTCTCCGGCATCTCCGAGGAGATGGGCGACGTCGGCCTGGCGATCCAGCGCGCCGAGGACAAGACGGCCCAGCTGCAGGCCCGGGCCGGCGCGATCGACGAACTGCTCGCCTCCGGCGCCCTGGACGACCAGTCCGGCATGCACAAGGACGACATCCAGGCCGAGCTGGACCGGCTCTCCGGTGGTACGGATGTGGAGCTGGAGCTGCAGCGCATGAAGGCGGAGCTGGCCGGGGGAAGCGCCGGTCAGCAGGCCATCGAAGGCGGCACGAACCAGCAGCAGTCCCAGCAGCAGCCGCAGGACACCCCGCGCTTCGACAAGCAGTGACCAGCAGTGAACAGCAGTGACCATTCGGTGACCAGCAGTAGGGCCCACGCCTGAGGAGGGCGACATGATCGTACGGATCATGGGGGAGGGGCAGGTGAGGCTGGCCGACGGCCACCTCACCGAACTGGACAAGCTCGACGACGAACTCCTGAGGGAGATGGAGAACGGCGACGGCCCCGGTTTCCGCGCCACCCTGGCGGCCTTGCTGTCCAAGGTCCGTGAACTGGGCGAACCGTTGCCGGACGACTCCCTGGAACCGTCCGAACTCATCCTCCCGTCGCCGGACGCGACGCTGGAGGAGGTACGGGAGCTGCTGAGCGACGACGGGCTGATCCCGGGCTGAACCCAGAGCTGGACCGCTGCCCGCCCGACGGACCCGTGCCGAGGGCTGAGCGCACGCCGGGGACCGCACCGGGAAACCCTTCGGCCGACCCCCGTTCCGCCCCGGCCGGGGCCCCCGTACCGTGGACGAACGTGAGCCCCCTCGACCGTGCCCGGCGTCAGCTGAAGGCACACCCACTCGCGCTGGACGCCGTGCTCGCGGCCGGCGTCCTCGTCTGCATGGTCGCCGGCTCGTTCGTGGACCCGGGCAGACATCGGGGCGTCAGCTGGTCCCTCCGTACGCCCGACCCCCTCAGCCTGGTCCTCATCACCCTCGGCGCCGCCGCCCTGGTGTTCCGCCGCCGCGCACCGCTGGTGATCCTCGCGCTCACCGGCGGTTTCTCCCTGGTCGAGGCCGTCACCAGCGACCCCCGCGCACCCGTCGCCATGACCGCGGTCATCGCCCTCTACACCGTCGCGTCGACCACCGACCGCCCCACCACCCTGCGGGCCGGCCTGCTCACCATGACCGTCCTCACCGGCGCCTCCATGCTCGCCGGCCCCCTGCCGTGGTACGCCCAGGAGAACCTCGCGATCTTCGCCTGGACCGGCATCGGCGCCACCGCCGGGGACGCGGTCCGCAGCCGCCGCGCCTTCATCCACGCCATCAGGGAGCGTGCCGAACGGGCCGAGCGCACCCGTGAGGAGGAGGCCCGCCGCCGGGTCGCCGAGGAACGCCTGCGCATCGCCCGCGACCTGCACGACGTCGTCGCCCACCACATCGCCCTGGTCAACGTCCAGGCCGGAGTCGCCGCCCATGTCATGGACAAGCGGCCCGACCAGGCCAAGGAGGCCCTGGCCCACGTACGGGAGGCCAGCCGTTCCGCGCTCAACGAGCTGCGCGCCACCGTCGGACTGCTGCGGCAGTCCGGCGATCCGGAGGCGCCGACCGAGCCCGCCCCCGGCCTGGCCCGGCTCGACGAACTCGTCGGCACGTTCCGCAACGCCGGGCTGCACGTCGAGGTGGCCCGTGTCGACCACGGGACCACCCTGCCCGCCGCCGTCGACCTGGCCGCATACCGGGTCATCCAGGAGGCCCTCACCAACGTCCAGAAGCACGCCGGGACGCAGGCGAAGGCCGAGGTCAGCGTCGTCCGCGTGGGACCGGACATCGAGATCACCGTCCTCGACGACGGTGCCGGCCAGGACGACGGGCCCGTGACCGGGGGCGGCCACGGCCTGCTCGGGATGCGGGAGCGCGTGTCCGCTCTGCGCGGCACCCTCACCACCGGTCCCCGCTACGGGGGCGGTTTCCGCGTCCATGCGATCCTGCCGGTCAAGACCCGCACCACCGTCACCGCACAGCCGGGGGATCCCGTATGACCATCCGTGTCCTGCTCGCCGACGACCAGGCACTGCTGCGCAGCGCCTTCCGCGTACTCGTCGACTCCGAGCCCGACATGGAGGTCGTGGGCGAGGCGTCCGACGGCGCGGAGGCGGTGCGGCTGACCAGGGAGCAGCGCGCCGACGTCGTCCTCATGGACATCCGGATGCCGGGCACCGACGGCCTCGCCGCCACCCGCATGATCAGCGCCGACCCGTCCCTCGCCCATGTCCGGGTGGTCATCCTGACCACCTTCGAGGTGGACGACTACGTCGTGCAGTCGCTGCGCGCGGGCGCCTCCGGCTTCCTCGGCAAGGGCTCCGAGCCCGAGGAACTCCTCAGCGCGATCCGGATCGCGGCCGGCGGCGAGGCCCTGCTCTCCCCGGCCGCCACCAAGGGCCTGATCGCCCGCTTCCTCGCCCAGGGCGACGCGGCGGACGACGAGCGCGACCCGTCCCGCGCGCAGCGCCTCGCCGCCCTCACCGTCCGCGAGCGCGAGGTGCTGGTCCAGGTCGCCGGGGGACACTCCAACGACGAGATAGCCGAGCGCCTCGAGGTCAGCCCGCTCACCGTGAAGACGCACGTCAACCGGGCCATGGCCAAGCTGGGCGCGCGGGACCGGGCGCAGCTCGTGGTGATCGCGTACGAGTCGGGGCTGGTACGTCCAAGGGTGGAGTGAGCTCGGCCCGGCCGTACTGCGCCCGGAGTATGCGCCGGATAAGGAAATGGACCTGGGGGCTACGGATCGGCGTCTCTTCATGGCTCAGGGTGTAGGGGCGGGCGCTCACATGTGCCCGCCCCTGCACTTCTGCCGCTCCAGAAGAGAGATCCCTGACCCATGTCCTGGCTGTCGAGGTTCAGCCTCGCGCAACGGGCCCTGATCGGCCTGATGTCCCTCATCGCGCTCGCGTTCGGCGCGATCGCGATCCCGCAGCTCAAACAACAGCTCCTGCCCACCATCGAACTGCCGGTGGTGTCCGTGGTGGCGCCCTTCCAGGGCGCGTCCCCCGACGTCGTCGAGAAGCAGGTCGTCGAGCCCATCGAGGACAACCTGGAGGCCGTCGACGGCATCTCCGGCGTCACCTCCACGGCGAGCGAGGGCAACGCCGTGATCATGGCGTCCTTCGAGTACGGCAATGACACCGCGCAGCTCGTCGCCGACGTCCAGCAGGCCGTCAACCGGGCACGCGCCCAGCTCCCGGACGATGTGGACCCGCAGGTCGTCGCCGGGTCGACGGACGACATCCCGACCGTCGTCCTCGCCGTCACCTCCGACCAGGACCAGCAGGCGCTGGCCGACCGGCTCGAGGGGACCGTCGTACCGGCGCTGAAGGACATCGACGGCGTCGGCCAGGTCACCGTCGACGGTGTGCGGGACCTCCAGGTCACCGTCACCCCCGACGACGCGAAGCTGGCGAAGGCGGGCCTGACCACCGCCGCCCTGAGCCAGGCGCTCCAGGCGGGCGGCGCGACCGTCCCGGCCGGCTCCTTCGACGAGGACGGCGGCAACCGCACCGTCCAGGTCGGCGGCGGCTTCACCTCGCTGCGCCAGATCCAGGACCTGATGGTCCCCGGCCAGGGCGTGAAGAAGCCCGTACGCCTCGGTGACGTGGCGACGGTCGAGCAGCAGGAGGCCACCGCCGACTCCATCACCCGCACCGACGGCCGGCCCAGCCTCGCGGTCATGGTCACCATGGACCACGACGGCAGCGCGGTCGCCATCTCGAACGCCGTCGAGGACAAGCTGCCCGGCCTGCGCAAGGACCTCGGTTCCGGCGCCCGCGTCACCGTCGTCAGCGACCAGGGCCCGGCGGTCTCCAAGGCCATCGAGGGCCTGACCACCGAGGGCGCCCTCGGACTGCTCTTCGCGGTCCTCGTCATCCTGGTCTTTCTGGCGTCGATCCGCTCGACACTGGTCACCGCGGTCAGCATCCCGCTGTCCGTGGTCCTCGCCCTGATCGTGCTGTGGACCCGTGACCTGTCCCTGAACATGCTCACGCTGGGCGCGCTGACCATCGCCATCGGCCGGGTCGTGGACGACTCGATCGTGGTCCTGGAGAACATCAAGCGGCACCTCGGCTACGGCGAGGAGCGTCAGTCGGCGATCCTCAGCGCGGTCCGCGAGGTGGCCGGCGCGGTCACCTCCTCCACCCTCACCACGGTCGCCGTCTTCCTGCCGATCGGCCTGGTCGGCGGCATGGTGGGCGAGCTGTTCGGCTCGTTCAGCCTGACGGTGACGGCGGCCCTGCTGGCGTCGCTCCTGGTCTCCCTGACGGTCGTCCCGGTCCTGTCGTACTGGTTCCTGCGCGCCCCGAAGGGCACCCCCGAGGACGCCGAGGAGGCCCGCCGCAGAGCCGAGGAGAAGGAGGCGAGGAGCAGGCTCCAGCGCCTGTACGTCCCCGTCCTGCGGTTCGCCACCCGGCGCCGTCTGACGAGCCTGGCGATCGCGGTCGTCATCCTCGTCGGCACCTTCGGCATGGCCCCGCTGCTCAAGACCAACTTCTTCGACCAGGGCGAGCAGGAAGTCCTCACCGTCAAGCAGGAGCTGAAGCCCGGCACCAGCCTGGCGGCGACCGACGAGCAGGCGAAGAAGGTCGAGAAGCTGCTCGGCGACACCAAGGGCGTCAAGGACTACCAGGTCACCATCGGCTCCTCCGGGTTCATGGCGGCCTTCGGCGGCGGCACGGACACCAACCAGGCGTCGTACCAGGTGATGCTGGACGACTCGGCGTCCTACGACGACGTCCAGGACAGCATCGAGGACGGCCTGCACCGGCTGTCCGGCATCGGCACCACCACCGTCTCCGCGGGCGACGGCTTCGGCAGCCAGGACCTGAGCGTGGTCGTCAAGGCCGCCGACGGGAACGTCCTGCGCCGGGCCGCCGAGCAGGTCCGCAAGAGCGTGGCCGGCCTGGACGATGTCACGGACGTCACCAGCGACCTCTCGCAGAGCGTCCCGCGCATCTCGGTCAGGGCCACCTCCAAGGCGGCGGCGGCCGGTTTCAACGACCAGACCCTCGGCGCGGCCGTCGGCGAGGCCGTCCGCGGCACCACCGCGGCCAAGGCGATCCTCGACGACACCGAGCGGGACGTCGTGATCAAGTCCGCGAAGCCGGCCCGCACGCTGGACGAGCTGAGGAACCTGCGGCTGGGCCCCGTGAAGCTCGGTGACATCGCCACGGTGAAGCTGGTCGACGGACCGGTCGCGATGACCCGTATCGACGGACAGCGCGCCGCGACCATCACCGCGAAGCCGACCGGCGACAACACCGGCGCCGTGAGCGCGGACCTGACGTCGAAGCTCGACTCGCTCAAGCTCCCGGCGGGCGCCACGGCCGAGATCGGCGGGGTCTCCCAGAACCAGGACGACGCGTTCAAGAACCTCGGCCTGGCGATGCTCGCGGCGATCGCGATCGTCTTCATGCTGCTGGTGGCGACCTTCCGTTCGCTGGCGCAGCCGCTGATCCTGCTGGTCTCCATCCCGTTCGCGGCGACCGGCGCGATCGGCCTGCTGGTGGCGACGGGCACCCCGATGGGCGTTCCCGCGATGATCGGCATGCTGATGCTCATCGGCATCGTGGTCACCAACGCGATCGTGCTGATCGACCTGATCAACCAGTACCGCAAGCAGGGCTACGGCGTCGTCGAGGCGGTCGTCGAGGGCGGCCGCCACCGGCTGCGCCCGATCCTGATGACGGCGCTGGCCACGATCTTCGCCCTGCTCCCGATGGCCCTGGGCGTCACCGGCGAGGGCGGCTTCATCGCCCAGCCGCTCGCGGTGGTCGTGATCGGCGGCCTGATCACGTCGACCCTGCTCACCCTGCTCCTCGTCCCGACGCTGTACGCGATGCTGGAGCTCCGCAAGGAGCGCCGGGCGAAGAAGCGGGCGGCGAAGAAGCAGGCCGCCGAGCCGGAGAAGGCACCGGAGCCGGCCGGGGTGTGAGTGACCGAGGGCCGGGTCTCGTCGAGACCCGGCCCTCCTCGTGCGGTGCGTGCGCTCCCGAGCGCGGATCAGCGGTAGGTGACGGCCGAGGCGCTGTAGCGGCAGTTCGTGCCGTCGGGGCCGCTGCCCAGTTCGGTCGGTTCCGCGCCGCTGCTGTTGCCCCGGAAGCGTTCGCACACGGTGATGTCCCGGCTGTCGCCGCCGGTGAGCGTCACACCCGAGATGACGGCCGTGTCCCCGTAGTTGGCGTTGATGCCGGCCAGCACCTTGCCGGGGCCCGTCGCCCGCACGCCGCTGATCACGACGTGGCGCTCGTACTGGGTGTCGCAGTTGCCGCATGAGCGGTAGAGCTTGCCGAAGGCGGCCACCTGGAAGTTCCTGATGGTCAGCGTGCCGGCCCCGTTGTGCTGGAAGACCTTGTCGTCCGCGTTGCGCGCACCGCCCCCGTCGACCAGGTACGTGGCCGAGGCGGACGTGCCCTTGAAGGTGGCCGCGTCCTCGCCGACGTCCTCCCACCACACGTTGCGCAGGGTGCAGCTGCCCAGGCAGTGCACGCCGTCGGCGGCCGGGTCGCCCAGGACGACGTTCTCCAGCACGGCACCGTCGGCGAGTTCGAACAGGGGGCCCTGGTCCTCGGACTGGCCGTCGGTGCCCAGGCTGCCGGAGCCGCGGAAGCGCTTCAGTCCGCCGTCGAAGGTGCCGGAGACCTCGATGGTCGCGGTCACCGCGCGTTCGCCGGTGGCGGTGGGCCAGGCGGTGTACGAGGTGCGGGGGATGGTCCGGGCGGAGGCTTTCACCGCGACCGGGGTCCGCTTCTTCGCCGGCTTCGACGGCGACGCGGAAACCGACGGCGACGCGGAAACCGACGGGGACGCGGAGACCGACGGCGACGGCGACGCCGACGCGGCCGCGGTGGGCGGCAGGTGCGCGCGGTACGTCGTCGGCGACGGGGCGGACGCCCCGTCGACCGGGGTGGCACCGGGGCGCGACAACAGGGCCGCGCCGAGCACCACCCCTCCGGTCAGCACGGTGGCCAGCACTGCGACCAGGACAGGCCGGCGGCGACCGGTCGGCACGCCCCGCCGGTGGCGCGGGGCGGCTGTTCTCTTGCTCACGTGGGTTCCCTCTGCAGGCCCGGTTTCCCCTCGTGTCGCCACCGAGGACACGAAGGTTGCCGTGGTGGCCGGAAACCGTTGGCAAAATCCGGGCCCGGCGGCGACGGACGCTTGGCGCCCGCCCCGCCGTGAGCACGTGCCGGCTACGGCAGGGCGAGCATCCGCTCCAGCGCCAGCTTCGCGAACGCCTCGGTCTCCTTGTCCACCTCGATGCGGTTGACCAGGTTGCCCTCGGCGAGGGACTCCAGGGTCCACACCAGGTGGGGGAGGTCGATGCGGTTCATCGTCGAGCAGAAGCAGACCGTCTTGTCGAGGAAGACGATCTCCTTGCCCTCGGGCGCGAAACGGTTCGCCAGCCGTCGTACGAGATTCAGCTCGGTCCCGATGGCCCACTTCGAGCCGGCCGGCGCCGCCTCCAGCGCCTTGATGATGTACTCCGTCGAGCCGACGTAGTCCGCCGCCGCGACGACCTCGTGCTTGCACTCCGGGTGGACCAGCACGTTCACGCCGGGGATGCGGGCGCGGACGTCCTCCACCGACTCCACGCTGAAGCGTCCGTGCACCGAGCAGTGCCCGCGCCACAGGATCATCTTCGCGTCCCGCAGCTGGTCGGCGGTCAGACCGCCGTTCGGCTTGTGCGGGTTGTAGAGGACGCAGTCCTCCAGCGTCATCCCCATGTCCCGCACCGCGGTGTTGCGGCCGAGGTGCTGATCGGGAAGGAACAGCACCTTGTCGCCCTGTTCGAAGGCCCACTCCAGGGCCCGCTGGGCGTTCGACGACGTGCAGATGGTGCCGCCGTGCTTGCCGGTGAACGCCTTGATGTCCGCGGAGGAGTTCATGTATGACACGGGCACGACCTGCTCGGCTATGCCGGCCTCGGTCAGCACGTCCCAGCACTCGGCGACCTGCTCGGCCGTCGCCATGTCGGCCATCGAGCAGCCGGCGGCGAGGTCGGGCAGGACGACCTTCTGGTCGTCGGAGGTCAGGATGTCCGCGGACTCCGCCATGAAGTGCACACCGCAGAACACGATGTACTCGGCCTCCGGGCGCGCGGCCGCGTCCCGGGCCAGCTTGAACGAGTCACCCGTGACGTCGGCGAACTGGATGACCTCGTCGCGCTGGTAGTGGTGGCCGAGGACGAACACCTTGTCACCGAGCTTCTCCTTGGCCGCACGGGCGCGCTCGACCAGGTTCGGGTCGGAGGGAGAGGGCAGGTCACCTGGGCATTCGACACCGCGCTCGCTCCTCGGGTCGGCCTCACGGCCGAGGAGCAGCAGGGCGAGAGGAGTCGGCTGTACGTCGAGCTCCGGGGTCTGGGCGGTGGTCACGACACGCACCCTTTCTACTTTTCGTCGAACTGACGTTATCTATCATAACCCGCTTCATGTCACTTTGACGATGGTCATAACGTCGATGTGACGTGAATCCCGTAGCCGTCGCGAGGCCGGCCCAGGCGGTCGCTGTTCGCTTCGGCGCGGGTGTGCGAGCATGAATGACGGGAAGAGGAAACCCGCAACCCGTGACAGCACCAACCAGGGAACACGAAATCCTCGGCCCGGAATGAATCCGCGGCCCCGTCGGTTGTAACCGTCGGCAAGCAGTCTCCGTACAACCCGGGAGAGATGTAGATGTCCGTATCGGACGAGACCAGCACCGTCACCGACGGCATCATCCTGTCCGACGCCGCCGCGGCGAAGGTCAAGGCCCTGCTCGACCAGGAAGGCCGTGACGATCTGGCGCTGCGCGTCGCCGTTCAGCCCGGCGGCTGCTCCGGCCTGCGCTACCAGCTCTTCTTCGACGAGCGGTCCCTCGACGGCGACGTGGTCAAGGACTTCGGCGGCGTGAAGGTCGTCACCGACCGCATGAGCGCCCCCTACCTGGGCGGCGCGTCCATCGACTTCGTCGACACCATCGAGAAGCAGGGCTTCACGATCGACAACCCGAACGCGACCGGCTCCTGCGCCTGCGGCGACTCCTTCAGCTAGTAGGTCCGGCAGCCGAACCTCCGGCAGCTGAGCAGAGAAGGCGGCGACCCCCTCCGACAGGGTCGCCGCCTTCGCGCGTGTCCGGGACGAGGCCGTCGCGTCACGCCCCGCCCGGACGTCCCGAGGGGCTACCGCGCCCCGGATGTCTCCGGCGTCCGGGACAGCCGCGCCCCCGCCTTCTGCAGCGGGACCTGCTTGCCGTCCGAGCCCACGACCGTCCGGTCACCGAGCGGCTCGTCCAACCGCACGGTCTTCTCGTACACCTTGGCGATCAGGATGCAGACCTTGTCCGGCCACCGGGTCTCGGTCACCTTCACGGTCACCTTGTCCCCGCTCTCGTCGGCGGTCACCTTGTAGTCGGCGCACATCCCGCCCGTGAAGCCGACGGTCAGCTCCCGGCCCGCGGCCGTGTAGCCGTCCACCTGGACGTCCCGCGGGGCCGGAGCCGCCGTCGGCCGGTCTCCCGGCTCGGTCGGCCGCGTGGACGGCGAGGCGAGGTACCGCGGGTCGACGGCCGGATACGTCACCGTGTAGTCGTCCTCGGCGCCGGCCGCCCGCACGTCGAACAGCCAGGACGGCACCAGCGCGGGCCGCCCGGCCACCGTGTGCGAGGCCAGCCCGAACACGGCCTTCTCGACGGTCAGCGTCTCCTTCGCCGGGGCGGCGGTCGCGGAACCCTGGGAACCCTGCGACCCGCAGGGCGCCTCCAGCCGGTCCTTCAGGGGCACGGGGGTGGCGCAGCCGCCGATGCCCATGCGGTGGCCGGTCCCCGGCGCCGCGTTCAGCAGGGCCAGCGTCTCCTCAGCTCCCAGCACGGGGTACGTGTCACCCTTCACCGGCGCCTTCGACTGACCGTTCCCGCTCACCACCTGGCCCTGCGCGTCGACGATCACGTCGGTCGTCCAGCCGTACGTGGGCAGGTCGCCGATCACCGGGTCGGCGTTCACGATCCGCTGGGCGCCCAGGGTCCGGCCCGCGTCCACCTTCGTGTCGTCCTGACCCACCGCCTTCAGCACCGGCGCGGCCGCCTTCCTCGCCACCGCCTCGCTCACCGGGTCGCCGCCCGGGTCGGCGGGAGTCTTGGTGCACACGGTCTGGCTCTGGCAGTCGTCCGTACCGGGGGAGTAGCGGTGGAAGGTCCAGTTGCCGGGCGCACGCATGGCCACCCGGAGGCTCGGCCCCGTACCGTCCCCCGCCCCGACCGTCCAGGCGTCTCCCGAGGCGACGGGCGTCCCGTCGATCCCGAGCGCCTCGGCCAGGCGGGCCGCCTCGTCCTTGGTCACCTGGCCCCCGCTCCGGTACACGGGCGCGGACTCCGGTCCGTCCGGGAGCGCGCCGGCGGCGCGGTACGTCACGCCGTAGGGGTTGGGCTCACCGGGCGCGATGCCGTTCGTACCGCCGCCCTGGGAATAGCCGTCCAGAGCGAGCGGCGGGGGGGTGCCGCCGTCAGGAGTCCCGGACGCCCCGGACGTCGCACGCCCGTTGGACCCCGCGGACCCTTCGGCGGCGGTCGTCGCGAAGTACGCCCCACCGCCCCCGACGACCAGCACAGCGGCGGCGACGGAGACGACGACGGCGGGAGACCGGCGCCGCGTCCTACGGCCGCCGTGCTCCTGGCCGTGCTCGCCCCGAGGGATGTCAGTGGCGGGAGGGGCGGCCGGAGCCTGGGGAGCGGACGGTCCGAGGGCGGTGGACGACACTTGCGCGGCGGCCTCGGTCGCGGCAGTGGGTCGTTCGTCGGCGGTGTCGGGTCCTTCTTCGGCGTCGGGTTCGGAGTTGGCGGGGCCGGGGTGGGCGCCGACCTCGGTCGCGGCAGTGGGTCGTTCGTCGGCGGTGTCGGGCCCTTCCTCGGCGTCGGGCCCGGGGTGGGCGCCCGCCTCGGGAGCGTCCCCGGGGCCTCGGGTGGCGTCGACCCTGGTGGTGGCGGGACCTTCGTCCGCGGCGGCCTGCGGAGCGGCGGCGGAGGACGGGCCCGTTGTCGCCTCGGGTGCGGCAGCGGCCCCTCGTTCGGCGTCGGCCGCTTCCTCCGCACCGGCACGGGCGTCCGTGGCGGAGGTGCCGGAACCGTTGCTCACGGCGGGGGACGCCGCCTCGTCGCCGGACGCCGCCTCGCCGTCCGCCTTCCCCGCGTCGGAGACCCCAGCCGCGCCGGACGTCGCGCTGACCCCCGTACCGGAAGCCTCCCCGGCGCCGGGCCCCCGCTCGTCGCCGGAAGTCCCGGCGGAGGCGGCACCCGATCCCCCCGAAGCGCCCTTCCTCCCCGCCGCGCCCGGCTCCTCGGCCGAGCCACCGGCGCCCCGCTCCTCCACGGAGCGGCCGGCGTCGGCGTCGTCGTTGTCGGGTCGCTCGGTGTTCACCGCATCGCTCCTTCGGCTGCGCGCCTGTCCCAAGACCCTGACCCGCCCCTGTCAAAAGGCCGGCCACCGGGTCGTATCCCGCATCCCCTTGACGGGGGACAGCGATGGGACGCAGCGGGGGAGCGCACGGTTCCCCGAAAGCGCCGCCTGGGTCGCCCTGGTCCGTCGTCTCAGTCGCCGTACTCCGACATCGCGTCCAGCAGCCGGGCGGACGCCGGGGGCACGGACACGCCGTGGATGAGGGACGGGGACACCGGGCGGGAGACGATCCGGGCGGGAGGCCAGTGGGGGGCCATCCGGGCGCAGTCGCCGCGCAGCGACGCCAGGTCGCCCTCCAGTTCGCCTTCCCGGGCGGCCGGAGCGGGGGCGTAAAGATCGAAGTTCGTCATAGCGGCACCGTAGGCTCGATCGAGTCGGTGAAGAAAGATCTACTATCAGGTAGTTTTCCCCACTTCAACGCCTCCCGCATCCTCGCAGTGCCCCACGCCGACCCGATAGCGTGAACCGTCAGCCCGCCCTCCCGTCTCCCCACAGGAGAGTCACCGCCGTGCGCATCGCAGTCACCGGCTCCATCGCCACCGACCACCTCATGACCTTCCCCGGCCGCTTCGCCGACCAGCTCGTCGCGGACCAACTGCACACGGTCTCGCTCTCGTTCCTGGTCGACAACCTCGACGTACGCCGGGGCGGCGTGGGCGCGAACATCGCCTTCGGCATGGGCCAGCTCGGCACCAGGCCGATCCTGGTCGGCGCCGCCGGCTTCGACTTCGACGGCTACCGGGACTGGCTGGACCGGCACGGCGTCGACACGGACTCGGTACGCATCTCCGAGACCCTGCACACGGCCCGCTTCGTGTGCACCACCGACTCCGACCACAACCAGATCGGCTCCTTCTACACCGGCGCCATGAGCGAGGCCCGGCAGATCGAGCTGAAGACCGTCGCCGACCGCGTCGGCGGCCTCGACCTGGTCTCAATCGGCGCCGACGACCCCGAGGCGATGCTCCGCCACACCGAGGAATGCCGCTCCCGGTCCATCCCGTTCGCCGCCGACTTCTCCCAGCAGATCGCCCGGATGAACGGCGACGAGATCCGGATACTGCTGGACGGGGCCACGTACCTGTTCTCGAACGAGTACGAGAAGGGCCTCATCGAGTCCAAGACGGGCTGGACCGACGCCGAGATCCTCGACCGCGTCGGCCACCGTGTCACCACCCTCGGCGCACGGGGCGTGCGCATCGAGCGTGTCGGTGACGAGCCGATCGAGGTCGGCACCCCGGACGAGGAGCGCAAGGCCGACCCCACCGGCGTCGGCGACGCCTTCCGCGCCGGTTTCCTCTCCGGCCTCGCCTGGGGCGTCTCCCTGGAGCGCGCCGCCCAGGTCGGCTGCATGCTCGCCACCCTCGTCATCGAGACGGTCGGCACCCAGGAGTACCAGCTGCACCGCGCCCACTTCATGGAGCGCTTCACCAAGGCGTACGGCGACGACGCCGCCGTCGAGGTCCAGGCGCACCTGCGCTGAGTCAGGAGAGCCGGCGGACCACGTAGGCCGAGCCCCGTTCCGCCGGCTCCTCACCCACGTACTCCTGGCCCCGCATCTCGCACCACGCCGGGATGTCGAGCCGGGCCGCCTCGTCGTCCGACAGCACCCGGACCGTGCCGCCCACCGGCACGTCCCCGATGACCTTCGCCAGCTCGATCACCGGGATCGGGCACCGCTTGCCGAGCGAGTCCACGACCAGGACGTCCTCGCGTACGACGGTGTCGGCGACCGGCGCTCCCAGCTTCTCCCGCACCCCGGCCACCGCCCCGGACAGCACCTCCAGGAACCGCTCGACGTCCTGACCGGCCGTCCCCGGCGGCAACGACACCCGCACATTTCCCTCACTCAGCACTCCCATCGCCTTCAGCACATGGCTGGGCGTCAGCGTGCTGCTCGTACAGGACGACCCGGACGAGACGGAGAAACCGGCGCGGTCCAGCTCGTGCAGCAGTGTCTCCCCGTCGACATAGAGACAGGAGAAGGTGACGATCCCCGGCAGCCGCCGCTCCGGATCGCCGACCACCTCCACATCCGGCACCGCCTCCGGCACCCGCGCCCGGATCCGCGCCGTCAGCTCCCGCAGTCGTACGGACTCCCGCGCCGCCTCGGCCCGCACGGCCCGCAGCGAGGCCGCCGCCGCCACGATCGCCGGAATGTTCTCGAACCCGGCAGCCCGCCCCGACTCCCGCTCGTCCACCGCCCCTTGCGGAGCGAACCGCACCCCTTTGCGTACGACGAGCAGCCCGACCCCCGAGGGCCCGCCCCACTTGTGGGCACTGGCGGCCAGCACCGACCAGTCGCCCTCCACCCGCCCCCACCCCAGCGACTGCGCCGCGTCCACCAGCAACGGCACCCCGGCCGCCCGGCACACCTCGGCGACGGCCGCCACCGGCTGCTCGGTCCCCACCTCGTGGTTGGCCGACTGGAGACAGGCCAGGGCGGTGTCGGGGCGCAGGGCGCCGGCGTACGACTCCACGGCCGCCGCGCCCGTCCGGTCCACCGCGACCTGGGTGACCGTCCCGCCGCCGGCCTCGTGCACGTCGGCCATGTGCAGGACCGAGGAATGTTCGACCGATGACACGATCAGGTGACGTCCGACCCGCCTCCGGCCCGCCAACGCCCCTTCGATCCCGGTGTGCACGGCCCTGGTCCCGGACGAGGTGAAGACCAACTCGTCGGCCCGGCACCCCACGGCTTCCGCGGCAGCCTCCCGAGCCGCATCGAGCAGCATCCGGGCCCGCCGCCCTTCCCGGTAGAGCCGGGAGGGATCGGCCCACCCTTCATCCAGAGAGGCCAACAGTGCCTGACGGGCAACGGGATGGAGAGGAACGGCGGAAGCGGCGTCGAAGTAGGCCATGCGGCAACGCTAGACCGCCCGTGAGGGAAGCGTCCCAAGGGGCGCGGGGAACTGCGCGACCAGCCACGGACAAGATGCAGCCGCCAAACAAGCGAACCCAGGGAGTGAGTAGGCACCCCTCCTCGCGACCCCTCGGAGAGCGTCGGCTAGGGTTTGGTCCGCATAAACATCCAAACCCCTGCCCGACGCAGGGCGGCGACCGACCAGCGAGAAGGCCGCAGCCGACCGCGCGGGCGAGACTCTCGGGAAGGCGCTACGTGAGTCCCAACGGCTCCGACCGCTCGCCGCGGCGCCCGATGCGGCGGAAGCTGCTGCAGGCACTGACCGCGGGCCTGGTCCTGGCGACCGCAACCGGTTGCACATACGAGGACTTCCCCCGCCTTGGTATGCCCACCCCGACCACGGAAGAGGCTCCGCGGATCCTCTCCCTGTGGCAGGGATCCTGGGCTGCCGCGCTCGCCGTCGGCGTGCTGGTGTGGGGTCTGATCATCTGGAGTGCGATCTTCCACCGGCGCAGCCGCACCAAGGTCGAGGTCCCTCCGCAGACCCGGTACAACATGCCCATCGAGGCGCTGTACACGGTGGTCCCGCTCATCATCGTCTCGGTCCTGTTCTACTTCACGGCCCGTGACGAGTCGAAGATCCTCAGCCTCAAGAAGGAGCCCGACGTCACCATCAACGTCGTCGGCTTCCAGTGGAGCTGGGCGTTCAACTACATCGAGCCCGTGGCCGGTTCCACCGGTGACGCGAAGACCGACAAGAACCTGGCCGCGATCCCGGACAGGTTCACGAAGGCCTTCCCGGCGAACGCCGGCGGCGTCTACGACGTCGGTACGCCCAAGACGCGGAACCCGCAGAACGGCAACCCCGGTCCGACCCTCTGGCTCCCCAAGGGCAAGACGGTCCGCTTCGTCCTCACCTCGCGTGACGTCATCCACTCGTTCTGGGTGCTGCCGTTCCTGATGAAGCAGGACGTCATTCCGGGCCACACCAACGCCTTCGAGGTGACCCCCAACAGGGAGGGCACCTTCCGGGGCAAGTGCGCCGAGCTCTGCGGCGTCGACCACTCCCGGATGCTGTTCAACGTGAAGGTCGTCTCCCCCGAGCGCTACGAGCAGCACCTCAAGGACCTCGCCAAGAAGGGGCAGACCGGTTACGTTCCCGCGGGCATCGAGCAGACCGCCCATGAGAAGAACCGGGAGACGAACAACCTGTGAGCATCCTCAACGAACCCCAGGGTGCCGCCGCAGCAGGGTCCCACTACGAGGACGAGCTGCCGGTCCGGCGCCAGAGTCGCGGCAGCGTGGTCATCAAGTGGCTGACGACCACTGACCACAAGACCATCGGGACGCTGTACCTCGGTACGTCGTTCGCGTTCTTCCTGATCGGCGGCGTGATGGCGCTGCTCATGCGCGCCGAGCTGGCTCGTCCGGGTCTGCAGATCATGTCGAACGAGCAGTTCAACCAGGCGTTCACGATGCACGGCACGATCATGCTGCTGATGTTCGCGACGCCGCTGTTCGCCGGCTTCGCGAACTGGATCATGCCGCTGCAGATCGGCGCGCCGGACGTGGCCTTCCCCCGGCTGAACATGTTCGCCTACTGGCTGTACCTGTTCGGCTCGCTCATCGCGGTGGGCGGCTTCCTCACCCCGCAGGGCGCGGCCGACTTCGGCTGGTTCGCCTACAGCCCGCTGTCGGACGCGGTCCGCTCGCCGGGCATCGGCGCCGACATGTGGATCATGGGCCTGGCCTTTTCCGGCTTCGGCACCATCCTCGGCTCGGTCAACTTCATCACCACCATCATCTGCATGCGTGCCCCGGGCATGACCATGTTCCGCATGCCGATCTTCGTGTGGAACGTGCTGCTGACCGGTGTCCTGGTCCTGCTGGCCTTCCCGGTCCTGGCGGCCGCCCTGTTCGCGCTGGAGGCGGACCGCAAGTTCGGCGCCCACGTCTTCGACGCGGCCAACGGCGGAGCCTTGCTCTGGCAACACCTCTTCTGGTTCTTCGGCCATCCAGAGGTGTACATCATCGCCTTGCCGTTCTTCGGGATCATCTCCGAGGTGATCCCGGTGTTCTCCCGCAAGCCGATGTTCGGCTACATGGGCCTGATCGCGGCGACCATCGCGATCGCGGGTCTGTCCGTGACGGTGTGGGCGCACCACATGTACGTCACCGGCGGTGTCCTCCTGCCGTTCTTCTCCTTCATGACGTTCCTCATCGCCGTGCCGACCGGCGTGAAGTTCTTCAACTGGATCGGAACGATGTGGAAGGGGTCCCTGAGTTTCGAGACCCCGATGCTGTGGGCCACCGGCTTCCTGATCACCTTCACCTTCGGTGGTCTGACCGGTGTCATCCTGGCCTCGCCGCCGATGGACTTCCACGTCTCGGACTCGTACTTCGTGGTGGCGCACTTCCACTACGTGGTGTTCGGCACCGTCGTCTTCGCGATGTTCTCCGGCTTCCACTTCTGGTGGCCGAAGTGGACCGGCAAGATGCTCGACGAGCGCCTCGGCAAGATCACCTTCTGGACGCTGTTCATCGGCTTCCACGGCACCTTCCTGGTCCAGCACTGGCTGGGTGCCGAGGGCATGCCCCGCCGGTACGCGGACTACCTCGCGGCCGACGGCTTCACCGCCCTGAACACGATCTCGACGATCAGCTCGTTCCTGCTCGGCCTGTCGATCCTGCCGTTCCTCTACAACGTGTGGAAGACGGCCAAGTACGGCAAGCCGGTCGGCGTCGACGACCCGTGGGGCTACGGCCGCTCGCTCGAGTGGGCGACCTCCTGCCCGCCCCCGCGGCACAACTTCCTCACCCTGCCGCGGATCCGCAGCGAATCCCCGGCGTTCGACCTGCACCACCCCGAGATCGCCGCTCTCGACCAGCTCGAGAACCTCGGTCACGGTGAGAAGGCGCTGGCCGGCAACGGCGACAAGGAGGCCGGCAAGTGAAGATCCAGGGCAGGATGTTCATCTGGCTGAGCGTCTTCATCCTCGCCATGGCGATCGTCTATGGCGTGTGGTCGAAGGAGCCGGCCGGCACGACGGCCCTCTTCCTGGCCTTCGGTCTGTCCGTCATGATCGGCTTCTACCTGGGCTTCACGGCCAAGCGGGTGGACGCCGGCGCGCAGGACGACAAGGAGGCCGACGTCGCCGACGACGCCGGTGAGGTCGGGTTCTTCAGCCCGCACAGCTGGCAGCCGTTCTTCCTGGCGATCGGCGGCGCGCTGGCCTTCTTCTCGGTGGCGATCGGCTGGTGGCTGATGTACTTCTCGGTGCCGGTGATCCTGGTCGGCCTGTGGGGCTGGGTCTTCGAGTACTACCGCGGTGAGAACCGCACCCAGTAGCACAAGGCGAGCTCTGCAGGGGCCCGGACACTCCGTCAGGAGCGTCCGGGCTCCTGCTTTTGCAGCACATCGTGTCCCTCGTTCGAGTCGCCCAGCGCGCCATGCTTGACGGGGCTTCCTAGCGTGAGCTCATGAGCCACACACCCCGCAACCGCACCGTCGCCGGCTGCACGCTGCTCGTGATCGCCCTTGGCGCGGGCGTCACCGCCTGCGGCAGCGACGACCACCCGCTGTCCGCCGAGCCGTATGACGCGGCGGACCAGATCGCCTTCGAAGGCCCCGTCGGCGACGGCAAGAAGGCCGACCCCGACAAGCCCCTGGAAGTCACCGCCGAGGACGACGACGGCCGCATCACGGACGTGACGGCCATAGATGGCACCGGGCGCTATGTGGCGGGCGAACTCTCCGCCGACGGCACCCGCTGGCACAGCACCTCCCCGCTGGCCGCCAACGCCCACTACACGGTCCGGGTGAGCACCGAGGACGAGGACGGCGCCCCCGGCCGCAAGGTCGTCACCTTTGACACCGGCAAGCCCACCACCCAGAAGCGCCTGGACGTGAAGTTCGGGCCCAAGTCGGGCGAGTACGGCGTCGGCCAGCCCATCACCGCGGAGCTGACCAAACCGGTCAAGGACAAGGCCCAGCGAGCCGTCGTCGAACGGGCCCTGAGGGTGTCCTCCATGCCGGCCGTGGACGGCGCCTGGCATTGGGTGAACGACAAGGAGCTCCACTACCGGCCCAAGGAGTACTGGCCCGCCCATGCCACCATCCAGGCCCGCAGCAACCTGGAGGGCATCAAGATCAGCGACCGGCTGTGGGGCGGCCGGGCCAAGCCGCTCAAGCTGACCACGGGGGACCGGGTCATCGCGGTGACGGACGCCTCCTCGCACCAGATGACGGTCTACAAGAACAACGAGGTCATCAAGGAGATCCCGGTCACCACCGGGAAGCCCGGCTTCGACACCCGCAACGGCGTCAAGGTCGTCCTGGGCAAGGAACGCTTCGTACGGATGCGCAGTGCCAGCATCGGCATCGCCGAGGGCTCCTCGGAGTCGTACGACCTACCGGTCTACTACGCCACCCGCGTCACCTGGAGCGGCGAGTACGTCCACGCCGCCCCCTGGTCCGTCGGCTCCCAGGGCTACGCCAACGTCAGCCACGGCTGCACCGGCATGAGCACCGACAACGCCGCGTGGTTCTTCGACACCGTCCGCGAGGGCGACGTGGTGCAGGTCATCAACTCGGGCGGCAACACCATGGAGACCTTCGGCAACGGTTTCGGCGACTGGAACCTCGCCTGGAAGAACTGGCGCGGCGGCAGCGCCCTGGCAGCCGGCAGCCCGGACGGTCCGGGCCCGGAGGAAGTGGCACGGCTGCGGCCGCAGAGCGTCTAGAGCTCCTCCTAGGCGTTCAACGCCTTGCGTTCCCGCAGCAAGGCGGCCAGCGCCGCCGCGAACTCCACCGGATCCACCGGCAGTGTCACCGCCGCCTCCGCCCGGCTCCACGTGGCCAGCCACGCGTCCTGCGGCCGACCCATGAGCACCAGCACCGGCGGACAGTTGAAGATCTCGTCCTTGATCTGCCGGCAGAGCCCCATGCCCCCCATGGGCACGGCCTCGCCGTCGAGGACGCAGACATCGATCCCGCCCTTGTCCAGCTCACTGATCACGGCGGCGGGGGTGGCGCACTCCACGAACTCCACCGGCGGCACATCGGGAGCCGGCCGCCTGCCGGAGGCCAGCCGCACCTGCTCGCGGGTGTTGGAGTCGTCGCTGTAGACCAGCACCGTGGCGGTCGGCTGCATGCTTCCTCCGTGACATCGGCGTCGTACGGACGTGAGACGGGCGGTGCCCGATGCCGCGGATGCTACTCCCTTGGACTGCCCGTCAACACCTGTCGGAACACCCCTTCGATGGGCCATACGGGCCGTACCCCACCTGCGAACACTCCGAACGGCACCCCCGGGAGTGAGGGCGGGATAAGCGACCGACATAATGTCGGTCGTGGCGACAGCAACGACAGTAGATACCGGGCACGCGCACCCGTCGGTCAACCGGCCGAACCTCACCAGCGTCGGAACCATCATCTGGCTGAGTTCCGAGCTGATGTTCTTCGCGGCCCTCTTCGCGATGTACTTCACCCTGCGATCGGTGACGGGTCCTGATCACTGGAAGGAGATGGCGGAGTCCCTCAACGTCCCCTTCTCGTCGGTGAACACCACGATCCTGGTGCTCTCCTCCCTCACCTGCCAGCTCGGTGTGTTCGCCGCCGAGCGCGGTGATGTGAAGAGGCTGCGGGGCTGGTTCATCGTCACCTTCATCATGGGTGCGATCTTCATCGGCGGTCAGATCTTCGAGTACACGGAGTTGGTGAAGAAGGACGGGCTCTCCCTGTCCTCCGACCCGTACGGCTCGGTGTTCTACCTGACCACCGGCTTCCACGGCCTGCACGTGACGGGTGGCCTCATCGCCTTCCTGCTGGTCCTCGGCCGCACCTACGCGGCGAAGAGGTTCACGCACGAGCAGGCGACCGCCGCGATCGTCGTGTCCTACTACTGGCACTTCGTCGATGTCGTCTGGATCGGCCTCTTCGCCACGATCTACCTGATCAAGTAGCCGGGACCGCTCCCGCAATTCCAGAAGCATCGACGCAGAAGATCCTGACACCGGGGTAATCCGTGAAAAAGCTCTCCGCACGACGACGCCATCCGCTGGCGGCGGTCGTCGTACTACTCCTCGCGCTGGCATGCACCGGGGGGCTGTACGTCCTGTTCGCACCCACGGACAAGGCTGCGGCCGACGAAACCGCCCAGTCTCTCGCCATCGACGAGGGCCAGAAGCTCTATGCCGTCGGGTGCGCCTCCTGCCACGGCACCGGCGGTCAGGGCAGCTCCGACGGTCCGAGCCTGGTGGGTGTGGGCGCCGCGGCCGTCGACTTCCAGGTGGGCACCGGCCGCATGCCGGCCCAGCAGCCCGGCGCGCAGGTCCCGAAGAAGAAGGTCATCTACACGCAGCCCCAGATCGACCAGCTGGCCGCGTACATCTCCTCGCTGGGTGCCGGTCCGTCCGTCCCGACCAAGGGGGATTACGGCCCCGGGGGTGCCGACATCGCCAAGGGCGGCGAACTCTTCCGCACCAACTGCGCGCAGTGCCACAATTTCACCGGCAAGGGTGGCGCGCTGACGCACGGCAAGTTCGCACCGGACCTCGAGGGTGTCTCCCCGAAGCACATCTACGAGGCCATGCAGACCGGCCCGCAGAACATGCCCTCCTTCCCCGACAGCACGCTGTCGGAGCAGAACAAGAAGGACATCATCGCGTACCTCGACGCGGTCAACGGTGACGACACCGAGAGCCCCGGCGGTCTTGAGCTGGGCGGACTCGGTCCGGTCAGCGAGGGCCTGTTCGGCTGGATCTTCGGCCTCGGATCGCTGATCGCGGTCGCCGTGTGGGTCGCCGCTCGGACCGCAAAGGCCAAGAAGTCATGAGTAGCCAAGACATTCCAGAAGAGAACCTGCCCGCAGAGCAGGAGCACGCGCACGGCGCGGTAGGCGTCGCGGACGAGAAGGACCCGTTCGCGGATCCCGGTCTGCCGCCCCACGAGCACCGGATCCAGGACATCGACGAGCGGGCCGCCAGGCGGTCCGAGCGCGCGGTCGCCCTGCTGTTCACGGTGTCGATGCTGGCCACCGTCGGCTTCATCGCCTCGTATGTGACGATCCCGCACGAGCGGGCGGTCTACGTCTTCCCGATCGGGCACGTCAACGCGCTGAACTTCGCGCTGGGCCTGACGCTGGGCGTGGCGCTGTTCACCATCGGCGCGGGCGCGGTCCACTGGGCCCGCACCCTGATGTCCGACGTGGAGATCGCCGACGAGCGGCACCCGATCGAGGCCGCCCCCGAGGTCAAGGCCAAGGTCATGGCCGACTTCAGGGACGGCGCCAAGGAGTCGGCGCTCGGCCGCCGCAAGCTGATCCGCAACACGATGTTCGGCGCGCTGGCCCTGTTCCCGCTCTCCGGCGTGATGCTGCTGCGCGACCTCGGCCCGCTGCCCGGCACCAAGCTCCGGCACACGATGTGGCGCAAGGGCCTGCTGCTCGTCAACATGAACACCAACGAGCCGCTGCGTGCCTCCGACGTCGCGGTCGGCTCGCTGACCTTCGCCAAGCCCGAGGGCCTGGAGGAGCACGACGAGGATTTCCAGACCGAGATCGCCAAGGCGGCCCTGATGATCGTCCGGATCCAGCCGGACAACATCAAGGACAAGCGCGAGCTCGAGTGGTCGCACGAGGGCATCGTCGCGTACTCGAAGATCTGCACCCACGTGGGCTGCCCGATCTCCCTGTACGAGCAGCAGACGCACCATGTGCTCTGCCCCTGCCACCAGTCCACCTTCGACCTCTCCGACGGTGCCCGGGTGATCTTCGGCCCCGCCGGTCACGCCCTGCCGCAGCTGCGGATCGGCGTGAATGACGATGGCTACCTCGAGGCGCTCGGCGACTTCGAAGAGCCCGTCGGTCCTGCATTCTGGGAGCGCGGATGAGCACTACAGCCAGCAACACGAACCCGTCCGCGGACGGGCCGGGCCGCTCTCGCGGGAAGGCACCGGCCGGCGAGAAGGTCGCCGACTGGGCCGACGGCCGCCTGGGGATCTACTCCCTGGCCAAGTCCAACATGCGCAAGATCTTCCCCGACCACTGGTCGTTCATGTTGGGCGAGGTCTGCCTCTACAGCTTCATCATCATCATCCTCACGGGTGTGTACCTGACGCTGTTCTTCCACCCGTCGATGAACGAGGTGGAGTACCACGGCAGTTACGTCCCGCTGCAGGGCCAGCTGATGTCCGAGGCGTTCAACTCGACCATGCACATCTCCTTCGATGTGCGCGGTGGTCTGCTGATCCGGCAGATCCACCACTGGGCGGCGCTGATCTTCCTCGCGGGCATGTTCGTGCACATGATGCGCGTGTTCTTCACGGGTGCGTTCCGCAAGCCGCGTGAGGTCAACTGGCTGTTCGGCTTCCTGCTGTTCGTCCTGGGCATGTTCACCGGCTTCACCGGCTACTCGCTCCCGGACGACCTGCTCTCCGGCACCGGTGTCCGCTTCATGGAGGGCGCGATCCTGTCCGTGCCGATCGTCGGCACGTACCTGTCGTTCTTCCTCTTCGGCGGCGAGTTCCCGGGCGGCGACTTCGTGGCCCGCTTCTACTCGATCCACGTGCTGCTGCTGCCGGGCATCATGCTCGGCCTGGTCGTCGGCCACCTGATCCTGGTCTTCTACCACAAGCACACGCAGTTCGCGGGTCCCGGAAAGACGAACAACAACGTCGTCGGCATGCCGCTGCTGCCGGTCTACATGGCCAAGGCCGGAGGCTTCTTCTTCCTGGTCTTCGGTGTCATCGCGGCCATCGCGGCGATCGCCTCGATCAACCCGATCTGGGCCATGGGCCCCTACCGTCCGGACCAGGTGTCGACCGGCGCCCAGCCCGACTGGTACATGGGCTTCTCCGAGGGTCTGATCCGTGTCATGCCGGGCTGGGAGATCAACTTCTGGGGTCACACGCTCGTCCTGGGTGTGTTCATCCCTCTGGTGATCTTCCCGCTGGTCCTGGTCGCGATCGCGGTCTACCCGTTCATCGAGGCCTGGGTCACCGGCGACAAGCGCGAGCACCACATCCTGGACCGCCCGCGCAACGTCCCCACCCGGACGGCGTTCGGTGTGGCCTGGATGACCTGGTACTTCGTCCTGCTGATCGGTGGTGGCAACGACCTCATCGCCACGCACTTCCACCTGTCGATCAACTCCATCACCTGGTTCGTGCGGGTCGCGTTCTTCGTGGCGCCGGTGGTCGCGTTCGTCATCACCAAGCGGATCTGCCTCGGTCTGCAGCGCCGCGACCGGGAGACGGTGCTGCACGGCCGCGAGTCGGGCATCATCAAGCGCCTGCCGCACGGTGAGTTCATCGAGGTGCACGAGCCGCTCAGCCAGGAGCAGCTGCACACGCTCACCGCGCACGAGCAGTACCGCCCGGCCGAGATCGGCCCGACGGTCGACGACAACGGCGTCGAGCGCAAGGCGAAGGGCTCCGAGAAGCTGCGCGCCAAGCTCAGCGAGGCGTACTACGGCGAAGAGGCCCAGATCCCCAAGCCCACCGTCGAGGAGTACAAGGAGATCACGAGCGGCCACGGCCACCACTGATCACCGCGTCGCCACACCACGGCAAGGGCCCCCGTCCGGTCTTCGGACGGGGGCCCTTCGCCGTGCCCGGCGCTGGATAGGGTGGGGCCGACGAGAACCGTGTCCCGCAGTCCGGGACTGAGCCAGGAGCGGCTTATGAGCGCTGTGACCCCCGCTGGAGGCGACACCGCGGCGGACCGTTCCTGGCCCGAGGTACTGAGCGCGCTGCTCGGCGGGCGGGACCTGAGCGCCGCCGACACGGCATGGGCCATGGACCGCTTCATGAGCGGCGAGGCCACCGACGCCCAGATCGCGGGCTTCATGGTGGCGCTGCGGGCCAAGGGCGAGACGGTCGAGGAGATCAACGGCCTGGTCGAGGCGATGTACGCGCACGCGCAGCCCCTGGACATCCCCGGCCCGGCCGTCGACATCGTCGGTACCGGCGGCGACCGGGCCAAGACGGTGAACATCTCTACGATGTCCGCCATCGTGATCGCGGGAGCCGGGGCGAAGGTCGTCAAGCACGGCAACCGGGCCTCGTCCTCGGCGAGCGGCTCCTCCGACGTGCTGGAGAAGCTCGGCATCAACCTGGACCTGGCGCCCGAGGGAGTGGCGCGGGTGGTGGAGGAGGCCGGGATCACCTTCTGCTTCGCGGCCAAGTTCCATCCCTCGATGCGGTTCGTCGGCGCGGTCCGGCGGGACCTGGGGATTCCGACCTCGTTCAACCTGCTCGGTCCGCTGACCAACCCGGCCAGGGTCACCGCCTCGGCGGTCGGCTGCTTCGACACCCGGATGGCCGGGCTCATCGCCGGCGTACTGGCCGAACGCGGCTCGTCCGCGCTGGTGTTCCGCGGCGACGACGGTCTCGACGAGCTGACCACCACGGCCACCTCCCGGGTGTGGATCGTCCGCGACGGCAAGGTCGCCGAGGAGGCCTTCGACCCGCGGGACGTCGGCCTCGACCTGGTTCCCGTCGAGGCGCTGAGAGGCGCCGACGCCGCCTACAACGCCGAGGTCGCCCGGAGGCTCCTGGACGGCGAGCAGGGGCCCGTACGGGACGCCGTCCTGCTGAACTCGGCGGCCGGGCTGGCGGCTCTGGAGCCGACCGGGGCGCCGCTGACCGAGCAGATCCGGGCCGGGATCCAGAAGGCGGCCCAGGCCATCGACTCCGGCGCGGCCAAGCGGACGCTGGAGCGCTGGGCGGCCGCCAGCAACGCCTGACGATCACGCGCGCATGTCCCGCGATCCGGACACGGGTTGCGGGACCGCGATCACTCACGTACGTTTTCGAACCAGGTCATGAGTGACAGTCATGAGGCCCCGGCCGACTGTCCGGCAACCCTCCGTCCGTGGCGGGGTGCCCCGGGTGAAGACCAGGCCGTAGGCAGCGAGGTCTGCGGCAAGCGCGGACCCCTCGCACTCGTCTGAGTGAGCGCGGCCAGGGGTCCTGGTCGTCGAGGAGCTTTCCGTGAGCCAGCGAATGCGATAGGGCCGCAGAGCCCCGCCTCCGCATCCCTTTTTCCTCCTTCCCACGCTTGAGCCGTAGCCGCTCGCGTGGTGAATCCGCCTGCCTCGTACGGGAGTTCAGCCATGTCCGTCTCCACCGCTGCCACCGCCCAGACCGTTTGTGCCCCGCTGCCCGTTCTGGGCCGGGATGTCACCGTCCCGCTCGTCACCGGTGGCGAGGTCACCTACGCGGCACTCGACTACGCGGCCAGCGCCCCCGCCCTGCAGCGCGTCTGGGACGACGTGGCGGCGTACGCCCCGTACTACGGCAGCGTCCATCGCGGCGCCGGCTACCTCTCGCAGCTGTCCACCGACCTGTTCGAGAACGCCCGCCGGACGGTCGCCGAGTTCCTGGACTGCCGCGCCGACGACCAGCTGGTCTTCACCCGGTCCACCACCGACTCCCTGAACCTGCTCGCCGCCGCGCTCCCCGCCGACTGCCAGGTCTTCGTCTTCGAGACCGAGCACCACGCGTCGCTGCTGCCGTGGCAGGACGCCCACGTCACCTACCTCGACGCCCCGCGCACCCCGCGTCAGGCGGTCGCGACCCTGGAGCGCGCCCTGGCCACCCGGGACCCGCGCGGCCCGGCCCTGGTCTGCGTCACCGGCGCCTCGAACGTCACCGGCGAGCTGTGGCCCGTGCGGGAGCTGGCCGCCGCCGCCCACGCGCACGGTGCCCGGATCGTCCTGGACGCCGCCCAGCTCGCCCCGCACCACCCGGTCTCCGTGCGGGACCTCGACGTCGACTGGGTCGCCTTCTCCGGGCACAAGCTGTACGCGCCCTTCGGCTGCGGCGTCCTGGCCGGCCGGGCCGACTGGCTGCGCGAGGCCCGGCCGTACCTCGCGGGCGGCGGCGCCAGCCGCAAGGTCACCCGGCGCGAGGACGGGGGAGTGGACGTGGAGTGGCACGACAGCGCCGCGCGGCACGAGGCCGGGTCGCCCAACGTCATCGGCGCCTACTCCATCGCCTCCGCCTGCAAGGCGCTCACCGAGGCCGGCTTCGACACCCTGGTCGCCCGGGAGCAGCACCTGATCGAGAAGGTGCGGGCCGGCCTCGCCGAGGTGCCCGAGGTCCGGATCCTGTCCCTCTTCGGCGACGACGCCCCGCGGGTCGGTGTGATCTCCTTCGTCGTCGACGGCTGGAACAGCTCCCACTTCGCCGCCGCCCTGTCCGCCGAGTACGGCATCGGGGTGCGCGACGGTCTGTTCTGCGCCCACCCGCTGGTCCGCACCCTCCTCGGCACCGGACCCGAGGCCCAGGGCGAGTGCGGTGCCCCCGAGGCCGCCCCGGGCGAGAAGTCCCTGAACGCCATCCGTGTCAGCTTCGGCGCGGGAACGCCGGACGAGCACGTGGAGCGGTTCGTGAACGCCGTGCGGGAACTGGTGACCGACGGTGCCCGGTGGAGCTACCGGACCGAGGACGGCCGCTGCGTCCCCGCGGTCTGAGCGGAACGTACGCAAGAGGCGGTGTTCACGAGTCCAGTCCGATCGCGAACGCCGCCTCCAGGTCGTGCTGCGAGTACGTACGGAACGCCACGTGCGTGTCCGTCGCCTCGACGCCCGGAATCTTGCTGATCCGGCCCGGGATGATCTCCGCCAGGTCCTCGTGCCGCTTCACCCGGACCATCGCGATCAGGTCGTAGGTACCGGTGACGGAGAAGACCTCGCTCACGCTGTCCAGCGCGGCGATCGACTCGGCGATCTCGGGAATCCGGTCCACGCTGGTCTTGATGAGCACGATCGCGGTGATCACGGCTGGTTCTCTCCCTCGGGGGCCGGAGCTGGGGCGGTCCTCACTTTAGTCCCACGCCCGAAACGCACCCACGCGTAGCCGAAGCCCACCCCGAAGCCCACCAGGTGGGCCAGGTAGGCCACCTGCGGCCCCTGGGACGCCCGCCCGGCCGCCAGCCACTGCAGCGCCGCCCAGAAGGGCAGCACCACCCACGCCGGGAAGCGCAGCGGCAGGAAGAAGAGGAACGGCAGAAGACTGGTCACCCGGGCCCCGGGGAACAGGTAGAGGAACGCGCCGAGGACCGCCGAGATCGCCCCGGACGCGCCCACCAGGGACTGCTCGGAGTCCGCGTTGGCGGCGGCGTACCCCAGCAGGGCGACGTAGCCGCAGCCGGCGTAGAAGAGGGTGAACTGGACGCGGCCCATCCGTTCCTCGGTCATCACCCCGAAGACGTAGAGGAAGAGCATGTTGCCCAGCAGGTGCACCCAGCTCCCGTGGACGAAGAGGGCGGTGGCGGGAGTGAGCGCGGCGCGCGCCGAGCCCTCGAACAGCCCGGCCGGGACCACGCCCCAGCGGTGGAAATAGGCCCGCTGAGCGGTGAGCAGCGCCTCGCCGGAGCCGTATGCCGGATCGAGGCCCGAGGCCGGACCGATCAGGAAGATCAGGGAGCACAGGGCGATCAGCCCGTACGTCACCGGCGCCTGCGACCTCCGGACCGATCTGCTCGCCCTGCCGATCGTCTCGCTCCAGTTGCTGATCATGAACACAGAGCATGACGTAAGGGGACGCAGCGGCACAGACCGCCTCGCCGCCGTGGACGGCCGAGCGGCGAGTCCTCGCCAGGCCGTAGGGTAACGAGCCAAATGCGTCGGGGAGCGCTGGGCGTCCTCGACACTGGAAGTACCGGCACCAGCGGTACCGAGACCAGAAGGAAGCGAACAGTCACCATGACGGTTCCCCTGCCGACTGCCACGACGCGGTGGCGCTGCACTCTCTGCGGCAACCTCACCCGCTTCGATGTGACGCGCTCGTCGAAGGTCGTCGAGTACATCCACCTCGACCTGGCCGGAGAGCCCAAGGTCGAGGAGCGTGAGGTGGTCAGTGAGACCATCGAGTCGGTGCGCTGCCGCTGGTGCAATGCCGTGGACCAGGTGGAACTCGTGGACAGGCCGGGCGCCGGCTCCTGAGGGAGCGGGCCCCGCTGAGGCGATGGGGTGAGGATGGTGGAGACCACAGGCGGGGAGCCGGGCGACGGCGCCGCTGAGGTGCTCGACCGTCCGCTGCCCGACGGAGTGCGCCGCAGGGTCGTACAGATCGTCTCCGACGGTTTCGGCGGGCTGACCGTCGGCGAGCTGCCCGCGCAGCTGCGGCAGTACGCCCGGTTCGCGCCCAACCGGCGGGCCAAGTTCGCCGGCAACGCGATGGCGGCCGCCCTGGAGACCGATCCGCTGTTCCGGCAGCGCATCGGCGAGAAATTCAGAGAGGCCCAGCCGGAACTCTCCGGCGCCCTGGACTCCGGCTCGCCGCCCCCGGCCGCGGACCCGCTCGACGTGGCGGCCGCGGCCTACGTACTGCGGCCCACGGGCTGGGTGAAGCTGGTGACCGCGGCGGGCGAGGAGGCCCAGCGGGCGGATGCCGAGCGCGCCGGCGAGGAGAGCCGGGCCGAACTGGAGCGGCTGCGCGAGGAACTCGACCGGGCCCGTGGGCAGACCCGCAGTGAGACCGAGCGGCTGCGCGGTGAGCTGGATTCGGCCAGGAAGGAAGCCGACTCGCTGCATCGCAAGCTGCGCGCGGCCCTGAGTGACGTGAAGCGGGGCGAGGCGGCGCTGCGCAAGCTGCACGCCGAGATGGAGACCGTCCGCGCCGAGGGGCAGGCCCAGGTCTCCGCCGCCGAGAGCGAGTCGCGGCGGCTGAAGGCGCGCCTCGGGGAGGCGGAGTCCGCGCTGGAGGCCACCCGCCGGGCGGCCCGTGAGGGACGCAGCGTCGAGGACATGCGCGTACGGCTGCTGCTGGACACCCTGCTCGACGCGACGCAGGGGCTGCGCCGGGAACTCGCGCTGCCGCCCGTCTCGGTACGGCCGGCCCAGACCGTGGACGCCGTCGAACCGGGACGAATGACCCCGAAGGACATCGCCACGCGGGCGTTGTCCGAAAACGACCCCGCGATCCTCGACCAGTTGCTCGCGCTGCCCCAGGCCCATCTGGTCGTCGACGGCTACAACGTGACCAAGACCGGCTATCCCCAGATGCCTCTGGAGAAGCAGCGGTTGAGGCTCCTCGGTCAGCTCTCGCAGCTCGCCGCGCAGACCGGGGCCGAGGTGACCTGTGTCTTCGACGGGGCCGAGCTGGCCGCGCCGGTGCTGCTGGCGCCGCCGCGCGGAGTGCGGGTGCTGTTCTCGAAACCGGGCATCACCGCCGACGAGGTGATCCGCCAGCTGGTGCGCGCGGAGCCCCCGGGCCGTCCGGTGATCGTCGCGTCGACCGACCGTGAGGTCGCCGACGGAGTGGCCGGGGCGGGGGCACGGCCGGTCGCTTCTGCGGTGCTTCTCAAGCGACTGTCCTGAAAACATCAACGCAGAGGTTTACTGCCCGATTTGACGGAACTGTACCGCAGCGCAGCGTCAAGCAGGCATCACCTCCTGTGACTTGAGTGCAAAGAATGCAGGGTGTGACGAGATTTTTCGTGTGAGGATTTGATCTGATCACAGGAAGGTCACTAAGGTCACCTCGAACCTCCGAGCAGGTGATCACTCAAAAGAAGGAGTTCACCTCCGTGGCGTCCCACCGTCGACCCAAGCAGCCGAGCCGTGCTCGCGTGACCGTGCTCACCACTGCTGCCGCCGCCGCCGTCGCCTTCAGCGCCAACGCCGCCAACGCGGCGCCGAGCGAGAAGCCGAGCGTGGACGAGGTCAAGTCCAAGGTCGACAAGCTCTACGAGGACGCCGAGGCGGCCACCGAGAAGTACAACGGGGCCAAGGAGAAGCAGGAGAAGCTCCAGAAGGAGATCTCCACCATCCAGGACAACGTCGCCCGCGGCCAGGGCGAGCTCAACGAGCTGCGCGACTCCATGGGCCTGGCGGCCGCCGCCCAGTACCGCACCGGCTCCATCGACTCCTCCCTCCAGCTCTTCCTGTCGTCGAACCCGGACGACTACCTGGACAAGGCCTCCACCGCCGACCAGCTCAGCGCCCAGCAGGTAGAGGCGCTGAAGAAGATCCAGGAGAAGCAGCGCGAGCTCGCCCAGGACCGCTCCGAGGCGTCCGAGAAGCTCAAGGACCTCGCCTCCACCCGCACCGAGCTGGGCAAGAAGAAGCAGCAGGTCCAGAGCAAGCTGGCCGAGGCGCAGAAGCTCCTCAACTCGCTGACGGCCGCTCAGAAGGCCCGCCTCGCCGCCGAGCAGAACCGCGCCAGCCGTGACTCGGCCGAGCGTGTGGACCTCGGTAACGTCCCCGCCGGCTCCGGCCGCGCCGCCGCCGCCTTCCAGGCCGCCCAGAGCCAGCTCGGCAAGCCGTACTTCTACGGCGCCACCGGCACCGCCTCCTACGACTGCTCGGGCTTGACCTCCTGGGCCTACGCCCAGGCCGGCGTGGGCATCCCGCGCACATCGGAGGCCCAGGCGAACTACGGAACGAGGATCTACTCCCAGAGCCAGCTCAAGGTCGGCGACCTGGTGTTCTTCTTCAACGACCTGCACCATGTCGGTCTCTACGCGGGCAACGGCCAGATCATCCACGCGCCCCGCACCGGCACGGTCGTCCGCTACGAGTCGATGGGCACGATCGGCGGCCCGTTCATGTTCGGCGTCCGCGTCTGATCCTGGCCGGTCAGGCTCTCGGTCGAGTTTCCCGGTCCGGGATCCGGGTCCGGGTTCCGAGTTCCGAGTCCAGGATCAGGACACCCCACCCGCCCGAACGGGCGAATCACAACACCGTGAACTGAGCCCGCGCCCCGCCTGTGACCTGCGTCAGAGGCGGGGCGTCCCGTTTGCGCACCCACTCAGGTCGTTGGTGAGGGCCCCGGTGCGGGGCTACTGTCTGCCGCGTTTCCTTGTCCGCCAGCGGAAGGAGTGCGGCTTCCCGTGGGGTCCCATCGCCGCCTTGCACCGTCCGGGTTCGACCGGGGCGCCAGTGCAGCGCTCTGCGTCATGTCAGCCGCGGCCGCGGCCCTCGGGGTCCTGCCGGCCACCTCGGCCGTCGCCGCACCGCACGACGACACCCGTGCCGAGGTGGACCGTCTCTACGAGGAGGCCGAGAAAGCCACCGAGGCCTTCAACAAGGCCGACGAGCGCGCCGACTCGCTGCGCGAGGAGGTGAGCGGCGCCCAGGACCGGATCGCCCGGCAGCAGGAGCGCATCAACTCCATGAGGGATTCGCTCGGTTCGCTGGCCGGCGCCCAGTACCGCGCCGGCGGCCTCGACCCGTCCCTCGCGCTGCTGTTCTCCGACGACCCGGACGACTACCTCGACAAGGCCGCCGCCCTCGACCGGATCACCCTCCAGCAGGCCGGTGAACTCAAGGAGCTCCAGTCGGCCATGCGTGAACTCGCCCAGGAGCGCTCCGCCGCGGCCCGCACGCTCGGCGAGCTGGAGAAGAGCCGCAAGGCCGTCGCCTCCCACAAGCGGTCCGTGGAGAGGAAACTCGCCAAGGCCCGGGCACTGCTCAACTCCCTGCCCTCCGGCGAGCGGGCCGTCTACGACCGGGCCTCGCGTTCCGGGCGCGCCGACCTGCCCGGCCTCGGAAGCGCCGCGGCGTCCTCGGCCCGGGCGGCGGCCGCCGTCGCCGCGGTCCGCTCCGCGCTCGGCAAGCCGTACGTCTGGGGCGCCAACGGTCCCTCCGGCTTCGACTGTTCGGGCCTGATGCAGTGGTCGTACGCGCAGGCCGGCATCGCGCTGCCGCGTACCTCGCAGGCCCAGCGCTTCGCCGGTCGGCAGGTCCCGCTCTCCCAGGCGCTGCCCGGCGATCTGGTCACCTACCGCAACGACGCCAGCCATGTCGCGATGTACATGGGCAACGGCCAGGTGATCCACGCGCCCTACCCCGGTGCACCAGTGCGCTACGACCCGGTGGACATGATCCCGGGCGCGACCGTGACACGGGTCTGACCGCGCGCCCACACCCCCCGTACGATCGGAGCGTGGCAGGTCGAGGGAGGGCGTCGGGACACGGAGTCGTGGCGCTGTGCCTGTTGCTGCTCGTGGGCCTGGTGGGCTGCGGCGGAAAGCCCGCCACCGACAGCGCGCGGACGGACCTCCAGCGGATCCTCGACCGGCGCGCGAGGGCGGTGCTCGACCGGGACCGGGCGGCGTTCGTCCGGACCGGCGCCCTGAGCTGGTTCGAGAACCTCAGCGCGGTCCCGCTCGCCGCCTGGTCCTACCGCGTCACCGCCCTGCACCGCACCGGCGCCACCGCCACCGCCGACGCTCAGCTCGGCTACCGCGTCCAGGGCTACGACGGGGCCCCCGTCACCGTCGGCCGCACCCTGAAGCTCTCCCGGGACGCGGGCGGCCGGTGGTACGTGGACGCCGAGCAGCCCGCCAGGAAGTCCCCCCAGCAGCTGTGGGACCAGGGCGAGGTGACCGTCGTCCGCGGGAAGCACAGCCTGGTCATGGGGGTCGGACAGAGCGGTGAGGCACTGCACTCCTACGCCGACCTGGCGGACCGTGCCGTGCCCGCCGTGTCGGACGCGTGGGGCACCGACTGGTCCCGGCACGTCGTGGTCGTCGTACCGCAGTCGCTGGCGGGCATGGCGGGGCTGCTCGGCTCGCCCGCCTCGGCGTACCGGGGGATCGCCGCCGTCACCACCGGCGAGACCGGCACCCCGGCGCGGGCTCCCGCCGACCGGATCATCGTCAACCCCGACGCGTACGGCGTCCTCGGCGCGCTCGGCAAACAGGTCGTGCTCACCCACGAGACCACCCATGTCGCCACCCGCGCCCACACCACCCCGGCGACCCCGCTGTGGCTGTCCGAGGGGTACGCGGACTGGGCCGGCTACCGCGACAGCGGCCGTACGCCCGCGCAGGCCGCGCCCGAGCTGCAGGAGGCCGTGCACGCGGACAGGACACCGACCGCGCTGCCGGCCGACCAGGACTTCGGCTTCAGCGGGGACGCGACCGAGCTGGCACGGGCGTACGAGGCCGGCTGGATGGCCTGCCGGATGATCGCCGAGCAGTGGGGTGAGGTCCGCCTGGACGAGTTCTACCGGGCCGTGGGCGCGCACCAGAAGCGGGCGGGTGCGGTCGAGGACGCCATGAAGAAGGTCCTCGACACGACACCGGAGGAGTTCACCGCGCAGTGGCGGGACCATCTGCGGGCGGAGTTGGGCTGACGGTGGGTGGGACCGGATCGTGGGAGTGCGTTCCGGACGGGCGTGGGACCGGATCGTGGGAGTGCGTTCCGGGCTGCCGGGCCGGGCTCAGGAGGAGGCCGGGGCCTCTTCGGCGTGGGCGGCCTGACCCGGCACGCGGGCCGGCTCCGGCCTCGGGACCGTCTCGCGCCACAGGACGCGGGCGGCGGCCACGGTGGCGAGGACCAGCAGGCCGTTGCGGACGGCGATGAGGGTGACGCCGAGCGGGTCGCTCGCCACGACGTGCGCGAACCAGAGGGGGAACTCCAGGACCGTCACGAAGCACGCCGCCAGCACCAGGGCGGCCGGGGCCGCCATCCGGCCCGCCCGGAAGCCCAGGCAGACCGCCGCGAGGCCGACCAGCCACACCATGTACTGCGGGCTGATCACCCGGCTGGTGGTGGTGAACATCAGCACCGCCACGAAGGCCGCGTCGGCCATGGTGTGCGCCTCGAACCGGGTCGCCAGCAGCCGCCACAGCAGCAGCCAGCCGAAGGCCATGCCGGTCAGGGCGAGCGCGGCCGTGCTGACGATGTTCACCCACGGCCCGAGGAACTCGACCGAGCCGTAGTTCAGCAGCACCTCCCCGGGCCAGCCGTGGTGCCGGGCCACATGGAAGACGAGGGAGCCGAGCGACTCCACCTCGGTGCCCCGGTCGCGCTGGAAGGTCACGAAGGCGAAGGCACCGGGCATGGTCACGGCGAAGGCCGCGGCCAGCCCGGAGACGGTCACCGCCGCCGCGGCCCAGCTCCCGCGCGCGCGGGCCCCCAGGAGCAGCATCGCCGGCCACACCTTCAGCATCGCCGCGAAACCCGCGAGGGCGCCCATCAGCCGGGGGTGCCGGGAGCCCGCGAGCAGGGCGGCGACGGCGACCGCGACGACCATCACGTCGTAGCGGGCGTACACGGTCGGCCCGAGCAGCGGGACGCCCGCCACCCACACCCACGCGCCGCGCAGCCTTCGGCCGGGGCGCAGGCCCGCGTACACCAGCAGGACGAGTGCGGCCAGGTCGGCGAGGAAGGCCAGGACGAAGAACGCGGACGCGTAGTCCAGGCCCGGCAGCAGCGCGGGGGAGAGGATCGCGAGGGCGGCGGCGGGCGGGTACTGCCAGGTGACGTCGTCCAGCGGGAAGGTGCCGGTGCGCAGCACCTCGTACCAGCCCTGGTAGATGGCCGACACGTCGCTGGTGACGTCCGGGCCGGGGAAGACGTACACCTTGAACACGAAGAGCAACAGCAGCAGCCTGGTCACGCCCCAGGTGAGCAGCAGGCACGTCAGTGACCGCCTCGCGCCCGTCGTCTCCACCTGATCCCCTGCCGTTCGATTCGCGTTCTGCGGGAACATGATGTCCCGCGCTGTGGTGAGCGTGCCACACACGCGGCCGACGGCCGCCGTGAGCAGGTGGTTCGGTAGGGTCTGCGGCGATGGACAAGACTCTCGTCGTCACGAACGACTTCCCGCCCCGGCCGGGCGGGATCCAGGCGTTCCTGCACAACATGGCGCTGCGGCTCGACCCCGAGCGGCTGGTGGTGTACGCCTCCACCTGGAAGCGCTCGCGGGAGGGGATCGAGGCGACGGCCGCGTTCGACGCCGAACAGCCCTTCACCGTCGTACGGGACTCCACCACCATGCTGCTGCCGACGCCCGGGGTGACCCGGAGGGCCGTCGGGCTGCTGCGGGAGCACGGCTGTACGTCGGTGTGGTTCGGGGCGGCGGCGCCGCTCGCCCTGATGGCGCCGGCCTTCAGGAAGGCGGGCGCCGAGCGGCTGGTGGCCACCACCCACGGGCACGAGGCCGGGTGGGCCCAGCTGCCCGCCGCGCGGCAACTGCTGCGGCGGATCGGGGAGTCGACGGACACGATCACCTACCTCGGCGAGTACACGCGCTCGCGGATCGCGACGGCGCTAACGCCTTCGGCCGCGTCCCGGATGGTGCAGCTGCCGCCGGGCGTGGACGAGAAGACCTTCCACCCGGGTTCGGGAGGCGAGGAGGTCCGGGCGCGGCTCGGGCTGACCGACCGGCCGGTGGTCGTGTGCGTGTCCCGGCTGGTGCCGCGCAAGGGGCAGGACACGCTGATCCGGGCCATGCCCCGGATCCTGGCCGCCGAGCCGGACGCCGTGCTGCTGATCGTGGGGGGCGGGCCCTATGAGAAGGACCTGCGCGAGCTGGCGCACGAGTGGGGAGTCGCCGGCTCCGTGCGCTTCACCGGCCCGGTGCCCTGGTCCGAGCTGCCCGCGCACTACGGCGCCGGGGACGTGTTCGCGATGCCGTGCCGGACCCGGCGGGGCGGGCTCGACGTCGAGGGGCTCGGGATCGTGTACCTGGAGGCCTCGGCGACCGGGCTGCCCGTCGTCGCCGGCGACTCCGGCGGCGCCCCGGACGCGGTGCTCGACGGGGAGACCGGCTGGGTGGTGCGCGGCGGGTCCGCGGAGCAGGCCGCCGAGCGCGTCGTCGCTCTCCTCGGGGACGCGGAACTGCGCCGCAGGATGGGGGAACGGGGCAGGGCGTGGGTCGAGGAGAAGTGGCGGTGGGACCTGCTCGCCGAGAAGCTCAAGGAACTTCTGTAGAGGGAGACTTCAAAACGAGGCTTGAAAGGTCCGAGCCAATCCCTGCCGCACCTCTAGGCGGAACCGGATAATCCGCACATGCTGCGCGCATGACAGCAAAACTGATGCAGCGTCAGCTGACGAGACGTCAAATCCTGGGCATGGCCGCCCTGCAGAGCGCCGCCGCCCTCGGCTTCACCAGAGTCGGCCTCCAGTCGGCCCGCGCCGCCGAGCCCGACGCGGTCGAATCCGCCCCCGCCATCGTCATCGGCTCCGGCTACGGCGCCGCCGTGGCCGCCCTCCGCCTCGGCCAGGCCGGCATCCGCACCCTCGTCCTCGAAATGGGCCGGCTGTGGAACACGCCCGGCTCCGACGGCAAGGTGTTCTGTTCCACCGCCGCCCCGGACCAGCGGTCCATGTGGTTCCGCACCCGCACCGAGGCCCCGCTGGCCTCCTTCCTGTGGCTGGACCTCGTCAACAGGGACATCACCCCGTATCCCGGCGTCCTGGACCGCGTGCACTACGACGCCATGTCGGTGTACGTCGGCCGCGGCGTCGGCGGCGGTTCGCTGGTCAACGGCGGGATGGCGGTGACCCCGCTCCGGTCGTACTTCGCCGAGCAGTTCCCGACCGTCGACAGCGCGGAGATGTACGGCACCTACTTCCCGCGCGCCCGCTCCATGCTCGGCGTCAACTCGATCGACCCCGCCTGGTTCGAGTCGACCGAGTGGTACCAGTTCACCCGGACCTCCCGGAAGGCCGCCGACAACACCGGCCTGAAGACCACCTTCGTGCCGAACGTCTACGACTTCGGCCACATGCAGCGCGAGGCGGCCGGCACGGCGACCAAGTCGGCTCTCGGGCAGGAGGTCATCTACGGCAACAACTCCGGCAAGCGCAGCCTCGACAAGACGTACCTGGCCTCCGCGCTCGGTACCGGGAACGTCACCATCCACACCCTGGAGAAGGTGCGCGCGATCAGCCGGGCCGCCGACGGGACGTACGTCCTGACCGCCGACCGCATCGACCTCACCGGCAAGGTCGTCGAGACCAAGCAGTACGGCTGCACGTACCTCTTCCTCGGCGGCGGCAGCATCGGCACCACCGAACTCCTCGTCCGGGCCCGGGAGACGGGCACCCTGCCCGCCCTGAACGCGAGCGTCGGCAGCGGCTGGGGAACCAACGGCAACGTGATGCTCGGCCGGGCCAACCACGTGTGGGACACGGTCGGCGCCAACCAGTCGACCATGCCCGTCATGGGCATCGACGACTGGGCCAACGCCTCGAACCCGGTCTTCGCGGAGATCGCCCCGCTGCCCATCGGTCTCGAGCACTGGGTCAGCCTCTATCTGGCGATCACCAAGAACCCCCAGCGGGCGTCCTTCACGTACGACTCCGGCAGCGACGGGGTCAGGCTCAGCTGGACGGCGGCCCAGAGCGCGGTCTCGGTGAACATGGCCAAGAAACTGTTCGACCGGATCAACTCGGCCAACTCGACGATCTACCGCTACGACCTGTTCGGCTCGTCCAGCAAGGTGTTCGCCGACGACTTCTGCTACCACCCGCTCGGCGGCTGCGTGCTGGGCAGGGCGACCGACGACTACGGCCGGGTGAAGGGGTATTCGAAGCTGTACGTCACCGACGGCTCGCTGGTGCCCGGGTCGATCGGAGTGAACCCGTTCGTGACGATCACCGCGCTCGCCGAACGCACCATGGCGCGGGTCCTCGCCGAGGACACCGCGCCATGACGTTCCGTCAGGGGCCGCGCTACTTCTGGTAGATGGCCTCGATCTCGGCCGCGTAGTCCTTCGCCACCACGTTGCGCTTGAGCTTCAGGGACGGCGTGAGGTGGCCCGAGTCCTCCGTGAACTGGGAGGAGAGAATGCGGAACTTCCGCACCGATTCCGCTTTCGACACCGCGGCGTTGCCGTCGTCGATCGCGGCCTGGATCGCCGCGTTCAGGTCCGCGTCATCACGCAGCGACGCCGCGGTGGAGCCCGCCGGCTTGCCGTGCTCGGCGGCCCAGCGGCCCAGGAACTCCTCGTCGACGGTGACCAGCGCGCCGACGAACGGCCGCCCGTCGCCCACCACCATGCACTCCGCGACCAGCGCGTGCGCCCGGATCCGGTCCTCGATCACGGCCGGGGCCACGTTCTTGCCGCCCGCCGTGACGATGATCTCCTTCTTGCGGCCGGTGATCCTCAGGTAGCCGTCCTCGTCGAGGGTGCCGATGTCACCGGTGTGGAACCAGCCGTCGGCGAGCGCCTCCGCGGTCGCGGCCTCGTTGTTCCAGTACCCCGTGAACAGGTGCTCGCCGTGCAGCAGCACCTCGCCGTCGTCCGCGATCCGGACCACCGAGCCGGGCAGCGGCTGGCCGACCGTGCCGATCTTCTGGCGGTCCCACGGGTTGAAGGCCGTCGCGGCACAGGACTCGGTCAGGCCGTAGCCCTCCAGGACCGTGAAGCCGATACCGCGGAAGAAGTGCCCCAGGCGCTCGCCCAGCGGGGCGCCGCCGGAGATGGCGTACTCGCCCTTGCCGCCGAGCACCGCGCGCAGCTTGCTGTAGACGAGCTTGTCGAACGTCCGGTACTTGATCTTCAGGCCGAGCGACGGGCCCGACGGGGTGTCCAGCGCCCTGCTGTACGCGATCGCGGTGTCCGCGGCCTTGTCGAAGATCTTGCCCTTGCCGTCCGCCTGCGCCTTGGCCCGCGCCGAGTTGTAGACCTTCTCGAAGACCCGCGGCACGCCCAGGATCAGCGTCGGCCGGAACGAGGCCAGCTCGTTGGTGAGGTCCTTGATGTCCGGGACGGTGCCCAGCTTGATCGGCGCCATCATCGGGGCGATCTGTACGAGCCGGCCGAAGACGTGCGCGAGCGGCAGGAAGAGGAGGACGGAGCACTCGCCGGTGCGGAACAACGGCCGCAGCCGCTCCACGATGTTCCCGCACTCGGCGAAGAAGCTGCGGTGGGTGAGCACACAGCCCTTGGGCCGGCCGGTGGTGCCGGAGGTGTACACGATGGTTGCCGGGTCGTCGGCCTTGGCGAGCGAGCAGCGCTCCTCCACGGCCTCGTCGGTGACGTCCTGCCCGAGGCGCCCCAGCTCCTCCAGGCCGCCGGCCTCGATCTGCCAGACGTGCTTGAGCGCGGGCAGGCTGTCGCGCACCGAGTCGACGGCCGCCGCGTGGTTGTCCAGCTCGACGACGCAGGCGGTGGCGCCCGAGTCGGAGAGGATCCACTGGACCTGCTCCGGCGAACTGGTCTCGTACACCGGAACGGTGATCGCGCCGGCGCTCCAGATCGCGAAGTCCAGCAGCGTCCACTCGTAGCGGGTGCGGGACATCAGGCCGACCCGGTCGCCGGGCTGCACGCCGGAGGCGATGAGCCCCTTCGCGGCGGTGTGCACCTCCGCGAGGAAGGCGGTGGCCGTCACGTCCTGCCACCTGCCGCCCACCTTGCGGGCGATGACGGCGACATCGGGGTGCTGCGCGGCGTTTCTGCGGACGATGTCGGTGAGATTGCCGTCCGCAGGGACCTCGTACAAAGCCGGAAGGCTGAACTCGCGCAAGACTGCTGCTCCTCATAGGGCGCCGGCGCCACGACGTTGTTGTGCGACGGAGCGGTCCAAGGCTCGGGCAGTGCTCAAGAACCACACCAGGGGCCTGGAGGACCCTGTGGTTGAAATCCTGAGCACGACTGGACCGACCGGACGTTACCCGCCGGTATGGCTTCTTCGACAGGGGGTCCCGGCGAGATGTTCGCTGCGTCACACAGATTGGTGTTTCTTCCACGCACAGTAGTCCACGTACTAACTGACTGGCCAGTAACCGGGCGCCCGATCGCCACTGTTCACGTATGCCGCACACGCTTACTCTTGATCGACATGGCACCCACACCGCCCGGTAACGACAGGACGCGCGTCCATGTGGTCAGTGACGTGCACGGAAACGCCCGCGACCTGGCCAGGGCCGGCGACGGCGCGGACGCCCTGATCTGTCTGGGCGACCTCGTCCTCTTCCTCGACTACGCCGACCACTCGCGCGGGATCTTCCCCGACCTCTTCGGGGTCGAGAACGCCCACCGCATCGTCGAACTGCGCACCGCCCGCCGTTTCGAGGAGGCGCGCGAGTTCGGGGCCCGGCTGTGGGCGGGCGTCGGCGGGGACCGGGCGGCGGTCATCGAACAGGCCGTACGCAAGCAGTACGCCGAGCTCTTCGCCGCGTTCCCGACCCCGACATACGCCACCTACGGCAATGTCGACATGCCTCCTTTGTGGTCGCAGTACGCCGGCCCCGGCACGACGGTGCTCGACGGCCAGCGGGTGGAGATCGGCGGCCGGGTCTTCGGCTTCGTCGGAGGCGGTCTGCGCACGCCCATGAACACGCCGTACGAGATCAGCGACGAGGAATACGCCGCGAAGATCGAGGCGGTCGGCGAGGTGGACGTGCTGTGCACGCACATCCCGCCGGAGGTGCCGGAACTGGTGTACGACACCGTGGCGCGCCGTTTCGAACGGGGAAGCCGGGCGCTGCTGGACGCCATCCGGCGTACGCGGCCCCGGTATTCGCTGTTCGGCCACGTCCACCAGCCGTTGGCGCGCCGGATGCGGATCGGGGCGACCGAATGTGTGAACGTGGGTCACTTCGCGGGCACCGGGAAACCCTGGGCGCTGGAGTGGTGAGCGCTTTCCGGCGAACGGGGCGGACGGGGTGAAGTCGGCCGGGCGCCTGCGCGGTAGCCTTCACGCTGCACAGACGTGCGCACCACGACCTCAGTACCGGCCCGTATCTGGAGGAGCCACGGCGATGGCGGAACACACCAGCTCGAGCATCACGATCGAGGCGCCACCGGCCGACGTCATGGCGGTGATCGCCGACTTCGCCCGCTACCCGGACTGGACCGGAGAGGTGAAGGAGGCGGAGGTCCTCCAGACCGACGCGCAGGGCCGCGCCGAGCAGGTCCGTCTCGTCATGGACGCCGGCGCCATCAAGGACGACCAGACCCTCGGCTACACCTGGACCGGCGACCACGAGGTGTCCTGGACCCTGGTCAAGTCCCAGATGCTGCGCTCCCTCGACGGCTCCTACCTCCTGAAGCCGGCCGGCGCGGGGGCGACCGAGGTCACCTACCGCCTCACCGTCGACGTCAAGATCCCCATGCTCGGCATGATCAAGCGCAAGGCCGAGAAGGTCATCATCGACCGGGCCCTGGCGGGGCTGAAGAAGCGGGTGGAGTCGGGGGAGAAGTAGAGGCACGAGCAGGGGCTCGGACAGAGGCGGAAGCAGGGAACCGCCGCTGTGCCGGGTCCCTGGCGGTGCGCGTACCCGCGCCCGCCTCCGTTACGGTTCACCCCCATGCGCACCATCCTGATCACGGGCCCCGGCGGCAGCGGCCGTACCACCGTCGCCGCCGCCACCGCCCTCGCCGCCGCCCGCGACGGCACCCGCACCCTCCTCCTCGGTGCGGACCGCACCGACACCCTCGGCGCGGCCCTGGGCACGGCGACGGGCCCGGCCCCCCGGCAGGTCGCGCCGCACCTCACGGCTTGGCGCCCCGACGCGGCCGAACGCTTCCGCGAGGACCTCACCGCCTTCCAGACTCGCGCCACCACCGCCCTCGACCTGCTGGGCGCCTCCCGCCTGGACCCCGAGGAGGTCACCCCCCTCCCCGGCGCCGAGGAACTCTCCCTGCTCCGCGCCCTGCGCGACGCCGCCCTCGCCGAGACCCACGACCTCGTGGTCGTCGACCTCCCGCCCACCCCGCAGGCGCTCGCCCTGCTCGCGCTCCCCGAGGAACTGCGCCGCTACCTGCGCCGGCTGCTCCCGCCCGAGCGGCAGGCGGCCCGTGCCCTGCGCCCCGTCCTCGGCCGGCTGGCCGGGGTGCCGATGCCCGCGGAATGGCTGTACGAGACCGCCGCCCGCTGGGACCTCGACCTCGCGGCCGTCGAGGCGGTCCTCGCCGACCGCGACACCGTCGTACGGCTGGTCGCCGAACCCGGCCCGGCCGGCGCCGACGCCGTCCGCGCCGCCGGCCTCGCCCTGGCCCTGCGCGGCCTGCGCCCGGACGTGCTGGTGGCCAACCGCGTCCTGCCCGAAGCCGCACGGGACACCTGGCCCGCCGGTCTGATCGCCCAGCAGCGCAAGACGCTCGACGAGTGGCGGGCGTCGTACGACGTGCGGACCGTCGCCCACCTCGGCGGCGACCCGCGCGGCACCGAGGACCTCGCCGCCCTCGCCGTCCCCGGGGTCAACAGCACGACCTCCACCGTCGAGTGGTCGGTGGCCGACCGGCTCGCCGACGACGGGGTGCTGGTGTGGCACATCCCGCTGCCCGGCGCCATACGCGACGAGCTGGACCTGATCCGGCGCGGCGACGAACTCCTCGTCAGCGCGGGCCAGTTCCGCAGGATCCTGCCGCTGCCGTCCGCGCTGCGCCGCTGCACCGTCGCCGGGGCCGCCCTGCGCGACGACGAGCTGCGCGTCCGGTTCGCGCCGGACCCGGATCTGTGGCCGCAGACCCGGTGAACCCGCTGCGGCCGTTCGGGTAACGTCGTACAGAGGAACCGTAGTCAGGAGTCCGTCATGAGCGAAGAGCTCCCCCCGCCCGAGGCGGACGGGCGTGAGGCCGTGGACGAGGTACGGGCGACCGACGCCGACGCCTGGGCGACGGCCTGTGCCGAGGACCTGGCGGCGGAGAAGGCCCGCCGCCGCACCGAGTACGGCCCGCCCCCGGGTTCGGCCGCCGAGGAGCTGCGCAAGCTCGTCGACACCGTCGCGGACAAGCTGTCCGGGTTCCAGTCCCCGCTGCTCGGCGCGGTCGCCGGTCCGGCCGCCCAGCAGGTGGTGAAGCAGGTCGTCCAGCAGGCCAAGGCCGCCGTCGAACCCGTGATCGAGCGCAACCCCGACATCTTCGATCATCTGGCGAACGCGGGGAGCGAACTGCTGGCCGCGTACCGGTCGGCCGTGCAGGCCCAGGAGCGACGCTGGACGACCCGGGAGAACGGCCTGCGCGACCTGGGCGACCGCGGCGACGAGCCCGGCGACGAGCCCGGCCCGGGCGAACGCATCGACCTCGACTGACGCCGGCCGACGCCGCTCCGACTCCCTCGAGTCGCCCCGGTCCCGAGCCCTGCCCCTGCCCGCCGATTGGACGACGGGACCCGACCGGTGGGGCCTCGGGTACCGTGGGCCGTAGCGGGGCTCGACCGAAACTGAGGGATTCATGGGACTCACCATCGGCGTCGACATCGGCGGCACGAAGATCGCGGCCGGCGTGGTCGATGAGGAAGGAAACATCCTCTCGACCCACAAGGTGCCGACCCCGGGCACGCCCGAGGGCATCGTGGACGCCATCGCCTCCGCGGTGGACGGCGCGCGCGCCGGGCACGAGATCGTCGGCGTGGGCATCGGTGCCGCCGGCTACGTCAACCGCCAGCGTTCCACGGTCTACTTCGCGCCGAACATCGACTGGCGCCAGGAGCCGCTGAAGGAGAAGGTCGAAGCCCGCGTCGGCCTCCCGGTGGTCGTCGAGAACGACGCCAACGCGGCCGCGTGGGGCGAGTACAAGTTCGGAGCCGGCAAGGGCCACCGCAACGTCATCTGCATCACCCTGGGCACCGGCCTCGGCGGCGGCATCATCATCGGCAACAAGCTGCGCCGCGGACACTTCGGCGTGGCCGCCGAGTTCGGCCACATCCGGATGGTCCCGGACGGCCTGCTGTGCGGCTGCGGCTCGCAGGGCTGCTGGGAGCAGTACGCCTCCGGCCGCGCCCTCGTCCGGTACGCCAAGCAGCGCGCCAACGCGACCCCGGAGAACGCGGAGATCCTCCTCGGTCTGGGTGACGGCAGCCCCGACGGCATCGAGGGCAAGCACATCTCCATGGCCGCCCGCCAGGGCGACCCGGTCGCCGTCGACTCCTACCGCGAGCTCGCCCGGTGGGCCGGCGCCGGCCTCGCCGACCTCGCCTCCCTCTTCGACCCGTCCGCCTTCATCGTCGGCGGCGGCCTCTCGGACGAGGGCGAACTGGTCCTCGACCCGATCCGCAAGTCCTACAAGCGCTGGCTGGTCGGCGGGAACTGGCGCCCGGTCGCCGACGTCATCGCGGCCCAGCTGGGCAACAAGGCGGGTCTGGTGGGCGCGGCGGACCTGGCGAGAGAGCCCGACCCGATCATGTGACGGCCACTTTCCGACGTACGTGGGTTCCTCGCGCCTCAGGGGCGCGGGGCGTCCACCTCATGCGGCTCCTCCCCCTCTCGGCCTCGCTCCAGCGGGGATACCCCCATCGCGGGCGCGACCAGCCTCAACGCACCGGCAGCCGCGACCAGCCACAACGCACCAGCAGCCGCGCAACACCCTCGCGTCCCGAGCTCCTGGGCGTAAATTGATCCACATGGCGCCGCTCCCGCAGTCCCGCACAGACCCCGACGGTTCAGCCCTCATCCGCGTACTGAGCTACAACATCCGCTCCATGCGCGACGACACGGACGCCCTCGCCCGCGTCATCACGGCGTGCGAAGCCGACCTCGTCCTCATCCAGGAAGCCCCCCGCTTCTTCCGCTGGCGCAAGAAGCTCGCCCGCCTGGCCCGCGCGGCGGACCTCGTGATCCTCACCGGCGGCGGCACCGCCGCGGGCCCGGCGATCCTCTGCTCGCTCCGGGCCACCGTCGAGCGCGCCGAGGACGTCCTGCTGCCCCTCACCCCCGGCGAGCACCGACGCGGCTTCGCCACCGCGGTCGTACGGTTCGGGGGCGCCCGCGTCGGCGTGCTGAGCTGTCACCTCTCGCTCCGCAAGGACGAGCGGTACGAGCAGAGCGGCATGCTCCTCGACCGGCTGGCCGGCCTGGGCGTGGACCACGCGATCGCGGGCGGCGACCTCAACGAACCCCCCGGCGGCCGCACCTTCGCCCGCCTCGCCGAGGGTCTCCAGGACTGCCGGGCCACCGCCCCCTGGGGCGGCGAACACACCTGGACCCGCACCGCCCCCCACCGCCGCATCGACGCGATCTTCGCGACGAAGGGCATCGAGGTGCTCGGCTGCGGAGTCCCGCTCGACCTCCCCGGGGTGGCCGAGGCCGACCTGCTCGGAGCGACGGATCACCTGCCGGTTCTGGCCGCGCTGCGGGTGCCCGCGGCCTGAACCACCTCCGCCGGACAGCGTGATCCGGCGTCCGGCGTCAGACGACCGCTCCCCGCCCGGGATCCTGGTCGTCCTCGTCGTCCGAGCGCATCCGCATGACGAGCGTGGCGAAACCGCCCAGGAAGCCGCCGATGGCGACCGTGGTCAGCCACCAGGTCATCTCCCAGCCGAGCAGGACCGCCAGCAGCAGCAGGACGGGCCCGCCCAGCACCCCCAGCCAGGCGAACTTGGCCGTGGTGTCGGCGGCGGGCAGCGGCGGCGGCTCCGGGGGGACGAAGTGCCCCTCGTCGTCCTCGTCGAAGTCCTCTTCGGCCGGTTCCGGCGTGCCGTAGTCCCGCGGGCCGAGCCCGGGGGCGAAGGAGACGGAACCGCCGAGCGGCTTCGCGGGCTTCTCCTGCCCGGACTCCCGTGGCTCCTTGGTGGCCTGCTTGATGTCGCCGGCCTCCTGGGGACCGGTCTCCTGGGGGCCGGCGTCGTTCGTCTCGGTCTCCAGCAGCGCCAGGTCCTCGACCGCCTTGAAGGGCTTGCTGCCCGGCGGGTCCGGCGGTTCCTCGCCGTACCCGGCGACGATGGCCGCCCACGCGGCGTCCTCGTCGAACGGGACGTTCTGCTCCTCGGGCTCGCGGTCCTCGCGCTCCTCGCGATCGGAGTCGTGCTCAGCCACGGGCGGCCGTCCCTTCCTTGCCGATGCTGGGGGCGAGCCGGGCGATGAACGCGTAGGTCTCCGCGAAGATCCGGTCCGCCTCATGGTCCAACGTCGCGACGTGGTAGCTCTGTTCCAGCACGATCTCAGTTACGTCCGTGGACGAGACCCGACTCAGGACGCGGGCGGAATCGACCGGCGGCACCACATGGTCCTGGGCGCTGCGCAGGACCAGCAGCGGCTGCGTGACCTGCGGCAGCTCACCGTCGACCAGGCGGAAGAAGGTGCGCAGGGAGTGCGCCGCGCGCAACGGCACGCGGTCGTACCCCAGCTCGGTGCTGCCTTCCTTGGCGATGTCGCTGGCGATGCCCTTCGTGGTCCGGACGACGTGGTGGACCACCGGAAGCGCGTACGCGGCCAGGCCGTGCATCCGGTTCGCCGGGTTGACGACCATGACACCGCTGATCGCCTCCCCGTGCTTGGCGGCCAGCCGCAGCGCGAGGGTGCCGCCCATCGACAGGCCGGCCACGAACACCTGCGAGCACCGCTCGCGCAGGGCCCGCAGTTCGCGGTCCACCTCGGCATACCAGTCCTGCCAGCCCGTGAGCTGCATGTCCTCCCAGCGGGTGCCGTGACCGGGCAGCAGCGGCAGCGAGACGGTCAGACCGCGCTCGGCCAGATACTCCGCCCAGGGGCGCAGCGACTGGGGCGATCCGGTGAAGCCGTGACAGAGAAGGACGCCCGCTTCCCCGCCCTCGTGGCGGAACGGCTCGGCTCCAGGCAGGACCGGCACCTTCGGTCTCCTGTTCATGAGAAGGACGTGAACGAGTCCAGGTGTGCTTCACCGTACGCGACCGCACTGACACCGACCAGGGCCGTCGGTCTCTTCGAGAGGGCCGCGGGTTAAGGTCTCATCGACGGACACAGGAGGCACTCGGTTGTTGTACGGCACGATGAAGGTCGCCATCGGAGGGCCGCTGAAGGTCGCCTTCAGGCCCTGGGTGGAGGGAATGGAGCACATTCCGGCCGAGGGTCCCGCCATCCTGGCGAGCAATCACCTGTCGTTCTCCGACTCGTTCTTCCTGCCCGCGGTCCTGGACCGCAAGGTCACGTTCATCGCGAAGGCGGAGTACTTCACCACGCCCGGTGTGAAGGGCCGGCTGACGGCCGCGTTCTTCAAGGGGGTGGGCCAGCTCCCGGTGGACCGCTCCGGCGCGCGCGGCGCGGGCGAGGCGGCCATCAGGAGCGGGCTGGAAGTGCTGGAGCGCGGTGAGTTGTTCGGCATCTACCCGGAGGGCACGCGTTCGCCCGACGGCCGCCTCTACCGGGGCAAGCCCGGCGGCCTCGCGCGTGTGGCGCTCGCCAGCGGCGCTCCGGTGATTCCGGTCGCCATGATCGACACGGAGAAGATCCAGCCGCCCGGCCAGGTGATGCCGAAGCTGATGCGGCCGGGCATCCGGATCGGCAAGCCCCTGGACTTCAGCCGCTACCAGGGCATGGAGCACGACCGGTTCGTCCTGCGCGCGCTGACCGACGAGGTCATGTACGAGATCATGAAGCTCTCCGGCCAGGAGTACGTCGACATGTACGCGACCGCCGCCAAGCGGCAGATCGCGGACGCGGCGAAGGCCGAGAAGGAAGCGGAGAAGGCGGCGAGGGCCGCGGCCGCGCAGGCCGAGAAGGAACGAGCCGAGAAGGAACGAGCCGAGAAGGAGCGGTCCGAGCCCTAGGGTGGGGACGGACCGGGGGGTGGGGGAGTTGGCCAAACGCGAGCGGGTCATGCGGATGTCGGTCGAGCTGCCGATGTGGCGTGCCCTGACCGGGTACCGGGTGCTCACGATGCTGTACGCGGTCGGCCTGTTCGCCACCGCCTACGACGAGTACACCCGCCCCGGTGTGGCCATCGCCTACTACGTCGTGCTGTTCGCGTGGACCCTGGCCACCCTCCCGCGGGTCGCGAACGCGGCGGCCTGCACCAAGCGCTTCCTCGCCGTCGACCTCACGATCGCGATCATCGGCATCCTGCTCACGCGGGTCGCCGACGACGCCGCGCGGATCGTCGAGGGCGGTCCGACGCTGCCGTCGATATGGACCGCCGGCTCCGTGCTGGCCTTCGCGCTCAAGGGCGGCTGGCGCTGGGCGGCCGTCGCCTCCACCGCGGTCGCCCTCGCCAACCTGGCGGAGCGCGGCGCCCCCGCCCGGGACACCGTCCACAACGTGATCCTGGTCTGGGTCGCCGCCATCGCCATCGGGTACGTCGTCGAGGTCGCCCGAGCCTCCGAGCGCACCCTCGCCCGCGCCCTGGAGATCGAGGCCACGACCCGGGAGCGGGAGCGGCTGGCCCGGGACATCCACGACAGCGTGCTCCAGGTGCTGGCCATGGTGCAGCGGCGCGGCGCCGTCATCGGCGGCGAGGCGGCCGAACTGGGCCGGATGGCCGGCGAGCAGCAGGTCGCCCTGCGCACCCTGGTCTCCGGCGGCCTGGTCCCGGTCTCCCGGGTGTCGGAGAACGAGGCCGACGGAGCCGTCGTACGGTCCGTCGAGGAACCGGACGACGTCACCGGCCCGGTCGACCTGCGGTCCCTGCTCGCCCCGTACGCCGCCGCGAAGGTCAGCCTCGCCGAGCCCGGCGCCCCCGTGCCGCTGCCCCCGGCCGCGGCGAGGGAGCTGGCCGCCGCGGTCGGCGCCGCCCTGGACAACGTACGCAAACACGCGGGTGAGCAGGCGCGCGCCTGGATCCTCGTCGAGGACGAACCCGACGAGGTGATCGTGACCGTCCGGGACGACGGGCCGGGTATCCCCGAGGGCCGGCTCGCGCAGGCCGAGGGCGAGGGCCGGCTCGGCGTGGCCCTGTCGATCCGGGGCCGGCTGCGGGAACTCGGCGGCAGCGCCGACGTGATCTCGGTGCCCGGCCAGGGCACGGAGGTCGAACTGAAAGTACCGAAGGAGAAGCAGTCCTCACGGGGGAAGGCGGAGAGACGATGACGGACAGCGACACGATGCCGCAGGGCTCGATCAAGGTCATGGTGGTCGACGACCACCCCATGTGGCGCGACGCGGTCGCCCGTGACCTGGACGCGTCGGGCTTCGACGTGGTCGCCACCGCCGGCGACGGCGACCAGGCCGTACGCCGGGCCAAGGCCGCCGCGCCGGACGTGCTCGTGCTCGACCTGAACCTGCCCGCCAAGCCCGGCGTCCAGGTCTGCAAGGAACTCGTCGCCGCCAACCCCGCGTTGCGGGTCCTCGTCCTGTCCGCGAGCGGGGAGCACGCCGATGTCCTGGAGGCCGTGAAGTCGGGCGCCACCGGCTATCTGCTGAAGTCGGCGTCCACGGAGGAACTGCTCGACGCGGTCCGCCGTACGGCCGTCGGGGACCCGGTCTTCACGCCCGGCCTGGCCGGCCTGGTCCTCGGCGAGTACCGGCGGCTGGCGTCCGAGCCCGGCCCCGCCGTCCCGGACGCCGGCCAGCCCCGGGCCCCGGAGCTCACCGATCGGGAGACCGAGGTGCTGCGTCTGGTCGCCAAGGGACTGAGCTACAAGCAGATCGCCGAGCGCCTGGTCATCTCCCACCGCACGGTCCAGAACCACGTCCAGAACACCCTCGGCAAGCTCCAGCTGCACAACAGGGTCGAGCTGGTGCGGTACGCCATAGAGCGCGGGCTGGACGACGAGTGACAAATTGACCGTCCCGCCCATGCCGAAGTGACCTGCGTCACCATTAGCGTGGCCATGAGCAGGCAACCTCTGGCGAAGGGACACTTCCATGCGCGTCGGAGTACTGACCGGAGGCGGCGACTGCCCCGGGCTCAACGCCGTCATCCGGGGCATCGTCCGCAAGGGCGTACAGGAGTACGGCTATGGCTTCGTCGGCTTCCGGGACGGCTGGCGAGGACCCCTCGAGAACTACACCGTGCGCCTGGACATCCCCGCGGTGCGCGGCATCCTGCCCCGCGGCGGCACCATCCTCGGCTCCTCGCGCACCAACCCGCTCAAGCAGGAGGACGGCATCCGCCGGATCAAGGAGAACCTCGCCGAGCAGGGGGTCGAGGCGCTCATCGTGATCGGCGGCGAGGACACCCTGGGTGTGGCCGCCGAGCTGTCCGACCACCATGGCGTGCCCTGCGTCGGCGTGCCCAAGACGATCGACAACGACCTGTCCGCCACCGACTACACCTTCGGCTTCGACACCGCCGTCAACATCGCCACGGAAGCCATCGACCGGCTGCACACCACCGCCGAGTCGCACATGCGGGTCCTGGTCTGCGAGGTGATGGGCCGGCACGCCGGCTGGATCGCCCTCCACTCCGGGCTGGCCGGCGGGGCCAACGTCATCCTCATCCCCGAGCAGCGCTTCGACGTCGAGCAGGTGTGCGCCTGGGTGACCTCCCGGTTCCGGGCGTCGTACGCACCCATCGTGGTCGTCGCCGAGGGCGCGATGCCCAAGGACGGCGACGTGGTCCTCAAGGACGGCTCGCAGGACTCCTTCGGGCATGTCCGGCTGTCCGGTGTCGGCGAGTGGCTGGCCAAGGAGATCGAGCGGCGCACCGGCAAGGAGGCCCGCACCACGGTCCTCGGGCACGTCCAGCGCGGCGGCACCCCCAGCGCCTTCGACCGCTGGCTCGCCACCCGCTTCGGGCTGCACGCCATCGACGCCGTCCGGGACGGCGACTTCGGCCAGATGGTCGCCCTGCGCGGCACGGACATCGTCCGCGTCCCGATCGCGGAGGCCACGGCCCGGCTGAAGACGGTCGATCCGAGGCTGTACGAGGAGGTCGGCGTGTTCTTCGGCTGAGCCGAGCCCCCGGCGGCGTGGCTTGTGGGCCGAGGACAGGGCCCACAAGCCTCCAGGACGCGACTGACCGAACCGACTCGACTGACGCGGCTGACGCGACTACAACGCCGGCCGCCCCTCCGGGACCGCGCCGGTGCCCCGCAGCCGGCCGACCAGGTCCCGCACGATCACCGCGCCGTTCAGCGTGAGCACCGACTCCGGATGGAACTGCACGCCCGCGAACCCCCCTCCGCGCAGGGCGTGCACCTCGCCCGAGCCGCTGCGGCTCACCTCCACGCCGTGCGCGGCCAGCTCGGCGCCGGCCTCGTCGTCGCAGCGCGCCACGAAGCTGTTGTAGAAGCCGACGGTCTCGCTGCGCCCGAACAGATCGATCTCCGTCTGCGCGCCCTGGTACGGCACTTCCTTCCGTACGATCTCCAGGCCCAGCTCCGCCGCGAGCAGCTCGTGCCCGAGGCAGACGCCGAGGACGCCGTGCCGGTTGTCCCGGATCACCTCGGCGGTCAGCGCCCGCAGGAGTCGCATCTTGGGATCGGCGGTGTCGGAGGGGTCGCCCGGGCCGGGGCCGAGGACGACCGGCCCCTCGTGCGCGCGGACGGCGTCCGGCAGACCGGGGTCGTCGTAGCGGCGGACGGTGACGGTGAGCCCCGAGGAGCGCAGGACGTGCGCGAGCATCGCCGTGAAGGTGTCCTCCCCGTCGACGACCAGGGCGTGCCCGGTCAGTTCGTCGGACCGCTCCTGCATCCGCAGCCAGAACGGGGCCAGGGAGGCCCGGCGCCCGTCGAGCGCGGCCCGCACCCGCGGATCGTCGGCCAGCCGGGGCCGTACGGACTCCGCGCGCGGTCGTGCCGGACGTACGCCCAGGGCGGCCAGCACCCCCGCCGCCTTCGCGTGGGTCTCCGCGACCTCGCCCGCGGGGTCCGATCCGCGCACCAGCGTCGCCCCGACCGGTACCCGCAGCCGTCCGTCGGCGTCGATGTCGGCGGTACGGATCAGGATGGGGGAGTCCAGGGTCTGGGCACCGCCCGAGTCCCGCCCGATCAGCGCCAGCGCGCCGGCGTAGTAGCCGCGCCCGCCGGCTTCGTGCCGCTCGATGACCCGGCAGGCGTTCTGCACGGGCGAGCCGGTGACTGTGGCGGCGAACATGGTCTCCTTGAGGACCTCCCGCACGTCCAGCGAGGACCTGCCGCGCAGCTCGTACTCGGTGTGCGCGAGGTGCGCCATCTCCTTGAGCCGGGGTCCCACCACGACCCCGCCCATGTCGCCGACCGTGCACATCATCTTGAGCTCCTCGTCGACGACCATCGACAGCTCCTCGATCTCCTTGCCGTCGGCGAGGAAGCCGAGCAGGTGCTCGGGAGTGGGACCCTCGGCGGGATAGCGGTAGGTCCCGCTGATCGGGTTCATGACGACGGTCCCGCCGGACATCCGCACGTGCACCTCGGGACTGGCCCCGACCAGCGTCCGGTCCCCGGTGTGCACGACGAACGTCCAGTACGCGCCCCGTTCGCCTTCGAGGAGCCGTCGGAACAGAGCGAGGGCGTCGGCCCTGGAGAATCCTGGGACCCGGCCCTCGTACGTCCGCCGGATCACGAAGTTGGCGCCCTCGCCCCGCCCGATCTCCTCGCGCAGCACCCGCCCGACGATCTCGGCGTACTCCTCGTCGTCCACGTCGAAGCCGCCGTCCCGGACGCGGACGTCGTGGGCGGGGAGCTGGGCGAGGGCGTCCCGGAGAGACAGGGCGTGCGTCTCCTCGGGCGTCAGCACCGCGAGCGGAGTTCCGTCGTCGCGGACGTCGAAGCCGCGTTCGCGGATCTGCCGGAACGGGACGAGCGCGAGGCCCTCGTCGGGGAGGTCGGCCAGCCGGTCGTGCGTGGTGACGGGGCCGATCAGCAGCTCGACCGTGTTCTCGTCGTGGCCGGGGGTGCGGCGGCGCAGCAGGGCGAACGGGCGGGGGTCGTGGAGCAGGTCACGCAGGTTCATCGGTCGTGTTCCCTCTCGGAAGGAGAGGCGGCCTCGGAGCCCGGAAAACACCGAAGGCCGCCCCTCGGGCGGCCTTCGCGAAGTCTTGCGTACGCGCAGTCAGTGGGCCGCCGGATGAGCGGTCCACCACCAGGTCTGGGTCGAATGCGCGAACATGCGCCGCACCTTACCCCACGCGCACCTCAGCGGGAGCGCGTCTCACCTGTCGAGCCGGGAGAAAACCGGTCGACACGACCCCGTAATGTTGAGGGCGTGACCGTGAACGCTAAGACCAGCGCGAGTGCTGGCAACACCTGGCGAGACCTGCCCGCGGCGCAGCAGCCCGAGTACCCCGACACCGAGGCTCTGCGCGCAGTTATCGCGGACCTCGAGTCGTATCCGCCGCTCGTCTTCGCGGGCGAGTGCGACCAGCTGCGCGCCCGGATGGCGGCCGTCGCCAAGGGAGAGGCGTTCCTCCTCCAGGGCGGCGACTGTGCCGAGGCCTTCGACGCGGTGTCCGCCGACCACATTCGTCAGAAGCTCAAGACCCTGCTCCAGATGGGCGCCGTGCTCACGTACGCGGCCTCGGTGCCCGTGGTGAAGGTGGGCCGGATCGCCGGCCAGTACTCCAAGCCGCGCTCCAAGGGGACCGAGACCCGCGACGGCGTGACCCTGCCGACGTACCGCGGCGACTCCGTCAACGGCTTCGACTTCAACGAGGCGGCCCGCATCCCGGACCCCGAGCGCCTGAAGCGGATGTACCACGCCTCCGCCTCGACGCTGAACCTGGTGCGCGCCTTCACCACCGGCGGCTACGCCGACCTGCGCCAGGTGCACGCCTGGAACCAGGACTTCGTGAGGTCGTCCCCCTCCGGGCAGCGTTACGAGCAGCTCGCCCGTGAGATCGACCAGGCGCTCAACTTCATGCACGCCTGCGGGACCGACCCGGAGGAGTTCAAGACCGTCGAGTTCTACTCCTCGCACGAGGCGCTGCTGCTGGACTACGAGTCGGCGCTCACCCGCGTCGACTCGCGCACCGGGCAGCTGTACGACGTCTCCGCGCACATGGTGTGGATCGGTGAGCGCACCCGCCAGCTGGATCACGCGCACATCGAGTTCGCCTCGCGGATCCGCAACCCGATCGGCATCAAGCTCGGCCCGACGACCACGGCCGAGGAGGCGCTGCAGTACATCGAGCGCCTCGACCCCGACCGTGAGCCGGGCCGGCTGACCTTCATCGTCCGCATGGGCGCCGACAAGGTCCGCGACAAGCTGCCCGAGCTGGTCGAGAAGGTCACCGCCTCGGGCGCGACCGTGGCCTGGGTGACCGACCCGATGCACGGCAACACCTTCGAGGCGGCCTCCGGTCACAAGACCCGCCGCTTCGACGACGTGCTCGACGAGGTCAAGGGCTTCTTCGAGGTCCACAAGGGTCTGGGCACCCACCCGGGCGGCATCCACGTGGAGCTCACCGGCGACGACGTCACCGAGTGCGTGGGCGGCGGCGACGAGATCTTCGTCGACGACCTGCACCAGCGCTACGAGACGGCCTGTGACCCCCGGCTGAACCGCAGCCAGTCCCTCGACCTGGCGTTCCTCGTCGCGGAGATGTACCGCGACCAGTAGCGGACCGGTGACGGGTTCACCTCTTACGCGAACGCAAGTGGGGCGCGGATCACATACGATCCGCGCCCCACTCCACTTTTGTGGCTCTCGCCCGCCGGGTAAGGTTAGGTTAGCCTTATTGATCTCGGTGGGAATGGTCTCGGTGGGAGGTGAATCCGCGTGTTCGTCTGCAACTGCTTCGGAGTGACCGAGGCGCAGGTCCAGCAGCACGCGGAGAACGGCGCCTGCACACCCCGCCAGATCGCCTCCGCCTGCAAGGCCGGCACGGACTGCGGATCCTGCGTCCGCCGGATCCAGGCGATCCTCGGCCGAGGCGCGGTTCCCCGGCGTGAGCGGGCCGACCAGCGCGCGACCACCCTGACCGGGATCGACGGGCTTGACGGACTCGAGGGGCTTGAGGGACTCGAAGAGGCCGCCTAGCTCTCCGGCTGTTCGATCAGCTGGGCGATGTAGAGCGCCTCGCCGAGCTTCTCCAGGAGTTCCAACTGGGTGTCGAGGTAGTCGATGTGGTGCTCCTCGTCCGCCAGGATCGACTCGAAGAGGGTGGCCGACGTGATGTCGCCCTTCTCCCGCATCACCTTGATGCCGCGCCGGAGCCGGTCGATCGCCTCGACCTCGACCTGGCGGTCGGCCTCGAACATCTCCTGGACGGTCTGCCCCACGCGGACATGGAAGAGACGCTGGTAGTTCGGCAGCCCGTCCAGGAACAGGATCCGGTCGGTGAGCACTTCCGCGTGCTTCATCTCGTCGAACGACTCGGACCGCGTGTACTTCGCGAGCTTGGTCCAGCCGAAGTTCTCCTGCATCTTCGCGTGCAGGAAGTACTGGTTGATCGCGGTGAGCTCGGCGGTCAGCTGCTCGTTGAGGAATTCGATGACCTCGGGGTCGCCCTGCATCGCAGAGGCTCCTTCCGACCTGGGGGACTGGCGGGTTGCGCCGCATGATTGCACCGGCAACGAAGATCGTCCAGTAAGTCTTCACTTAGTAAGTAAGGGCACGCTCAGTCCGCATTGCCCGTTTTGGGTGGGGCTTGGTCATGTGCACTGCCCTCGGTCTGTCAGGATGGAGTCATGGGTCAGCCGGTGGAGCGCGAGTCAGGAGAAGCGGCACACTCCGAGCTTCCGCCGGGGCAGCGACTGCAGCGTGGCTGGCCGGTCACGCACTACGGACCGGTCCCCAAGTTCCGGCCCGAGCGCTGGGAGTTCCGGGTCTTCGGGGCCACCGCGGACGGCGAGAAGCACTGCTGGAACCACGAGGAGTTCACGGCCCTGCCGTACACCACGGTCATGGGCGACCTGCACTGCGTCACGAAGTTCAGCATGCTCGGCGCCGAGTGGGGCGGCATCCCCGCCCGGACCATCCTGGAGATCGCGCCGCCCGCCCCCTCCGTCACCCATGTGATGGTGTGGGCCGAGTACGGCTTCAGCTCCAACCTGCGCCTCGAGGACTTCGCGTCCGAGCGCACGATCTTCGCGACCCACAAGGACGGCGAACTGCTGACCGCGGAACACGGCTTCCCGCTCCGCCTCGTCGTCCCCCACCTGTACGCCTGGAAGGGCCCCAAGTGGGTCCGCGGTGTCGAGTACATGACCGCCGACCGCCGCGGCTTCTGGGAGGAACGCGGCTACCACAACATCGGCGACCCCTGGAAGCAGCAGCGCTACTCCTACCAGGAGGAGCCCGGGGACGGTCCAGAGCTCTGACGTGCCGGTATGCTCATTGCCGGTTACCACGACAACCGTGCAGGGAGCCCTCCATGGCCGTCTACAACGTGATCTTCTCGGAGACTGCGGCGCGCGTGCGCGACAGCCTTCCGGACGACCGCCGTGAGCTGCTCCAGCGTGGCCTCGCCATACTGACCACGGACCCCCGTACCAAGATCTCGTCGCCCATCTCGGACGACGAGAACACGCGCTCCCTCGCACTGACTCACAGCATGGCCATCGAGTACGTCGTCAGCGACGGGCTGCTGATCGTGCTCGTGGTCCACCTCGTCGACACGACCCACGTACTGTTCGAGGACGAGGACTGATCGGCGCCCTCAGCTGTCGCGCAGTTTCTTCAAGCGCTCCACGTCCGCCGCGTGCCCCTCCTTGCCGCCGGGCGTCTCGATCACCAGCGGTACGCCCTCGGTGGCGGGGTGGGTCATCAGCTCGCGGAACGGGTCCTCGCCTATGTGGCCGGAGCCGATGTTCTCGTGCCGGTCCTTGTGGGCGCCGACCACGTCCTTGGAGTCGTTGGCGTGGATCAGCTTCAGCCGGCCCTCGCCGACCGTGTCCACCAGCAGATCGAGTGTCTGGTGCATCCCGCTCGGCCCGGTCAGGTCGTGTCCGGCCGCGAAGACGTGGCAGGTGTCCAGGCACACGCCCAGCTTCGGGTGGGAGTCCAGCGCCTCGAAGTACGGCCCGAAGTCCCACGTCCGCGAGCACAGCGAGGCGCCCTGTCCGGCCGTCGACTCCAGGAGCAGGAACGGGTCGTCGTCGTGGGTGAGCTCGTCCAGCAGCGGCAGCAGGTACTCCCGGACCTGCCGCAGCGCCACCGACCGGTCCCGGCCGCCGGTCGCGCTGCCGGTGTGCACGACCACGCCCAGCGCCCCGATGTCCCGCCCGCGCCGCAGCGAGTGGCGCAGCGACTCCACCGACTTCTCCGCGGTCGCCTCGGTGTGCGAGCCGAAGTTGATCAGGTACGGGGCATGCACGTACGCCGGGATCGACTCGGCCGCGCACACCGCCCGGAACTGCTCGTCCTGGCGCGGGTTCCCGGGCGGCGTGGCCCAGCCGCGCGGGTTGGCGACGAAGACCTGCACGGCCTCGGCCTTCAGGTCATGGGCGTACGACAGTCCTACGGAGTGCAGGCCGCCGGCCACGGGGACGTGACCGCCGACGGGGTTGCGGGAAGGGCCGGGGTGCTGACTGTTCACCGGTTCAGGGTGTCATGTGTCCGCGGCCGCCCGGTCAGCGGATGGTGATCGTGATCTTCGACCCCTTGGGTGCGCTCTCCCCGCCCTCGACGGACTGCTCCTTGACGGTGTCCCCGAACAGCCCGAGCAGCCCGCGGTCCTCGTCGACCTCGAACCCGGCGTCCTCCAGTTCGGCCTTGGCGTCGTCGACGCTGTCGCCGACCACGTCCGGGACCTCGACCATCTCGGGGCCCTTGGACAGCGTCAGGGTCACCGTGTCGCCCTCGGCCGCGGTGGTGCCGTCCTCAGGGGTCTGCCGGGCGACCGCCCCCTTGTCGACGTCGGCGGAGTTGATCTCCTCGGAGGAGACCCTCACCTTCAGGCCCGCCTCCTCCAGGTCCGCCGTCGCGTCCTGAACGGACTCGCCCGTGACGTCCGGAACGTCGATTGGGCTGCCCTTGCTGACGACGATCGCGACCGCCGACCCCGCCCGCCGCTCGGTGCCGGCCTCCGGGTTCGTGGAGATCACGGAGCCCTTCTCCACCTCGTCGCTGAACTCCCGGGTGACCATGCCCGGCTCCAGCCCGTCCTGCTTCAGCGCCGTTCTGGCCTTGTCCAGCCGGTAGTCCTGCACGTCGGGCACCTGCACGGTCTCCGGCCCGTCGGAGATGACGAGCTTCACGGAGTCGTTGTCCCGGATGCGGGCGCCCGGTTCCGGGTCGGTGCTGACGACGGTGCCCCGCTTCACGGTGTCGCTGTACTCGTGCCGGACCTTGCCGACCTCCAGCCCGGCCGCCTCCAGCCGGTCCCGGGCCTGCGCCTCGGTCTTCTCCAGCACCGGCGGGACCTTGGTGAACTGGCCGGAGTTGATGTACCAGACGCCCGCGCCGACCCCGAGGACCAGCAGCACGGCGGCGACGAGGGCGTAGACGCGGCCGGGCGGGCGGGTACGACGGGGCGCGGGCAGCGGCGGCCCGGACTCCAGCCGGCTCGTGCGGTGGACCCCGGGTGCGGGCTCGTCCTCGTTGACCGGCAGCGGTCGCGGCACGGTGAGCGCGCGCGGGAGCACGCTCGTGCGGTTCTCGGCGTTGTCGTGCGCCACCGAGATCGCCTGCGGCGGCACGGCGTCCAACTCGTCGTCGCTGAGCCGGGAGTGGGCCTCCCGCGCCTGGGCGAGCAGCGCGACCGCGTCGTACGGCCGCAGACCGGGGTCGCGGGCGGTCGCGGAGGCGACCAGTTCGTCCAGTTCGTACGCCAGGCCGGGCACCAGCGCCGACGGGGGAGGGACGTCCTCGTGGAGGTGCTTGTAGAGCACGACCGCAGGGGAGTCGCCGTCATGCGGCTTCTCGCCGGTGAGCATCTCGTGGAGGACGACCCCGCACGCGTACACGTCGACGCGGGGGTCGGCGGCGCCCGGCTGCTCGATCTGCTCGGGCGCGAGGTACGAGACGGTGCCGAGCACGGCCCCGGTGGTGCTGGTGACGGTGTCCACGGAGCGCACCAGCCCGAAGTCGGCGACCTTCACCCGGCCGTCGTCCCCTATCAGGACGTTCTCCGGCTTCATGTCCCGGTGCACGAACCCGGCCCGGTGCGCGGCGCCCAGCGCGGCCAGCACCGGCTCCAGGATGTCGAGCGCGGCCCTCGGCTGCAGTGCCCCGCGGTCGCGCAGCACGTCACGCAGGGTGCAGCCGGCGATGTACTCCATGGCGAGGTAGACGTACGACCCGTCGGTGCCCTGGTCGAAGACCTGCACCACGTTCGGGTGGGCGAGTCGGGCGACGGACTTGGCCTCGCGGATGAACCGCTCGACGAAGGTCCCGTCGGCCGCCAGCGCCGGATGCATCACCTTGAGCGCGAGCACCCGGTCCAGGCGCGTGTCCAGGGCCCGGTAGACCGTGGCCATGCCGCCGACCGCGATCCGCGCGTCGACGCGATAGCGGCCGTCGAGCACCTGCCCGACCAGAGGGTCCTGAAGGGTCGTATCCACGCAGGTGAGTGTACGAGCCACCGCCGACAGCGCCGCGGGTTCGGTCCTGATCGGGGTGCGACTGAAGCCGACCTGTGACGGACCTCGCACCGAAATCCGGCTTCTGCCGCACCGGTTTCCGGCTTCTGGAGGGCCTACGTCGAAGGTACGTTCAGAAGGCGGGGCGTTCGGGATCCAGGCTGGCCAGGCCCTCAGCGGGAGACGACGCCCGCGCGAAGTGCCGCCGGGGAATGCGCCCCGCCAGCCGGGCCAGCCGCCCCGCCTCGACGGCATGCCGCATGGCGGCGGCCATCCGTTCCGGCTCCTGCGCCCGCGTCACCGCCGACGCCAGCATGACCGCCGCACACCCCAGCTCCATCGCCAGCGTCACATCCGACGCGGTACCGGCCCCCGCGTCCAGGATCACCGGCACGCGCGCGTGCTCCACGATCAGCTGGAAGTTGTGCGGATTGCGGATCCCGAGCCCGGACCCGATCGGCGAACCCAGCGGCATGATCGCCGCACAGCCGGCATCCTCCAGCTTCCGCGCCAGCACGGGGTCGTCGTTCGTGTACGGCAGCACCGTGAACCCGTCGTCCACCAGCGTCTCCGCCGCCTCCAGCAGCTCGATCGGATCCGGCAGAAGGGTCCGCTCGTCGGCGATGACCTCCAGCTTGACGAGGTCGGTGCCGAGCGCCTCACGGGCGAGGCGGGCGGTGAGGACGGCCTCGCCGGCGGTGAAGCAGCCGGCGGTGTTCGGCAGTACCCGGATGCCGAGCTTGTCCAGCACCGACAGCACCGACCCCTGCACGTCCGGACGGACCCGGCGCATCGCGACCGTCGTCAGTTCGGTCCCCGACGCGACCAGCGCCCGCTCCAGCACCTCCAGGCTGGGCGCACCGCCCGTACCCATGATCAGACGGGACGCGAAGGACAGGTCACCGATGACGAAGGGATCGTCGGCCATGGGTCAGCCTCCTTGGACGGCGGTGAGGACCTCGACACGGTCCCCCTCGGAGAGGGGCGTCGACGGCCACTGCGCGCGCGGGACGACGGTTTCGTTGAGGGCGGCGGCCACGCCGGAGGGCGCCGGGGCCAGGGACTTCACCAGCGCGTCGAGTGCCGTACCGGGAGCGACCCGGCGCCGCTCGCCGTTGACCGAGATGTTCATGCGGGCAGCTCCGTGAGGGCGGTGGTGAAGCGCCTGGAGGTGAAGGGGCGGGCCTCCTCGGGGAGTTCGCCGGTGACGAGGGCGTGCGCCAGGGCGTCGCCGGTGACCGGGGTGAGCAGCACGCCGTTGCGGTAGTGCCCGGTGGCCAGCAGCAGCCCGTCCAGCGCGGTCGGACCGAGCAGCGGCGCGTTGTCGGGGGAGCCGGGACGCAGCCCGGCCCGGGTCTCCGTGAGCGGCAGCTCGGTGATGCCGGGCACCAGTTCGTGGGCGTCGCGCAGCAGCTCGTACACCCCGCCCGCGGTCACCGTGGTGTCCCAGCCGAGCTCCTCACTGGTCGCGCCGACGACGAGTTCGCCGTTCTCGCGCGGCACCAGGTAGACATGGCTGCCGCGCACCACGGCCCGTACGGTCCGGCTCAGGAAGGGCCCGTACCGCTCGGGCACGGTCAGCCGCAGCACCTGCCCCTTCACGGGCCGCACGGGCGGCAGGACGTCCTCGGGGACTCCCGCCAGCCTCCCGCTGAGGCTGCCCCCGGCGAGCACCACCTGCTCGGCGCCCAGCGCGACCCCCTCGCGGGTGACGACCCCGGCCGCCCGTTCCCGTACGACGGACAGCCGCTCCGCCCAGGAGCGGTGGAAGAGCACCCCGGCCCGCTCGCACGCCGCCAGCAGGGCCTTGGTGAGCCGCCGCGGGTCGATCTGGTGGTCGCCGTCGACCCGGAGCCCCCCGCGCACGCCCGGCGCGAGCATCGGTTCCAGGCGTCGGCACTCCCGGCCGGACAGCCACTCGGAGTCCAGCCCCGACTGCCGTTGCAGCGCGTGCAGTTCACGCAGATGGGCGCGGTCGTCGGCGTCCAGCGCGACAGCGAGGGTGCCGCTGCGGCGGTAACCGAGGTCATGGCCGGTGAGGTCGGTCAGCTCGGCCGCGAAGTCCGGATAGCGGCGGGCCGACTCCAGGTTCAGGCCGAGCAGGGTCTGCTCGCCGTAGTGCAGTTCCGTGACGGCGGCCAGCATGCCGGCCGCCACCTGCGCGGCCCCACCACCCGGCTCGGGGTCCACGACGGCGGTGGCGAACCCGCGCTGCACGGCCCGCCAGGCCGTGACCAGGCCGATGATCCCGCCCCCGATGACGAGGACGTCTGACGTACGTGAGGACGACATGGGCGTCCAGCCCCTCCCTTCGCCGGCATGACCCGGATCAGGTTCGTACGGTCGGAGGCCGCCAGCCTCCCTCTCAGCCCGGTGCGTCCGGGCTCCCGCGAGTGCTTTACGTTGGCCACCCTAGCCGGTGTTTCCGCACCTCTGTAAGGGAGCCTTTCCTCATGCCCCGCCCGCTGGACGGCCTCGTCCTCGCCCCCGTCGCCGACCAGGCCCCAGGTCAGGTGGGCACCCGCACCAGGTTCACGTACCACGAGAAGGACGGCGAGATCTGGGCCGAGTACGCGGGCGGGGACGTCGTACGCGGGCACCTGGTGGGTACCCGGGAGGGCGACCGGCTGGACTTCCGGTACGTACAGCTCAAGCAGGACGGGACGACGTCCTCGGGGCACTGCGTGTCGACGGTCGTCGAACTGGCCGACGGTCGCGTCCGGCTGGAGGAGAGCTGGGAGTGGGAGTCGCAGTCCGGCAGCGGGACGAGCGTTGTGGAGCAGGTCACGGAGCACGACGGCTGACTGACGCACCGTCAGGTGTCTATGGTGATCAGGTGAGCGAGCAGACGCAGCAAGAGGGCGGGGCATCCGGGCGCCGGGTGGTCGTCGTGGGCGCGGGCATGGCCGGGGTGCAGACCGCGGTCGCCCTGCGGGAACAGGGCTTCACCGGCCCGGTGACCCTGATCGGCGCGGAACCCCACCAGCCCTACGACCGGCCGCCGCTGTCCAAGGCCGTCCTGCTCGGCAAGGCCGAGGGCTCCGCCTTCGACGTCGACTTCGAGTCTCTCGGCATCGAACTGCGGCTGGGGTGCGAGGTGCTCGGCGTGCGCCCCGCCGACCACGAACTGGACACCGAGGCCGGGCCCGTCCCGTACGACGTCCTGGTCCTCGCCACCGGTGCCGAACCCATCGCGCTGCCGGGCGCGCGAGGCGTCCCCGGTGTGCATCTGCTGCGCACCCTGGACGACGCCGAGCGGCTGCGCCCGGTGCTCGCCCGCCAGCACGACATCGTGGTCGTCGGCGCGGGCTGGATCGGCGCCGAGTTCGCCACGGCGGCGCGCGAGGCGGGTTGCGCGGTGACGGTCGTCGAGGCCGCGGACCGCCCGCTCGCCGGCGCGCTGCCCGCCGAGGTGGCCGCCCCGATGGCCTCCTGGTACGCCGACGCGGGTGTCGTCCTGCGCACCCACGCGCGCGTGGAGCGGGTCGAACCCGGGGCCGTGCTGCTGCACGACGGCTCGCGGCTGCCCGCCGGGGCGGTGGTCGTCGGCATCGGCGCCCGGCCCGCCACGGACTGGCTGGCGGGCTCCGGCATCACGCTCGGCACGAACGGCGACGTCGTCGCCGACGGCCGTCTGCGCACGTCCGTACCGGACGTCTACGCGGTCGGCGACTGCGCGTCCTTCCCCTCGGGAAGGTACGGCGAGCGCCTGCTCGTCCACCACTGGGACAACGCCCTCCAGGGACCGCGCACGGTCGCCGCGAACATCATCGGGGAGGCCGCCGGCGAACCCGCGGCCGTCTACGATCCGGTGCCGTACTTCTGGTCGGAGCAGTTCGGCCGCTTCGTCCAGTACGCCGGCCACCACGCGTCGGCCGACACCACCCTGTGGCGCGGCGAGGAGTCCGGCCCGGCCTGGACGGTGTGCTGGCTGCGCGAGAGCCGCCTGGTCGCCCTGCTGGCGGTGGGGCGTCCCCGGGACCTCGCGCAGGGGCGGCGGCTGATCGAGGCGGGCACGCCGATGGACCCCGAACTGCTGACGGACCCGGCGCGGCCTCTGAAGGCCGCCACGGCGTAAGAGAAACCAGCAGGTCGGCCCGTCCTGGCTTCCGACTGTCAGTGCGGGATGGCAGGCTTGTCCCGTGACCGAGATTGACGCAAAGATCGATGCTCTCGTCCCCGCGTGGCTGACCCTCCCCGACATCGCCGAGATGCTCGGCGTCGAGGTGACGCGCGTGCGGCAGCTGGTCAAGGAAGGCCAGCTCATCGCCGTACGCCGTGGCGAGAACCGCGCGCTGCACGTCCCCGCCGCCTTCATCGACGGGGACAAGGTCGTCAAGGGCCTGGCCGGCACCCTGACGCTCCTGCGGGACGACGGCTTCACGGACGAAGAGATGCTGGAGTGGCTCTTCACCGCCGACCCGAGCCTGCCCGGCACCCCCGCACAGGCTCTCAGCGAGAATCGTGGCACGGAGGTGAAGCGCCGGGCCCAGGCGCTCGCCGTCTGATCCGAGAACGCTGATCCGAAGACACGTTCCGGCGTACGGGCCGTGGTCCGCCGGGGCCGCGGTCGTGGTCCGCCACGGCCCGCGGCAGCCGGCCGCGCGGGTTCACCACGGCCCGTACGCCAACGACATCGCCATCGACATCGGGGGACGCGCCCATGCCCGACAGGTACGACACGCCCGACACCGAGGCCCGTGCCCGGCTCGGCGACGCCCGGCTCTACCTGTGCACGGACGCCCGCAAGCGCCAGGGCGATCTCCAGCAGTTCCTGGACGCGGTGCTGGACAACGGCGTCGACATCGTCCAGCTGCGCGACAAGAGCCTGGAGGCGGACGAGGAACTGGGCCTGCTGGGCCTGTTCGCCGACAAGTGCCGCCAGTACGGCAAGGTCCTCGCGGTGAACGACCGCGCCGACGTGGCGCACGCGGCCCGCGCCGCCCACCCCTGGGGGCCCGCCGTCCTGCACCTGGGACAGGGCGACCTCCCGGTCCCCGCGGCCCGCGCGATCCTCGGCGACGGGATCGTCATCGGCCGCTCCACGCACTCCGAGACCGAGGCCGCCGCGGCCGCCGTGCAGGAGGGCGTGGACTACTTCTGCACCGGACCGTGCTGGCCCACCCCCACCAAGCCCGGCCGCCCCGCCCCCGGCCTCGACCTGGTCCGCCACACCGCCTCCCTCGCCACCGACCGCCCCTGGTTCGCCATCGGCGGCATCGACCTCGGCAACCTGGACGAGGTGCTGGAGGCGGGTGCCCGCCGGGTCGTGGTCGTCCGGGCGATCACCGAGGCGGACGACCCGGGAGCGGCGACGGCCCAGTTCGTGAAGCGGCTGCGGCAGGCGTAGCGAGCACTGCCCGCGCGGTCCCCGCCGACTCCGGCGGCCTGTCCGGCCGTCTGCCCGTCCGCCTGTCCGCCTGTCCGCCTGTCCAAAAGGTGGACAGGGAGTGGACAAATCCGGCGAAATTCCGTGATCCGGTTGGGTGACCGCCGCACCCTGGCTAACCTGCGGGTATGGCCCTCGGCACCGCATCCACAAGGTCGGACCACGCCCACACCGTGCGTGACAAGCTCGCAACCGGCAAGACGACGTACTCGTTCGAGTTCTACGCCCCGAAGACCCCGAAGGGCGAGCGGAATCTGTGGAACGCGCTGCGCCGGGTCGAGGCTGTGGCGCCCGACTTCGTCTCCGTGACCTACGGCGCGGGCGGTTCCACCCGCGCGGGCACGGTCAAGGCGACCGAGGCGATCGCCTCCAACACCACCCTCACCCCGATCGCCCACCTCACCGCGGTCGACCACTCGGTGGCCGACCTGCGCAACATCATCGGCCAGTACGCCGACGCCGGGATCCGCAACATGCTGGCCCTGCGCGGTGACCCGCCCGGCGATCCGATGGGCGAGTGGGTGCCGCACCCCCGCGGCCTCACCTACGCCGCCGAACTCGTCGAACTCATCAAGGCGTCCGGTGACTTCTGCGTCGGTGTCGCCGCCTTCCCCGCGATGCACCCGCGCTCCGACGACTGGGACGCCGACGTGCGTCACTTCGTCGACAAGTGCCGGGCCGGCGCGGACTACGCGATCACGCAGATGTTCTTCCAGCCGGAGGACTACCTGCGGCTGCGCGACCGGGTCGCGGCCGCCGGCTGTGAGACCCCGATCATCCCGGAGGTCATGCCGATCGCGAGTGTGAAGACGGTGGAGCGGGTCCCGTCCCTCACCAACGCGGCCTTCCCGCCCGCCCTGAAAGAGCGGATCCTCACAGTCAAAGACGATCCGGCGGCGGTACGCTCCATTGGTATCGAATTCGCGACGGAGTTCTGCGCCCGGCTGCTGGCCGAGGGAGTGCCAGGTTTGCACTTCATCACGCTGAACAACTCCACGGCGACACTGGAGATCTACGAAAACCTGGGCCTGCACCAGCCACCGCAGGCCTAGACCTGCCGCACCGGTTTACGACACACTGCGTAGCGGCAACTGGGAGAGGGGCGTACATGGGCTGGACGGTCCTCTACATCGCGTTCGGTGTCGTCGCGTTGTGGCTGCTCGGCGAGGTGCTGCTGCAGTACAAGGCACGCCTGCGCTGGCGGCTGCTGGCCTTCGCCGGCTTCCTCGGCGTCGTGTTCGGCGTGCTGCTTCCCTCGGTGATCGTCATCGGTCTGGGTGCGATCGCCTTCGCGGTCGGCCAGACCTTCGTCACGCTCTCCTTCCGGCGCGGCTTCGCGGCCGGCTGGGCGGTCAGCCGCCCCGGCGCCGACGGCGTCAAGCGGCGCCGCGGCAAGGCCGACCACCAGGACCCGACCCTGGAGGTCACCGACCTCGAGGCGGGCGACGCGGGCTACGGCGGCGACGCCGACCACCGTCAGCACGCCGGCGCCTACGGTCACGACGACGAGTACGACCGCGACGACGTGTTCGCTCCCGCCCGCCCCGTCGGCGCCACGGCCGCCGAGTCCACCGCCGTGTACGAGCCGCAGCCGTTGCCCGACGACACCGGTTCCTACGGCGTCTACAACTCCGGTTACGCGGCGGCCGAGGCGTCCTACGCCCACTCGGGTCAGCAGACCCAGGACCAGTACGCGACCGCGGCCGCCGACCCGTCGTACTCCTACGACGGCTACACCGGCTACGACCAGCAGCAGTACGGCTACGACGCGGCCGGGCAGCAGCAGTACGCCGCCTACTCCGACCCGTACATCGGTACCCAGACCTACGGCGGTGCCGGTTACGACGCCTCCTACGGCGATCAGCAGCAGTACGGGCAGCAGGGCTACGGCCAGGACCAGTACGGCACCGGCACCTACGGCGATACGCCGGGCGGCGGGGTGTGGGTGCCGCAGCAGCGCAGCACCGACGACCCGTACGGCGATCTCCCGCCGGAGCAGCAGCAGTACGGGCAGCAGGGCTACGACCAGAACCAGAACCAGGGCAACGGGTTCGACGAGCAGTACCGGTTCTGAGGCGATGCCCGGCTGTCTGCCGGGCGATCACCGAGGGCCGGGCACTCACCGGGAGCCGCGGAACTCCGGTCCCTCCACGATGAGTCCGGCGACGAGTGCGCCCGACATGCCCGCATGCGGGAGACCGCCGCCCGGATGTGACCAGCCGCCGACGGTGAACAGGCCCGGTATGCCGGTGGTGTTGGCCGGGTGCAGCAGGCTCCCGCCTCCGGCGGCGAGGGCCGGGGCGGGAACGGCTCCGCCCTCCGAGCCGGTCGCCTCCGCGATGTCGGCCGGGGCGCGGACCTCGCGCCAGAGCAGGCGGTCGCGCAGATCCGGTACCGCCTGATCGGCGGCGGCGAGCATCGCGTCGGTGTACCGTTCGACGGCTTCCGGCTCGGGGTGGCCCGCCGGGAACACGGCGGTGAGCGTGATCGCCTCGTGCTCCGCGTCCGGGACCATCCCCGGGTCGTTGGGACGCAGCACGGTGACCGTCGGGCCGGCGGTCATCAGGTGGTCCGGGCCGAACAGGAACTCCAACTCGCCTTCGCGGTCCGGCGTATGCACCACCGTCCGATGCGCCGTGCCCTGCGGGCGCCCTTCGCGCAGCGCCAGCAGCACCGTCATCCGGCTGGGCAGACCGCGCTGTGGCGGGACCCCGCCCCCGCCTCGCACCGCGGTGCTCCGGGCGACGCGGCCGAGCACCTCGGGTGCGACGCCGGCGACCACGAAGTCCGCCTCCGCCACGGTGCCGTCCGCGAGTTCGACGCCGGCCGCCCGGCCGTCCTTCTCCAGCACTGCGGTGACCTCGGCGCCGAAGACGAACTCGACCTTCCTGGCCACGCACCGCTCGTACACCGCGCGCGCCAACTCCCGTATCCCGCCGCGGACACACCAGGTGCCGAAGGCGTGCTCCAGGTACGGCAGTACGGCCGCGCTCGCCGGGGCGGTCCGTGGGTCCAGGCCGTGCGCGAGGGCGTGGCTCTCCAGGAGGGCAGCGAGGCGCGGGTCGCGCAGCTCCCAGGCGCCGACCTCGGCGAGGGTGGTGGCCCTGCGGGTGCGCAGCAGGCGCTTGTGGGGAACCGACGGATAGGGCTCACGGTCGGCCAGCACCGACCAGTTCGGCCACAGGGGTTCCTCCAGGAGCGGCCGACGGGTCCGGTCCCAGGCCTCGCGGGCACGGACCAGGAAGTCGCCCCAGCGCTGACCGGCACCCGACCCGAGCGCCTCGTCCAGGGCCGCGACCACGCCCGCGCGCGAGGCGTTCGGCAACTGCACCTCGGTGCCGTCCGCGAAGACGTGCCGCGCCGACGGGTCGACCTGGACCAGCTCGACACAGGACTCCAGCGGCTCCTTGCCGGTCTTGACGAACAGGTCGCGGTAGACCGCGGGCAGGGGGAGGAGTCCTGGGCCCGTGTCGAAGGAGAAGCCGTCCCGCTCGAAGCGGCGCACCGCTCCGCCGTACGTCTCCGTACGCTCGTACACCACCACCCGGTGGCCCGCGACGGCCAGCCGGGCGGCGGCCGCCATCGCGCCTGTCCCGGCGCCGATCACCGCAATCCGTGCCATGACCGCGACTTTATCGGCCGCCACCGACAATCCGGCTGCGGGCCTGTGACCAGCGGTCATCGGGCGGCGACCGGCGACCGGGCGGACCGCGGCAACACGTTGACGCCGTCGGCCCCGTCGTCGGCGAGGACGAGGGGGAGTACCGGCGCGGAGGCGATCGTCACCAGTCGGTGACAAGGCGCCCTGGGCATGAGTGCGCAGGACTGAGTACTCGTACCTAGGGGGTGAGTTGAGTACGCGCGCGGATGGGGGCCGACCTGCGTGAAGGAGAGAGTGGGGGCACGGAAAAGGGGCGCGGCTCCGGAACCGGCGACACGGGGCGCCGGAACGGAGCGGCCCCGGATCCGCTCCTTCCGCCGGCCGATGTCGGCGGGAGCGAGGCACGGGGGAACCCGGAGATGACCGAACGGGGGCCCAACGGGGGGACCGGGGGGGAGTACCGGGGGGCAGGGGGAAACGGGGGAGCACAAGGAGGCGCCGGTTCGAGGTGGCCCGCGGGGGACGCGGCCACATCGGACCGGCGCTTTCGTGTGTCCGGAATCCCCGCGACTCAGTGGCGCCCGCTCACCCGGCCCTGGAGCAGCCGGGACAGTGCCGCGTGTACGTCGTCCAGGGAGCGCTCCGGCTGGAAAGCCTGCCAGTCCAGGGCGGCGACCAGCACCATCCCGACCAGCGCGGCCGCGGTGAGCTGGACGTCGATCTCGTCGCTGAACTCGCCGTTCTCCACGCCCTCGCGCAGCACGCTCTCGACGACCGCCACCGCCTGCTGCCGCACGACCAGGAGGGTGGACTGCCAGGCCCGGTTGGTACGCCACAGCTCCGCCACGTACAGCTGGGTGAAGGACGGGTAGCGCTGGATGAAGACCAGCCCCGCGCGGATCATCGCGTCCAGGGCGTCCACCTTGCTGCCGCCTTCGCGCGCGGTGTGTTCGGCCGCCTCCCGGAGGGAGGCGGCCAGGAGTCCCACTCCGTGCCGCAGCAGCTCTTCGAAGAGGACCGACTTGCTCGCGAAGTTGTAGTACACCGTGCCCTTGGCGACCCCGGCCCGCTCGGCGATCTCGTCCACGGTGGTGGCGGAGAACCCCTGCTCGGCGATGAGCGTGACGGCCGCCTCGTAGAGCTTCTGCCGGGTGGCCTCGCGGCGCGTGCTGACACCCGGCGTGGCGCTGCTGCTTTCCATGGTCCTGATTGTCACAGGAGGTGTGCCATGAGAGGCCACCGAACGGCTCACAGAACGCCTCACAGGGTCAGCTCCGGGTGCAGCCGGTCGAGGGTCCACACCTGGCGGCGCCGGGCCGATACGGCGGTCAGCGCGAGGGCGCCGACGGTGAAGGCCGTCAGGACGGCGCACGCCTGCCACACCGGGCCGAGACCACCGCCCGTGATCAGCCTGCGCAGGGCTTCGACGACGTAGCTCATCGGCAGGAAGGGATGCAGCGCGTTGAAGAAGCCGGGACTGGTCTGCACGGGGTACGTGCCGCCCGCGGACGTCAACTGCAGCATCAGCAGCGCCAGGACGAGGATCCGGCCCGCCGCTCCGAAGCGCGCGTTCAGCCACTGCACGATCGCCGCGAAGCACGCCGTCACCAGGAACAGGAAGCCCACCGTGCCGGCCGCCCGCGCCATCTCCAGGCCGACCGCCCAGTGCAGCACCGACATCAGGGCCGCCGTCTGCAGCACCCCGATCGCCACCACCGGCAGCCAGCCCGCCAGCGCGATCCGCCGGGCCGGCGCGCCCACGGCCAGCGCCCGCCGGTTCAGCGGCGTGATCAGCATGTACGCCACCATCGCGCCCACCCACAGGGACAGCGGGATGAAGTACGGCGCGAAACCGGTGCCGTAGTTGGGCGCCTTGTGCAGGTCCCTGGAGGCGAGCCGGACCGGGTCCGCCATCACCTCGGTGCGCCGGTCGCGGTCCTTCTTGTCGTAGTCGGGGATCTGCTCGGCGCCGTCGTGCAGACCATCGGAGAGCTTCCCGGAGCCGTCGACGAGTTTGTACATGCCGCCGTTCAGGTCCTCGGCGCCCGTCCTGAGGTCACCGACGCCCGCGTCCAGATCCGACGCGCCGGAGTCGGCCGTGCCGAGCCCCTTGTGCAGCTCCCTGGCGCCGGCGGCGACCTTCCCGGCGCCCTCGTTCAGCTCGTTGACCTTCGAGACGGCGTCGTCGAGGTCCTCGGACAGGCGCGGGGCGCGGCCGGAGAGGGCCCTGGCCTGCTTCTGGAGCGTGCCGAGGTTCGCGTCGAGCTGCTTCAGGTCGCCGTCCTGGTCCGCGATCAGGGCGTTGAGGTCGTCGGCGACCTCGGTGACGTCGGCGGCGGCCTGCGCGGCCTTCTTCAGGTCGGCGCAGGAGGCGTCCGGCAGGACCGGGTCCTCGCAGCGCGCCTTGTGGACGGCGTTCAGCGAGTCGGAGGCCGCGTGCGCCCCCTTGGCGGCCGTCGGGGCGGTCCTCACCAGGGTGTCGAGGTTGTGCCGGATCGCGCCGGACGAGTCCGCGACCAGTCGGGCCGTGTCGCCGATGGTCTTCTCGTTGTCCTCCAGGAAGGGGCCCACCTTGTCCGCGACCCCGTTGACCTTGTCGGCGAGGACCTGCGTGCCCTGCGCGACCCGCCGCGAGCCGTCCTCCAGGTCGCCCGCCCCCGTGTCGAGCTTCGTCAGCCCCTTCGACAGCCTGCCGCTGCCCTTCTTGGCCTCGTTCAGCCCGTCGGCGAGGTCCCGGGAGCCCTTCTCCGCCTTGCCGAGACCCCCTTCGAGATCGTCGGCCCCCTTCGCGGCCTTCACCGTCTCGCCGTGGATGTCGGAGAAGGAGATGAAGATCCGGTCCAGGAAGGACCGCGACGCCTTGGTGGACGCGGCCGTGCGCACCTCGCTGAACACCGTCCGCGAGATCTGGCCGACGATGTAGTTGTTCGCGTCATTGGTGCGCACCTGGAGCGCGCCCGTCTCGGGGGAGTCGCCCGAACTGGACGCGATCCGCCTGCTGAAGTCGGCCGGCATGGTCAGCGACAGGTAGTACCTGCCGTCCTCCACGCCCGCGCGTGCCTCGGCGGCGCTCACCTCGTGCCACTCGAAGGTGTCACTGTCGCGCAGGCCCTCGGTGATGTCCTCGCCCGCGGTGAGCCGCTGCCCGTCGGCCCTGGCGCCCTTGTCGTCGTTCACCAGGGCGACGGGGATGCGGTCGAGACGGCCGTACGGGTCCCAGAAGGACCACAGGTACAGGGCGCCGTACAGCAGTGGCAGGACCAGCAGGGCGACCAGCGCGGCGCGCGGCAGCCTTCCCCTGCCGAAGCGGCGCAGCTCAAGCGCGGCCAGTCGCGGCGAGCGCATCGGTCTTCTCCTCCGTCTCGTTCGGCTTGCGGGTGGACAGTGTGACGGTGCCTGCGGGGGCCTCGGCGCACACCGCCAGGACGGTGGTGCCGGCCTCGGCGATCTGCGTCAACAGCTCACAGACCTCGGCGCGTTCGGCCGCGGACAGCTTCAGGTCGGTGTCGTCGACGCCGAGCAGCCCCGGCCGCCCGACGAGCGCCAGGGCCACCGACAGCCGCAGCGCCTCGACCCGTTCCAGATCGCGCACGGCCGTCCGGGAGCCCTTGGGCAGGGCCTCGCGGTCGAGGCCGGCGACAGTGAGCGCGCTGTCGACGAGCAGCTTCGTCTCGTGCGCTCGCTCCGCGCGCGGGCGCAGCAACTCCCGTACGGACCCGCCGTACCGGCGCTGCAGCAGGGCTCGCTCGTGCAGGTGCTCGCCGACGGTCAGGGCCGGGTCGAGGTCGGTGACTCCCGAGACGTGCGCGAGCGCGCTGACGCGGCGCGCGGCCCCCATCTGCTTCGGCAGCCGCGCGGTCCCCACGGTCGCCGTCCCCTCGGTGGCCTTCATCCGCCCGGTGAGCGCGAGGAGCAGGCTGGTGCGGCCCGAACCGGACGGGCCCGCGACCGCGATCAGCGACCCGGGCTCGGCGTCGGCGTCGACGCCCTGGAACACCCATCCCCGCGGACCCCTGAGGCCGAGGCCTTCTGCTGTGACGCGGACACCGTCCACGGATCCCCCTGTTGTGATCCCGCTGTTCCTGTCGGCACTTCGCCGCTTTTTGCACTGACTGGTCAGTACAAAAGATAACGCGAACTTCCGGGTTGAGGCAAAGCCCGGGTGTCCGGTCGGTGCGAACCTGCCCAACGGGTGATGAACCTGGCGAGCCGGGCCGGCCGAATGCCTGCGAGGGCACGGCACGGCAGCGGCCGGCAGTGGCTGTCCTTGCGACAACAGGCGGATTCCTGCCGGGAGATGAGCGACAGAGTCCGCTGTTATGGTGCGCTGATGTCATCGATCAAACAGTTCCAAGTCACCTTCGACTGCGCCGAGCCAGCGCGCCTCGCCGGTTTTTGGTGCGAGGTGTTGGGGTACGTCGTACCGCCGACCCCGGAGGGGTTTGCCACGTGGGAGGACTACCACCACTCGCTGCCGCCGGAGGATCAGGTCACCTACTTCGCGTGCAGTGACCCCTCGGGTGCGGGCCCGCGCCTGCTCTTCCAGCGCGTTCCCGAAGGGAAGATCGTCAAGAATCGGGTGCACCTCTGCGTGCGAGCCGGCACCGGACTCGTGGGTGAAGAGCGCCTCGCCACACTGCAGGCCGAATGCGCACGGCTGGTCGCGCTCGGTGCGGTACACGTACGAACGATGCTTGCCGATGGCGTCAACGAGTCGTGCATCGTGATGCAGGACATCGAGGGCAACGAGTTCTGTCTCGACTGAGCATCCTCCGAGCCGGTGAGGTGGGGGGCCGCCTCCCTTGGGCCTCTGTTGGGCCTCTCTTGAGGTGGCCTGCCTCCTGTGCAGGCAGTTCGGTCCGGCCGCGGTCGCGGTGTGCGAGATGACCAGACCGGTGCTCCGGTAGCCGCCGTCCGCGATGACCGTGGTCCGGCCGACGGCGGCTTTCGCACCGGACGGTTCCCACACCTGGCAGCCGTTGCGGTCGCCGGTGACCGGCCGGCCGAGGCCCGAGGTGGCGGACGACGTGGCCGACGACGCGGCCGGCGGCCGACTTCGGCACCCCGAACACAGATCGTCGGCCTCCTCGAAGCGCTTCGGGGTGAGCTGGCGCAGCGTCAAGCCCTCGCGTACCGGGTTCACACCCTCACCCGACCGCGGGTGGGGGACGACTTCCGCGCTCCCCACCACCTCCCGAGTCCAGCCGTCATCGGCCGCCGGCGCACCCTCCGCCGCGGCATCGGTGCCGAGGTTCGAGCCCGGCCGCCCTGCGCTACCTGGTTTGTCCCGCTGAGGAAGAACACCAGGTCAGAGCGGATTGTCAGTGCCATACCTCACGATGGGCACATACGGCACCCCCTATCGGGGCGATGCCGTCACACAGACGACAGGAGGATCGTCATGGCCAACCACCACGCAGCCGCCGCCCGCCGGCGCCGCGCCACCGGCCCTGCCCCCTCACTGACCGGCCCGGCGAGCGACGTGCACCCCGTGCTGCGCCGGGCCACGGCTCCGCCCGCCGCCCTCGACCTGCTCGCCCAGGCCCGCGCCGGACTGGACGAGGCCGCCGCCCTGGAAACCTCGAACGAGCGCTACGCGACGGCCCACCTCGCCGCCCTGCGCACCGCCGCCGCCGTGCTCGCCGCCCGGGGGCGCCCGGAGTCCTCACCGCGACGCAGGGCCAAGATACGGAGCGCCTGGGAAGTGCTCCCCGAAATCGCGCCCGAGCTCGCCGAGTGGAGCGCGCTGTTCGCCTCCGGGGCCCGGCGCCGCGCCCGGGCCGAGGCGGGCATCCAGGGCGCGGCCAGCCGCCGGGACGCCGACGACCTGATACGCGACGTGGCGATGTTCCTGCGCCTCGTCGAACGGATGTTGGTGCTCCAGCCGGTCCTGCCCCAGCCACGCCAGGACACGGACCAGCCGCAGCACCGGAACCGAGCCGAACGCGACTTCCCGGACGCGGGATGACGCAGCGCGCCGACCGCCGTGACAGGCGCGGTGAGACGTGCGAGGGGCCCGGCACCGCAGTGACCGGCCACGGCGCCGGAGGCAATAGGGTGGGAAACGCCTGAAGCCTCTCCCATCCCGTGCCTCGGGGCGGGGAGGCGCCCCGTTCGCTCCGCCGCGCAAGAGGCGGTGCCGCGCCGAGGAGTCAACTGCCGTGTCGGACCCGATGCGCCCGCCCGTCTCCCCCCACCGCCCCCCGACGGCGTCGCTGCGCTCCGACCCCTCCAGGCCCCGTGCCTCGCTCCGTACGGCCGTGGTCTGGGAGGTCCTCCAGGACGCCCTCGACCGCCGGGTCAAGGCGACCGGGCGCCAGGCGCTGGACGTCCTCGACACCGGAGGAGGCAGCGGCAACTTCGCGGTGCCCGTCGCCCGCCTCGGCCACCGTGTCACCGTCGTCGATCCCAGCCCGAACGCGCTGTTCGCCCTGGAGCGCCGCGCCGCCGAGGCCGGTGTGGCCGACCGGGTCCAGGGCGTCCAGGGCGACGCCCACGGCCTCTTCGACGTGGTCGAGCGCGGCGGCTACGACGTGGTGCTGTGCCACGGGGTCCTGGAGTACGTGGACGATCCCGCCGAGGGCGTCCGCAACGCGGTGGCCGCCCTGCGCGCCGAGGGCGTCCTCAGCCTGCTCGCCGCGGGGCTGGGCGGTGCGGTGCTCGCCCGTGCCCTCGCCGGCCACTTCAAGGAGGCCAGGCAGGCCCTCGACGATCCCGACGGCCGCTGGGGCGAGGGCGACCCGGTGCCGCACCGCTTCACCACCGAGCAGCTCACCGGGCTGGTCGAGGCCGCGGGCCTCACGGTCGCGGCCGTGCACGGGGTGCGGGTCTTCGCCGACCTCGTCCCCGGTGTGCTGGTCGACACCGAGCCCGGTGCCGTGGAGGCACTGCTGAAGCTGGAGGAGGCCGCGGCCGAGCTCCCGGCCTTCCACTCCGTGGCCACACAGCTTCATGTGCTCGGTGAGACCCGTGGGGACGGCGAGGTCTGAGCGCCTCCGCGGGCGGGGGCCGCGAGGGCGCGCCGCTGATCAGGGACTTGCGTGCGCATGGAGTACGCCACAGGCCCCCCGATCGGGCGCGGTGCGCCGTATGATCGAGGGAGACCGCCCGGCATGACGGGTCGGCTGCTGGGGAATGGAATCCTCAGCGAGCCGGGATGTTCATGGCGGAATCCGGTTGGCCAATTGGCGTAGAGGGGCGGGTTTCACGGGGGCGATTCCCTGCCTATCCTGAAGGGACCCCCTAGTCGCCCCGGCGACTGCACGATGAGGAGGACTCCGTGCCGCTCTCGGAGCACGAGCAGCGAATGCTCGAGCAGATGGAGCGAGCGCTGTACGCCGAAGATCCCAAGTTCGCGTCGGCGCTCGAGGGAAGCGGGCTGCGTACGTACACCCGGCGGCGGGTCTACCAGGCGGTCGCGGGCTTCCTCGTGGGTATCGCGCTCCTCATGGCCGGTATGGTCGCCAAGCAGGTGTGGCTCAGCGTGGTGGGCTTCCTGGTCATGCTGGGTTGTGCGGTGCTCGCTGTGACCGGTTGGCGCAAGGCGCCGAAGCCCGGTGAACAGCAGGCCGCCGGTCCCCAGGCACGCCGCCAGGGACGGCAGCGGCGCTCCATGATGGACCGGATCGAGCAGCGCTGGCAGCGGCGCCGCGACGAACAGGGCCATTAGCTCACCGGCTCGACCAGCAGCTCTCGCAGACATGTGAGGGGGTGACCACCCACCGGGTGGTCACCCCCTCACGTATGCCCTGCGGGCCGCTGAACCCGCACACCCTGCGGACTGTGGAGGCGGCGTGTGGCCTGTCTGGGGGCGGGTGCGACGCACGGGCCCTGGGGAGGGTGGAGGCGGCGTGTGGCCTGTCTGCGGGGGCGGTGCGACCCACATGCCCTGGGGACTGCGGAACCGACGTGCGTCCTGCCTGCGGATTGGTGCGAACCCACATGCCCTGGAGATCGCCGAACCGACGTGCGTCCTGCCCACCAGACCTGTGCGGCCCACATGCCATGCGGGCGGGGCGGGGGGGGGGGGGGGGGGGGGGGGGGGGGCGCGCCGCGCCCCCCCCCCCCCCCCCCCCCCCCCCGCCTCAGCCTCAGCTCTCCTGCCCCGACGGCTTGCGCAGGTGCGGCCGGGCCGCGGCCGCGCGGGCGATCAGGCCGCTCCACCACTCCGACAACCCCCACACCACGCGCACCGTGGAACGCGGGGCGAGGACCGCGCGCAGTCGGGTGCTCCTGCTGACCGTGCTCCCCAGCGCGGCGACGGCCCGGCGGACGTCGTCCGCGAGGCCCGCAGTGGGCCGTGGCCGTGGCGCGTAGAGGACCTGCTCCACGGCGTCCGCCACCCGGTGCACCGAGGCCGCCGCCGTCGGATCCAGATGCCCGATCCGAATGATCCGGGCGGCCGCCCTGCGTGGGGTCTGCGAGTCGTCCGGCGCGATTCCGAAGTCCCACGCCGAATCGGTCAGCTCCTGCCAGGCCGCGAGGGTGGCCGGTGCCACGTCGGCTTCACCGCGGCCGTGTCCGCCCAGCCGTACCGCTCTGGTCCGCATTCGCCACAGCATGGGCGCCAGCGGGATGGCCAGGGCGGCCAAGCCACCGAGGACCCACGCCAGCAGCACGTACCACTTCGGGCCGTCGTCGCTCGCGCTCAGCGCGGCCTGCGGGGACTGGCTCGCGCAGCCGTCCAGCTTCCGCTGCTGCGGGGTGCAGGACGCGTCGTCCGAGGCCGACGCGGAGGGCGCCGTGCTCGCCGACTGGGAAGGCTCCGCCGGGTTGGGCAGGGAGTTCCCGGACGAGTCCGGGACGGTGTACGAGGGCACGGTGCCCCGGTTCGGGGTCGGCTCGAAGCGGGTCCAGCCCACGCCCTCGAAGTACAGCTCGGGCCAGGCGTGGGCGTCCTTCAGCCCCACCGACACGGTCCCGTCCGCCTGCGGGGAACCGGGTGCGAAGCCCACCGCGACCCGGGCCGGTATGTCCAGGGAACGGGCCATCGCCGCCATCGCGAAGGAGAAGTGGACGCAGAAGCCCTGCTTGTCCTTCAGGAAGCGGGCGATCGCCTGCGAGCCGCTGCCGACCTGTACCTGGGTGTCGTACTGGAAGCCGCCGGTCACGGCGAAGTAGTCCTGGAGCGCGACCGCCTGCTCGTAGGGGTTCCTCGCGTCCGCGGTGACCTGGCGGGCCGTCTCGGACACCACCGCCGGCAGCGACTTGGGCAGGTCGGTGTACTCGCGGACCAGGGCCGGCGGCGGGTTCGGCGCCGAGGCGAGCTGCTCGGCCGTCGGCTGCACGTCCAGGCTCTTGACCTCGTACGTGAGACCACGGGTGTTCTGGCCGTGGTCGCCGACGAGCGTCATGCCCTGGGGTTCGTAGCGCCAGTTGCCGCCGATCCGGACGCCGCTGGGCGGGTACGGCATCGGAAGCCAGTCCTGGGCGTACCAGTCGGCCGCCGAGATGGTGGTCCGGTTCTCCGTGCGCCTGACGTCGGGGGCGAGGCCGACGGGGGTCGGGAAATCGCCCTTGGGAACGGCGGTGATGGACCGCTTGGACGGCTTCCAGGTGGTGCCGTCGAAGTCGTCCAGGGAGACGATCCGCAGGTAGAGGTTGGAGACGTCCGCGTCGGAGTCGGGGCGCAGGGAGAGAACCGTGCGGTCCTCGTCCACATTGAGACTGTCGCGCAGGGACACCAGCGGGTTGACCGCGGAGATCGTGCCGCCGCCTCCGGTGCCGGAGCCCACGCCCGTCCCGGCGCCGTCCAGCAGGCCGCCGTTCATCGCGGGCAGGGCGAGCGGCACCACGAGGGCAACTCCCAGGGCGACCACGCCGATGCGCCGCCCGGTACGGACCGGGGCCACCACCCCGGACTCCTCGCCCGGGACGCGCGCGGCGCCGCCGAAGACCCGGCCCCACTGCGACAGCCGCTCCCGCCCCTCGGCCAGGAGGAGCAGCAGATAGCCGGCCGCCGCGACCAGGAACCAGAGCCAGTCGCTGCCGCCGTCGGACAGCCCCGCGGCCACGGAGTACAGCGCGAGCAACGGCAGGCCGGCCGGGGCCGCGCTGCGGAAGGTCACCGCGAGGGTGTCCACCGCGAGCCCGATGATCAGCACACCGCCGACGAGCATCAAGCGGATGCCGTCGGACTCCAGTGGCGCCGGAATCGCGTACCGCGCGATGTCGTCAGAGCCCAGTTGCAGCAGGTCGGCGAAGTGCCGGAAGGCGGCAGGGCCGGGTATCAGCCCGACGAAGGCCTGCTCCCGGGCGAAGGTCACGGTCAGCAGCAGCAGCGTGACCAGGGCCTGCGCTGCCAGGGTCAGCGGCCGGGCCAGCGGCACCCGCCGGGCCGCCGCACCCACGCCCGACTGCACCGCCAGCAGGAAGCCGGCCTGCAGGATCCAGGTGGCCGGCCGGACCAGCGGCAGCAGGGCGCACGCGGACATCAGCGTGGCCGCCCAGGCGCACAGCGCCAGTCGTGCCCGCCCGCTCATGACCGTCCCTCCCCACTGCCGAGCGCACCGACGCCCGTCCGCTCACTCTCCGCCCGGCGCCACAGGTCGTTCAGCGAGGCACTCCGGGGCACGCCCAGTGCCGTCCACCCCGCCTCGCGCAGCAACCGCAGCCGCTCCTCGCTCCTGCCCGACGGGCCGGACACATCGCCCGGTTCCCGCGTCCAGCTGTCGCTGTCCAGCACGAAGGCGACCGCTCCTCCACTGCGTTGCCGCATCTTCCCCGCGATCGCGGCCTGCTCCTCGTCGAGATCGCCGAAGAAGGCCACCAACAGTCCCTCGTTGCCGCCGCGCAGCACGTCGTAGGCCCGGGACAGGCCCGCGCCGTCGGAGTGGTCGATCACCGCGAGGGTGTCCATCATCAGCCCGGCCGCGTCCGCCGTCTCCTGGCTGGCGCCCGCGAAACCGTCGGCGCCCTCGCCGGGCACCGAGTTGCCGGTGTCCGTCAACAGCCGCACCGAGAAGCCCCGTTCCAGCATGTGCACCAGGACCGACGCGGCGCCCGACACGGCCCACTCGAAGGCCGAGTCGGGGCCCGCGCCCCGGAAGGCGAGGCCCCGGGTGTCCAGCAGGACCGTGCAGCGGGCGCGCTGCGGCTGCTCCTCGCGGCGGACCATCAGCTCGCCGTAGCGCGCGGTGGAGCGCCAGTGCACCCGGCGCAGGTCGTCGCCGTAGCGGTAGCCGCGCGGGATGATGTCGTCCTCACCGGCCAGCGCCAGCGAGCGGTTCCGCCCGTCGCCGTACCCCTTCGCCTCGCCGCTGAGCCGCACCGGCTGCAGCGGCTCCACGCGCGGGATCACCGTCAGGGTGTCGTACGTCGAGAAGGACCGGGTCAGCTCGCACATGCCGAACGGGTCGGTCAGGCGCAGCTGCAGCGGGCCCAGCGGGTAGCGGCCGCGCAGGTCGGAGCGGACGCGGTAGGACACCTCGCGGCGGCCGCCCGGTTCCACCCGGTCCAGCACGAAGCGGGGACGCGGGCCGAGGACGTACGGCACCCGGTCCTGGAGCATCAGCAGGCCCGTGGGCAACCGCGAGACGTTGTCCATCCGCAGATGGACCCGGGCCTCACTGCCGGCCGGCACGCGCCCGGGGGAGAGCCGGCGGCTGCCGGCCACCCGGTAGCGGGTGCGGAAGAGCACGCCGGCGCAGATCAGGGGCAGCGCGGCCAGCAGCAGTCCGACCCGCAGCAGATCGCTCTGGCCGAGGACGTAGGCGCAGACGGCGGCGGCGATCCCAGCCGCGAAGAAGGACCGGCCACGGGTGGTCAGACCGGCCAGAGCCGTGCGCAGCCCGCCCTTCTCGCCCCGCTCCGCCTCCGCCTGCCCACTCGCCCCGGTGGACATCACAGCCTCCGCGGCGGCGGCTGCTGGCCGAACGCCGTGGCGCCGCGGGCCACGCCGAGGCCGCCCTGCTGAGGGGCGGCGGGCAGCGGGGTGCGCTGCAGGATCTCCTGCACGACCTGCTCGGCCGTACGGCGGTTCAGCTGGGCCTGGGCGGTCGGCAGCAGACGGTGGGCCAGGACCGCGACGGCGAGCGCCTGCACATCGTCCGGCAGCGCGTACTCCCGGCCGCTGAGGGCCGCGGACGCCTTCGCCGCGCGGAGCAGGTGCAGCGTCGCGCGCGGTGAGGCCCCGAGTCTGAGGTCGGGGTGGGTACGGGTGGCGGCGACCAGCTCCACCGCGTACCGGCGGACCGGGTCGGCGACGTGCACGCCGCGGACGGCGTCGATCAGCTTCACCACGTCGTGCGCGTGCGCCACCGGCTGGAGGTCGTCCAGGGGGTTGACCCCGCCGTGGATGTCGAGCATCTGCAACTCGGCCTCCGCGCTGGGGTAACCGATGGAGACGCGGGCCATGAAGCGGTCGCGCTGGGCCTCCGGCAGCGGGTAGGTGCCCTCCATCTCGACCGGGTTCTGGGTGGCCACCACCATGAAGGGGCTGGGCAGTTCATAGGTCTGCCCGTCGATGGTGACCTGGCGCTCCTCCATGGACTCCAGGAGCGCCGACTGGGTCTTCGGCGAGGCGCGGTTGATCTCGTCGCCGATCACGATCTGCGCGAAGATCGCGCCCGGCTTGAACTCGAAGTCCCGGCGCTGCTGGTCCCAGATGGACACACCGGTGATGTCCGAGGGCAGCAGGTCGGGCGTGAACTGGATGCGGCGCACGGAGCAGTCGATGGACCGCGCCAGTGCCTTGGCGAGCATGGTCTTGCCGACGCCGGGGACATCCTCGATCAGAAGATGGCCCTCGGCGAGCAGTACGGTCAGCGAAAGCCGTACGACCTCGGGCTTGCCCTCGATCACACCCTCCACGGAACTGCGGACACGCTCCACAGTGGCGGTCAGATCAGTAAGGCTCGCTCGATCGTCATAGGTCGTCACCCGGCCCTCCTCGGCCCGTTCTTTCCGAGCCGGCGCACTCGATGCGCGACCGGCCCACCTCGAAACACGGACACCACGCGAGAAAAGTTCCGCGCGACGCCACAACCGCATTCTTGCTGCCGTTACCGTTTCGTGTCACTCGCCTGTGGACAACTGCCCGCGATATGTCGGGGCTTGCGGTCTTTTGCGTACCTCGAGGCCGGGAATCGACAGCGAAACGACAGGTGTGGGGGACGGTTACGAGGGCTCGACGGGGGGCTGTGCGGGGTCGATCTCGCGCAGCAGGCCGGTCCTCACGTCGAAGACGAAGCCGCGCACGTCGTCGGTGTGCAGCAGGAACGGCGAGGTGCGCACCCGCTGCATCGACTGCCGTACGTCCTGGTCGACGTCCCGGAACGACTCCACCGCCCAGGCCGGGCGCTGTCCGACCTCCATCTCCAGATCGGTGCGGAAGTCCTCGGTGATCGCCTCCAGGCCGCAGCCCGTGTGGTGGATCAGCACGACGCTGCGCGTGCCGAGCTTGCGCTGGCTGATGGTGAGCGAGCGGATGACGTCGTCGGTGACGACCCCACCGGCGTTGCGGATGGTGTGACAGTCGCCGAGCTCCAGGCCGAGCGCGGCGTGCAGGTCGAGCCGGGCGTCCATGCAGGCCACCACGGCGACGTGGAGCACGGGACGGGCGTCCATGCCCGGATCGGTGAAGGCGGCGGCATACTGCTCGTTCGCCTCGACGAGACGGTCGGTGACAGAGCCGCCGGTGCTTATGGCGGCTTCGGAGCCTGTGGGAAGCGATGCGGAAGTCGTCATACCCAAGACGGTACTGGTCACGGTCGCGTGGGGCATGGTGTGAGGAAGGACAAAGAACGCCCGTGGGCGTTGTTGTGAGCTAACCCACACAGGTGGCGTGAGCGCGGCCAGACGGGTGTTTCCTCCCGTTCCGCCGTATCGATCACACCCGGTCCCGCGACGCGCAGGCCGGTTGATTGACCGCGAGACAGCGTGGACTAAAGTGACGCGAAGTGGGAGGCGAGGTCTCCCTGCGGACTGATTTCCCCCGGAGACCCCGGCGATTTTCCGGAGATCTCCCCACGTGCGCGGCGCGTACGTACGGCTCGGCCTCCTCCCGCTCCCGGCCGGCTGACGCTCAGGGCGCCGGCAGGCCTCCCCTTCGACGAGCGGGCGGGGACCCGGCGGTGCGTACGGCCCGTGCCGGATCTGAGAGGGCCCCTTGAGCCAGCAGAGTCGACACGTCCCGGTGATGCTCCAGCGGTGCCTGGACCTGTTGGCCCCCGCCCTGCAGATCCCCGGGGCGGTGGTCGTCGACTGCACCCTCGGTCTCGGCGGCCACAGCGAGGCCCTGCTGGCGCGGTTCCCCGAGGCCCGGCTCGTCGCCCTCGACCGTGACAAGGAGGCCCTGCGCCTGTCCGGCGAGCGGCTCGCGCCCTACGGGGAGCGCGCCACCCTCGTACACGCGGTCTACGACGACCTCCCGGACGTCCTCGGCAGGCTCGGCATCCCGCGCGTCCAGGGCGTCCTCTTCGACCTCGGCGTCTCCTCCATGCAACTGGACGAGGCCGACCGCGGGTTCGCCTACGCCCAGGACGCCCCGCTCGACATGCGCATGGACCAGACGACCGGCATCAGCGCGGCCGAGGTCCTCAACACCTACCCGCCAGGCGAACTGGTGCGGATCCTGCGGGCGTACGGCGAGGAGAAGCAGGCCAAGCGGATCGTGGCCGCGATCGTGCGGGAGCGGCAGAAGGAGCCGTTCGTCAACAGCGCGCGGCTCGTCGAGCTCATCCGGGACGCACTGCCGCAGGCCGCCAAGCGCACCGGAGGCAATCCGGCCAAGCGCACCTTCCAGGCCCTGCGCATCGAGGTCAACGGTGAACTCGCCGTGCTGGAGCAGGCGATCCCGGCCGCGGTGAAGGTGCTCGACGTCGGCGGGCGGATCGCCGTGCTGTCGTACCACTCGCTGGAGGACCGGCTGGTCAAGCAGGTGTTCGCGGCCGGCGCCGCCACCACCGCGCCGCCCGGCCTGCCGGTGGTCCCCGAGCGCTACCAGCCCCGGCTCAAGCTCCTCACGCGCGGTGCCGAACTTCCCACCGAGGAAGAGATCGCCGAGAACCGGCGGGCGGCACCGGCGCGGCTGCGCGGGGCCGAGCGCGTCAGGGAGGACGTCGGGTGAGCGAGCCGGGGAAAGCCGGGAGGGGCGGGCCGGCGAGGGCAGCGGGGACAGCGGACCCAGGGGAGGGCCTGTGCGCAAGAAACCCCAACTGAGGGGCAGGGCCGCCCGTCTGGCGCGGCTCATCCCGATGACCGCGGGCCCCGGGCAGGCCGCCCGCGCTCCCTTCGTCCTCCTCGTCGTGCTTCTTCTCGGCGGTGGCCTGATCGGGCTGCTCCTGCTGAACTCGGCCGTCTCCGAAGGCTCGTTCGAACTCGACGACCTGCAGAAGGGGACGAAGAGCCTCACCGACGAGGAACAGGCGCTCCAGCGGGACATCGACGCCTACTCGGCCCCCGACGCCCTCCAGCGCCGGGCCCGGGAGCTCGGCATGGTGCCCGGCGGCGACCCGGCCTTCCTCGACCCCGACGGCACCGTCAAGGGCGTACCGAGTCCCGCCTCCGGCGCCCAGCAGACCTCCGCGCGCTTCCCCCTCGTCCTGGCCCCGGAGGCGATGGGCACCGCGACCGGGCCGAAACGGGCCACGGTCCCGACGCCGACGGCCACCCCCACCCCCACCTCCCCGTCCTTCACGACCCAGACCCAGTCCCACACCCAGCCCCAGACCGAGACCCCGACCCCCGGCAGGTGACGGAAGTGTCCGACAGGGAACCGCCGCGCCGCCGCGTGCCCCGGCCCGTACGCCCCGAGCGCCCCGCCCGTCCCGCCCGCCCCGTCGGCCGGCGCGGTCCGGCGGGCCCCGGCGCCCGTCCGGCCCGCCGCCCGGCGCCGCCCCGCTCCGCGGCCCCCCGAGTCATCCGGCTGGGCAGTCCCCGCCCCCGGCTGCGCATGATCGGCCTCGCGCTGACCCTCGTGCTGATCGCGTTCGTCGTACGGCTGTTCCAGGTGCAGGCCGTCGACGCGAGCACCTACGCCGCCAAGGCGCAGCAGAACCGGTACGTCGGCTACACCCTCGCCGCCGAGCGCGGCGGGATCACCGACCGCGACGGCGTCGCCCTGGCGACCAGCGTGGACGCGTACACGATCACGGCCGACCCGACGCTGTTCACCCGCGAGCAGCTGAAGGTCGACGACGGGCCCGAGCAGGCCGCCGCGCTGCTCGCCCCGATCCTCGGCACGGACCAGGGCTCGATCGTCAAGAAGCTCAGGCCCGCCGACAAGAAGCTGCGGTACGTCGTCCTCGCCTACCGCCAGACCCCGCAGGTCTGGAAGCAGATCAAGGACCTGAAGACCACGCTGGCCACCAAGGCCGGGACAGACCCCGGTACGGCCAACGTCCTCGCGGGCGTGCTCGCCGTGCCCACCACCAAGCGGGTGTACCCCAACGGCGACCTCGCCGCCGGGATACTCGGCTGGGTCAACGCCGAGGGCAAGGGCGGCGGCGGGGTCGAGCAGCAGCTGAACGGTCTGCTGGCCGGCAAGGACGGCAAGATCCGCTATGCCCAGTCCGGGGGCCGGCAGGTGCCGACCGTGGGCTCCACCGAGACGCCCGCCGTGCCCGGCAGCGACGTCGAGCTCACCATCGACCGCGACATCCAATGGGCCGCGCAGAAGGCGATCACCGACCAGGTCAAGGCGTCCAAGGCCGACCGCGGCTATGTGATCGTGCAGGACACCCGGACCGGCGAGGTCCTCGCCATGGCCGACGCGCCCGGCTTCGACCCGAACGACCTGTCCAAGGCCAGCGGCGTGAACATGGGCAACGCGGCCGTCCAGGACGCCTACGAGCCCGGCTCCACCGCGAAGATCATGTCGATGGCCGCCGTCCTGCAGGAGGGTGTGGCCACCCCGCAGACGCATGTCGTCGTGCCCAACCGGCTGCACCGCGGCGACCGGCTGTTCAAGGACGACATCGACCACGAGACCTGGTACCTCACGCTCAACGGCGTGCTCGCCAAGTCCAGCAACATCGGGACCATCCTGGCCACCGGGCAGCTCGGCAAGACGCAGCGGCAGGCCAACCAGGTCCTCTACTCGTACCTGCGCAAGTTCGGCCTCGGCAGCTACACCGGGCTCGGCTTCCCGGGCGAGACGAAGGGCATCCTCGCGGCGCCCGGCGACTGGTCCACCTCGCAGCAGTACACGATTCCTTTCGGCCAGGGCGTGTCCCTCACCGCGATGCAGGCGGCCTCCGTCTACTCGACGATCGCCAACGGCGGCGTACGCGTGGCACCCACGCTCGTGCGCGGCACGAAGGGACCGGACGGAGGCTTCACCCCGGCCGCGAAGCCCAAGCAGACAAGGGTGGTCAGCGCCAGGACGGCGAAGACCCTCGCCCAGATGCTGGAGTCCGTCGTGGACGACGAGGAGGGCACCGGCACCAAGGCCCGCATCCCGGGCTACCGGGTGGCGGGCAAGACGGGCACGGCCAACCGCGTGGATCCGGCCACCGGCAAGTACAAGGGCTACACCTCGTCGTTCGCCGGCTTCGCGCCCGCCGACCAGCCTCGGATCACCGTCTACTGCGCCATCCAGAACGCCACCGAGGGCAGCTACTTCGGCGGCCAGATCTGTGGACCCGTCTACAAGCAGGTCATGGAGTTCGCGCTGAAGAGCCTGCAGGTCCCGCCGACCGGGGCCAAGGCCGCCAAGCTCCCGGTCACCTACAAACCCTGACCAGCAGGGACCCTCCACCCTGATCAGTACCGAGCACCCAGGAACCACCTCGTGACAACGATCACCCCGGATTCCGGGAACCAGGGCCCGCCCAACCCCTCACTTCGCTCCCGGGCGGGTACGCCCGGTACGCTCACCGCCGTGCCACACGCTGATCAGTCCCAAACCACCCAGAAGGGCGCACCCGTGACATATCCGGGACCGCCCCGGCCGGTCCGGGTCTCCGCCACACACCTCGCGGAACTCGCCGATCAGCTGGGTGCCGAAACGCCGGCGGATCCGCAGGGCGGCGCCGAGGTCACGGGCATCACCCATGACTCCCGTGCCGTCCGCCCCGGCGACCTGTACGCCGCCCTCCCGGGCGCCCGCCTGCACGGCGCCGACTTCGTCACACAGGCCGCGGGCCTGGGCGCGGTCGCCGTGCTCACCGACCCGACGGGCGCCGAACGGGCCGCCGCCACCGGCCTGCCGGTGCTGGTCGTCGACGACCCGCGCGCGCGGATGGGCGAACTGGCGGCCACCATCTACGGCCACCCGGGCCGCGATCTGCTCCAGATCGGCATCACCGGCACCTCCGGCAAGACCACCACCGCCTACCTCGTCGAGGGCGGCCTGCGGACGGCCAGGTCCACCGGTCTCATCGGCACGGTCGAGATGCGCATCGGCGACGAGCGCATCAAGTCCGAGCGGACCACCCCCGAAGCCACCGATCTCCAGGCCCTGTTCGCGGTCATGCGCGAACGCGGCGTCGAGGCGGTCGCCATGGAGGTCTCCAGCCACGCCCTGGTTCTCGGCCGGGTCGACGGCTGCGTCTTCGACATCGGCGTCTTCACCAACCTCAGCCCGGAACACATGGAGTTCCACTCCGGCATGGAGGACTACTTCCAGGCCAAGGCGCAGCTGTTCACGCCGGAACGCAGCCGGCTCGGCGTGGTCAACGTCGACGACGAGTACGGGCGCAGGCTGGCCAAGGAGGCCACCGTCCCCGTCATCACGTTCTCCGCCGAGGGCCACCCGGACGCCGACTGGCGTGCCGAGGACGTCGAAGTCGGGCCGATGGACTCGACGTTCACCGTGATCGGCCCCAAGGAGGAGCGGATCACGGCCAGGTCGCCGCTGGCCGGGCCGTTCAACGTGGCCAACACCCTCGCCGCGATCGTCGCCCTCGCCGCCGCCGGCCTCGACCCGCAGACCGCCGCCGACGGCGTCGCCGCCGTGCCGGGCGTGCCGGGCCGGCTGGAGCGGGTGGACGCCGGACAGCCATATCTCGCGGTCGTCGACTACGCCCACAAGACGGATGCCGTCGAATCGGTGCTGCGCGCGCTGCGCAAGGTCACCGAGGGGCGGCTGCACGTCGTGCTCGGGTGCGGCGGGGACCGGGACAGGACCAAGCGGATGCCGATGGGCGCCGCCGTCGCCCGGCTCGCCGACACGGCCGTACTGACCTCCGACAACCCCCGCTCCGAGGACCCCCTCGCGATCCTGGCCACCATGCTCCAGGGTGCGGCGTCGGTGCCGGCGCACGAGCGCGGCGAGGTCCAGGTCTTCGAGGACCGGGCCGCCGCGATCGCCGCCGCCGTCGCCCGCGCGCGGCCCGGGGACACCGTGCTGGTCGCGGGCAAGGGCCATGAGCAGGGCCAGGACATCGCCGGGGTGGTGCGTCCCTTCGACGACCGCCAGGTGCTTCGCGAAGCTATCCAGCAGACCCAGGGATGAACTTGTGATCGCCCTCTCTCTCGCCGAGATCGCAGCAGTCGTCGGCGGGCAGACGCACGACATACCGGATCCGTCCGTCCAGGTCACCGGGCCGGTGGTCCGGGACTCCCGGGAAGCCGGGCCAGGCTCCCTCTTCGTCGCCTTCGTCGGTGAGCATGTGGACGGCCACGACTTCGCACGGGCGGTCGTCGAGGCAGGCGCCGCGGCCGTCCTGGCGTCCCGACCGGTCGGCGTGCCCGCCATCGTCGTGGAGGACGTCCAGGCGGCCCTCGGCGCCCTCGCCCGTCATGTCGTACGACGGCTCGGTGCGACCCTGGTCGCCCTGACCGGTTCCGCGGGCAAGACCAGCACCAAGGACCTCATCGCCCAGGTGCTCCAGCGCAAGGCGCCCACGGTGTTCACGCCGGGCTCGCTCAACAACGAGATCGGGCTGCCGCTGACCGCCCTGTCGGCCACCGAGGAGACCAGGTTCCTCGTGCTGGAGATGGGCGCCCGCGGCATCGGCCACATCCGCTACCTCACCGGACTGACCCCGCCGAAGATCGGCCTCGTGCTCAACGTCGGCAGCGCGCACATCGGGGAGTTCGGGGGCCGCGAGCAGATCGCGCAGGCCAAGGGCGAACTCGTCGAGAGCCTCCCCCCGTCGGACGAGGGCGGCACCGCGGTCCTCAACGCCGACGATCCGCTCGTACGGGCCATGGCATCCCGTACGAAGGCGAAGGTGATCCTTTTCGGAGAGTCCGGCGAAGCGGACGTACGCGCCGAGAACGTGCGACTCACGGACAGCGGACAGCCCGCCTTCAGGCTTCACACACCCTCCGGTGCAAGCGATGTGACCATGCGCCTGTACGGTGAGCACCACGTGTCGAACGCGCTCGCCGCGGCCGCCGTCGCCCACGAACTGGGCATGTCCGCGGAAGAGATCGCCACCGCGCTCTCCGAGGCGGGCTCCCTCTCCCGCTGGCGGATGGAGGTCACCGAGCGCCCGGACGGCGTGACGATCGTCAACGACGCCTACAACGCGAACCCCGAGTCCATGCGAGCGGCTTTGCGCGCGCTCGCCGCAATGGGCAAAGCCTCACAGGCCAAGGGGGGTCGTACGTGGGCGGTGCTCGGCAAGATGGCCGAGCTCGGGGACGAGGCGCTCGCCGAGCACGACGCGGTCGGACGGCTCGCCGTCCGGCTCAATGTCGGCAAGCTCGTCGCGGTCGGGGGCAGGGAAGCGTCCTGGCTGCAACTGGGCGCATATAACGAGGGTTCGTGGGGTGAGGAGTCGGTGCACGTGTCCGACGCACAGGCGGCGATCGACCTGTTGCGCAGCGAGTTGCGCCCGGGAGACGTCGTACTCGTGAAGGCGTCCCGGTCGGTCGGGCTCGAGAGCGTGGCGCAGGCGCTCGTCGAGACCGGTGCCGAGGGTGAGGTTTCCGCCCGATGATGAAGCAGATCCTGTTCGCAGGAGTCATTGGCCTCTTCCTGACCCTGGTCGGCACCCCGCTGCTGATCAAGCTCCTCGCGCGCAAGGGCTACGGCCAGTACATCCGCGACGACGGGCCGCGCGAGCACGCCAGCAAGCGCGGTACGCCGACCATGGGCGGTATCGCCTTCATCCTGGCGACGGTCGTCGCGTACTTCCTGTCCAAGGTGTTCACCGGACTCACCGAGGACCGGACCCCTCCGCCGACCTTCTCCGGTGTGCTGGTCCTCGCCCTGATGGTCGGCATGGGCATGGTCGGCTTCCTCGACGACTACATCAAGATCGTCAAGCGCCGTTCGCTCGGTCTGCGGGCCAAGGCGAAAATGGCCGGCCAGCTGATCGTCGGCATCACGTTCGCCGTGCTCTCGCTCCAGTTCGCGGACTCCCGGGGGCAGACGCCGGCCTCCACGAAGCTGTCGTTCATCACGGACTTCGGCTGGACGATCGGCCCGGTGCTGTTCGTCGTCTGGGCGCTGTTCATGATCCTCGCCATGTCGAACGGCGTGAACCTGACGGACGGCCTGGACGGCCTGGCCACCGGTGCCTCCGTGCTCGTCTTCGGCGCCTACACCTTCATCGGCGTCTGGCAGTACCAGGAGTCCTGCGCCAACGGCGAGACCCTGACCAACCCGGGCGCCTGCTACGAGGTGCGTGATCCGCTCGACCTCGCGGTGATCGCCTCGGCGCTGATGGGTTCCTGCCTCGGCTTCCTGTGGTGGAACACCTCGCCCGCCAAGATCTTCATGGGGGACACCGGTTCGCTGGCCCTCGGTGGTGTGCTCGCCGGTCTCGCGATCTGCTCCCGCACCGAGCTGCTGATCGCCCTGCTGGGCGGCCTGTTCGTGCTCATCACGATGTCGGTGGTCATCCAGGTCGGTTCGTTCCGGCTCACCGGCAAGCGGGTCTTCCGCATGGCGCCCCTCCAGCACCACTTCGAACTCAAGGGGTGGTCCGAAGTCCTTGTCGTGGTCCGCTTCTGGATCATCCAGGGCATCTGTGTGATCGTCGGACTGGGTCTCTTCTACGCGGGATGGGCGGCGGACAAGTGACCGAGCGGCAGGGGCTCTCCTGGGAGGGCAAGCACGTCACCGTCGCCGGGCTCGGCGTCTCCGGAGTCCCGGCGGCCAAGGTGCTGCGCGAGCGCGGAGCCCTCGTCACGGTCGTCAACGACGGCGACGACGAGCGGGCCCGCGCCCAGGCCGCCGAACTGGAGGCCCTGGGCGTCACCGTGCGCCTCGGCGACGGCGCGACCCTGCCTCAGGGCACCGAACTCATCGTCACCGCACCTGGCTGGAAGCCGGACAAGCCGCTGTTCGCGGCGGCTGCCGAAGCGGGCGTCCCGGTCTGGGGCGATGTCGAGCTGGCCTGGCGGCTGCGCGGCCCCGACGCGGCGCCCTGGCTGGCTGTCACCGGCACCAACGGCAAGACCACGACCGTGCAGATGCTCGCCTCCATCCTCAAGGCCGCGGGCCTGCGCACCGCCGCCGTGGGAAACATCGGAGTCTCCCTGCTGGACGCCGTGCTCGGCGAGGAGCAGTATGACGTCCTCGCCGTGGAGCTCTCCAGCTACCAGCTGCACTGGGCGCCCTCGCTGCGCGCCCACTCCGCCGCCGTGCTCAACCTGGCCCCGGACCACCTCGACTGGCACGGCTCCATGGAGGCGTACGCCAAGGACAAGGGCCGTATCTACGAGGGCAATCGGGTCGCCTGCGTCTACAACGTCGCCGACAAGGCCACCGAGGACCTGGTGCGCGAGGCCGACGTCGAGGAGGGCTGCCGGGCCGTCGGCTTCACCCTCGGCACGCCCGGCCCGTCCCAACTCGGCGTCGTGGACGGCATCCTGGTCGACCGCGCCTTCGTGGAGAACCGGCAGAAGAACGCCCAGGAACTCGCCGAGGTCTCCGACGTCAACCCGCCGGCCCCGCACAACATCGCCAACGCCCTTGCGGCGGCGGCCCTCGCGCGCGCCTTCGGGGTGCCCGCCGCGGCCGTACGGGACGGACTGCGGGCCTTCACGCCGGACGCCCACCGCATCGCGCACGTGGCCGATGTGGACGGGGTCGCGTACGTCGACGACTCCAAGGCCACCAACACCCACGCGGCCAAGGCCTCGTTGGCGGCGTACGAGTCGATCGTGTGGATCGGCGGCGGACTGGCGAAGGGCGCGACCTTCGACGAACTGGTCGCCAAGTCGGCACAGCGACTTCGCGGTGCCGTCCTGATCGGCGCCGACCGTGCCCTCATCCGGGAAGCCCTCGCGCGACACGCCCCGGAAGTACCCGTCGTCGACCTCGACCGGACCGACACTGGGGCGATGCTCCAGGCGGTCCAGGAGGCGCGAAGGCTCGCGGCGCCGGGCGACACGGTGCTGCTGGCCCCGGCCTGCGCCTCCATGGACATGTTCGCCAACTACAACCAGCGCGGTGACGCCTTCGCCAAGGCGGTTCGCGAACTCGGAACCTGACCCGGCCGCCTGCCGGGCGGACCTTGGGAGGGACGCGTGTCGAGGCCGACGTACAGCGGAGAAGCCGATGCCCGTTAGCCGTACCGGACGTCCGCCCGTGCAGCGGGCGGCCAGACGGCCCGCCGCCCCCCGCCCGGCGCGCGAGAACCCCTTCCTGCGCCTGTACACGCGCGCCCGCCGCGCCTGGGACCGGCCGCTGACCGCCTACTACCTGATCCTCGGCGGCAGCCTGCTGATCACCGTGCTCGGTCTGGTGATGGTCTACTCGGCCTCCCAGATCACCGCGCTGCAGATGTCCCTGCCGGGCTCCTACTTCTTCCGCAAGCAACTCCTCGCCGCCGTCATCGGCGGGGTGCTGCTGCTGGCCGCCTCCCGGATGCCGGTGAAGCTGCACCGGGCGCTCGCCTACCCGATCCTGGCCGGCGCGGTGTTCCTGATGGCGCTGGTGCAGATCCCGGGGATAGGGATGTCGGTCAACGGCAACCAGAACTGGATCTCCCTCGGCGGCTCCTTCCAGATCCAGCCCAGCGAGTTCGGCAAGCTCGCCCTGGTCCTGTGGGGCGCCGACCTGCTGGCCCGCAAGCAGGACAAGAAGCTGCTCGCCCAGTGGAAACACATGCTGGTGCCGCTCGTCCCGGTCGCCTTCATGCTGCTCGGGCTGATCATGCTGGGCGGCGACATGGGGACGGCGATCATCCTGACCGCCATCCTGTTCGGCCTGCTGTGGCTGGCGGGCGCCCCGACCCGGCTGTTCGTCGGCGTGCTGTCGATCGCCGCCACACTCGGTGTGATTCTGATCAAGACCAGCCCCAACCGCATGGCCCGGCTCCAGTGCATCGGTGCCACCGAGCCGAAGTCCGGAGCGGCCGACTGCTGGCAGGCCGTGCACGGCATCTACGCCCTGGCCTCCGGCGGACTCTTCGGTTCCGGGCTCGGTGCGAGTGTGGAAAAATGGGGCCAACTGCCGGAAGCGCACACGGACTTCATCTTCGCCGTGACAGGTGAGGAACTGGGCCTGGCGGGGACGCTGTCGGTGCTCGCCCTCTTCGCGGCTCTAGGCTATGCGGGTATCCGCGTGGCCGGACGCACGGAGGACCCCTTCGTGAGGTATGCCGCGGGAGGCGTGACCACCTGGATCACCGCTCAGGCGGTGATCAACATGGGTGCGGTGCTCGGCCTGCTGCCGATCGCCGGTGTCCCGCTCCCGCTGTTCTCCTACGGGGGTTCCGCCCTGTTGCCGACCATGTTCGCCGTCGGGTTGCTGATCGCCTTCGCGCGTGACGATCCCGCCGCGCGGACGGCGCTTTCTCTGCGGCAACCCCGCTTTGGTAGAAAGCGGGCGGGGGGCTCTGTGCGGGAGCCTCGGAGATGGAACACGATGCGACGGCGTGCCTCGTCGGCGCGCACGTCCGGAGAGCGGTGAATTTCGGTGCATGTCGTACTCGCCGGTGGGGGGACCGCCGGCCACATCGAGCCCGCGCTCGCCCTCGCGGACGCCCTGCGCAGGCAGGACCCGACCGTGGGAATCACGGCCCTGGGAACGGAGCGCGGCCTGGAGACCCGGCTCGTACCGGAGCGGGGCTACGAGCTCGCGCTGATCCCCGCGGTACCGCTGCCACGCAAGCCCACCCCCGAGCTGATCACCGTCCCGGGCCGGCTGCGCGGCACGATCAAGGCCGCCGAGCAGATCCTGGAGCGCACCAAGGCGGACTGCGTCGTCGGCTTCGGCGGCTACGTGGCGCTGCCCGGCTACCTCGCGGCCAAGCGCCTGGGCGTGCCGATCGTGATCCACGAGGCCAACGCCCGGCCCGGCCTCGCCAACAAGATCGGCTCGCGGTACGCCGCCAAGGTCGCCGTCTCCACGCCGGACAGCAAGCTGCGGGACGCCCGCTACATCGGCATCCCGCTGCGGCGTTCCATCGCCACCCTCGACCGGGCCGCCATGCGCCCTCAGGCCCGTGCAGCCTTCGGGCTCGACCCGAACCTGCCGACGCTGCTGGTCTCCGGCGGCTCGCAGGGCGCCCGCCGGCTCAACGAGGTGGTGCAGCAGGTCGCTCCGTACCTCCAGCAGGCCGGGATCCAGATCCTGCACGCGGTCGGTCCGAAGAACGAACTGCCGCAGGTGCAGCAGATGCCGGGGATGCCCCCGTACATCCCGGTACCGTACGTGGACCGGATGGACCTCGCGTACGCCGCGGCCGACATGATGCTCTGCCGCGCGGGCGCGATGACCGTCGCCGAACTCTCCGCTGTCGGGCTCCCGGCCGCCTACGTCCCGCTGCCCATCGGCAACGGCGAACAGCGGCTGAACGCCCAGCCGGTGGTCAAGGCCGGCGGCGGACTGCTGGTCGACGACGCGGAACTCACCCCGCAGTGGGTCCAGCAGAACGTGCTGCCCGTGCTCGCCGACCCGCACCGGCTGTACCAGATGTCCCGCGCCGCCGCCGAGTTCGGCCGCCGGGACGCCGACGACCTGCTCGTCGGCATGGTGTACGAGGCGATCGCCGCCTCCCGTGCACACCGATAGGGACCGTATTCCTGTGTAGATGAGGGGCAGTCAGCGTGGCCGGATCGACGACCGCCGAGCGCGGGGAACGCCAGCAGGAGTCGTCCGGCCCGCCGCCCGCCCGGAGGTTCACCCCGCCCCCACTTCGTACGATCATCATTCTCGCTGTCGCGCTGGCACTTCTCGGCGCGGGCTGCGTCTGGCTGTTCTACGGCTCACAGTGGCTGCGCGTGGAACGCGTGTCCGTCTCCGGAACCCGAGTCCTGACGCCCGCGCAGGTGCGCGAGGCCGCCGACGTACGGATCGGCTCGCCGCTGATTTCCGTCGACACCGATGCGATCGAGGCCCGGCTGCGTCGGAAATTGCCCCGAATTGACGTGGTTGAGGCAGTGCGTTCCTGGCCTCACGGAATCGAGCTGAAAGTCACTGAGCGCACTCCGGTTCTGCTTGTCCAAAAAGGCCGAAACTTTGTCGAAGTGGACGACGAAGGTGTCCGGTTCGCCACGGTTTCCGAGGCCCCGAAAGGCGTCCCCGCGCTGAAATTGAACCTCTCCGAGCCGGGTTCCCGCGCCCCGAGCCTGCGCCGTTTCGGCGAGGGCCGACTGGTGCGCGAGGCGGTCCGCGTCGCCAGTGCCCTTCCGGCCACCGTCGCCCGCGACACCCGTACCGTCAAGGTGCGCTCCTACGACGACATCTCGCTGGAGTTGAGTGATCGTCGTACCGTCGCGTGGGGGAGTGGCGAGAAGGGTGCCGCCAAGGCCCGCACGCTCACAGCTCTCATGAAAGCCTCCCCGGGCGCTCGGCACTTCGATGTCAGCGTTCCCACCGCGCCCGCGTCATCAGGGAGTTGACGCACATCCGCGCAGGCCAGCACCCTGGTTGGGCAGCGCTACGCCTGATCACATAGGGTGAAAAGAAAAACGGGAGGTTCGGCGTGTTCGTTGAACGTGCGCCACTTGTCGACTTAGTGTCCTGTTCAGAAGACTCCAGGGAACACACACACTGGTAACCCTAAACTTCAGGGTTAGGGTTCGGGTCGGCGCTACGGACCGTCCCATTCGGCATCTGTCGTCGGAACGCGGGCTCACACCCGCGAGGCGGCGGCAACGTAATTCGAGGCGAGAGGCCTTCGACGTGGCAGCACCGCAGAACTACCTCGCAGTCATCAAGGTCATCGGTGTCGGCGGCGGTGGTGTCAATGCCATCAACCGGATGATCGAAGTCGGTCTCAAGGGCGTCGAGTTCATCGCGATCAACACCGACGCCCAGGCGCTGTTGATGAGCGACGCCGACGTCAAGCTCGACGTCGGCCGTGAACTGACCCGCGGACTCGGCGCCGGAGCCAACCCGGCCGTGGGCCGCAAGGCCGCCGAGGACCACCGGGAGGAGATCGAGGAGGTCCTCAAGGGGGCCGACATGGTCTTCGTGACGGCCGGTGAAGGCGGCGGCACCGGCACCGGCGGCGCGCCCGTCGTGGCCAACATCGCCCGTTCGCTGGGCGCCCTCACCATCGGCGTGGTCACGCGCCCGTTCACCTTCGAGGGACGGCGCCGCGCGAACCAGGCCGAGGACGGCATCGCCGAACTCCGCGAAGAGGTCGACACCCTCATCGTCATCCCGAACGACCGGCTGCTGTCCATCTCGGACCGCCAGGTCTCGGTCCTCGACGCCTTCAAGTCGGCGGACCAGGTCCTGCTCTCCGGTGTTCAGGGCATCACCGACCTCATCACCACGCCCGGTCTGATCAACCTCGACTTCGCCGACGTCAAGTCGGTCATGTCGGAGGCCGGTTCGGCCCTCATGGGCATCGGCTCGGCCCGCGGCGACGACCGCGCGGTGGCCGCGGCCGAGATGGCGATCTCCTCGCCGCTGCTCGAGGCGTCCATCGACGGCGCCCGGGGCGTCCTGCTCTCTATCTCCGGCGGCTCCGACCTCGGCCTGTTCGAGATCAACGAGGCCGCCCAGCTGGTGAGCGAGGCCGCCCACCCCGAGGCCAACATCATCTTCGGCGCGGTCATCGACGACGCCCTCGGCGACGAGGTCCGGGTCACCGTGATCGCGGCCGGCTTCGACGGGGGGCAGCCGCCGACCCGTCGGGAGACCGTCATGGGCTCGTCCTCGAACTCGGCCCGCCGCGAGGAGCCCACTCCGGTACGGCAGACCGAGAGCCGTCCGTCCTTCGGTTCGCTCGGCAGCGTGACGCCGAAGGAGGAGGCGGAGTCCGCTCCGGAGCCGGTGGCCGACATCCCGGTCTCCCCGCCGGTCCCGCCGTCCCGGTCCTACACGGACAGCGCCGCCGAGGAGCTGGACGTGCCGGACTTCCTGAAGTGATAGGACAGCGCTCCGAAACGAGCACCGTGAACGGCGCGCACTTCGCTTTCACCGACAGGTGGGGCGGGGTGAGCGCCGTTCCGTACGAGGAGCTCAACCTCGGCGGAGCGGTCGGCGACGACCCCGAAGCCGTGCGGGCCAACCGTGAACTGGCGGCCAAGTCCCTCGGTCTCGACCCCGCCCGGGTGGTGTGGATGAACCAGGTGCACGGCAACGACGTCGCCCAGGTCGACGGTCCGTGGGAGCCGGGGTGCGTCCCGGAGGTGGACGGACTGGTGACCGCGACCCGTGGGCTCGCGCTGGCCGTCCTGACCGCGGACTGCGTACCGGTCCTGCTGGCCGACCCGGTCGCCGGGGTGGTCGCCGCGGCTCACGCGGGACGGCCGGGCCTGGTCAAGGGGATCGTGCCCGCCGCCGTCGACGCCATGACGTCGCTCGGTGCCGAACCGTCCCGGATCGTCGTCCGCACCGGCCCCGCCGTGTGCGGCCGGTGCTACGAAGTGCCGGAGCAGATGCGCGCCGACGTCACCGCGGTCGAACCGGCGGCGCACGCCCGGACGAGTTGGGGCACCCCCGCGGTCGATGTGAGCGCCGGAGTGCACGCTCAGCTCGAGAGCCTGGGCGTGCGCGACCGGGAGCAGTCGCCGGTGTGCACGCGGGAGTCGGCGGACCACTTCTCGTACCGCCGCGACCGGACCACGGGCCGGCTCGCGGGCTATGTGTGGCTGGACTGATAGGGCATGACGGACCGTAAGGGCGAACTCGCCACAAACCTGGCGAAAGTCGAGGAGCGCATCACCGCCGCGTGCGTGGCCGTGGGACGCAAGCGTGAGGAAGTGACCCTGATCGTGGTCACCAAGACCTATCCCGCGAGCGATGTGCGGACGCTGTCGGAACTGGGGGTGCGCCATGTCGCCGAGAATCGCGACCAGGACGCGGCACCGAAGGCCGCGGACTGTGCGGACCTTCCCCTGACTTGGCACTTCGTTGGCCAATTGCAGACCAACAAAGTGCGATCCGTGGTCGGCTACGCGGATCTCGTGCAGTCCGTCGATCGTTCCAAGCTGGTGACGGCCCTCTCGAAGGAGGCCGTACGGGCCGAGCGTGAAGTGGGCTGCCTGATCCAGGTCGCCCTCGACGCCGGGGAGAACGAACGGGGGGAGCGAGGTGGCGTAGCGCCTGGTGGAATCGAGGAGTTGGCCGACCTCGTCGCCGAGGCTCCGGGCCTGCGGCTCGACGGGCTGATGACCGTCGCTCCGCTCACCGGGGAGTACGCGGGTCGCCAACAGGCGGCGTTCGAACGGTTGATGGTTTTGTCGACTGACCTGCGCCGAGCTCATCCGGCTGCCACCATGGTCTCGGCAGGGATGAGTGCGGATCTCGAACAGGCCGTGGCGGCCGGAGCGACACATGTACGCGTCGGCACCGCGGTACTCGGAGTCCGCCCCAGGCTCGGGTAACGTCGCCAGGAAGTCGGACCACAGCAGAAAATATGGTCATTACCGCTTTAAAAGCGGGCATAACGACCTAGTGGATCGCGGGCACTTGGCAGTCGTCAGTCGATCCACCACAGAGCGGAGGACTCAGAGAATGGCCGGCGCGATGCGCAAGATGGCGGTCTACCTCGGCCTCGTGGAGGACGATGGGTACGACGGCCGCGGTTTTGACCCCGATGACGACTTCGAACCCGAACTGGACCCGGAGCCCGAGCGGGACCGTCGACGGCACGAGCCGTCGCTCCAGTCGCACCAAGCTCATCAGGCACTTCAGCCTGAACGGGACGAATCGGTACGAGTGGTGCAGCCCTCGGTGCCGCGCGACCCGGTACCCCGATCCGCTTCGCTCGCCGCGGAATCCGGGCGCCCGGCGCGCATCGCGCCCGTGGCATCCATCACACAAGAACGCGCAAGTCTGGAGAAGAACGCACCGGTGATCATGCCCAAGGTCGTGTCGGAACGAGAGCCGTACCGGATCACCACACTTCACCCCCGGACCTACAACGAGGCCCGTACCATCGGGGAACACTTCCGTGAGGGCACCCCGGTGATCATGAATCTGACTGAGATGGACGACACAGACGCCAAGCGACTTGTCGACTTTGCGGCCGGTTTGGTGTTTGGTCTTCACGGCAGCATCGAGCGGGTGACGCAGAAGGTGTTCCTGTTGTCGCCTGCTAACGTCGATGTCACGGCGGAGGACAAGGCCCGCATCGCAGAGGGCGGGTTCTTCAACCAGAGCTGAGATGCACCACCGGAAACAGCAGTACGAGCAGTACCCAGCAGCACGGAACAGGGGAGAGGGAAACACCAGCAATGAGCGTGGTCCTGCAGGTCATCTACGTCGCGCTGATGTGCTTCCTGATCGTGCTCATCTTCCGGTTGGTCATGGACTACGTCTTCCAGTTCGCCCGCTCGTGGCAACCCGGCAAGGCGATGGTGGTCGTTCTGGAGGCCACCTACACTGTCACTGACCCACCGCTCAAGCTTCTGCGGCGGGTCATCCCGCCGTTGCGTCTCGGGGGCGTGGCGCTCGACCTGTCCTTCTTCGTCCTGATGATCATCGTCTACATCCTGATCACCGTCGCGGGGAAGCTCGCGGGGTGACAGTGGACGATACGGTCTTGCCGACTGCCGATGACTACGTTGAGGTGAAGAAATGCCGTTGACCCCCGAGGACGTGCGGAACAAGCAGTTCACGACCGTCCGCCTCCGAGAAGGCTATGACGAGGACGAGGTCGATGCCTTCCTCGACGAGGTCGAAGCCGAACTGACCCGCCTGCTCCGCGAGAACGAGGACCTGCGCGCCAAGCTGGCCGCGGCCACGCGCGCTGCTGCCCAGAACCAGCAGAACATGCGCAAGCCTCCGGAACCGCCCCAGGATCAGCAGCAGCAGGGCATGCAGCAGCAGGGCATGCCGCAGCAAGGCATGCCGCAGCAGGGCATGCGCGGTCCCGGCGCTCCGGTGCCCGCCGGCATATCTGGCCCGCCGCAGCAGCAGATGGGTGGCCCCATGGGTGGCCCGCCCCAGCTGCCGAGCGGTGCCCCGCAGCTGCCCGCCGGTCCCGGCGGAGGCCAGGGCGGCCAGCAGGGTCAGGGTCCGATGGGTCAGGGCCCGATGGGTCAGGGTCCGATGGGCCAGGGCCCGATGGGTGGTCAGCCCTCCATGCAGCAGCAGATGGGCGGCCCGATGGGTGGCCCCATGGGCGGTCCGATGGGCGGCCCCGGTCAGGGCCCCGGTGGCGACAGCGCCGCCCGTGTCCTCTCGCTGGCCCAGCAGACCGCCGACCAGGCGATCGCCGAGGCCCGTTCCGAGGCCAACAAGATCGTCGGCGAGGCGCGTTCGCGTGCCGAGGGTCTCGAGCGTGACGCCCGTGCCAAGGCCGACGCCCTGGAGCGGGACGCGCAGGAGAAGCACCGCGTCGCGATGGGCTCTCTGGAGTCCGCCCGCGCCACGCTGGAGCGCAAGGTCGAGGATCTGCGTGGCTTCGAGCGCGAGTACCGCACGCGGCTGAAGTCCTACCTGGAGTCGCAGCTGCGTCAGCTGGAGACGCAGGCCGACGACTCGCTGGCCCCGCCGCGCACCCCGGCGACCGCGTCGCTTCCGCCGTCCCCGGCGCCCTCCATGGCCCCGGCCGGTGCGAGCGCTCCGTCGTACGGCGGCAACCAGGGCATGGGCGGCGGTCCTTCGCAGGCCGGCCCGTCCTACGGCGGCCAGCAGCAGATGTCCCCGGCGATGACCCAGCCGATGGCGCCGGTACGGCCGCAGGGCCCGTCGCCCATGGGCCAGGCTCCCTCGCCGATGCGCGGGTTCCTCATCGACGAGGACGACAACTGACGGCCATTAGTACGCCTCAGGCGTCGGCAGCGTTCAAAGGGCGGGGCCCCGGATTCCGATCCGGGGCCCCGCCCTTTTGCCTGGGCCCAGGAGGACGCCGGTTCGAATCCGGCCCGCCCCCATACGTCAGCTGTACGTGCGCACGCAACGCCGAAGGCCCGGGTCCACCAAGATTTCCGGTGGACCCGGGCCTTCCTTCGTGGCGGGGGTGACGCGCTTGAGGGGTGACGCGCCTTGAGGGTTACGCCTTGCGCAGGCGGAACGTCAGGGACAGGCCCTCGTCGGTGAACGGGGTGCCGTAGGTGTCGTCCGCCTCGCCCTGGGCGAAGTCCGTGGCGAGGACCTCGTCGGCGATGAGCTCGGCGTGCTCGTTGAGCGCCGCGATGACCACCGGGTCCGTGGACGTCCACCGCAGCGCGATGCGGTCGGCCACGTCCAGGCCGCTGTTCTTGCGGGCCTCCTGGATCAGGCGGATCGCGTCACGGGCCAGGCCCGCCTGCCGCAGCTCCTCCGTGATCTCCAGGTCGAGGGCGACCGTCGCCCCGGAGTCGGAGGCCACCGACCAGCCCTCGCGCGGGGTCTCGGTGATGATCACCTCGTCCGGGGCGAGGGTGATGGTCTCGCCGTCGACCTCCACCGACGCCGTGCCCTCGCGCAGGGCGAGGGAGAGCGCGGCCGCGTCGGCACCGGCGACCGCCTTGGCCACGTCCTGGACACGCTTGCCGAACCTCTTGCCCAGGGCACGGAAGTTGGCCTTCGCGGTGGTGTCGACGAGGCTGCCGCCGACCTCACTCAGCGAGGCCAGCGCCTCGACGTTCAGCTCCTCGGTGATCTGTGTGTGCAGCTCCGGGCTCAGGGTGGTGAAGCCCGTCGCCGCGATCAGCGCCCGCTTCAGCGGCTGCCGCGTCTTGACGCCCGACTCCGCGCGCGTGGCCCGGCCCAGCTCCACCAGGCGGCGGACCAGGAGCATCTGCCTCGACAGCTCGGGGTCGATGGCCGCGAGGTCCGCCTCCGGCCAGGACGTCAGATGCACCGACTCCGGTGCGCCCGGGGTGACCGGAACGACCAGGTCCTGCCAGACCCGTTCGGTGATGAACGGGGTCAGCGGGGCCATCAGCCGGGTGACCGTCTCCACGACCTCGTGCAGCGTGCGCAGCGCGGCCTTGTCACCCTGCCAGAAGCGGCGCCGGGAACGGCGTACGTACCAGTTGGACAGGTCGTCGACGAACGCCGAGAGGAGCTTGCCGGCGCGCTGGGTGTCGTACGCCTCCAGGGACTGGGTGACCTGGTCGGTCAGGGCGTGCAGTTCGGACAGCAGCCAGCGGTCCAGGATCGGGCGGTCGGCCGGGGCCGGGTCCGCCTCACTGGGCGCCCAGTTCGCCGTCCGCGCGTACAGGGCCTGGAAGGCGACCGTGTTCCAGTACGTCAGGAGGGTCTTGCGGACGACCTCCTGGATCGTGCCGTGGCCCACGCGGCGGGCCGCCCACGGGGAGCCGCCGGCCGCCATGAACCAGCGGACCGCGTCGGCGCCGTGCTGATCCATGAGGGGGATCGGCTGCAGGATGTTGCCCAGGTGCTTGGACATCTTGCGGCCGTCCTCGGCGAGGATGTGGCCGAGGCACACCACGTTCTCGTACGACGTCTTGTCGAAGACCAGGGTGCCGACCGCCATCAGCGTGTAGAACCAGCCACGGGTCTGGTCGATGGCCTCGCTGATGAACTGGGCCGGGTAGCGGGACTCGAACAGCTCCTTGTTCTTGTACGGGTAGCCCCACTGCGCGAACGGCATCGAACCCGAGTCGTACCAGGCGTCGATGACCTCCGGCACGCGGGTGGCCGTCTTCTCGCACTGCGGGCAGGCGAAGGTGACCTCGTCGATGAACGGGCGGTGCGGGTCCAGGTCCGACTGGTCCGTGCCCGTCAGTTCGGTCAGCTCCGCGCGGGAGCCGACGACGGTGAGGTGGTCCTCCTCGCAGCGCCAGATCGGCAGCGGGGTGCCCCAGTAACGGCTGCGGGACAGCGCCCAGTCGATGTTGTTGTTCAGCCAGTCACCGAAGCGGCCGTGCTTGACGTTCTCCGGGAACCAGTTGGTCTTCTCGTTCTCCTGGAGGAGGCGGTCCTTGACGGCGGTCGTGCGGATGTACCAGGACGGCTGCGCGTAGTAGAGGAGCGCGGTGTGGCAGCGCCAGCAGTGCGGGTAGCTGTGCTCGTACGGGAGGTGCTTGAAGAGGAGGCCGCGCTGCTGGAGGTCCTCGGTGAGCTGTTCGTCCGCCTTCTTGAAGAAGACGCCGCCCACGAGGGGGATGTCCTCCTCGAAGGTGCCGTCCCGGCGGACGGGGTTCACGACAGGCAGGCCGTACGCGCGGCAGACCTTGAGGTCGTCCTCACCGAAGGCGGGGGACTGGTGGACCAGACCCGTACCGTCCTCGGTCGTCACGTAGTCGGCGTTGACCACGTAGTGGGCCGGTTCCGGGAACTCGACGAGCTCGAACGGACGCTGATAGGTCCAGCGTTCCATCTCGGCGCCGGTGAAGGTCTCGCCCGTGACCTCCCAGCCCTCGCCGAGAGCCTTCTCGACGAGCGGTTCGGCGACGACGAGCTTCTCCCCGCCGTCTGTACCGTCCGTGCCGTCTGTGCTCTTCGTCGCGACGACGTAGGTGACGTCGGGGTGCGCGGCGACGGCGGTGTTGGAGACCAGGGTCCAGGGGGTCGTCGTCCACACCAGGAGCGCTGCCTGGCCGGCGAGCGGTCCGGAGGTGAGCGGGAAACGGACGTACACGGACGGGTCGACGATCGTCTCGTAGCCCTGTGCCAGCTCGTGGTCCGACAGACCCGTCTCGTCACGCGGGCACCACGGGGCCACGCGGTAGTCCTGGACGAGCAGACCCTTGTTGAAGATCTCCTTCAGCGACCACCAGACGGACTCCACGTACTCCGGGTCCATCGTGCGGTACGCGTCGTCCAGATCGACCCAGTAACCCATGCGGTTGGTGAGCTCGGTGAAGGCGTCGGTGTGGCGGGTCACCGATTCGCGGCACTTGGCGTTGAACGCGGCGATGCCGTACGTCTCGATGTCCTTCTTGCCGTTGAAGCCGAGTTCCTTCTCCACGGCGATCTCGACCGGGAGGCCGTGGCAGTCCCAGCCGGCCTTGCGGGCCACGTGGTAGCCGCGCATGGTGCGGAAGCGGGGGAAGACGTCCTTGAAGACGCGCGCCTCGATGTGGTGGGCGCCCGGCATGCCGTTCGCGGTGGGCGGGCCTTCGTAGAACACCCACTCGGGGCGGCCCTCGGACTGCTCCAGGCTCTTGGCGAAGATCTTCTGCTCGCGCCAGAAATCGAGCACCGCGTGCTCGAGCGCGGGCAGGTCGACCTGGGCGGGCACCTGGCGGTACGTCGGCGTTGTCATCAGCGAGCTTCCTCCGGCGGACTTGCTGCCTTCCGTCCGGAGGGACGAGAGCTGTGTCATTCCTGCGCCGCTTTCGGCGCGCTCCCGCGGTACCACCCTCCTTGGCCCTCCGGTGCGCGGTGCACATCGGTGAGCCCCCTCATTGGGGTCGCGATGCCGGGTCTACTCGCTGCTGCCGCGCTTGCTGCTCGGCTGCGGATTTCTTCCGGCGGCTCCGGGGTGATCTTCACGTCGCGCTCGCCCCCGGGCTTCCACCGTCCCCGGGTCGCTCTGGGCTGCGTACGCCGCTACTCGTCCCCATCCACGCTTTTCGCTCCGCCCAGTGTACGGCGCCGTGAGGACAGCGGCCGACCGGTTTTCCGGCGCCGGGGGGAGGGGGCGGGCACGGCCTGGGGTGACCCGAATGGCGGGGTGCGGGTGTTCGGATCCCCGGACGGTCCGTTCGGCGGATCATCTGGCGAAATTCTTGGCGGATTACCTGCAGGGGAGCTGGGCACAACGCATGCAGGCGAATCGGGTGGTGTGCCCCGTTGCCGCGGGACTCAAGTCGATTTATCGTCCCAGCACGATTCGCGAGCAAGATCACATATGTGAAGGGGCCGCGGCCATGGTGGCGAAGAAGACCGCCGCACAGCAGTCGGCGTCCAGGTCCACGGGTGCCTCCGGCGGTGCGGCCAAGGACGTCGGTGGGATGAAGAGCGCACAGGGGGGCGCGGCCAAGAGGGCGGCCAAAGCGGTGAAGGCGGTGGGGTCGGCGGCGAAGAAGGCCGTCGGGAAGAAGCCCGGTGCAGGGACGCGCCAAGGGGGCGGCGGGGGTGCGGGTGTTCGGATCCCCGGACGGTCCGTTCGGCGGATCATCTGGCGAAATTCTTGGCGGATTACCTGCAGGGGAGCTGGGCACAACGCATGCA
>NZ_JOEV01000018.1 GCF_000721105.1 Streptomyces cellulosae
GGGTCGGAGAGGGGAGGGGGCTCGGGCCGTGGGGGGACGGTTCAGCGGGGGCCGTGGGGGGACGGGTTCAGCGGGGGCCGTGGGGGACGGGTTCAGCCGGCGAACCAGCGGACGGGCTTCGGGGCGAGGTTCTGGTAGACGTGCTTGGTCTCGCGGTACTCGGCGAGTCCGGCGGGGCCGAGTTCGCGGCCCACTCCGCTCTTGCCGAAGCCGCCCCACTCCGCCTGCGGCAGGTAGGGGTGGAAGTCGTTGATCCAGACGGTGCCGTGCCGCAGCCGGCCCGCGACGCGGCGGGCCCGGCCGGCGTCGGCGGTCCACACGGCGCCCGCGAGGCCGTACTCGGTGTCGTTGGCGAGGGCGACGGCCTCGTCCTCGGTGCGGAAGGTCTCGACGGTGAGGACCGGCCCGAAGACCTCTTCCCGTACGACCCGCATCTCGCGGTGGCAGTGGTCGAGGACGGTCGGCTCGTAGAAGTAGCCGTTCTCGGGCCGCTCCGGGGACGGGTCGGGCCGCTTGCCGCCGGAGCGCAGCACCGCGCCCTCCTTCAGCGCGGACTCGACGTACGCCTCCACCTTGGCGCGCTGCTGCTCGGAGACCAGCGGGCCGCACTCGACGCCGTCGGCGGTGCCGCGGCCGAGGCGGATCCGGTCGGCCCTGCGGGCGAGTTCGGCGACGAAGCGGTCCCGGACCGACTCCTCGATGATGAGCCGGCCGCCGGCCGAGCAGACCTGGCCGCTGTGGATGAAGGCCGCGTTGAGGGCCTGGTCGACGGCGGTGTCGAAGGCCTCGTCGGTGGCGCAGGCGTCGGCGAAGACGACGTTGGGGTTCTTGCCGCCGAGTTCGAGGGCGACCTTCTTGACGCTCGGCGCGGCGGCCTGGGCGACCTTGGTGCCGCTGATCAGGCCACCGGTGAAGGAGACGAGGTCGACGTCGGGATGCTCGGCGAGCCGGGCGCCGACCGAGTGGCCGGGTCCGGTGACGATGTTGGCGACACCGGCGGGGAGCCCGGCCTCCACCAGCAGGTCGATCAGGGCGACCGTCGTCAGGGGGGTGATCTCGCTCGGCTTGACCACGAACGTGTTGCCGGCCGCGAGTGCCGGTGCGATCTTCCAACTGGCCTGGAGGAGCGGGTAGTTCCAGGGCGTGATCAGCGCGCAGACCCCGACGGGTTCGTGTACGACGACGCTGTGGATGTCGGGCGAGCCCGCGTCGACGACCCGGCCCGGCGCCTCACCGGCGACGAGGTCGGCGAAGTAGCGGAAGGCGTCGGCGACACAGTCGATGTCGACCCGGCCCTCCTCCACGGTCTTGCCCGCGTCCCGGCTCTCCAGCAGACCGAGCTCTTCGCGGTCGCGCACGAGAAGATCGGCGACGCGGCGCAGCAGTTCGGCGCGCTGCGTGACAGGGGTGCGGGGCCAGTCGCCGTGGTCGAACGCGTTCCGGGCGGCCGCGACCGCCAGGTCGGTGTCCTTCTCGTCGCCCTCCGCGACCACGGCGAACGGCGCGGCGTCCGCGGGGTCGAGGATCTCGCGCGTCGCGCCGGAGACGGCTTCACGCCACTCCCCGTCCGCGTGGATGGTCTTCCCTGCCCGCGGTTCCAAGGTGTCCGCCATGATCGGTATTGCCTTCCGTTTCTGTTCAGTGCCCCTGCGTCACATGCACGTCACTCACCGGGACCGTGAGCACATGCCCACGTCCCGCGATTGCATGCGCAATCCGTGGCTGAAAGTGCGCTGTGTCACTGAAGATGCGAACGGACCGGGCAAATCGCCCACCGGGCGGGCGATGGCCGGGCGATGCGGCTATGCCAAGCCGCCGCAGGGTCGGCCGGCCGGTGCGGCTAGCAGGCGGAGGGCGGGCAGAAGTTCTCCAACGCCGCGGTGAGCAGTTCCAGTTCGTCGTCGCGGCCGTCCGCTTCGGGGCCGTAGGCGGCGATGGCGTAGACGCCGCCGTCCGCCGCGACGAACCGCTCGTCATAGACGTGCCAGGTGCCGACGTCGGGCTCGCCCTTGATACGGCCGACCAGGTACTCCAGCCGCGAGCCGGTGAACTCCCCGTGGTCGAGGTTGCGCAGGGAGACTTCCTCGAAGCTGTCGGCCTTGGCCGTCCGGTCGGACAGGAACAGGTCGAACGACGCGTCCGGGGTCTCCTCCGCGACCTGGTAGATCTGCAGCCGGTGTTCACGGTCGGCACTGCGGTAGTTGACGACGGCCATGCCGAACCGGGAGGGCACGGTGCCGCGCGTCCACCCCTTGGGCCGCGCCATCCGGAAACCCTCGGGGTCGTCGTACCACTCGTAGCCGGCGGGGAGTTCGCGAACCGAGGCGGACGGGGACGCCGTCTCCCCGGCGGGCGTCGACCGGGGGTCGCTCTGCCGCGAGACCTCGGCCGGAGGAGACGACTCGGACACGACCGGCGCGGCGGACGGCTCGTCGTCCCCGGAGACGACGAAGGTCAGCACGAGGCTGACGATCGCACCGAGGACGGCGGCCCCGAGCAGGACGGACCACACGAGCCGACGACTCACTCCCGGAGCGGGAGTGGGGGTGGGAATGGGAGTGGGGACTGAGGCTGGTGCGGGATACGGGAGGGACGGAGGAGGCGGGAGCTGGGCGCCGGCCGGCCAACTCCCGCCGCCCACCTGGCCGGGCTGTCCGGGCTGTTCGGGCTGGCCTGGCTGTCCGGGCAGCACCGGGCCGCTCCACGAGACCTCCGTCGGGGACCACGCCGGATCGTCCACCGGCGCTCTGCCCGTACCCTCGCCGTCCTCCCAGCGCTGGGTCTCCTCGTTCCAGTACCGCGCTCCCCGCCCATGGCCGCTCCCCCGATGCGTGTTCGAACCCTTACTCAGCGTGTCGATGGCGAACCATCAGCATAGAGGGACGGGTGCGACCGTGGACGTACGCCGGATATCTCAGCCGGATGATGAAGGCGCTTCAGGGGCAGGGCATGGTCCGACTGAGCCGCGACCCGGACGACAACCGGCTGCGCCGGGTGGAGCTGACGCCCGGCGTACGTCGATCACGTCTACGCCCACCACCGTTTTGAGAAGCGGCTGACCTCCGGCACATCCGACACGTGAAGAGCTCCCCTCGGCCGGTGCGCCGAGGGGAGCTCTCAGGTGGGACGCGGGTGGTCAGAAGGCTCAGATGAGGCCGAGGCCGCGGACCGCCTCGCGCTCCTCCTCGAGCTCCTTGACGGAGGCGTCGATGCGGGCGCGGGAGAACTCGTTGATGTCCAGGCCCTGGACGATCTCGTACCGGCCGTCCTTGGTGGTGACCGGGAAGGAGGAGATCAGGCCCTCCGGAACGCCGTAGGAGCCGTCCGACGGGATGCCCATGGAGGCCCAGTCGCCCTCCGCCGTGCCGTTGACCCAGGTGTACACGTGGTCGATGGCGGCGTTGGCGGCGGAGGCCGCCGAGGAGGCGCCACGGGCCTCGATGATCGCGGCACCACGCTTGGCGACGGTCGGGATGAAGTCCTCGGCCAGCCACTTCTCGTCGTTCACGACCTCGGCGGCGTTCTTGCCGGCGACCGTGGCGTGGAAGATGTCCGGGTACTGGGTGGCGGAGTGGTTGCCCCAGATCGTCAGACGCTTGATGTCGGCGACCGTGGAGCCCGTCTTCTTCGCGAGCTGGGTCAGCGCGCGGTTGTGGTCCAGGCGGGTCATCGCGGTGAAGCGGTCGGCCGGTACGTCCGGGGCGGCGGCCTGGGCGATCAGGGCGTTGGTGTTGGCCGGGTTGCCGACGACGAGGACCTTGATGTCGTCCGCGGCGTGGTCGTTGATGGCCTTGCCCTGCGGCTTGAAGATGCCGCCGTTGGCCTCCAGGAGGTCACCGCGCTCCATGCCCTTGGTGCGGGGGCGGGCGCCGACGAGGAGGGCGACGTTGGTGCCGTCGAAGGCGACGTTCGGGTCGTCCGTGATGTCGATGCCCTGCAGAAGCGGGAAGGCGCAGTCGTCCAGCTCCATGGCGGTGCCCTCGGCGGCCTTCAGCGCGGGGGTGATCTCCAGGAGCCGCAGCTTGACCGGCACGTCCGCGCCGAGCAGCTGGCCGGAGGCGATGCGGAAGAGCAGGGCGTAACCGATCTGGCCGGCCGCGCCGGTGACGGTGACGTTCACGGGAGTGCGGGTCATGGCGTTCTCCGTATGACAGCTGGCGGTGGGGCGTCGCTGCCCCGGGCGTTTGATCGATCTCTTGGCGTCAAGAGAGATCCAGCGGTCAGGCTATCGCGCATCCGGGATGCCGGGCGTCCGGGGTTGTGTGGCCCACCCCACAAGTCGCTTCGCCGGCTGGGGCGGCGGCTCGACCGGGCCGGCAGGAAGCCGGCGGCGAGCTGACAGGGGAACCGACATGAGAAGGCGGCCGCCCGTCCGGGAGAGGGGGGACGAAGGCGGCCGCCGTGTGGGGGTTCCGTTGCCGGACTCCCGTGGGGGTAACGTTCGCGTGCCCGCGATTCGGGGAGCCATGCGTACCGTCCCCGAATTCTTTCGGCACCGTTCGCCCGCGACGGCCTTCCAGACGCCGGACGGGTTGTCGCGGCGCACCGCTCTTACGTCGCGCACCCATCCGTTCCTACTGGGTGCACCCCTGCTGCCCGGCCGCCAGCGTCACGCACGCCTTCGCCTCGCCGGCGTCCTTCACGGCCACCATCGGGGTGTACGCGATGGTGTCGCCGGCCACCGTGGTGCTCCCGCGCTGCTCGGTCTTCCCCGCGGTCACCCGGACCTCGTCGCCCTGCGCGGCCTGCGTGATACGGCCCCACGCCGCCGCGCAGGTCTTGCTGTAGCGGACCTCGACGACGGTCGCGCCGACGGTCGCGGTCTTCGCGGTGGTCACCAGGTCGCCGCTGCAGCCCATGCTCTCCGCGTCCTTGCCGGTGCAGGAGGCACCGCTGCACTTCACCCCGGCCGGCAGGTTGGCGTCGGTGCTGAGGGAGGGCGAGGGGGACGGCGCGGCGTTCTGCTTCTTGCCGCCGTCGTCGCGGTTCGTCAGGAAGAACGCGGCTGCGACCACGACCGCCACACCGACGACGCCGGCGAGGAACATCGTCAACCGCCGCTTGCCGCCCGCCCCGCCGGACGTGTTCCCGCCGGGCCGGGACCCCTGCGGGGGCTCGCCGTACGGACTCGCCGCCGGATTCCACGCCGGCCCGTCGGCCGAGGCAGGCGGCGTGGACGAAGGCTGCGGGGTCGGGGTCGGGGTCGGTGACGACGAGGGTGCCGACGCGGGATACCCGGACGATCCGGACGACCCGGGAGACGCAGCCCCTGCCTTACGCCCGGCACCGGTGGGCGCCGGTCCCTGATAACCCGCTATCCCCCAGGAGTTCCGGCCCGAGGAGCCCGCTGGGGAGTCCCCCGAGGACGCGGCCGGGGCCGCAGCCGACGAACCGGCCGCCGGGCCCGGCTTCGCGCCGCTCGGGGAACCGCCGGACGACTCACTGGAGGACTCACCGGACGACCCGCCGGGCCGTACCTCCCGCACGCCGCCCACCGAGTCTCGGGCGTCCGGTGCCGTCGGCTGCGCCGGCACGCTCGGGAACACCCCGGCCGGTCCGGCGATGCCGGGCGTGGCCGTGGCACTGCCGCTCCTTCGGGCCTGCCGGCTCCCCTGGGCGTTCGCCGCGGGTGCGCCGACCTCGCCGCCGAACTCGCCGAGCGCGGCCCGCGCCTGGGAGATCCGGATGGCCTCCATGGTCATGTCGTGGCGCATCTCCGAGCGGCTCCAGGCCCGCTCGGCGAGTTCCCACATCGTGGTGAGATGAATGGGATTGGTGCCGGTGACCTCGGCCAGGGCGACGATCGCGCCCTTCGGCGCGAGGAGCCGGCCGTTCAGATAACGCTCCCACGACGTCTTGCTGTAGCCGGTGCGGTCCGCCACCGACGCGATACTCAGGCCACTGCGGTCCACGAGCCGACGCAACTGGCTCGCGAACTCCCTGACCTGCGGATCGAGTTCGTCCGGCAGATCCTTCCAACGAGGCATTACTTCCCCCTCTTCCCCCGGTAGTGCTGGTGCTTCCGCGCGTTCCCCGGTGCGTGGTGCCTCCTGCCGAGTCCCCGTTGTGGCTACCCACGGGGATGCGCGCACTCAGGATCTCAGTTCCCGGGGGTGGGGGCGCACAGGTGCATCGTGTCCACGGCCATGCACCGTCGCACGCCCACCGGGAAGAGGTCCAGCGCTCGGTCGGCAGAGGGGTCACGCTAGCCCTCATGTCGAGCGAGATCGTGTCAAATCCGCGAACTTGTCAATACATCGACACAGGGGGCACACACCGGAAATACCGCCTGCCACAGGAGTGTCCCGCTCACCCGAACACGACCGTGCCGACCGTCCCGATCAGCACGGTGAGAAGGAGCAGCAGCAGGGCCGACCACAGCAGCGGCCCGCCCCGGCCCCTCACGGTTCTCCCAGGCGTGTCGGATCTCCCGGGTTTCTCGGGAGGCGTGTCCCACCACGGCAGCGTGGGATCGTCCTCGTACCCGTCGCCCGGGTCGCCTCCGGCGGTCGGTGCGGTGGGTGTGGGGGCCGTCGCCGGGCGGGGCCAGGCCTGGACGGCCAGTTCCCAGCGCACGCCGAAGCGTTCGGCGTCGGGGTCGGCGAGACCCGCGATCCGGCACAGGGCGACGACGGCCTGCCGGGGCGGCGGCTGGCCAGCGTTGAGGTAACGGTGCCAGGAGGACTTGCTGTACGCCGTGCGGGCGCCCAGCGCGACGAGGCTGAGCCCCGTGCGGTCCTTGAGAAGCCTCAGCTGTTCCACGAAGTGCCGCACCTCCGGCGGCAGATCCTCCGGCAACGGCTGCCAGCCGCCCATCACCCACCTCCACGGCGTCGCCCGCCTCCCCCGGTTCCTGTGCGAGTGACGACGTCAGCGGACTGATCGGTTCCCGGTCCGGCCGCTCTGTGGCGGGGCGCGGACACCGTGACAGAACGGTCACTTCCGTGCCACAGCCGACGGACAGCCGTTGAACAGGCGGTTCCCGTGCCGGAGTGTGGATACCGACGGCGGCCCGTCCTTGCTCGGGGGAGAGGACGGGCCGCCGGTTCCGTACTCGGGTCAGCCGCTGACCGTGATCAGCCTCTGACCGTGATCAGCCTCTGACCGTGATCAGCCGCTGACCGTGAAGTGCAGCGTGTCCTTGAGGAACGGGATCACGAGCCAGGGGTTCGGCTGCACCATCAGGGCCACCAGCGCTATCGCGGAACCCAGCACGCCGTACGTGACGATGTCGGTGAAGCGGGAGCGCACGGCGAGCATGCCGACGTCCGGCAAGAGCCAGCGCAGGACCCCGCCGGCCAGCAGCGCTATGCCGATCAGCAGGGTGCCGTAACGGAACAGATCGAGGGCGGTCAGCAGCAGCCCGACTCCGACCGCTCCCAGCACGGCGAGGATCGGCCACTGCCGGGCGGGCGCCGGGGCCTCCCGCGGCGCGGCCCGGCCGCCGCCCTCCGGCCGCGCGGTGTCCTTGGTGAACAACGGGAACCGCCGCGTGGCCCGACGCGGCCTCCCCTCGGCATCGGGCGCGCTGACGGCGTCCCGCACCTCGATGTCGTCGGGCGCATCGAGGTCCTCGGACGCATCGATGTCGTCGGGCGCATCGATGTCGTCGGGCGCTTCGGCGGTGACGGCCGCCTCGACGTCGTCCGGAGCCGCGGCGGGGACGACCGCCCCGGCGTCGTCCGAGGCCGCGGCGGCGCTCGAAGCCGCGGTGCCGCCGAGGGGCCGAGGGCCGTCACCGGCCGCGCCGGCACCCGAAGCCACGGTGCCGTCCCCGGCACCCGTGGCTGCGGACGTCCCGGTGCCGTCGGCGGCTCCTGCGGCGTCACGGGTCCGTATGTCGTCCACGGTCCGGCTGCCACCGGCGTCCTTGACGCCCTCGGCGCGCGGCGTCCCCTCGGACCGCCGGCTCTCAGCCGACACTGCGCTCCGCCGCCTCGACCACGTTGACGAGCAGCTGGGCCCGGGTCATCGGGCCGACGCCGCCGGGGTTGGGGGAGATGAAGCCGGCCACCTCGGCCACGTCGGGGTGGACGTCGCCGACGATCTTGCCCTCGGCGCTGCGGGAGACGCCGACGTCGAGGACGGCGGCGCCCGGCTTCACGTCCTCGGCGCGGATCAGGTGCGCGGAACCGGCCGCGGCGACGATGATGTCGGCGCGCTTGAGGTGCGCCGACAGGTCCCGGGTGCCGGTGTGGCACTGGGTGACCGTGGCGTTCTCACTGCGCCGCGTCAGCAGCAGCGGCATCGGCCGGCCGATGGTCACGCCCCGGCCGACCACCACGACCTCGGCACCCTTGATCTCCACGCCGTACTGGCGCAGGAGCGTCAGCACACCGTTCGGGGTGCAGGGCAGGGGGGCGGGCTCGTTGAGGACGAGCCGGCCGAGGTTCATGGGGTGGAGGCCGTCGGCGTCCTTGTCCGGGTCCATGAGCTCCAGGATCCGGTTCTCGTCGATGCCCTTGGGGAGGGGCAACTGGACGATGTACCCCGTGCAGGCCGGGTCCTCGTTCAGTTCGCGGACGACCGCCTCGATCTCGTCCTGCGTCGCCGTGGCCGGCAGTTCGCGCTGGATGGAGGCGATACCGACCTGCGCACAGTCACGGTGCTTGCCGGCGACGTACTTCTGGCTGCCGGGGTCTTCCCCGACGAGGATCGTGCCGAGGCCGGGCGTGACGCCCTTCTCCTTCAGCGCCGCCACGCGGGCGGTCAGATCGGACTTGATCGCGGCTGCGGTGGCCTTGCCATCGAGAATCTGGGCGGTCATGGTCCCATCCTCGCGGATGACCCGGTCCCGGTTCCAATCCGGGGCCCCTGAGAAGGCGCGGGATCCGTCCCGCCGTATCCCCTCACGAGCCCCTCATGCCCCCGTCATGAGGGGCTCAAGATCAGCGAGGTTGCACTTGCACAACGCCTCCGGAATGCGGCTGGACAAGTGTGACGAAGGTACAGAACGATGACATGTACAGTGCCGCGGGCAGCTCATCGGGGGGACGGCCGCATCTGAAGAACCCTCCTCCGTACGATGCCGCCGCGCGTCGTCCCCGCACCTGGATCCAACGGAGGAAGAACCGCCATGAGTTACGGCGACCCCAACAACCCCTACGGCGCCCCCCAGGGCCAGCAGCAGCCCCAGCAGGGCTACGGATACCCGCAGCAGCAGGGCCAGGCACCCGGTTACGGCTACCCCCAGGCCCCGCCGGTCGGCCAGTCCGCCTACGGTGCCACCGCCCCGATGGCCACGATGCCCGGCTCGGTCAGTGCGGCCCGCGTGATGCTGTGGGTCATCGTCGGTCTGCAGGTTCTCGGCGTGGCCCTGTTCGCGATCTCCGCCGTGGCCGTCGACAAGGCCAAGGACGACGCCGCCTTCGAGCAGTTCGCGGACTACCCGACCGGCGTGCTGTGGGGCTTCGCGGTGTTCGCGCTGGCCTGGCTGGTGTGGGCGGCCTTCCTGGCGACGAAGTTCACCTCCGGCGGCAACGGCACGCGCGTCACCATCCTGGTCTTCGGTGTCATCACCGCGGTCCTCGGCCTGTACCCGTTCACCCTTGTGGGCATCGTTCACCTGGTGCTCGGCATCCTGATCGCCGTCTTCGTCGGCAACTCCAAGGGCAAGGCCTGGTTCAACCGCCCGCGCTACTGAGCGCGCCGGGGCGACTGAACAGTTCGCGCCATTCCTGCCCAGGGGCCGTGTCTCACCCGCACGAGGGGGACACGGCCCCGGTGCGTCGCCCTACTCTGACCTCTGTAGCCGTCAGGCACGGGGAGACGCACCTTGTACAGCATCATCGTGGTACCTCCGCCGACCACGGAGGCCGAACCCGCCCGCACGAGGCGGCAGCTCGCGCCCGGCGAGCGGCTGACCTTCGGCCGTTCCGAACGCGACAACGACCTGATCGTTCCCCATGACGGGGTCTCCCGCAGAGCGGGCGCGATCAGCGCACAGGGCGCCTTCTGGACCCTGAGCAACCTCTGCGCCCACCAGACGTACGTGGTGGAGAACCCGGAGGGCGCCGGCGAGCACATCAAGGTCGGGCCGGGACGGCTGGACGCGCCGGTGCCGTTCGAGTTCTCGCGGATCGTGCTGCCCGCCGCGGGTGACCTGCTGGCGATCGACGTGTGGGCGCCGCGCCACGACTATCTGCGCGCCGAGGGGGACCTCGACGGCGACACCACCGCGCCCGCCTTCTCCGTCGACCGCAGCAAACGCTACTTCGCGGTCCTCGCCGCACTGTGCGAGCCACGGCTGCGCGGTGCACCGCACGCCCCGCTGCCCACGGTCGACCAGGTCGTGGACCGGCTGCGCCCCAACTGGCCGGCGGCGTCCCGGACCTCCGTCCAGTGGAACATCGACTACCTGGCCGTCAAGCTGCGCCTCAAGCCCGGCCCGCAGAGCGCGGAGCCGGGCGCCCGGCTCAACGGCAAGAAGGAGTCCCTGGTGTCCCTGGCACTCCGCTTCGACCTGGTACGCGAGGACGATCTCAGCGTCCTGACGGCGGTGGCCCCCCGGAGGCCACGGTGACCGAGCCGTACGCCGTGCCGGTGCCCCGGGGGTACCGGGTCGGCGCCTGGGAGGTGCGCGAGCCGATCGCGACCGGCGCGTTCGGAAGCGTGTACGAGGCCCGGCGCACGGAGGACGCGGGGGACCCAGGGGGCGGGGAGGGTGCAGAAGGTACGACGGCCACGCGGGAGTTACCGGGCACGGCTGCCCTGAAGTTCCTGCCCACCGGCACCGGCACCCCCAGACAACTGACCCACCTGCACGAACTCATCGAGCGCGAGGTCGAGTTGCTGCGCCGGCTCAGCCGCCCGCGCCTGATCCGGATGTACGACACCCTCACCGTCGACGACCCCGAGCGACCCGCTCTCGACGGTGCCACGGTCCTCGTACTGGAGAAGGCGGAACGCTCGCTGTCCGCCCTGCTCGCCGCCTCGCCCCGGCCCGCCGCCGGGCCCGCGCTGCTCGCGCAGATCTGCGAGGGGCTGGCCCAGCTGCACCGGGCGGGCTGGGTGCACGGAGACCTGAAACCGGCCAACGTGCTGCTGATGAAGGACGGTTCGGCGCGGCTGGCCGACTTCAACATGGCCGCGGAGCTGGAGGGCACGCACGCGTACACCCCGGCGTTCTCCACGCCCGACTACACCCCGCCGGAACTGCTCTGGTCGGAGATCGGCGAACGTGGGCGCCGGATCCGCCCGTCCGCCGATGTCTGGGCCTTCGGTGTCCTCGCGCATCTCGTCCTCACCGCCTCCTTCCCGCTGCCCGGCGGCACCCCGACGGCCCGCCGCGACGCGGCCGCCGCGTACGCCCGCGGCACCGACGAACTGCGGCTGTCGCCCGAACTGCCGGACGCGTGGCGGCAGATCCTGCAGGACTGCCTCACCCGCACGCACGCGGACCGCATCACCACCGAGACCCTGCTGCGCCGGGTCGAGGCCGCCGCGGGCACCGGCCGCTCGCCCCGGCCGCTCCGGCTCGCACGCCGTACGGCCGTCCTGTCCGCCGTGACCGCCACGGTCGCGGTGGCCGCGCTCGGCTACGGCGTCTCCCTCTGGTCGGACACCGGCGGCAAGGCCGACGCCGGTGCCGCCGGCAAAGGCGGAGGGAAGGTCTCCGCCGCCAGCAGCGCCCAGAACGTCACGTCCGCCGGTTACGGGGCAACGGAACTCCGCACGGACAAGGGCATCCCGGTGAAGTACCGCAAACTGATCGTGGATTCGGCCCACAACTGCGCTCAGCCTGAGGTCACCCCCGCCCTCATCGCCGCGATGCTCAAGGCGGAGAGCAACTTCGACCCGGATCTCTCCGACCCGGCCAACGGCGAGTACGGCATCGCCCGCTGGACCCCGACCATCCTGCGCTGGTGGGTCCGCAGCGACGGTGTCCCCGCGGAGGAGACGCCCCGTCCTCCCCTCACCCCCGAACTGTCCATTCCCGCCGTCAGCCGCTACCTCTGCGGCATCGAGCCGCTGCTGAAGTCCCACCTGCCGGGCGACCGACGGGTGCTGCTCGCCGCCTCGTACCGGACGTCCTACAAGAAGGTGAACGCCGCGAACGGCGCTCCCCCGAAGGCTCGCGCCTACGCCGCCCGCGTCGCTCACTACCTCAAGGAGTACACGCCCCCCGGCAAGAAGTGACCCTGAGACTTCCGAGGTACGCCGCCGGCCCCACCGATGGCAGCCTGGTCCCCCGGGCGGCCTCCGACTCACTCGGGGGAGAGCCGGAGGCCGCCGCACGTTCCGGGCCGTCCGCGGCTCGGCCGCCCCTGTGCCGCGGACACACCCGCCGCCTAGTGGAAGAAGTGCCGCGTCCCCGTGAAGTACATGGTGACGCCGGCCTTCTTCGCGGCCTCGACGACCAGTTCGTCGCGGACCGAACCGCCGGGCTGGACCACGGCCTTCACGCCGGCCTCGACGAGGATCTCCAGGCCGTCCGGGAAGGGGAAGAACGCGTCAGAGGCGGCGTACGACCCCTGCGCGCGCTCGGCGCCCGCCCGCTCCACGGCGAGCTTCGCCGAGTCGACGCGGTTGACCTGCCCCATGCCGACGCCGACCGAGGCGCCGTCCTTGGCGAGGAGGATCGCGTTGGACTTCACGGCACGGCAGGCCTTCCAGGCGAAGGCGAGGTCCGTCAGCTCGTCGGGGCTCAGCGCCTCGCCGGTCGCCAGGGTCCAGTGGGCCGGGTCGTCGCCCTCGGCCTGGAGACGGTCGGCGACCTGGAGGAGGGCGCCGCCGTCGATCGGCTTGACGTCGACGGGGTGCGCCGGGCCGTCGGCGCAGCGCAGCACGCGGATGTTCTTCTTCCTGGCGAGGGCCTCCAGCGCGCCGTCCTCGTAGCCGGGCGCGACGATGACCTCGGTGAAGATCTCGGCGACCTGCTCGGCCATCTCCTTGCTGACCGGCCGGTTGACGGCGATCACGCCGCCGAACGCGGACAGCGGGTCGCAGGCGTGCGCCTTGCGGTGCGCCTCGGCCACGTCGGCGCCGATCGCGATGCCGCACGGGTTGGCGTGCTTGATGATCGCGACACACGGCTCGGCGTGGTCGTACGCGGCACGACGGGCGGCGTCCGTGTCCGCGTAGTTGTTGTACGACATCTCCTTGCCGTGCAGCTGCTCGGCCTCCGCCAGGCCGCCCGTGCCCGCGGTGTACAGGGCGGCGGGCTGGTGCGGGTTCTCGCCGTAGCGCAGGGTGTGCGCGCGCTCCAGGCTGGTGGCGAGGAAGGAGGGGAACTGCGAGTCGTCGGCGGGCGCGTAGACGGAGGCGAACCAGGAGGAGACCGCGATGTCGTACTCGGCGGTGTGCCGGAACGCCTCGGCGGCCAGCCGCTTGCGGGTGCCGAGATCGAAGCCGCCGTCCTGGACCGCGGCGAGGACGTCGCCGTAGCGGGCGGGGCTGGTGACGACCGCGACCGACGGGTGGTTCTTGGCGGCGGCGCGCACCATGGACGGCCCGCCGATGTCGATCTGCTCCACGCACTCGTCCGGCGAGGCGCCGGAGGCGACGGTCTCGCGGAACGGGTAGAGGTTGACGACCACGAGGTCGAAGGGCTCCACGCCCAGTTCCTGCAGCTGCTGCCGGTGGTCCTCGAGCCGCAGGTCGGCGAGGATGCCTGCGTGCACCTTGGGGTGCAGGGTCTTGACGCGGCCGTCCAGGCACTCGGGGAACCCGGTGAGGTCCTCGACCTTGGTGACGGGGACGCCGGCGGAGGCGATCTTCGCGGCCGTGGACCCGGTGGAGACGAGCTCCACGCCCGCCGCGTGCAGCCCGCGCGCGAGGTCTTCCAGTCCGGTCTTGTCGTAGACGCTGACGAGCGCGCGACGGATGGCCCGCTTGTTGCTCTCGGCGGTGGCGGTCACTGGATAACTACCTTTCGTCCCTCAATGCGGTAGCCGTTGCGGGCGAGGCGCCCCACGACCTCGACGAGCAGCCTTCGCTCGACTTCCTTGATGCGCTCGTGCAGAGCGCTCTCGTCGTCCTCGTCCCGGATCTCGACCACGCCCTGGGCGATGATCGGGCCGGTGTCGACGCCGTCGTCGACGAAGTGGACGGTGCAGCCGGTGACTCGGGCGCCGTACGCGAGCGCGTCACGGACGCCATGGGCGCCGGGAAAACTGGGCAGCAGCGCGGGGTGGGTGTTGACGAACCGCCCGCCGAAGCGGGCCAGGAACTCCCTGCCCACGATCTTCATGAACCCGGCGGAGACCACGAGGTCGGGCTCGTGCGCGGTGGTCGCCTCGGCGAGGGCGGCGTCCCACTCCTCGCGCGTCCCGTAGTCCTTGACCTTCCGCACGAAGGTGGGGATCCCGGCGCGCTCGGCCCGTGCGAGCCCTTCGATGCCCTCGCGGTCGGCGCCCACGGCCACGATCTCGGCGCCGTACGCCTCGACGCCGACGGTCTCGATGGTGTCGAGCAGCGCCTGGAGGTTCGTACCGGATCCGGAGACCAGTACGACAAGGCGCTTGGCCACAGGCTTGGCGGCCACGGCGGGGGCCCTTTCTCGGGGGTGCGTCGGTGCGGGCGGCCTGTGCATTCCTACGAATGCTTCGCGCCCCCGGATACGGGGAAGCCTACGAAGCGGCCGACCGTCAGCAACGATACCGGCACACCGGACGGCCCCCATGGGACGGGGGCGGGGCCGGACGGTAGCGTCTGGGAGGAGCGGGCCCGGGAACGCGGGTGTGGTGTGGTGCGTTCTACCGGTGACAGCTCCCGCCAGACAGCCGTACCACCTACGGGAAGACGCTCACTTGATGCCGGACCGCAGTCTGCGACTCCTCACGCTCCCCCCGCAGTCACCGCAGGGAGGGGAGCGCATCGGCGTGCTGCTGCGAGAGCGCCCGGCCTCTCCCCCGGACACGACGGGCACCACGGGAACGCCGTCGGGCGGGGGCACGGGTGATGACGGCCGGGATGGCGGGTCGTCGCACGGTGAGCAGGGTGAGGGCGGCAGCGGCGGCGGGCGCACACCTCAGGACGACAGGCGCGAGGGACGCGAGCGGGGCGGCGAGCGCGGCGACAACCCCTTCGCCCCGCCTCCGGAGGGCATGCCGGACCGTCCCTGGCAACCGCGCCGTCCGGCGGGCGGCGAGGGAGCCGACGGCGGCCGGCCCGACCAAGACGCCGGCGGCGGTTCGCCTTGGGGCAACCAGTGGAGCGACCGGCAGCCCGGCCGCTCCCCCGGCGGTTTCGGCGACCGTCCGGGCGCCCCGAGCAACGGCCCCGAGGGACCGGGGAACTCCGGCTCCGGCACGAACATGCGGTGGGATCCGACGGACCCGGCCCAGCGCCGCGCACGGTACTCCCTGCTGAGCGGTATGTGGGCCTTCTTCTTCGTCCTCTTCGGCTGGCCGTCCGCGGCCCTGCTGCTCGGCGCGCTGGCCATGTACTGGAGCATCAGCGCCCTGCGTGCCAAGCCCCGCACCCCCGACCCCGACGCCCCGGCCCCCGCCCAGACCGCCCGCCCCCAGACCACCGCCGCCGTGAGCGGCCTGGTCACCGCGTCCCTGGCCATCGCCCTGGTCGCCGCGGGCTTCACCGCCAAGCTGGTCTACAGCGACTACTACACCTGCGCGAACGACGCCCCGACCAACCAGGCCCGCCAGTCCTGCACGGACCTTCTGCCGAAGGACCTCCGGGGATTGCTGGGCACCGGCAGCTGACGGGGAGCGGTCACTCCCTCACATACTCGCTCCCCCTCAGTCTGTGCGAGCGGTCGGACCTGCCGGCGGCTCCACCGGCAGGAAGTCGTACGGTTCGTCGTCGACGTCGTCCACGTAGGACATGTAAGGCACGTAGGGCACGTAACGCTCGTCAGGCGCGGAGAGTGCGGCCCTCTCCGTATCACCCACCGCCCTCGCCCCCACCCGCGGCTTGCCGGCCGCCGCCGTCACCCCGCCTTCCGCGCTCACCGACCACTCCCGGCATCGCCACGCCCGCGCCCCCAACGCCGCCGGGACCCCCACCCCCGCCGTCCACACCAGCGCCGCAGCCCCCGCCTGCCACCACACCGGCCCGAAGCGGGCCAGCGCGGACACCCCGAGCGGCCCTCCCGACGACCCCGCCAGCACCGCCACCAGCCCCGCGCACAGCACGGCGGCCATCCCGGCGATCACCGCAGTCCGCCCGCACGACCACGCCCTGGCCAGGGACGCCGAAGCCTCTCGCCCCGTGAACCACCCCACCATCAGTCCCGCCGCCGTCGGCACCAGTCCCGCCGCCCAGTTGAGGCCCTCCCCCGCCCCCGCGTCCGGCACCGCCGCCAGCAGCGGAAACGGCGGCAACAGCGGCGTCGGCGCCGAAGCCAGGGGGGTCACCGCATGCCCGACGCCGAGCGTGAACCCCGGTCCCAGCCCGTACGCCGCCGCCCACACCACCGCGTTGGGCACCAGCGCGAGACACAGCAGCAGCACCGCCACCCGCCCCGACGCCCCCTCCGTCAACTGGAGGAACGACGCCCGCGTCGCCCCGCCGTGCCACACCAGCGAGACCGCCAGCAGGAGCGCCCCGCCCCCGACCAGGACCGCTGTCCCGGCCCCGGCCGCCCGCGCGGCGACACCGAGACGCTTGCGCGCGCCCGCCCCGGGGACGAGCCGTCGTACCCGCGCCGGCCACTTGATCAGCACTCGGTCCACCGCCGGGCGCGGGCGGCCGTACGCCGTCCAGACCCCCGCCCCGGCCGCGCCCGCCACCGTCACCGGCAGGCAGACCCCCGTCCACCCCCACGCGGGCCGCAGTACGCCGCCCGAGGCGTACAGCGCGACGGCCGCCCCGACGGCGAGGTAGCCGAGGACGACCCCCGTCCAGGCCGTCCACGCCGGTACCGGCGGCGGCCCCTCGACTCCCCCGGCCTCCTGCGCGCCGCCTGCGTCCACCGCGTCCCGCGCCGCCCGGTGCACCAGCCAGACCGGCGGCATGAGCAGCAGCAGCGGGATGACACCCACGGGCGCGGGGACGCCGGAGAGCGTGTCGGTGCGGACCAGTTCCGCGCCGTGCGCCAGCAGCCACAGCGCCGCGGCGACATGCAGCGCGCCACCGGGCCCGCTGTCGGGATACGGCGAGCTGATCCACAGCGCCATGACGAGGACGGTGAACGAGCCCAGCCCCAGCCCCGCGGCGAAGGCGCCGCCCAGCAGGCCGGCGCCCAGTCCGGGTGATCGGTCACGCATCCGGGCGGGCAGGGACGACAACAGCGGTCGGCGAGCGGTCATCTGGGTCACGCCCGTCATGCTCCCAACGACACGCGCTTTCTTGCCGTAACAGGCGAACCACCGATGTGTCGCCCAATATACGTTTATGTACTTTTTCGCGCGAAGGGACGCCCGGTGACGCAGAGCCCTGCCACTCCGCTTCCCCCGCCCAAGAAGCGCCGACGGCTGCGCGAATCACGGTCGTTGACACAGGCTCAGGTCGCGGCACGGGTGGGCGTCGCCCGCGAGACGGTACATGCCTGGGAGGGCGGCGCTGCCCTGACACCCGCTCAGGCCTTCGACGCGCTGTACGCGTACTGCGCGCCCGCCCTCGTCCGACAGGCCTACCTGCTCACCGGGCGGCGTGAGCTCGCGCGCGAGTCGGTGGAGCGGGCCTTCCAACTGGCCTGGCAGCGCTGGCCGGAGGTGGCTCGCGACCGGGATCCGGCAGGCTGGGTTCGGGCGACGACGTACGAGTACGCGCTCTCCCCCTGGCACCGCTTCCGCCGCCGCCACCGGCAGCCCGAGCCACCCCCCGCCGACGCCTCCGCCCGCGCCCTGCTCGACGTACTCCTCGAACTCCCGCCGCCGTACCGCCGCACCCTCGTCCTCTACGACGGTGTCGGCCTCGATCTGCCGGAGACGGCGGCGGAGACGGAGGCGAGCACCCCGGCGACGGCGAACCGGCTGCTGCACGCACGCGAGGCGATCGCCGCGCGGCTGCCGGCGCTGGCGGATCCGGAGGAGCTGCACTGGCGGCTGGCCGATCTGGCGTCCACGGAACGGCTGGGCGCCGCGCGGCCGACGGCCGTGCGCACGGGCGGCGAACGGCGGACCCGCTTGTGGACCCGTGCCGCCATCGCGTCCACGGTCGCCCTGATGGCCACGACGGCCCTGACCCTGCGGACGGTCCCCACGCACTACGAGCCACCGGTCCCCCGGGGGGAGGCGGTGCGGGGCGTGCCGCCGAGGGTGGCGCCGGGACCGTTGTCGCAGGGGGAGCTGGAACTCCGCGAGCGACTGCGGAAGGCAACGGCGAGCGGCCCCGCGAAACTGAGGCCGGCACCACGCTGAGCACGGCGGTGTCACGTTGGGCTCCGCGGGATCACGCGGGGCAAAGAGGGGGGCCACCCGACGCACACGGAGCAGTGCGGAGCACCCGACGCACGCGGAGCACTGCGGAGCACCCGACGCACGCGGAAGGGCCCGCACCCCCGATGAGGGTGCGGGCCCTTCCGCTGGACGCTGGGTCAGCCGGACGCTGCGCTCAGGTGCCGAGAACGCTCAGCTGCCGAGAATGGCGCGCGCCAGCTTCGCCGTCTCGGTCGGCGTCTTGCCGACCTTGACGCCGGCGGCCTCGAGGGCCTCCTTCTTCGCGGCGGCCGTGCCGGAGGAGCCGGAGACGATGGCGCCGGCGTGGCCCATGGTCTTGCCCTCGGGCGCGGTGAAGCCCGCGACGTAGCCGACGACCGGCTTCTTCACGTTCTCCTTGATGAAGGCCGCGGCCCGCTCCTCGGCGTCGCCGCCGATCTCACCGATCATCACGATCAGGTCGGTGTCGGGGTCGGCCTCGAACGCGGCGAGCGCGTCGATGTGCGTCGTACCGATGATCGGGTCACCGCCGATGCCGACGGCGGAGGAGAAGCCGATGTCCCGCAGCTCGTACATCATCTGGTACGTCAGCGTGCCGGACTTCGAGACCAGGCCGATGCGGCCCGGCTTGGTGATGTCGCCCGGGATGATGCCGGCGTTCGACTGGCCCGGGGTGATGAGACCGGGGCAGTTCGGGCCGATGATCCGGGTCTTGTTGCCCTGCGACACGGCGTACGCGTAGAACGCGGCCGAGTCGTGGACCGCGATGCCCTCGGTGATGACGACCGCGAGGGGGATCTCCGCGTCGATCGCCTCGACGACGGCGGCCTTGGCGAAGGCCGGCGGCACGAAGAGGACGGACACGTTCGCGCCCGTCTTCTCGATCGCCTCGGCGACCGTGCCGAAGACCGGGATCTCGTTGCCGTCGATGTCGACGGACGTGCCCGCCTTGCGCGGGTTCACGCCACCGACGATGTTCGTGCCGTCGGCCAGCATGAGCTTGGTGTGCTTCATGCCCGTGGCACCGGTCATGCCCTGGACGATGACCTTGCTGTCCTTGTTGAGGAAGATAGCCATGGCTGTATCTGTCCCTCTTCCTTACTTCGCAGCCGCGAGCTCGGCGGCCTTGTCGGCCGCGCCGTCCATGGTGTCCACGCGCTGCACCAGCGGGTGGTTGGCGTCGGAGAGGATCTTGCGACCCAGCTCGGCGTTGTTGCCGTCCAGCCGGACGACCAGCGGCTTGGTGACTTCCTCGCCCTTGGACTTGAGCAGCTCCAGGGCCTGGACGATGCCGTTGGCGACCTCGTCACAGGCGGTGATGCCACCGAAGACGTTGACGAACACGGACTTGACGTCCGGGTCGCCCAGGATGATCTCCAGGCCGTTCGCCATCACCTGGGCGGACGCGCCGCCGCCGATGTCGAGGAAGTTGGCGGGCTTGACGCCACCGTGCGCCTCACCGGCGTACGCGACGACGTCCAGGGTGCTCATGACGAGACCCGCGCCGTTGCCGATGATGCCGACCTCGCCGTCGAGCTTGACGTAGTTGAGGTTCTTCTCCTTGGCGGCGGCCTCGAGCGGGTTGGCCGCGTCCTTGTCCTGGAGGGCCTCGTGTCCCGGCTGACGGAACTCGGCGTTCTCGTCGAGGGAGACCTTGCCGTCCAGGGCGATGACGTCACCGGAGGCAACCTTGGCCAGCGGGTTGACCTCGACGAGGAGGGCGTCCTCCTCGATGAAGGTCTTCCACAGGGTGATCAGGACGTTCTCGACCTTGTCGGCGACCTCGGCCGGGAAGTTCGCGGCCTCGACGATCTGGCGGGCGACCTCGGGGGTCACGCCCACGTTGGCGTCGATCGGCGTCTTGGCGACGGCCTCGGGGCGGGTCTCCGCCACCTCCTCGATCTCCATGCCGCCCTCGACGGACGCGATGGAGAGGAAGGTGCGGTTGGCACGGTCGAGGAGGAAGGAGACGTAGTACTCCTCCAGGATCTCCGGGGCCGTCTCGGCGATCATCACCTTGTGGACCGTGTGGCCCTTGATGTCCATGCCGAGGATGTCCGTCGCACGCGCGACGGCCTCGTCCGGGGTGGCGGCGAGCTTCACGCCACCGGCCTTGCCACGGCCGCCGACCTTCACCTGGGCCTTGACGACGGACTTGCCACCGAGGCGCTCGGTGGCTGCGCGGGCCGCCTCAGGCGTGTCGATGACTTCACCGGCCAGCACCGGTACATCGTGCTTGGCGAAGAGGTCCCTCGCCTGGTACTCGAACAGGTCCACGCGCTTCCGTCCCTATCAGTGATCTCGCGGTTCGTTGTCTGCGTGGGCGTGCCGCGAGGGCAACGTGACGTCTTCCGTCTGTCAGTCACAAGGGAGGCGCACACGGTGTCCGAGCGCGCGGCATGTCCGTCTCGCAGGTTATCTCTGCTTGCGGGAGGCCTCTAAATCGCGGGTCACACCTGAGCGGTGATACCTGTCACATGATGCCGGGATCACTGGCACCGCGTGCCGCGAAGGAGGGACCTCACCGGGCTGGGGTTGACCCGGTGAGGTCCCTTGAACAGCCTCGGAGGGAGGCTGCGGGGCGGCTGGTCCCCACCCCAATGGGGACCCTCCCGCCCCGTCCGCGAGGTTTCGGCCGGACAGACCGACGGCTTTCGGCCGTCCGGGACCTGCCCCTCACGGAGTCGGTGGCAAGTCGTCCGCGATGGGCGGACTCAGTGGACTCGGCGGACTCAGACGCGGTAGGGGCTGCCGTACGGCGAGCCGTCCAGGTTCCGCGCGTAACCCGGGGTGAGCGAGTCCACGTACTGCGGGGTGATCGAGTCCGCGACGCCCTCGGCGCCGGTGACGGCGTGGCCGGCGAGCGGGCCGGCGGTGTCCTGGACGGTCCCGGTCAGGTCTCCGGCGAAGGGCACGGCCTGGCCGACGACCCCGTGCGCGAACGGACCGGCCTCGCCGGTGACGCCGTACGCGAAGGGCGTGACGTCGCCGGTGACGCCGTACGCCAGCGCCGTGGTGCTGTCGACGACGGGCCGCGCCGTCTCCCCGACCGTCTCGACGGCCGTGTCGACCACGGGCTGGACCGCGCCGGTGACCCCGTGCGCGAACGGCGGCACCTGGCCCGTCACGCCGTACGCCAGATCGGTCGCGTGCCCGGCCACGCCGTGCGCGAACGGCGACACCTCGCCGACGACGTCCCCGGCGAAGGGCCCGGCCTCCTGCGTGACGCCGTACGCCGGCCCGCCCGCGTCCGCGCCGGCCTGCCCCGCGACCGGGACCACGCCGTGCACGACGGTGTTCGCGACGGGCGGCAGAACGGCGTCCGCGGTGTCGCCGGCGACCTGGCCGGCCAGACCGGTGGCGTACGGCGGGACGTCCGTGACGACGCCGCCCACGACCGGCTGGACGCCCGCGACGGCGCCGGACGCGTACGCGGGTACGTCCGCGGCGACGCCGTGCGCGGCCTGCCACGCCTGGGCGAGAGCACCGCCCGCGACCTGCTGCGCGCCCTCGACGACGCCGCCCGCGACGGGCCGGACGTCGGCGACGACCCCGTACGCCAGCGCGGTGGCCGCGTCGACCGTGTGGCCCGCGGTCCGCTCGGCGCCGGCGACGGCACCACCCGCGACCGGCGTCACACCGTTCACCGTGCCGGTGACGACCGGAGTCACCCCGTTCACCGTGTGACCGACAACCGGCCCGACGCCGGCGACGGCCTGCCCGGCGGCCGGCACCACTCCCGCCACCGCCTGGCCGGCGACCGGCAGGACCCCGTCCACGGCGGAGATCGCCACCGGTGGCACCACCGCGGCCGACGTCTCGTCCACGACCGAGGAGACCGTGCCGGGCACGCTCGACACCGTGCCGACGACCTGCTGCCGCACGGCGCCGACCCGGCCCGTGACATGGCTCGGCACGGCGGACACGGTGGCCTCGGCGGCGCCCTCGACAGTGCGCGCCGCGCCGTGGGCGGTGGCGAGCGCGTCGACGGCCCGGCCGTCGACGCCGGTGACCGTGGTCCGCGCGGCCCCGGTCGCATCCGCCGCGATACGGCCGGCACCCGCGACCGCGTGCCGCGCCTTCGTCCGTACGACGCCGTCGACGCCCTGCGCCTGGGAACGGGCCGCCGACTGCGCGCCCTGCAGCTTCGTCTGGGCGGCGGCCAGCGCCTGCTCCACCTCGGGCGCGAAGGCGGAGAGGGGGCCGAACAGGTAGTCGATGCCGTGCCGGGAGGTGGTGTCGGCGCCGGAGACGGCAGCGGCCTTGACGGCGGTCACGGTGTCTTGGGCCGCGGCGGAGGTGGCGGCGGCCTCGGCCTGCGCGGCGCGGGCGGCCCTGGCTCCCTGGATGGCGGCGGCGCCCTTCACCTTGGCGGCCTGCGGGACCGTGACCTTCGCGTCGACGTAGCGGCGGGCCTGGTCGGCGGCGGCCGCGGGGGTCGTCTTCTCGGCGGTGCCGCTGACCTTGGTGTGCATGGCGATGGCCGCGGTGCCGGCGACCGTGGTCCCGCTGCCGTCGGTGACTCCGGCGACGGTGTCCTGTACGTCGGAGACGACGCCGTGGACCGTGCCGGTCACGGCACCGGTGACGCCGGTGACGCCGGTGAGGGTTTGGGTGGCCGTGTCGGTGGCTGTGTCGGTGGTCGCGTCCGTGGTCGCGTCCGGTGTCGACAGGGCGGTCGCGGGCAGTTCGTCCGCGCTGGCGACGGCGGAGCCGAGCGCCCACGCGCCACTGACACCGGCGGCTATCACGATGGAACGGCGGATGTTCTTGTTCATGGCGTGCGTCAGATCCTTAGATCCTCAGGAGTCCGGCGCTCCTCGACGGGAGCTGCGGGACTTGGGAAGGCATGGGGACATTCCGAGGCTTCCGTCCGGAGTTCGGAGTTCGGGTTCCGAAGGGGGATCCGGACGGGCGGGCAGACCTGTTTCCGCCCCCGCGCGTCAGGTCTGCGAGGGGAGGAGAGAAGCGTGCCTAGGCGGGGGAGACCGGAATGTCGCGGTGCCTGTCCCGGAGGCCGTCCGCGTCGACACCAGCGGCGGCTCCGGGCACGAGCCTCAGCGGCGCCCGGTGGTCGACGGTGACGGCGTGCGGGTCGCCGCCGTGCCGTGCCGAATTGTTGTCCAGACCCGACTTACCGCCCAGCGCACCGCCCGGGTACTGGATGGGCGGGTGCTCGGGGACGTATCCGGAGCGCTCGGCCCGGTGCCCGGGCGTGTGCCCCACGGCATGGGTCCACGTACCGCCGGTGCCGAACCAGGGTCCGTAGGCGAGGGGCGTCCCCGTGTCGGAGCGTCCGTCGACGGTCCGTCCGCCCCTGTCGCCCGCCGCCGACGGCGGTGTCGCCGGTGCCGACGGCGAGCTCGGCCGGGGAACGGGCGTGACCTGGATCGGCAGCGTGGGCACGGGGAGCGTCGGCAGACCGGGGAGTTCCGGAAGACCGGGCAGAGTCGGTACGGAGGGCGCGGACGGCACCGTCGGCTCGGACGGCACCGTCGGGAAACCCGGCAGGTTCCAAAGCTTCGGCAGGCTGGGTGTGTCCGGCAGACCCGGCAACGCCGGCAGCCCCGGTGAGGACGAGCCGGGCACGCTGACGGGCAGCGAGGGAAGCTTCGCCGTGACGTCGGCGAGCGGCTCGGGAACCGTGGACTTCGGAACGGTGGGCTCGGGAACGGTGGACTCCGGAACCGTGGACTCCGGAACCGTGGGCTCGGGAGCCGTGGGCTTGGGGACGACCGGCTCGGCCGTCACGGCCTGCGCCTCCACCCCTGCGTCCGTCTCCGGCTCCGCTTTCACCGCTGCCGGGGTGTGCGCCACCCGCGCGACCACTCCGCTCACCGCGGTGACCGGAGCCGATCCCATCCCGTCCGCCGCCTGCGCCTGCCCCCCGCAGAGGACCCCGAGCGCGAACAACCCGCCCACCAGCAGCGCCACTCGCAGCGCACGCCGCCCGGCCGCCGTACGCGTCACGCGCAGAGCAGCACCTGAAAGGGCGGCAGGCAGGATCAAGTCGGGGACGGTCCCTCCGTGCTACGACAACCAAGCGGAACGCCTCGCACCGCTGATGGGCGTTGATCCTTGCACGGGACGCCCGAGGTCGCGCAAGCCCTCCGTTACCGATGGGCAGTCATGTCCGTTTTGCTGGGCCAAGCCCACGTCAATGGGTCGACAAATCGCCCCTCTTCCGGTGCCGTCACACGGTCTCCGGTATCGGCAGCGGCCGCTTCTCGATCGCCGCCGCCATCACCTCCGGGAACAGGTCGGGCGTACAGGCGAAGGCCGGTGCTCCCAGCGCGGCGAGCGCGGCCGCGTGCTCCCGGTCGTAGGCGGGCGCCCCCTCGTCGGACAGCGCGAGCAGTGTCACGAACTGCACACCCGACGCCTTCATCGCCGCGACCCGCTTGAGCATCTCCTGCCGTATGCCCCCCTCGTAGAGGTCGCTGATCAGCACGACCACCGTGTCCGCGGGCCGGGTGATCTGCGACTGGCAGTACGCGAGCGCCCGGTTGATGTCCGTACCGCCGCCGAGCTGTGTGCCGAACAGGACGTCGACCGGGTCGTCGAGCTGGTCGGTGAGGTCGACGACCGCGGTGTCGAAGACGACCAGCCGTGTGCTGATCGACCGCATCGACGCCAGTACCGCCCCGAACACCGACGCGTACACGACCGATGCCGCCATCGACCCCGACTGGTCGATGCAGAGGACGACTTCCTTCTTCACCGACTGCGACGCCCGCCCGTACCCGATGAGCCGCTCCGGCACGATCGTTCCGTACTCCGGCAGGTAGTGCTTGAGGTTGGCCGCGATGGTCCGGTTCCAGTCGATGTCGTGGTGGCGCGGCCGGTTGATACGGGCGCTGCGGTCGAGTGCTCCCGTCAGCGTGGCCCGCGTACGGGTGGCGAGCCGTTTCTCCAGGTCCTCGACGACCTTGCGGACGACGGCCCGTGCCGTCTCCTTCGTCGTCTCCGGCATCGCCTTGTTGAGCGAGAGCAGCGTGCCGACGAGGTGCACGTCCGCCTCAACCGCCTCCAGCATCTCCGGCTCCAGGAGCAGCGTGGACAGCCCGAGCCGGTCGATGGCGTCGCGCTGCATGACCTGGACGACGGAGGACGGGAAGTACGTCCGGATGTCCCCCAGCCAGCGCGCCACGGACGGTGCTGACGCCCCGAGCCCCGCCGAACGGTCCCGCCCCGCCCGCCCGTTCTCCGCCTTCCCGTAGAGCGCGGCCAATGCCCCGTCCATCGCGGCGTCCTGCCCGGAGAGCGCGCACCCGGTCCCGTCGGCCGCGTCGCCCCCGAGGACGAGCCGCCACCGCCTCAGCCGCTCCCGCGCAGGGTCGACCACGCCGCCCGCCGCCTGCGACTCCGCCGCGGTTCGCGGTCCGGCCGGTCCGGTCGTCGTCCGCGGTCCCGTCGTCATCGGCGCACCCCCGTACGACGTCGCTCCCAGAGCGGGATCACCGGCACGGTCGTCGTCGGGCGGTGGTCCGGGTGCGGCCCGCGTCCGCCCTTCGCCGCGTCCATCACCTCGCCCCGCTCCCTCGGTCCACTCAGGCAGTCGGTCGTCATCGCGCCACCCCCACAAGGTCGTTGTCCGTGTCCGGTTCCACTCCGCCCGGCTCCAGCCCCAGCAGCAGCCGCACAACCGGCATCACCGCGTCCGCGCGTGCGCCGTCGAGGTCGGCTGCGAAGCCGGGTATGCCGGATACCGTCGGCGCCGCGCTCCCCGGCTGCCCCGGCCCGCGTCGGACCAGTTCGCCGAGTGTCCGGCGCACGCCCGCCTCGTACGCCGAGAACGTGCGCCGCAGCAGGGGCAGTACGTCGGTGAACGCCTCCGCCGGCACACCGGTCAGCCAGGCGTCGACCAGTCCGAGCAACCGTTCGTCGTGCACGAGCAGCATCCCGCCGCCCGAGCCGCCGCCGACGAAGCCCTCGATCCACGCGGCCGCGTCGGCCGGCGGGGTCCCCGGCGACAGCACGAGCCCCATCAGCCGGGCCGCCTCGTCCTGCGCCAGCTCCCCGCCGTCCAGCAGCAGTCGCACGGCACGGCCCCGGATCACCCCGGGCACGGTGTCCCGCCGCGCCAGCACTCCGAGCACCGCGTGCCACCGCACGCGCAGGTCGCCGTGGGCCGGCGCGGCGACGTCGTCGAGCAGCCCCACCGATCCGTGCACCGCGTCGACGTGGCGGCGCATCTCGTCGGCCGCGTCCGTGTCGAGCGCGGCGCAGGCCGGGGGCACGCCGACGAAGATCCGCTCGGCGAGTCCCGCGGCGACCTCCGTCAGGGCCGCCGTGTCCGTGCCGCGGACGTCGCCGTAGCGCAGGGAGCGGACCAGGGCGGGCAGTGCCTGGGCGAGATGGGCGACGTCGGCGTCGAGGGCGGCCCGGTCGGCGAGGATCCGCATCACCGTGGGGAGCGCGTCCGGCAGGTCGGCCAGCAGGCAACGCTCGGCGAGTGCGGTGACGTCGGCGAGGCCCCGCGCGGCGACCGCGTCGGACTCCGCCTTGGCGGTCGCGGCGCCGAGCACGGTCGTCCCCCACACCCCCGCCTCCGCGATCCGCACGGCCAGTTCCGGCTCCCACCGGAGCCGCCAGGTCTCCCGGAACGTGCCCGTGCTGCCGCGCGAGGCCGCCGGCTCGCCCCACGCCACGCCCAGCAGTCGCAGCCGGTGCAGCAGCCTGCTGCGCTCGGCGTCGGTGTCCTTGCGCAGGTCGAGTTCCAGCTCGCGCTCGGCCGCCTCCGGTTTGAGCCGCAGCCTGCGCTGGATCCGGTCGAGGTCCCGCTGCAGCGGCACCGCGGGCGCCCCCGCCGGCACCTCGCCGAGCACGTCCCCGACGACCAGCCGGTCGTGCACCAGAGCCAGCGGCACGTCCGAGCCGTCGCACATCACGGCCCGCACGGCATCCGTGGTCTCGCTCAGGCCGGCCAGCGGGCGGCCCCGCATCGTGGCGAGCGTCCCGGCCAGCCGCACCGCCTCGATGACGTGCGCCGAGGACACGAGCCGGTCCTCCTGCCGCAGCAGCCCCGCCACCTTGGTCAGCCAGCGCTCGACCGGCCGGTCCGGCACCCGGAACAGATGCCCGTACCACCCGGGGGAGTCGATCCCCGCGCCGTATCCACTGCGCCGTGACAGCCTGCGGTACGTCCACGGCACCCACGTCATGTCCGTCCTGACCTTGGGCAGCCCCTTCAGCAGTGCCTTGTCCGCGGCGACGGTGGTCCTGTGCCGCAGCGCGGGCACGTGCCAGGCCCCGCACACCACCGCGACACCGTCCCCGAACCGGCGCTGTGCGCCCCGCAGCTGGAGCCGCATGTACGCCTCCCGCACGAGATCCCGGTCATGGCCCCCGCTGCCGTACGTCTCCCGCAGCGCCCCCATCGCCTCCTCGAGCGCGGTGAACGGCGCGAAGGGGTCCCCGTCGCCCGGCCCCCGGTGCTCGACGACGTCCTCCCACCAGCGCTCGGGATCGTCGTAACCGGCGGTCTCCGCGAGCAGGGCGAGCGGGTCGACCCGGACGTCGGCCCCGCCGTTCGCAGCGGCGCCCTCCTCCTCGGGTTTGTCGCCCTCCTCGGGTTCGTCCCCTTGAGGTGGCTCCTCCTCTCCGTCCCTCCCCCACGCCAGCGTGTGCGTGGCCGGCAGGTCGATGAAGTGGGCCGGCACCTCGTGCTCCAGGGCCCAGCGGATCGCGACCCACTCGGGGGAGAACTCGGCGAGCGGCCAGAACGCCGAGCGGCCGGGCTCGTCCACCGAGTGGGCGAGCAGCGCGACCGGCGGTCGCATGTCCTCGTCCGCGGCGAGCGGGATCAGCGCGTCGGCCTCGGGCGGACCTTCGATCAGCACAACCCGCGGCCGGGCCGCGCCCAGCGCCGCCCGCACGGCCCGCGCGGACCCCGGTCCGTGATGCCGCACCCCGAGCAGCAGCGGCCCCTCCCCGGGCCACGCACGCCCGCCCTCCTCAGCTCCTGCCACCATGCCCCCCTCGCCTCCGCGACCGTCCCGCATCGTCACCGACCAGCCCCACGGGCTCCGCGTACGCCCACCCACCCGCCCACAGCCCGCACATCAACGGATCCGCTCCGGCCGGCCCGGCCCGGACGACGGGATCGATCCCAAATCCCGCACACGGGCGGCCAGTCCGGAGGCCTGGGCGTCGACCATGCGGGCCGCCGTCTCCTCCCACAGCCCGTACCCCGCCTGCTCCGCGCCCGCCAGACCGCCACGCAACAGGTCCGCCAGCCGCTGTTCCAGCACCGGACCCACCCCGCCGCCCGCCCGCAGCCCTCCCGCCGCCACTCACGCGCTCACCTCCCGGCAGGCGCGGTAGAAGTCCGTCCAGCCGTCGCGTTCGCGGACGACCGCCTCCAGGTACTCCTGCCAGACGACCTTGTCGGAGGCGGGGTCGCGGACGACGGCGCCGAGGATGCCCGCGGCGACATCACCGGCCCGCAGGACGCCGTCGCCGAAGTGGGCCGCCAGTGCGAGGCCGCTGGTGACGACGGAGATGGCCTCGGCCGTCGAGAGCGTGCCGCTGGGCGACTTGAGCTTGGTCCGGCCGTCGGACGTGACGCCGTCGCGCAGTTCCCGGAAGACGGTCACGACGCGGCGGATCTCGTCGATGCCGTCGGGCGCGGACGGCAGGTCGAGCGAGCGGCCGAGCTGGTCGACGCGCCGCGAGACGATGTCGACCTCGGCCTCGACGCTCTCCGGCAGTGGCAGCACCACCGTGTTGAAGCGGCGGCGCAGGGCACTGGACAGGTCGTTGACCCCGCGGTCGCGGTCGTTGGCCGTCGCGATCAGGTTGAAGCCACGGACCGCCTGCACCTCCTGGCCCAGCTCCGGTATCGGCAGCGTCTTCTCCGAAAGGATCGTGATGAGCGTGTCCTGCACGTCGGCCGGGATACGGGTCAGCTCCTCGACCCGGGCCGTCATCCCCTCGGCCATCGCCCGCATGACCGGGCTGGGCACCAGGGCGTCCCGGCTCGGGCCGTGCGCGAGCAGCTGGGCGTAGTTCCAGCCGTACCGGATGGCTTCCTCCGGGGTGCCGGCCGTGCCCTGGACGAGCAGGGTGGAGTCGCCGCTGACCGCCGCCGCCAGGTGCTCGGAGACCCAGGTCTTCGCGGTGCCGGGCACGCCGAGCAGGAGCAGGGCGCGATCGGTGGCGAGGGTGGTGACGGCGACCTCGACGATGCGGCGCGGCCCGACGTACTTCGGCGTGATCACCGTGCCGTCGGGCAGGGTGCCGCCGAGGAGATAGGTGGCGACGGCCCACGGCGACAGTTTCCAGCGGGCCGGGCGCGGTCGGTCGTCCTGTGCGGCGAGCACGGCGAGTTCCTCCGCGAAGGCGTCCTCGGCATGCGGCCGCAACGCCTCGCTCGGCTCCTGCTCCCGCACGGGTGCGGACATAGGTTCTGCAGACACAGACATGGCTGAGTCCCCCTCCAGCTCGGCCGGTTCGGATCTGGTGTCCACCGTGCACCACACCACTGACAATGCGATCTGACCTGCGCAAACGCGCTCGCAGGGCCGATTGTCAGTGGGGGGATCTACCTTCGATGACATGACTCAGCAGGGGGTGCGCTGGAGCGCGGACCAGGTGCTGTCACTGGCACCTGACGTCTCGTCACGCAAAGCGGGCAGCAAACTCGGCGCGGCCGGCCCGTGGTCCGGGGCGGGCAGTTGTGGGGAGGGGACGGTGTGGGGGCTGTGCCAGGGCAGTGGCGGCAAGCCGTATCAGACGGTCGTGGACATCGCGGACGCGTCCGGTCCGGCGTACAAGTGCAGTTGTCCGAGCCGCAAGTTCCCGTGCAAGCACGCGCTCGGGCTGCTGCTGCTCTGGGCGGCAGGGGACGGCGCGGTGCCGCCGGGGCAGCCGCCGGAGTGGGCCGGGCAGTGGATAGAGGGGAGAAGGAAGCGCGCGCAGGAGAAACAGTCGGCCGACGGGGCCGGGGCCGCGTCCGGCTCGGGTGATCCGGAGGCGGCGCGGCGCCGGGCGGAGCGCCGGGCGGAGCGGATCACCGCGGGGGCGACGGAGCTGGAACAGCGGCTGGCGGACCTGTTGCGTGGCGGCCTGGCGGGCGCGGAGCAGGCGGGGTACGGGCTGTGGGAGGAGACGGCGGCCCGCATGGTCGACGCCCAGGCCTCCGGACTGGCCGCCCGTGTGCGGGACTTGGGTTCGATACCGTCGTCCGGGCCGGGCTGGCCGGTGCGGCTGCTGGAGGAGTGCGCCCTCCTCCATCTCCTCGACCAGGGCTGGCTGCGGCGGGAGGGACTGCCCGAGGGCCTCGCGGCGACGGTCCGTGCCCGGATCGGCCTGGCCGGTTCGGCGGACGGCCCGCCGCTGCGGGACCGCTGGCTGGTCCTCGCGCAGTACGACACGGCCGACGCCCGGCTGACGACCCGCCGGATATGGCTGTACGGCGCCGAGTCCGGTCGTACGGCGCTGCTCCTCTCTTATGGTGCCGCCGGCCGCGCACCGGAACTGGCGCTGCCGGTGGGGCTGGTCCTGGACGCGGAGGTGTCGGCGTATCCGGGTGCCGGGCAGTCACGGGTGGCCCTGGGCGAGCAGTTCGCCCCGCCCGCGCCGGCCGCGCTACGACCGCCGGGTCTGACCCCGCCTGAGGCGGCCGCCCGCTACGGCGAGGCGCTGCGGGACGACCCGTGGCTGGATTCCGTTCCGGTGACGCTGGAGCGGGTCGTGCCCACCCCGGACGGCGACTCCTGGCAACTGGCCGACGCCCACGGGGAGACGGCGCTGCCGCTGACGCCCTCCGCGCGTTCCCGGCCGGGTCTGTGGCGGCTCGTGTCCCTGTCGGGCGGCACCCCTGTCACCGTGTTCGGCGAGTGCGGCCACCGCGGCTTCACCCCGCTGACGGCCTGGCCGGAGGGTGCGGGCGAGGCGGTGTCCCTGTGCTGAACCGACCCGTGCGGGGACCCGCGCACCAAACCGACGAGTCACCCCACCCGCCCACCAACTCACCCACTTCCACTCGATCCACGCATGTGTCCGGCGTCACGGGACACCCGAGCCCAGTGGCCCTTCAACCACTCCTGGGCACCACACGGAGAGGAACGGTACGGAACCCATGACCAGGACTTCCGCTCCTGTGGACGCGCCCGCCCCGGGCGCCTGGGAGGAACTCGTCACAGCGGCCCTGCTCGGAACCGAGCGTCGTAGGCCACCCGGCTGCCCGCCCGGCCCGGAAGCCCCGCTGGCGCTGCTGGACGCGGCGGCCGTGGAGACCGTACGACGACGGGCCGGCCTGCGACCCGGGCGAGCGGCTCGGCTGCCGGACCCGTTGGCGGAGGACCCGCGCCCGCCCTTGCCCTCCGCGGCGGCCCGCAGACTGGCCATGCTGCTGGCCGACCGCCCCGGCGCGGGCGGCGGTGGCCGCCGGGGTATGGCGCCGGACCTCATGGAACTGCTGCCGCAATGGCTCACCACGGCGAACGCCCGGGGCTACGCGCCTCCCCCCGAACTGCTGCCCGCGCTCCTGGACGCGGCAAGGGGGCGTACGGACCTGCGGCCGGCGGCGCTGACGTTCGCCGGACCGCGCGCGGTGTGGCTCGCCCGGCTGAACCCCGACTGGCGGTTCGCCCTGCGCGCGACACCGGGCGGAGGCACGACGCTGCCCCACCTGGAGGACGCCGGGAAGGTCCGGCAGCTGTGGCAGGAAGGCCTGTTCGCGGAACGGGTCGCCCTGCTGAGCGCGCTCCGCTCCCGTGAGCCGGCCGCCGCGCGCGACCTGCTCGCCACGACCTGGGCGACGGAACGGGCCGAGGACCGGCTGATGTTCCTCGACTCCCTGCGCACGGGCCTGACCGCGGACGACGAGCCCTTCCTGGAGCAGGCGCTGACCGACCGCAGCCGCAACGTACGGGCGACGGCCGCGGAGCTGCTGTCGGCGCTGCCCGGCTCGGCGCTCGCCGGACGGATGGCGGTGCGGGCCGGGGCGTGCGTGGCCGTCGACCACACCGGGGACACACCGACCCTCGCCATAGAGGCGCCGCACGAGTGCGACCCGGGGATGGAGAGCGACGGCGTCGTGCCCAAGCCGCCCGCGGGGCGGGGAGAACGGTCGTGGTGGTTCGGCCAGTTGGTGGAGGCGGCGCCGCTCGGCACCTGGCCGGGACGGCTCGGCGGGCGCACGCCCCAGGAAATCGTGGCTCTGCCGGTGGCGGACGACTGGCAGGCCGAACTGCACGCCGCGTGGTGCCGGGCGGCGGTGCGGCAGCGGGACGCGGCATGGGCGCGGGCGCTCCTGGGGGCACCCGCGGCACCCGAGGCCGGAGGTCCCGGGGCGGTGTCCCTGGCCGAGCGGGCCAAACTGCTCGGCACGCTGGACGCCGCCGAACGGGCCGGCTGGGTGGCCGGGTTCATCTCGGCCCACGGGCTGTCCGAGGCGTTCCAGCTGCTCGGAGTGTGTGCGGTGCCGTGGGCCGCGCCGCTCGGCCGGGCTGTGGTCGACGCGCTCAACATCGCACGGGACGCGGGGAGTTACCCATGGAGTTTCAGCGGAGTGATGGGCCTGGCGGAACGCTGCCTCGACCCCTCGGAGGCGAGCACTCTCGACGGGCTGATGGCGGTGCCCGACGAGCCAGAGGATGCGAGTCCCGGGGCCGGAGGGTACTGGGCGGAGGCGTTCCAGCGTCTGGTGACCACCCTGCGGTTGCGGGCGGCGATGCAGGAGGAACTGGGCGCGGCACGAACCCTCAGCCCGCCCGTCGGGTCAGCCGACTCCGCCGAGTCCGCGAAGTCCGCCGACTCCGCCGACTGGGGACGAGGCCGTTCAGGCTGAACGGGGGCCCGGGGGCCGCACCCCCGGACAACGTCCGCCGGACAACGACCCGAGTCAACGGCCATGGGGCGGCGCCTCCCGACCGCATCCCCGGGGCAACCGCCCCAGACAACAGCCACGGGACAGCGCCTTTGGACTGCAGCCGCGGGGCGACGTCGCCAGACCGCACTCGCGGAGCAGTGCCTCCGGACGACGACTGCCAGGCAACACCCCCGGACGACGACCGCCGGGCAACACCCCCGGGCGACGACTGCCGGGCAACACTCCCGGACGACGACTGCCGGGCAACACCCCCGGACGACGGCCGCCGGGCAACACCTCCGGACGACGACTGCCGGGCAACGCCCCCAGCCAACGGTCGTGCGCCGGCGCTCTCGGTCCTCGCCGTCCGGCCCGACCCGCTGGCAACGGCCGCCGGGCTGCACCCCGAGACAACAGTCGCCGGCCGGCGTCCCCGGACCCGGACCCCGGCCGCCCGGCCCCGCCCACGCAGGAGGACGGCCTACGCCCCCGCCGGCTGCCTCACATTCGCGCGCACCCAGTCCACGATCGACTGGGTCGTGGCTCCCGGGGTGAAGATCTCCGCGACACCCTGCTCCTTCAGCGGGGCGATGTCCGCCTCCGGGATGATGCCGCCGCCGAAGACCAGGATGTCCTCCGCGTCCCGCTCCCTGAGCAGTTTGATCACGGCCGCGAAGAGCGTGTTGTGTGCCCCGGACAGGATGGACAATCCGATCGCGTCGGCGTCCTCCTGGATCGCGGTGTCGACGATCTGCTCGGGCGTCTGGTGGAGGCCGGTGTAGATGACCTCCATACCGGCGTCGCGCAGCGCCCGCGCGATCACCTTGGCCCCGCGATCGTGGCCGTCGAGCCCCGGCTTGGCCACCACCACGCGGATCGGACCGGCTGCCACACCCATCACTGCCTCCATGAAGCGACTGCGTCCATCTGTACCGGATCCATCTGTACCGAATCCATCTGGTTCGAATCTCTCTGTAACGACAAGTACCGCCGTACCCATACCGGCCGGGAAAGTGAACGAACGTTATCTCCAGCATCCCGCAACCGGCAGTTTCGCGGTGGATACCGAGGGGGAAATCACATGATGGGACACGTTCGGGAGCCGCAACGAGGTCGCCTCACCGCCGCGCCGCCGGCCGCGCGCCGCGGCGGTGAGGCGTATCGACGAGGGCGCGCAGGGCGGGTAAGGCACGGCAACAGGGGAACCCGGCGCCATAAAGGCAGGGAGCCTCACGTCGTCGCCCCCACCCGCCCTGAGCATCCTCTGTGGAAAACCTTTGCCACGCCTCCCCAGGAGGGCATACGGGGGACAGAGCCGTCCTGCCGTGTGCCGACAGGAGGTCGGCCATGAAGGTCACCGGGGCAGCATTTCCCCTTCTTCCGTTCTGCCGGCGTCTGCTGCCGGGCAGACTGGCGGGAATCTCCCTGGACCTCCTGAAGGCAACCGCCCTGGAGCTCACGATCCTCGCGGGCCACCTCCTCCTCTACCCCTCCGGCATCACCCAGGAACGCCGCTCCCCGGTGCCCCCGATCCCGGCCCCGGAGGACAGCGCGACCCAGCTGCCCCAGGAGGCCAAGCCCCCGGTCGTGCTGCTGCACGGGTTCATCGACAACCGCTCGGTGTTCGTCCTGCTGCGCCGCAGTCTCGCCCAGCACGGCAGGCAGCAGATCGAGTCGCTCAACTACTCGCCGCTGACCTGCGACATCCGCACCGCGGCAGCACTGCTCGGCCGGCACATAGAGGAGATCTGCGAGCGCACGGGCAGTCGGCAGGTCGATGTCGTCGGGCACAGCCTGGGCGGGCTGATAGCGCGGTACTACGTGCAGCGCCTCGGCGGTGACCTTCGTGTCCGCACTCTCGTGACGCTCGGCACCCCGCACTCCGGCACCCGGGTGGCTCCGCTGGCGAACGCGCACCCGATCGTGCGCCAGATGCGCCCCGGCTCGGAGCTGATCGAGGAGCTGACCCTCCCGGCGCCCGGCTGCCGTACGCACTTCGTGAGCTTCTGGAGCGATCTGGACCACCTGATGGACCCGCTGGAGACCGCCTGCGTCGAGCACCCGGACCTGATCGCGGAGAACGTCAGGGTGAGCGGCGTGGGTCACCTCGCCCTGCCCGTGCACCCCGCCGTCGCGGCCGGCATACGGCGGGTTCTCGACACGGCGCGCCCGGGAGAGGAAACCGCCGCGCGCTCCGGCGGACTGACGGTGGCGTAAACCGGCGCACTGCCGCCTGGGACAGCAGGAGAAAAAAGCAACCCGACAGCGTTACACCGGCTGCCCGACGGCGGTCCGGCATCGATCCGATGCCGCTCCGACGCCATTCCGACACCGCTCCAACTTCGAACACTCTTCGAACACAGGGCCAAACCCTCGCCCGCAGTCCCCCGAAACACGGCCGAATGCCCGTTTCCTGCGCGAGCGAAACCTGACGAAGATTGTCGTGCCCGCGTACCGCCGGGTACAGTCGCCGCACTGCTCTGGCAGCCCCTGTTGTCGAGGCGAAAGAGAAGTTGGTGAACGACCGTCACCCGTCGGGGAGCACGACCACCCCGGCCCCGGCTTCCGACGCCGCCTCCGCGCACTACGCGTCGTACGGCACCCAGGAAGCCCAGTACGGCGACTTCACCACGTCCGGCGGCTATGACGCCACAGGTTTTGACGCCACAGGCTTCGACACCACCGGCTTCGACTCCGGCGCCCACGCGACGACCGCGACGACGACCTTCGACTCGGACCCCCTCTTCGGCAGCCTTCCCGGCGACGCCACCGGCTCGTACGACACGCGGACCTGGTCGACCGGCGGTCACCAGACCCCGCACTACGACATGTACGCGGCCCAGCATCACGCCGCCTACGACACCGGCGCGTACGACACCACCGCCTGGACCGCCGAGCACCAGCCCCTCTCCGCGATCCCGGCGCAGTCCACGGGCCACGACACGAGCGGCCAGTGGGACGCCAGCGCCTGGCTCCAGCCCGACCACTGCGGCGGCCCGGCCGACCAGACCCAGCAGTGGGAATGGGGCACGCAGGCCTTCGACACCGGGGCGTACGACGCCACCCAGTGGAACTCCGACGGCGGCACCGGCACTTCCGGTACTTCGGCATCCGAGCAGTACGAGCCGCCCGCAGAATCCTTCGACCAGCAGGCGACGGCGACGTTCGAGCACATCGAGCACCTCGAGCACCTCGAGTACGCCGAACACACAGTCGGCGACGGCGAGTTCACCGCCACCGGCGAGATGCCCGCGCAGACCGGGACGACCGCGTCGGGCTCGCCCCTCCTGGACGACCAGGAAGAGGTCGCCTCCGCCCCGGCGCCGGCCCCGTCGTCCCGCGCCGCCTCGCGTGGCGGGTCGCGTTCCCGTCGTCGTATGCCCGCCAAGCGGTCCGCGCTGCTGACGGTGGCCGTGCCCTCGGCGTGTGTGATGGGAGTGGCGGGAATCGCCGCCGCCTCGGTCGTCACGTTCAGCGCCGACGACCAGGACACGTCGACGACCGCGGCGGACTCGTCGGACGCGACCGCCGTGAAGCCGTCCATGGCGAACAGCAAGCTGGACACCCAGTTGCGGACCCTCTCCGCCGAGGCGGACGCCTTCAGCGACCGGGTCAGCCGGACGCAGGAACGTATCGATCTCAAGGCGCAGCAGGAAGCCGAGAAGAAGCGGGCGGCCGCAGAGGCGGCCCGCAAGGAGCGGCTGCGGCCCAAGTACGCGCTGCCCGTCGCCCAGCGCGGGCTCAGCGCCTACTTCGGTCAGGCCGGCATCAACTGGATGTCCGTGCACACCGGCATCGACTTCCCGGTCTCCTACGGCACGACCGTGATGGCCGCGACCGACGGCACCGTACGGACGCAGTGGAACAGCGCGTACGGCAACATGTTGATCCTGACGGCGAAGGACGGCACGGAGACGTGGTACTGCCACCTCTCCACATACCGGGTCTCCTCCGGTACGACCGTGAAGGCCGGCGACCCGATCGCGTACTCCGGCAACTCCGGCAACTCGACCGGCCCGCACCTGCACTTCGAGGTCCGGCCCGCCGGCGGCTCGGCGATCGACCCGCTGCCGTGGCTGCGCAGCCACGGGCTCGACCCGACATAGGACCGCGAGGCAGGACCGTGACGTAGGACCGGCGTCCTGCCCGCCCCGGCCCCCCGCAGCCCGCCTCCTCGCCTCCTCGCCTCCTCGCCTCCTGGCCTACAGCTTCTCCACCGGCGCGTACCGCAGCAGCAGCCGCTTCGGCTTCTCGTCGCCGAAGTCGATCGTCGCCTCGGCGTTGCCGCCCGTCCCCTTCACTCCCACGACCGTCCCGAGCCCGAACTGGTCGTGCGTGACCCGGTCCCCGACGGCCAGCGCGACCACCGGCTTCTCCGAGGTCCGGCGGGTGGCGAACCCGGACGCGCCCGAGGCAGCCGAGCGGGAGCGGGACGACGACAGCGAGGCCGCCACGCCGGACACCGGTCCGGAGGCCACCGGACCCGCGGAACCCGTCCGCTTCCAGTCCACGTGCTGCGGCGGGATCTCCTCCAGGAAGCGGGACGGCGGGTTGTACGAGGGCTGTCCCCACGCGCTGCGCATCGACGACCTTGTCAGATACAGCCGTTCCCGCGCGCGGGTGATGCCGACGTACGCCAGGCGCCGCTCCTCCTCCAGCTCCTTGGTCTGGCCGAGGGCGCGCATGTGCGGGAACACGCCGTCCTCCATGCCGGTGAGGAACACGACCGGGAACTCGAGGCCCTTGGCGGTGTGCAGGGTCATCAGGGTGATGACTCCGGAGCCGTCCTCCTCCTCGTCGGGGATCTGGTCGGAGTCGGCGACCAGGGCCACCCGCTCCAGGAAGTCGGAGAGCGACCCCGGCTCCTCGCCCTCGCCGGACTCCTGCTCGAACTCCAGGGCGACCGCGGCGAGTTCCTGGAGGTTCTCGATGCGGGTCTCGTCCTGCGGATCGGTGGAGGCCTGCAACTCCGCGAGGTAGCCGGTGCGTTCGAGCACCGCCTCCAGGACGGTCGCCGGGCCCGCGCCGGACTCGACGATCGTACGGAGGTCCTCCATGAGCGTGTTGAACCGCTTCACGGCGTTGGTGGAGCGCGCGGCCATGCCGTACGCCTCGTCGACGCGCTTCAGCGCCTGCGGGAAGCTGATCTTCTCCCGCTGGGACAGGGCGTCGATCATCGCCTCGGCGCGATCGCCGATGCCCCGCTTGGGGACGTTGAGGATGCGGCGCAGCGGGACCGAGTCCTCCGGGTTGGCGAGGACCCGCAGGTAGGCCAGGACGTCCCGGACCTCCTTGCGCTCGTAGAAGCGGACGCCGCCGACGACCTTGTAAGGCAGGCCGACGCGGATGAAGACCTCTTCGAAGACACGGGACTGGGCGTTCGTCCGGTAGAAGACGGCGACGTCCCCGGCCTTCGCGTCGCCCGCGTCCGTGAGGCGGTCTATCTCGTCGGCGACGAACTGCGCCTCGTCGTGCTCGGTGTCGGCGACATAGCCGGTGATGCGCGCGCCCGCGCCCGCGTTGGTCCACAGGTTCTTGGGGCGGCGGGACTCGTTGCGCTCGATGACCGCGTTGGCGGCGGACAGGATCGTCTGTGTGGAGCGGTAGTTCTGCTCCAGCAGGATCGTCGTCGCGTCCGGGTAGTCCTCCTCGAACTGGAGGATGTTGCGGATCGTCGCGCCGCGGAAGGCGTAGATCGACTGGTCGGCGTCACCCACCACGCACAGTTCGGCGGGCTGGAGGTCGTACTCGCCGGGCGGTACGTCGACGGGGTGCTCGGCGGTGCCGACGAGCTCGCGGACGAGGGCGTACTGGGCGTGGTTGGTGTCCTGGTACTCGTCGACCAGCACGTGCCGGAAGCGGCGGCGGTAGTGCTCGGCCACGTCCGGGAAGGCGCGGAGCAGATTGACCGTCGTCATGATCAGGTCGTCGAAGTCGAGGGCGTTCGCCTCGCGCAGCCGCGACTGGTACATCGCGTAGGCCTGGGCGAGGGTCTTCTCGAAACCGTCGGTGGCCTGGGCGGCGAAGTCCTCCTCGTCGATCAGCTCGTTCTTCAGGTTGCTGATCTTGGCGCTGAAGGACTTCGGGGGGTAGCGCTTGGGGTCGAGGTCCAGGTCGCGGCAGACCAGGGCCATCAGACGCTTGGAGTCGGCGGCGTCGTAGATCGAGAAGGAGGACGTGAAGCCGAGCTTCTTGCTCTCCCTCCGAAGGATCCGTACGCACGCGCTGTGGAACGTCATCACCCACATCGCGTGGGCGCGCGGACCGACGAGCTGCTCGACGCGCTCCTTCATCTCGCCCGCGGCCTTGTTGGTGAAGGTGATCGCGAGGATCTGGCCGGGGTGCACGTTCCGCTCGCCCAGCAGGTGCGCGATGCGGTGGGTGAGCACGCGGGTCTTGCCGGAGCCGGCGCCGGCCACGATGAGCAGCGGGGTGCCGTGGTGGACGACCGCGGCACGCTGGTTCTCGTTCAGCCCCTCCAGCAGCGCTGCCGGGTCCACCGCCGGGCGCGGCGCGCCGTCACGGTAGTACGGGTCCCGGTCCGGCGGCACGTCGAACTTCCCGCCGAACAGATCGTCCGGCACGGGCTCCGGCACGTGATCGTCCTCGGGCGGCGGCGGGGGTTCCTCCTCGTGCCCGCGAGGGGCCTGGAGGTTCGCCAGGAAGCTGTCATCAAAGAGGCTGCTCATCGCTCTCCGAGTCTAGAACGCCCCACTGACACCCCACCGCCGCCCCGGGAACTCCGCCGGAAACACGAGTTCTGCCGCGAAAACCCGGGGCTGTCAGGAGCGGGTTCTTCAGAACCCGAGGGCCTTCCAGACCTGCCCGCCCAGCACCTTCCTCCCTTCCAGGAGCACGTCGTCACGGTCCGCAACCGAGCCATCACTTGATCGAGTCACATGCGAACGCCTGCCCCCTCTCCCGCGAGCAGCTACCGACGCCTGGTCGCCGCGAAACCGGACGGACTGCGGCCGACTGGAAGCCAGCCCCGAAGCGGGCGGATGGCATCACTCCGGCGAAAATACACACAACCCGGTGCGGATCGTTCCGGATTGGCCACGCCGGGCGACGTCCTTCCTCAAGGTCACGAAAATGTATCGGGCATATCGAACATCAACCTTCACAGGCGCCACACGCGTTGGCTACCGTGCCGCACAGGCCGTACGACCCCCACCGGCGAACGTCGCCGGGTCGCGCGGCCTCCGCCGAATCCACAGCGTCGCCCTGCGACCGGAACCGGGGACCCACCGACCTTTGGGGTGAATCGGCCGACTCCCGTACGGGGAGAGGCCGTAGGGCAATCCTTCCGAAAAACCCGCCCGAACCCGACAGCTAACTCGGTAGGCGGAGCATCGGAAGGAGTCGCCTCCCTTGGCGTCGCACCGCAAGCCGCCTCCCGCAGGTACGCGCGCAGGCATCCGGACCCCCGCCCTGGCCACGGCGGCCCTCACCTCCGTCGCCCTGCTGTCCCAGACGGCCACCGCCGCCCCGGCCGACGACCGGCCGAGCCTCGAAGAGGTCGAGAAGAAGGTCGACGACCTGTACCGCCAGGCGGAGTCGGCGACCGACAACTACAACGCGGCCAAGGAGAAGACCACGACGCAGCGGGGCCGCGTCGACGCCCTCCTGAACGACGTCGCCCAGCGCACCCAGAAGCTCAACGAGGCAAGGGAGGAACTGGGTTCCTTCGCCGCCGCCCAGTACCGCACCGGCGCCTCCGCCCCCGACACGGCGACGTTCCTGCTCGCGGACTCACCGCAGGACTACTTCGACCAGACCCAGCTCATGAGCCGGATGACCAACCGCCAGAAGGGCGCGGTCGACGACTACGTCACCGAGCAGTCGGCGACGATGAGGAAGCGTCAGGAGGCCACGGACAGCCTGCGGACGCTCACCAAGTCGCAGGACGACCTGAAGACGGCGAAGGCGACCGTCCAGAAGAAGCTCGCCGACGCGCGGAATCTTCTCTCGCAGCTGACCGCCGAGGAGAAGGCGCGGCTCGCGGCGATCGAGCAGAAGAAGCAGCAGGAGGCCGCGCGCAAGGCGGCGGAGCTGGCGCGGCAGCAGGCGGCGGAGCAGAAGGCGCAGGAGGAGGCGGCAGCGGCAGCGGCTCAGCAGCAGGAGCAGAACAGCTCCTCCGGCTCGGGCACGGGCACCGGATCCGGCACGGCCACGTCCGACTCCTCGTACGCCACCAAGGCGGCGAAGGCGCTCGCCTTCGCCCGCGCGCAGATCGGCAAGCCGTACGTCTGGGGCGCCACCGGCCCGGGCTCCTACGACTGCTCCGGCCTCACCCAGGCCGCCTGGAAGGCCGCCGGCGTCGACATCCCGCGCGTCACCTACGACCAGGTCAACGCCGGCACCACGGTCACCCTCGCCGCCGCCCAGCCCGGTGACCTGGTCTTCTTCTACGACGACATCAGCCACGTCGGCATGTACATCGGCAACGGCATGATGATCCACGCCCCGAAGCCGGGCGCGTACGTCCGTGAGGAGTCCATCTACTACGACGGCGAGTCAGCGATCCACAGCGTGGTACGGCCTGCCTGACGAGGTCAGGTCCACAGCACCGCGATGAAGATGTTCGCCGTGGTCAGCGCGCCCACCAGGCCGAACATGCCCTTGTCCACCGTCTCGTCGTCCCGCTTCACATAGACGAGCCCGAGGATCACGATCAGCAGCGCCAGCTTCACGCCGATCTTGATGTTGTTGACGTGCTGGTCGTCGGCCTGGTTGAGGCCCACCAGGACCGCCCCGGTGACCAGCATCGTCAGGGCTCCGTGCAGCATCGCCGGGACGAAGCGGGCGGTGCCCCGGCCCATCGCCTTCATCTGGGTGAGGAAACCGCCGAGCAGCGAGGCGATGCCGATGATGTGCAGGCCGACGAAAAGATGGATGAGTACGTCCATGAGGCCGGAGCCTAACCAGGAGCGGACAGGGCACCTGACACCGGGCGGCGTTCCTCACCCGGGCCTTGCCGGTCTTGCACATATGCGGCCCTTAGCACCCCATCGCTCGCACGCGCCCCCGAATCCCCACTTCGGTCATCGCGCTGTGTGAAGTCGACGGCGCCGACACCGGATCACGGTCACTTACGGTCATCAGGCGATCCGCTCCCGGCACTTCCGCACAACCCGTCACCGTGCCGTCACCGTCAGGTTTAGCGTCCTCCCTCAGGTGACCGGCTCCCCATCGCCGCCCGGGCCAGGGGCGGCCGTCGGCCACCACCGCCGAGAAGGTCCGGCGGCGTCTCGCTTCCCCTGTGCGGGCCGTCGCCGGACGCGTCATCCGCCCCCAAGGCGGCCGTACGTACGCTCCGCTTGGCGTTCGTACGGACACTGTCGGCCGTACGGTCGTACGAAAGGACGTGCACCCCAGTTGGCAGCGCACCGCAAGCCCCGGCACCGTTCGGTCGGCAGCACCTCGGTCCGTACAGCGGCGACGATCGCCCTCGCGGGAGCGGCGACGGCGACGGGCTTCGACGGGACCGGACACGCCGAGCCGCAGCTGACGCCGGCGCAGGTCAAGGCGAAGGTGGACCAGCTGTACCAGGAGGCGGAGGCCGCCACCGAGAAGTACAACGGCGCCAAGGAGAAGGCGGAGGCCGCCGAACAGCGCCTGTCGACCCTGCGGGACGAGGCTGCGCGCCGGACGGCGAAGCTCAACTCGGCGCGGGACGGTCTGGGTTCGATGGCCAGGGCGCAGTACCGCGACGGCGGCCTGGATCCAGCCCTGCAACTCGCGATGTCCGGCGATCCCGACCGATACCTGGACGGGGCCGAGTTCGTCGAGCGGGCCGGGAGCCGACAGGCCTCCTCCGTGGCGAGCGTCCGCAGACAGCTGCGGGAGATCGAGCGGTTGCGGGGGGCCGCGCGCATCGAGCTGACCTCGCTCGCGTCCCGTCAGACAGAACTGAAGCGGGCCAGCACCACGATCAACGGCAAGCTGGACGGGGCCCGACGGCTGCTGTCCCAGCTCTCCGCCGAGGAGCGCGTCCGCTTCGGCGAGGCCCCTGCCGACAACGCCTCCCGCGCGTCACGAGCGGGCGCCGGTGCGCGGGAGGTCATGGCGGCACCGGGGGCCGTCACCGCCCAGGCGCCCGACTCCCGTGCCGCGGCCGCCGTTTCCTACGCCTACGCCAAGCTCGGCAGCCCCTACGTCTGGGGCGCCACCGGCCCGGACGCCTTCGACTGCTCGGGACTCGTCCTGGCCGCGTACCGCTCCGCGGGCGTCTCCCTGCCCCGCACGACCTACGCCCAGATCGGCGCCGGCCGACCCGTCTCCCGCTCCGAACTGCTCCCGGGCGACCTGGTGTTCTTCTACTCCGGCATCAGTCACGTCGGCCTCTACGTCGGCAACGGCCAGATGATCCACGCCCCGAACCCGTCGGCCCCGGTACGGCTGGCCCCGATCGACGAGATGCCGTTCGCGGGGGCCGCGCGGGTGGCGTGAGGCGGTCTCCCGCAGCCGTCAGCCGCTGGGGAGCCTTGCTTGATGGCGGCGATGGACGTGCTCCCTGCGCCGGTTGGGCTGACGGGTTCATGACGGCGGCGGGAGGGTGGGGACGGCTCCGCGGATTCGGGTCTCCCGGTGACGGTGGTGAGGACCGACGCCTGTTGATCAGTCCCGTCGCGCTTCGCCGGAGGTTCGCTGTCCGCTTCTGCGAGACATTCGGCGAGCCCGGTCGGAGACGCTTTTCGAAATCCCCTTGGCGTGAGTTCTCACCTCCGCCTGCTGCTGCGGCGCCGCGAAGGCGTAGGGCACACTCTGCTTGTGTCCTCCAGTGGATCATTTGCGGGTGTCGATGAGATACACGCCTATCTCATCGACCAGTTGACCTCTGCCCTGCGCCGTCCCGGTATGTTCTCGCAAGGTGATGCGGCCCTGCGGATGCTGACCGATCACCTGCTGTTCGTCCGGGCAGCGCCACAGTGAGATCCACCTCGACGAGCTGTCCGGAAAAGCCCAGCTGGGTGACGCCCAAGAGCGTGCTGGCGGTGGTGAACGCCGAGCCCAGGCCAGAGTCGGTGAACCGACGCCACGCGGCTCCTAGAACATCCCTCTCGTCGCTCCGCACATAGATCACTGACCGCACCACGTGGTGCGGCTGGGCACTCACCGCTGCCAGGGCAGTGAGCGCGTTCGCGACCACCTGGTCGACCTGCGTCTCGAGGGAACCGGCACCGACGAGGTCACCGTTCCGATCAAGAGGGCACTGCCCCGCCAGATAGGCCGTCCGACCTGCCTCCACCACCGTGATGTGGTGGTAGCCGGGCGTCTCATGCAACTGCTCGGGGTTGATACGGGTGATCTTCTCAGTCATGTCCGCCAGTCTGGCCAACGTGGTGCCCACACGCACCGCAAAAAACCAAGACGGCGGTCCTGCTGCTCAGCGAGCTGATGACGAACGCATACCGCCGTGCGAAGGTGGCCCCTGGCAGGAAGATCCGGGCCCGCAGCACCCTGGATGACGCCGCGTCCGCCTGCGCGAGCGCCGCCTCGCCGACGCTCTACTCGGGTCGTGGGGTCTCCCGTGCCCGAGCCTGGTGCCTGCGGGCTTTGAGCCGGTTCCCACAGGTCTTCATCGAGCACCACCGTGCGGTGTTGGCACGGCTGCGGTCCAAGAGGAAGAGGCGGCATTCAGGGTTCTCGCACGGCCGCAGACGGCCGGGCATGCGCTCGTTGACGTCCGCCCACGCGAGCACGAGTTCCACGGCGAGCCTTCGCTCCGGCGGCACCTCCAAGTGCCAATCGATGCCCGACGCGCTGGGCCGCGGGACTTTGCGAACGCCTGCGAGGACGCGGCGCAGACGGGGCTCCGCCGACGTGCCCCACTCCCCCGCCTGAAGCGCGTCCCTGGCGGTGCGCAGCCACCGGCGCTCCTCGTCGCCGCCGAGACCTCCGTGCTCCCGCGCCCACCTGTCCATCACGTCGTCGTCACGCCACAGATCCTGGCGTCGGCCATCCGCAACAGGGGTGCTGTTCAGCGCCTGCAGCAGGGCTTGGTCGTCCAACACGGACCCCACCTTCCCGGCTAACTCCATCAAGTGGTTTGACAGGTTACTCCAAGGGCGGTCTACTGAGTGCCGCGAATTAACCACCAAAAGCCACTGAAGGGGTTAGCCATGGTTGAGGTCCGCCACCAATACGCGACAGTGCGGGGACATCGCGTCTTCTACCGCGAGGCAGGAAGCCCCGAGGCACCCACGCTCGTACTCCTGCACGGATTCCCCACCAGTTCACGCATGTTCCGCCACCTCATTCCGGCGCTGGCCGACCGATTCCACGTCATCGCCCCCGACCACCTCGGCTTCGGCAACTCCGATGCCCCGCCCGTGGACGCGTTCACCTACACCTTCGACTCGCTGACCGACGTCACCGAAGCCCTTCTCCACCAGCTCGGCGTCACCCGCTACGCGCTGTACGTCCAGGACTACGGCGCACCCATCGGTTGGCGGCTGGCCCTGCGCACCCCGGACGCGATCACCGCTGTGATCACGCAGAACGGCAACGCCTACGAGGACGGCTTCGTACCGGACTTCTGGAAGCCGGTATGGGCGTACGCCGAGAATCCGGGGGCCCAGACGGAACCCGCGGTCCGAACCGCCCTCTCGCTCGACGCCATCCGGTGGCAGTACCTGCACGGAGTGGACCGACCCGAGCTGGTCGATCCCGACACCTGGGCGGCTGACCACCGCGAGGTCAGCCGGCCGGGCAACGACCTCGTGCAACTCGCGCTGTTTCGCGACTACGCCGGTAATCGCCCCCTCTACGCTCAGGTGCACGCCTACTTCCGGGAACGCAGGGTTCCTCTCCTCGCGGTCTGGGGCGCAGGCGACGAGATCTTCGGCCCGAACGGAGCACGTGCCTTCGCCAGGGACCTGCCGGACGCGGAGATCCACCTGGTACCCGGAGGCGGACACTTCCTGCTCGAAAGCCACCTGGACACGGTGGTCGGGTATGTGCGCGGGTTCCTGACGGCTGCCGAATCAGCAGCCTGAAGTCCGCGAAGAGCGCCTTGATCGCGCATTCGCCATGCGGGATCTCAGGAGCATGCTGTCCCGCTGTCGTCGCGCACCATCACACCAGCCGTCGAGCCGTGGCCCACCGCGTCAGCTCGTGCCGGTTGGACAGCTGGAGTTTCCTCAGCACCGCCGAGACGTGCGACTCGACCGTCTTCACCGAGATGAACAGCTGCTTGGCGATCTCCTTGTACGCATAGCCGCGGGCGATGAGCCGCAGCACTTCCCGCTCGCGCTGGGTCAGGCGGTCGAGGTCCTCGTCGACCGGTGGTGCGTCCGTGGACGCGAAGGCGTCCAGGACGAAGCCGGCGAGCCGAGGCGAGAAGACCGCATCGCCTTCCTGGACACGGAAGATGGAGTTGATCAGGTCCGTGCCGGTGATCGTCTTGGTGACGTAGCCTCGCGCGCCGCCGCGGATCACGCCGATCACGTCCTCCGCCGCGTCCGAGACGGACAGTGCGAGGAAGCGGACGGGCTGTTCGGCGTCGGACATCAACGGGGCGCAGCGGCGCAGTACTTCGACGCCGCCGCCGCCCGGGAGGTGGACGTCGAGCAGGACCACCTCGGGCCGGGTCGCGGTGATGACCGTGACCGCCTGGTCGACGTCGGCGGCCTCGCCGACCACCTCGACGCCGGTCTGCTCGGTCTGGCCGATCTCGGCCTGGACGCCCGTACGGAACATGCGGTGGTCGTCGACGAGGACCACGCGCACCTGCCGCGCGCCCGCGCCGCCGTCGGAGGTGTGCGCGGACTCGGCCGCCTCCGCCGCTCCCGCCGTGCCGTTCTCCTCGGTCGGGTCGCTCATGACGTCTTCTCCGCCCTCTCCATCTCCAGCTCGACCTCCGTGCCGCCGTCCGGCACCGCGCGCAGTCGCGCCGTACCGCCGTAGCGCTCCATACGGCCGATGATCGATTCCCTGACACCCATACGGTCGGCGGGTATCGAGTCGAGGTCGAAGCCGGGCCCGCGGTCCCGGACGGACACGAAGACCGTCTTTCCCTCGACTTCGGCGAAGACCTGTACGGCTCCGCCCTCGCCACCGTACTTGGCCGCGTTCACCATCGCCTCACGCGCGGCCTGCATCTGTGCCCCGATTCTCTCGTCGAGGGGGCAGTCGCCGACGACCACGACCTCGATGGGGACGCCGTGCTTGTCCTCGACCTCCGCGGCGTTGCGCCGGACCGCGTCGGCGAGGGTGGTGGGTTCGTCGGCCTCGTCCTTTCCGGTGCCCTCGGGTTTGTAGAGCCAGGTGCGCAGGTCACGCTCCTGGGCGCGGGCGAGGCGGCGCACCTCGTTCGCGTTCTCCGCGTTGCGCTGGATCAGGGTCAGGGTGTGCAGCACCGAGTCGTGGACGTGCGCCGCGACCTCCGCACGCTCCTGCGCGCGGATGCGCATCAGACGCTCCTCGGAGAGGTCCTGGGTCATGCGCACGAGGTAGGGGCCGGCGAGGAGCGTTATACCGACGAGTACCGCGAGGGCCGCCTGGAGGACCGAGCCGAGGTGGGCGGCCGAGCCCTGCAGGACGAAGATCCCGGAGACGCCGGCGGTGACGAGCAGGACACCGGCGCCCGCGCGCAGCAGCGTGAGCGTCCGCCGACGGCGGCCCGCCTCGACCCAGCGGGCCCGCCGGGCGTTGTCCGCCTGCCGCCAGACAAGGGCGACGCCCGCGCCGACCAGGACGATCGGCCACAGGTACGCCTTGGCGCCGTTGCCGAGGTTCACATTGCCCACGAAGACCATGGCCACGACGACCATGAGCAGCAGGGCCACGATCTGGCCCTTGTCCGGTCTGCGGGCGACGAGCTTGCGGCGGCCGTCCGGCGAGGTCTCGGTGCTGACCAGGGAAGGGGGCCGCTGACCGCCGACGCCGCCGACGCCGAGGGGTACGACGAACCAGAACGCGGCATACAGCAAGGCCCCGAGGCCGTCCGCCATGAACAGGCCGGCGAAGACCAGCCGCACCCAGATCACAGGCAGCCCGAGATGCCCGGCGAGCCCCCGCGCCACGCCACCGAGCCAGCGTCCGTCACTGCTGCGGTAGAGCTTGCGCGGCGGCCGCGGTGGCACGAGGGGCGCTGCTGCGGCTTCCGGCATGCCAACGATGGTCACACGGCGGGCTGTCCGGGGCATCAGGGTTGTCCCCCGAGACACCCCTGATCTTCGACGGGCCCGTCCATCGAACGCCGCACGCTTCCCCGGCGCCGGATCAGGGGCGATATCAGGGTCCGGCCAGGGTCGTACCGACTGCCGTTGTGCGGGCTCGCCCGTCACCATGGACACATGACAGAGCACCAGCACGCCGCGGACTCCGTGCCCGACGAGGGCACCTCGTCCGACGCGCGCCCCGCCCCCGCCGCGGAGAAGGAACCGCGCGCGCACGAGCAGGAGCACGCGCGGCCGGAGCCGGGTGCGCACGGGGAGGAGCGGGGTGCGCACGGCGAGGAGCGGGGTGCGCACGGGGAGGGGGGCACGCCGCAGGAGCGGGGTGCGGGCGAGCGGGCAGCCGCAGCCGGGCGAGCCGGCACCACCGAGGCCGACGCCGGTGTGGCCGGGGGCACCGACCCGGCCGAGCTCCCCCGCAAGTTCCGGCGTGACCGGCGGCTCAAGATGCTCGCCGGGGTGTGCGCCGGGCTGGGGCGGCAGTGCGACATGGATCCGGTGATCTTCCGGATCACCCTCGCCGTGCTGTCCGCGACCGGCGGCATCGGCCTCATCTTCTACGGCTTCGCTTGGCTCTTCGTCCCGTACGACGACGAGGACGAGAACGAGGTCCGCAAGCTCTTCACCGGCCGCGTCGACGGTCAGGCGCTGGCGGCGGTGCTGTTCGCGCTGGTCGGCTGCGGGGTGTTCCTGACGATGCTGAACAACGGCTCGGTGCTGACCTTCGCGGTCGTCGTGTCCCTGCTCCTCGCCGGCGCCGGGTACTGGTCGCGGCACCGTGGCACGCCCGACACGGACCCGCTGGCGGCGCAGGCCGTCGCCGACGCGCCGCCGGAGGCCCAGGCGCCGCCGGTCCCCGCCGCCTACCCGTCCTGGTGGCGGGACCCCATCGTCAAGGACGGCACCCATGTCGGCGGCACCGGCTATCTGTGGGGGCCGCGTGATTCCCGTGACCGGGACATCGCCGCGGCCGTCAACATCAGCCTCGGTACCGGCTGGGCCGACCGCCAGGACATACGCACGCCGCCCGCGCGCGAGCCCAGACCGCGCGGTCCCCGCTGGATCGGCGGCCGGCTCTTCCTCCTGGCCCTCCTCGCGGGCGGCCTCGGCACGGGGGCGACATGGGAGGAGCAGGCACTCGGCACCAGCCTGCAGACCGGTCTGGCCTGCGCGCTCATCGTGCTGGGCGGCGGTATCGCCGTCAGCGCGTTCCTGGGGCGCACCGGCGCGGGGTCGATCCTCCTGGCGATCGTCACGGCGGGCCTGCTGGCGGGTTCGGCGGCGCTGCCGGACAACATCGGCACGGACTGGGTGCGCACGACCTGGCGGCCCGCCGCGGGGGCCGACGTCCAGCGGAAGTACGACCTCGGCACCGGCGTCGGCACCCTTGATCTGACCGGGCTGCGGTTGGCCGGGGGGCAGACGGTGGAGTCGGAGGTCGAGGTGGGCGTGGGCCGGGTCCGGGTGGTCGTGCCGCCGGACCTGACGGTGAAGCTGAACATCGACGTGGGGGTGGGTGACATCCAGTTGCCGGGTGACGAGCCGAAGGACGTGGACGTGCAGCCGGGCAGGTACAAGCAGCTGACTCTGGAGCCGGACCGGGGCGTGAAGAGCGCCGGCACGGTCGACCTCGACCTCCAGGTGGGCGTGGGTCAGGCGGAGGTGAGCCGTGCTGCGTCATGAGTTCCAGCCCGGAAAGCTGGTCGCCGGCCTGTTCCTCACCCTGGCGGGCGTCATCTACGCCGGTGACGCGGGCGGCCTCTGGGAGACCCCGTGGTTCGCGGTGATCCCCGTGGTCGTGATCGGCCTGTTCCTGGCGGGCACGGTCGCCCTCGTGACCAACTCCCTGCGCAGACGCCGGAAAACGCGCCACCCCGAGCCGCAGTGAGGGGCGCCCCATAGGGCCTGGCCCGGCGGATCATGCGAGCTTGGCGGGGCCCGGCACGCCCATCTGCGGTGTTGTCGTCGATCGCCGACTCGCCCGCTCTCGGCTTCGCTCGAGCGGGGGCTCGTCGCGTCGACGCCCTCCTCCGCCTGCACCTGGACGCACCAGACCCCGCTCGCCTGTGGCGACGAGATCCCGTCGCCTACCGCCGTCCTGGTCCGCCGGACAGGACTTAGTGGAACGCCCCCGACCGCTGTCGGCGGCGAGATCGAATGGCCGCGTCCAGGGAGAGGACGGGGGCACCGGCCAGGACGAGAGGGGTCCAGGCCATGAGGTAGGCGAGGTCGTTGCCGTAGTAGTACGGGTCGGAGGCCCAGCTCACGGTCAGCCACAGGCTGAGCGAGATCAACGCGCCGCCGAGGGCGGCCAGGCGGGTGAGGAGGCCGATCAAAGTGCCGATGCCGACGGCGAGTTCACCGAAGGCGATGGCGTAGCCGAAGCCGGCGGGGTTCTTCAGGGCCAGGTCGACCAGGGCCGGGACGGCGGAGGAGTCGCGGACGGTGCGCATCAGATCGCCGACGGAACCGGAGCCGGAGGCCTTCATGAAGGCGCTGTCGGTGAGTTTGTCCAGTCCGGCGTAGATGAAGGTGACGCCGAGGAAGACACGGAGTGGGAGAAGTGCGTAGCGGATGGCGGAGTCCCGCCAGTCGCGGCCGCCGTCGAGATAGGGGGAGTGCGTGTCCGTTCGAATGCTGTGAGTCATCGCTCCAAGCCGCCTCTCGCCTGCCGTGCATGACCCCTTCAAAGACGATACGTACGACAGAAGAGCCGCGCTCAATCCTGTCCTGACCAGTTTCTCCCTTGCCCTGACCAGTTTCTCCGATATGAGCGAATCCGGACCTTGGACCGCTACTCGGTCACGTCGATCTGGTACCGGTTCGTCTCCACCCCCGCCGCCGTCACCACCTGGACCTCCACGCGGCCCGGTTCCACGTCCACCGGCACCGGCACGGTGAGCACCGAGTCCGTCGGGTTGCTGAAACCGCCGGTCACCGGAACCAGCGGCACCCGCACGTTCACCGCGCCGATCCGCACGACCATCCGCGACAACCGGTCCGCCCCCTGCGCACCCGGCGGCACGAATCCGGCGCCGCGGATCTCGACGTCGTCGCCGGTGCGGATGGGCCCGTCCAGGTCGCCGGCCTCCCGGGCGCGTACGACGGAGAGGATCACCGGGCGGCCGCCCTCGGCGTACTTCCCGGCGAGATAGGTCCCGGCCGACACCAGCACCACCACCGCCAGCCCCCAGGGCAGGTCGGGCAGTTGGTCGGGGCGCCGGGCGAGCCGTACCGTCGCGAACATGAGGGACACCGTGCTGATGACGACGTACTGGATGTCGGCGAAGGTGCCCCGGCCCGCGTCGTCGGCCAGGAGATCGGCGGCGCGAGGCCGGTCGGCCCGGCTCTTCTGCAGGCGTTGCCCGAGGACGCGCAGTCCGACCACGCGCCGTACCAGCACGGCGATCCCGCACACCACGGCGAGGACGGTCACCACACCGGCGCCCCGGGCGAGTTCGAGACCGGAGAGCAGCGCGTCGCGTTCGGCGTGGTCGGAGGCGGCGGCCAGGCGGCCGACCAGGACGAGCACGGCGTACGCGACGAAGAGCACCCAACCGACCGCCACCGCGCGGGAGGTGGACAGGCGGTTGTCCTCCCCGATCACCGGCGCCAGCGCCCCGCCGCGCGTCCGGTGGAACCAGGAGGCCGTGGTCAGGGAGACGGCCAGCACGAGGGCGGCCAGCAGTCCCGCCGTGCGCGCGGTGGTCCAACCGGCGCCGATCGCCGTGAGGGCCTGCACCAGGAGCAGCAGGACGACGAGCGCCCACACCGTGATCGCGGTACGGCGCCACAGCAGGGCCAGCCACGCCTCGCCCTCGGCCCGGCCGCGTTCGGCGACCAGTTCGGCGGACTGGGTCAACTCCTCCGAGACCCACTGGCGGGACGCCGAGGCCGAGTGGGCCACGCCCGCGGGCAGCCCCTCCCCCGCCGCGAACCCGTCCCGCTTCAGCAGAAACGCGGCGACCGCCTGCCGGTGCCCCGCACGCGCCCCGTGCGGGCAGTCCCCGCAGGTGCAGCCCCCTCCGTGCGCGCCCCGAGGACCGCTCCGCGCACCCCGGGGACCGCCCTGCGCGCCCCCGCTCGCGCCCTGTCTCGCCTCCTGCACCGCCACGTCCGACGTCCGCCTTCCCGGCCCCGCAACTCCCCTGCATTGACAGCGAATTGTGCCCTATCGGACACGGTCCGCGTCGGCCAGGTCTGGTCAGCGCGGGTGAAGTCGGGACCGACGTGTTGACCCGACTGCGAGAATGTGGCCATGGCCGAGATCATCCAGCGCGACGGGACCTGGGCCTTCGACGGCAGCACGATCCGGATCACGCCGGGTCTGCACCGCTCCGTGCCGCTGTTCCGGCAGACGTACGGGGAGATCGCCGTGCCCCTGGAGGCCGTCTCGGGTGTGGTCTTCGAACCCGAACGCAAGCGCGGGCGGCTGCGCGTGCGGCTGCGTGAGGGCGCGGATCCGCTGCTCCAGGCGACCGGTGGACGGCTGCCCGATCCCGCCGATCCGTACCGGCTGGTGGTGGACATCGACCGGGCGGGAGTCGCCGAGTACGTGGCCGAGGAGATCCGTCACGCGCTGCTCCTGGACCAGATCCCCGAGGAACCGGCCAAGGCGTACCTCCTGCCCGGGCCGCCGGTCCCGGTCTCGGTGCGTTCCTCCGACGGCACGGTCTCCTTCGACGGCACCCAGGTGCGCATCGACTGGTCGGACACCTCCGACCGGGTCAAACGGGCCACGGGTCCGCGGATCATCGACATCGGGGACGTCGTTCAGGTCGAGTGGCTGCCCAACTCCGGTTACGAGGACGGCTTCCTGCGCTTCGCCACCCGCGAGACGGTGTTCTCCAAGCTGCCGCCCGAGAAGGACCCGTACGCCCTGGACCTGTGGGGAAGCCCGCGCCGCGACCAGCTCACGGCCCTCGTCGCCGCCGCCGTCACGGCCCGGCTGCCGCACCCCTCCACCCGCACGGGTGCCGAGGACGACGAGCGGCGCACCGCCCGGCCCCGCCTCGCGGCGGCCGTCGGGCCCCCGGCCGACCATCACGACGTACTCCTGCGAAGGCTGCGCGAGTTGGGCGAGCTGCACCGGGACGGCGTGCTCACGGACGAGGAGTTCGCGATGACCAAGGCGGCCGTCCTGCGGGGTTTCTGAACCGTCAGCTCAACAGGTCCGGCTCACTGCGGCTGATGTCCTGCCACATCGGCTGGTAGTTGATCCACGCCACCAGGTCCCCGCCCAGTTGCTCCCGCGTCGCCACCGCCATCTTGTGGTCGATCAGGATGGGCCGTCCGGCGGCCTTCGCCGTCAGCTGCACCTGACAGGACCGTTCCAGCGACAGGAACCACCAGGCCGCCGCGTCCACCGAGTCGCCGACGGTCAGCAGCCCGTGGTTGCGCAGCACGAGTGCCTTGCGGGTGCCGAGGGCGGTGGCGATACGGCGGCCCTCGTCGGCGTCGACGGCGACGCCGGAGTAGGCGTCGTACAGGGCGTGGTCCTCGTAGAAGGCGCAGCTCTCCTGGGTGATCGGGTCCAGGAGGTCGCCCAGCGTGGACAGGGCGCGGCCGTGCACCGAGTGGCAGTGGGCGACGGCGACGACGTCGGGGCGGGCGGCGTGCACCTGGGCGTGCACGGTGAACGCGGCCTGGTTGACGTGGTAGCCGCCCTCGATCACCTGCCCGTCGGAGTTGGCGAGCACCAGGTCGCTCACGGTGACGTGCTTGAACGGTATCCCGAACGGATTGACCCAGAAGCAGTCGCTGTACTCGGGGTCGCGGGCGGTGATGTGCCCCGACACCCCGTCCTCGAAGCCGAGCCGGCCGAAGATCCGCAGCGCGCCCGCGAGCCGCTCCTTGCGGTGCCGTCGCTCGTCGTCGACCGATTCGTGCATCGGCGGCATGGCGAACCGCAGCCGATCGGTGGGCAGCGGCATCGGCGGTGTGGGCCCGGCTCCGGGCGTCCCGTACATGTGTCGTCCTCCAGCACTGCGGGTGCTTTACGGGGCGGAAGTTACCGTCGGTCAGCGCAGGAGAACAGCGCAGCGTTGTAAAGATGACGCACGCAAGCGAAACACGACAGAAGATGTCGGGTATCGACGCGAGACTGGCCGATATGAACCGAGCAGAGAACTGGACGGCGGACTGGGCGGCGTTCTCCTCCGCGGAACCCGATCTCGCCAAGACGGTCGAGGCACGCTTCGACGCCTTCACACACCACGTCCTCGCGACCCTGCGCAAGGACGGCTCTCCGCGCACCACCGGCCTGGAGGTGCGGTTCCTGAACGGCGAGCTGTGGCTGGGCATGATGCCCGACTCGCTCAAGGCCCTCGACCTGCGCCGCGACCCGCGTTTCGCACTGCAGGCCAACCCCGGGGAGGGCCAGACCATGGGCGGCGGCGACGTACGGATCAGCGGCCGGGCGATCGAGGTGGAGGACCCGCAGACCAGGACCCGATACGTCGAGGAGGTGGAACCGCCGGAGCCGTTCCACCTCTTCCGCACCGAGCTGACGGAGGTCGTACGGACCTACGTCGAGGACGACACGTACCTGGTCTCCCAGGTCTGGAAGCCCGGAGAGCCTTTGCGCACGCTCAGGCGGACGTGACCTCCACGGACAGGGGGATCACTCCCACTCGATGGTCCCCGGCGGCTTCGACGTCACGTCGAGGACGACCCGGTTGACGTCCTTGACCTCGTTGGTGATCCGGGTCGAGATCTTCGCGAGGACGTCGTACGGCAGCCGCGACCAGTCAGCGGTCATGGCGTCCTCGGACGAGACCGGGCGCAGCACGATCGGATGGCCGTAGGTGCGGCCGTCGCCCTGGACGCCGACGCTGCGGACGTCCGCGAGCAGGACCACCGGGCACTGCCAGATGTCCCGGTCGAGACCGGCCGCGGTCAGCTCCTCGCGGGCGATGGCGTCGGCGTCCCGGAGCAGGTCCAGGCGCTCCTTGGTGACCTCGCCGACGATACGGATGCCCAGACCGGGCCCGGGGAACGGCTGGCGCTGGACGATCTCGTCCGGCAGGCCGAGCTCCTGGCCGACCATGCGGACCTCGTCCTTGAACAGCTTGCGCAGCGGCTCGATGAGCTGGAACTCGAGGTCCTCGGGCAGGCCGCCCACGTTGTGGTGGGACTTGATGTTGGCGGTGCCGGTGCCGCCGCCGGACTCGACCACGTCCGGGTAGAGCGTGCCCTGGACCAGGAAGGCGACCTCGGGACCCTCGTCCGCGATGATCTCGGCCTGCGCCTGCTCGAAGACCCGGATGAACTCCCGGCCGATGATCTTCCGCTTCTGCTCCGGGTCGGAGACCCCGGCGAGCGCCTTGAGGAACCGCTCCTCGGCGTCCACGACCTTCAGCTGGACGCCGGTCGCGGCCACGAAGTCCTTCTCGACCTGTTCGGTCTCGCCCTTGCGCATCAGGCCGTGGTCGACGTACACGCAGGTCAGCTGGGAGCCGATGGCCCGCTGGACGAGGGCCGCGGCGACGGCGGAGTCCACCCCGCCGGAGAGCCCGCAGATGGCCCGCCTGTCGCCGACCTGCTCGCGGATGGCGGCGACCTGCTCCTCGATCACGTTGCCCGTGGTCCAGTTCGGGGTCAGGCCCACGCCCCGGTACAGGAAGTGCTCCAGCACCTGCTGGCCGTGCGTGGTGTGCATCACCTCGGGGTGGTACTGGACGCCGTAGAGCTTCTTCTCGTCGTTCTCGAAGGCGGCGACCGGGACGACGTCGGTGGACGCGGTGACGGTGAAGCCCTCGGGGGCGGCGGAGCAGGCGTCGCCGTGCGACATCCACACCGACTGCTCGTCCGGGGTGCCCTCGAAGAGGGTGGAGGCGGGCTTCGAGACGTGCAGCGGCGTACGGCCGTACTCACGGGCGCCGGTGTTGTCGACGGTGCCGCCGAGGGTCTGCGCCATCAGCTGGAAGCCGTAGCACATGCCGAACAGGGGGACGCCGGCCTCGAAGAGCTCGCGGTCGAGACGGGGGGCCTCGTCGGCGTACACCGAGGAGGGGCCGCCGGAGAGGATGATCGCCGCCGGGTTCTTGGCGAGCATCTCCGCCACCGGCATGGTGCTCGGCACGATCTCGCTGTAGACCCGTGCCTCGCGGACGCGACGGGCGATGAGCTGGGCGTACTGCGCGCCGAAGTCGACGACCAGAACGGTGTCGGGGGCGGCGGCAGCGGGAGTCGCTGATGACACGGGGGCCTTCCGGCGGTGGGGCGGGGTCTCTGTGCTATCCGATTCTACCGAGGTGGGCGCGGACGGGACCCCGGCACCTGAGAGGTGAGCACCTGCGCCGGAAAAGTTCCGTGGCATACTGGCGCCCATGCTCACGCACCCGACCTTCCTCTTTACCTATGGCAACCGGCCCGCCGGCTGCCATGGTCGTGCTGCTTGAGTTACTGACAAGCGACTTCCCAGGCGCCCCGGGCCGACAAGGTCCGGGGCGCCTGGTGTTTTCCGGATCTTGCCGCCCGGGGCACCGCACCCCTTCCGCCTTCCGATGAGGAGCCCCGACATGACCGCCACGACGACCACGAGCGCCCCGACCGCCACAGCCGTCACCACCACCACCGACGTGACCGGTGCCCGTACCCGCGAGGCCGCCGACGTGATCACCGGTGCCCGTGAGCGCATCGACGCCCTGGACGACCGGATCATCGGGCTGATCCAGGAACGGATGGCCGTGTCCGCCGTGATCCAGGAGGCGCGGATCACCTCCGGCGGGCGGCGCGTGAACCTGTCCCGCGAGATGGAGATCCTCAACCACTACAGCGAGGCGCTCGGCAAGCCGGGGACGTCCCTCGCGATGACGCTCCTCGAACTGTGCCGGGGCCGCATCTGAGTTCCGGATCCTGTCACCCGGACGGCGCGTGACCGCGCCGTGCGACGTCTCGTTGGTCGTGGTGTCCGTGCCAGCCAGGGGCGGGCGCGAAAGAACCACGCGTGGCTCGCTGGAGCGATGAGACGTACGGATCGTGCCGTGCGTCGTGGGACCTCGCTCCAGGCAAGTGACCGGACGGCAGGGGACAGCAGCCCGGTCACCCAAGAGAACGGTCGGCTCCGGGGACGCCCGGGGCCGGCCGGCGGAAACACAAGAAGCACAAGGCTGGGTCAAACGGTTGCGGAGGCCGCCGCCATCGAGCACGATGCACAGAAAGCCCCCCAAGCCCCGCCGTTGACAACCGCATGCATGTGGTGTCCTACCGCCAAAGGTCCAGACCATTCGCGCGCCCCGTGTACGCCGGGGCGCCGACCCCAGGGCACACAGGCAAGCGGCGCTACCCCCCGGCGCCGCTCCCAAGCACCGGCGCTGCCCTGACGTCGGTGCTGACCGAAGAAGGGCCCCGCGGGCTCGAGCCCGCGGGGCCTTCGTCCGTCCCGGCCGACTCCGGCGTCCGGATCTGCGGAAGCTTCAGACGCGGGAGACCGATCCGCAGGCGTCCGGGTTCGCGTCCAGGTCCTCGCTGCGGTCGTACGGGTCCGTCGTCGGGCCCGTCGCGGGCTCGCCCGTCGGGTCGGACGTGTCGAACCGCGGGTGCAGATAGCCGTCGTACACCCCGCACGCCGAGTTGCCCGAGTTCACGTCGTGACGCAGGACGTTCAGCCGGCCCGGTGTGGTCCGGTAGCGGTCGGGGTCGAGGAGTTCGACCTCGAGGACGCGGCGGACGATGGTGCGGGTCACCTCGACCGAGCCGTCGGTCCGTACGAGCGGGTAGACGAAGGTGTAGTCGGCGTGCACGGCGACGCCCCCTTGGTCGCCCTCCTCGAACGTCATCCGGCCGCGCGTCTTGACCACATCGCCGACCAGTTCCACGTCGGCGGGGTCGAAGCGGCTGAACATGCGCAGCGGGTCGTCCTTCTCACCGGGGGTGCGCAGGGAACGGTTGAGGTCGTCGAGCAGTTCCGGCTGCTTCGGGTCGAGGACGGCGAGGGCGGCCCCGGGGTGTTCGCCGCGCAGGGTCTTCGGGTCGAGGTTGGCGTGGACGAGCAGCTTCCGGGTCTGCTGGAGCGCGAGTTCGACCCGTTCCTTCGACAGTCCCGCGACGGCCGTGGCCTTCGGCGGGACGATACCGGCCGCGCCGTCGGCCCAACCCCGTGCCGGGGAGCCCGCGAACGGTTCGTCCAGCGTGGGGGTCGCGGTGTCCGCGGCGGCCGGGGGCGCGGTCGGGGCCGCGGTCTCCGCGGGCAGCGGTGAGGCCCCTGCCCGCGGTGTTCCCGCGCCGAACGGGTCGCCCGGCAGCAGCGACGGCTTGATGGCCACGACGGTCACGACGAGGGCGCCGACCACGCCGACACCCGCCCACAGGCGCCGACGCCTTGCCGCGCGACCATCCGTCGCGTGCCCCCGCGGCCCGGTGCGCCAGCCCTCCGGCCGTTCGCCCCGCGCCTCCTGCTGTCGCAGCCGCTCGGTCACCAGACGGGCGCGTGCGGAGGGCTCCTTGGGCGCCGAGCCGCGGATGTCCCGTTCGGTGTCGCGGGCGAACTGTTCCCAGACGTCGTCGGGGATCTCCGGTGCCGAGGACTCTTCCTCGGAGGGCTTTTCAGACACGGCGCACAGTTCTAAGGGCTGGGAAAGCGCATTCACAAGGGGATCCGGGGAGATGCGACGAGATCCGGCGTGTGACTCAGCCCACATGAGAAACCTGTGAAGTCCAGGGCAACCATCCACATGCTTCACGGATCAAACACGGCGAACCAAGGGCCACTCCCGCGCCCCACACGCGGAGGCCTCCCCCAAGTGTGCTGGCCGTATGCGGCACAACGGATTCCCGAGGTCTTCATGAAGCTTCGTCGTGCCATGGTGGCGGCGGCCGCAACTGCCGTCATAGCCCCCCTCACGCTGCTCTCCGCTCCGGTCGCCTTCGCGACGGACGAGCCGCCGACCACGTCGACGACCACCCCGGCGGTCGAGGACACCACGCCCGCCGTCGACGCGACCACTCCCACCGCCGACGACACGACCCCGGCGACGGACGACACCACGCCCGCGACGGACGACACGACCCCGGCCACGGACGACACCACCCCGGCCGACGACAAGACCACGCCCTCCACGGACGACAGCACCCCGGCCACGGACGACAGCACGCCGGCCACGGACGACAGCACCCCGGCCACCACCTCCCCGTCGCCCAGCGCCAGCGCGAGCAAGCCCGCCGGCGACCCCGAGCTCTGCGTCGACGAGAACGGCGACAGCACCGCCGAACTCAGCTCCCACGTGACCAGCGGTCTGTCCGGGCTGCCCGAGACGATCGTGGCCGGCAGCGGCTGGACCGGGTTCTCGTTCAACGTGTCCAACCGCGGCGACGACGAGGTCAAGGACATCAAGCCGCTGATCGGCGTGGCCGCGTTCGGCTGGGAGGACGAGAACGACTACTCGGGCCAGATCAAGGTCCAGGTCTTCAACAAGGCGTCCGGCTCCTGGGAGACCATCGCGGGCGCGTCGGGCGAGGGCGGCACGTTCGACTCGTTCTCGCTCGGTGCGGGCCAGTCGGTCTCCTACAAGCTGCGGCTGAGCGTCAGCGGCAAGGTGCCGGACTCCATCGGCGTCACCGGCGGTCTCGCCGAGTACGCGGACGACAAGGGCTGCTGGGTCGCCGACGACCCGAACGGCTGGCTCTACCTCTTCGACATCCTCGCCGCCGGCTCCGACGCCGGTGACCCGAACGACGCCAAGCCGCAGGGCGGCATGAAGGACCTCTCGGACGTCAAGGAGGTCTCCGCCACCGGCACGCTCGCCGAGACGGGTTCCAGCTCGGCGCTGCCGGTGATCGGCCTCGTCGGCGGGGTCGCCGTCGTCGCCGGTGCGGGCGCGATCTTCGTGGTGCGCCGCCGCAGGGCGGGCGCCGAGGCGTAAGCCGCGGTAAAGGCTCGACAAGCCTTGTCGCACACAGAGAAGGACCTGCGCTCGGAGGGGGGCGCAGGTCCTTCTCTGTGTCACTTCTTCTTTGTCACTTCTTCTTTGTCACTTCTTCTTTGTCCTCTTCGGCGGCACCGCCGGGATTCCCAGGAACGGCAGCTTCAGCGCGCCGAACGCGTCCGCCGGGACCGCCGGTGACTTCGGCTCGACCGGCTCGAGGCGCTCGTACGGCTGTCCCTGCGCCGGACGCGGGTCCGCCTCGCCCTTGTTGGGCCAGTACGACATCGCGCGCTCGGCCTGGGCGGTGATCGTCAGGGACGGGTTCACGCCCAGGTTGGCGGAGACCGCGGCGCCGTCGACGACCGAGATGCCGGGGTGGCCGTAGAGGCGGTGGTACGGGTCGATGACGCCGCTTTCGCGGGAGGAGCCGATCGGGCAGCCGCCGAGGAAGTGGGCGGTGAGCGGGGTGCCCATCAGTTCGCCGACGTTGGAGCCGGCGAAGCCGTTGATCTCGGCGGCGATGGCGGACGCGCCCTGAGAGGCCGCCTTGATCTGCTTGGGGTTCGGGGAACCGTGGCCCTGGCGGGCGGTGAGGAGGCCCTTGCCCACGCCGTCCGGTTTCAGGTACGTCGTCAGGGAGTTGTCCAGCGACTGCATGACCAGGCCGATGATGGTCTTCTCCGACCAACGGCGGTTGGACAGGGACCGCAGGACCAGGAGCGGGTGGCGGGCCGCGTTCCTCAGCCAGGCCGCCGTCCTGGACGCCCCCTCCGCGTACGGCACTTGGAGGATCGACAGGCTGCCCATCGAGTTGGATCCCTTGCCGTAACGGACCGGCTCGATGTGGGTGTCGGCGTCGGGGTGGATGGAGGACGTGATGGCGACCCCGCGCGTGAAGTCGACCTTCTGCTCACCGGTCACCTCGCGGTAGCGGCGGTCGTCGGTCTGCGCGCCGACCAGGGCCTCGGAGTTGGTACGGGTCAGCTCACCCAGCTTGCCGGAGACGTACGGCAGTTGGCCGCCCGCCTTCATCCGGTGCAGAAGGGTCTGGGTGCCGTACGTGCCGGCGGCCAACACCACCCGGCGGGCCTTGAAGGTGCGGCCCTTCGCCTTGCGGCGGTCGTCGGTGGGGAGGGTGGCGACCGCGTAGCCGCCCTGTGAGTCGTCGGTGACCGACACGACCGTCGTGAGCGGGTGGACCACCGCGCCGGCCTTCTCGGCGAGGTACAGGTAGTTCTCGTTGAGGGTGTTCTTCGCGCCGTGCCGGCAGCCGGTCATGCACTCACCGCACTCGTTGCAGGCCTTGCGGGCGGGTCCCGCGCCGCCGAAGTAGGGGTCCGGCACCTGCTCGCCGGGCTTCGCCCGCACCGAGCCGTCGGCGTCCTCGCCGTCCCCGAAGAACACGCCGACCGGCGCCATGTGGAAGGTGTCGCCCACGCCCATCCGCTCGGCGGCGGCCTTCAGATGCACGTCGGACGGGGTCATCGTCGGGTTCAGGCGGACGCCGAGCATGCGGCGCGCCTGGTCGTAGTACGGCGCCAACTCGTCCTGCCAGTCCGTGATGTCACGCCACTGGGGGTCGTCGAAGAAGGGCTTCGGGGGGACGTAGAGCGTGTTGGCGTAGTTCAGGGAGCCGCCGCCGACGCCCGCGCCGGCCAGGACCATGACGTTGCCGAGCAGGTGGATGCGCTGGATTCCGTAGCAGCCGAGCTTGGGAGCCCACAGGTAGTTCTTCAGGTCCCAGGAGTTCTTCGGGAGCGATTCCCGGGTGAAGCGGCGGCCGGCCTCCAGGACGCCTACGCGGTAGCCCTTCTCCGTGAGGCGCAGGGCGGTCACGGAACCGCCGAAGCCGGAGCCGACGACGATGACGTCGTAGTCGTAGGTGTCCTGGGGCACATGCTCTCCTCATTGAGAACCGGTGGTGAGAACGGGTGGTCGGCCAGGAGGTGAGAACGGACGACGGGAACGGTGGGGTCTAGCGGAACCGGAGGGCCTTCATCAGCCGCAGGCTGCGGCTCATGAACTGCGCGTACTTCTCGTCGTCCATCCCCAGCGACGGAGCCATCGGCAGCAGCCGCTGCTGGGCCACCGTCTGCGCCTCGGTGTACTTGAGGATGCCCTCGGAGCCGTGGCGGCGGCCGAGCCCGGAGTCCTTCATGCCGCCCATCGGGGACTGGACGCTGCCGTAGGCGGGCGCGTACCCCTCGTTGATGTTGACCGTGCCGGTGCGCAGGCGGGCCGCGACCTCGCGACCGCGGCGGCCGTCCTTCGTCCAGACCGAGGAGTTGAGGCCGTACGGCGTGGAGTTGGCGTGCTCGACGGCCTCGTCCTCGGTGCTGAAGCGGTAGAGCGAGACAACCGGGCCGAAGGTCTCCACCGTGCAGACCGACATCGGCTCGGTGACGCCGTCGAGGATGGTCGGCTCGAAGAAGTACGGGCCGATGTCCGGGCGGGCCACCCCGCCGGCGACGAGCTTCGCGCCCTTGGCGACGGCCTCGTCGACGTGCCGGGTGACGGTCTCCAACTGACGTTCGCCGACCAGCGAGCCCATGTCGGCGCCGTACGCGAGGGACGTACCGAGGCGCATCGCCTTCGTGCGGGCGGCGAAGCGCTCGACGAAGGCGTCGGCGATCGACTCGTGGACGTACAACCGCTCGATGGAGATGCACAGTTGGCCGGCGGAGTTGAAGCAGGCGCGGACGGCGCCCGCGGCGGCCTTCTCGATGTCGGCGTCCTCGAGGACCAGCATGGCGTTCTTGCCGCCGAGTTCGAGGGAGACCCCGATCAGCCGGGCGGCGGCGCCCTGGGCGACCTCGCGGCCGGTGCGGGTGGAGCCGGTGAAGGAGACGTAGTCGGCGTGCTTGACGACCTCGGGGCCGACGACCGGGCCGTCGCCGAGGACGACCTGGAAGACGTCGGCGGGCAGTCCCGCCTCGATGAGCAGGTCACGGGCCCAGAGCGCGGTGAGGCAGGTCTCCGTGTCGGGTTTCATCACCACCGCGTTGCCCGCGACGAACGCCGGGAGCGCGTCGCCGACCGACAGCTCCAGCGGATAGTTCCAGGGGGCGATCTGGCCGACGACACCGCGCGGGTGACGCAGCTCGGTGACCTTGGTGAGGGTCGGGACGGCACCGGCGTGCCGCTTGGGCCCGAGGTACGCGGGGGCCTTGCGGCCGTAGTGGCGGGCCGCGACGGCGACGGCCTGGACCTCCTCGTGGGCGTGCAGACGGGCCTTGCCGGTCTCCAGCTGGATCAGGTCCAGGACCTCGGCCTGACGCTCCAGGACCAGGTCGTGGAAGCGGAGCAGGACGGCCGCGCGCTGCCGTACCGGGGTCCTCTCCCAGACGGGCTGTGCCCGGCGGGCCGCCTGGAACGCCTTCTCCACGTCCTCGGGGGTGGACTCGGGAAGGTCCGCCAGCTTCTCACCGGTGAACGGGGTGTGGTTCGCCGTCCGGCCGGAGCCGGCCACGCCCTTGGTGAGCTGGGCGATCAGCTCGGGGGTGACCACGTCGGCGGCGGTACGGGCGCCCGCCGGGGCGGGGGCGATGGGGTTCGTGCCGGTCTGGGCCGGGGCCTGCGCGTCCGTCATGAGCCGCAGGGTATTCCGGTGCGGAGGCCTTTGGGTACCCGTCAGTAATACGGATTCACCGATCACGCACACGACGCCAGTGGTCACTGGCACGGGACGCCCTGATCAGGGCGTTGTCAGGGCGTCGTCTGGGCGTCGTCTGGGCGTTGCACGAAGCCGATCGTCCGGCTCGTCCGGCTCGTCCGGCTCGTCCGGCCGGCTTTCTCAGTCCGTTCCGATCTTCAGCCGGGCACGGGCGCCCTTGAAGAGGGCGGTGCCCCGTTTCTCGTCCGGCGTTCCCTTCGGCATGTCCACCCGCAGTTGGTAGAGGCGGTCGTCGTCCGTGCGGACGATCAGCTGCATCACCCGGGTCGGCGGCCTGCCGTCCGGGTCGTAGGTGACGTCGGCGAGGGCGGCCTCGTCCCCGTGGAAACTGGTGCGGGTGTACTGGCCCGGCAGGCTCTCGTGCCCCTGCCACGCGATCGGCGTCCGGCCGGCCTCGGCCATCGGGGAACGGGGAGCCTTCTCCCACTCGCTGAGGTACACGCTGATCACCTCGTCGCTGTAGACGGCCAGCCGGGTGGCGTCACCCCTCTCGCCCACCGAGTCCAGCGGCCGGTACGCCCGGGGAAGACGGAGGGCGGCGCCCATCCCGTCCTCCCGGTGCACGACCCAGCCGTCCTGCGCGGCGGTCCCGTCGGCGAACGAGGTGCCCAGCCAGATTCCGCCGGGGAGGAGGACAGCGATGACGGCGACACCGGTGCGCAGGAGGCTGCGGCGGGGGGACGGGGGATGCGGTCGCTGCGGTAGGGGTTCGTCTACCACGGCGGGTTCCGTTACGGCGGGTTTGGTTACGGCGCTTTCTTCTACGGCGGGTGCTGGTACGACGGGTTCTTCTACGGATGGCTCTCGTACGGCAGGTGCTTCGGCGCCGGGCTCTCGTACGGCAGGTGCTTCGGCGCCGGGCTCTCGTACGGCGGGCTCCTGCGCCTCTTCGACGGCGTCCCTCGTCTCCGAACCCGGCCGCGGGTCCTCCCCCGCCACCGACTCCAGTACCCGCGCGATCTCCTCCGCGTCCGGTCGCCGCTCGGGATCCTTCGCCAGCATCCGGGTGATCAGGGACTGGAGGGGTCCTGACTGCTTCGGCTCGGGCGGGTCGGCGGTGACGATCGCGGCGAGGGTGGCCTCCGGGGTCGTACGGCGGAAGGGGGAGGCGCCCTCGACGGCGGTGTGGAGGAGGACGCCCAGCGACCACAGGTCGGAGGCGGGGCCGGCGCCGGTGCCGGACATCCGCTCGGGGGCGACGAACTCCAGGGAGCCGATGAACTCGCCGGTGGCGGTGAGGGATTCCTCGCCCTGGACGTGGGCGATGCCGAAGTCGGTGAGGACGACGCGGTGACGGGGTCCGAGCAGGACGTTGGCGGGCTTCACGTCCCGGTGCACGATGCCGACGGCGTGCGCGGCGCGCAGGGCGCCGAGGACGGCGAGGGCGATGCGGGCGGCCTCGGCGGGCGGGAGGGGGCCGCGGCGGAGCCTCTCGTAGAGGGACTCACCGTGGATCAACTCCATGACGATCCAGGGCAGTCCGTCCGCCTCCTCGACGACGACGTCGTGGATGGAGACGGCGGCGGGATGGTCGACGCGGGCGGCGGCGCGGGCCTCACGGTAGAGCCGGTGGGCGGCGCGGCGGTGTTCCTCGTCCTCCGGGTCGCCCGGCAACCGTGGCTGTTTGACGGCGACTTCACGCTCCACGAGCTCGTCGCGTGCCCGCCAGACGGTGCCCATCCCGCCGCTGCCTATGCGCTCGATCAGACGGTAACGACCGCCGAGCAGCGCGTTTCTGGGGTCGGTGTCGTCCCCGCCGTAGCTCATGCCCCATGAGTACCGTGCGCGACACCTCCTTGTCGACGCGGGGCGGGGTGGGGCGGGTCGTAGGCGGGGGCGGAGGCGAGGTCGCAGGCGGGGTTCAGAGCTTGTCGACGTCCAGGTTCGCGATCGCCGTCGCCGCGACCTCGCGTCCGCGCTCGGTGAAGTCGCCCTTGCCCGGATAGCTGACCGTGAGCTTGTACATGTCGCCGCCGCGGGTCTTGTAGTAGAGGATCCGTAGCTCGCGGGGGCGGGAGTTCCGGCTGTCGTCGGTCTTGTAGACGACGGTGTTCTGGGCGGCCTTGTTGCCCCGGAAGGTCGCGTTGTCGGGCTTGGTCCTCGTCCCCGGACCATCCGGCATGCTGAGCTCGTAGCTGCCGCTCTGCTTGAACTCGGTGTCGTCGTCGTACATTTCGGCGGCGGCCGACCCCGCGATGTCGTTGGTGGTGTCCTCCGCCTTCCGGTCCAGGGTCAGCCCGATCCAGATGCTGCCGCTCAAGTCGGTGTACGTGACCCAGTGCCTCTTGTCGGTCTTCCGGTCGGGCACGGAGCGCTGATAGGCCGCGGGCACCGCGAGGGTCGCGGCGACGTCCTTCTCGTGCTCGGTCTTCCAGCCGCCGGGCAGTGGCCCCGCGAAGGGGTTCGCGATCACCAGATACGCCGTCACCGCGGCGGCGGCGACCACGGCACCGAGTCCGAACCAGCCCTTGCCCCCGGGCCGGAAGCCCCGCCGCGGGGGCTCGGTGCGCGGCACGAACTGGGTGGCCGGTGACGGTGCCGGCGCTTTCGCGGCCGTCTCCAGCAACGCGCGGACCTGGGCGGCGTTCGGGCGGCGCGCCGGGTCCTTCTGGAGCAGACCGTTGATGGCGTCGGCGAGCGGGCCCGGCGCGGAGGCGGGCGGTGCGGGCGTCGCGTTGAGGACGGACTGGAGGGTGGCGGGGGTGTTGCTGCGGCGGAACGGGGAGACGCCCTCCGTGGCCGCGTAGAGGACCACGCCGAGGGACCAGAGGTCGCTGGCCGGGCCGGGGCGCTGACCGAGCACCCGTTCCGGCGCGATGTACTCGGGCGAGCCGACGAAGCCTCCGGTGTCAGTCAGACTGGTCTCGCCCTCGATCTGCGCGATCCCGAAGTCGGTGAGGACGACCCGGTCGTGCCGGCCGAGGAGGACGTTGTCCGGCTTGACGTCCCGGTGCAGGATGCCCGCCGCGTGCGCCGCCTCCAGCGCGCCCAGCACCGCGAGGCCGATTTCCGCCGCTTCCCGGGCCCCGAGGGTGCCCTCCTGCAACGCGTCGCCCAGCGAACGGCCCCGCACCAGCTCCATCACGATCCACGGCCGGCCGTCCACGACCGCCACGTCATGGACGTTCACCACGGCCGGATGGTCGAGCCGGGCGGCGGCGCGTGCCTCGCGGCGCATCCGCTCGAACGCGGTGGCCTGTTCGCGCTCGGGAAGGTGGTCCGGGACGCGGGGCTCCTTGACGGCGACCTCGCGGTCCACGGTCTCGTCCTTGGCCCGCCACACCGTACCCATACCGCCGTGCCCGAGCTTGCCGAGCAGACGGTAACGGCCGGCGATGAGCCGCTCGACGCGAGGGTCAGGGGTGGTGGTGGGCGGCGCCTGGGCAGGCTGCGGCTGCGGTGGGACGACCTGAGTGGGCAGGGCGTACGGGTTGTCCGGGTGCGGCACCGCCACCGGCGGGGTCGAAGGGTTCGGCGGGTTCGCCGGATTCGCCGGATTCGGCGAGGTCGGCATGTCCGGTGGCTTCGGTGGTTGCAGAGCGAAACTCGTTGGCTCGTCGGACCCGTAAGGGGCTCCCCCGTTGCTGCTCATGGGTCCATCCATATCGCGCCAACCGGGCCGGTATCCACCTCGAACGCTGTCCGGTCACACACCCGTGACCAACGTGTCGACCGCGACGTCGAAGTACGCCCTTGCCTCCCGCACCTTTCCGACCGGCGCGGACACCCAGACGTCGTACAGCCGGCCGCCCTCCTCCCAGCACAGGTCGTATGTGTGCCGGGGGCCCTCCGCCGCGCTGAACCCGTCCCAGGTGAACTCCCAGAGCGCGGCGGGGCGTCCGCGGTGCGTGGTCCGGGTGACCCGGCCTTCGCGGTACCCGGGGTTGGTGCCCGGGCCCTCGGCCGCCGCCCGCCGCAACACCGCCAGCGGGCCGCCCTCGGCGGGGTCGGCGACCCTGATGCCGAGGCGGAAGGCCTTCCCCGGTGACATGTAGAAGACCCGCTCACCCTGCGGTACGCGGCTGAAGCCGTCCGGCACGGCGAGCACGAACCCGGCGGGGTCGCGGGCGAGACGGTAGCCGGCCGGGGCGGAAGGAACGGAACGGGCGGAGGGAGGCGGACTGGAGCTCGGACGTGGGCTGGGGCTGAGGCTCGGGTTCGGACTCTGGCTCGTGCTCGGGCGCTGGCTCACCGTCGTGTACGACGCCGAACTCGTCGGCGTACCCGCCGTAGCCTCCCCGTTGCCGCCCCCGTTCATCAGCAGCGCCGCCGCGGACACGCCCGCGCCGGCCATCGCGGAGACCAGCAGCGCGGTGATCAGCACGCCTCGCGGGGAGCGCCCGGGACGGGTCGCCGGGTGCCGGGCGGGATCGTCCGGCGGGGGCGGGGCGTACCCGGACGGCGGCTCCGGCGGGCGGTCCCACGGCGGCTCGGGGGCATGGTCGGGCGGCGGCTCCGGTGGTCGGCCGACCGGGCCGGCGGGGGCTGCGTCGACGGGGGGTGCGTCCGCGGACCTCGTCCGGGCCCGGCCGAGCGACAGGGTGCGGGTACGCCGGGGCGGCGGAGGCGGGGGTGTGCGGCCGGTGTCCCGGAAGGTCCGCAGCATCCGCTCGGCCCGCTCCGCGTCCAGCCGCCGTTCCGGATCGCGCTCCAGCAGGCCCCGTACGACGGGAAGGATGGGCTCGGCCTGCGCGGGCGGCCGGATCTCGGCGGAGACGACCGCGTGCAGGATGCCGCCCAACGAGTCGCGCCGGAACGGAGACTCGCCACTCAGAATGGTGCACAGCAGCGCGCCCAGCGACCACAGGTCGGAAGCGGGGCCGGTCCTCGCCCCGGACATCCGCTCGGGCGCCGTGTACTCGGGCGAGCCGACGAAGGAACCGGTCTCGGTGAGTGTGGTGGCGCCCGCGACCTGGGCGATACCGAAGTCGGTGAGGACGACACGGTCGGTGCCGTCCTCCACCAGGACGTTCGCGGGCTTGATGTCGCGGTGCAGGACCCCGGACTCGTGCGCCGTGCGCAACGCGCCGAGCAGGGCGATGCCGATACGGGCGGCCTCGTCGGCGTCGACCGGGCCGTGCGCGGCGATCCGGTCGGCGAGGGAGCCGCCCTCGATCAGCTCCATGACGATGTACGGGCGTTCGTCGTGCTCGACGACGTCGTGGACCACGATGATGTGCGGGTGGCTCAACTGGGCCACCGCACGCGCCTCGCGCAGGCTGCGCTCCCGACGCCGCTGCGCGCCCTCGGCGGAGAGCGCCTCGTCGAGGGGGAGTTCCTTGACCGCCACGCTGCGGCCGAGCAACTGGTCGCTCGCCCTCCAGACGACCCCCATGCCCCCGCGTCCGAGCCGCGCCTCGAGCCGGTAGCGGCCCGCGATCACCCGGGCGTTGTCCCCCTCGGTCCCCATGCGGCTCATCATGCCCCACCGGACGGCCCCCTTCCGGGGCGTCGACCGGCCAAAACCACCACTTAAGAGGTCTTCTCCTGCCAGCTCTGCAGCACGGCGGTGAACTGCTTGCTCGTCGTCGCCCAGTCCTCGGCGGGCGACGACATGTAGATGGCGTACTCGACACCGTCCCGCGACATGTACGTCTCCTCCACGGCCCTGCGCGGCCCGGGGTGGGGCGTGTCCTTGGGCAGCGCGGTCCAGGTGTACTCCCAGCGGGCGCCGTCGCGGTCCCGGTAGAGGTTGTCGTGCAGGGTCACGCGCCGGTAGTCGCGCAGCCGCTGCAACTGCTGCTCCAGGTCGATCTGGTGGGCGTACGGATCACTGAAGTCCGGTGACCTGTCGACTGCGATCCGGACGAAGTGCTTGCCGCCGTCCGGTGTGTAGTCGACCTGGGTGAGGTCGTCGCTGCTGCCGAAGACCTTCCGATCCCAGTTTTTGGGCAGAAAGAGACTGAAACCCACCGGATCGTCATACCGGACCCACGAGTCCGGAACGCCTCCCTGGGGGCTTCGTCCGCTCCCGCTCGACTCCAAGGGGCTCGGCGAGCCCGCAGAGGCGCCGGTGCCGTCCTGCTGCCGCGCGTCGTTCCACGCCTGCAGTCCCACGGCCGTACCGCCGCCGATGATCGCGGCGAGGGCGACGACCAGAGCCAGCGTGCGCAGACGGCGACGCTTGGGCGGCCGCGTGGCGCCGGTGGCCGTGTGATGCGCCGGGCCGAGCACGATGGCGCCGGTCGCCGGGACGTACGGCGCACCGCTCGCCGACGTGGCGGAGGTGGCCGATGTGGTCGCCGGACCATTTCTTCCCCAGTGGCCCTCCACCTCATGGTGGGGACCGGCGTAAGGGGAACCGGTGTGAGGGGAACCCGTGTGAGGGGAGCCCGTGTGAGGACGGGAACCCATGGTGCCGGAACCCATGGTGCCCGCGCCCATGGTGCCGGACCCCATGCTGCCCGCGCCCATGGTGCCGGACCCCACGCTGCCCCCGCTCACGCGCCCACCCGCCACGGACCCGGAATCCAGCGTGCGGGCGCCCCCATGGTGCGTGGGCACGTACGCCTGAGCCTCGCTCGGCCGCCGCCCTTCCGCAGCCTCGGCGAGCATCTGCTCGGCCGCGGCCATGTCGGGCCGCACGGCCGGGTCCTTGCACAGCAGCGCGGCGATGACGGGCCCGAGCGGGCCGGCCTGCTGCGGCTCGGCGGGTTCCTCGTCCACGACCGCCTGCATGGTGGTCAGCGGTGTCGTCCGGCGGAACGGCGACCTGCCCTCGACCGCCGTGTACAGCGTGGCGCCGAGCGCCCACAGGTCGGAGGACGCCCCCGGGTCGTGGCCACGGATCCGCTCCGGGGCGAGGTAGTCGACCGAGCCGACGACCTCTCCCGTACGCGTGATGGTCGTGTCACCCTCGATCTGGGCGATACCGAAGTCGGTGAGGAGGACACGGCCGTCCCGGGCGAGGAGCACGTTGCCGGGCTTCACGTCGCGGTGCAGTACCCCGGCGGAGTGCGCGGCGCGCAGCGCCCGCAGCACCCACAACCCGATCCGGGCCGCCTCCCGCGGCTCGACGCGGCCCTGCTCCTTGACCGCGTCGGCCAGCGAGTGGCCCTCGACCAGCTCCATCACGATCCACGGCCGGCCGTCGTGGTCCAGCACGTCGTGCACGGTGACGACGGCGGAGTGGTTGATCCGGGCCGCCGCACGCGCCTCGGCCCGGGTACGGGCCAGCAGGACGGCCTGGTCGCTCTCGGACACGTAGAGCGCGGCGGTCAACTCCTTGATCGCGACGGCCCGGTGCAGCACCTCGTCATGGGCACGCCACACCCGGCCCATGCCGCCCTTGCCTATCGGGTCGGCGAGCCGGTAGCGCCCCGCGAGGAGCTGGCCCTGCATCTGATTCACGTTGCCCCGCAATGCTCTTGACAGGGTCAGAGTAAGGACCCGTCGTCGCCGAACGGAACCAGGGGGGCGTCATGGAGACCGCACTGTGACGGTTGTCGCTTCCTGGGACATGAGTGAACCAAGTACCCGCGAACCGCGTCCCGTCGGCCGGTAACCCGGCAGTGGGGCCGACGGCCTGTCAGGGGTCGGCGCACGGCCTGTCAGGGGTCCGCGCACAGCCTGTCAGGGTCGGCGCACAGCCTGTCCTGTATCAACGGGTGACGTGGTAAGTACCCGAAGCCTGCTCGTACAGCCGGGTCACCTCGTCCCGCTCCGCCTCCGGGCCGCGGACCTGCACCACGTGGTACTTCCCGCCGATCAGCATCGCGATGTTGCGCACATACAGCTCTTGCCCGTCGTCGCCGGTCCAGGTGAACTGGCCCTCGGCCATGGTCCGGCCGCCCACCTGAATCGTCTTCAGCCCCGTCGCGGTGGCCCAGCTGGAGTCGCGGTACGGCTGCAGCTCCGGCTCCTTCTCCCGCTGGTACGCCATCGGGTCGCTGCCGTCCGCCGCCGCGGTGTCCCGTCCCGGTACGACGATGAGCTCGAAGTTCCCGTGCGTGTACACGACCTGACCGCGCCCGTTGAGCGGTGCGCGGTCCCAGCCGCCCGCGACGGCGACCTGGAAACCCTCGGTGTCCTTGCGCAGGGTGAAGCCGTCGGCGACCTCGGGCCCGGTGGTCTGCGTCTCGCCGGCCCCGGTCGACGTGGAGGGGCTGCCCTGGGGGCCCGGCGAGGTCTGCTCCGGCCGGGGCTCGCTGCTCGCCTCCGCCGACTGTTCGGGCGCCGGGCCGACCTCACCGGCGGCCCCGGTGCTGCGGTCCGCGGCGCCCTTCGTGCCGGAGTCGGACTTCGGCATGAAGAGCATGGCGTACGCGATCGCGCCGGCCAGCAGGAGCAGGATCAGCAGAAGCAGGGTCCGGCCGAGCCTGCGCGGTGAACTCGTCTCTTCCCGCGCCCGCTTGTGCCGTCCGTGGTGCGCGGGCAGCCCGGCGCGCCGCCTGCGCACCAGCTCGCCCCGCCGCCGTATGACAGGAAGCCTGCTGGTGTCGGTGGGCGGCGCGGCGACGACGTGCGCGCCGGCCTCCGGCTCGGGCGCCGAACGCACCAACGAGCGCAGCCAGCCGCGCAGTTCCTCGAAGTCGAGCCGCTCGGTCGGGTCCTGACGCAGCAGCGACTCGACGACCGGCCGCAGCGGACCGCACTCCTCGGCGAAGGCGGGCGGCTCCGCGCACACCAACTGCACCAGTTCGGCCGTCGACTCCTCCGGGTAGGGCGCGTGTCCCTGTACGGCCCGGAAGAGCAGCGCGCCCAGCGCCCACAGGTCGGTCGCGGGACCGATCGGCGCCGCCAACTGCCAGTTCTCGTGCACCGGCCCGGCCTGCTCCGGTGCCCACCGCTCGGTCACGGGGCCGACGACGGCCATCCGCGCCTGCCGGGCCCGCTCGGCCGCCAGGGCGGTCGCGGGCCCACGCCGCACGGGCGCGCCGACGGCCTGGTCGTCCCAACGCCCGGTGGACGCGACCGCACCGGGAGGCAGCGCCGAAGGTGCGCCGGGGGCGGGGACCTGGGCGGATCCGGGCCCGCCCGAGGCGGAGGCGGCGCGCTGCCCGGAGGAGGCGTCACCCGGGTACCCGGCACCGCCGTTACGACGGGACTCCTGCCCCGCGCCCGCACCACCACCCGCAGCACCTGCTCCGCCGCGGGGCGCGGCACCGTGCCAGGAGGCAGGCCGCGCACCGTAGGGATCCGCCATCTGCGCCGGCGGCCCAACCCCGGACGCCTGCTGCACCCCGTTCAACCCGGAGGAGTACGGCTGCTGCTCCACGCCGTCCGCCCCCGGGTAGGGCGGGTGTCGATCGTCGTTCGCGCCGGTATACGGCTGCCCCGCACCGTTGGACGTGGCGTACGGCGGCTGCTGCGCCGAGCCGTTGGCCTGTGCGGCGGGGTCGCCCCCGGGAGCGGGGCGGGCACTGGGCAGAGCCGCCGGGTTGCCCTCGGGAGCGGGCCGCGCTCCCGGCAGGGCCGTCCGACCGTCCTGAGCCTCCTGGACCCGGGCCGCGGCACGCGCCCCCGCGCGATACGCGGCTATCGCCCCGGCCCGCGCCGCCCTGACATCCGCCCCGGTGTCGACCGCCCGGCGAACCGGCGCGGTCGTCGCCCCGTTCGCCGTCTCCGTGCCGGCGACGGGCAGTGCCCCCGCAGCCCGCGCCTCGATGGCGGCCCGCCGAGCAGCCTCGGCATCGGCACCGTCGAGCCCAACGGCGCTCACAGGACCATGGGGACCACCGGAGCCACCCATTCCCTGGGGGCCACCGGGACCGCCGGGACCGCCAGGGCCCCCCGATCCCTGAGGGCCGCCCGAACGACCCGGACCACCGGGGCCGACAGGACCACGGGAGCCGTACGCCCCACCGCCGGAGCCGTACGCCCCACCGCCGGAGCCGTACGCCCCACCGCCGGAGCCCGGAACACCGCCGCCGGAGCCCGGAACACCGCCACCGGAGCCGTGAACGTCCCCGCCACGGGCCCAACCGGCACCCATAGGCGCCCCGACGCCACCGCTCCCACCGGGTCCCGCACCCGCTGCGCCGGAGCCCGTGGCTCCTCCGGCGGGCCCGCGCCCGTCACCGGACTCGCCGCCCCCCGCGCCCCATTCCTGATCCTCGGCGGGCACCGGGTCGTACCCGCACAGTGCCTCTTCCGCCGCCCCGACCGCCAGGCCGGTCAGCATGACGCGGCCGTCGTCGCAGACCATGACCGTGCGCGCGGTGACGTTCCGGTGGACCCAGCCGTGAGCGTGCAGGACCCGCAGGGCCATGAGGACGTCGTCGGCGACCTCGGCCGCCCGGTACGGCGTCAGCGGCTTCTCCGCGAGCAGCGCGGCCAGTGGCCGCGCGGACACCAACTCGCTGACTATCCACAGCGACCCGCCCTCGGCGAACACGTCGAAGACCTGGTCGAGCCGGGGATGGTCGGGGATCCGCGCCGCGGCCTGCGCGGCCTCGACGGCCCGCCGTACGGCCGGATCAGTCGGCCGCCGCACACCCCCGCCACCGGGAGCGCGCCGTGCCCCGCGATCCCGTGCTCCTCGCGGGTCCCGTGCCGTGAAACCGTCCGGCAGACCTTCGGCGTCGAGCACCTCCGCCTCGACGACCTCCGGCAATGGCACCTGCCTGACCAGGACTTCCTGCCCGCTGTAGGTGTCGAAGGCCCGGGTCTCGGTCAGTTCGTACTCGTCGGCGGGCGGCAGCGGCAGGCGGTAGCGGTCGGCGAGTACCCGTCCCGCATAGTCGTCCACGTTGCCTCCCCCGGCCACCCGGTCGATCAATTCCGTTCGCCTCGCGAGCCGTTCCGCATGCATACCTGGATGCGTACGGTCCGCAACCACTCACGATACGTGCCGGAGGCAACCCGCAAAGAGGGGATGCCAGATCTCACATCCCAAACCCGGGATCGAACAAGGAGTCGATCACCGCACGGCTCCTCATGCCTTCGGCTGGAAGGTGTCCGTCAGGGTCTGCCAGGTGCTCTTGCGCAGGGCACTGTCCCAATTGGCGGCTTTCGCCGTGTACATGAGCGCGTACCCCTGGCTGCCGCTGACGACGAACCCCCGGTCGATCGTCCGGTACCGCATCCCCCCGTCCGTGTAGGTGAACTCCCAGTCGGCCGTGTTCCAACCGCGGTAGCCCACCTTCTCTATCCGGATCCTCTGGTACTGGGAGCGTGTCATGGAGCGTTCCTGGCTCTGCCAGTCCGCCACGGGGTCGCCCTTGGGCGTGGACGTCCAGGCCACGAGCAGCTTCTGCCCGGCGGGACCGGTGAACCGGTCCCCCGCCGCGTCCGTCGAGCGGTACTTCCAGCCCTCGGGCAGCCCGATCGAGTACCCCTGACTTCCCCGATGTGTGGAGGAAGCCGCGTTGTCGCCGGCGGAGCCGGAGGAACCGCCCGCCCCGGCACCGCTGCCGCCGGACGCGCTCGCCTCCTCACTCGACGCGTTCGATCCACTCGACGCGCTCTGCTGTCCCGAGCCCGTCGGCGCCGACGGGCTCGCCGAACCGTCCGTACGGGTGCCCCCGCTCTTGTCCTCCTTGGTGTCGGCGCTCCCGCTCGCACTGGCCGTCGCCTTGGTCCCGCCACCCGAGGCCCCGTCCGAACCGTCGTCACCGCCGAGTGTCAACGCCAGCACGGTGCCGATCACGGCGAGCACCACGACCACCGCGATGATCACCAGCGTTCTGCGCGGCACCACGTCCGTGAGCGGCGCCCTGGGCACGGGCCGTGGCGGCAGATCCGGCGGGGTCATCACGGGCCACCCGGAACTCCGGCCGCCCGTACCACTGTTCGCCCCCTGCGTACCGCCGTCCCGAGGCCCGGGCACCGAGCTCGACCGCGCGGCGGAAGCCGAAGCCGCCCCCGAAGCAGCCGAAGCGGACGGGGAAACGGACCCGGTCGACGCGCCCTTCCCCACAGGGCCCGAAGAGCCCGCAGAGCCCGAAGAGCCCGCAGAGGAGGAGCCCTCCGCCTTCGCACCCGCCGCACCGCCAAGTCCGGCCGCGCCCCCGCTCGATGGCCCACCGGAACGCGAGACCCCCGCGCCCCCGGCAGCCCCCGAACCGGCGACCCCGCTCCCAGTTCCAGCCTCAGCGCCAGTCCCAGTTCCCGTTCCGGCCGCGGAATCCTCCGTTCCGCCCCCGGACTTCGTACGAGCCGCCGCGGCCGATCCGGCGGATGTCGCCGCCGCTCCCCCCGCTCCGGCGGCCTTCCGCATCGAACGCAGCGCCCCCCGGAACCGCTCGCCGGCCTCCTCGCCTCGCTTGCTCCCGGTGCCGCTCGCGGAACTCCTCTTGTCCGCACGCTCGTCCGGTTGCGGCGGCAGCGGCACGACCTTCGTCGCGTCCGGAGCCGGCTCGGGCTCCGGCTTCGCGACCGGCGTGTGGATCACCGCGTTGAGCATCGTCCGCGCGCCCGCGTCGTCGAGCCGCTTGGCGGGGTCCTTGTTGAGCAGCCCGTAGATGACGTCCTTCAGCGGACCGGCGTTCTTCGGTTCCTCCAGCGGCTCGGTCATCACCGCCGTCAGGGTCGCTATGGCCGACCCCTTGTCGTACGGCGGCACACCCTCGACCGACGCGTAGAGGAGCCCGCCCAGCGACCACAGGTCGGCCGCCGGACCCGGCTTGTGACCGCGGGCCCGCTCCGGGGAGATGTAGGAGGGGGCGCCGACGAGCATGCCGGTCGAGGTGATGGACGGGTCGCCCTCGACCTGGGCGATGCCGAAGTCGGTGAGGACGACCCGGCCGTCCTCGGAGATCAGCACATTGGACGGCTTCACGTCGCGGTGCAGAATGCCCTCGCGGTGCGCCGACCGCAGCACGTCGAGGATCGCCAGGCCCACCTCGGCCGCCCGCCTGGGTTCGAGGAGGCCGTCCTCGCGGATGACCTCGGCGAGCGACTTGCCCTCGACGAGTTCCATCACGATCCACGGCCGGTCGTCCTCGTCGACCACGTCGAAGACCGTCACGGCGCTGTTGTTGCGGATCCGCGCGATCGCCTTGGCCTCGCGCAACGTACGTGTGATCAGGCGCCGTTTCTCGTCCTCGTCGATGTTGGACGGGAACCGCAGCTCCTTGACGGCGACCGTGCGGCCCAGGGTCTCGTCCTCGGCGCGCCACACCGTCCCCATGCCGCCGCGACCGAGCACGCCTCCCAACCGGTACCGCCCGGCGAGAAGACGCCCGCTCTTGTCCTGACGAGTGTCCTGACGGGATGTCCCCGCCCGCTCCGCCTCCGACATGCGTCCCCTCATGCAACCCGCCCTGACAGAGCCTCCATTGTCCCTCACCCGACAAGTGCCCAACGCCCAGGGTGCCCCTGGTGACGCCGAGCCCACCGCGCAACCCGGGACACCCCGCCACCGCACCCCGCCGCAGGCCGCCCGCGCCCTCACGCACCGGGCACGACCGCGCCCCTGTTGCCGACGGAACATGCCACTGGACTAGGCCCGCGCGCGGGCGGGTCGCGGGCGGACTGATGACCACGCTCCGCCGATCCGGACCGCTTCCACGCCGCCCTGCTCGCCGCCGAGTTCTGCCCTCGCACCCGTAGAACGGCCGGGTCCCGAACGAAGATCCCACACCCCGCCACTCGTTCGAGTGACGGTGCGCCGGCCCGCCGGCCATCCCGCCGGCCACCCTCTCGGAAAGGCCCCAGAGGATCACCGGCGCAACCCAGTGGGCCATCAACCCAGTGGGCCATCAACAAAGCCATCCAAGAGAGGCCAGCCAGCAGGCTGCCCGCAGGCCCTCCAGCGGGCCGCCCGCAGAGAGCCCTACAACGGCACGATGTCCGGCGCCCCGAGCCGTGCCGCGTCCGCCGTCAGATCGTCCGGCTGCCGCTGCGACTCCCGCTCCGCCTCCACCCGCTTCTCGTAGTGCTCGACCTCCCGCTCGATCCGGTCCTTGTCCCAGCCGAGCACCGGCGCCATGAGACCGGCGGCCTCGCGGGCGCAGCGGACGCCCCGGTCGAAGGTCTCGATGGAGATGCGGGTGCGCCGGGTCAGCACGTCGTCCAGGTGCCGCGCGCCCTCGTGCGAGGCGGCGTACACGACCTCGGCGCGCAGATAGTCGTCGGCGCCCTGCAGCGGATCACCGAGCGAGGTGTCGGCGGCGACCAGGTCGAGGACCTCCTCCGCCATCGCGCCGTACCGGTTCAACAGGTGCTCCACACGCACCACGTGCAGGCCCGTGCGAGCGGCGATCCGCGCCCGCGCGTTCCACAGCGCACGGTAGCCCTCCGCCCCCAGCAGCGGCACGTCCTCCGTCACGCACTCGGCGACCCGCATGTCGAGGCCGTGCACCGCCTCGTCCACGGCGTCCTTGGCCATCACCCGGTAGGTCGTGTACTTGCCGCCCGCCACGACCACGAGCCCGGGCACCGGATGCGCCACGGTGTGCTCGCGCGAGAGCTTGCTCGTGGCGTCCGACTCGCCGGCCAGCAGCGGGCGCAGGCCCGCGTACACGCCCTGGACGTCGTCCCTGGTCAGCGGCACGGCGAGGACCGAGTTCACATGCTCCAGCAGATAGTCGATGTCGGCGCTGGAGGCGGCCGGGTGGGCCTTGTCGAGGTCCCAGTCGGTGTCGGTCGTGCCGATGATCCAGTGCCGGCCCCACGGTATGACGAACAGGACGGACTTCTCGGTGCGCAGGATCAGCCCGGTCGAGGAGTTGATGCGGTCCTTGGGGACGACCAGATGGATGCCCTTGGACGCCCGGACGTGGAACTGGCCGCGCTCTCCGACCAGCGCCTGGGTGTCGTCGGTCCACACGCCGGTGGCGTTGACGACCTGCTGGGCGCGGATCTCGTACTCCCCGCCCCCGTCCACGTCCTGTACCCGGGCGCCGACGACCCGCTCGCCCTCGCGCAGGAATCCGGTCACCCGCGCGCGGTTGGCGGTCTTCGCGCCGTACGCCGTCGCCGTACGCACGAGGTTGGCCACGAAGCGGGCGTCGTCCATCTGGGCGTCGTAGTACTGCAGCGCTCCGACCAGCGCGTCCTTCTTCAAGGCGGGTGCGACACGCAGGGCGTGACGACGGCTCAGATGGCGGTGCACGGGCAGGCCCCGGCCGTGTCCGCGGGCCATCGACATCGCGTCGTAGAGCGCGACGCCCGAGCCGGCGTACAGCCGCTCCCAGCCCTTGTGCTGGAGGGGGTACAGGAACGCCACCGGCTTCACCAGATGCGGCGCGAGGCGCTCCAGCAGCAGCCCGCGTTCCTTCAGGGCCTCGCGGACCAGGGCGAAGTCGAGCATCTCCAGGTAGCGCAGGCCGCCGTGTATCAGCTTGCTGGACCTGCTGGAGGTGCCGGACGCCCAGTCGCGCGCCTCGACCAGGCCCACGGACAGCCCCCGGGTCACGGCGTCCAGCGCGGTGCCCGCACCGACCACGCCCGCGCCCACCACCAGCACGTCCAGTTCGCGCTCGGCCATTGATGCGAGTGACTCGGCGCGTTGCGCCGGTCCCAGAGTCGCTGTCCTCACCGCTGCCTCCCGCTGTCGGTCGTGCCGGTCGCACCCCTGGGGAGTGACCCGGTTCGTATCCCCCATGCCCAAATTCTGACCGGCTTGCCCGAGTTCAGCCACCACTCACCCCCAGCCTGTGGACAACTTTCACGGACTCACGGAACAACACCCACGGAACAGCACTCACGGACCCACAGGAAGACACGCGCCATCAACCTAAGACACACGCCACCAATCCCGCATAACGGTCATATTTACTCCTAGTCTGACATTGCACTCGCCCATCCTGTCCACCGGGCTTGCGCACCTGTCCCGCTTCGGCTACTGGGAAGGACGGTCCACGCCATGCCCGCAGATCTCGCCGTCATCGGCCTCGGCCCCTACGGACTGCCCCTGGCCCAGGCCGCCGTCGCCGCCGGCATCTCCACCCTCGGATACCGGACAGGACCCGAGCCCGGCTCCCTCAGCCCCGCCGAACTGCGCCGGATGCTCTCGGGGGGCTTCCGGCACGCCACCAGTCCGGCGGAACTCGGCCGGGTACGCACCGCGGTCATCTGCGCCCCCACCCCACGCGGCGCGGACGGCGGGCTCGACCTGAGCCAGGTGGAGGCGGCCGCCCGCACCCTGGCGGCCCGCCTGCGCCCCCACACCACCGTCATCCTGGAGTCGCCCGTCCCGCCGGGCACCACGGAGGACTTCCTGCGCCCCCTCCTCGAAGAGGGCTCCGGTCTGCGCGCGGGCCGCGACTTCCACCTCGCCTACTCCCCCAGCCGGGCCGACCCCGGCAACCGCGACTTCACCCCCGCCAACACCCCCAAGGTGATCGGCGGCCTCACCCCCGCCTGCACCGAGTCCGCCGCCGCCTTCTACGGCCGTCTCACCGACAAGGTGGTACGCGCGCGTGGACCCCGCGAAGCGGAAACCGTGCAGGTCCTGGAGACCAACTTCCGGCACGTCAACATCGCCCTCGTCAACGAGATGGCCGTCCTGTGCCACGACCTCGGCGTCGACCTCTGGGACGTCATCCGCTGCGCGGAGACCAAACCGTTCGGCTTCCACGCCTTCCGCCCCGGCCCCGGCGTCGGCGGCCACGCCGTCCCCCAGGACCTGACCGTCCAGGCCGGCCGCACCCTGCGCATGGTGGAACTCGCCCAGCAGGTCAACAACCAGATGCCGCGCTACGTCATCCAGCGCGCCGCCGCCCTCCTCAACGAGCACGGCAAGTCCGCCCGCGGCGCCCGCGTCCTCCTCCTCGGCGTCACCTACAAGGCCGACCTCGCCGACCAGCAGGCCAGCCCCGCCCAGGAGATCGCGACCCGCCTGATGGAGCTCGGCGCCTCCGTCAGCTACCACGACCCGCACATCCCGTCCTGGAACGTCCTGGACCGCCCGGTCCCGCGCGCCGACTCCCTCTACGAGGCCGCCGCCGACGCCGACCTGACGATCCTCCTCCAGCAGCACCGCACGTACGACCTGCAGGGCCTGTCCGTGAAGGCCCAGCTGCTGCTGGACACGCGGGGGGCCACGCCTACGGGGGCGGCGCATCGGTTGTGAAGGGGGGCGCGCGGGGCGGCCGGGCCACCGGGGCTGGTGGCGAGCGGCAGGGCCCCCCGGTAACGTACGAAGCAGGTGGAGCCCACCGCAGCGGGTACTGCGACAGGCTCCTGCGGGTTACGGGTGTCCGCCCCTACTGTGTATAGGGGCGGCCGCTCACCATCCGAAACAGGTGGAGCCCACCGCAGAGGCCACTGCGGCAGGCTCCTGAACGGTGAACGGAGTGTCCACCCCTAGTCTCCTTGGGGGTGGCCGCTCACCATCCGAAAAGCCGCAAGATCCACCTCCTCCGGCACTTCACCATCCGAAGACGGATCCGATCCCAGCGAGTGGGCTTGCGGTGGCGTCCCATGGGCGCCCCCTTCCACGACGCCGCCCAGTGGCCCGGTTAGGCGGTCCGTTGGAGCTCGGGCCGGGCCCCGAGGGCCGGGGTCCGGAACCATCTCCTTGGAAGGGGGCGCTCCAGAAACCTGGGGCGCCGAACCGGACGCTACCGCCTACGACCCCCTGACCAGCACAAACCCGCTCCGAAGGCAACCGTGCGCCCCCGCCCCGCGTCACGCGCCCCACAGGGCGCCGGACATGCGAAAGGGGCCGGTCACCTCACCCAAGTGAGAAGACCGGCCCCTTCACGTCCTACGGGGACTACGGGGACTACGGAGCTGAGGGACTACGCGACTACCGCCGATGCACCGAGTCCGCCACCGTCACCTCGACCCGCTGGAACTCCTTCAGCTCGCTGTAGCCGGTGGTCGCCATCGCCCGCCGCAGCGCGCCGAAGAAGTTCATCGAGCCGTCCGGCGTGTGGGACGGACCGGCGAGGACCTCCTCGATGGTGCCGACCGTGCCGAGGTCGACCTTCTGGCCGCGCGGCAGTTCCTCGTTGACCGCCTCCATGCCCCAGTGGTGGCCCTTGCCCGGCGCGTCGGTCGCGCGGGCCAGCGGGGAGCCCATCATCACGGCGTCGGCACCGCAGGCGATCGCCTTGGGGAGGTCGCCGGACCAGCCGACACCGCCGTCGGCGATCACGTGCACGTACCGGCCGCCGGACTCGTCCATGTAGTCCCGGCGGGCCGCCGCCACGTCGGCGACCGCCGTCGCCATCGGGACCTGGATGCCCAGCACGTTGCGCGTGGTGTGCGCGGCGCCGCCGCCGAAGCCGACCAGCACGCCCGCCGCGCCGGTGCGCATCAGGTGCAGGGCCGCCGTGTACGTGGCGCAGCCGCCGACGATCACCGGGACGTCGAGCTCGTAGATGAACTGCTTCAGGTTCAGCGGCTCGTGCGAGCCGGAGACGTGCTCCGCCGAGACCGTCGTACCGCGGATGACGAAGATGTCCACGCCCGCGTCCACGACCGCCTTGGAGAACTGGGCCGTGCGCTGCGGGGAGAGCGCGGCGGCGGTGACCACGCCCGAGTCGCGCACCTCCTTGATGCGCTGCCCGATCAGCTCCTCCTTGATGGGAGCGGCGTAGATCTCCTGGAGGCGGCGGGTGGCGTTGTCCACGTCCAGCTGGGCGATCTCGTCGAGCAGCGGCTGCGGGTCCTCGTACCGCGTCCACAGGCCCTCGAGGTTCAGCACGCCGAGGCCGCCGAGTTCGCCGATGCGGATCGCGGTGGCCGGGGAGACGACCGAGTCCATGGGGGCGGCCAGGAATGGCAGCTCGAAGCGGTAGGCGTCGATCTGCCAGGTGATCGAGACCTCCTTCGGGTCCCGCGTACGGCGGCTGGGGACGACGGCGATGTCGTCGAAGGCGTACGCCCGGCGGCCGCGCTTGCCGCGCCCGATCTCGATCTCAGTCACGTCTGTGGCCTTTCCCTCTTCGTTGCAGCGTCTTCCAGTATCGCCGACGGGTACGACAAGGGCGGCCCCGGATGCCCCGGGGCCGCCCTGTCGTGCCTCACGCGCGCGCGGCTGTCACTTGCTGCGGCTGTAGTTCGGCGCCTCGACCGTCATCTGGATGTCGTGCGGGTGGCTCTCCTTGAGGCCCGCCGAGGTGATCCGGACGAAGCGGCCCTTGCTCTCCATCTCCGCGATGGTGGCGGCACCGACGTAGCCCATGGTCTGGCGCAGACCGCCGACGAGCTGGTGCAGCACGTTGCCCAGCGGGCCGCGGTAGGGCACCTGGCCCTCGATGCCCTCGGGCACCAGCTTGTCGTCGGAGCCGACCTCGGCCTGGAAGTAGCGGTCCTTGGAGTACGACTTCGCCTGGCCCCGGGACTGCATGGCGCCGAGCGAGCCCATGCCGCGGTACGACTTGAACTGCTTGCCGTTGATGAACTGCAGCTCGCCGGGCGACTCCTCGCAGCCGGCGAGGAGGCTGCCCAGCATCACGGTGTCGGCACCGGCGGCCAGCGCCTTGCCGATGTCGCCGGAGTACTGCAGGCCCCCGTCGCCGATCAGCGGGACACCGGCCGCGCGAGCGGCGAGGGAGGCCTCGTAGATGGCGGTGACCTGCGGGACGCCGATGCCGGCGACCACCCGGGTGGTACAGATCGAGCCGGGGCCCACGCCCACCTTGATGCCGTCGACGCCGGCGTCGATCAGGGCCTGGGCGCCGTCGCGGGTGGCGACGTTGCCGCCGATCACGTCGACGTGGACGCTCGACTTGATCTTCGACATCCAGCTCAGGGCGTTGCTGTTGTGTCCGTGCGAGGTGTCGACGACCAGGAAGTCCACCCCGGCCTCGGCGAGTGCCTGGGCCCGCTCGAGCGCCTCGGGGCTGGCGCCCACGGCGGCACCGACGAGCAGGCGGCCCTCGCCGTCCTTCGCCGCGTTGGGGTACTTCTCGGCCTTGACGAAGTCCTTGACCGTGATGAGGCCCTTGAGGACGCCCGCCTCGTCGACCAGGGGAAGCTTCTCGATCTTGTGGCGGCGCAGCAGCTCCATGGCGTCGGCGCCGGAGATGCCGACCTTGCCGGTGACCAGCGGCATCGGCGTCATGACCTCGCGGACCTGACGGGAGCGGTCGCTCTCGAAGGCCATGTCGCGGTTGGTGACGATGCCGAGCAGCTTGCCGTCCGGGTCGGTGACCGGTACGCCGCTGATGCGGAACTTGGCGCACAGGGCGTCGGCCTCGCCCAGCGTGGCGTCGGGGTTCACCGTGATGGGGTCGGTGACCATGCCGGACTCGGAGCGCTTCACGAGGTCGACCTGGTTGACCTGGTCCTCGATGGAGAGGTTGCGGTGCAGCACGCCGACGCCGCCCTGACGGGCCATCGCGATCGCCATCCGGGACTCGGTGACCTTGTCCATGGCCGCGGAGAGCAGCGGGATGTTGACGCGGACGTTGCGGGAGATGCGGGACGAGGTGTCGACCGCGTTGGGGAGCACCTCGGATGCGCCCGGCAGCAGCAGCACGTCGTCGTAGGTGAGCCCGAGGGTCGCGAATTTGGCGGGCACTCCGTCGACGTTTGCAGTCATGACACCTTCCCCAAATGGCCTTGATCGGTGCGGATGTCCATGCTAACGGGAAGCAGGGGGCCCGAATTCCAGTGTTCCGCCTGACCGGGGGCTTCGGATGTTCGTACGGAACCGGCGCAGCCCCTGTTCACCGAAGGTCCTACTGCTCGGCGAGCGCCCGCAGCCTGCTCAGCGCCCGGTGCTGTGCCACACGGACCGCACCGGGTGACATTCCCAACATCTGGCCCGTCTCCTCCGCCGTCAACCCCACCGCGATCCGCAGCAGCAACAGCTCACGCTGGTTCTCGGGGAGGTTGGCCAGTAGTTTCTTGGCCCATTCGGCGTCGCTGCTCAGCAGGGCGCGCTCCTCGGGGCCGAGGGAGTCGTCGGGCCGCTCGGGCATCTCGTCCGAGGGGACGGCCGTCGAGCCCGGGTGACGCATCGCCGCCCGCTGGAGGTCTGCGACCTTGTGCGCTGCGATGGCGAAGACGAACGCCTCGAACGGGCGACCGGTGTCCTTGTAGCGCGGCAGCGCCAGGAGGACCGCGACACAGACCTCCTGGGCGAGGTCCTCGACGAAGTGCCGGGCGTCGCCCGGAAGACGGGACAGACGGGTGCGGCAGTAGCGCAGTGCCAGGGGGTGGACATGGGCGAGCAGGTCGTGTGTGGCCTGCTCGTCCCCGTCGACGGCGCGGTGGACGAGCGCACCGATCGCCCCTGGGGCCGTGCCCGCCTCGTCGTCGCGCATCGGTCCATGGTGCCTTGGCGGTGTGCGATCCGTGACATCGCGCTGGTCGTTGTGCACCGAAGCGTTATGAGCAGGTGCGCCGGCACTCATATCCTGCGCCCTCCCCTTCCGCTCGACCGACTCGTCCCCGAGGAACTCCACACCTCAAGGATGCGGCATCCGCGCCGAAACGAGCAGCGGACGCCGAATGAGCCCCTTGACTGGCCTCGCCACCGCGCCCCCGCAGGGTACGGAGAACTGCGCGGTCGGCCACCGACGGCCCGCAGCTTTCGCCCGCCCGACCAGCGGGTGGGCGCTAGCGCACCAGGCCCCAGCGGAACCCGAGCGCCACCGCGTGCGCCCGGTCCGAGGCACCGAGTTTCTTGAAGAGCCGCCGCGCGTGCGTCTTGACCGTGTCCTCGGAGAGGAACAGCTCGCGGCCGATCTCGGCGTTGGAGCGACCGTGGCTCATGCCCTCCAGGACCTGGATCTCGCGCGCGGTGAGCGTGGGCGCGGCGCCCATCTCGGCGGAGCGCAGCCGGCGCGGCGCCAGGCGCCAGGTCGGGTCGGCAAGGGCCTGGGTGACGGTCGCGCGGAGCTCCGCGCGGGAGGCGTCCTTGTGCAGATAGCCGCGGGCGCCGGCGGCGACCGCGAGGGCCACGCCGTCCAGGTCCTCGGCGACGGTGAGCATGATGATGCGCGCACCGGGGTCGGCGGACAGCAGCCGCCGGACGGTCTCGACGCCGCCCAGACCGGGCATGCGTACGTCCATCAGAATCAGGTCCGAACGGTCGGCGCCCCAGCGGCGGAGGACTTCCTCGCCGTTGGCCGCGGTCGTCACGCGCTCGACGCCGGGCACGGTCGCGACCGCGCGGCGGAGCGCCTCTCGGGCAAGCGGGGAGTCGTCGCAGACGAGGACGGATGTCATGGCCGCCCTCCGCAGCTGATGCACGTCACCTTGAGCCTCCAGGCTGGTACGAAATCGTCACCTGTGCGGTCGACCGTCTCGGACGCCTGCCCGAGCGCTTGTGTTCTCAACCGCCTCCGCACTCTCAACGACGGTCACTCGAAAGAGTTACGGGGCCGTGTGCCATCTTCGGCACTCTACGTGAGGGGGCGGACACGGTGGCAGACATGCGAGGCCACCCACAACGTTTCATCACAACGCATGCCCCATTCAGACCCTTTTCTTCCCATTCACTGGTGTCTGAGGCTAGATTCGCAATGAGTCATATTTTCATCTCCTTAGATCGTAGATGTGCGGTCATGGACGCCGTACGGCTAGCCAACCTCCCAGATCGGTTACAAGGGGTCACGCAATGGCAGATTTCTCCCGCCTTCCCGGACCGAACGCGGACCTGTGGGACTGGCAGCTCCTGGCCGCCTGCCGCGGAGTGGACAGCTCGCTCTTCTTCCATCCGGAGGGCGAGCGCGGGGCGGCTCGGAGTGCTCGTGAGAACTCGGCCAAGGAGGTCTGCATGAGGTGCCCGGTGCGCGCGCAGTGCGCGGCGCACGCGCTGGCGGTGAGAGAGCCGTACGGCGTCTGGGGCGGGCTGACCGAGGACGAGCGCGAGGAGCTCATGGGGAGGGCACGTCACCGGTTGGTGTCGGCGGCGGCGGCCACGGCCGGGGACGACTCCCCGGGCGACTGAACGGACTGACCGGCCGAACTACCGAAGGAACGTTTCTGCTTATCGGGCACGCACGCGCGTGCCCCTGCCTTTGGCGCCTGTGGCCCCGTACGGCCCCTTCGGCCGGTCACCGGCCCCTTCCTCCGCGTCACCGGGCCCGCGCCTTCGGCCCCGTCACCGGACCGCAGCGCGCGAAAGCTGGTCCAGCGTCGCCGCCACCGCCGGTACCTGTGCCAGGTCCGGCAGCGTGAGCGCGACGATCTCCCGCCGGACCGGCGGTTCCAGTGTCACCGTGCGCGCGCCGCGTGGCCGTACGGACTCGACGGCGAGCTGGGGCAGGACGGCGACGCCGAGGCCCGCGCCCACCAGGCCGACCACCGCGGGATAGTCGTCGGTCGCGAAGTCGATGCGGGGCGTGAAGCCGGCGGCCTCGCACACCTCGACCAACTGGCCGCGGCACCGCGGACAGCCCGCGATCCACGGTTCCGCCGCCAGTTCGCCGATGCCGACCGACTCCGCGGGCGGGGTCCGGGCGAGGCGGTGCCGTTCGGGTACGAGGGCGACGAGCCGGTCGGTCAGCAGGGGCCGGACGACCAGGTCGTCCCACTCCTCGGCGCCGGCCGCCCCCTCGTAGCGGAAGGCGAGCGCCACGTCGCAGTCGCCCTCGCGCAGCAGTTCGACGGACCGGGGCGGTTCGGCCTCCTCCAGCGAGACCCGGGTGCCGGGGTGTGCGGCGCGCAGGGCGGCCAGCGCCGTGGGGACGAGCGTGGAGCTGCCGCTGGGGAAGGAGACGAGGCGGACCCGGCCCGCGCGCAGGCCCGCGATGGCGGCGACCTCCTCCTCGGCCGCCGTCAGTCCGGCGAGGATCCCGGCGGCGTGCCGGACGAGTGCCTCGCCGGCCTGGGTCAGCCGCATCTCGCGGCCGCTGCGGATCAGCAGGGGGGTGCCGACGGAGGCCTCCAGGGCCTTCATCTGCTGGCTGACGGCGGGCTGGGTGCAGCCCAGCTCGCGCCCCGCCGCCGAGAAGGAACCGGTGGCGGCGACGGCGCGCAGCACGCGCAGATGACGGGCCTCGATCACGGAGTCGAGCATAAGCGGGCCTTGGAGGGGGTGGCGAATAATGCGTCGACGCTTTGGCCGCCCTCCTCGTACCGTGCCCTCATGAAGCTGCTGTCTGTGAATCTGGGCCGTCCGAAAGCCGTGCCGTACACGGACAACCCGGAGGGGGTCACCGGCATCGACAAGCGGCCGGTGGAGGGGCCCGTGCGGGTGGCGGCGCCCGGGCCGAAGGGCGTCGGCGGGAGTGGGCTCGCCGGGGACGCGGTGTGCAAGCGGGAGCACCACGGCGGTGACGAGCAGGCGGTGTACGCGGTGGCGCGTGAGGATCTCGACGCCTGGGAACGGGAGTTGGGGCGGCAACTGCCGAACGGGACCTTCGGGGAGAACCTCACCACGGAGGGCATCGACGTCTCCGGCGCCCTGATCGGCGAGCGCTGGCGCATCGGATCCGAGGTGGTGCTGGAAGTCAGCAGCGGGCGGATCCCATGCGTCACGTTCCAGGGCCACATGGGTGAGCAGCAGTGGGTGAGACGCTTCACCCGCAGTGGTGGCTCGGGCGCGTATCTGCGGGTGATCGAACCGGGTGAGATCCGCGCCGGGGACCCCGTCGAGATCGTCCACCGTCCCGACCACGACGTGACGGCGGCCCTGCTGTTCCGGGCGGTCACGACCGAGCGGGTGCTGCTGCCGCGGCTGCTGGCGGCGGGCGACGCGCTGCACTCCGAGGTGCGGGCGTGGGCGCTGAAGTATGTGGAGGAGCAGGGAGCCTGACCTGCCCGCGCAAGGTGGCGGTTCGTCCGTTCTTCACCATCGGGCGGCCCTGTGCAGGGGGCGGACGCGCGCAGTCCGGGTCATTAACCTTGCGCCATGACAACGGCTCTCATCACCGGATCGACCGCGGGCATCGGTGCCGCGTTCGCACGGCGGCTGGCCTCGGACGGGCACAACCTCGTCCTGGTCGCCCGCGACACCGAGCGGCTGCGTGAACAGGCGACCGAACTCCACGACCGGCACGGCATCGAGGCGGAGGTCCTCACCGCCGACCTGGCGACCGACGACGGGATCGAGGCGGTGGCCGCCCGGCTCGGCGACCGCAGGAACGCCGTCGACCTGCTGATCAACAACGCGGGCTTCGGCAACAAGGGCCGCTATCTCGACGTGTCGATGGCCGACGAGCTGACCATGCTCAAGGTGCACTGCGAGGCGGTGCTGCGGCTGACGTCGGCGGCGGCCGAGCCGATGCGGGAGCGGGGGCGCGGGGGTGTCGTCAACGTGGCCTCGGTGGCGGCCTTCGTGCCGCGTGGGACGTACGGGGCCTCCAAGGCGTGGGTCGTGCAGTTCACGCAGGGGGCGGCGAAGGACCTCGCGGGCAGTGGCGTACGGCTGATGGCGCTGTGCCCGGGGTTCGTGCGGACCGAGTTCCACCAGCGGGCCGGGATGGGGACGGACAACATCCCGGGGTGGATGTGGCTGGACGCGGACAAGCTGGTGGCGGCCGCCCTGGCGGATCTGGCGCGGGGGAAGTCGTTGTCGATTCCGGATCCGCGGTACAAGGCGCTGATGGGTCTGGTGAAGGTCACTCCCCGGTCGCTGCTCGGCGGGATCTCCTCGAAGACGGGGCGGAAGTACGGGCCTCAGTAGTGGGCGGGTGGCGCCGCGTCCGAGGTGGGACAATGGGCGGGAGGGACCCGTGCCCAGGGGGGCCGGAGGCGGTGCTATGACGTTCGTACAGCTCATCGACTGCAGAACCGACCGGTTCGACGAGATGAACCGGCTGATGGACACCTGGGTCGAGCAGACCAAGGGGAAGCGGACCGCGACGCACGCGGTGGTCGGCAAGGACCGCTCCGACGCGTCGCACTACATCGAGATCGTGGAGTTCCCCTCGTACGAAGAGGCGATGCGGAACTCCGGGCTGCCGGAGACCGACCGGATCTTCCGGGACATGATCGCCCTGTGCGAGGAGACGCCCACCTTCACCGATCTGGACGTGGTGTGGGACGAGCCGCTGAACCCGGCGGTGGCGCGGGAGTTCTTCGAGGAGGCCGGGCGCAGCGACCCGGCGTCGTTGTTCGAGCGGTTCACGGAGGACTACGTGGACCACGACCCCTCCAACCCCGGGGACCTGCGCGTCGATGCGGCGCGCGAGCAGTACGAGGGGTGGCGGCGGGCCTTTGAGTTCACCTTCCGGATCGACGACCAGATCGCGCAGGACGACCGGGTGTGCACCCGCTGGACCTGGGCCGGCCGCCACACCGGCGATTTCCTGGGGATTGCGGCCACCGGACAGAGCGTGGTCATGACCGGGACGACCTGGCACCGGTTCCGGGACGGGAAGATCTGCGAGGGCTGGTGGGAGTACGACCGGGCCGGCCTGATGGAACAGCTGGGCGCGTTCGGGGAGTGACCCGCGAAGGGGGTACGGCTCCGCGGCCCCGCGAGGGGACGACGGACCCCGGCCTCACGAAGGGCCGACGCCTCGCAGCCCTGTGAGGAAGGGCAATTGACCCGCGAAGGGGAAGGGCCCCACTCCGGCACCGGTCAGGTGCGGAGCGGGGCCCTTTGCCGAGCGTGTCACTCAGTGGGAGTGGCCGTGGGAGTGACCCCCGGCGGCCGGCTCCTCCTCTTCCTTCTTCTCGACGACCAGGGTCTCGGTCGTGAGCAGGAGGGAGGCGATGGAGGCGGCGTTCTCCAGGGCGGAGCGGGTGACCTTCACCGGGTCGATGACGCCGGCCTTGACCAGGTCGCCGTACTCACCGGTGGCGGCGTTGAAGCCCTGGCCCTTGTCGAGCTCGGCGACCTTGGAGGTGATGACGTAGCCCTCCAGGCCGGCGTTCTCGGCGATCCAGCGCAGCGGCTCGACGACCGCGCGGCGCACGACCGCGACACCGGTGGCCTCGTCGCCGGTCTTGCCGAGGTTGCCCTCGAGCACCTTGGCGGCGTGGACCAGCGCGGAGCCACCACCGGAGACGATGCCCTCCTCGACCGCGGCGCGGGTCGCGGAGATGGCGTCCTCCAGACGGTGCTTCTTCTCCTTCAGCTCCACCTCGGTGGCGGCGCCGACCTTGATCACGCACACGCCGCCGGCCAGCTTCGCGAGGCGCTCCTGGAGCTTCTCGCGGTCCCAGTCGGAGTCGGTGTTCTCGATCTCGGCCTTGATCTGAGCGACGCGGCCCGTGACGTCCGCCGAGTTGCCGGCGCCGTCGACGACGGTCGTGTCGTCCTTGGTGACCGTGACGCGGCGGGCGGAGCCCAGCACGTCCAGGCCGACCTGGTCGAGCTTGAGGCCGACCTCCTCGGAGATGACCGTGGCGCCGGTGAGGACCGCCAGGTCCTGCAGCATCGCCTTGCGGCGGTCACCGAAGCCGGGGGCCTTGACCGCGACCGCGTTGAAGGTGCCGCGGATCTTGTTCACGACCAGGGTCGACAGGGCCTCGCCCTCGACGTCCTCGGCGATGATCAGCAGCGGCTTCGAGGAGTTGGCCTGGATGACCTTCTCCAGCAGCGGCAGCAGGTCGGCGATGGAGGAGATCTTGCCCTGGTTGATGAGGATGTACGGGTCCTCGAGGACAGCCTCCATGCGCTCCTGGTCCGTCACGAAGTACGGCGACAGGTAGCCCTTGTCGAAGGCCATGCCCTCGGTGAAGTCCAGCTCCAGACCGAAGGTGTTGGACTCCTCGACGGTGATGACACCGTCCTTGCCGACCTTGTCCATCGCCTCGGCGATGAGCTCGCCGACCTGGGTGTCCTGGGCGGACAGACCGGCGACGGCGGCGATGTCGGACTTCTCGTCGATCGGGCGGGCGGTCGCGAGGAGCTCCTCGGACACGGCCTTGACCGCGGCGTCGATGCCCTTCTTCAGGGCGGCCGGGGAGGCACCCGCGGCGACGTTCTTCAGGCCCTCGCGCACCAGCGCCTGGGCGAGCACGGTGGCGGTGGTGGTGCCGTCACCCGCGATGTCGTTGGTCTTGGTCGCCACCTCCTTCACCAGCTGGGCGCCGAGGTTCTCGTACGGGTCCTCGATCTCGACCTCGCGGGCGATGGTGACGCCGTCGTTGGTGATGGTGGGGGCGCCGAACTTCTTGTCGATGACGACGTTGCGGCCCTTGGGGCCGATCGTCACCTTGACCGTGTCGGCAAGCTTGTTGACGCCGCGCTCGAGGGCGCGACGGGCGTCCTCGTCGAACTTCAGGATCTTCGCCATGGGAGCGTAGCCCTCTCGGAAATCTAGGTGAACGAAACTGCGCCCCGGGCGCCCGGCTGATTAATGGTCGGGAGGCCAGGGGCGCAGTTCAAAGCACGTGCTTCTCGGTGAAGCCGGTGAATTACTTCTCGATGATCGCGAGAACGTCGCGGGCCGAGAGGACGAGGTACTCCTCGCCGTTGTACTTCACCTCGGTGCCGCCGTACTTGCTGTACAGCACGATGTCGCCGGTCTTCACGTCGAGCGGAAGACGCTCGCCGTTCTCGAAGCGGCCCGGGCCCACGGCCAGGACGACGCCCTCCTGGGGCTTCTCCTTGGCAGTGTCCGGGATGACCAGGCCAGAGGCGGTGGTCTGTTCGGCGTCGAGCGGCTGGACCACAATGCGGTCCTCGAGCGGCTTGATGGCAACCTTGGAGCTGGTGGTCGTCACGATCCGACCTCCCCCTTCGGAGATCTCACGGGGTTAACTGTCTGAGGTGGCGACCAGGTGGATCCGTCGTCGCGGGTGCCGGACCTGCCCGTCGCTAGTTGGCACTCTCCAGGGGGGAGTGCCAGACCCGAGACTATGACTGCGATTAGCACTCGGTCAAGCGGAGTGCCAATGCCACCGGCGTGGCGCGGGATTTTCCGGTCGGTGTTCCCTGTCGCGGCGCTCGGTGCGGGAGTGGACGTCGCCCTGGGGCTGCCGCCCCGAGCCCCCCGCTGTCGGCCCCGAGCGGGCCTCGTCCTCGATCGCCGGACGGGCTGGGACCGCCGTGACCGGCGCTGGAAGTCGCCGCCCGAGTCTCACGCTCGGCCCGCCGGAGGGTCGCGCCCGCCCGGAGGACACCGCTCGGCCCGCCCGGGATCCCGCTACAGGTAGTCCTCCAGCCTCCCCACCGTCAGCCCCCTCGCCTGGATCTCCCGCAGCAGTCGTACCGTGCGCTCCCGCAGGGTCGGGTCCGTCCACTCGCCCGATGCCACCGACACGATGTCGCCGGGGCGCAGCCTGTTCTCGCCCTTCACGTACGTCAGTTCGCCGCCCTCCATCGAGGCGCGCCACAGGACGACCGTCGAGATGCCGCAGTCGGCGGCGGCGCGCAGGGTCGTCGGGTCGTAGGTGCCGTAGGGCGGGCGGAAGAGGCGGGGGCGCAGGCCGAAGCGGGAGCGGAGTTTGTCCTGCTGGCCGCAGATCTCGGCGCGCTGGCCGACGTAGGGCAGGCCGCGCAGGGCGGGGTGGTCGAGGGTGTGGTTCTGGATGCTCGCGCCGACCGCCTGGAGGCGCGCGAAGTGGGCATAGCCCGGTCCGACGACGCTGTCGGTGAGGAACATGCTGACGGGGAGCCGGAGTTCACGGACGAGGTCGACGAACCGCGGGTCCCGCTCGGCGCCGTCGTCGTAGGTGAGGAAGACGACCTTGTCGGTGGTGCGGACGCGGTGCACGACCGGCGGCAGGGCCGGTCCCGCCGTCCGGGCGGCGGGGGGCCGGGCGGGGGGCTGCGGGGCGGGCGGCAGGGGGTCCGCCAGGCCCCAGCGTCGGTACGCCGGCTGGGGCCCGCGCGCGGCGGACTGCCCCGTGCCGGACGGCCCGTGCGAGCCCACTCGCTGGGCCGCCTTCCTGCCCAGCCGTTCGATGGGGTCGACGGACTGGGCACAGCCGGCGAGCAGAGCCAGCGCCAGGACCGCGACCGCCAACCAAGCCCGGTTTTTGTATGTTTGTCCTACGGTCCCCATGGGCCCGGATCCTCGCAGGCCACCCCCGAGAACCCCGGGCGACACCGCCGCCGGAGGCGGACCGTCCACCTACTGGCCCACAATGATCCGGTGAACGACCTCGCCCCCCTCCTCACTCCCCAAGGCCGCGCTCTCCTCGACGAAGTGCGCGGCACCGACCCCGCCGACGAACTCGCCGTCGCCACCCGGCTGCGCCGCGAGCACCCCGCCGAGCTGGTGTCCGCGGCGCTCGGGCAGGCCCGGCTGCGGCAGCGGGCGGCGGCGAAGTTCGGGGCCGAGGACGCCGGGCGGATGTTCTTCACGCCCGACGGGGTCGAGCAGTCGACCCGGGCGAGCGTGGCGGCGTACCGTGCCGAGCGGCTCAGGGCCCTCGGCGTGACCTCGGTGGCCGACCTGTGCTGCGGGATCGGCGGCGACGCGATCGCGCTCGCCAGGGCGGGGATCCGGGTGCTGGCCGTGGACCGCGACCCGGTGACGGCCGGGGCGGCCCGGGCGAACGCCGAGGCGCTGGGCCTCGCCGACCTCGTCGAGGTCCGGGAGGCGGATGTCACGGAGGTGGACACGGCCTCGTACGACGCCGTGTTCGTCGATCCCGCGCGGCGTGGCGGCCGTGGCCGGATCTTCGACCCGGAGGCGTACTCACCGCCCCTGTCCTGGGCGGTCCGGGCCGCCCTCAGGGCCCCTCACGCGGCGCTGAAGGTCGCCCCCGGCATCCCGCACGAGGCCGTGCCCGCCGAGGCCGAGGCCGAGTGGATCTCGGACGGCGGTGACGTGAAGGAGGCCGTGCTGTGGTTCGGGACCGCCCCGGGAGCCGTCCGCGCGACCCTGCTGCCCGGCCCCCGCACCCTCCTGGGCCGGGGTCTGCCGGACCCCCGGGTCCGCCCGGTGGGCCGCTACCTGTACGAGCCCGACGGCGCCGTCATCCGCGCCCACCTGGTCGCCGAGGTCGCCGAACAGCTCGGCGGCGGACTGGTGGACGCCACGATCGCCTACGTGACCGCCGACGCACCGCAGCCGACCCCGTACGCCTCCGGCTACGAGATCACCGACCGACTCCCCTTCAACGTCAAGAAGTTGAGGGCCCTGCTGCGGGAACGGGAGGTCGGCGTCCTGACCGTGAAGAAGCGCGGGTCGGCGGTGGAGCCGGAGGAGCTGCGCCGCAAGGCGCTCCCCAAGTCGCACGGACCGAACGCGGTGACCGTGTTCCTGACCCGGGTCGCGGGGGCGCCGACGATGCTGCTGGGCCACCGTTTCTAACGACTGAGCGGGAGTCAGTCCTGTTGCCAGGACCGGTGCTCAGCCGGGTCCGCCCGGCCGATCCCCCTCCCGCCCGGCCGAAGATCACCGTTACGGCAGTCAACGAGCAGCCCTAGCAAAGGCCACCCATTCGACCCAAGAACCTCCGTTCCCCCCAGGAGTGATGGGTCAGCACACGCCTCGCGACAGCGAGCACCCTCTCGATGGACAGCGGAACAACCGCATCCAGCCCTGGCACTCACTCAGGCCCACCACAAGTCACCCACTCCCACCAGAAGTCACTCATGCTCAGTAGACCGGTAGCAGTTCCAACCCCCTCATGACGGCGACATCCTCACCCTGCCCAGACTCCCGCACCCCCGCTCCGGTTGCCCTCAGCGCAGCGACTTCCACAGGTCGCTCGCCTCCGGCTCCTCGGCCACCACCCGGTTGGGGTCGGACACGGCCTGTACCACCGGCATGGTCACCGTCGTCACCCGGTCCGCCGACAGGCCCCGCAGGCTCTGACCGAGCCGCATCAGCTCGGTCAGCGAGTCGAGGCCGGTGTCCGTCGTGAGGCTGCCGGTGACCGCGTCGGCCACGCTGTACAGCCGGGTCGGCTCGGACAGCAGGTTCGTCGAGGAGATCTGCTCCAGCAGCGCCTTCACGAGTTTCTGCTGGAGACCTATGCGGCCCAGGTCACTGCGGTCGCCCATGCCGTACCGGGTGCGGGCCAGCGCGAGGGCCTGGGTGCCGTCGAGGTGGTGGGTTCCGGCCTTCAGTTTCAGGTGGCTGTCGTCGTCGTCGATGTCCTCGTCGGTGGTGACGGTGACCCCGCCGAGCGCGTCGACGAGCTTCGCGAAGCCCGCGAAGTCGATCTCGATGTAGTGGTCCATGCGGACGTCGGTGATCGCCTCGACCGTCTTGACCGCGCACACGGCCCCGCCCACCGAGTACGCGCTGTTGAACATCTCGCCGTACCGGACGCCGGTGGAGCCGCCCGAGGGCAGCGGACACGAGGGCCGGGTGACGAGCGTGTCGCGCGGGATGCTGACCACGGTGGCCCTCGTCCGGCCGGCGTCGAGGTGGACGACCATCGCCGTGTCGGACCGGGCGCCCTCGCTGCTTCCCCCGCCGAGTTCCTGGTTCTCCTTGCCGCTGCGCGAGTCCGAGCCGAGGACCAGGATGTTCAGGGAACCGGTGGGCAGGGGCGTGGCGGAGGCGGTACCGGACGGGGACGGGGTGGTGACCGCTCTGGGCGGGCGGTCGTCGCCGAGCGCGCTGTTGACGTCGACGCTCTTGATGTTGTTGTTGAGGTGCCAGTACGTCCAGCCCGCCGCCGCGATGCCGAGCACCAGTGCACCCGCGAGAGTGAGACCGGCGGCCTTGAGCGCCTTCGACCGCCGGCCCCGCCGTCTGCCCTCGTCGCCGTTCTCCGTGTGTACGGTCACGCGAGGAACATAAGTCCGAATTATTAGGAGAATGTTAGGGACCGCGGTGTGACGTGGATTTCTTGGGAAATTCTCATCGTTCTCGAACCTCCTCAGGGTGCGGGACGTTGCCACCTGCGAAAGTTTCGATCGGGCAACCGATTGACTTCGGAGTGTCCGCCTACCGCGCCGCCGGCGCCCCCGTGCTGGCCCGCACCACGAGGCTCGTCGCCAGTTCCACCCGGGTCGCCGCGGGGATGCCCTCCTCGCGGCCGAGGTCGAGGACCAGCTTCGCGGCCGCCTCGGCCATCTCCGTCAGCGGCTGCCGTACGGTCGTCAGCGGCGGACCCACCCAGGGCGCCACCGGCAGGTCGTCGAACCCGACCACGCTCAGGTCCTCCGGGATGCGCAGCCCCAGTTCGCGCGCGGCCTCGTACAGCCCGAGCGCCTGCAGGTCGTTGCCGGCGAAGACGGCGGTCGGCCGGTCCGGGCGGCGCAGGAGTTCCAGGCCCTGCCGGTAGCCGGCCTCGTGGTGGAAGTCACCCGTCGCGATCAGCTCGGGGTCGACCGGCAGCCCGGCGGTCTCCAGGGCGGCCCGGTAGCCGTCGACGCGGGCCCGGCTGCACATCATCCGGCTCGGTCCGCTGATCGCGCCGATGCGGGTGTGCCCGAGTTCGACCAGATGCCGGGTGGCGGCGAGACCGCCCTGCCAGTTGGTGGCGCCGATGGAGGGCACGTCGGCGCCCGGGTCGCCGGCCGGGTCCATCACCACGAACGGGATCGAGCGGCTGTTGAGCAGCGCCCGCTGGGACTCGTCGAGGCCGGACAGCACGAGGATCACGCCGTGCGGGCGGCGGGCGGCGACCTGGTCGGCCCAGGTCCGCCCGGGGGTGAGCCGTCCGGCGCTCTCGCTCAGCACCACGCTCAGCCCGGCGTCCCGGGCCACGTTCTCCACGCCCCGGATGACCTCCATCGCCCAGGCGCTCTCCAGTTCGTGGAAGACCAGGTCGATCAGGGGCGAACGGCTCGCCTCCGCACGCCGGCGCCGGTAGCCGTGCGCGCGCAGCAGCCCTTCCACGCGGCTGCGGGTCGCCGGGGCGACGTCGGCGCGGCCGTTGAGGACCTTCGAAACTGTCGGCGCGGAAACGCCGGCCTCGCGGGCGATCTCGGCGAGGGTCGCGGTCTGCGCCGACCGTCCTGCCGACGGGGTTGTCGTCCGGGTTTCAGCGGGCTCCGGGGGTGTCATGGCGGCGATCGTATCCCTGCGCGACCTCTTGACGAACCCTTCTCACCGCCCTAGGTTCCCAAAACATTCGACTTGTTTCCCGAAACATTCGCGAGAGGGCCCTCCACCCCGACAGGAGTTTCATGACCACCGCCCCCTGGCGTGACCCCGCCCTGCCCGCCGCCGCCCGCGTCGACGACCTCCTCTCCCGGATGACCCTCGAGGAGAAGACCGCCCAGTTGTACGGCGTCTGGGTGGGCGCCAGCACGGACGGCGACGGGGTCGCCCCCCTCCAGCGCGAGATGACCTCCGGCACCTCCGCCTACGACTGGGACGAGCTGATCACCCACGGCCTGGGCCAGCTGACCCGCCCCTTCGGCACGGCGCCCGTGGACCCGGCGCTGGGCGCGCGGGCACTGGCCCGCGCCCAGCGCCGTATCGTCGAGGCCGGCCGCTTCGGCATCCCCGCGCTCGCCCACGAGGAGTGCCTGGCCGGCTTCACCGCCTGGCAGGCCACCGCCTATCCGGTCCCGCTGGCCTGGGGCGCCTCCTTCGACCCCGAGCTGGTCGAGGAGATGGGCCGCCGTATCGGCGACGACCTGCGCTCGGTCGGCGTCCACCAGGGACTCGCGCCGGTCCTGGACGTCGTACGGGATCTGCGCTGGGGCCGGGTCGAGGAGACCATCGGCGAGGACCCGTACCTGGTCGGCACCGTCGGCTCCGCCTATGTGCGGGGTCTGGAGTCGGCCGGGATCGTCGCCACGCTCAAGCACTTCGCCGGGTACGCCTCCTCGGCCGGCGCCCGCAACCTGGCCCCCGTGCGGGCCGGGATCCGGGAGTTCGCCGACGTGACGCTGCCGCCGTTCGAGATGGCCCTGCGCGAGGGCGGCGCCCGCTCGGTGATGGCCGCGTACACGGAGACGGACGGCGTCCCGGCGTCTGCGGACCCCGGCCTGCTGAACGAACTCCTGCGGGAGCGCTGGGAGTTCACCGGCACGGTGGTCTCCGACTACTTCGGCATCGGCTTCCTGCAGACCCTGCACCGGGTGGCGGGCACCGAGGCGGAGGCGGCGCACGCGGCGCTCGCGGCCGGCATCGACGTCGAACTCCCGAGCCTGAAGTGCTACGGCCGCCCACTCCTGGACGCGGTCCGGGCGGGCGAGATCCCGGAGTCACTCATCGACCGCGCGGCCCGCCGCGTACTGCTCCAGAAGTGCGAACTGGGTCTCCTGGACGAGGACTGGGCCCCGGAGCCCACCGGCCGCATCAACCTGGACTCGGCGGCCAACCGCGCGCTGGCCCGCCGCCTGGCCGAGGAGTCGGTGGTCCTGCTGGACAACCCGGACGGACTGCTCCCCCTCGCCCCGGACACGAGGATCGCGGTGGTCGGCCCGCGCGCTTCGGACGCGCTCGCGATGCTCGGCTGCTACTCCTTCCCCTCCCACGTCCTCACGCAGCACCCCGAGACGCCGACGGGCATCGAGATCCCCACGCTGCTGGAGTCGCTGCGCGCCGAACTCCCGGACGCGAAGGTCACGTTCGCGGAGGGCTGCGGAGTGTCCGACCCGGACACGACAGGCTTCGAGGAGGCGGTGGCCCGGACCGCCGAGGCGGACGTCTGTGTGGCCGTCCTCGGCGACCGGGCGGGCCTGTTCGGCCGGGGCACGTCCGGAGAGGGCTGCGACGCCACCGATCTCCGACTGCCCGGCGCCCAGGCGGAGTTGCTGGACATGCTGGTGGCGACCGGTGTCCCGGTGATCCTCGTCCTCCTCACCGGCCGCCCCTACGCCCTCGGCCGCTGGCACGGCCGGCTCGCCGCCGTCGTCCAGGCCTTCTTCCCCGGGGAGGAGGGCGGCCCGGCGGTCGCGGGAGTGCTGTCGGGTCGCGTCAACCCCTCCGGCCGCCTCCCGGTGAGCGTCCCGCACGTCGCCGGCGGCCAGCCCTGGACCTACCTCCAGCCCCCGCTGGGCCTCAAGGACGAGGTCAGCAACCTGGACCCGACCCCGCTGTACGCCTTCGGACACGGCCGCTCCTACACGGAGTTCGAGTGGTCCGACGTCCAGGGCACCGCCCCGGAGATCACCACGCACGGTTCGTACGACATCTCGCTCACGGTCCGCAACACGGGCGACCGTGCCGGCGCCGAGGTCGTCCAGCTGTACCTCCACGACCCGGTGGCGAGCGTCACCCGTCCGGACGTACGGCTCATCGGCTACCAGCGCCTGCCCCTCGAACCCGGCGCGTCCGCCCGCGTCACCTTCCGCTTCCACGCCGACCACTCGGCCTTCACCGACCGTACCGGCCGGAGGGTGGTCGAACCGGGCGCGCTGGAACTGCGGTTGGGGGCCTCCAGCGCGGAGGTGCGGCACACGGCGGGGCTGAGGCTGACAGGGCCGGAACGGGTGCTGGGCACGGACCGGCGGCTGCGGTGCGAGACGGAGGTCCGGTCCCTTTCCTGACACGTCAGCACGATTTTCCCAAGATATGAAGCAGGCCGGACGGCCACAGCCGCCTCCGCTCTGTGAAGATCCCCTCACTTCGGTCGCTCCACGCCACGGAGCATCAGGGGAGGGAGCTTCACCATGCGGATACCTCGCTCGGGTGGCGGGCCGTCCGCCGCCCGTGAGTGGGCTCTCGTCGCCGCCATGCTCACGGTGGCCGGTCTGCCGGCCCTCCTGTTCGCGCTGGCCTTGGTCATCGGGATCGCGGCCATGGACGGCCCGTGGGGGGCGCTGGCGGGTCCGGTGGCGCTGGCAGGGGCCGGCATCGTCAGGGGAGCCGCGGAGCGCGGGCGGCTGCCGGGGCGGGCGGTGCGGCCCGCCGACGAGCCGGAGCTGGCCGGGCTGGTGCGTGGCGTGGCCGAGCGGCTCGGGTTCCGTGAGCCGCTGCTGGTCCGGGTCGTGCCCGAGGTGCAGGCGTCCCTGGGGCGGGTGAAGACCGACGGCGTGCGCTGCCGCGTACTCGTGCTCGGCCTGCCGCTGCTGCGGGCGTTGACCGAGGCCCAGCTCGCGGCGGTGGTCGCGCACGAGCTGGCGCACGAAAACCATGTGCGCGACCGTCGTGCGGCCTCGCTGCTGTTCTCCCGCTCCGTGCTCGTGGACCGCCTGGAAGGCCGCTTCCGCCCGTTGGCGCCGATGGCGGCACCGCTGCTGCGGGCCTCCCAGCCGCTGGTGTGGCAGGCGGAGACGGCTGCCGACGCCGACGCCGCCCGCGTGGCCGGCACCGCGGCCACCGCCGAGGCACTCCGGCGGACCGCTGTGCTCGACGCGGCGTTCGACGGGCTCGGCGGGATGTGGTGGGCCGCGCTGGCGCGGGACGGCGGCTACCCGGCGGACTTCTACGACACCCTCGACACGGCCCTGCACGACCCTTGGGTGGCCCGCCGCTCCGCCCGTGCCGCCGCCGAGGAGGAGGCCCTCGACCCGTACGGGGCGGACGGCCACCCACCGCTCGCCCCGCGGGTGGCCGCGCTGCCGCCCGGGGTGGAGCCGTCCGCCCCGTACGGCGCGGTGCCGCTCGTACTCCGTGACGCCGAGGCCGTCGAACGCTGGTGTGTCGGGCAACTGGCCGAGGCAGAAGACGAGTTGGGGGATGGGGATACGGAGCGACGGCCGAAGAAGGGCGGCAGGCGCGACCGGTACGACGCACCGCGCCCCGTGCGCCTCCTGGACCTGTCCCCCGACCGGCTGCACGAGCTGACGGACGCGCTCGGCGAGGGCGAGGACCTGCTGGGCCTGCTGCGGGCCGCGACCGGCCAGGAGTCATCGGGCCGCGCGGTGGCCGGCGCGCTGGACGCCGTCGCCGACGGCAGCTGGCCACGCCTGGCCCGCCGGCTCGATCCCAGCCTGCGACGGGTGCCCGCCGCCGCCCGGCCGGCGCTGTCCCGTGGCGTGCTGACCGACGCCGTGAGCGTCATCCTGGCCACCGCGCTGCGCGAGGCCGGCTGGACCCGCGCCGGCCGTTGGCTGGGCACCGTCCTCACCGGGCCCGACGGCACGGTCGTCGACGTCCACGAGCTGGTGGCCGACGCGGTGGAGACCGGGGACCCGGGGAGCGTACGGGCGCTGGCATCGGGCACGGGGACAGGCAGGACGGGGAAGGGGACGGAGGAGGTCACCGTATGAGCGCCACGACAGGTGCGGGACGTCCCCGGCCCGCCCTGCGCGTCGCCCTGCTCGGGGTGGCCGTCACCCTCGTCGGGTACGGCCTGTTCGCCGCCTGGCTCGGCGTGCACGCCCTCCGGTACGAAAGCGCCCGCGACCGGGCCACACGGACGGCCGTCGGCGTGGTCGTCCAGGACGGCATCGGCGAAGACGAGGACATCCGCGTCCGGTGGACCGACGGCACCGGTCAGCGGCACGTCCAGCGCTTCGGCGTGTACGACACCGACCGCTACACCAAGGGCAGGCACTTCCGTGTGGTCTACGACCCCACTCAGCCGGATCCGCAGGGCTTCCCCGCCGACCCGGACGAGAGCGCGGACGCGGACGACCTGGAAGTCCCCATCGTCATCGGCGCCTTCGCCGTACTCCCCATATGCGGTATCTGGGCCTGGCGCGGCCTGCGCTTCCGGTGGGCGCTCCGGCGGCCGGGCCGGCCGATGACGGCGACCGTGCACCTCGGGGAGCGCCGCGCGACGCCATGGCGGGGCGCGGACACGACCTGGCTCGTCCTCGCCGAGCCCGACCGCCCCGACCGGCGCGTCCTGTGGCAGCGGGTCATGTGGCACTCCGCCCTCGACGACTGCTCCGGCGCCGTCCCGGTGACCGTGCGCCGCTCGCCGCGCGGCCTCCGCCCCGCCGCGGTGGAACTGCCGGACGGCACCCGCCTCGTCCCGCTGGGCCGACTGCGGGACCGGCCGCCGCGGCACATGGTCATGTACGACCGGGGAGCCGAACACGGTGACCTGCGGGACTCCTTCACCGTTCCGGCCGGTACCGACAAACGGCCCGCGCACCCCTGGTGGCGACCGGGCGCCCGGGCCACGGCGACCGGCGCCACGATCGGTGTCCTCGCGGGCATCCTGATGGGCGGCGGGAGCCTCGTCGCCGTGGTGGGCTTCACGGTGGCGTCCGCGACCCTCGTGACCGCCGCGTGGGCGCTGTCGTCGCCGCAGCCGTAGGAGCAGCCGGTCCGGAGGCGATGCTTCGCGTCCGGCACCGTCCGGAGGAATCGGTCGCAGGGGTGATCAGCGGGCGGCGCTCAGTTCTCGCCCAGCGACTCGAACCGCCACCGATGCACCGCGCGCATGACCAACTCCTCGTCAGGCTCGGGCAGTTCGGGCAACTCGGCGTCGTAGGCCGCGTCCCACCACGTGATGACGAGGACCCGGTCCCGCGGTGCCCGGAAGGTCTCCCGGCGCAGGGGACGCCGCGGCAGCTCCTGCGCCCGCGCCCACGCCAGCAGCTCCTCGCCCCGGCCCTCGGCCGCCCGGGCCTCCCACATCAGCGCGACCGTCACGAGTAGAGGTTCTCCTTGCTGACCTCGTGGACGTGGTCGTGGCCGGGGACATGTGTTTCCGTAACCGGCAGCGAGGAGTCGGCGGAGAGCTCCCAGCTGGACGCGGACCGCCCCCGGGCGACCATCTCCGCACCCAGCGCCGCCACCATCGCCCCGTTGTCCGTGCACAGCTTGGGGCGGGGCACCCGCAGCCGGATGCCGGCCGCCTCGCAGCGTTCCTGGGCCAGGATCCGCAGCCGCGAGTTGGCGGCGACGCCGCCGCCGATCATCAGGTGGTCGACGCCCTCGTCCTTGCAGGCCCTGACCGCCTTGCGGGTCAGCACGTCCACGACCGCCTCCTGGAAGGAGGCCGCCACGTCCCGCACCGGTACCTCCTCGCCCGCCGCCCGCTTCGCCTCGATCCAGCGGGCCACGGCCGTCTTCAGCCCGGAGAAGGAGAAGTCGTACGCCGCGTCGCGGGGCCCGGTCAGACCGCGCGGGAACGCGATGGCCTGCGGGTCGCCCTCCTTCGCGTACCGGTCGATGACCGGACCGCCGGGGAAGCCCAGGTTCAGCACGCGGGCGATCTTGTCGAAGGCCTCGCCGGCCGCGTCGTCGATGGTCGCGCCCATCGGGCGGACGTCGGAGGTGATGTCGCTCGACAGCAGCAGCGAGGAGTGCCCGCCGGACACCAGCAGGGCCATCGTCGGCTCCGGCAGCGCGCCGTGCTCCAGCTGGTCCACGCAGATGTGGGAGGCGAGGTGGTTGACGCCGTAGAGGGGCTTGCCGAGCGCGTACGCGTACGCCTTCGCCGCGGAGACGCCGACGAGCAGCGCCCCGGCGAGCCCCGGTCCGGCGGTGACCGCGATGCCGTCGAGGTCCCTCGCGCTCACCCCCGCTTCCTTCAGCGCGCGGTCGATGGTCGGCACCATCGCCTCCAGGTGCGCCCGGGAGGCGACCTCCGGGACGACCCCGCCGAAGCGGGCGTGCTCGTCGACGCTGGAGGCGATGGCGTCGGCGAGCAGGGTCGTGCCGCGGACGATGCCGACGCCGGTCTCGTCGCAGGAGGTCTCGATGCCGAGGACGAGTGGTTCGTCAGCCATGGATCTCGGTTCCTTGTACGCCGTTCACGGAGGTGGAGGGGTCGGTCAGTCGCATCACCAGGGCGTCCACGTTCCCCGGCTGGTAGTACCCGCGCCGGAACCCGATGGCCTCGAAGCCGAAGCGCTCGTACAGCTTCTGCGCGCGGACGTTGTCGACCCGGCACTCCAGCATCACCTCGGCGCACTCGAAGGCGCCGGCGGCCCGCAGCAGTTCGGTCAGCAGCCGGCTGCCGAGTCCGGTGCCCTGGTGGTCGCGGGCGACGGCGATCGTCTGTACGTCGGCGAGTTCGCCGGAGGAGGCCAGTCCCGCGTATCCGACGATCGTCCCGTCGGCGGTCTCGGCGACCACGTACCGCCGGTTCGCCTCCGGGCCGCGGGAGTGGGCCAGCTCGGACCAGAACATCCCGCGGGACCAGGCGTCCTCGGGGAAGAGGTCCCGCTCCAGCGCCAGCACGGGGTCGATGTCCCACCAGCGCATCTCGCGCAGTCGGGGGTTCACCGTCGACGCGGTCGCTCGTGGGGTCGCTTCTGGGGTCACTTGGGGGTGACCACCTTGTAGTTCTTGGGCACCTGCGCGTCGGGCCGGCGCAGGTACAGCGGCCGGGGAGCGGGGAGGTCCACGCCGGCGGCCAGTCTCTCGGCGGCCAGCGCCGCGAGGGCCGCCGCCGACACGTGCTCGGGCTCGTGGGCGCTCGGGAAGGTGTCCGGGTACAGCAGCGCGCCCGCGCCCACGGCCGGCAGTCCGGCCACCCGCTCGGCGATGTCGGCGGGCCGGTCGACGGCGGGGTCGGTCAGGCGCGTGCGGGAGTCGGCGTACGTGGCCCAGTAGACCTCCTTGCGCCGGGCGTCCGTCGCCACGACGAAGGGACCCTTCTCGATGTCGGACGCGTAGGCGAGGCCGTCCAGCGTGCACACGCCGTGCACGGGGACGCCGAGCGCGAGCCCGAAGGTGTCGGCGGTCATCAGACCGACGCGCAGCCCGGTGTACGGGCCGGGGCCGATGCCGACGACGATCCCGGTGACGGCGTCGAGCCGCAGACCGGACTCGGCGAGCACCCGGTCCACGGCGGGCAGCAGCAGTTCACCGTGCCGGCGCGCGTCCACCTGACTCGACGAGGCGATGACGTCCTCGCCGTCGTGCAGCGCGACGGTGACGGCGGGGGTGGCGGTATCCAGAGCGAGCAAGAGCACGCAAACAGCCTACGGCTCCCGCGGGCCCGTGTCGGACGGCCAGGTCTAACGGTCACCGACTGCTACCTTCGCCCCGGTTGCAAGGCGTACGACACAGAGGTGGACGACCGTGACAAGCAGCAGCGCCGGATTCGTGGCCGGGCTCACCGCGGCGGCCCTCGCGGGCGTCGGCTTCCTCGGCCACCAGGCCTCCGCGAACCTCCCCGCCGACCTCGCCACACCGCCCGCGAACGGCTCGCCCGCCGCGGCCGCCTCGGAGTCGCCGCGCGCCGAACGGAACCCGGAGGCCCTGCCCGCCGCCTCCGGCGCGGGTGAGCGGGTCGTGTACACGCTGAGCGGCGACCGGGTCTGGCTGGTGGGCCGGGGCGAGAAGGTCCGGCGTACCTTCGCGGTCGCCCCGGGCAGCGTCGACCCGGCGCCGGGCAGCTACGCGGTCACGTCCCGCTCCAGCTCGGTCACCGGCACCGACGGCACCCCCGTCGAGCACGTCGTCCGCTTCACCACCGTGGACGGCCTGCCCATCGGCTTCAGCGCGGCGGTGAAAAACGCGGCCGCGCCCGTCGATCCGAGCGCGCGGACGGGCGGCATCCGCGAGTCCCGTGCGGACGGCGCCGCGATGTGGCAGTTCGCGACGATCGGCGCGAAGGTCGTCGTGATCCGCTAGGGCCCTTCTGATGGATCTCCGTGGGAGAAGGAGCGGCGTTCGGTGCGTGCGATCGCCGTGCGGCGTGGAGGGTCATGTGACGGAGCCACCTGGCCCTTCGCGCCGTGCGGTGAGCGGGCGTGCCGCACGCCGCGAAGATCCATCAGAAGGGCCCTGGTCCCGGTAACCGGAGTGTCAGGCGGCTTTGCGGTGCGCGGCGGGCCGCCGCGAGGGCTGCGGGTCGGGCACGCGCGGCGGGGTCGAGATCTCGTGCGCGGCGGCGCAGGACGCCAGCAGATCCCGCATGGACACGCCGACGACGGCCGCGTTCGACTGCGGCTGCTGCCGCGGCTCCGGCTTGCTCTCGGTGGCCGACATGACGCCTCCTGAAGTTCGGGGGCGGGCGTAGTTAGGTACACCTAACTACGAACTGGATACCATGTGACCACGCACGAGACGCCCAACGCAACATCTTGCCGACGTCTTGTCGGAACATCCATGAACTCGGCGGACGCCCGCCCACCACCCCTCGTACGGCCGCACTCACGCGGACAGCACGCTCAGGTCCACCGCCGCCCAGCGCTCACCGAGTCCGGTCAGGGACACGTGCCGTACCTCGTCCGTCTCCTGCTCCCCGGGGGCCGTCCCCGGGGAGGGCGCGGTTCCGACGGTCCGGTGGATCACGACCTGCAACCGGTCGTCGGTCAGCTCCTCGACCTTGCCCTCGCCCCACTCCACGACGACCACGGACTCGGGCAGCGAGACGTCGAGGTCGAGGTCCTCCATCTCGTCGAGGCCGCCGCCCAGCCGGTACGCGTCGACGTGCACGAGGGGCGGACCGTCGCCCAGGGGCGGGTGCACCCGGGCGATCACGAAGGTCGGGGACGTGACCGCGCCACGGATCCCGAGCCCCTCACCCAGTCCCCGGGTCAGCGTCGTCTTGCCGGCGCCGAGCTCCCCGGTCAGCATCACGAGGTCGCCCGCGCGCAGCAGTTTCGCGAGCCTTCGGCCCAGCTCCCGCATCTGTTCGGGAGAGGTGACGGTCAGCTCGGTCTCAACCGGGTCGTGCGGGGCTGCTGGTGCTTCCATAGCCACTTACGGTAGCCCCTGTCGGCACCGCCCCCGCGCGGGTGAGCAGGTCGGCGAGGCGGTCGGTGACCACTTCCGGGTGTTCCAGGATCACCAGGTGCCCGGCGTCCGGTACGAGGACCAGTTCGGCGTCCGGCAGCAGGTCGGCGATGGCCTCGCTGTGCTCACTGGGCGTGACGAGGTCCTGGACCCCGGCCAGCACGAGCACCGGCATGTCCCTGAAGAGGGCGAGCGCCTCGGTCTTGTCGTGGTCGTTGAACGCCGGGTAGTACTCGGCGACCACGTCGATCGGGGTGCCCTCGATCATCCGCTCGGCGAACCGCACGATGGCCGGGTCGACGTCCCGGGACGCGAACGAGTACCGCTTGATGATCCCGGCGAACAGGTCGGCCGTGGCCCGCCGCCCCTTCTCCACCAGGGCCGCCTGCTGCCCCAGTGCCCTGAGCACGCTGGGCAGTACCCGCCGGACGACGTTGACGCCGGCCACGGGGAGCCCGAAGTTGACCTCGCCGAGCCGCCCGGACGACGTACCGACCAGGGCGACCGCGACCACCCGGTCACGGATCAGCTCGGGGTACTCGTCGGCCAGGGCCATGACGGTCATCCCGCCCATGGAGTGGCCGACCAGCACGATCGACCCCTCCGGCGCGGCCGCGTCGATGACGGCCTTGAGGTCCCGTCCGAGCTGCTCGATGGTGACCGGCACCCCTTCCCTCGTCTGGGCGACGCCCCGCCCGGAGCGCCCATGACTGCGCTGGTCCCAGTGCACGGTCCGCACGACGCCCCTGAGCGCCGCCCGCTGGAAGTGCCAGGAGTCCTGGCTGAGGCAGTAGCCGTGGCTGAAGACGACGGTGACCGGAGCCGGCGCCTTGCGTCCGAAGAGCCGGCGCCGCCGGGGTGCCGAGCCGCCCTCCGGTTCCACGTCGTCGACCTCGTAGTACAGCTCGGTGCCGTCGTCGCCGTACGCCTTGCCGGGGGTGCCGCGCAGCGAGCCGTACGGTCCCGTCGAGTCGAGTGCGAGCCGGGCCTTGCGCCGCATCCCGCGGCCGACGGTGAGCCGCTCGACGGCGACGCCCGCGGCCGCGCCCGCGGCGACGACTCCTATGGCCGCGCCCGCGATGCCGGTCGCCCTGCGCCAGCCGGCGGCCGCCCCCGTGGCGGTGGCGACGGCCGCGGCGGCGTCCACGACCGCCTCCGCACTGCTCTCGCTCACGTACCGCTCCTTTTTGCCGGACTACTGGATCGCTGGGTCGGGTGTTACCGCTGTTGTGCGTGGTACCGCTGTTGTCTGGTGCCGGTGGTGCATGTGGTGCCGGTGTTGTTGCGTGGTGCGTTGTGTGGTGCCGGGCTCGCTGTTCTCGCGCGCCCTGTGCGGTTACCCCGTTTGTTCCTCGTTCACATAGACGCGAGGAACACGCGTTCCGATCCGGGTGACGATTTCATACGCGATCGTGCCCGCCGCCTGCGCCCAGTCCTCGGCGGTGGGCTCACCGCGGTCGCCGGGTCCGAAGAGCACGGCCCGCGCGCCGGCCTCGGGCTCGTCACCGCCCAGATCGACGACGAACTGGTCCATCGCCACCCGGCCGGCCACCGTCCGCCACTTGCCGTCGACCAGCACGGGACCGGTCCCTGAGGCATGCCGGGGGATGCCGTCCGCGTAACCGACGGGCACCAGGCCGAGGGTCGTCTCGCCCGGGGTGACGTAATGATGCCCGTAACTGACGCCGTGCCCCCCCGGAACGCGCTTCACCAGCGCGATGGAGGCACACAGCGTCATCACCGGACGCAGTCCGAAGTCTGCCGGAGTGCCGACCTCCGGGCTCGGCGAGACGCCGTAGACGGCGATCCCGGTCCGTACGAGGTCGAAGTGGGACTCGGGCAGCGTGAGCGTGGCCGGCGAGTTGGCGATGTGTCGCACCTCGGGCCGCACGCCCTGCCCCTCGGCGTACGCCAGCATCTCCCGGAAGCGGGTGAGCTGGGCGGCGATGGAAGGATGCCCGGGCTCGTCGGCGCAGGCGAAGTGGGACCACAGCCCGGTGACCCGGATCAGCCCCTCGGCCTCGGAGCGCAGCGCGGCGCCGACCAACTCGGCCCAGTCCTCGCCGGGCTGGCACCCGTTCCGGCCCAGTCCCGTGTCGGCCTTGAGCTGCACGCGCGCCGGGACACCGGCGGCGCGGGCGGCCTCGGTGACCTCCGCGAGGGCCCACAGAGCACTGACCGAGACATCGAGGTCCGCCTCGATCGCCTCCCGCCAGGGCCCGCCGGGCGTCCACAGCCAGCACATGATCCGCCCGGTCAGCCCGGCGGCGCGCAGCGCGAGCGCCTCCTCGGGGGTGGCCGTGCCCAGCCAGCGCGCCCCCGCCTCGACCGCCGCGCGGGCACACGGCACCGCCCCGTGGCCGTACGCGTCGGACTTCACCACGGCCATCACGGCCGCGCCCGGCGCATGGGCGCGCAGGGTCCGCACGTTGGCCCGCAGGGCGGCCAGATCGATCTCGGCGCGAGCACGCAGGGGGGCGCTCGACGGGGCTGCTGTCTCACTCATCGCGCCCCCAGTCTCTCAGAGGGGCGGGACAGGATCTCCGGACGGCGGCCTTTTCGACCGGCGCGGCTCGGCCGCTGCTCCGACCGCCCACTCACCGCCGTACGTCCCGCCAGGCCCGTACCACCGCCTCCGCCACGTCGTGCGCCCCCACCGGCGCCCCGTCCGCCGCGAGCCTGCCGGCCAGTCCGTGCAGATACGCCCCGACGCTTCCCGCGTCCGACGCCGACAGCCCCGCCGCCAGCAGCGACCCCGTCAGCCCTGACAGCACGTCACCGCTTCCCGCGGTGGCGAGCCAGGACGTACCCGTGGCGTTCACGCGGACGGCCCCGCCCGCCGAGCCGGCCACCAACGTCGTCGACCCCTTCAGCAGTACGGTCGCCCCGTACCGCCCCGCCAGCTCCCGCACCGAACTCAGCCGGGCCGACTCGACCTCCTCCCGGGCCACCCCTAGCAGTGCGGCGGCCTCTCCGGCGTGCGGGGTCATCAGCGTCGGCGCGGTACGGGCCCGCACCGCTGCCACGTCCGCCAACCGCAGTCCGTCCGCGTCGATCAGCACGGGTACGTCCGCCGCCAGCACCTCCGCCACCGTCGCGGCGTCGTCCCCGGCGCCCGGTCCGACGACCCACGCCTGCACACGCCCCGCCTTCTTCGGCCCCTGGTCCGACACGAGCGTCTCGGGAAAGCGGGCGATCACCGCGTCCCCGGCGGGCCCCACGTACCGCACGGCCCCGGCCCCGCCCCGCAGCGCGCCGGACACCGCGAGCACGGCGGCCCCCGGGTAACGCGCGGACCCGGCGGCGATCCCGACGACACCCCGCCGGTACTTGTCGCTCTCCGCTGCCGGCACCGGCAGCAGCCGCGCCACGTCCGCGTGCTGCAACGCCTCCAGCGCGGGCTCGTCCGGCAGTTCCAGCCCGATGTCGACGAGCCGCACCGACCCGGCGTACTCCCGCGCCGGATCGACCAGCAGCCCGGGCTTGTGCGTCCCGAAGGTGACGGTCAGGTCGGCCCGTACGGCAGTCCCGTTCACCTGCCCCGTGTCGGCATCGACCCCGCTCGGCAGGTCGACGGCGACGACGGCGGCCCGCGACTGCTCCGCGGCGGCGGCGAGCGGCGCGGCGTCCGGGCGCAGTCCGCCCTTGCCGCCGATCCCGACGATGCCGTCGACGACGAGGTCGGCCCGCTCGATGAGTCGCTCGGCGCCCTCCGGAGCCGCCACCCGGCCCCCGGCGCGTCGCAGCGCGACGAGCCCTTCTCCATGGGCCCGTTGGGGCGCGAGCAGCACCGCCGTGACACCCGCCCCACGCCGGGCCAGCCGGGCTCCGGCGTACAACGCGTCACCCCCGTTGTCACCACTGCCGACCAGCAGCACCACCCGACTGCCGTACACCCGCCCCAGCAGGTCCGCGCAGGCGGCGGCGAGCCCGGCCGCCGCCCGCTGCATCAACGCCCCGTCCGGAAGCCGCGCCATCAGCTCCCGCTCGGCCGCCCTTACCGTCTCCACGCTGTACGCAGTACGCATGTGATCGAGTCTGCCGCAGAACGTCCGTGGAACGCGAAGGCCGGAACACGGCACGCCTACCGGAACACGGCACGCCTATGGGGGCTTCGTCTACTGGGGGCTTCATCGCGTTCACCCCACCACTGCCCCGGCGAGCATCAGCGCCAGGAACACCAGCCGGACGACCAGCGGAACGGCACCTGCTGCGTGAGGCGCCCTTGTGGCCGCTTTCCACGCGAGCCGGAATCGGCCCTACCGCTTTACTGATGGATAGCAGGACAAATAGCCACCTACATCCCTTACAGCAGGGAGGAATGCTCAATTCCGGCCAGCCACCGGACAGTACAGATGCCCGGAAGTGCAACCTCGTCCAGGTCAGGCCACTACCTGTGGAACCCTCTGGACGATTTCAAGTCATATTCAGCCCTGCTCCGCACATCGGACGGAAGCGCTTACCAGGCACGATCGGGTAGTTGCTGGCATATGCCCGGACCTGATGCTGTCTCAGATGCCCCGGGCGTCACAGAACACCCCTGGGCACGGCCCTTCACGAAACGCACACTTAGGGCGTTCGGTGAGCGCTGCCGCAGCCGCGGCCGTCGCCCATTCCGTGAAGGACTTTCCCGCGATGACCGATCCGGACAGATCCGTCGGCCCCCTGACTCGAGCCGTCCGCTACGCCGGACGCCTGCTGTGTTGGAGCCTCGGCGCCGGCATGACCACAGCCGCCGTCGACATCACCGTCGCCCCGAGTGCCCCCTGGTGGCAGCTCCTGTGGCCCTTGCCCTGGTACGCCGCGTGCGTGTCCGCCCTCGCGTGGGCCGTGCTGCGCGCCCGCGAGAAGTCCCTCGGCGGACGCGTCGGCGGCGACGACCCGGAGAGCTACGAGGACGTGTTCGCGGAGTGGGACCAGGCGGCCTGAGCCTCACCCTCAGCCGGAGCACCGGTGTGGGCGACACCCGCCCGCTCCCCCGCCGTCACCCCTCCGCGATCACCACCGCCGACGCCACCCCCGCGTCATGACTGAGCGACACATGCCAGGAGCGCACCCCGAGTTCCGCCGCCCGTGCCGCGACCGTCCCGGTGACCCGCAACCGTGGCTGCCCGCTGTCCTCGACGTAGACCTCGGCGTCGGTCCAGTGCAGCCCTGCCGGGGCGCCCAGGGCTTTGGCGAGGGCCTCCTTGGCGGCGAACCTCGCGGCGAGCGAGGCGACACCGCGCCGCTCCCCGCTGGGCAGCAGCAACTCGCTCTCCAGGAACAGCCGCGCCGCCATGGTGGGCGTACGCTCCAGCGACGCCCGGAACCGATCGATCTCGGCTACGTCGATACCGACCCCGATGATGCTCATCCGCGCACTCTACGATCCGTCCGGCGACCGCGGGTTCGTCTCCCCGGTGACCAGATCGGCCTGGTGTGTCGCGGTCAGGGCACGATCCAGCGAGGTCGACGGCACCTGAGCCACTACGCCCCCGGAGATCACGCACCGCGACCCGCACTCGCGACGGATCCAGAAAGCCGGTCACCCAAGACCTCATCCACCCAGCACGTATGCTCCTGCGCACGCTGCGGCTGCGGCGGCCTCGGCGGCCTGGTCTGCGGAGGCTTCGTCGAGGCAGTCGCCGGTGGTCAGCAGGCGGTAGAAGAGGGGGGCGGAGACAGCACGGATGACCTCGTGGACATCGGTGCCCTCAGGCACCTCGCCCCGGTCGATGGCCTGCTGGACGCAGGGTGCCCACTCCTTGACGCGGGTGTCGTAGAAGCGGTGCAGGGCCTCGGCTGTCTTCGCCTCGCAGGTGGCGGCGGCGATCACTGCCTTGAACAGCGCTCCTTGCCGCGGGTCGGCCAAGGTGCGCTGCACGAGCCGGGCGTTCGCCTGGAGATCACCGAGCAGCGAGCCGGTCTCGGTACGTGGCAGTGACTGCTCGGCCATGTCCAGCAGCAAGTCGGCCACCAGGCCGTTCACCGTTCCCCAGCGGCGGTAGACGGTGGTCTTGCCCACCTCGGCACGGCGCGCGATGTCGGCGAGATCCAGATGGGCGAAGCCATGCTCCGCCAAGGCGTCCCCAGCCGCTTGCAGCACCGACTCCCGCACCCGCGCCGTGCGCCCACCCGGACGGACGGTCCCCGGATCAGCACCCTCAGATCTCATAACGGGACTCCAGTTCCGTTAACTGCTCACGCCTGCTACGTTGAGAACACTAACGGAACTGTAGGACCATTAGCCAGATCAGGCGGCGAGAGAGGAACAGCCATGGAATACAGGCGGCTTGGCGCATCCGGCCTCAAGGTCCCCGCACTGAGTTTCGGCGCCGGCACCTTCGGCGGCCAAGGACCGCTGTTCGGTGCCTGGGGCAACACTGATGCGCGAGAAGGACGCCGTCTCGTGGACATCTGCCTGGACGCCGGGATCACCATGTTCGACACCGCCGACGTCTACTCCGGCGGCGCCTCCGAGGAGGTGCTGGGCGAAGCGATCAAAGGCCGCAGGGACCAGGTGATCGTGTCCACCAAGACCAGCTTGCCGATGGGCGACGGCCCAGGCGATGCCGGCTCCTCCCGTTCACGTCTGATCACCGCGTGCGAGGACGCCCTGCGGCGACTCGGTACCGACTACATCGACCTGTTCCAACTGCACGCCTTTGACGCCGGCACGCCGATCGAGGAAGTCCTCTCCACACTCGACGATCTCGTACGAGCAGGAAAGGTCCGCTACCTCGGCATCTCCAACTTCTCCGGATGGCAGGCGATGAAGTCCCTCTCGATCGCGGAGAGGTACGGCCACCCGCGCTATGTCGCACATCAGGTCTACTACTCCCTCATCGGCCGCGACTACGAATGGGAGCTGATGCCCCTCGGACTGGATCAGGGCCTCGGAGCCCTCGTCTGGAGCCCCCTCGGCTGGGGACGACTCACAGGCAAAATCCGCCGCGGCCAGCCCCTACCGGCCAATAGTCGACTGCACCACACCGCGGACTACGGCCCGCCGGTCGAGGATGAACACCTCTACCGCGTGGTCGACGCCCTCGACGAGATCGCACAGGAGACCGGCAAAGGAATTCCACAAATCGCCATCAACTGGCTGCTGCAGCGGCCGACCGTCTCCTCCGTCATCATCGGCGCCCGCAACGAGGAGCAGCTCCGTCAGAACCTCGGTGCCGTCGGCTGGACTCTTACGCCCGACCAGTTGGCGAAACTCAATGCGGCGAGCGCCAGGACAGCGGCCTACCCCTACTTCCCTTACCAACGCCAGGAAGGGTTCGCTCGCCTCAACCCACCGGTAGGTGATGTTGCGCCTCTGCCTGCTGTGGGACATGACACCGGTGGCGAGTAGTTGGCGAGGTCATCGGCCAACGCTCAGTCCTGTTCCGGGCTGGTCCCCGGAACCTCCGGGTCCTCGACGAACAGGTCCTCGGCCCGCTCGACCGTGCGGGAACGCTCCAGCCAGGCGTCCATGCGGTCGAGATCGGTGCAGGCGGTGATGCGCTCGCGCACGCTGTCCGAGACGGGGATGCCGCGCACCTCCAGCACGAACAGAATCCCCTTGGCCTCGCCTTTGGCCTCGCCTTCTGCCTTGCCTTCTGCCTTGCCCTCCAGGTACGCCGTCTCACGGACCGTCCCCCGGCCGGGGAAGTAGCTGACGAACGACATGATCTCCCTCAATTTCTCTCCGGCTGGGGTGCTACCCAGGTTGATTTCCAGGAACTCGAAGAAGTACCCGGCGGTCTCGGGATCCGATTCCTGGAGTTCCTGCAGGGCGGTTGTGATTGCCCTCAGTATGGCCTCACAGTCGGGGCTGCGGGCGTGTGCCAGGGCCGAGAGCACGCCCAGTGCGAGGTTCTTCGCCGCGGTTCTGGCATCGGTGATCACCGGCAGGTTGTCCGGCCCGGCGACCAGCGGATACGTCCGCTGAGCCGTCCAGCCGCGTGTGCCGCAGTCGAAGGGGCCGGCCGCCCACTTGGCCGTGGCCCTGTCCTGACAGACCACGAGAAGCAGCACGGGCAGCCGGTACTTCGCCTGAAGGTAGGCGACGTAGTATGCCCAACTCGCCTCCTTGCCTGCGACCTTGCCCGACTGCGACTCGATGGCGAGCAGAAAGTCCTCGCCGTCGGACGGGCCGATGCGCAGCACGGTGTCCACGCGCCGCTCCAGCGGCCGGGCCTCCGTGACGTCCGTGGTGACGGCGTCCACGGTCGCCTTCTCGGATAACGGGACACCCAGCACCCCGAACACGGGAGCCAGGATCTCGGGCCGCTCCTGGAAGATCCGGTGCATGCCCTCGTGAGCTGATGTGACCATGTGCGCAACCTAGATGGAGGTAAGGGACGGCTGTCCGGGTGATCAGGAGACGTTCACCCTTTCGGGCGGCGGCACAACGTTCACGCGGGGCGAGGTCAGCTCGCACCACACGTACTTGCCCCGGTTGCCGTGTCTGGACAGCGGATGCCAGCCCCAAAGGTCGGCACAGGCCCGCACCAGCGCCAGCCCCCGCCCCTCCTCCGCCAACTCCCCGAGCCGCTCCAACGCCCTCGGCGCCTGGGGCGGTTCCGGGTCCGCGTCCCACGCCCCGATCCGCAGCACGCCCGCCGACCAGCGCACGCGCAGGGCAGCCGGCCCCTTCGTGTGCCGTACTCCGTCGCGAGGAGTTCGGCCACGTCGACCAGGCCGATGAGTCCGTGCAGGGTGAGGATCAGGCGGAGGGTGCGGCGGCTCACGGTGACGGCTCGGGGGTCGTTGGGGATGCACAGGCAGTACTCCCACGGTTCGGAATCGTTTTCGGGCATGCGTCAACTCCGTTCAGGTGGTGGGGGGTGCGGGTCGGCGGGCGGTGGCAGTGTCGCGGCCGTCATGGCAGGACGGGGCGGTGCGCTTCCGGGACCCCGTCAATCCGCAGCGTGTGCGTCGCGTCACTGAGAGTACGGTCCAATATTGGTCCCGTGCAACCTGTTGCCGGTAATCTGCCCTGAAAGGGGCACCGCCCTATAGCAGTTCGAGGAGACATCGATGCCACGGAGACGGCAGCCCACAGCACGCCAGTCACGCCTCGGCACAGAGCTGCTACGCCTGCGCGAGGCCGCCGGCCTCAAGGGACGCGAGGCCGCCGCTCTGCTCGGGACCGACGCGGCGCGGTTGAGCCAGATCGAATCCGGCATCGCGGGTATAAGCGAGGACACCGTGCGCCGCCTGGCGTCCCACTACGTCTGCACGGACCAGGAGTTCATCGACGCCCTGGTCGCGATGGCCACCGACCGGACGCGCGGCTGGTGGGAGGAGTACCGGGGCCTGCTGCCGACGTCCTTCCTGGACCTCGCCGAACTGGACCACCACGCCAGGTTCCTGCACGAGGTGGCGATCCTGTACGTGCCGGGCCTGTTGCAGACGGAGGACTACGCCCGGGCGGTCTTCTCGTCCAGGGTGCCCGAACTCACCCGCGACGAGCTTGAGTTGCGCGTCCGCCACCGAATGAGGCGCCAGCAGATCACCGTCCCGTACGAGCTGGTGATCCACGAGTCTGCCCTACGCATCAGGGTCAGCGACCGCGCCGCATCCCGGGCTCAACTCTCGAAGCTCCTGGAGCTGTCAGAAGCAGAACACATCACGGTCCGGGTCATCCCCTTCGACCTGGACGGCTTCGCCAGAGCCGCCAGCACAATGACGTACGTGGGTGGCCCGGTTCCCAAGCTGGACACAGTGGTGCGCGACGTACCCCATGGGTCGGCCTTCATCGACTCCGAGGCACAGCTCAACATCTTTCGAACGCGCTTCCGTAAAGTGGAAGCTGCATCACTCGACCCCGGACAGTCGCGTGACTTCATCAACCGGCTGGCAAAAGAGCTGTGAGGCGCCCCATGGACAACTGGCGGAAGTCGTCCTACTCAGGCCCGGACGACGGCAACAACTGCGTGGAGATCGCCAACTCCCCCACCCACGTATCCGTCCGCGACACCAAGACCCCCGCCAGAGCAACCCTCACCTTCCCCACCGGAGCCTTCACCACCTTCATAGCCGCCCTGAAGACGACTCACTCCACCGTCACCGACTTGGCCAGGTTCCGCGGCTGATCCACCTCGTTGCCCCGGGCCGTCGCCAGCTCGCACGCGAACACCTGCAACGGCACCGTGGACACCAGTGGTTGCAGCAGCGTCGGCGTGGCCGGAATCCGGATCAGGTGGTCCGCGTACGGCACCACCGCCTCGTCCCCCTCCTCCGCGATCACGATCGTCCGCGCACCCCGCGCCCGGATCTCCTGGATGTTGGACACGATCTTGTCGTGGAGCACCGACCTTCCCCGGGGCGAGGGAACGACCACGACCACCGGCAGGTCGTCCTCGATCAACGCGATCGGCCCGTGCTTCAGCTCGCCCGCGGCGAAGCCCTCGGCGTGCATGTAGGCGAGTTCCTTCAGCTTCAGCGCGCCCTCGAGGGCCACCGGGTAGCCGACATGGCGCCCCAGGAACAGCACCGTTCGCTTCTCCGCCAGCGACCGGGCCAGCGCCCGTACCGGCTCCATCGTCTCCAGGACCCGCTCGACCTCCCCGGAGACGCGCGACAGGTCCCGGACCACCGCGCCGATCTCGTCGCCCCACTTGGTGCCCCGTACCTGCCCCAGGTACAGCGCGACCAGGTAGCACGCCACCAACTGCGTCAGGAACGCCTTCGTCGAGGCGACCGCGACCTCCGGCCCGGCGTGCGTGTAGAGCACCGCGTCCGACTCACGCGGGATCGTCGACCCGTTGGTGTTGCAGATGGCCAGCACCTTGGAGCCCTGCTCCCGCGCGTGCCGCAGCGCCATCAGCGTGTCCATGGTCTCGCCGGACTGCGAGATGGCGATCACCAGGGTCTGCGCGTCCAGGATCGGATCCCGGTACCGGAACTCGCTCGCCAGCTCCACCTCGCACGGGAGCCGCGTCCAGTGTTCGATGGCGTACTTGGCGATCAGCCCGGCGTGGAAGGCCGTACCGCAGGCGACGATGACGACCTTGTCGATCTCCCTCAGCTCCTGGTCGCTGATCCGCACCTCGTCCAGCGTCAGCGAGCCGGCCGCGTCGATGCGACCCAGCAACGTGTCGGCGACCGCCTTGGGCTGCTCGGCGATCTCCTTGAGCATGAAGTAGTCGTAGCCGCCCTTCTCCGCCGCCGACGCGTCCCAGTCGACGTGATACGAGCGCACGTCGGCCGGGCGGCCGTCGAAGCCGGTCACCGTCACCCCGTCCCGGCGCAGCTCCACCACCTGGTCCTGCCCCAGCTCGATCGCCGACCGCGTGTGGGCGATGAACGCGGCGACGTCCGAGGCGAGAAAGGACTCGCCCTCTCCGACGCCCACCACCAGCGGCGAGTTCCGTCGCGCCCCCACGACCACATCCGGCTCGTCGGCATGCACCGCGACCAGCGTGAACGCGCCCTCCAGCCGCCGGCACACCAGCCGCATCGCCTCGGCCAGGTCGGCACACGAGGAGAACTCCTCGGCGAGCAGGTGGGCGACGACCTCGGTGTCCGTCTCGGAGGTCAGTTCGTGTCCCCGCTCCTCCAACTCGGCCCGCAGCGCGGCGAAGTTCTCGATGATCCCGTTGTGGACGACGGACACCCGCCCGGCGTTGTCCAGGTGCGGATGCGCGTTGGCGTCCGTCGGCGCCCCGTGCGTGGCCCACCGGGTGTGCCCGATGCCCGTCGTCCCCGTCGGCAGCGGCCGGTCGGCCAGTTCCTTCTCCAGGTTGGCCAGCTTCCCGGCCTTCTTCGCCGCCGCCAGCCCGCCGTCCGCGAGTACCGCGACGCCCGCCGAGTCGTACCCCCGGTACTCCAGTCGCTTCAGCCCGGCCATCACGACATCGAGCGCCGACTGCGACCCCACGTATCCCACGATTCCGCACATGGAACGGCAGCCTACGCACGATCCAGCGCCCGAAAAGGCTCCCGCGTGCCCGAAATCGGAAATTCCCACCGCTGTACGAAGCCCTCGGTGGTCATCCGATGGCGGCGTGACGGACCCCACCCCCCGCCCCGTTCAAACTCCGTTAACAATGGACTGTGATCTCTCCGGTCTCCCCGATGCCCCGGAGCGCCCACCGGCACAGGCCGGAGGCGACTCCCTACGTCGATCTCACCCGAGCCGAATGGAGTGCGCTGCGCGAGAAGACGCCGTTGCCGCTCACGGCCGAGGAGGTCGAGAAGCTGCGTGGCCTCGGCGACGTGATCGACCTCGACGAGGTGCGGGACATCTACCTCCCGCTCTCCCGCCTCCTCAACCTCTACGTCGGCGCCACCGACGGCCTCAGAGGGGCGCTGAACACCTTCCTCGGCGAGCAGGGCTCCCAGTCCGGCACCCCCTTCGTCATAGGGGTCGCTGGATCCGTCGCGGTCGGCAAGTCCACGGTCGCCCGCCTTCTCCAGGCTCTCCTCTCCCGCTGGCCCGAGCACCCGCGCGTCGAGCTGGTCACCACGGACGGCTTCCTGCTCCCCACCCGGGAACTCGAGTCCCGCGGCCTGCTGTCGCGGAAAGGTTTCCCCGAGTCGTACGACCGCCGCGCGCTCACCCGTTTCGTCGCCGACATCAAGGCGGGCAAGGACGAGGTCACCGCGCCCGTCTACTCCCACCTCATCTACGACATCGTCCCGGACCAGCGCCTCACGGTCCGCCGCCCCGACATCCTGATCGTCGAGGGCCTCAACGTCCTCCAGCCCGCGCTGCCCGGCAAGGACGGCCGCACCCGCGTCGGTCTCGCCGACTACTTCGACTTCAGTGTGTACGTCGACGCCCGCACCGAGGACATCGAGCGCTGGTACCTCAACCGCTTCAAGAAGCTGCGCGCCACGGCCTTCCAGAACCCGTCCTCGTACTTCCGCAAGTACACCCAGGTCTCCGAGGAGGAGGCCCTCGACTACGCCCGCACCACTTGGCGCACGATCAACCGGCCCAACCTGGTCGAGAACGTGGCCCCCACCCGCGGCCGTGCCGCCCTCATCATCCGCAAGGGCCCCGACCACAAGGTGCAGCGGCTGAGCCTGCGCAAACTCTGACGTGCTCACTGGCCTGATACCGCCGACACTTCACGTCACGCCTTGGGCAAGGACTCAGGGATCAGGGATGACGGGGTCCGCGCAGGTGTGGATCAGGCTGAGGAGGGTTCGGCGCAGCTGCTCGGGGGTGAGCCGGTGTGCGGCTGCCGCGGTCAGCTGGTTGAAAAGTATGCCGTCCAGGAGGGCCACGAACGCGTTTGCGTGTGCCGCGGGGTCCGGTGTGCCCGCGGCGGCGAGCATGTTCTCGGCCACGGCTCGGTGGCGGCTGCCCGCGGTGTGCAGGGCGGCACGGAGTTCGGGGCGGCGGGGCGCTTCCAGGGCCAGCTCGTAGCGGGCGAGCATGCGCTCGCGTCCAGCAGTGGTCCAGTGCTCGATGAGCCCCGCGGTGGCCTCGGCGATCTGGGGGAGGCTCGCGGCCCCGGTGAGGGCGGGGCGGTCGTCGATCTCAGCGATGTCCAGTTCCGCCAGACGCTCCACGGCGGCCTGCAGGAGCTCTTGGCGCGTGCGGAAGTAGTACGAGCACGAGCCCGCCGGGATTTCGGCGGTCTGGTCGACCGCGCGGTGGGTGAGCCCGCGCATGCCGGAACGGGCCAGGGTGCTGATCGCCGCGTCGGCCAGCCGTTGCCGCCGGAGCGTGGTGTGGGCCACTCGTTTTCCCCTTCGCCTCGACTCGTGCTCTACAAGTGTAGAGTGATCGGGCGTCCACTACAGATGTAGAGGAGTTCTGATGGGGAAGGCAGGACACGTCGGCGGCGCCGGGGAACGCTCCGCGATCGTGGTCGGCGGCGGGATCGGCGGTCTGGCCGCCGGCGTCGCGCTGACGCGGAGCGGCTGGCAAGTGAGGGTGCTGGAGCGCTCCGGCGCCTTTGGCGAGGTGGGAGCGGGGCTTTCGCTGTGGCCCAACGGAGTGCGCGCGCTGGAAGCCCTGGGCGTAGGCGACCAGGTTCGCGAGCAGGCCCTGACGGAAACCCAGGCGGGCATCCGGAACACGTCCGGCCGTTGGCTGTCGCGGACCGACACCCAAGAGCTGGCCAGGCGGTTCGGCCCCGTGGTGATGATCCACCGTGCTCAGCTGTTCGACATCCTCCGTACGGCCCTTCCGGTGGGGACGCTGTGCGCGGACGCCAGGGTCACCACGGTCGGTCTCCGCGGCCGACGGGTCGAGGTCCACTACGGCAAAGGCGTCTCACAGGCCGATCTGCTGGTGGCCGCCGACGGGATCAACTCCACCGTGCGGCGCTCGCTGTGGCCACAGGCTCCGGCGCCACAGTACGCCGGGTACACGGCATGGCGTGCCGTCGTCGACACAGGGCGGCGGCTGTCGGGGGGAGGTGAGAGCTGGGGACGTGGTGAGCGGGTGGGAATCGCTCCGCTCGCGGACGGCCGCACCTACCTGTTCTGCGTCGCCGACGCCCCCGAAGGACAGCGCAGCCCCGGCAATGAACTCGCTGAGATGCGTCGACGCTTCGGACGGTGGCATGACCCCATTCCCCGGCTGCTGACGGCCGCCCATGAGGAAGCGGTGATGCGCCACGACATCTACGCGTTGCCGCCGCTGCCCAGTTTCGTCACCGGGCGCGCCGCCCTGCTCGGCGACGCCGCGCACGCCATGACCCCGAATCTGGGCCAGGGAGCCAACCAGGCGTTGGAGGACGCGGTCACGCTGGCCGTCCTCCTGGACGCGTACCCCGACGTGGAGTCGGCGCTGGCCGCCTACGACCGACGCCGACGCCCCCGCACTCAGCGGATCGCCCGTCGCTCCCACCGGATCGGCATCGCCGCGCAATGGCACTCGGCACCCGCCGCCGCGTTGCGCGACCTGCTGCTCCGCCTGGCTCCCGGCTCGGCCATGCTCAACGCGCTCGCCCCGGTCCTCAGCTGGCAGCCGCCCGGTCGCGACGACCTCTTCGCGTCTGACATCGGCTGAACCCGGCAGAGGGGCCGACGGCCGAGAGGCGGGGAGCAACGTTCAGCACGTGCGAATTCACCCCGGGGAGGCGCAACGCGAAGACGGTTACCAGGATTCCAGCTACCGAGTCACCGAAAGGGAGAAGACGATGCAGGCAAGGATGGCCGATGTGTACCGCCTCGCAAGCGGCGGCTACCAGGCAATGGCCGCGATGGAACAGTTCCTGCAGGGCAGCGGCGTCCCGCAGCACATCCTGGAACTCGTCAGGCTGCGGACCGGTCAGATCAACGGGTGCGGAACCTGCGTGGATCTGCATGCGCACCGAGCCCACGAGGCAGGCGAAAGCAACGAGCGGCTGTGGGCTGTAGCGGCCTGGCGAGACGCCCCCTATTTCACTGACCAGGAACGAGCGGCCCTGGCACTGACCGAGGCGGCCACCCGCATCGCCGACAACCCCGGCGGTGTGCCCGACGACATCTGGGACCAGGCCGCCAAGCACTTCGACGAGTCGAGCCTGGCGGCCTTGGTGATGGCCATCGCCTCAGCCAACGCATGGAACCGCATCAACGTCACCACCCGCCGGATCGCGGGCTCGTACCGCTGAACCGGCCACGGTGAGGTGTCGACGCCCCGGGGACCTCCGATCGGCACACGGCCGTGACAGCCGTCCGGGACTTCCGGCGCCCCGGCTCAACGCCGGCCGGGTGACCGGCCGACGTGCCTCCACGTGCCGGATCGGCCTCGCCGCAGCCGTATGCCTGTTGCGGTTCTGGCCCACTCCGGCTGTCCTCCTGGCGGAGACCTCGGGAAAACCCGGACCTGTTAAAAAGGCACCATGCTGCATCTGCGCCTCATCACGCCGTCCGACAAGACCGACGACGTGGTCCGCCTGATCGAGAAAACGGTCGGCACCACCCACCTCGTCGTCCTGCCGGGCACCGCCCGCATCCCCGCCGGCGACGTGGTGATGTGCGATGTCGCCCGCGAGGCCGGTGACGAACTCCTCAGCGGACTGCAGAAGTTGGACCTCGACACCACCGGCTCCATCGCCGTCGAGAACATCGACCTGTCCCTCTCCAAGCGCGCCGACCAGGCCGAGGAGGACGCCCCCGGCGAGGGCGCGGACGCCGTCCTGTGGGAGCACCTCACCGACGCGACCCACGAGGAGTCGACCCTCTCCGTCACCTACTTGGCGTTCATCACGCTCGCCACGATGATCGCGGCCTGCGGTGTGGTGCTGGACAACGCGATCCTGATCGTCGGCGCGATGGCGGTCGGCCCGGAGTTCGGTCCTCTGGCGGGCATCTGCACGGCCGCCGTCCAACGGGCGCCCCGCCTCGCGCTCCGCTCACTGATCGCACTGCTGGTGGGCTTCGCGGTGGCGATGGTGGTGACCGTCGGCTTCAGCCTCTTCATGGACGCCGTCGGCCTGTTCACCGAGGCCCGGTTGGAGGCCGAGCGGCCCAACACGGGCTTCATCTACGCCCCCGACTGGTTCTCGTTCGTCGTGGCGGTGCTCGCCGGAGCCGCCGGCACGCTCTCCCTGACGTCCGCCAAGTCCGGTGCCCTGGTGGGCGTGGCCATCTCGGTCACGACGGTCCCGGCCGCCGCCAACGCGGCCGTAGCCCTGATCTACAGCGACACCAACCAGGCATGGCACTCCACGGAACAGCTCCTGCTGAACCTCCTGGGCATCATCCTGGCGGGCACTTTGACCCTGATGCTCCAGAAGTGGCTCTGGTCGGCGCAGCGCAAACGGTCAGCGGCTTGAATCGCCGGGAGTGGCAACGCGCGAAAGGGGCGCGGGGAACTGCGCGACCAGCCACATCGAACCCGCACCCCGCACCTCACAGCACCCCCACCCCGAACCCGAACCCGGCACCTCACAGCACCCCCACCCCGAACCCGAACCCGGCACCCGGCACCCGGCACCCGGCACCCGAACGAACCGGACAACTACCCCAGCGCCGACTTCACCACATCGGCCAACCGCCCGGCGACAGACCGAGCCTGGTCGATGTCCGCGGCCTCGACCATCACCCGCACCAACGGCTCGGTACCGGACGGCCGCAACAACACCCGCCCCGTCGCACCGAGTTCCCGCTCCGCGTCGGCAACAGCCGTCACCAGCTCGGCAGAGGTCCGCACCCGCGACCGGTCCACATCGGGCACGTTGATCAGAACCTGCGGCAACCGCTCCATCACCGCCGCCAGCTCCCGCAGCGACCGCCCGCTCTCCGCCACCCGAGCGGCGAGCAGCAACCCGGTCAGCGTGCCGTCCCCGGTCGTCGCGTGGTCGAGAATGATCACGTGCCCGGACTGCTCGCCTCCGAGCGCGTACCCGTGCTCCTTCATCTCCTCCAGCACATACCGGTCCCCCACCGCGGTCTGGACGAGACTCAGCCCCTCCCGCTCCAGCGCCAGCTTGAAGCCGAGGTTGGACATGACGGTGGCCACCACGGTGTCGGCCCGCAGCACCCCCCGCTCCCGCATCGCCAGCGCGAGGACGGCCATGATCTGGTCACCGTCCACCTCCGCACCGGTGTGGTCGACGGCCAGGCACCGGTCGGCGTCCCCGTCGTGCGCGATGCCGAAGTCCGCTCCGTGCTCGACGACCGCGGCCTTGAGCGGGTCGAGGTGGGTGGACCCGCAGCCGTCGTTGATGTTGAGCCCGTTCGGCTCGGCCCCGATCAGGACGACCTCGGCACCGGCCCGCGTGAACGCCTCCGGCGAGACCCGGGCGGCGGCGCCGTGCGCCTCGTCGAGGACGATCTTCAAACCGTCCAGACGGTTCGGGAGTACGCCGACGAGATGGGCGACGTACTGGTCGAACCCCTCCTCGTACGACCGCACACGCCCCACGCCCGCACCCGTCGGCCGGTCCCACGGGGCACCGGTGCGGTGCTCCTCGTAGATCGCCTCGATCCGTTCCTCCAGCTCGTCGTCGAGCTTGTGCCCGCCGCGGGAGAGGAACTTGATGCCGTTGTCGGGCATGGCGTTGTGGCTGGCGGAGAGCACGACCCCGAGGTCGGCGCTGAGCGCGGCCGTCAGATACGCCACCGCCGGTGTCGGCAGCACGCCCACACGCAGGACGTCCACGCCCGCGCTGGCGAGGCCCGCGACCACCGCGGCCTCCAGAAACTCCCCGGACGCACGCGGGTCCCGTCCGACCACGGCGGTCGGCCGGTGGCCCTCGAACGTGCCCGCCTCGGCCAGTACGTGCGCCGCGGCGACGGAGAGGCCGAGCGCCATCTCGGCCGTCAGATCCGCGTTGGCTACACCGCGCACGCCGTCCGTGCCGAAGAGTCGTCCCACTTGTCCTCCTGAGGAAGCGTCAGTTTCGCAAGGCGCGCTCACTACGGATAGCGGCATCCGATCACACAAGCCTTTGAACGTCTTGTGCCGTTATACGCCCCCGGCGGTGATAAACGAACGCCCCGACAGCACTGTGGCGTGCCGCCGGGGCGTACGAGAGAGCAGGCAGCGAAGCTTAGCGCTTGCTGTACTGCGGGGCCTTGCGGGCCTTCTTCAGACCGGCCTTCTTGCGCTCGACCGCACGGTCGTCGCGACGGAGGAAGCCGGCCTTCTTGAGGGCGCCACGGTTGTTGTCGACGTCGGCCTCGTTCAGCGCGCGGGCGACACCGAGACGGAGCGCACCGGCCTGACCGGAGACACCGCCACCCGCGATGCGGGCGATGACGTCGTAACGGCCCTCGAGCTCGAGCACCTTGAAGGGCTCGTTGACTTCCTGCTGGTGCACCTTGTTCGGGAAGTAGTCCTCGAGGGTGCGACCGTTGATCTTCCACTTGCCGGTGCCCGGGACGATCCGGACGCGGGCGATGGCGTTCTTGCGGCGGCCCAGGCCGGCGGCCGGCTGGGGCTCACCGAAACGGGACGCGAGGGACTCGGAGGTGTACTCGCCCTCGACGGGGACGTCCGACTCCGTGGTGTAGCTGTCGATGTCAAGCTCTTCGAGCGGCTGCTCGGCAGTGGTCTCGGCCACGATTCTCCTCAGATTCTGTTCAGTCTTAGGGGGTGGCCGGACTTACTGCGCGACCTGGGTGATCTCGAACGGCACCGGCTGCTGGGCGGCGTGCGGGTGCTGGTCACCCTTGTAGACCTTCAGCTTCGAGAGCATCTGACGGCCCAGAGTGTTCTTGGGGAGCATGCCCTTGACGGCCTTCTCGATGGCCTTCTCGGGGTTCTTGTCGAGGAGCTCGTCGTAACGGACGGAGCGCAGACCACCCGGGTAGCCGGAGTGGCGGTACGCGAGCTTCTGAGTGCGCTTGTTGCCGGAGAGGTGCACCTTGTCGGCGTTGATGATGATGACGAAGTCACCGGTGTCGACGTGAGGCGCGTAGATCGGCTTGTGCTTGCCCCGCAGAAGGGACGCGGCGGTAGTGGCGAGACGACCCAGGACAATGTCCTGAGCGTCGATGACGTGCCACTGGCGCGTCACATCGCCGGGCTTGGGGCTGTACGTACGCACGGTTCGTAGCCTTCGCTTCGAGTGAATGGTCCTAGACAAGGTCACCGAAACGATCACGACAGCCTGGACCGCACTGCGGCGACGCATACCGCGTACGTGGGGTCGCTGGTCATCGGCCCGGTGGACCGGTGTAAGGGCCCGTCCCGTGAGAATGAGCAAGCCAATACACAACGAACATGCAGGATACCTGCGGCGCCCTGGCCGGGTCAAAACGAGCTGTTTCGCAACCGGACGGGCCCTCCCACAGTGTACGTCCACCCGATCGGCCCCCCGGACACCGGCGCACGGTTCCGGTGACGGCCGGGGCGCGGAGAGTGATCACAGGACGCGGGGGGGCGTAGAGGCGTGGGAGGTGTGGATCGTCATACGAGGATCCACCGGCCGCATACGAGGATCCACCGGCCGCCCAGCCGCACGCGGCCCCGACGACGACGACGCCCCCGCCTCTCCACCCGAGGTCAGCCCGGCCGCACCCGCGCTCGGCGCCACCCGCCGGCGCCCGCCCACCCTTCGCACCAACCACCCGGAGATGTCGCTTTTGCGGTCGTTCAGCGGCCGAACGCCGGGGGTTCCAGAGCTTCTTGAGACGGATCGTCACACCGCTCGGCCCGTCTAAGATGCGCCCCATGAGCTTTGGGCAGCAGGGGGGACCCCAGTCGCAGTGGGATCCCTGGAAACCGCAATCCCAGCAGCAGCCGTGGGACGGCGGCGCCGCCGGGTCCCCGGACTGGGCCGCGCTCGCCGAGGCGTCCGAGACGCGCAACAAGCGGCGACGACTGCTGTTCATCGGCGGTGGCGCGCTCGCCACGGTCGCGATCGGCACGGCCGTCGCCATGGCGGTGGTGTCGGCGAACGGCGACGACGAGGCCTCGAACAGGCCGGCCTCCTCACTGCCGGCGGCCGGGGGCCTCCCGAGCGGGTCCGGCACGTCGACCCCGTCGTTCGCGCCGACCAGCGTCCCGCCGCCGCTGGACCCGAAGGACTTCGTGGCCAGCAAGAGCAAGGACACCGCGCCGCTCGCCCCGGACATCCTGTACCCGGGCACACAGCTGACCATGGGCTCGACCATCTACAAGAAGGGCCCGACGGCCGACACCAAGAACTGCGCGTCGGCCGCGAAGGGCACCCTCCCGAAGGCCCTGACCGGCAACGACTGCACCCGGCTGATGCGCGTCACCTACACCCAGGGCGGCATCGCGGTGACGGTCGGCGTGGCCGTCTTCGACACCGAGGCGGCGGCGACCAAGGCAAAGAGCCAGACGAACAAGCAGAGCATCGTCGCGTCCCTGGACGGAAAGGGCGTCAAGGCCTTCTGCAACTCCGCGATCTGCCGCTCGACCATCAACTCCTACGGCCGCTACGCCTACTTCACGATCACCGGCTTCACCAACGGCAAGGACGTGACGGACAAGGACACGGCCGTCTTCTCCACGGGCGACGACCTGGCCGAGTTCACGTTCCGGCAGATCCGCCGCCGCGGCGAGGCCCAGGCGTCGGCCGCGGCGGACGGGTGACGCTCACCCGTCCGGCACCCGGCCCGACACCGTCATGAAGACTGCCAGGACCCGTTCAGGACGGGTTCGGGTGGCGCGGCCGACGGAGTGCGCACGGCGTGCGGGCCACCCCGCGCGACGGCTGCGGCCTTCTCGGGCAGAGGGCCGCCCGGCCTGAAGACCCACGTCCGGTAGGACCAGAAACGGAACAGGGTCGCGATGCCGATGCCGAGGAACTTGCAGGCGTTGTTGGCGAGTGTGCTGTCCCAGCCGAATCCGTAGGTGGTCATGTAGAGGACCGCGTTCTCGATGACCAGGCCGATCGCGCTGAAGAAGAGGAAGAGGCCCAACTCCTTCTGCCGGCCGATCCGGTCGTCCTGGCCGCGGTCCCGGTACGTGAAGTACCGCAGGCCGAGGTAGTTGCCCACGATGGCGCAGGCCGTCGCCAGGACACTGGCCCTGACGGTGGGCCACTGGGCGAGGCTCCTGACGACGTTGAAGACCGCGAGATTGATCACGAATCCCGAGATCCCCACCAGGCCGAACTTCGCGATCTCGCGGTACAGGCCCCCGAGCCGCGAAGGGAGCGCGTGCCGTCCGCTCATGCCTCAGCTCCGCCGGTTGCGCATCCGCAGGCGCAGCGGCACCAGCGCCGACTCGACCTGCGTCGCGAAGCTCATCTTGGACACTCCCTCGGTGCGTTCCTCGAACCGGATCGGGATCTCGACGGCGCTGTGACCGGCCCGGACGGCCTTGAACTTCAGCTCGACCTGGAAGCTGTAGCCGGCGCTGTCCAGGGTTGTGAGATCCACGTCACGCAACGTGGCGGCCGACCACAGGTTGAAGCCGGCCGTGATGTCGCGGATCTTCGTGCCGAGCACGGTCCGGGCATAGCGGTTGGCGAACCGGGACAGCAGGACGCGGTGCCTGCCCCACTCCTCGTCCAGCGAGCCGCCCTCCACGTAACGGCTGCCGACGACCAGGCCCACCCCCGAGGCCACGGCCGTGCCGAGCATCCGCGGGACCGCCTCGGCGGGGTGGCTGCCGTCGGCGTCCATCTGGACCACGTACGCGGCCCCCTCGGCGAGCGCGGCGCTCATGCCGGCGACGTACGCCCGCCCCAAGCCGTCCTTCTCGGTCCGGTGCAGCACGCTCATCCGGCGCCGCCCGTTCTGGTCGGCGTTGTACTTCTCGGCGAGCTCCTCCGCGATCCGGCCGGTGCCGTCCGGGCTGGAGTCGTCGACGATCTTCAGGTGCAGGTCGTCGACGGGCAGACCGAGGACCAGCTCGGCCATCCGCGGCAGGTTCGCCGCCTCGTTGTAGGTCGGCATCACGATGGTGACCGGTACGCCGGGGTGTCTGTTCTGGGCCGTCATGTCCTTGTCTTCCCTCCCCTGGAGCCCCTGACGGGACTCTCCCCAACCGGCGCGGGTCTGCCCAGCGCACGGAAATGCCAGCCCGCCGCGGACCAGCGGTCCCCGTCGAGCGCCCCCCGGCCGTCCACGATGCACGGGCGGGACACCAGCGACGCCGCCCACTCGGGGTCGATCTCCCGGAACTGCGGCCACTCGGTCAGATGCAGCACGAGATCGGCTCCTGTGAGCGCCTCCTCGGCCGACATCGCGTATCCGAGAAGCGGAAACGCCTTGCGGGCGTTGTCCAGCGCCTCGGGGTCGTAGACCGTGACGTCGGCGCCGTCGAGGCGCAGCCGGGCGGCCACGTTGAGCGCGGGCGAGTCCCGGATGTCGTCCGAGTCCGGCTTGAAGGCCGCGCCGAGGACGGCGACACGGGCCCCCAGCACCGCACCCCCGCACAGCTCGCGCGCCAGAGCGACGACCTTGTCGCGGCGGCCCATGTTGATCGCGTCGACCTCTCGCAGGAACGCCAGCGAGACGCCCAGCTCGTCGGCGCGGTGCGCGAAGGCCCGGATGTCCTTGGGCAGACAGCCGCCGCCGAAGCCGATGCCGGCCCGCAGGAACTTCCGGCCGATCCGGTCGTCGTACCCGATCGCCTCGGCGAGGACGCCGACGTCCCCGCCCGCGGCCTCGCAGACCTCGGCCATCGCGTTGATGAAGGAGATCTTGGTGGCGAGGAAGGCGTTGGCGGCCGCCTTGACCAGCTCGGCGGTCGGGAAGTCCGCGGTGACCAGCGGGGTACCCGCGTCGAGCACGGGCGCGTACACGGCGCGGAGCACCGCTTCGGCACGCTCGGAGCGCACACCGAACACCAGCCGGTCCGGCCGCAGCGTGTCCTCGATGGCGAGGCCCTCCCGCAGGAACTCGGGGTTCCAGGCGACCTCGACGCCGAGCGTGTCCGCCAGCCGTCCCGCGGTTCCGACCGGCACGGTCGACTTGCCGACCAGCAGCGAGCCCTCGGCCGCGTGAGAGGCGATCGCCGCGAAGGCCGCGTCGACGTGGGTCAAGTCGGCGCCCTCAGAACCTTTGCGCTGCGGGGTGCCCACGCACACGAAGTGCACCTCGCCGAAGGCCCCTGCCTCCGGATAGTCGGTCGTGAACCTGAGCCGCGCGGTCCCGACGTGCTTCGAGATCAACTCGGGCAGCCCGGGCTCGTGGAACGGCACCCGTCCGGCCTGCAGCGCGGCGACCTTGTCGGGGTCCACGTCGACCCCCAGCACCTCGTGCCCGAGCTCCGCCATACAGGCGGCGTGGGTGGCACCGAGGTAACCGGTGCCGATGACTGTAAGCCGCACCTCGCGGCCTCCTTCGTGGGTCCGTTGAAGCCGCTACCGGCGCTCGAGCACCTGCACCACGACGTGGTTCAGTTTCACCTCGTGCCCGGCCCTGAAGTCCTTCTCGACCGCGGCAGCCGTCTTCTTGGCCATGCCTGTGAGCAGTGGGCGTCCGTCGCTGACGGTGGAGACCAGCCAGAGCCGGTCGACGCCCGCCAGACAGCGGGCCGGGCGCTGACACTCGGTGGCGCCGTACGACCCGTTCTGCTGCGGAGTCCACTCCATGAGCACGTCCTTGGGCGCCTTTCGGTCCCGCAGTTCGTACGCCATGGCCCGGCGCTCCGACATCCCGCCGTTGAAGATCATTCCGTCACCAGGCCTCTCACCGTCCGCGATCACGGTCGCCGCGGCCCGGTAGTCCGGCTCCATGGGCAGGTCCTTCTTGGCGTCACCGATCGCCGGCCACGCCACGAAGGCGTACCCGGCCGCGACGGCCGTCACCAGCAGCCCGCCGATCACCTGGACACCCGCACCCCGGCGGGCCCGCGGATCGAGCCGCCCGGTGAGCCGGGTGACCCCGGCGGCCACCAGGAGCGTCCACGCCGGGATGGTGAACAGCAGGTAGCGAGGCAGGAAGAGGTGGAGCTGGTTGGCCGTCACGAAGGTGAGGACGGGCGGCAGCACGGCCCAGGCGGCGAGCAGCACCGCGTACCGCCGTGCCGCCAGCAGGCCGATCAGGCCGAGGGCCATCACCGCTCCGCCCGTGATCCACGACCCGAACAGACTCTCCGGGAACTGAGTCAGATCCTTGGCTGTGGTGACGTTCCAGGCGATCTGGCCGCTCTGCCCGGTTCCCTGCGCCACCATCGGGAAGGTGATGGACAGGCCGAGCAGCGCCGCACCCGCGAAGGCGTAGTGCGCGATGCGGTCGCCGCGTCGCTTGGCCAGCACGACCAGCCCCAGATGACCGGCGAGCACCGACATCGCCACCAGGTGGCTGAAGCCGGTCGCGGCGACGGCGAGGGCGTACAGCGTCCAGGTGCGCAGGCTCGGCCTGTCCAGCGCCCGGAGCAGCAGCAGCGTGGCCAGCAGCGCGAACATCGTCGCGAAGGCGTACGGCCGGGCTTCCTGTCCGTACCGGGTGATCGCCGGGACCACCGCGAACAGCAGCCCGGCCAGCAGGCCGGTGCGCACCGCGAACATTTTTCGACCGAGGAGGCCGATCAGACCGGCCGACACCGCCATGGCCAGCGCCTCCGGCAGCCGCAGCATGGCCGGCGAGTCACCGGCGACCATGATCCACAGGTGCATGGTGGCGTAGTACGGCGTGAAGACGACGTCGATGTTGCCGATCAGCCGCCCGAGGTCGTGCATCGACAGCGTGGACGCCCACCAGGTGGCGTGCTCGTCGCGCCACAGCTGGCGGCCGCCGAGGCCGGGCAGCACACAGGCGAGGGCGGCCAGTGCGGGGAGCGCGAAGACGAGCCACGCGGACGCCTTGCCGGGGCCCTTCGAGGTCCGGCGGTGCGCCGAGCGCGCGCCCTCCTCGGGAGCCTGGTCCCGGGTCTCGTCGACCGATGGTGTGTACGCCGTCATCGCTTCACCCAGATCCGGTACGGCTCCTGTCCGCCGTCCTTGTCGGAGGGCCGCAGCACGGCCAGCAGCCGGTAGTTCCCGTTTCCGCGCAGCGCCGCCGGAACGGAGGCGTCCCGCAGCGCGATCACGTCGTACGAGCCCTTCTTCACCACGTCGGCCAGGGCCGTGCCCCGCGCCGCCCGGTGCCACTGGGCGGGCTTGGTGCGTGCGCGCAGGTAGTACGCGGAGATCTCGGGGTCGTCGGTCAGATAGCTGCCCTTGGCGTCCACGACCTCGCGCAGGGCGCCGATCATGCCGGCCGAGTCCGGCGGCCGGTACAGCTCGCGCGACTGCGCCATGCCGATGACCAGTGCCGCGACGTAGATCATGATCCCGATCTGCGGATACCGGAAGTGGGCGCCCATCATCCGTGAGATGCCCAGGCCCGCCATCGGCGCCGCGAAGAGCAGTCCGAAGCCGACGTGGATGTGCAGCGAGCTGTCGTTGCCCAGCCATGCCTGGTAGAGCGGGGCGATCAGGGCGGTGGCGCACATCGTCAGGCCCAGCGCGGAGCGCCTGATCGCGCCCGGGGCGGAGCCCTCGGCCCACGGCATCTCGCCCATCCGCGCCCGGCGGACGAAGCCCACGGCACCGATCAGCGCCACGAGCAGGAGGACCCCGCCCCACTTGGCGCTCTCCCCCAGAACGGCGAGCGCGCTGTCGGTGCCGTGGACGTTCCATCCGCTCGGTCGGCCTCCGAGCGCGACACCCGCGAAGCACAGGGCTCCGGTGGCCGCCGCGAACAGCGCACCCCGCACGAAGGCGCCCACGCCGCGGAACCGGTAGGCGGTCAGCACGGCGAGCACCGTCATCGTCCGCAGGTACAGCGCCGCGGAGTAGGCGGCGAACGGCGCGAGCGCCGCGAAGGGCACCGCGAGCAGAACGGCCGCCGGGTGCGACTGCCGGGTCCTGGCCAGCAGCCACAGGGCCGTGGCCAGCAGGAACAGCGACAGCGAGTGCAGGGAGGCGTACCGGCCGGTGAAAGCGGTCGACTCCAGTACGGAGTACATGGCGGCGGCCGCCAGACCGGCCCGCGAGTTGAACAGCAGGCGGGTCGCGCCGAAGAGCAGAGCCGTCGCCCCGAGCGCCCAGGCCAGGCTGAGCGTCCGGGCACCTTCGAGACCGAGCCCGGACACCAGGCCCGACACCCGGCCGTCGGACATCAGGAACTTCGCCTCCTGGGCGAAGGCGCTCCCGTCGAGCCGGTACGACAGTCCCGCCTGCACCAGCAGGATCAGCACCAGGACACCCCGGCTGATCCCCGCCGAACGGCTGTTGTCGACCGACCAGGACGACACCGGCACCTCGGGCAGCACATAGCCCGGCTCGGGCTCCGGCTCGGGTTCGAGGACCGTGTACTCCGGGACGTGGTACTCGGCCTCGGGCTCGTCGCGGTAGGGCTGCGCGTACTGCTGCCCGGCGAGGGGCCGCTCCCGTTCGCCGGCCTGCTGCTGCGGGATGTACGGCCGCCGACCGTACGCCTGCCCCTGCTGCCCGTCGTCGTAGGACTGCTCGTCGTACGGCGGATACTGCTGCCGCCAGTCCTGTCGGCCCGGGCCCGCCCAGCCGCCGCCCTGCTGATCCGTGCTCATGAGCGCGGCACCTCGAATCCGAAGGCGTCGTCGGCGATCAACCGCTTGAACTCCGCCAGGGCCAGCGGGCTGCTCTGGATGCGCCAGTCGGCCCGCTTGGGAATGTTGAACCACAGGAAGCCGAGGACGCCGTCGTCCTGCTCGACGCCCCCCAGCAGCGCGCGCACATCGGCACGCCGCCGCTCCCCGGGCTCCGCCGAGGTCTCGCTGATCAGTACCGGCTTGTCGGTGAACTTCGCGATCTGGCGCCGTGTCGGCCCGTACAGCGTCTCGAAGGTATGGGCGCCGGTCATCGTCCAGTAGCCGACGATCCCGACCCAGTCGACGTACGCGTCTCCGGGCCAGTACGGCTTCAGCTTCACGGACGGCACGGGGTTGATCACGTTGGGGCTCCACGCCCAGACCACGTTGGTGGCGCCCACGTCCTGGAAGACGTCGTGGATGTGCCGCCAGGCCTTCACGAAGGTCGCGGCGGTGGTGTCCTTGGTGCCCCACGGGTACCAGTGGCCGTTCATCTCGTGCCCGAAGCTGATCGCCACCGGCACGTTCGTCTCGCGCACACTCTTCGCGTACTTCTTGATGTACGTGTCCTGCGAACCGTCGGCGATCTTGTCGAGGCCGGGCTTGAACGGCTCCCACGAGACGTACATCAGCCCGCCGTCGTGGAAGACGTTCTCGGCGCCCTTCGCGTTGAAGCCGTCCCCCCACGACGAGTAGGAACCGACCAGGTTCGGCTTCTTGCCGACGGTCCTCGCGAAGGTGTCCACCGGCTTCATCGAGCTGGGGGCGCCGTCCACGGCGACCCCGAAGTACTTCTTGTCGGGGTGCAGCAGCGGCGTCACGTCGTACGGCAGTTCGTCGGCGGGAGCCTTCGAGGAGGAGGCGGCGGCCGGCTCCCTGGCGGCCCGGGCCGCGGGGTCGTCGCCGCGGAGCACGCCGCAACCGGAGCCCCCCGCCAGGCACGTCAGCGCCACACACAGCGCGAGAAGGGTCTTGCGGATCACGTGGCGCCACCTGCCGAGTGGTGCTCCTTGGGCTGGATGAGCGCACGAGCGACGACCAGCGCGTAGAACAGCCCGGAGGACAGCACGAGTGCGAAGTCCGGCGGATAGCCGGTGAACAGCCGGTACACGGCGGCGCCGACCCAGACCACGGCGGTGCCGCCGCTCCAGAGCGCCAGCCCCAGCCAGAACCGGCGGGTCTTGTTCTTCTTCGCGACCTTGGAGCCGGTCGGCTGCCACCCCATGCGCTGCTTGCGCAGGATGTCCCAGATGGCGAAGACGTGCGCCCAGCCGTACATCAGCCGTGCCGACCAGGCCTCCAGCCGGTACGGCGCCTTGTGCCACATCGGGAAGATGAGGGTGGTGTAGACGATGCTGGGCAACACCCAGACCAGGTGCTTGACCTGGAGCATCTCGGGGCTGGTCAGCAGCAGCACGACAGGCACGAGGGGCGCGACGAAGGTGAACAGCGCCGTGTGGATGTAGTAGAAGAAGCCGGACATGTAGCAGAGCCGGCTGGAGAACCGGATCGGCGCGTCCCAGAACTTCTTGCTGCCGAGCAGCGACATCGAGCCGGAGCACCAGCGGTACTGCTGGTTGAAGAAGGCCCCGGCCGTGTCCGGACACACGCCCGTGGACAGCGCGACCGGTACGTACTTCAGGTCCCAGCCGAGCCCGCGCAGGTCGAACCCGGTGTGCACGTCCTCGGAGTGCTCGATCAAGGTCGTACCGCCGTTGGTGTCCAGGGCGGCCCGCCGGTAGATGGCGCACGAGCCGACACAGATGGCGCCCTCGCTGTTCTGCCGGGAGACCTGCACAGACCGGTAGAAGAGCTCCTGTACGGCCCCGGCCCCGCGCTCGATCCAGTTCTGCGAGTCGAGGACGCGGAAGTACTGCGGGGACTGCACGATCCCGATGCGCTCGTCCGCCTCCAGGTACGGCAGCAGCTCCTCCAGGAGGTCGGAGCGCGGCGTGAAGTCGGCGTCGAGGATGAGGATGTACTTGCCGTCCGACTGCCCGAACCCGAAGTGGAGGTTGCCGGCCTTCTTGAACCAGCCGCGGTTCTCCCGGGTGCCGTAGCGGAACCCGAAGTCCCGGGCCATGGCCGCGAGCTCGGGGCTCGCACCGTCGTCCAGGACGAAGGGCACACATCGCCCGGGGTACCGGTCGGCCAGCTGCCGTACATGCGTCCAGGTGTTGTGCAGCACCTCGATCGGTTCCCCGCACACCGGCAGGAAGACGTCGACGCTCGGATGCACCGCGGGCCGCCAACCCCGCACCAGCTCCTGGTGGTGGTCGAAGTCGAAGTCGCGCGTGAAGCCGTTCACGCGCAGCGACACCAGGTAGTAGACGACGGTGAAGAACAGCGGCGGCGCGAAGATCCACGTCACCGGACTGGCCTTGGCGAGCGCGACCTGGCTGACCGTCAGGCATCCGAAGCTGACGATGGAGGCCAGCGTCAGCACCCACAGGCGCCGCTTGACGTACGAGTACTTCTCCGCATGCGAAGGCGGCGCGGGCAGCAGCCCGAGCGGTGCCCGTTCGGCACCACGCCTTCCTCCGTGCCGGGCGGAGCGACGCCCTCCGGCACCGGCCGCTCCGGACATGCGGGCAGAGTCAATGGACGACATTCCCACCCTCCGGGCCACTGGCCCGATGACCCCCACCTCAAGCCCCTTCGAACAAAGAGGCTAGTGAAGAAAGAGTATCCAAGGGGTGGGGGATGCGTTAGGGACACATGGAGCCGTACATCTGGTAAATCCGACTATGCCCCCAATGTCTTCCTTTAAAGTTACGTAATCAACAGGTTTCACACCCGGTCGAACCAGGCAAGAACCGGCGATTTCACGCTTCCCAGGTTGCGCGCGGCAGACAACTCGCCGGCCGGGTGACGAACAGCAGCGCCCCGATGAGCGACCACACCGTGTTGTGGCAGAAGGCATCGGTTCGCAGGTCGCGGTGACGATCCCGCCGTCACCGCGCACCAGGCTCAGCCGGATGACGATCCTGAAGCGAAGCGCGCCCCATAGTGCACAAAAACACCAACTAGTGGTAAGAACAACCGCTCAGTCTTCACGTTTGCGCCGCACCTTGACCATTCCAGGCGCGGGCATGAGGGGGAGGTCCCGATTTGCCCGGGTTTTCCATGCCCGCACGCGGTGGCCGCCATCGCAACCGGCGGCGCACATGGCTGTTCTCCGTCGTGGCCGCGGCCACCGCGGCGCTGATCGGCACGACGATCAGCCTGGTCGCGTCCTCGGCCCAGGCCGACCAGAACACCCAGGGCGTCGACAACCTGCGCACCAACTGGGACCAGCACGAAGCCACGCTCTCCCCGGCGGTCGTCCAGTCCTCCGCCTTCGGCCGGCTCTTCGCCACCAAACTGGACGGGCAGATATACGCCCAGCCGCTGGTGCTGGGCGACCAGGTGATCGCCGTCACCGAGAGCAACACCCTGTACGGCCTCGACCGCACCACCGGTGCGATCGAGTGGAGCAAGAACTACGGACCGGCATGGCCGGCCTCGGCGATCGGCTGCGGTGACCTGACACCCAATGTGGGAGCGACCGCGACTCCCGTCTACGACCCGGCCGCCAACTCCCTCTACTTCACCACCAAGGTCGACGACGGCACCTCCACTCACCGACACCCCACGTGGCTGATGCACGCGGTGGACCCGGCCTCCGGTGCCGAGCGCCCGGGGTGGCCGGTCACCATCGCCGGAAGCCCCGTCAACGACCCGAGCGCCACCTTCGACGCCTACTACGAACAGCAGCGCCCCGGCCTGCTGTTGATGGACGGCGTCGTCTACGCGGGCTTCGGCGCCCACTGCGACGCATGGCCGTACCGCGGCTATGTGGTCGGGGTGAGTACCACCGGGCACAGCATCACCTCGATGTGGGCCACGGCGACCGGTGCCGGCACCGGCGGCGCCGGCATCTGGCAGGCGGGCGGCGGACTGGTCTCGGACGGGTCCGGCCGGATCTTCTTCAGCACCGGGAACGGCATCAGCCCGGCGCCCGGCCCGGGCAGGACCGTTCAGGGAACCCTGGCCGAGTCCGTCGTACGCCTCCAGGTCGGCGCGGACAACAGCCTCAGTACGGCCGACTTCTTCAGCCCGAGTAACGCCGCCACCCTGGACCTCAACGACCAGGACATCTCCTCGGGCGCCCCGATGGCTCTGCCGGACAGCTTCGGTACCGCCGAACACCCGCACCTGCTGATCCAGCAGGGCAAGGACGGGCGGGTGTTCCTGCTCGACCGCGACAACCTCGGCGGCATGGGCCAGGGGCCCCAGGGCGGCGACGCGGCGGTGAGCGTGTCCGGCCCCTACCAAGGCATGTGGGGACACCCCGCGTTCTGGGGCGGCGACGGCGGCTATGTCTACGTCGTCGGCAACCAGGGTCCGCTGCGCGCGCTCAAGTACGGCGTGCGCGACGGCGGTACGCCCGCGCTCACCCTCACAGGCCAGAGCCAGGACACCTTCGGCTACACCAGCGGATCTCCCCTCGTCACATCCAGCGGCACGGACGATTCCAGTGCCCTGGTGTGGATGGTCTCCGCGAGCAACGCCTCCGGGGCTGACGGCACCCTGCGCTCCTACAGCCCCACCCCCGACGGCAACGGCCTGCTGCAGCTGCTGTGGTCCGCACCGATCGGCACGGCAACGAAGTTCAGCACTCCGACCGCCAGCAACGGCAAGGTGTACGTCGGCACCCGGGACGGCGTGCTCTACGGTTTCGGCAGCCCGGCCAGGACCGCCCTGACCGCGGCCTCACTCGACTTCGGCCAGATCGGCGTGGGCAGCAGCAGCTCGGCCGACCTGAAGCTGACGGCCACGCAGGACGTCAGCATCACCGGGCTCAAGGCCTCCGGCCAGTTCACGGTCGACCCGTCCGCCGTACCCACCCCCGAGCAGCCCACCGCGTTGGCGGCGGACGCCACCCTGAACGTACCGATCAGCTTCGCCCCCACCACCACGGGCGGCATCAACGGCACGCTGACCGCGAACCTGTCGGACGGCCAGAAGCTGGTCTTCGCTCTCCATGGCGTAGGCACCAGGCCCGGTCTCGGGGCGGCACCCACCGCCATGGACTTCGGGTCCGTACCCACGGGCAGCACCTCGACGCTGAATCTGCAGATCACCAACACCGGGACCGAAGCGGAGACGATCGACTCGGTCGACTCGCCCACCGGCTCGTTCGCCGCTTCGGGGCTGCCGAACACGGGCACGGTCGTACCGGCCGGTGGCTCGTTCGTGCTCTCGGTCACCTACACGCCGGTCGGCAACCAGACTGACAGCGACGCACTCGTGATCAGCAGCCACAGCGGCGGCGGACCGCACACACTGAGCGTGCCGGTCAGCGCAACGGCCATCACGGGGCAGGGACACCTGGAGTTCTCCACGAACTCGCTGGACTTCGGCCAGGTCCCGGTCGGCAGTTCGAAGTCGCTGTCATTCACCATCACCAACACCGGCAACATCCCGGTGACCGTGACCAAGGCCAAGGCGCCGGCGGGTGACTTCAACAGCCCGGTGCAGCTGTCGGAGGGCCTGGTCATCGGTCCCGAGCAGACCGCGGTGCAGAGCGTGACGTTCACTCCCCGTACGGCTGCGGATCTGAGCGCCTCCTACGAGGTCACCGGCACTGGGACCGACGCCCACGGCAACGCCCAGGGCGCCATGTACGTGCAGGTCAAGGGCACCGGTACCGGCACCGCCACGACCGCCTCGACCGCCGACGGACTGTGGCAGACCAACGGCTCGGCGGTGCAGGCCGACGGCGGCGGCGTCCAGCTGACCCCGGCCACCAGCAACCAGGCGGGCTCGGCGGTGTACACCAAGCCGTTGCGCACCGACGGTCTGCGGGCCACCTTCACCACGAAGTTCGGTCCCGGCACCGGCGGGAAGGGCATGACGCTCGCTCTCCTCGACCCGGCCCAGAACTCCGCCTCGGCGCTGGGCGGATCCGGTGACGGCCTCGGCATCGCGGGGCGGCCGGGCACGGTGATCGCGCTCGGCACTGGCCGGAACAACACGCTGAAGGCACAGAACTTCGTGGGCGTCGGCCGCAGTTCGGCCGGTTCGCCGACGATCGACTACCAGCCGGTGGTCCCCCTCAGCAGCTCCCTGCGCCAGGGCACGCACCAGGTCGACGTCCAGGTCGCCACCGGCCATCTGTACGTCTGGGTCGACGGGACCCAGGTGGTGGACGCGACACCGACGCTGACGACCACCGCGCTCCTTGCCTTCTCCGGTGCCAACGCCGACAGCGCCGACGTACAGACGGTGAGCGGTCCGGTCGTCAGCGAGGCGCCGCCGCCCCCGCCGCCGAAAGCGGCCACCTCGCTCCACCTCACCGCCCCGAGCACGGGCGTCCCGGGCCGGCCACTGACCGTTGCCGGCACGCTGACCTCGTCCGCAGCGCTTCCCGCCGGCCAGGTCGCGCACATCACGCGGAACGGGACGGCACTGCCCGATGTGACGACGAAGGCGGACGGCTCCTTCACCTTCAGCGACAACCCGCCGGCAGAGGGCACTTACACCTACGCCGCAAGCTACGCGGGGGACGACACACACGAGACGGCCGGCGCCGCGAGCCTCGTCCAGGTGTCCAAGCTGGCCACCTCGGTCACTCTGGTGGCCCCGGTCACGGCCACCCGCGCCCAGAAGCTGACCGTGTCCGGCACGCTCTCCGGCTCACCCTTCGCCACCGGTGGGGTCGTCAAGGTGACGAAGACCGACCTCGCACACCCGTCCGGCACCGCACTCGCCGACGCGAAGGTCGCCGCGAACGGTTCTTTCACGTTCACGGACACCCCGCAGATCGGCGGCGCCAACACCTACAAGGTGGCCTACGGCGGCGACATCTCGCACAAGCCGGGCAGCCGCATAGCCACCGTCCAGGTGTCCCGGGTCTCGACGTTCCTGACCATCGCCACCGACCACTCGACGTACGCGTATGGCCAAACCGCCAAGGTCACCGCCCACCTCGGTACGACCTACAACAAGCGCACGGTGGCGCTCTACGCCCAGCCGTTCGGCGGCACGTCGGTCCTGGTGAGGTCGGGGACGGTGGACAGCCACGGCAATCTGACAGGGGCCTACAAGCTCGCCCGCAACACCACGTTCAGCGCGGTGTTCGCCGGCGACTACCGGTACGCCCCGAAGACCGTCGCCCGAAGCGTGCACTCCTACGTGCGGATCTCAGAGAAGCTGTCCGGTTACTACACGAGCACGTACTACGGCAGCACTCTCTACCGGGTGTACCACCACACCGCCAAGGAGCAACTCGACGCCACCGTCACACCCAACAAGGCCGGCCAGTGCCTGGTCTTCCGCGTGCAGCGCTACTACAGCGGCGCCTGGCACACGCAGACCACCACCCCCTGCTCCGCCCTGAGTTCCACCAGCGCCGGCCGCCACCAGATGTCTCTCGCCAAGTCCGTCAACAGCAGGTTCCGCGTTGCCGCGGGGTACGTCCGCAGCAGTAGGGACAACACCAACCTCAGCACCTGGGGCGCCTGGCAGTACTTCACCGTCAGGCAGTGAGCCCGACCGCGACCCGGCTGGACAGCCCCGCCCTCGGCCATCCGCCCAGGGCGGGGCTCGTTTTCCGGTCCTCCGCGAGCAGCCGGTTCAGCACCCGCCGCACCCCGGCAACGACCGTTTGTTGCGCGCTTCCCTGTTGCGCGCGGCCAGCAACTCGTCGGCCGGGTAGCCGACCTCCTCCAGCGTCAGCCCGTGCGGCCGTACGACATGCACCGCCGAATCCCGCACGCCGGCCGCGAGCACCTTCCCCGGCCACTCCGGCCCGCGATGCCCGTCCCCCACGAACAGCAGCGCCCCGATGAGCGAGCGCACCATGTTGTGGCAGAAGGCGTCGGCGCGCACGGTCGCGGTGACGATTCCGTCGTCGCCCCGTCGCAGGCTCAGCTCCTGAAGCGTGCGGATCGTGGTCGCGCCCTCCCGCCGCTTGCAGTAGGCGGCGAAGTCGTGCTCCCCGAGCAGTCGCCCGGCGGCCTCGTTCATGGCGTCGACGTCGAGTGGCCAGTCGTGCCAGAGGACGTGGCCCCGCAGCAACGGGTCGACGCCGCCGGGATTGTCGGTGACCCGGTACGCGTACCGCCGCCAGATCGCCGAGAACCGCGCGTTGAAGCCGACCGGGGCCTCGGTCAGGGACCACACCCGCACGTCCTTCGACAGCCGCCCGGCGAGCCGCTTCAGCAGCTTCTCCCGATGCTCGGCCCAGAGCCCCTCCGGCAGATCCACGTGCGCCACCTGCCCGCGTGCGTGCACCCCGGCATCGGTCCGCCCGGCCACGGTCAGCTCGTACGTGGTGTCCTTCGACCGCGTCACGGTCCGCAGGGCGTCCTCGATCTCCCCCTGCACGGTCCGCCGTCCGCCGGCCTGCTTGGCCCACCCGGAGAACTCGGTCCCGTCGTACGAGAGGTCCATCCGCACCCGCACGAACCCGGGCTGTACTTCGTCACTCACCCCTAGATCCTCTCAGCGCTGCATCCCTGCAGAAAACGTGAAAGCGGGCCCGCCCCGCAGGGGGCGGACCCGCTCGACGCGAGGTGATGCCTCAGGCGTCCTTGACGTCACCCTCAGCCGCTTCGGCGGCGTCCTCGGCCTCGTCGGCCTTGGTCGTGTCGACCTTGGTCTCCTCGGCGGCCGGAGCCTCGGCGTCCTTGGCGGCACGCTTGGTGGCGGCCTCGGCCTCACCCGTCGCCTGCTGCGCGACCGTCAGCGCCTCGACCAGCTCGATGACAGCCATGGGCGCGTTGTCGCCACGGCGGTTACCGATCTTGGTGATGCGGGTGTAGCCACCGGGACGGTTCTCGTAGCGCGGGCCGATCTCGGTGAAGAGCGTGTGGACGATGCTCTTGTCCGTGATCACCTGGAGCACCTGACGGCGGTTGTGAAGGTCGCCCTTCTTCGCCTTGGTGACCAGACGCTCGGCGTACGGGCGCAGCCTGCGCGCCTTCGCCTCGGTGGTGGTGATGCGGCCGTGCTCGAAGAGCGACTTCGCGAGGTTCGCGAGGAGCAGCTTCTCGTGCGCGGCACTGCCGCCCAGACGGGCACCCTTGGTGGGCTTCGGCATGGTCTTTCTCCTAGGGGTCTGCCCCGGCCGTATCAGGTACCGGAGTCAGTATCCGAGCGGGCGGTCGCCCGTCGGAGATCCGGGGGTCTGCGCGAGACCCCCGGAGGTGGCACCGATCAGTACTGCTCGGTCTCCACGAAACCCGCGTCCGCGTCGTCGTCCGCGCCGAAGGCGTCCGCAGCGGCCGTGGGGTCGAATCCGGGCGGGCTGTCCTTCAGGGCCAGGCCCATGCCGGCCAGCTTCGCCTTGACCTCGTCGATCGACTTCGCACCGAAGTTGCGGATGTCGAGCAGGTCGGCCTCGGAACGAGCCACGAGCTCACCCACGGAGTGGATGCCCTCGCGCTTGAGGCAGTTGTACGACCGAACGGTGAGCTCGAGCTCCTCGATCGGCAGGGCGAGATCGGCGGCGAGCGCGGCGTCCGTCGGGGACGGACCCATGTCGATGCCCTCGGCGTCGATGTTGAGCTCGCGCGCCAGACCGAACAGCTCGACCAGGGTCTTGCCGGCCGACGCCATGGCGTCACGGGGACGCATGGCCTGCTTGGTCTCGACGTCGACGATCAGCTTGTCGAAGTCGGTGCGCTGCTCGACACGCGTGGCCTCGACCTTGTACGTGACCTTCAGCACCGGCGAGTAGATGGAGTCGACCGGAATACGGCCGATCTCCTGCCCCACCTGCTTGTTCTGTACGGCGGAGACGTAACCGCGGCCACGCTCGACCGTCAGCTCCATCTCCAGCTTGCCCTTGCCGTTGAGCGTGGCGAGGACGAGGTCGGGGTTGTGCACCTCGACACCGGCCGGGGGCGCGATGTCGGCGGCGGTGACCAGACCCGGGCCCTGCTTGCGCAGGTACATCACGACCGGCTCGTCGTGCTCCGAGGAGACGACCAGCTGCTTGATGTTGAGGATCAGGTCGGTGACGTCCTCCTTGACGCCCGGCACGGTGGTGAACTCGTGCAGAACGCCGTCGATACGGATGGACGTGACCGCCGCACCCGGGATCGAGGAGAGGAGCGTACGACGCAGGGAGTTGCCGAGGGTGTAACCGAAGCCCGGCTCCAGCGGCTCGATCACGAACCGGGAGCGGAATTCGTCGACGACCTCTTCGGTCAACGAGGGACGCTGAGCGATCAGCATGTGTGGAGATCCTTTTTTCGTGGACGCCCGCTATTTGACGCCCGACGGACCCGCACCGACGAAAGTGCGGGGTACTGCAAGGGTACGGGCGGTACCGCCCCGAAGAGCCGTACCGCCCGCAACCTCAGGACAACCTGGCCTCAGACGCGGCGGCGCTTGGGCGGACGGCAGCCGTTGTGCGGGGTGGGGGTGACGTCCTGGATGGAGCCGACCTCGAGACCGGTCGCCTGAAGCGAACGGATGGCCGTCTCACGGCCCGAACCCGGGCCCTTGACGAAGACGTCGACCTTGCGCATGCCGTGCTCCTGCGCGCGGCGGGCGGCCGACTCGGCGGCCATCTGCGCGGCGAAGGGGGTGGACTTGCGCGAGCCCTTGAAGCCGACGTGGCCGGCGGAGGCCCAGGAGATCACGTTGCCCGAGGGGTCCGTGATCGAGACGATCGTGTTGTTGAACGTGCTCTTGATGTGCGCGTGGCCGTGAGCGACGTTCTTCTTTTCCTTGCGGCGCACCTTCTTGGCAGCGCCCTGACGACCCTTGGGGGGCATCTATATCTCCTACGGGAGGTGGTCGGTCCTACAGCGAAGACCGCTGGACGGCGAGTCCGCTGCGGACTACTTCTTGCCCGGCTTCTTCTTGCCGGCGATGGCGCGACGCGGGCCCTTGCGGGTACGAGCGTTCGTGCTGGTGCGCTGACCGCGAACGGGCAGACCGCGACGGTGACGGAGGCCCTGGTAGGTACCGATCTCGACCTTGCGGCGGATGTCGGCCTGGACCTCGCGACGGAGGTCACCCTCGGTCTTGATGTTGCTGTCGACGTACTCGCGGATCGCGACGAGCTGCTCCTCGGAGAGGTCACGAACACGGGTGTTCGGGTCCACGCCGGTGGCAGCGAGCGTCTGCTGCGAGAGAGTCCGGCCGATGCCGAACACGTAGGTGAGGGCGATCTCCACGCGCTTTTCGCGCGGGATGTCAACACCGGAAACGCGTGCCATTCAATGGCTCCAGTTGATCTTCGGAGGTCTTCCACAGGACCGGCTCCCAGCCGCCGTACCAGGTACGAACCGGGTCCCCGGCCTCCGAACCGGGGGTGTCGGGCGATGGTTCGCCCGGGTCCTGCGTATGAACATGTTCAGCTCGCGTCGCGCGAATTTCTGCGGATGCAGAGGGTGGATCTGTGTGCGATCAGCCCTGGCGCTGCTTGTGGCGCGGGTTGTCGCAGATGACCATGACCCGACCGTGACGGCGGATCACCCTGCACTTGTCGCAGATCTTCTTGACGCTCGGCTTGACCTTCATGGGGTGAGGTTCTCCGGGTCAGTTGCCGGCGGCCCCGCGCCGTGGCACGGGACGTGGGCAAGATCTACTTGTACCGGTAGACGATCCGGCCACGCGTCAGGTCGTACGGAGACAGCTCCACCACGACCCGGTCGTCAGGGAGGATGCGGATGTAGTGCATACGCATCTTGCCGCTGATGTGTGCCAGGACCTGGTGGCCGTTCTGGAGCTCGACCTTGAACATGGCGTTCGGAAGAGACTCGACGACAGTGCCCTCGATCTCGATGGCACCTTGCTTCTTGGCCACGCTTCGCCCTTCGAATCGACTACCTTGATCGACTCCCTTTGCGTCCCTTACGGGCGCATGCGGACATGCGGGTGCACGAGAGCCGACGAGTCAGTCTACGTCAGCACACCCGGAAAGACGAATCGAGAGAGTCTGCCCCACGGCGGAGATCTCTAAGCAGGACAACCCGGCACACTGCATCCGAACCGTCCGCAGCCGGAAGCCGAAACCCGTCCAACCGAATAGCGGCCTGGGACGCGGGGAACCGCGTGCCCAGCCGCCGACGGCCCCCGCGGCCGCCCCCGGTGCCGAGCAGCGCGCTCAGACCGACGGATCCGGTGCCGCAACGATCCCGAGCTCCGCCAGCTTCGCCTTACCGCCGTCCGGAGCCGTCAGGACCAGCGGTCCCTCCTCCGTCAGCGCCACCGAGTGCTCCCAGTGGGACGACCAGGTGCCGTCGGTGGTGATGACCGTCCAGTCGTCCTCGAGGACCTCCGTCCTGGGGGTGCCCAGGGAGACCATCGGCTCGATGGCGAGGCAGAAGCCGGGGACCAGCTTGGGGCCCTTGCCGCGGCGGCGGTCGACGTAGTTGAGGAGGTGCGGGTCCATGTGCATCTCGGTGCCGATGCCGTGGCCGCCGTAGTCCTCGATGATGCCGTAGCGGCCGCCGCCGGGCTTGGGCTGGCGGCGGATGTACGTCTCGATGGCCCGGGAGACGTCCACGAGCCGGTTGCCCGGCTTCATCGCCGCGATGCCGGCCCACATCGACTCCTCCGTCACCCGGGAGAGCTCGATCAGCTCCGGGGCGTGACCCGAGCCCACGAAGGCCGTGTAGGCCGCGTCGCCGTGCCAGCCGTCGATGATCGCGCCGCAGTCGATGGAGATGATGTCCCCGTCCTTGAGGACGACCTCCTCGGAGGGGATGCCGTGCACGACGACCTCGTTCACGGACGTGCAGATGGTCGCCGGGAACCCGCCGTAGCCCAGGAAGTTCGGTTTCGCGTCGTGCTCCGCCAGCACCTTGCGGGCGACCTGGTCCAGGTCCCTGGTCGTCGCCCCGGGCACCGCGGCCTCACGCGTCGCCGCGTGGATGGCGGCGACGACCAGTCCCGCCTCACGCATCTTGGCGATCTGCTCGGGGGTCTTGATCTGCACCATGGCGGCGATGGCCTTTCTCGGACCGGAAGAGGGACGGGCGCCCTCAACGATACGTGCACCCACGCAGCAGCCGCGGCCCCCTCGGAAGGGAACCGCGGCTGCGACGACGTACTAGGAACGATCAGCAACGAACGACAGGATCGAACGACAGGGATGAGCGACTACGAGGAACGACCGTGAAGAACCGCTACGCGACGTGGTCCTCGCGCTTGAGCGCCTCCATGGCCCGTGCCGTGACGTCCTCCACCTTGCCGAGCGCGGAGATCGTGACCACCAGGCCCTGCGCCTTGTAGTAGTCGATGATCGGCTCGGTCTGCGTGTGGTAGACCTCCAGCCGCGTGCGGACGGTCTCCTCGGAGTCGTCGTCGCGCTGGTACAGCTCACCGCCGCAGACGTCGCAGACGCCGTCCTGCTTCGGCGCCTTGTACGACACGTGGAAGACGTGCGCGGAGTCCTGCCGGCAGATACGCCGGCCGGCGATCCGCTTCACGACCTCCTCCTCGGGGACCTCCAGGTCCAGCACCGCGTCCAGCTGCATGCCCTCGGCCTGGAGCGTCTCGTCCAGCGCCTCGGCCTGCGACACGTTGCGCGGGAAGCCGTCCAGCAGAAAGCCGTTCTCCGCGTCGGGCTGCTCCATGCGGTCCTTCGCCATGCCGATGGTGACCTCGTCAGGGACCAGGTTGCCCGCGTCCATGTAGGACTTCGCCAGTTTGCCGAGTTCGGTCTGCTTGCTGATGTTGGCCCGGAACAGATCGCCCGTGGAGATGTGCGGGATCGACAGGTTCTGAGCCAGGAACGCGGCCTGCGTTCCCTTACCGGCGCCCGGCGGCCCGACGAGGACGATACGCATCAGCGGAGGAACCCTTCGTAATTGCGCTGCTGGAGCTGGCTCTCAATCTGCTTCACCGTCTCGAGACCCACACCCACGATGATCAGGATGCTGGTCCCGCCGAACGGGAAGTTCTGGCTTGCCCCGAAGCCAACCAACGCCATCATTGGTACGAGAGCGATCAGACCCAGATACAGCGAACCCGGCCAGGTGATCCGGTTGAGCACGTACGACAGGTACTCAGCGGTCGGTCGGCCAGCCCGGATGCCCGGGATGAAGCCACCATACTTCTTCATGTTGTCGGCGACTTCCTCGGGGTTGAAGGAGATCGCCACGTAGAAGAACGCGAAGAACACGATGAGCAAGAAGTACAAGGTGATGTAAATCGGGTGGTCGCCCTTGACGAGGTGGCCCTCGATCCAGGTCTTCCAGCCGGACGTACCGCTGGAGAACTGCGCGACCAGGGCCGGGATGTAGAGCAGCGACGACGCGAAGATGACGGGGATCACACCCGCCTGGTTCACCTTCAACGGGATGTACGTCGAGGTACCGCCGTAGGAACGGCGGCCGATCATCCGCTTCGCGTACTGGACCGGGATCCGGCGCTGGGCCTGCTCGACGAAGACCACCAGGCCGACCATGACCAGCCCGACCGCGATGACCGTGCCGAACTCGATCCAGCCGCCGGCCAGGGTGCCCTGCTTCTTGATGGCCCACAGCGCGGACGGGAAGGTCGCGGCGATCGAGATGAACATCAGGATCGACATGCCGTTGCCGATGCCGCGGTCGGTGATCAGCTCACCGAGCCACATCACGACGGCGGTGCCGGCGGTCATGCAGACGACCATGACGATGGTGGTGAAGATGGCGCGGTCCGGCACGATGCTGTTGGCGACCTGGCAGCCGCTGAACAGCGCACCGCTGCGGGCGGTGGCGACCAGGCCGGTGCCCTGCAGGATGGCGAGCGCCACCGTCAGGTACCGGGTGTACTGCGTGATCTTCGCGGTGCCGGCCTGCCCCTCCTTCTTGAGGGCCTCCAGGCGCGGGATCACGACGGTCAGCAGCTGCAGAATGATGCTCGCGGTGATGTACGGCATGATGCCCAGCGCGAAGATCGTGATCTGCAGGAGCGCTCCACCGCTGAACATGTTCACCAGACCGAACAGGCCCTGGTTGGCGGACGCCTCGTCCATACACTGCTGGACGGCCGTGTAGTCGACGCCCGGGATCGGCACGTGGGTACCCATCCGGTAGACCACGATGATGCCGAGCGTGAAGAGCAGCTTCTTGCGCAGGTCGGGCGTCCTGAACGCCCGGGCGAACGCGGTGAGCACGGTGCCTCCTGCGACCCCCGCGCAACTGCGTCAAGGGTGACGGTCTTGAAGGTCCAATAGGAACGACGACATGTGTAACGGTCGACTGCCGCCCAAGGTGCCTCATGGGAAGCATCTTGTGAAAGTGGGCAGTGCAGGCCACCTTACCGGCGAGACTGCCCCCTTGGAACGACCAACCGGGGATACCCCATTTGTGGGATATCCCCGGTCGGGATCGCTCAGGTCATCGAGACGCCTGTGGTGTTCAGACGAGCTCGGTGACGGTACCGCCGGCGGCGGTGATCTTCTCCTTGGCGGAGCCGGAGACGGCGTCGACCGTCACCTGCAGCGCCACGGAGATCTCGCCCTGGCCGAGGACCTTGACGAGGCTGTTCTTGCGAACGGCACCCTTGGCCACGAGGCCCTCGACGGTGACCTCGCCACCCTCGGGGTACAGCGCGCCCAGCTTGTCGAGGTTCACGACCTGGTACTCGGTCTTGAACGGGTTCTTGAAGCCCTTCAGCTTCGGAAGACGCATGTGGAGGGGCATCTGCCCGCCCTCGAAGCGCTCCGGAACCTGGTAGCGGGCCTTGGTGCCCTTGGTACCACGACCGGCCGTCTTGCCCTTCGACGCCTCACCACGACCCACACGGGTCTTGGCGGTCTTGGCGCCCGGGGCGGGACGGAGGTTGTGGATCTTGAGCGGGTTGTTCTCCGCCATGATCAGTCGACCTCCTCGACCGTCACGAGGTGGCGGACGGTGTGCACCATTCCGCGGAACTCGGGGCGGTCCTCCTTGACGACCTGCGTGTTGATGCCCTTGAGACCAAGGGAGCGCAGGGTGTCACGGTGGTTCTGCTTGCTGCCGATGTACGACTTCGTCTGCGTGATCTTGAGCTGAGCCATTACGCAGCACCAGCCCCGGCACGCGCACGCAGCAGGGCCGCGGGAGCGACGTCCTCGAGCGGCAGACCACGGCGGGCCGCGATCTCCTCGGGACGCTGCAGGCCCTTCAGGGCCTCCACGGTCGCGTGCACGATGTTGATCGCGTTCGACGAGCCGAGCGACTTCGACAGCACGTCGTGGATACCGGCGCACTCGAGCACGGCACGCACCGGACCACCGGCGATGACGCCGGTACCCGGGGACGCGGGCTTGAGCAGCACGACGCCGGCAGCCTTCTCACCCGTGATCGGGTGCGGGATGGTGCCCTGGATACGGGGGACCTTGAAGAAGTGCTTCTTGGCCTCCTCAACACCCTTGGCGATGGCGGCCGGCACCTCCTTGGCCTTGCCGTAACCGACACCCACGGTGCCGTCACCGTCGCCCACCACGACCAGCGCGGTGAAGCTGAAGCGACGACCACCCTTCACAACCTTGGCGACGCGGTTGATCGCGACGACGCGCTCAACGTAAGCGGTCTTCTCGGCGGCAGCTGCGCCGCCGTCACGGCCCTTCCGGTCCCGCCGCTCGCCGCCACCGGCACCGCCACCGCGGCGCTGGGGTCCAGCCATTGGAATTACCTCTCTCTGTTTCCGCTAGCTACGCGCCAACGATTGTGTCGCTGACGCGACGGGCGACTCAGAACTTGAGTCCGGCTTCGCGGGCGGCGTCCGCCAGAGCGGCGATGCGCCCGGCGTACTGGTTGCCACCACGGTCGAATACGACAGCCTCGACACCGGCAGCCTTGGCACGCTCGGCGACCAGGGCGCCGACCTGCTTGGCCTGCGCGGACTTGTCGCCCTCGCCACCGCGGATCGAGGTGTCCAGGGTGGACGCCGACGCAAGGGTGTGACCCTTGAGGTCGTCGATCACCTGGGCCACGATGTGGCGGTTCGAGCGGGTCACGACCAGACGAGGACGCTCCGCCGTACCGTTGATCGACTTACGGATCCGGATGTGGCGGCGCTTGATCGCGGCGCGCTTGTAGGCGTCGCCCTTGAGGATCTTCTGTCCGTATGCCATGGCTTACTTACCCGCCTTTCCGACCTTGCGGCGGATGACTTCGCCCTCGTACTTGACACCCTTGGCCTTGTACGGGTCGGGCTTGCGCAGCTTGCGGATGTTGGCCGCAACCTCGCCGACCTTCTGCTTGTCGATGCCCTCGACCGAGAAGCGGGTCGGGTTCTCCACCTTGAAGGTGATGCCCTCGGGGGCCTCGACGGTGATCGAGTGGCTGTAGCCGAGCGCGAACTCGAGGTTCGATCCCTTGGCCGCAACGCGGTAACCGACACCGCTGATCTCGAGCTTCTTCACGTAACCCTCGGTCACGCCGGTGATCATGTTCGCCACCAGCGTGCGGGACAGGCCGTGCAGGGCCTTGTTCTGACGCTCGTCGTTGGGGCGGGTGACATTGAGAATGCCGTCCTCGCCCTTGGCGATCTCGATCGGCGACGCGATGGTCTGGGAGAGCGAGCCCTTGGGGCCCTTCACCGAAACCGTACGGCCGTCGATGGTGACGTCCACGCCGGCGGGAACCGTGATGGGGAGCTTGCCAATGCGCGACATAGCTGTTTCCTCCGTTCCCTTCCGCTACCAGACGTAGGCGAGAACTTCTCCGCCTACGCCCTTCTTGCCGGCCTGCTTGTCGGTGAGGAGCCCGTGAGACGTGGAGATGATCGCCACGCCGAGGCCGCCGAGCACCTTCGGCAGGTTGGTGGACTTCGCGTACACCCGGAGACCGGGCTTGGAGATCCGCTTGATGCCCGCGATGGAGCGCTCACGGTTGGGGCCGAACTTCAGCTCCAGGACGAGGTTCTTGCCGACCTCGGCGTCCTCGACCTTCCAGCCCGTGATGAAGCCCTCCTGCTGGAGGATCTCCGCGATGTGCGACTTGATCTTCGATGCCGGCATCGTCACGGAGTCGTGGTATGCCGAGTTCGCGTTTCGCAGACGCGTAAGCATGTCTGCGATCGGATCAGTCATGGTCATGAATTGGCCTTCGGCCTCTCTCGCCGGGGTTTCCTGGTGCGCCATCCCTCTCCCCGATCCGAGACGGGACGGGTGCGGCGCGGTGGACCTACGGCGTAGTAAGTCGTATGGGCGTCCAGGCGCCCAACCCTCCTAGCCTAAGCCATGAAGGGGTGGGCACCTGACATCGCCCTTTACTTACCGAGAGTTCCTGAAATCCCGAAGTACGGGACTACCAGGAGCTCTTGGTCACGCCCGGCAGCTCGCCACGGTGAGCCATCTCACGAAGGCACACGCGGCACAGGCCGAACTTGCGGTACACGGAGTGCGGACGGCCGCAGCGCTGGCAGCGCGTGTAGCCACGTACACCGAACTTGGGCTTACGAGCAGCCTTGGCAATCAGAGCCTTCTTCGCCATCTCGCTCACGCCTCCTTGAAGGGGAAGCCGAGGTGACGGAGGAGCGCGCGGCCCTCAGCGTCGTTGGTCGCCGTGGTCACCACGGTGATGTCCATACCCCGGGTGCGGTCGATCTTGTCCTGGTCGATCTCGTGGAACATGACCTGCTCCGTGAGACCGAAGGTGTAGTTGCCACGGCCGTCGAACTGCTTGGGGGACAGGCCGCGGAAGTCGCGGATGCGCGGGAGCGCCAGCGACAGGGTGCGGTCCAGGAACTCCCACATGCGGTCGCCACGGAGCGTGACGTGGGCACCGATCGGCTGGCCCTCACGCAGCTTGAACTGCGCGATGGACTTGCGGGCCTTGGTGACGGCCGGCTTCTGACCGGTGATCGTGGTGAGGTCGCGGATGGCGCCCTCGATCAGCTTGGAGTCGCGGGCGGCGTCGCCCACACCCATGTTGACCACGATCTTGACAAGACCGGGGATCTGCATGACGTTCTCGTACTTGAACTCGTCACGCAGCTTGCCCGCGATCTCCTCGCGGTACTTCGTCTTCAGACGCGGAGTGGTGGTGGTAGCCATCAGATGTCCTCACCCGTCCGCTTGGCAACGCGGATCTTGTTGCCTTCGTCGTCGAAGCGGTAACCGACGCGGGTCACGACCTTGTTGCCGTCCTTCTCCACGACGAGCTGAACGTTGCTCACGTGAATGGGGGCCTCGGTGGTGACAATGCCGCCGGCCTGCGAACCACGAGCCGTCGGACCGGCCTTGGTGTGCTTCTTGACCCGGTTGACACCCTCGACCAGGACACGGTCCTCGCGGGGGTAGGCCGCGATGACCTTGCCCTGCTTGCCCTTGTCCTTACCGGTGATGACCTGGACCAGGTCGCCCTTCTTGATCTTCATGCTTACAGCACCTCCGGCGCGAGCGAGATGATCTTCATGAACTTCTTCTCGCGCAGCTCACGGCCGACGGGGCCGAAGATACGGGTGCCGCGAGGGTCGCCGTCGTTCTTCAGAATGACAGCGGCGTTCTCGTCGAAGCGGATGTACGAGCCGTCCGGACGGCGGCGCTCCTTGACGGTGCGAACGATGACCGCCTTGACGACGTCACCCTTCTTCACGTTGCCACCGGGGATCGCGTCCTTGACGGTGGCGACGATGACGTCACCGATGCCCGCGTAGCGGCGACCGGAGCCACCGAGCACACGGATGCAAAGGATCTCCTTCGCACCAGTGTTGTCGGCGACACGCAGTCGCGACTCCTGCTGGATCACGTCTATCTCCTGTTTGTCTGCCGGTTCCCCGGGTGCCGCTCAGCGAGCGGCACCCGGAGCCTGGCGGAACTGTCCTGCGAGTTTGCCCGCAGGAGATTTACTTGGCCTTCTCGAGGATCTCGACGACGCGCCAGCGCTTCGTCGCGGACAGCGGCCGGGTCTCCATGAGGAGGACACGGTCGCCGACACCCGCGGCGTTCTGCTCGTCGTGGGCCTTGAGCTTGTTCGTACGGCGGATGACCTTGCCGTACAGCGCGTGCTTCACACGGTCCTCGACGGCGACGACGACGGTCTTGTCCATCTTGTCGCTGACGACCAGGCCCTCACGGGTCTTGCGGAATCCGCGGTCCGTCTTGGTCTCTTCAGTCACGTTGCTCTCGCTCATGCGTTCTCCACCGTCTCGATGCCCAGCTCGCGCTCACGCATCAGGGTGTAGATCCGCGCGATGTCCTTACGGACGGCCTTGAGCCGACCGTGGTTCTCGAGCTGACCGGTCGCCGCCTGGAAGCGGAGGTTGAACAGCTCTTCCTTGGCTTCGCGGAGCTTGTTCAGAAGCTCCTCGTCACCCAGTTCGCGCAGCTCGGACGCCTTGGTACCGGCCGACATCACGCTTCACCTGCCTCGCGCTTGACGATCCGGCACTTCATCGGCAGCTTGTGGGCCGCACGAGTCAGCGCCTCACGGGCGATCTTCTCGTTGGGGTAGGACAGTTCGAACATGACCCGGCCCGGGTGCACGTTCGCGATCCACCACTCGGGAGAACCCTTACCGGAACCCATGCGGGTCTCGGCGGGCTTCTTGGTCAGCGGGCGGTCCGGGTAGATGTTGATCCAGACCTTGCCGCCACGCTTGATGTGGCGGGTCATCGCGATACGAGCCGCCTCGATCTGGCGGTTGGTCACGTACGCCGGCGTGAGGGCCTGGATGCCGTACTCGCCGAACGCGACCGTCGTACCACCCTTGGCCTGACCACGGCGCTTGGGGTGGTGCTGCTTGCGGTGCTTGACCCTACGGGGGATCAGCATGACGGTCAGGCCTCCGTTCCGGTGCTCTCAGCCGGAGCGGCGGCGGGAGCCTCGGCCTTGGGGGCCTCGGCGCCTGCAGCCTGCTGCGGCTTGCGACCGCGCCGCTCGCCGCCGCCGCCGCGGCCACCACGGGCCGGGCGGTCGGCGCCGCCGCCACCGCGGGCCGGGCGGTTACCCGCACGGGCGGCAGCGTTCTCAGCGCGGACCTCGGCGATGTTCTTGACGTCGCCCTTGTAGATCCAGACCTTCACACCGATGCGGCCGAAGGTCGTCTTGGCCTCGAAGAAGCCGTAGTCCACGTTCGCGCGGAGCGTGTGCAGGGGCACACGGCCCTCGCGGTAGAACTCCGAGCGGGACATCTCGGCGCCACCGAGGCGGCCACCGCACTGGATCTTGATGCCCTTGGCGCCGGCCTTCATCGTGCCCTGCATGCTCTTACGCATGGCGCGACGGAAGGAGACGCGGGAGGAGAGCTGCTCGGCGACGGCCTGAGCAACCAGCTGAGCGTCCGTCTCGGGGCTCTTGACCTCGAGGATGTTCAGCTGGACCTGCTTGCCCGTGAGCTTCTCGAGGTCACCGCGGATGCGGTCGGCCTCGGCGCCACGGCGGCCGATGACGATGCCCGGACGAGCGGTGTGGATGTCCACACGCACACGGTCACGGGTGCGCTCGATCTCCACCTTCGAGATGCCGGCGCGCTCCATGCCGGACGTCATCATCCGACGGATGGCGACGTCTTCCTTGACGTAGTCCTTGTACAGCTTGTCGGCGTACCAACGGGACTTGAAGTCCGTGGTGATGCCGAGCCGGAACCCATGCGGGTTAACCTTCTGGCCCATTACCGGGTTCCTTCCTTGCTGCTGACGACCACGGTGATGTGGCTGGTCCGCTTGCGGATCCGGTAGGCACGGCCCTGGGCGCGCGGACGGAACCGCTTCAGGGTCGGGCCCTCGTCGACGTACGCCTCGGAGATGACAAGGCTGTCGACATCGGTGTGGTCGTAGTTGTGCGCGGCGTTGGCGATGGCGCTGTCCAGCACCTTGCCGACCGGCACGCTCGCGGCCTGCGGGGCGAAACGCAGGACCGCCTGAGCCTCCGTGGCGTCCATGCCACGGATAAGGTCCACCACGCGGCGGGCCTTCATGGGCGTGACGCGGATGTACCGCGCCTGGGCCCTGGCTTCCATGGTTGTCCTTCCAGTGTCTGTCATGGTCATTCCACCCCGCGCTTAGCGGCGCTTCGACTTCCGGTCGTCCTTGACGTGACCCCGGAAGGTGCGCGTCGGCGAGAACTCGCCGAGCTTGTGGCCGACCATCGACTCGGTGACAAACACCGGAATGTGGGTCTTGCCGTTGTGCACCGCGATCGTGTGGCCCAGCATGGCCGGGACGATCATCGAGCGACGGGACCAGGTCTTGATGACGTTCTTGGAACCCGCTTCGTTCTGGGCGTCCACCTTCTTGATCAGGTGGTCGTCGACGAAGGGCCCCTTCTTGAGACTGCGCGGCATCTAAACCCGCTCCTAGCGCTTCTTGTTCGTCTTGCGGCGGCGGACGATGTACTTGTTCGAAGCCTTCTTCGGCGAACGAGTACGACCCTCCTTCTGACCCCACGGGGAGACCGGGTGGCGACCACCGGAGGTCTTGCCCTCACCACCACCGTGCGGGTGGTCAACCGGGTTCATCGCCACACCGCGAACGGTCGGGCGGACGCCCAGCCAACGCTTGCGGCCGGCCTTGCCCCAGTTGATGTTGCTCTGCTCGGCGTTGCCGACCTCGCCGACCGTGGCGCGGCAGCGCTGGTCGACCAGACGGATCTCACCGGACGGCATGCGGAGGTGGGCCATGGTGCCCTCCTTCGCGAGCAGCTGCACCGAGGCACCGGCGGAGCGGGCGAACTTGGCGCCGCCACCGGGACGGATCTCGATCGCGTGGATCGTGGTACCGACCGGGATGTTGCGGAGCGCCAGGTTGTTGCCCGGCTTGATGTCGGCCCCGGGACCGTTCTCGACGCGGTCACCCTGCTGCAGGTTGCGCGGGGCGAGGATGTAGCGCTTCTCGCCGTCGGCGTAGTGCAGCAGCGCGATGCGCGCGGTGCGGTTGGGGTCGTACTCGATGTGCGCGACCTTCGCCGGCACGCCGTCCTTGTCGTGACGACGGAAGTCGATCACGCGGTAGGCGCGCTTGTGTCCGCCACCCTGGTGGCGAACGGTCACACGACCGGCGTTGTTACGGCCGCCCTTGCTGTGCAGCGGGCGGACCAGCGACTTCTCCGGCGTGGACCGCGTGACCTCGACGAAGTCGGCGACGCTGGAGCCACGACGGCCCGGCGTAGTCGGCTTGTACTTGCGGATTCCCATTTCTCAGTCCTCGTCCGATATCGGACGATCCGACCCGCTTAAGCGGTCGGACCGCCGAAGATGTCGATACGGTCGCCCTCGGCAAGGGTCACGATCGCGCGCTTGCTGTCGGCACGCTTGCCGAAGCCGGTGCGGGTCCGCTTGCGCTTGCCCTGGCGGTTGATCGTGTTGACCCCGGTGACCTTGACCGAGAAGACCGCCTGGACGGCCTCCTTGATCTGGGTCTTGTTGGAGCCCGGCGCCACGATGAACGTGTACTTGTTCTCGTCGAGGAGCGCGTAGCTCTTCTCCGACACGACCGGCTTCAGCAGGATGTCACGGGGGTCCGTGAACGCCTTGCTGGCCGGGGTGACGACGGTGTTCTTGCCCTCGCTGGCGTGGCGACGCGCCTTGGCGACGCGCGCGGCCTTGGCGGCCTTGGCAGCCTTGGAGGCAATGCTCGGGTGACGCGTAGCCATCAGGCCTCGCTCCCTTCGGTGTCGGTGGCCTGCGGGCCGGACACGAAGGACTCGAAAGCGGCCTGGGTGAAGACCACGTCGTCGGAGACGATCACGTCGTACGTGTTCAGCTGGCCCGGCTCCAGGATGTGGACCTGGGGCAGGTTGCGGGCGGAGAGCCACGCGGCCTCGTCGGCGCGGTCGATGACCAGGAGCACGTTCTTACGCTCCGAGATCTTGCCGAACAGCGTCCGTGCGGCCTTCGTGGACGGGTTCTCGCCCTCGATCACGCCGGTGACGACGTGGATGCGGTTGTGGCGGGCCCGGTCGGTGAGGGCGTGGCGCAGGGCCGCGGCCTTCATCTTCTTCGGGGTCCGCTGCGAGTAGTCACGCGGCACGGGACCGTGCACGACGCCACCACCGGCGAACTGCGGCGCGCGGGTCGAACCCTGACGGGCGCGACCGGTGCCCTTCTGGCGGTACGGCTTCTTGCCGCCACCACGGACTTCACCGCGACGCTTGGTCTTGTGCGTGCCCTGACGGGCAGCGGCGTTCTGCGCGACGACGACCTGGTGGATCAGCGGGATGCTGATCTTCTCCACGCCGAAGATCTCCGCGGGGAGCTCGACGCTTCCGGTCTTCTCGCCTGCAGGCGAAAGGATGTCAACAGTGCTCATCGGTACCTCAGGCCCCCTTGGCCGCGGTGCGGACCAGGACGAGGCCGCCGTTCGGACCGGGAACCGCGCCCTTGATGAGCAGCAGACCCTTCTCCGCGTCAACGGCGTGGACGGTCAGGTTCTGGGTGGTGACCCGCTCGTTGCCCATGCGACCCGCCATGCGGAGGCCCTTGAACACACGGCCCGGGGTGGCGCAGCCACCGATGGAACCGGGGGAGCGGTGCTTGCGCTGGGTGCCGTGACCGGCGCCGAGGCCCTTGAAGTTGTGACGCTTCATGACACCGGCGAAGCCCTTGCCCTTGCTCTTGCCGGTCACGTCCACCTTCAGGCCGGCCTCGAACACCTCAGCGGTGATCTCCTGGCCCAGCGTGTACTCGGAGGCGTCCGCGGTGCGGATCTCGACGAGGTGGCGGCGGGGGGTGACGTCGGCCTTGGCGAAGTGACCCTTGAGGGGCTTGTTCACCTTGCGCGGGTCGATCTCGCCGAAGGCGATCTGGACCGACTCGTAGCCGTCGGCGTCGTTCGTACGGACCTGGGTCACGACGTTCGGGCCGGCCTTGACGACGGTGACCGGAACAACACGGTTGTTCTCGTCCCACACCTGCGTCATGCCGAGCTTCTCGCCCAGGATGCCCTTGATCTGCTTGGTCATCTTCAGATCACCGGCCTCAGAGCTTGATCTCGATGTCGACACCGGCCGGGAGGTCGAGTCGCATCAGAGAGTCAACGGTCTTGGGGGTCGGGTCGAGGATGTCGATCAGGCGCTTGTGCGTGCGCATCTCGAAGTGCTCGCGCGAGTCCTTGTACTTGTGCGGCGACTTGATGACGCAGTACACGTTCTTCTCAGTGGGCAGCGGCACCGGGCCCGCGACCGACGCACCAGTACGCGTCACCGTCTCGACGATCTTCTTCGCCGAGGAGTCGATGACCTCGTGGTCGTAGGCCTTGAGCCGGATGCGGATCTTCTGTCCCGCCATGGCTACTCAGCAGTCCTGTCTCTCGTAACGCTCTGGAACCCGGTGTTTTCCTGACTTCTTCCGACCCACGCGGTCGGGCGTGTCGCGCTTCCACTGACACAGATGTCCCACGTTCGAACATCCCTGCGAGGAATGAACACGGCCCTTCCGGAACCGCAAGCCGGAGGCGAAAGCCCACCGGGTGCCTGGCCGGCGCCGCACTGACACTTCCCGAAAGATTCCCGTACGTCCGCCCCAGCGCTGCCATCTGGCAGTTGGGGCGACGAGTACTGTGGGACTCGCTTCCGGTCCTCCCGGCGGGAGGCGCGCAGCATCAACACTCGACCGAGCAACTCGGACAGTCTGCCACAGGGGGCGGGGGGCTGGCCAATCGGGGCGGAGACAATACCCGGAGAGTGACGCACGTCAAACACTGGCGGCACGCGACCCCGCCTTCACCCCGCCTCGTACCCCTTGTGCTGCTCCGGCGTCTCGGCCACTGGACCAGGTGATTTCGTGCGATTCAGCACCTCGCCACCCAAGGACGGGCTGGTCCGCGGTCTTGATCAGGGGCCCATCTGACGTTCTCGCGGAGGTGGCCGCCGACGGGACGATTCCTGCCCCGCGAGATGCCTGTGCCGCCGACGTCACACTGAGCTTGCACAGGGCCGGGGAGGAGCAGGCGTCCTCCCCGGCCCGGGGTCAGCGCACGTCGATATGGTCCCCGCCGCTGGTCGCGGCGCCGGTCGTGTCGTTGCCGCGGTACACCCAGCGCCACGTACCGTCGGTGGCGGCGGTGACCGTCGTCTTGAGCGCGCCGGAGCTGCTCGTGGTGACCTTCTTGACCGCCTTGAAGGAGCTGGTCCCCGTCTGACGGAACTGAAGCTCGACCGTACGGCCGCCGTAGGGGCCGTACTTCTTGGTGTCCCAGTTCGCACGGGTGAGCTTGCCGGTGACGGTGATCTTCTGGCCCTTGGTGACCGGCTCCGGCGCGGCGTTCACGGTGACGTTCGCCGCGCGCTTGAGCCGGACGGTCGCGGACCTGGTCTCGTACTCCTCTGCGAGGAGGCTGCCACTGGCCTTGAAAAGGCGCAGTGCTACGCCGACCTTCCACGCGGTGGCGTCGCTGTTGGAGTCGACGTGCTCCCGGCTCGGGTGGGGGTCGATATAGAGGGACCCCTCACAACTGGCCTTCTTGGAGCCTTCCTCGTAACAGGTGTAGCCGGCCGGTCCTATGTAGCTGCCCCCGGTGGCTTCGGCCGCCTGCTTGATGTTGCCGCGGTAGATGAAGGGATGCGCGTCGTACCGGGACGGGTCACTGGTGCTGTAGCCGGCCGGAAGGGCGATCTTGAACGTGAGGGACGGCTCCACCACCTTGGTCGTACCGACCACGATCGGCTTGCCCTTGTTGATGACGATGTCCGACACGGTGATACCGGTGTCCGCGGCCTGGGCCGCCGGGCCGTTGAACAGCGAGAGAGCGAGCGCTCCCACGAGCGTGGCCACGGCGGCCGTTCGTCTGCCTGATCTCATTCCCACTTCTTCCGTGGTGCGGGATTCGGAGAGGGCAGAGTATCCGGTACGTGATCATGGCGTGCTACGGCGATCTCGACGAGGAGCCGTCGTCGGGGCCACTGCTGAAAACGCCGAGCCCGGATCCCAACTCGGCTTCGCTGTCGGGAACTTCACCCTCCCGCTGCGCACACACCCCCACACCCGCGATCGACCAGATTCGACGCCTCGGTGATCTCCTGCGGGGAGCGCCTCGGGGTGGTCGATGTGGCCACGGTCGACCGCAAGCACTCCGGCACGGTACGCCCGGCGCACGTCCCGTCGTTCACACTGCTGCCGAGAGTCAGCCCTCTATCGCGAACGGCAGGAAGCGGGTCCAGGACTCCGGCGTGAGCGCGAGGCGGGGGCTCGCGTCGCGGTGCTTGGAGTCACGGACGTGGACGGTGCCGGGAGTGAGGGCGACTTCCACACAGGAGTCACCCTCGCTGCTGCTGCTGTAGCTGCTCTTGAACCACGCCAGCCCGGAGGCGTCCCCGGTCGAGCCTGTGCCGATCATGTGTCCCCCAGCAGTTGCTCGATGAAGGCCGTCGACTCACGGGGTGTGAGCGCCTGGGCCCGGATGATCCCATACCGCAGTTCAAGGATACGGAGCTGCCTGGGCTCCGTGACCGGCCGCCCGCCCGCCACCACCGGTGAACGCCCCACCGCCGAACCGTCGGTGAACTTCAGCACCTCGATGCCACCGGCCAGTCCCGCGTGCTCCTCCCGGTCCATTGGCATCACCTGAAGCTCGATGTTCCTCAACTGGCCTGCCTCCAGCAGATGTTGCAGCTGGCGGCGCAGTACCGCCCGCCCGCCGAGCGGCCGTCGTAGCGTCCACTCCTCCAGGACGAAACTGAGTTCGGGTACGGGGTCCCGTTCGAACACGGCCTTACGGGCCACGCGCGCCGCGATGAACCGCTCCACCTCGTCTTCGGTGTACGCGGGGCGCCGCATCAGCAGGAGCCCTCGTGCGTACTCCGGCGTCTGCAACAGGCCGTGGATGTTCAGCGGGTCGTAGAGCTGAAGCTCGACCGCCTTCGCCTCCATCTGCGCCAGATCCCGCACCTTCTTCGGGTACCGGACCTTCCTCACGTCCTCCTTCATGGCGGCGATGAGCCCACCCGCCCCCAGCACACTGTCGGCGTCGTCCAGATACTCGGGCCGGGGAATCCGCTTCCCGCCCTCGATCTTGTAGACCATGTCCTCGCCGTACCCGACCGCCTCCCCGAACTCGGCGGCCCGCATCCCCACCGCCTCCCGCCGCAGCCTCAACTGCCGCCCCACGGTGGCGATGACCGCAAGCCCCCACTCGTCGTCCGGATCCACCTCCCAACCGGGCTCGTCCGCCTCGCTCTTGAGCCGCCGCGCATCAGCGTCAACACTCATCCCACGCCCCTCCGCCGTACGACCGTCGTTCACCGCCGCCCTACCCGCAAGGGACGCCCCGACAAGCCCGGACACGACCGGACAAGCCCTGGACAGTCACCCTGCGTATCGGCTTCGTCGCTCATCACGGTAGGCGGAAACCGCCACGCTGAGTGACACGAATCAAGAAACCGCCGAGGCCGACGCACAAGCCGTCACCCCCATGCGCAACTTCAGCCTGCTGCTGTCCCCCACGCCCCGCGGCGCCCGCCTCGCACGCCTGCTCGCCATCGAGCAACTCGGCAGCTGGGAGCTCCCGTTGCACCCGGCGGAGCACATCGTGGCCGAGCTGGCGGCCAACGCCGTCACTCACGAACCCGTGTGCCCGGCCGTGACTTCCGCCTGACGCTCTACGTCGTCGGCGGCACCCTTCGCATCGAGGTCACCGACACGCGCGGTGACCGTCTGCCGTACGTCGAAGAGGCCGCCCCGGACGGCGCTGAGTCCGGCCGCAGTCTCCTCCTCGTCGACGCGCTCGCCGACCGCTGGGGAGTGGCGCACGGCCCCACTCCACGGAAGACCGTCTGGGCCGAAGTGACGATCCGCCCCACCGGATCGCGGCCCGTCCCATCCCGGTCCCTCACCGCCCGGCCCGACGCGTGATCAAAGCTTTTCCATGACCACGGGGCAAATACCAACCCGACCTCACCCCCACCGAACCTCCACAGCACCCCTGGTCACCCGGAAGAGTGGTGATCCCCAACTCGGCTGGATTTCGGACCGGTTCACCGGCATATGCTCGCCGCGACCAACCACAACCGCAGACATGCGACGGCCCCCGCCGGGACGGCAATCCCAGTGCGAGGGCCTGACCACCGAGGAAGTAGGAGCTTCCCGATGGATACGCAGAACCTTAGCGCGCCCTCCTGCGCGCGGCCGCTGAATCCCCGCGGCATCACCCACATCAACGTCCCGCACACCACCCGCTACACGGTCGTCGGCAATCACCTCGCCCAGCACCGGCAGCTCTCCCTCACCGCGATGGGCCTCGCCCTCCACATCCAGTCGCTGCCCGAGCAGGCCCGCGTCGACATCAAGACCCTCGCCGACCGCTTCCCCGAGGGCGAGACCCGTATCGCTGCCGCCCTGCGCGAACTCGAAACCCACGGCTACCTGGCCCGCATCCGCGAGCGCCTCCCGAGCGGCCGCATCGTCACGCACACGGTGTCGTACAACCAGCCCGTGGCCCAGCGCGCGGAGACCCGCCCGGTACCCACTCGCAAAGCTCCGCCTCGGCCGCCTTCAGGCGACGTACCTCCACCGCCGCCCGCCGACCCTGAGCCCGAGCCCGAGCCCGAACCGGAGCCCGAGCCGGAGCCGGAGCCCGAGCCCGAGCCGGAGCCCGAGCCGGAGCCCGCCCCTCAGCCGGCCCCCGCGACACCTCCCCCACCATCGCCCGGCCCCACGCCGAAACCCCCACTCCCCGAACCCCAAACCCCCGATCTGGACCGCCACCGCACAGCCACCGCTCTCCTCGCCACGCTCCACCACAACGACCCCCGCCTACTCCTCTCCGAACGCGCCGTCCGCCACCTCGCCCCGGCCGTCGCCGCCTGGCTCGAGCGCGGCGCCCACCCCGACGCCGTACGCCACACCCTGACCGCGAACCTCCCCAGCGAGCCCATCCGCAACCCGGCAGCCTTCCTCGCCCACCGGCTCACCGAACTACTGCCGCCGCCTCCGCCGGCCGCACCACCGCCCGGCGACAGGCAGTCCGCTGCCGTCCCTCCGCCGTTCCACAACTGCGAGGGCTGCGAACGCGCGATCAGGACCCCACGGCCAGGGACCTACTGCCGCGACTGCCGCGACGCGGGCCTCGGCCTCGATACGGCCACAGCGGCGTGAACTCCTTGCCTGCTGGTTCTCGCACATCCACGGATGGACGAGGCCCTGACAACCCCCCGATGGCGTAGGAGGCCGGCTCAGCCGGGTCGGTCACGCGCTCGCGGCGCATGACGGACCTGGGCAGTTTGGTTGGATCAGTGGGACGTTGATCTGGGCGTGTCGCTGACTGATGCCCAATGGGCGCGGATCGAGCCGTTACTTACGGACCGGACGCCGATTGTCAGCGGCTGCTGGCAGCATCACCGCCATGGACGCCACATGTACCACTCCGCCGCGACCGTTCGACGTCACCGCGCTCTTCCCTCAACTGGCCCCGCTGGCGCGGACGGCGACTCGGCTGCACCCGCGGCCGGGGGCGCCGACCGTGCACGACAGCTCCGTCGGCGGGCCGCTCCTGTGGCCCGCCGACGAGCCGTGGCCGTACTGCGAAGAACCGCACGACAGGCATGCGGCGTTCACGATCAACTCCCCGGACGACATCCGGCTCCAGCGCCGCGTCCTCGCCGCAGCGGCCGAGCGCCTTCACCTCGACCCCGAGGCACCCGAGCGGACCCCCGAGGAACAGGAGACCTTGGATCTGATCAGGGCGGGCCGCCCATGGTTCGACGGCCCGATCCCTCTCGTGCCCGTCGCCCAGTTGTACGCCCGCGACATTCCCTTCCCCCGCCCGCCCGACGCGGACCTGCTCCAAGTCCTGTGGTGCCCCTTCGACCATGAGATGGCCCACCCGAAGACCGCCCTCTTCTGGCGGTCCTCCGCCACCGTCACCGACGTCCTCGACGCACCGCCCGAGCCACCGATCGTCCAGGACGGCTGGTACCTCCCGGAGCCGTGCCTGTTCTCCCCGGAGCAGGTCACCGAGTTTCCCAACCCCCTGGAGCTGGACAAGGAGCTTCGGGACCAGCTGGACGACATGAGCCGCTGGGAGACGATCGACCCCGCGCAGTACAACGCGTACGCGGACGATCCGGGCGAGCTCTACCTGAACAACCTCTGCACCGCCCCCGGCTGGAAGACCGGCGGCTGGACCCGCTGGAGCCCCACCGACCCCGTCGACCGCACCTGCCCGGAGTGCGGCACCGAGGCGGTCCCGCTCCTGACCATCGCCTCCTCGGAATGGGACGGCGGCAGCGCGACCTGGATCGCCGAGGAGAACCGGCCGACCCCGGGCCCGCCGCCCCTGGGCGCCCGGGACGGCAACTTCACCTTGATCGATATCACCGGCGGCAACAACCTGCAGCTCCACGTCTGCCCGTCTTCTCCGTACCACCCCCACTTCGAACTGCTCCAGTGAGCTCGTGCGGAAGTCCTCCGCGCCGACGCCTGCGCCACAATCGACACCGCGATCGACTCTCCGGTCAGCCGCCTTGGCCAACTACCGGAGATCCGAACGACGGGCCCTGGGCGTTCATACGCCACCCTTGTCGACCAGCTCGATCAAGGCGTCGGCTGCGGGAGCCGAAGAGGCCGGGTTCTGGCCGGTGATCAGCAGACCGTCCTGGAGGACATAGGGCTGCCAGTCGCCGGTCTGGGAGTAGACGCCTCCGAGCTTGGTGAGTTCGTCCTCGACCAGGAACGGGACAATGTCAGTGAGCTGGACCGCGGCCTCCTCAGGGAGTTGGCGAATCCGGTGACCCGCCTGCCCGAGACCAGCGGGGTACCGTCCTCGTTGACGGTGTGCCGCAGTACGCCGGGCGCGTGGCACACCAGTGCAACCGGCTTGCCGGAGCGAATGGTCGTCTCGATCAGTCGCGCGGAGTCGGGGTCCTCCGCCAGGTCCCAGAGGGGTCCGTGCCCGCCGGGGTAGAAGACCGCATCGAAGTCATCGGCCGACACCGAGTCAAGGCGCACGGTGTTCGCCAGCGCCTTGGTTGCCTCAGGGTCGGCATCGAAGCGCCGAGTGTCGTCGGTCTGGAAGCCGGCCTCGTTGCTCTTGGGGTCCAGCGGCGGTCGGCCGCCCTTGGGTGAGGCGAGCACGATCTGCGCGCCGGCCTCCTTGAACCGGTAGTACGGCGCCGCCAGTTCCTCCAGCCAGAACCCGGTCTTGTGGCCGGTGTCGCCCAGCTCGTCGTGCGAGGTGAGAACAATCAGAACCTTCATGGCACGATCCTCGATGTGTGAGTAGACCAGTCTGCTGTCAGTCTGAGGTGGCTCCGGATGCCTGCCGAGCGCACTCGTCGCCTCCCCACTGACAGGCCGGCCAACCTCACAGCTTGCCGAAGACCACTCCGCGCCAGGTCCACCCTGACGCGAGGACGGCGCCCCGCAAGGGGTTACGCAGCTGCCCGCTGTCGAAGCGGAAAGCCTCCGTCGCTTCGAGCCGGCCGCTCTCCCCGCGTCCGATCGTCCAGTCGCGGCTGACGGTCCTGTCCGGCCCGCGCGTGTACTGCGACGAAATCCTGAGCGCTGGCGGATTCCCGACCCGGGTGACCTCCCACCCCTCCTCAAGGACGCGCACCTCGTGATCCTCCTCGACCAGGCGCATGCGGATCTGGACGGCACGCGTCAGCTGCGACTCGACGAAAAAGGTCCGCCAGGCGGGCTCCGCCAACCGCCATTCCGCCACCAGGTCGGCACCTTCAGGAGCTCCGTCCCTCACCACCCACGGCACGTCGGGTCCGTTGAGCGCGACCAGCGCGGCCCCGACCTCCTCGGCGGCACGCGGTGCGATACCGCTGTCCGGCCGCTTGGTGCCGGTCAGCTTGTCGAAAAGGCCCATCGGGGCAAACTCCTGACGTTGACGGCCGCTCAGCCGACTTGCGGGCTGCCGTTCGGCAGGGCGTCCGCGCTCTCGCAGCGCCAGATTTCACGGGCTTCGAGCCGGAGAGTGTCGGCGGCGAGGGAAGCCATGTTCTGGATGGTGGCCCGGTTCGTGGTCTTTTCGTAGGTTACGTCGACCTCTACCAGCGCCTTTTCTTTGTCATACTTTCCGGTGCAGTCAGCAAAGAGGAAGACGGTGTCTCCCTTGTAGTATCCAATGGCTTTACCGAGAGTGATCCGGATATTGCCAGCCATACTTGCACCGCGGTCCACGTTCTTCATGCTGTAGGTCGACTGGAGATAAGAGCTGTGGTCGATCCTTACCGACTTGCCCCCGCCGTACACTTTACAGGTTCCGGGCCTCTGTTTACTGTCAACGCTCCGAGGGTTAAATGCACCGGAATGCCATTCCGCGAATGGTTTTCCCTTTTCCGGAAGCAGTTCTCTCACAGCCGCCCCCGAGAGGGCGCCGTCGCACACCCGGGCCGGGACCGCGACAGCAGGCTCTTCGGACGGCCACACTTGCCACGCCACCACTCCGGCCACGGCCAGCGCCCCCACGACTGCCAGAGCGATCAAGGTCTTGAATCGACGGCTCCGCTTTTCTGATCCATTCACCAGCTACTACTTCCCTGATCTCTGGCGTCCTTGGCCGTAGGAAGCATTGACTTCCCGTCTGGCGGCATCGGCCTGACTCTTCGCATTCTCGTGGTCGTAGCCCGCTTCCTTGGCGGCCGTGTACGTGGCATCGTAGATTGCGTCTGCCGAATTCGCCCTCTGATCCTCCAAGAACAGGTCTCGGTCTTTGAGAGCTTCCTCGCTGGAATCTCTGGTGAATTTATCAACGACCGACGCCTGAATGTCCTCCACCACCCACCCCACCACGTCTCCACCCACCGGAATCTTCCCGACGCCCATACCGATGACGCGCCCGGCCCACTTGTCCGCCGTAGCGACCCCTTCGTTGAACTCCGCATCCGAGGCGATCTTCTCGTCGACGACCGCCTGTGTGCGGGACTCCGCCATGATCCCGGCGATCTCGCCACCCGGATCGACCCGGTTGGCGATCTCAGGAGCCAGCTCCTTGTACTTGTCGGCGTCATGGAAGGCTTCATTGACGAGGTCCGTGGTCACGGCTTCCTGGGACGTGATGATGGCCCCGTAGGCATCGGGGTCCTTGCCTACCGCTCCGAGGAAGTTCTTGAGGACACCCGGCGAAAGGCCCTCGGGATTGCTGGTCAAGTCGAAATTCCCGAGGTGCGCGCTGGCCCCGTGGGTGCCGACCGTGCTTCCGTCGCCCATGAAGGCGCCCTGTACGTCCCGCATGTAGTCGGCGGTGATGTTCCCGAGGCTCGCCCGCATGGGCGAGTCGTCCAGGTCCCCGGGTTCGGTGCCGTAGCGCTCGACGAGCTTGTGGAAGATGGCGGCGCCGTCCTCGGAATGCGGTGGCGGCACGGCTTCACTGCCGTAGGGCAGGCCGGTCGTCGCGGCCTCCAGCGCGTGACCGAGGGCCTGCTGGCCGAAGCCGATCGCGGTCTTCGTCTTGTCCTCGTCCGCGAGGATGTTCGTGTCGTTGGTGTCGGCCGTCCACTCGAAGTCCTTGTCGGTGAGCAAGTCGAGGTAGGAGTCGAAGCCCGGCTTGCCGTCCTTGTTCACCGTGCCGTCCTGGTTGTACGCGGTCGGCGACTCGGTGAAGAACTTCTCCGATGCGTCGGGACTGTGGCCGAGGGCCTCCAGGACGCTGTTGAGCGGCTCGTTGCCCGACCCCAGCCGGCCCGACGGGTTGAAGCCGTAGGTGTCCTCTTGGCCCGCGGGTTTGTTGCTGAGGAAGAAGTGCGGTTCTTTTTTGTGCAACTGGGTGATGTGTTCGGCGATCGGGTTGATGAACCTGGCGTCGTAGTTGCCGTAGCGCAGCAGGCCGCCGAGGACCTGGTAGCCGTACGGCTTGTTCCACTGACCCTGTTCCCAGCCGATCTGCTGGGTGCCCAGGCGGCGGAACTGGTCGCCCCAGCTGCTCGGCAGGTGGTGCTTGGTGTCCGGGTCGGTGGCGTTGGCCAACGCGAGCCCCATGTTCCTCTGGAGGTCCTTCATGCCGTCGAGGCGGACCTTGCTTGCGTCCGGGCCGGTCCCGTTGATCGACATTTCGGCGTAGAACTCGAGCGTCTTCTCGGGGCCGCCGAGCCCTTGGTAGAACTGGGTGGCGAACTCGCCGTCCTTCTCCTGGCCGTTGAAGCGCATCAGCCGGTTGAATTCCTGCAGTTCCGCGTCACTCATCTGGTCGCCCTTGAGGGCCAGTTCCACGGCGCGTTCGGCCTGGGCGTCGTTCAGGGATTCGTACGAGCTGTGGCCGGCGTTGTTGCGGTCGTTGCCGTGGCTCTTGCTCAGGGCGCGGGCCACCGACGCGTCGATCTCCGCGGCGTGGGCGAGGAGCCGGTTGATCCGGCTCTCCAACTCCTGCTTGGCGTCGAGCTGTTCTTGCGTGCGGTCGTCGCTGTCGCCCCGGATGTGCGGGAAGAAGCAGCGGACCTTGCCGTCTCCGATGTCCTCGACGCGGACCCCGAGTTTCGGGGCGTCCGTCTCGACCGCGGTCCTGACCTGCTTCTGCAGCGAGACAAGTTCGGTGTGGGCGTCGGAGAGGACTTGGTGGATGCTGCTCGCCTCGGTGTGGAGATCCGAGATCTCTTTCCCTGTCTTGGTGACGAACTCCCGCGTGACCGTTGCGTTCACGCCGGCCCAGCGGGCTTTGTCCGACTTGGCCTGCATGCCCGTCCGGGCGTTCTCCGCCAGGGTTTTGAGGCCGTCGACCGTGTCCTTCCAGTCGGCGACCGCTGTGCCGAGCCTGCCGAGGTCGACCTCGGACAGGTCCAGGTATGTGAAAGCCACGCCTGCGTCCCCTACGTGAAGTACCTGTTGAGCTCGGACACGGATACGGCCTCGCCGGCGCGGCTGACCACCGCCGCGATCTCGGCGTCGTCCGACGCGTGCAGCTTCTTGGTGTAGTCGAGGTGGTTGGAGATGTGCGCGCATGCCTGCAGCACGGACTTGACCTGGGAGGTCCAGATCTCGACCGTCTTCTCCAGGGCACCGCCCATCGCGAAATTGTGGGACTTCAGCGAGGCGGCGGCCTGCGCCGTGGAACCGGCGCCCTCCTTGTTCGGGCTCGCGCCGGCGATATCCGCTTCCTTGCGGAGATCCTCGTAGAGGACGAAGGCGTCGTGACCGACGGCCCCGAGGTCGTTCTGGTTCACCACCAGGTCGCCGTCCCCGCTCCCGCCGCCCTCCGCGGGAAGCTGGTTGAGCCGCATCTGCGTCGGACCGCGCTGCGCCGCCTCGGCCTTTAGTTGCTCCCACTCGTCCCAGGCCATCCCGTGTCCTCCCCCGATCCCCGTGCCGCGTCAGGCCCGGTCATGGCTGACAGCGGAGTTCTTACCCGAGCCTCAACGTACCAACGGGGGTGACCGCCTGGGCACTTCAACGTCAACACGCATCATTGCTTCACACTTACCTCGTCCGCACGACGAGCTCGTGGGCGGTCTGCGGGAACGCCGGCTGAGCTCCTTGGGACGAGCCGCAGGGTGGCACCTCGAGGGCCATCCGCTCGGCCACGGCCCGGCCCGCCTGGGCGATGTTAAGTGAGCCCCCTCCGGCCGCTCCGCGTTCGCAAGTATGAACACAAATCATGTACCCATCTATTGACGCGTCCACAGCAAGCCCTTACGTTCGCCTACCAGAACGCGAGAAAGCGCTTTCTCTTGCACTGCTCTTCAGGTACGGACGAACCCGGAGGCACCCCCCATGCAAGTGAGACCCGTCATCGCATGTGTCAGCCTGCTGGCCGGCGCGCTCGTCGCGCTGTCCGGCACCCCTGCTCAGGCCGCCAGCACCACCCAGTACGTGTCACCGAGCGGCACCGACAGCGCCGCCGGCACGGAGTCCGCGCCGACGACGCTCGCCACGGCGATCAGCCGCATCGCCCCCGGCGGCACCATTTACGTGCGCGGTGGGACGTACAACTACTCGTCGACGATCACGATCCCGGCGGGCAGCAACGGCACCTCCAGCGCCCGCACAAACCTGTCCGCCTATCCTGGCGAGAAGCCGGTGCTGAACTTCTCGGCGCAGAGCGAGAGTTCGTCGAACCGCGGGCTCCAGCTGAATGCCAACTACTGGCACGTCTACGGCCTCACCGTCGAGCGCGCCGGGGACAACGGGATCTACGTCGGCGGCAGCAACAACGTCATCGAGCGCACGGTGACGAGGTACAACCGCGACACCGGTCTGCAGCTGGGCCGCATCTCCTCCAGCACCCCGAGCTCCCAGTGGCCGTCGAACAACCTGATCGTCAGCGCGGAGTCGCACGACAACGCCGACTCCGACGGCGAGGACGCGGACGGCTTCGCCGCGAAGCTGACCACCGGCACCGGCAACGTCTTCCGCTACGCCGTGTCGCACAACAACATCGACGACGGCTGGGACCTGTACACCAAGACGGACACCGGCGCCATCGGCCCGGTGACCATCGAGTACTCCCTTTCCTACAACAACGGCACCCTGAGCAACGGCACCGTGAACGCCAACGGCGACCGCAACGGCTACAAGCTCGGCGGCGACGACATCGCGGTCAACCACGTCGTCCAGCACAGCATCGCCTACCGCAACGGCAAGCACGGGTTCACCTACAACAGCAACCCGGGCAAGATGACCATCTCCAACAACGTCAGCGTCGACAACACACAGCGCAACTTCTCCTTCGACGCCGGCACCCACGTATACCGGAACAACACCTCGTGCCGGTACGCCGTCAGCGGCTCGAACGACAAGACCATCGGCGACGCCGACAGCTCCAACCAGTTCTGGACCGGCACCAACGGCTCCCGCTGCTCGTCGTACTCCGGCGCCCTGGGCTGGTCCTTCGCCTCGGACGGCCGCCTCGCCGTGACCTTCGGCGGCAAGGTGGTGACGCCGTAGCCTGACGGCATCGGCCGCGACGAGATCCGCTCTGCGGCGGCAAAGGGGCCCGTACGACCTCCTGGTCGTACGGGCCCCCCGCTACCTGGCCCCAGCGAACCTGCCAGTGAGGCGGCCGCCCATCACACCTCGGTGGCATGCTGAAACTGCTGGGAAAATGAGCACGGACGCGATCAACCTCAGATTCTGCGGCCTTACCTGCAAGGTTTCCAAAATCTATTCGGGTCGCCATCGCACCCCGCGCCCTTCTCATCGCAGGGCAGCGGGCGGCTCCGCAGGGATCGTCGCCTTCGCGCTGCTTGTCACCCGTACGTTTCAACTTCTCCGAGTTACTGGCAGATTCTGCGAGTTCGGCCAGTAACTTGCGAGGCCATTCGGGATTCAGGAAGCCGCCGCCGCGCACGAGCCGCTGGGTGCGAGCCCAGCCCATGGCTACGCGGCCCGGTCAGTCAGCAGGGCGCGGGCCAGCCCGGTCTGCATCGCGGCCAGCCCCCGGACCACCGGGACCGCGGTGGCCAACAGGAACACCCCGATGGCGGTGTTGAAGCCGATGTCGGCCGCCCGCGAGGAGTTGTCGAATATCAGCTCCACCAGTCCCTGGTCGTCCGGCCCCTGCGGCAGGGACCACGACCAGGTGCCGTAAAGCAGCTCGCCGACACCGCCGAGGGTCCACGTCAGCGCCACGCTGAACGTGGTGACCTGGAACGGGAAGGCGACGACCAGATGGACCAGGTCGCGCCAGGACTGTGGTTCGCGCACCGCGCGCAGCATCCCGTCCCATCCCGCGCCGGCCGGCCGGGGGTGCTGTGACGGCAACGGGGTGCCGGTGACGGCCATCACCCGCCGGCGTTCCAGGTTGGCCAGGGCCCGGGCCGCGCGCAGGGTCCCGGCCAGGATCGGCAGTCCGATCCAGACCACGAGGGTGGACACCCCGAGGGCGAATCCGGTCACCGCGACGGTGAATCCCGCCACCCCGAGGGGCAGTCCGGACAGTAGATACCCCATCTCTCGGCGGAACCGGTGGGCAACGGGCCCGGTCTCGGTGGACGCCTGCGGCACGGTGCGGAGTGAAGCGGTCTCAGTCATGGCCCTACGGTCTCGGTTTCGCGCGGCCGCGCCCAGCCTGCTACCTGGCCACCGAGGGGTAGGGCTTGCCCCACCCTCAAGGGCCCGGACCGGTGATGGCGCCGAGGCAGACACCACTGAGTGTGACTGGCACTCATGCCCGAGAGGAGCCCGAAGCCGTCCTTCCGTGCTAACCCGCGTGCCTCTCCGGGTAATTGCCCACCTCCGCCAGCGCGTTTCCGACCAGGCGGCCTTCAGATCCCGTGAACCCGCTGGTTTCGACGTACGGCTGGAGTCACGCAGCGCACGTACGCACCGCGCCTTCACGGTTGCGGACCCCCCGTCCACAATGCCGGCGAGTCACAGCGTTGCCACGGGTTCGCCAGAGCTTCGGGTCAGGCGTGATCTCCTGGATTGGGCGGTCCGCCCCTGAACGATCCGCCGGCAGGCGGCGTGAACGGAGTGTTGCCCTGAAGCGATTGCGTCATGGCGGTCGGGGGCAGCGGGCTCAGCGCTGCGGGCCGCCGGCGTCTGCGGGCAACCAGGATGGCTGCCATGGCACCACCGATCAGCAGGGCGATGCCGATTCCCAGCCCGATCCAGAGGGCGCTGTTGCTGTTTGTGGACGATGAGGCTGTGGCCGCAGGATTGTCGTCCTTCCCCTGAGCCGCTGCCTCCGCCGTGGCCGGAGCACTTGCGGACGGCGATGTCGAGGCCCCAGCCGCGGCCGCGAGGTCCGGGAGGGGGTATTCGTCGGCGGGTCCCGGGTCGCCCGGATCCTGGAGGGCGACCCGGGGGCGGACGATGCCGTAGCCGATGGAGTCGTTGCGCTTCGCGCCATCGGTAGGAGCACCGATGGTGTTGAGCATGACGCGGAGGACCTGGTTGTTGGTCCAGGTCGGGTGCCTGGACCAGATCAGGGCGGCGCTCGCGGAGGCGAGGGCGGTGGCGTCGCTGGTGCCCTCGGTCTTGCAGAGGCCCGTTTTGCCACCGCAAGCGTGGACCATGCTTTCACCCGGAGCCGCCATGTCCACCTGAGAGCCGTACTCGGAGAAGGAAGCGCGGCGGAGATTCTTTCCCACCGCCGCAACCCCGACGGCACCGGGCGTGGCAGCCGGGTACAGGACGGGGTTGCCCTTGTCGACGTCGTTGCCCACCGCTGCGAAGACCAATGCTCCCCGAGTCAGGGCATATTTCACCGCAGCAGTGAGTTCCGGGCTGCTAACTACCGAAGCCATGGAGATGTTGATGACCTTGGCATCGGCATCTGCCGCATATCGGATCGCCTTGCTGAAATACGCCGGCCTCGCGAAACCCATGGCGTCCTCGGTCTCCGCAGGGACACGGATGGGAAGAATCTTGGCGCCCGGCGCAAGGCCGAACGCGCCTTTGCCGCCTCCGTACGCTCCAGTACCAGCGATGAGTCCAGCCATCCCTGTGCCGTGGCCGTCATAGTCCGTGTGCTCGTCGCCGACGCGGCTCGATGGCGCGAAGTCTTTCCCGTCGAGAACCCGCCCTTTCAAGTCGGGGTTGTCAGGGTCGACTCCGGTGTCGATCACGGCAACGGTGATCCCCTTTCCTGTGCTCGTCCGCCACATCTCCTGGGCGCGCATGGCATCCAGGTGCCACTGCTGGGAAAAGGTCGAGTCGGCGTGCGCCTGAAGGGCCGTACCACCCACCAGCAGTAGGCCGATGGCTGCTGAGGCCACTGTCCGAGATCCCCTGTGCCAAGTGCTGCTGGTGGGCATGTAGGTCCCTCTCATTCCCGGGGCCTCAGTCGGCGGTCGGCGGTTCATTACGCTGGTTGGGCTTCCGCCCTTGGTTTTTTTCCTGCCGGGCACCACCGGTCGGCCTACTGGGACCGCCGCGAACGCCAGCCCGAGTGCTGCCGCCCTCACTGGGGGTACCACCGGCGATGCCTCCTCGCGTCGGCGCGGACGGCACCGGCGCACCGGGGCGAGCCGCGACGCGGCCTGTCTGCTGCGGGGTACCGCCGACAATGCCGCCTCGTGGCGGCGTAGTCGCGAAACGACCGGAAGTAGGCCTGGCGGGCTGGGCGCCCACCTGCCCTCCCGCTCCGGTCGGCACAGCGCCGGTCGAACCGCGGCTGCTTGCAGGTTCGCCACCGACAACCGTTCCGCCAGGCAGTCGGCCTGTCGGCCTGCCCGTGGGAGGCGTCGTGGTGGGGCGCCCACCGGTGATTCCTGAATTGGCTGGAACACCGCGGCCGGATGCCACGCCTTGGCCCGGAGCAGTACTCCCAGAGGCCGCACCGGGACCTTGGATGTTGCGGCCCTGAATCGGACCGGCACCCGTGACTCCACGGCCGGGTGTCGAGCCGGAAACTCCCTGTCCGAGCTGGGCAGGCATACGTCCGCCGAGAGTCGTCTTTCCCTGCCCGCTCGTGACTGAGGGCATACGCGAAGCACCGCTGGAAAGCGGCGGGGTCGTGCCACTCGTGAACTGCGGCGCAACGGGGTCGGGACGACCGGTTGCCTGGGCCCCGCCCGACTGCCCTGCGGACGGCTGGTGCAATTCGGGGAGTGCAGACACCGAGTCGATGTTGACCCGCGTCACAGGCTCGGTCACCGACGGGTGCACGTCCTCGGACCGCACCCGGCTGGTGGGCGGCCCTGTCTCAAGGCGCTGAGGCGTGACTCCTACGGTTCCGACACTGCCGGTACCGCCTCCGCTTGCCCTGCCAGAACTCTCAGTTCCCGGCCGGGCCAGGTCCTCAGAGCTAGCATCCTCTGGAGGCTTGATCGCCGCCGGCGGCGGCGGAAACTTAGGCCTCTCCAACCCCTCCATCTGTACGGCCGACCACGTGTACGTCTGCCCCAACTTCCGCATCTCCGCAGCGGCCTGCAGTCGGACCTCCTCCCGGTCCGCCGCCAGCGCCGCCAGCTCGCTGCGCGACTTGGCGCTCACCGCCGCCGCGTCCGGGTCGTTGCGCGCGGCCGTCGCCGCGTCCAGATTCGCCTGCGCGCCCTTCGTGTCACGCGGAATGGACACCTGCGCGGAAGCGACCGCCCCGGATGCCTGGTCCAACCACTTCCCGGCGCCCTCGCTGAACTCGCCCAGGCGCAGGGTCGCGTTGGCCAGGTCCCCGCTCCAGGTGCGGAACGCGTCCGCGCCCTCGCCCTTCCACTCCACGTACTGCGGGCGGACTTTGAGCTCTTCGCCGATCTTGCGGATCTCTTCGGCTGCTTTGGTGAGTCGCTGGGCGGCCGCCTGCAGGGCTCCGGGCTTCGCCTGGTCCAGCCACTGGAGCATCTGCTCGTGACTCATGTCCTCGAACGGCGTGCCGCCGCCGGTTCCCTTGCCGGGCATCAGGACTCCCCCATGCTCGTCAGCGTCATCAGATCGTGCCGCCCGCGTCGTCGGCCGGCGCAGACCGGTCCGGCTTCGCCGCGCTCCCGCCGCTGTCCCCGTGGCTCGCGTTCGACAGGTTCGGGTCGTAGTCCCCGCCGTAGTGCTTCCTCGTCTCTGCGCTGATCGCCGCCATACGGTCGCGGACATCCAGGTCGATGTTCTGGTAGCCCTTGTGCGAGGCGAGCACCGCGATGCTCATGCCCTCCATCGAGTCGGACAGCAGCTTCGACAGCGTCTCCAGCTCGCTGATCACCGTCTCGTACGCGTCGAACAGCCCGTTCGCTTCAGCCCACTGCCCGTCCCCGCCACCGAACTGATGGCGAGCGAGCCGCTCTTCACCGACCTTGCCCGGGCCCGCCTCCGAGCCCTTCAGGTCCCGGATGAGGTCATCGACGCGCTTCTGGAACGCGGTGAAGGAGGACAGCTCCGTAGCGACGTCCGCGGCAAAGTCCCGCGCCGCGTCGAACACTCCGGAGAACCACGACACCCCGGACACAGCGCCGCCGTCGCTCGGAAGCACCATCTTCTCCCCGTACGTCATCAGCAGCCGACCACTCACGAGTAACTCTAGCTACCAGCAGTGACAGCGCTCACCTGACCTGACCCCGCGAGCAGTCGTTCTCAGCCAACACCGGAGGGCCAGGCCACGGGACCAAGGACCGGGACCAGAGAGCAGAGACCAGGGACCGGAACCGGCAACCGGCAACCGGCAACCGGCAACCGGCAACCGGCAACCGGCCTCAGCCAACCACAGCGGCAGGAGCCGCACATGAGCACTCGTACTCAGTTCACGAAGGCCCTTCAACGTGTCGCCTCTACGACATCTACCGGCGTGGGAAGGGTGCCGGGAACACTCTGGCAGCGCTGAAGTCGGTCAGGCCACCCGGTCCCATCGCACATGCAGGGTGGGAGGCTTGCGGAAGACCAGGCCGTACGGGGCCGCGGGGTGGTCGGGGTCGAGGCGCAGGGCGGGGAGGCGTTCGAGCAGGTGCTGGAGGGCGATGCGGGTTTCCAGACGGGCGAGGTGTGCGGCGAGGCAGTAGTGCGGGCCGTGCGCGAAAGCCAGTTGGAGACGGGCATTCTCGCGGCGGACGTCGAACAGGTCGGGGTCGGGGAAGACGGCCGGGTCGCGGTTGGCCCCTGTCAGGGAGACGGTGACGAGGTCACCACGGTGGATCACGGCCGCGCCGAGGGCGGTGTCACGGGTGGCGTAGCGGTCCACGAGCGCCGCGCCGGGTTCCAGGCGCAGTGATTCCTCGATCGCGCCCTCCAGCAGATCGGCATCGGCCCGGACGGCAGCGAGTTGGTCGGGGTGCAGCAGCAGGTGCAGCAGCGCGTTGGTGATCATCGCCTCGGTGGTCTCGATGCCTCCGAACATCAACACCGCGGCGTTGGATGCCACCTCGGGCACTGTCAGCTGCCCGGCGGCTGAGACGAGGAGGGAGGAAGTGGCCCGGTCTGCGAGGGTGACTTCCACGGCGGTTCGCAGCTGCGCGTACGCCGCGACGCCGGCGGGTCCCGCCTCTTGGCCGGCGGTTATGTCCGAGACCGACTGCACGATGGAGTCGTACCAGGCGAGCACCGTGTCCGCGGTGGTCCCGACGAGCCCCAGCGCCTCGGTCACGACCTTGACCGCGAGGGGTCCGGCGAAGGAACGTCGCAGTTCTCCGGTGCCTGCCGGCTCCAGCGTGGTGATGAGTCGGTCGGTTTCCCGCTCGATGAACGCGGCGAAACCGTCGCGCACGGCCCGGGGGCGGAAGGGGGCGGTGAAGGGCTCGCGGTGCCGGGTGTGGTGGTCGCCGTCGAGGGACAGCATGCTGGGGCCGACGACTTGCGCGGTGGAGAACCGGGGGTCGTCGACGGTGAAGGTCTCGGCATCCCGCATCACGTCCAGCGCAAGATCACGGCGGGTCACCAGCCAGCCGTCCAGCTCGGGGAGCCAGGACACCGGCTCCTGCGCACGGAGCAGCGCCAGTTGCGGATGCGGATCCCGGGCGAGTTCGGCGAGCGTGGTCGCGGCACCGAGGGGGAAGGAGTCGACGACGCTCATGGCGCGCCGGGGCTTGGCGGGGAGGAACCGTTCACGCTGCTGACGCTAACAGAGCGCTCCAAAGGTGAGGAGGCTGAACGATCTGCGACGAGGCCGGCCGGGGTTGCGACGCTTCAGGGGAGCGCCACTCGTGAGCAGTGCGTGTGCAGGCCGGCCACCGCTGTGGCGAACTCGGAACACGTTCGGTCGCGCGGTTCGCTCCCTGGACCACTTCCGGCCGCCTCAAGGCCGACGGATCCACGAACGAATGCCGACGCTTCCTCGACCGAATGCGGCCGGATCCACGACCGAACCCAGACGCTTCCACAACCGAATGCGGACAGATCCACGACCGAACGCAGACGGATCCACGACGGAGTCAGGACCGACCGAACCGGCGGCCCCTCGACAGCCGCCGCCCCCTCACCCCGCCACCCCCGCATTCCGCACCCGAGCGAACGACGTCTCCAACCCCCGCTTCACCATCCCCGCCACCGGCCGCTCGACAAACCGGTGCACCAGCCAGCTCAGCCCCATGAAGCCGGCCAGCACCACCACGACGAGCAGACGCGCGTCCATCGTGTCGTGGAGGCGGTTGATCATGGCCGTTCCGGCCGCGTAGTGCGTCAGGTACAGCGGATACGTCAGCGCGCCGGCCGTCACCAGCCACTTCCAGCGGATCCGGTCCGTCGCGCCGAGGGCGATGGCGACCATGGCCAGCAGGAAGACAGTGAAGATCAGGACGCTCCCCCGCCACCCGGACACATGCTCGACCTCGTCGATGCGCTGACCGAGTTCGCGTTGGCCCATCAGCCAGGCCATGGCGAGGATGCCCCACAGCAGCAGGTCCTGGCCGAAGCGGTGCATCAGGTACAGCGCCAGGCCCGCGATGAAGTACCAGGCCCCGTCCGGGTTGGCGACCAGCTCCAGCAGCGGGAACCTGGCCACCGGCGCGAGCATCGCGGCCGCGCCCCACACGCAGCAGAAGACCACGACCTTGCGGTACGTCAGCCCGGTCGCGACGACGACCAGGAACAGCAGGTAGAAGCGCAGCTCGGACCAGAGCGTCCAGTAGACGCCGTCGACGTTCGCGACACCCGAACCGGACTGGAGCATCGTGAGGTTGAGCAGGACCTCGCGCAGGCGCAGCCGCTCCCACACTCCGGGTACGGCCACCAGCACGCCCGTGGTGAACAGAACCGCGAACCAGTACGCCGGGTAGAGGCGGATCACCCGGGAGACGAAGAACTGCCTCGGGGTGCGCCCCCAGCAGGACATGCAGATCACGAAGCCGCTGATCACGAAGAAGATCTCGACGCCGATCCAGCCGTAGGAGGCGAACCGGAACACGGTGGGCATGATGTCGGACACCGGCCGGTCCCAGATGGCGTTGCCCGGCCGGTCGACGCGGTTGGTGCCCGCGTAGTGGTGCACGGCGACCATCAGGGCGGCCAGCAGCCGGATGCCGTCGATGGCGTACAGCCGACGGCCCACGCGCTCCCGTACGACGGCGTGGCGGCCCGGCCGGGCGGCCTGCGGAGGCCGTTGCCGTCCTGGCACGACGAGCGGCGGGAGCGGCTGCTGCAAGCCGCCGACAACCCGCCGTGGTATCGACGTTCCGCTGTCCGCGCCGTGCATCGACACCTGTCCGTCCGTCCTGGTGAGGGGAATCCCGGACCGGGGCGGTCGCCGGGCGCCTCAGGCTACGGCCGCCCCAACCACCTCACAGAGAACAGACAAGAACATTCCACCCCTCCGCACAGGGGAGTTGCCCCAACCATCGCCGAGACGTCGCGCACCGTTCCCGCACTCTTCGCTTGACACTCTTCGGCCGACCTGACGCCGAACGCCCGACACCCGGCGCCCGGCGCCCGGCGCCCGGCGCCCGCACGACAAAGACGCCCGCACGACAAAGACGCCCGCACGACAAAGACGCCCGCACGACAAAGAGGCCCGCACGACCGAAGTCGTACGGGCCCCTTCAGGTGCTCAGCTCAAGCTGGAGCTACCAGGTCACATCAACAAGCTTACTTGTTGATCTTGGTGACCTGGCCGGCGCCGACCGTCCGGCCACCCTCACGGATGGCGAACTTCAGGCCCTCTTCCATGGCGACGGGCTGGATGAGCTCCACCTTCATCTCGGTGTTGTCACCCGGCATGACCATCTCGGTGCCCTCGGGGAGGGTCACGACGCCGGTCACGTCCGTCGTACGGAAGTAGAACTGCGGACGGTAGTTGTTGAAGAACGGCGTGTGGCGGCCACCCTCGTCCTTGGACAGGATGTAGGCCTGCGCCTCGAACTCGGTGTGCGGGGTGACCGAGCCCGGCTTGATGATGACCTGGCCGCGCTCGACGTCCTCGCGCTTGATGCCACGGAGGAGCAGACCGACGTTCTCACCGGCCTGGCCCTCGTCGAGCAGCTTGCGGAACATCTCGATACCGGTGACCGTGGTGGTGGTCTTCTCGGTCTTGATGCCGATGATGTCGACGGTCTCGTTGACCTTCAGGACACCACGCTCGATACGGCCGGTGACGACCGTACCGCGACCGGTGATCGTGAAGACGTCCTCGATGGGCATGAGGAACGGCTTGTCGACGTCGCGCTCGGGCTCCGGGATCGACTCGTCGACGGCCTTCATCAGGTCGAGGACGGACTGGCCCCACTCCTTGTCGCCCTCAAGGGCCTTCAGAGCGGACACCTTGACGACCGGAAGGTCGTCGCCCGGGAACTCGTACTCGGAGAGGAGCTCACGCACCTCGAGCTCGACGAGCTCAAGGATCTCCTCGTCGTCCACCATGTCGGCCTTGTTCAGGGCGACCACGATGTACGGAACGCCGACCTGGCGGGCCAGGAGCACGTGCTCCTTGGTCTGCGGCATCGGGCCGTCGGTCGCGGCGACCACGAGGATGGCGCCGTCCATCTGCGCCGCACCCGTGATCATGTTCTTGATGTAGTCCGCGTGACCGGGGCAGTCGACGTGGGCGTAGTGACGGGTCTCCGTCTGGTACTCGACGTGCGCGATGGAGATGGTGATACCGCGCTGGCGCTCTTCGGGAGCCTTGTCGATCTGGTCGAACGCCGAGGCCTCGTTCAGGTCCGGGAACGCGTCGTGCAGCACCTTGGTAATGGCGGCCGTGAGGGTCGTCTTACCGTGGTCGATGTGACCGATGGTGCCGATGTTGACGTGCGGCTTAGTCCGCTCGAACTTCGCCTTCGCCACTGGGGTCCTCCTGGGAGTGGTTCTGGTACGCCTTACTTCATCGGCGCCAGGTGATCTTTGCTGGATGGCCCGGATCCCGGGGGCATTCCTTCCCGCGCGTGCGGTGAAATGCCCCACGAGGCTCCGGAGTCAAGCCTACGGCGTGTGAACGCTGTGCGTTACTCGCCCTTGGCCTTCGCGATGATCTCCTCGGCGACGTTCCGCGGAACCTCGGCGTAGGAGTCGAACTGCATCGAGTAGCTTGCGCGACCCGAGGTCTTGCTGCGGAGGTCTCCGACGTAGCCGAACATCTCCGAAAGGGGCACGAGGCCCTTCACGACGCGGGCACCGGCCCGCTCCTCCATGGCCTGGATCTGGCCACGGCGGGAGTTGATGTCGCCGATGACCTCGCCCATGTAGTCCTCGGGCGTGGTGACCTCGACGGCCATCATCGGCTCGAGCAGCACGGGGCTGGCCTTGCGCGCGGCCTCCTTGAAGGCCTGCGAACCGGCGATCTTGAAGGCGAGCTCGGAGGAGTCGACCTCGTGGTAGGCACCGTCGAGAAGCGTGACGCGGACGCCCGTCATCTCGTACCCGGCGAGGATGCCGAACTGCATGGCCTCCTGCGCACCGGCGTCCACCGACGGGATGTACTCCCGCGGGATACGGCCACCGGTGACCTTGTTCACGAACTCGTACGCCGGACCGTCGGCCTCGGTGATGGGCTCGATCGCGATCTGCACCTTGGCGAACTGGCCGGTACCACCGGTCTGCTTCTTGTGGGTGTAGTCCACGCGCTCGACGGCCTTGCGGATCGTCTCGCGGTAGGCGACCTGCGGCTTGCCGACGTTGGCCTCGACCTTGAACTCACGGCGCATACGGTCGACCAGCACCTCGAGGTGCAGCTCGCCCATACCACCGATGATGGTCTGGCCGGTCTCCTCGTCCGAGTGAACCTGGAAGGAGGGGTCCTCCTCCGCGAGACGCTGGATGGCGACACCCAGCTTCTCCTGGTCACCCTTGGACTTGGGCTCGATCGCGACCTGAATGACCGGCGCCGGGAAGTCCATGGACTCCAGGATCACCGGGTTCTTGTCGTCGGACAGCGTCTCACCGGTGGTGGTCTGCTTCAGGCCCATGACGGCGACGATGTCGCCGGCGCCCACCGACTCGATCTCCTCACGCTTGTTCGCGTGCATGCGGTAGATCTTGCCGATGCGCTCCTTCTTGCCCTTGACGGAGTTCAGCACGGCGGTGCCGGACTCCAGGCGACCGGAGTAGATCCGGACGAAGGTGAGCTTGCCGAGGTGCGGGTCGCTCATGATCTTGAACGCGAGGGCCGACAGGGGCTCCTCGTCGGACGGCTTGCGCTTGACGACGACCTCGGGGTCCTTGACGTCGTGGCCTTCGATGGCCTCGACGTCGAGCGGGGTCGGCAGGTAGCGCACCACCGCGTCGAGCAGGGGCTGGACGCCCTTGTTCTTGAACGCGGTACCGCAGAACACCGGGGTGACCGTGGTGTCGTTCGACTTGCCGGACGCGATGGTGATGCGACGGATCGCGGCGTACAGCTGCTCCTCGGTGGGCTCGACGCCCTCCAGGTACAGCTCCATGATCTCTTCGTCGTTCTCGGCGACGCCCTCGATCAGCTTGCCGCGGTACTCCTCGGCAGCCTCCGTGTGCGTGGCCGGGATGTCGACGACGTCGTACATCTCGCCCTTGGCGGCCTCGGCGGACCACACCAGCGCCTTCATGCGGACCAGGTCCACGACGCCCTTGAAGTCGGCCTCGGCACCGATCGGGAGCTGCATCACCAGCGGCTGGGCGCCCAGGCGGTCCGAGATCATGTCCACGCAGCGGTGGAACTCGGCGCCGGTACGGTCCAGCTTGTTGACGAAGCAGATACGCGGCACGCCGTAGCGGTCGGCCTGACGCCACACCGTCTCGGACTGCGGCTCGACACCGGCGACACCGTCGAACACCGTCACGGCACCGTCGAGCACACGCAGGGAACGCTCCACCTCGACGGTGAAGTCGACGTGCCCGGGGGTGTCGATGATGTTGATGGTGTAGTCGTTGTCCTCGAGCGGCCAGTGACAGGTGGTCGCAGCAGACGTGATCGTGATGCCACGCTCCTGCTCCTGCTCCATCCAGTCCATGGTGGCAGCGCCGTCGTGGACCTCACCGATCTTGTACGAAACGCCGGTGTAGAACAGGATCCGCTCGGTGGTGGTCGTCTTGCCCGCGTCGATGTGGGCCATGATCCCGATGTTGCGGACCTTGGCCAGGTCAAGTGAAGTGGTAGCCATAAGGCTTTCGTCTTCTCTCGGTCTCGATGTGGGTAGCGACTACCAGCGGTAGTGCGCGAAGGCCTTGTTGGACTCGGCCATCTTGTGGGTGTCCTCGCGCTTCTTCACAGCGGCACCGAGGCCGTTGGAGGCGTCGAGAAGCTCGTTGAGCAGACGCTCGGTCATGGTCTTCTCGCGACGGGCGCGGGAGTAACCGACCAGCCAGCGCAGCGCGAGCGTGTTGGCGCGACCGGGCTTGACCTCGATCGGGACCTGGTACGTGGCGCCACCGACACGGCGGGACTTGACCTCGAGGGTCGGCTTGATGTTCTCCAGCGCGCGCTTCAGCGTGATGATCGGGTCGTTGCCCGTCTTCTCACGCAGACCCTCCATGGCGCCGTAGACGATGCGCTCGGCGGTGGAGCGCTTGCCGTTCAGCAGCACCTTGTTGATCAGCGACGTGACAAGAGGAGAACCATAGACCGGGTCGATGATGACCGGGCGCTTCGGGGCGGGGCCCTTACGAGGCATTCTTACTTCTCCTTCTTGGCGCCGTAGCGGCTGCGGGCCTGCTTGCGGTTCTTCACACCCTGGGTGTCAAGGGAACCGCGGATGATCTTGTAGCGAACACCCGGCAGGTCCTTCACACGGCCACCACGCACGAGCACGATGGAGTGCTCCTGCAGGTTGTGTCCCTCACCCGGAATGTAAGCAGTGACCTCGATCCCGCTGGTCAGACGCACACGCGCGACCTTACGCAGGGCCGAGTTCGGCTTCTTCGGGGTGGTCGTGAACACACGCGTGCAGACGCCACGACGCTGAGGGGAACCCTCGAGTGCGGGCGTCTTGTTCTTCTCGACCTTGTCCTGCCGGCCCTTCCGGACCAGCTGCTGGATCGTAGGCACTACTTCTCCGGTTTCTGTGTGCCGAATGGTGAAGCTAACCTGGAACGTCGCCGACCCACGCGGTCGGGTGTGTCGAATACTGCAGACCCCCGCCGCGAGGCAGAAAGAGCGCAGATTACGGTGGCCAGTGACGGCTCCCTATGTGCGGTTGAAGGCACGCACGAGAGCCAGGGCACACCCCAGGCACAAGGTCTGAGCGTACCTAGCTCATTCGCTGCGGTCAAAACAAGTGGACCGCGCCCGGATCGCCAGGCAGTACATGTCAAGCCCCCGCACCGCGGATGATCTTCGAATATCCGGCGCCGATCCTCTTGCGGCACCCCTTCACGATCTACGACCGCACGCGCGACGCCCGCCACCACCTCAACCCGCTCCACGTCTCCACGCGCGCTGCACGGCCACCCGGCGTCAGCTGATCGCGACACCGACAAAGATCAACAGCGTCACGAAGAGCGCCCACCCCGCGGTGGACAGCCACCCGAGGACCAGCCCGGTGATCGCCAGCCCGTCACCGCCCTCCCCGCTGTGCCGGATCTCGGAGCGTGCCGTGTGCCCGAAGACGACCGCCGGCAGCGCGGTGAGCCCGATGGTCGGCAGACACAGCAATCCGCACACGGCGGCCGCCACGGCCTTCCCGTTCGTCCGCGGCCGCCGCGCCGGCAGGAACGGCCGCGGCACCGCCACGACCCCCGGCTGCGGCACGGGCCCGGCCGGCAGGTCGGCGACGAGCGACGCCAACTCCCCCACCGTCCGAGCCGCATAGGCCCGCCCCACCCGAGTGTCGAACTCCCCCTTCTCCAGCCTGCCCTCGCCGTACCCGGCTCTGAGCACGTCGACGGCCCGCTCGCGGTCGGCGTGGGAGGCAAGCATGAAGGAGGACGAGGCGTACGAGGAGGACGAGGTGTACGAGGCCAACGAGGCAGACGTGGCCGGCTGGACCGACGAGGAGACCTGCCCGTAAGCCTGCGTACGGCCCTGCCAGGGCTGCAGGTGCCCCACCCATGGCCGACCCCCCGGAACGCCCCCACGGCCCCCTACAGCAGGCCCCGGCGCCTGCTGTGCCGGGCCCTGCCCTCCCTGCCAGGGTCCTGTCCGCCTCCGCTCTCCTGGCCCCTCCTCCCGCTCCTGCCTCGACTGCGACTCGTCCTTGCCCTGCCACGGCTGCCACGACGGGTACGACACGGGGAGCACCTCCCGGACGACGAGATGTCTCCATGATGCGCCCACGCCCGCCTTCTGCCACGGCACACGTCGGCCAGGGCGGGCCGATTGTCGACCCCGCCGGCCGTCCCTCCGGACCACCCGGAGGCCGGGCGCTGACACGCCGAAGGGCGGCCACCCCCACGGGGTGACCGCCCTTCAGGTCAAGCGATCGCTCGCCTACTGGTTGTACGGACCGTAGTCGTAGTCCTCCAGCGGAACGGCCTGGCCGGAGCCCGTGCCGAACGGCGAGTAGTCGATGTCGTCGTAGCCGACGGCCGAGTACATCGCGGCCTTGGCCTCCTCGGTCGGCTCGACCCGGATGTTGCGGTAGCGGGACAGGCCCGTACCGGCCGGGATGAGCTTACCGATGATGACGTTCTCCTTGAGGCCGATCAGGGAGTCGGACTTGGCGTTGATCGCCGCGTCCGTGAGGACCCTGGTCGTCTCCTGGAAGGACGCCGCCGACAGCCAGGACTCCGTGGCCAGCGAGGCCTTGGTGATGCCCATGAGCTGCGGACGACCGGAGGCCGGGTGACCGGACTCCTGGACCACACGACGGTTCTCCTGCTCGAAGCGGGAGCGCTCGACCAGCTCGCCGGGCAGCAGCTCGGCGTCGCCGGACTCGATGATCGTCACGCGGCGCAGCATCTGCCGGATGATGATCTCGATGTGCTTGTCGTGGATCGACACACCCTGCGAGTTGTAGACCTTCTGGACCTCGCCGACCAGGTGGACCTGGACGGCACGCTGGCCCAGAATGCGCAGCACGTCGTGCGGGTTGGTGGCACCCACGGTGAGCTTCTGGCCCACCTCGACGTGCTCGCCCTCGCTGACCAGGAGCCGGGCGCGCTTCGAGATCGGGAACGCCGTCTCGTCGCTGCCGTCGTCCGGGGTGATGACGATCTTCTTGGTCTTCTCGGTCTCCTCGATCCGCACGCGGCCGGAGGCCTCGGAGATCGGGGCGACACCCTTCGGGGTACGGGCCTCGAAGAGCTCGACGACACGCGGCAGACCCTGGGTGATGTCGTCACCGGCCACACCACCGGTGTGGAAGGTACGCATCGTCAGCTGGGTACCGGGCTCACCGATGGACTGGGCGGCGATGATGCCGACCGCCTCACCGATGTCGACCAGCTTGCCGGTGGCCAGCGAGCGGCCGTAGCACATCGCGCAGGTGCCGACGGCGGACTCGCAGGTCAGGACCGAGCGGGTCTTGACCGTCTCGATGCCCGCGGCGACCAGCTGGTCGATGAGGACGTCACCGAGGTCGACGCCCGCCGGGGCGAGCACCTTGCCGTCGACGACGATGTCCTCGGCGAGGCAGCGCGCGTACACGCTGGTCTCGGCGTTGTCCGCCTTGCGCAGGACGCCGTCGGCGCCGCGCTCGGCGATGGCCAGCTTGAGGCCGCGCTCGGTGCCGCAGTCCTCCTCGCGGATGATGACGTCCTGCGAGACGTCCACCAGACGACGGGTGAGGTAACCCGAGTCGGCGGTACGCAGGGCGGTGTCCGCCAGACCCTTACGGGCACCGTGCGTGGAGATGAAGTACTCCAGCACGGACAGGCCCTCACGGAAGGACGCCTTGATCGGACGCGGGATCGTCTCGTTCTTCGCGTTCGACACCAGACCACGCATACCGGCGATCTGACGCATCTGCATCATGTTTCCTCGGGCACCCGAGTCAACCATCATGAAGATGGGGTTCGTCTTCGGGAAGTTCGCGTTCATCGCCTCGGCGACCTCGTTGGTCGCCTTGGTCCAGATCGCGATGAGCTCCTGCGTGCGCTCGTCCTTGGTGATCAGACCGCGCTCGTACTGCTTCTGGACCTTCTCGTCCTGCGCCTCGTATCCCTTGACGATCTCCTTCTTCGCCTCGGGAACGACGATGTCGGAGATGGCCACGGTGACGCCGGAGCGGGTCGCCCAGTAGAAGCCGGCCGCCTTCAGGTTGTCGAGCGTCGCCGCCACGATGACCTTGGGGTAGCGCTCGGCGAGGTCGTTGACGATCTCGGAGAGCTGCTTCTTGCCGACCTCGTAGTCGACGAACGGGTAGTCCTCGGGCAGCAGCTCGTTGAAGAGCGCGCGGCCCAGGGTCGTCTTCAGGCGGAAGGTGTCACCCTGCTGCCACTCCGGCTCGCCCTCCTCGCGCGTCGGCGGGGTCCAGCCGCGCGGCGGGATGGTGCCCACCGGGAAACGGATGTCCACGCGTGACTGCAGCGAGAGCTCGCCGGCGTCGAACGCCATGATCGCCTCGGCCGCGGAGCCGAAGGACCGGCCCTCGCCCTTGACGTCCCGCAGCTCGCCGTCGGTGGTGAGGAAGAACAGACCGAGGACCATGTCCTGGGTCGGCATCGTCACCGGACGGCCGTCGGCGGGCTTGAGGATGTTGTTCGAGGACAGCATCAGGATGCGGGCCTCGGCCTGCGCCTCCGCGGACAGCGGAAGGTGCACGGCCATCTGGTCACCGTCGAAGTCCGCGTTGAACGCGGTGCACACGAGCGGGTGGATCTGGATGGCCTTGCCCTCGACCAGCTGCGGCTCGAAGGCCTGGATGCCGAGGCGGTGCAGGGTGGGCGCACGGTTCAGCAGAACCGGGTGCTCCGCGATGACCTCTTCGAGGACGTCGTACACGACCGTGCGGCCGCGCTCGACCATCCGCTTGGCGCTCTTGATGTTCTGCGCGTGGTTCAGGTCGACCAGGCGCTTCATCACGAACGGCTTGAAGAGCTCCAGCGCCATCGCCTTCGGCAGACCGCACTGGTGCAGCTTCAGCTGCGGACCGACGACGATCACGGAACGCGCCGAGTAGTCGACTCGCTTGCCGAGCAGGTTCTGACGGAAGCGGCCCTGCTTGCCCTTGAGCATGTCGGACAGCGACTTCAGCGGACGGTTGCCGGGGCCCGTGACGGGGCGACCACGACGGCCGTTGTCGAAGAGCGCGTCGACGGCCTCCTGGAGCATGCGCTTCTCGTTGTTCACGATGATCTCGGGCGCGCCGAGGTCGAGAAGCCGCTTCAGGCGGTTGTTGCGGTTGATCACACGGCGGTACAGGTCGTTCAGGTCGGAGGTCGCGAAGCGGCCACCGTCCAGCTGCACCATCGGGCGAAGGTCCGGCGGGATGACCGGGACGCAGTCGAGGACCATGCCCTTGGGGCTGTTGGAGGTCTGCAGGAACGCGGACACGACCTTCAGCCGCTTCAGCGCACGGGTCTTCTTCTGGCCCTTGCCGGTACGGATGATCTCGCGGAGGCGCTCGGCCTCCTCGTCCAGGTCGAAGGACTCCAGGCGCTTCTGCAGAGCGGCCGCACCCATCGAGCCGTCGAAGTACGTGCCGAAGCGGTCACGCAGCTCGCGGTAGAGGAGCTCGTCGCCCTCGAGGTCCTGGACCTTGAGGTTCTTGAACCGGGTCCACACCTCGTCGAGACGGTCGATCTCGCGCTGCGCACGGTCACGCAGCTGCTTCATCTCGCGCTCGGCACCTTCGCGCACCTTGCGGCGCACGTCGGCCTTGGCGCCCTCGGCCTCCAGCTCGGCCAGGTCGGTCTCGAGCTTCTTGGCGCGGGCCTCCAGGTCGGCGTCCCGGCGGTTCTCGATCTGCTGCCGCTCGACGGAGACGTGCGCCTCCAGGGAGGGCAGGTCGCGGGTGCGGCGCTCCTCGTCGACGAACGTGATCATGTACGCCGCGAAGTAGATGACCTTCTCCAGGTCCTTCGGGGCGAGGTCGAGCAGGTAGCCAAGGCGCGACGGAACGCCCTTGAAGTACCAGATGTGCGTGACGGGGGCGGCCAGTTCGATGTGGCCCATCCGCTCACGGCGCACCTTGGCGCGAGTCACCTCGACGCCGCAGCGCTCACAGATGATGCCCTTGAACCGGACACGCTTGTACTTGCCGCAGTAGCACTCCCAGTCCCGGGTCGGACCGAAGATCTTCTCGCAGAAGAGTCCGTCCTTCTCGGGCTTGAGGGTGCGGTAGTTGATGGTCTCAGGCTTCTTGACCTCGCCGTGGCTCCACTGACGGATGTCGTCAGCGGTGGCCAGACCGATCCGGAGCTCATCGAAGAAGTTGACGTCGAGCACTATGCGTCAATCCCTCTCAGGGTTGTAAGTCATGGGGTCTGATACGGGGGTCCTGGGGCCGGAGGCCTTCATGACGAAGGCCTCCGAACTCCCGTCAGACCTCTTCGACGCTGCTCGGCTCACGCCGGGACAGGTCGATGCCAAGCTCCTCCGCAGCGCGGAAGACGTCCTCGTCGGTGTCGCGCATCTCGATGGACATGCCGTCCGAGGACAGCACCTCCACGTTGAGGCACAGGGACTGCATCTCCTTGATGAGCACCTTGAAGGACTCGGGGATGCCGGGCTCGGGGATGTTCTCGCCCTTGACGATGGCCTCGTAGACCTTCACGCGGCCGGTGACGTCGTCGGACTTGATGGTCAGCAGCTCCTGGAGGGCGTATGCGGCGCCGTATGCCTCCAGCGCCCACACCTCCATCTCACCGAAGCGCTGGCCACCGAACTGGGCCTTACCACCCAGCGGCTGCTGGGTGATCATCGAGTACGGACCGGTCGAACGGGCGTGGAGCTTGTCGTCGACCAGGTGGTGGAGCTTGAGGATGTACATGTAGCCGACCGAGATCGGCTCCGGGAACGGCTCGCCGGAGCGGCCGTCGTACAGCCTCGCCTTGCCGGTCGGGAGGACCAGGCGGTCCCCGTCGCGGTTCGGGATGGTGTGCTGCAGCAGACCCGCGAGCTCGTCCTCACGCGCACCGTCGAAGACGGGGGTGGCGACGTTGGTGCCGGGCTCGACCTGGTCGGCGCCGATGACCTGCAGTCGCTGCGCCCACTCGTCGGCGAGACCGGAGACGTCCCAGCCGCGGCTGGCGAGCCAGCCGAGGTGGATCTCCAGCACCTGTCCCGGGTTCATTCGGGACGGCACACCCAGCGGGTTGAGGATGATGTCGACCGGGGTCCCGTCCTCGAGGAACGGCATGTCCTCGATGGGCAGGATCTTGGAGATGACACCCTTGTTGCCGTGGCGGCCGGCGAGCTTGTCACCGTCCGTGATCTTGCGCTTCTGCGCCACGTAGACACGAACCAGCTGGTTCACGCCCGGCGGCAGCTCGTCGCCCTCCTCACGGTCGAAGACGCGGACGCCGATGACCTTGCCGATCTCGCCGTGCGGCACCTTCAGCGAGGTGTCGCGCACCTCGCGCGCCTTCTCACCGAAGATCGCGCGGAGCAGGCGCTCCTCGGGGGTCAGCTCGGTCTCACCCTTGGGCGTGACCTTGCCGACGAGGATGTCGCCGGCGACGACCTCGGCACCGATCCGGATGATGCCGCGCTCGTCGAGGTCGGCGAGGACCTCCTCGGAGACGTTCGGGATGTCCCGGGTGATCTCCTCGGGGCCGAGCTTGGTGTCACGGGCGTCGACCTCGTGCTCCTCGATGTGGATCGAGGAGAGGACGTCGTCCTGCACGAGGCGCTGCGACAGGATGATCGCGTCCTCGTAGTTGTGACCCTCCCACGGCATGAACGCCACGAGCAGGTTCTTGCCCAGCGCCATCTCGCCGTTCTCGGTGGCCGGACCGTCGGCCAGGACCTGGCCCTCGATGATCCGGTCGCCCTCGTTGACGATGACCTTCTGGTTGACCGAGGTGCCCTGGTTGGAGCGCGAGAACTTGGCCAGGCGGTACGTGATGTACGTGCCGTCGTCGTTGGCGGTGGTGATGTAGTCCGCGGAGACCTCCTGGACCACACCGTCCTTCTCGGCCTTGACCACGTCGCCGGCGTCGGCTGCGGAGCGGTACTCCATGCCGGTGCCGACGAGCGGGGACTCGGACTTGATGAGCGGCACGGCCTGACGCATCATGTTCGCGCCCATGAGGGCACGGTTGGCGTCGTCGTGCTCGAGGAACGGGATCATGGCGGTCGCGACCGACACCATCTGGCGCGGCGAGACGTCCATGTAGTCGACGTCGTCACCGGGGACGTAGTCGACCTCTCCGCCACGACGGCGGACCAGCACACGCGACTCCTCGAACCGGAACTCGTCGCTCAGCGGCGCGTTGGCCTGCGCGATGACGAAGCGGTCCTCCTCGTCGGCGGTCAGGTAGTCGACCTCGTCGGTGACGACACCTCCGGTGACCCGGCGGTACGGCGTCTCGATGAAACCGAACGCGTTGACCCGCCCGTAGGAGGCCAGCGAGCCGATCAGACCGATGTTCGGGCCTTCCGGCGTCTCGATCGGGCACATGCGGCCGTAGTGCGAGGGGTGCACGTCACGGACCTCGAAGCCGGCCCGCTCACGGGACAGACCACCCGGGCCGAGCGCATTGAGACGACGCTTGTGCGTCAGACCCGACAGCGGGTTGTTCTGGTCCATGAACTGGGACAGCTGGCTGGTGCCGAAGAACTCCTTGATGGAGGCGACGACCGGCCGGATGTTGATAAGCGTCTGCGGCGTGATCGCCTCGACGTCCTGGGTGGTCATGCGCTCACGCACGACACGCTCCATACGGGCGAGACCCGTACGGACCTGGTTCTGGATCAGCTCGCCGACGCTGCGGATACGACGGTTGCCGAAGTGGTCGATGTCGTCGGTCTCGACCATGATCGAGCGACCGGACTCGCCGACCGTCTCGGTCTCACCGGCGTGCAGCTTCACCAGGTACTTGATAGTGGCGATGATGTCGTCGGTGGTGAGCACACCGGCGTCCAGCGGCTCGTCCGCGCCGAGCTTCTTGTTCACCTTGTAGCGGCCGACCTTGGCGAGGTCGTAGCGCTTCGGGTTGAAGTAGAGGTTCTCGAGCAGCGTCTGCGCGGCCTCGCGCGTCGGCGGCTCGCCCGGACGGAGCTTGCGGTAGATGTCGAGCAGCGCGTCGTCCTGGCCCTGGGTGTGGTCCTTCTCCAGGGTGGCGCGCATGGACTCGTACTCGCCGAACTCCTCGAGGATCTGCTCGGTCGTCCAACCGAGAGCCTTGAGCAGGACGGTCACGGACTGCTTGCGCTTGCGGTCGATGCGCACACCGACCATGTCGCGCTTGTCGATCTCCATCTCCAGCCAGGCACCCCGGGACGGGATGATCTTGGCGGAGAAGATGTCCTTGTCGGACGTCTTGTCGATGGAGGAGTCGAAGTAGACACCGGGCGAGCGGACCAGCTGCGACACCACGACACGCTCGGTGCCGTTGATGACGAAGGTGCCCTTGCCGGTCATGAGCGGGAAGTCGCCCATGAAGACCGTCTGGGACTTGATCTCGCCGGTCTCGTTGTTGGTGAACTCGGCCGTCACGAAGAGCGGAGCGGCGTACGTGAAGTCGCGCTCCTTGCACTCGTCGATGCTGTTCTTCGGCGGCTCGAAACGGTGGTCGCGGAACGTCAGCGACATCGACCCGGAAAAGTCCTCGATCGGCGAGATCTCCTCGAAGATCTCTTCCAGACCGGACTTCCTGGGGACGTCCTGACCGGATTCCAGAGCCGCCTCGACGCGAGCCTTCCACGCGTCGTTGCCGAGCAGCCAGTCAAAGCTCTCGGTTTGCAGCGCGAGAAGGTTCGGAACCTCGAGGGGCTCCTTGATCTTTGCAAAGGAGATGCGCAGCGGGGCGGTGCTGGCGCCGTTGTTCGTATTCGCGGTCGAGGCAGTGCGCGAGGCGGCCAAGAGGGGGTCCTTCCGAGGGCTCGGACTCACTACGCGCGTACCGGTCCCTCTCCCGTACCCGAGGACGGACAGTGCCTGACAGGCGAAAGGGCCTGATCAAATACGGTCTGTTTCTCGAGGCTCAAGTGAGGGCATGCCCCTGGTGACGGGCAGGAGGCAGCTAACAGGCAGCGCAAAGGGTCAGTGTAGCCACTTGGCGCACTGATGTCCAGCCCCGATTTTCTGTGACCCTCGTTGTCCTCAACGCCCTTGGCATGCCTGCCCTCAACGCACGTTGATACTGCCCTCTTCGTCGCCGATCCATGCCTCGGATTCGGATCCGTTGTCACGACGCGTCCTGAGAATTGCGCGCTGCGTGCGGTTCGTCAAGGCCTCCCTTGCCCGAACCCTGGGCACCCGGAGACACAACGAAGATCACCATACCCCTCGCATACGCGAGTGCAAGGTAACCGTGGCCACCCCTCCAGGAACGCCGAAGAGCGACCACCCGGATGGATGATCGCTCTTCGCTGCCTCAGCGTTACAGCCCTCTCAGAGGGACCGTGTCAGCGGGCTGGAGAGTCCTGCGGACTCCGTGGGGTCACTTGACCTCGACGGAGGCGCCGGCGCCCTTGAGGGACTCGGCGGCCTTCTCGGCGGCGTCCTTGGCGACCTTCTCGAGGACCGGCTTCGGAGCGCCGTCCACGAGGTCCTTGGCCTCCTTCAGACCCAGGGAGGTCAGCTCACGCACGACCTTGATGACCTGGATCTTCTTCTCGCCGGCGCCGGTGAGGATGACGTCGAACTCGTCCTGCTCCTCGGCAGCCTCGGCCGGGGCGGCCGGGCCGGTCGGACCGGCGACGGCGACCGCGGCGGCGGCGGTGACGTCGAACTTCTCCTCGAAGGCCTTCACGAACTCGGAGAGCTCGATGAGGGTCATCTCTTCGAACTGCGCGAGCAGGTCATCCTGGCTGAGCTTCGCCATGATGGGCGATCCTTCCACTAATTCGGCTGGTGCCGTGTGTACATGTCTGGCGGGCGTACGTTCGGCCCGCTACGACCACTCCCCGAGGCGGGCTGCCTCAGGCGGCGGTCACTGCGCGAGCCGAGTTACTCGGCACCGCCCTGCTCTTCGTGCTTGGCGCGAAGCGCGTCCACCGTGCGGACGAGCTTCGAGGGAAGCGCCTGGAAGAGCGAAGCAGCCTGGGACTGCTTGCCCTTGAAGGCACCCGCCAGCTTGGAGAGCAGAACCTCGCGGGACTCGAGGTCCGCAAGCTTCTTGATCTCGTCGGCGGACAGCACCTTGCCGTCAAGGACACCGCCCTTGATGACGAGGTTCGGGTTGTCCTTGGCGAAGTCACGAAGACCCTTCGCCGACTCCACCGGGTCACCGGTGACGAAGGCAACTGCCGTCGGACCGTTGAACAGGTCGTCGAGCGTCGAGATCCCGGCCTCGTTGGCCGCAATCTTGGTCAGCGTGTTCTTCACCACGGCGTACTGGGCGTTCTCACCGAGCGAGCGGCGCAGGTTCTTGAGCTGCGCGACGGTGAGACCCCGGTACTCGGTCAGCACAGCGGCGTTCGAGCTGCGGAACTGCTCCGCGAGCTCGGCCACCGCGGCAGCCTTGTCGGGCCTTGCCATGAGCGTCGGCCTCCTTCCGGGTGATGACGACCGCTCGGAAGGGGCTGGGAAAAACGAAACGCCCCGGCGCAGGCGCAGGGGCGTAGCTCTACCGGACGTTCGCAGCGTAAGCGGCGAGTTCCCGGGAGCACTTCCACAGTCACCTGCGCGGGTCGTCCGCACTTTTCAGCGGATCCTTCGGCCACCGAGCCCTCTCGCGAGCACACGGCAACGACCAGCGGTCTTTGGCTTCTGTAGGAGAGTACGCGACCGGATCGCCGTCAGGCAAATCCGGTCGTACGACCCTCGGCTCCCGGTCCGCCGGGGCTCAGCTCTGGAGCTCCTTCATCATCTCGGCCAGGTCCATCGTGTCCTTGGCCGGCGGGGCCGTCACCGTGACCGGCTTGTTGAGGTCGAGGAAGGTGATGGTCATGTCGAGCGGGCCCTTGTCGGCGTCGCCCTTCATCCGGAACTGCTTGGTGTGGTCCTCGCCGTCGACCCACATGTCCATGGTGAGCTTGTCGACGCCGAACTTCTCGTACTGCTTGATGCTCTTCCCGCGCCGCTCGCGGGTGGCCTTGCCCTCGCCCTTCAGGGACGCCTTGAGGTCGGTGAGGGTGACGACGCCGGAGTAGCGGGTGGTCTCGACGCCGTCGACGGTCTCGGTGCCGACCTTCTTCACGTCCTTGGCGCCGGTGAGGAAGGTGGACTCGGTCGCCGGGTTCTGGTCGGCCTGGCTCGCGCCCGGCGCGCCCTGGCCGGGCCCCTTCTCGCCCGTCTTGGAAATGTCGAACTTGAGCCAGTGCTTGCCGTCCATCTCCTTGGCGGCCGCGGCTCCCCCGCCGATGTACATGGCCTTGTCGACGAGCCGGAACTCCGCGGTGCCGTCCGCACCCTTGTCGAGCGCCGTCATCTTCATGCTCATGGCCACAGTCGGCTTGGTGCGCAGGGACGCCTCGGCCTTGACGCGCCCCTCCTCGGGGACCCGGCCGGTCATGCGGTAGCGGAAGGACGTGATGTTCTCCGTGTTCTTCGCCGCCTTGGCGACGGCCGCCGCCGGCGACATGCTCGGTGACTCCTCGGTCCCGCAGCCCACCGCGCCGGCGGCGAGGAGCAGCGCGGCGAGGCCCGCGGTCGTGGCTCTACGGCGCACGGAAGCGCGCATGGAAGACACCATTGATTCCCCCCAAGGAACACATGGACTATTCACAGACAAGCCGTGAGCGTAACTCAGGAGGCGGACAGGGATCCGTGAATTCCCGTGGGACTCAAGGGGTTTGAGTGCTTTGCCGCGCCAGTAGGTCCCGGAAGTCCTCGGTGTCGGCGGCGGGGGGCTTCGCGGCGGTGACGTGAACGCCGTAGTCGCTGTAGTAGGCGGTCTGGGTCAGCTCACCGCTCCCCGTGCGGCCCTTCTCGACCTTCTTGACCAGCAGGTTCCGGTCGTCGACCCAGATGTCGACGGTCTCCGTGGTGACCTGTGCCTGCTGGAGCTGCTTCTTCAGCTGTGCGTCGGCTACGTCGCCGACGGCCACCGTGCCGGAGTAGTGGGTGGCGGTGCGCCCGGCGATCTTCTCCCGACCGACGTTCCGCACGTCCCCGGACTCCAGCAGCAGCTTCACCGACTGGTCGGGGGTGGTGTTGCGCATCTGGTCGGCGAAGTCGGCGCCGCCGCCGAGGGCCACCAGGTCGTCGTACACGTACTTGATCCAGTGCTTGCCGTCGGTCTTCTCGGCGAACGCCTCGCTCATCCGCGCGTAATAGGCGTCGGGCAGGTAGCGGGCCTCCATCGACGTGATGCCGAGCGCGCGCAGGCTCTCGGCGGTCGTGCCTCCGGTGTACCTGATGGTGAAGGTGCCGGTGAGGCCGTCGCCCCAGCCGAGGGCGCCGTCGGCCGCGATGGACAGCCGACTGCCCATGACGGTCGTGGAGCGCACCCTGGCCGACGCGGCGCGGGCCGTGGAGCGCTCGGCGGAACGCAGCGCGGCCAGGGAGCGGGCACTGGTGCCGCGGTCCTTGCGGGGCGTGCCGGAGGACTCGGTGGAGGTGCAGGCGGCCGTCCCCGTCAGCGCGAGCGCCGTCGCGACCGCGAGCGCGACACGGCGCCCGTCCGTGCACTTCATACGTCCCCCTGTGCCGTTGCCGTGTTCGCACGCTAACCCAGGGCACGTCACCCGCACATGGGAACGGGCCCCGCACCTCGGAGTGAGGTGCGGGGCCCGTCGCCGACTGTGGCGAGCCGTCAGGCTCGACCCGGTCAGACAGCGGCCGGGTCCTCCTCGACGAGGAGGTTGCGGGTGCGGTTCGGGTCGACCGGAATGCCGGGGCCGATCGTGGTGCTGATCGCGGCCTTCTTGATGTAGCGACCCTTGGCGGCGGACGGCTTCAGACGGAGGATCTCCTCCAGGGCCGCGCCGTAGTTCTCCACCAGCTTGGTGTCGTCGAAGGACGACTTGCCGATGATGAAGTGCAGGTTCGAGTGCTTGTCGACACGGAACTCGATCTTGCCGCCCTTGATCTCGGTCACGGCCTTGGCCACGTCCGGGGTCACGGTGCCGGTCTTCGGGTTCGGCATCAGACCACGCGGGCCGAGGACGCGACCGAGGCGGCCGACCTTGCCCATGAGGTCCGGGGTGGCGACGACGGCGTCGAAGTCCAGACGGCCCTTCGACACCTCGTCGATCAGTTCGTCGGAGCCGACGATGTCGGCGCCCGCGGCGGTCGCGGCCTCGGCACGGTCACCGGTCGCGAAGACCAGGACCCGGGCGGTCTTGCCGGTGCCGTGCGGGAGGTTCACGGTGCCACGGACCATCTGGTCGGCCTTGCGCGGGTCGACACCCAGACGGAAGGCGACCTCGACGGTGCCGTCGAACTTGGTCGTGGAGGTCTCCTTGGCGAGACGGACGGCCTCGAGCGGGGCGTACAGCTTCTCCCGGTCGATCTTGGCGTCCGCAGCGCGGAGAGCCTTGCTGCGCTTGCTCACAACTGCTCCTGTGTGTTCTGAAGGAGTCGTGGTACGGGCCGAGCAGGCCCTGCCACGTGCGACTTCTCAGCCGCGTCTGTCTCTACGAAGGTGGGGCTCAGCCCTCGACCGTGACGCCCATGGAACGCGCGGTACCGGCGATGATCTTCGCGGCGGCGTCCAGGTCGTTGGCGTTGAGGTCGGGCAGCTTGGTCGTGGCGATCTCGCGGACCTGCGCCTGGGTGATCTTGGCGACCTTGGTCTTGTGCGGCTCGCCGGAGCCCTTCTCGATGCCCGCGGCCTTCAGGATCATCTTCGCGGCCGGCGGCGTCTTGGTGACGAAGGTGAAGGAGCGGTCCTCGTAGACCGTGATCTCCACCGGGATCACCCAGCCACGCTGCGACTCGGTCGCGGCGTTGTAGGCCTTGCAGAACTCCATGATGTTGACGCCGTGCTGACCCAGCGCGGGGCCGACCGGCGGAGCCGGGTTGGCGGCGCCGGCCTGGATCTGGAGCTTGATGAGCCCCGTGACCTTCTTCTTCTTGGGAGGCATTCCGGGTCCTCTGTCTTTTCTGTCAGTTTCCTGATGCCCGAAGGCAACCGCACAACCCTAACGGGTAGGTCCGCGCGGCTAAAAACCGAGCAGGTCAGGCGGTCGCACGAGCGATCGCCTGACCTGGCCGGTGGCTCTGTCGCCGAAGGCGTTAGTTCTTCTGGATCTGGTCGAAGGACAGCTCGACCGGCGTCTCGCGACCGAAGATCTCCACCAGGCCCTTGACCTTCTTCGAGTCGGCGTTGATCTCGTTGATGGTCGCCTGCAGCGTGGCGAACGGGCCGTCGGTGACGGTGACCGAGTCGCCGACCTCGAAGTCCAGCACCTGGACCTCGACCTTGCGCTGCGGAGCCGGCTTGCCCTCGGCCTCGGCGGCCTCACGGGCGGCCTTCTCCTCGGCCTCCGGGGCGAGCATCTTGACGATCTCGTCCAGGGTCAGCGGGTACGGGTCGTAGGCGTTGCCCACGAAGCCCGTGACGCCGGGGGTGTTGCGGACGACGCCCCAGGACTCGTTCGTCAGGTCCATGCGCACCAGCACATAGCCGGGGAGCTTGTTCTGACGGATGGTCTTGCGGTCGCCGTTCTTGATCTGGACGACCTCTTCCTGCGGCACCTCGGCCTGGAAGATGTAGTCCTCGACGTTCAGCGAGACCGCGCGCTGCTCCAGGTTGGTCTTCACGCGGTTCTCGTAGCCGGCGTAGGTGTGGATGACGTACCACTCGCCGGGGAGGGTGCGCAGCTCCTCGCGCAGGGCGACCACGGGGTCGACGGGCTCGGCCGGCTCTTCTTCCTCGGCCTCTTCCGCTTCCCCGGCCTCGTCCGCGAGCTCGCCGTCGGCGTCCGCGGCGTCGTCGGCGTCCTCATCGAGGTCGCTGCCGTCTTCCTCGGTGTCGTCGGCGTCCTCGGCGTGGAGCGCGGCTTCCTCCGCGGGCTCGCCCGCCTCGGCGTCGGCAGCCTCGACCTCGTCCAGGTCCTCGTCCGCGCCCTCGACGATGTCGAGCTCGTCTTCCACGGACTCGACGTCCTGTCCGTGTGGCTCGACGGCGTCGTTCAGGTTCTGGTCAGACACGGTGGCTGCTTCTTCCTGGATACATAGGGGTGGAACATGCGAAAAGGGGCGCCGGTAACCACGGCGCCCTTCGCTCTCGGCTCAGCCGAAGACGTACTTGGCGGCGTGGCTGAGTCCATAGTCAATCACGGTCACCAGGCCGATCATGATGACGACGAAGACAATCACCACGGTCGTGTACGTCGTCAGCTGGTTGCGCGTCGGCCAGACGACCTTGCGGAGTTCCGCGACGATCTGGCGGTAGAAGAGTGCGAGGCGCTTGAGCGGACCCTTCTTGGCCCGCTTGCCGCCCTTACGAGTCTTCTTCTTCGACTCCGGCGCCTCGTCCTGGGCGTCAGGCGTGTCGATGGAGCCCACGGCGTCCGCCATTCGTCCTCACCTGTTCCCGGGTCGTGGCCGTGCCGCGCCCGGTCTGAGCCGCACGGCGGTGCATTACTGTACGTACATGCGTGCACACATCCTGGCGAAGGTGTGTGTAGCAGGGCCGGAGGGACTTGAACCCCCAACCGCTGGTTTTGGAGACCAGTGCTCTACCAATTGAGCTACGACCCTTTGTCCGTCCCCCAACGTACCGCATCCGACCGAGTGCTCTGTGAGCACCGGTTGAGCGCAGCCCGCTGAAGGCCAACGAGGTGAGAGTGTACGTGCTCCGCAGCCGGTCGTCGAACAGAAAGTGCCCGTAAGGGCGTTGTCCGCGGAAGATCGCCCAGCCTGCGGCCCGAATCCGGACGGTTGTTCAGCGCTTGTTCAGTACGTGAAACCCCCGTGCCGGGCAGGTTTCCGGTCTGAAACGATGGGCCCATGAGCCCTGCAACCCCTCCCACCGAGCGCCGGGTCTCCGCCCGAGTCGGCGCGATCTCCGAGTCCGCCACTCTCGCCGTGGACGCCAAGGCCAAGGCGCTGAAGGCCGCCGGGCGGCCGGTGATCGGCTTCGGCGCCGGTGAGCCCGACTTCCCGACCCCGGACTACATCGTCGAGGCGGCCGTCGAGGCCTGCAAGAACCCGAAGTACCACCGCTACACCCCGGCGGGCGGTCTGCCCGAGCTGAAGGCCGCCATCGCCGCGAAGACGCTGCGCGACTCGAACTACGAGGTCGACGCGTCCCAGATCCTGGTGACCAACGGCGGCAAGCAGGCCATCTACGAGGCCTTCGCCGCGATCCTCGACCCGGGCGACGAGGTCATCGTCCCGGCGCCCTACTGGACGACGTACCCGGAGTCGATCCGGCTGGCCGGCGGTGTCCCGGTGGAGGTCGTCGCGGACGAGACGACCGGCTACCGGGTCTCCGTCGAGCAGCTGGAGGCGGCCCGCACGGAGAAGACGAAGGTCGTCCTCTTCGTGTCGCCGTCGAACCCGACCGGCGCCGTCTACAGCGAGGCCGAGGCCGAGGCGATCGGCCGCTGGGCCGTCGAGCACGGCCTGTGGGTGCTGACCGACGAGATCTACGAGCACCTCGTCTACGGTGACGCGACGTTCACCTCGCTGCCCGCGATCCTGCCGGAACTGCGCGACAAGTGCATCGTCGTCAACGGCGTCGCCAAGACGTACGCGATGACGGGCTGGCGGGTCGGCTGGATCATCGGTCCGAAGGACGTGGTCAAGGCCGCGACGAACCTGCAGTCGCACGCCACCTCGAACGTCTCGAACGTGGCCCAGGTGGCCGCGCTGGCCGCCGTGTCCGGCGACCTGGACGCCGTGGCGACGATGCGCGAGGCCTTCGACCGCCGTCGCAGGACCATCGTGCGGATGCTCAACGAGATCGACGGCGTGCTCTGCCCGGAGCCCGAGGGCGCGTTCTACGCCTATCCCTCGGTGAAGGCCCTGCTCGGCAAGGAGATCCGCGGCAAGCGCCCGCAGGACACGGTCGAACTGGCCGCGCTGATCCTGGAGGAGGCCGAGGTCGCGGTCGTTCCGGGCGAGGCCTTCGGTACGCCGGGCTACCTGCGGCTGTCGTACGCGCTGGGTGACGAGGACCTCGTCGAGGGCGTGAGCCGGATCCAGAAGCTGCTGGCGGAGGCCAGCGCCTGACCTCCTCGTGAGTGTGGGGTGCGGGCCGCTTCTCCTCGGGAGAGGCGGCCCGCTTCTTCGTCTCTGCGTGCGAGCAAGACCACGTTCGGGGAAAGCGCTACCGGTGGGGCCCGGACGTACGGCAGGATCCTCGAATGGAGCGTGTACGTGATGTCTCTGAGCTGCCGAAAGCCCATCTGCACCTGCACTTCACCGGTTCGATGCGGCCCACCACCCTGCTGGAGCTGGCCGACAAGTACGGCGTGCGCCTGCCCGAGGCGCTCACGGACGCGCTGAACCGCGGGGAGTCGCCGAAGCTGCGGGCCACGGACGAGCGGGGCTGGTTCCGCTTCCAGCGGTTGTACGACGCGGCACGGTCGTGCCTCAGAGAGCCCGAGGACATCCAGCGTCTGGTGCGGGAGGCGGCCGAGGAGGACCTGCGGGACGGCTCGGGCTGGCTGGAGATCCAGGTGGACCCGACGTCGTACGCTCCGCGCCTGGGCGGTCTGATCCCGGCGCTCGAGGTCATCCTGGACGCGGTGGACTCGGCGATGCGGGAGACCGGGCTCGGGATACGGGTCCTGGTCGCGGCGAACCGTATGAAGCACCCGCTGGACGCGCGGACGCTGGCCCGGCTGGCGGTGCGGTACGCGGACCGGGGTGTGGTCGGCTTCGGTCTGTCGAACGACGAGCGCCGGGGTATGGCGCGGGACTTCGACCGGGCGTTCGCGATCGCCCGGGAGGGCGGGCTGCTGTCGACCCCGCACGGCGGGGAGCTGACCGGTCCGGCGTCGGTACGGGACTGTCTCGACGACCTGCACGCGCACCGGATCGGCCACGGCGTGCGGGCGGCGGAGGACCCGCGGCTGCTGAAGCGCCTCGCGGACCGGGGCGTGACGTGCGAGGTGTGCCCGGCGTCGAACGTGGCCCTGGGCGTGTACGAGAAGCCGGAGGACATCCCCCTGCGCACGCTCTTCGAAGCGGGCGTCCCCATGGCCCTGGGCGCCGACGACCCGCTTCTGTTCGGCTCCCGGCTGGCGGCCCAGTACGACATCGCCCGGGAGTACCACGACTTCACGGACCAGGAACTGGCGGAACTGGCACGGCAGTCGGTACGGGCCTCGGCGGCGCCGGAGGACATGAGGGCCAAGCTGTTGTCGGGGATCGACGACTGGCTCAGCGGGCCGGGCGCCTGAGAGCGGGAGACGGCGGCCACTCAGCCGGGGCGTGAGGAGTCGCCCACGGGGGCGGTGACGGGGGTCTCGGTGCCGGAGATGTCCGTGCCGGAGATTCCGCCCAGCAGCGTTCGGGCCAGCCCGCGGGCGAAGTCGTCCAACGGGGGGCGGCCGGTCTCGGTGGCGTCGTAGGCGAACGCGCGTTGCGCGCAGGCGCCGAGGAGCAGGGAGGCGGCGGCGAAGGTGTCGGCGTCGCGGTGCACGCGGCCGGCCGTCTGTTCGGCGCGCAGGTAGGCGTCGAGACCCTCGATGGGCTTGTGCGGGCCGGAGCCCATGCTGCGCATCGCCTCGTCATGCCGTCGCTTGAGCTGGGTCTCGGCGTACAGGGACGCGGCGATCGGGAAGCTCTCCTCGTAGAAGAGCGCGGCCTGGCGGGCGATCTCGGTGAGGTTCTCCTCGACCGTGTGCCGGCCCGGCTCGGCGGCCAGGCTGCGCAGCAGCGGGGCCAGCTGCGGCAGGCGTTCCGCGAGCACCCGGATGAACAGCTCTTCCTTGTTCGCGAAGTACTTGTACAGCGCCGCCTCGGAGCAGTCGGCCGCCTTGGCGATCTCCTTGGTGGTGGTCCGGGCCAGTCCGACGGTGAGCATCAGCTCGCGTGCGGCGTCGAGGATGCGGGTGCGGGCGGGCTTCCGTTCCATGAGGCTTGCCATCCGATCGGGTTGATGGGGGCTAGGGGGTTGACGGGTGAGTGAGTGCTTACCCACTCTAGGGGACGGAGAGGGTGAGTGAATACTTACCCACCATGAGCGGTGCGGGAGGATTCGCCATGAAGATCACTGTTTTCGGTGCCACGGGCGGTATCGGCGGCGAGATCGTCCGTCAGGCGCTCGCCTCCGGGCATGAGGTGACAGCCGTCGTGCGGGATCCCGCCCGGTTGGTTGTGGGCGGGAGCGAGAACGAGGGCCGACTTGAGGTGTTCCGTGCCGATTTGCGTGATCCGGAGGCCGTACGTGGTGCGGTGGCCGGACGGGAGGCGGTGTTGTCCGGGCTCGGCGCGCGCCGCCGTAAGGACGCGGGGGTGGCGGCGCGGCTGACCCGTACGGTGCTGCGTGCCATGGAGGCCGAACGCGTTCGGCGGCTGCTCGTGGTGAGCGCCGCGCCTGTCGGGCCGGCGCCGGAGGAGGACGGGGGCCTCGACCGTGCGATACGCGGGCTCGTCTCGGCGGTTCTGCGGGACGTCTACACCGACCTGCGGGAGATGGAGGCCGAGGTGTCCCGCAGCGACACGGACTGGACGCTCGTACGGCCGCCGCGGCTGCAGGACAAGCCGGTCAGCGGTCGGTATCGGTCGGTGATCGGGGGCTTCCCCGCCAAGGGGCGGTTCATCGGGCGGGCCGATGTGGCGCACGCGATGCTGGCGATGGCGGGGGACGCGAGGGCGGTGAAGGAGGGCGTGGGGCTGGCGTACTAGGGCGACTGGTTGCCGGTTGCCCCTTTCCGGTCGTCCTTTGCCGGTCGCCCCTTGCCTGGTCCCCGGTCCCCGGTCGCCCCTTGCCTGGTCCCCGGTCCCCGGTCCCCGGTCGCCGCTTGCCGGTCGCCTGTTCCCGGTCGCCGCTTGCCGGTCGGCGATCTCAGAGGCTGTCGGGGGGCCTCAGAGGCTGACGCCGACCGTGACCGGCTCGTTGACCAGGGTGATGCCGAAGGTTTCGCGGACGCCGGTGACGACCTCGCGGGCAAGGGTGAGGAGGTCTTCCGTGGTGGCCGAGCCTCGGTTGGTGAGGGCGAGGGTGTGCTTGGTGGAGATGCGGGCGGGGCCGGTGCCGTAGCCCTTGGTGAAGCCGGCCTTGTCGATGAGCCAGGCGGCGGACGTCTTGGTGTGGCCCTCCCCCGCGGGGTACGCGGGCGGCTGGACGTCTGCGCCGAATCGCTGCTCCACGCGCGCGTGGAAGGCCTCGAACTCCTCGTCGGTGAGGATCGGGTTGGTGAAGAAGGAACCGGCGGACCAGGTGTCGTGGTCCTCGGGGTCCAGGACCATGCCCTTGCCGGAGCGCAGCTTGAGGACGGTCTCGCGGGCCGCGGCCAGGGAGACGCGGTCGCCGGGTTCGACGCCGAGGGCGCGGGCGGTCTCGGCGTACTTGATCGGGGCGGAGAGGCCGTCGGCGTCTTCCAGGGCGAAGCGGACGCGCAGGACGACGTAGCGCCGGGGGTCTTCCTTGAAGCGGCTGTGCCGGTAGGAGAAGGCGCACTCGGTGTTGGTGAGGGTGACCGTCTCGCGGGTCGTTCGGTCGTAGGCGACGACTTCGGTGATCGTCGACGAGACCTCCTGGCCGTAGGCGCCGACGTTCTGGATGGGGGTCGCGCCGGCCGAGCCGGGGATGCCGGCGAGGCACTCGACACCGGCGAGTCCTGCTTCGACGGTGCGGGCGACGGCATCCGTCCACACCTCGCCCGCGGCGAGCTCCAGGCGGGTGCCGCGGAGGGTGAATCCCTTGGTGGCGATGACCAGTGCGGTTCCTTCGAAGCCCTGGTCGCCGATGACGAGGTTGGAGCCGCCGCCGATGACGAGGAGGGGCGTTCCGGTGTCGTCGGCCTCGCGGACGGCTGCGATCACCTCGGCGTCGGTGGTCGCGGTGACCAGCCGGGTGGCGGGGCCGCCCAGGCGGAAGGTGGTCAGCGGGGCGAGGGGGGCGTCGTGGAGTACCTGCACGCGGTAAAGACTACGAGAGACGCCGAGACCGGTGGGTGGGGGTGCGCGTGGGGGCGCCTGCGGCGCGTGCAGCACACGCCACCGCCGACGAGCGGCTGCAGGACGACGTTCGGCGGCACGTTCGGCGGCACGTCCAGTCAGAAGATCCACTGTCAGGAGCCGTGTCGCCGTCCGCCATTCCGCGCTTGGCGGCGGGCAGGGTGGCTGCCGGCAGGGGAGGGTCAGGGGCGTCATGATCGCCGCGCCGACGCCCTGAAGTGCGCGGGTGGCGACGAGGGAGTCGACGCCGGGCGCCAGAGCCGCCGCGCGGGCGCGGCCCTGGCGGCCGCGGCAGCGGACGCGCCGGTGAAGAGGGTGATGCCGGTGAGGAAGAGCCGGCGTCGCCCGGAGCGGTCGCCGGGGGAGCCACGCCGAACACGCTGTCGCAGGTAAGGGGCGCCCGCATCGTCGAGCACCCCTTACCCACCATCCCGGAAAACCCGCGAGCCCTCAGGCCAGTCGTACGACCGCCCGTGACATCCCCAGCACCTTCTGTCCGGCGCTGGTGGCCGTGAGGTCCACGCGGACCGTGTGGTCGTCGAGCTTGGCCGCGACCTTGGCGCTGACTTCGATCAGGGCACCCCGTCCGTCGTTCGGGACGACAACGGGCTTGGTGAAGCGCACGCCGTACTCGACGACCGCGCCGGGGTCGCCGGTCCAGTCGGTGACCACGCGGATCGCCTCGGCCATGGTGAACATGCCGTGCGCGATGACGTCCGGCAGCCCGACCTCCTTGGCGAACTTCTCGTTCCAGTGGATCGGGTTGAAGTCCCCGGAGGCGCCCGCGTACCGGACGAGAGTGTCACGGGTCACGGGGAAGGACTGGGCGGGCAGTTCGGTGCCGACCTCGACCTCGTCGTAAGCGATCTTCGCCGTCATCGAATGCTCACGCCTCCTCGGCCGCGCGGGCGACCAGCTTGGTCCAGGCGGTCACGACGTGCTCGCCGGCCTCGTCGTGGACCTCGCCGCGGATGTCCAGGATGTCGTTGCCCGCCATGGACTTGATGGCCTCGATGGTCGAGGTGACGGTGAGCCGGTCACCGGCGCGCACGGGGCGGACGTAGGAGAACTTCTGGTCGCCGTGCACCACGCGGCTGTAGTCCAGGCCGAGCTGCGGGTCCTCGACGACCTGTCCGGCGGCCCTGAAGGTGATGGAGAACACGAAGGTCGGCGGGGCGATCACATCGGAATGGCCGAGTGCCTTGGCGGCCTCCGGGTCCGTGTACGCCGGGTTGGCGTCCCCGACGGCCTCGGCGAACTCGCGGATCTTCTCCCGGCCCACCTCGTAGGGCGCGGTGGGGGGGTAGATCCGCCCCACGAAGGACTGGTCGAGCGCCATGGCCCGGCACCTCCTGATGTCTGCTGCATGTCTGCTGCTGGATGCTGCGGTTGACCGGCGGATAATCAGACCGGAACGACGCGAGGCCGCCCCCCGACTGCGGGGGCGGCCTCGTGTACGAGCCTGTTCTATCGCGTTTCGCGATGCGCGGTGTGCGCATTGCAACGCGGGCAGTGCTTCTTCATCTCAAGACGGTCCGGGTTGTTACGCCGGTTCTTCTTGGTGATGTAGTTCCGCTCCTTGCACTCCACGCAGGCCAGCGTGATCTTCGGGCGGACGTCGGTGGCAGCCACGTGAGTGCTCCTTGACGAACGGATGGGACTTGGTTAACGCATAGAAGAGTAGCCGATCGAAGGACCGACCCCACAATCGGCTACTGTCAGTAGCGGTGACCGGACTTGAACCGGTGACACAGCGATTATGAGCCGCTTGCTCTACCGACTGAGCTACACCGCTGTGATGCGATCGGGCCCCGCCTACCGGCGGGAACCTTTCACACCAGAGCCCCAATACGGAATCGAACCGTAGACCTTCTCCTTACCATGGAGACGCTCTGCCGACTGAGCTATTGGGGCGAGCGATGAAGACATTACACGCTCGGCCGCCGTTCGCCCAAATCCGTTTCGCGGCACCCGCCCAGGCCTGTCCGGCGCCCCTCCCGGGAGTCCCGAAAGCCCCTCCCGCCTGGCGGACCACACCGGTACGACTATTGCGCTCCTCCCCGTTGTGACCGCGTCGTCACCCTAGGCTCGACTCACTCTGCGTGATCTTGCGCGCCCCTAGTGCGGTCCCCGAGCTCGCGCAGTCCCGAGCCCTGAGCACCTGGAGCGCGATGCCAGACAGCCAGCCGCGGCCGCCCCACTCTGGCTCCGCGTCCGATCCCTCCCCCGCCGACGGGGCCCCTCTGCTGCTCTGCGGTGCGCGGCTCACCGACGGCAGGACCGTCGACGTACGGCTGGTCGGCGGACGTATCGAGGCGGTCGGTACGGCCGGGAGCCTCTCGGCGGGCGGCACGCGTGCGTGCGCCGCACGTCTGGATCTCGGCGGCTATCTGCTCCTGCCGGCCCCGGCCGAGCCGCACTCCCACGGCGACACCGCGCTCTCGGCCGACGGCGAAGGAGGCGAGGGACCGGTCTCGTACGACGCCCACGACGTCCAGCGCCGGGCCACGGAGGCCGCCCTGCTGCAACTCGGGCACGGGGCCACGGCGGTGCGGGCCCATGTGCGCGTAGGCGATGTACAGGGTCTCGGCGCGCTGACGGCCGTCCTGCAGGCCGGCCGCTCGCTGCGCGGGCTGACGGAGCTGACGACGGTGGCGATGCCGAGGATGCTGACCGGGGTTGCCGGTGCCGACAGCCTCGCGATGCTGCGGGACGCGCTCAAGATGGGCGCCTCCGTGGTGGGCGGCTGTCCGGATCTGGACCCCGATCCGACGGGCTACGTGGAAGCGGTCCTGGAAGTGGCCTCCGAGCACGGCTGCCCGGTCGACCTGCACACCGACGCCGCCGACCCTGCACGGCTGGCGCGGCTCGCGGCGATGGCCGGAGGGCTGCGGCCCGGCGTGACGCTCACGCCGTGCGGCGGCCTGGCCCGGCTGCCCGCCGAGGTGACCGCCCGGACCGCCGACCAACTCGCGGCGGCCGGTGTGGCGGTGGTGTGCCTGCCTCAGGGCGGCTGCGGGAGCGTGGAGCGGCGGGGCACGGCTCCGGTACGGGTGCTGCGCGCGGCCGGCGTACGGGTGGCCGCCGGCAGCGGCGCCCTGAGGGACGTATCGAATCCCGTGGGCCGTGGCGATCCCCTGGAGGCCGCCTACCTACTGGCGTCCCGCGACGGCCTGCGTCCCGAGGAGGCGTACGACGCGGTGAGCACGTCCGCGCGGGCGGTGCTCGGCCTGGCGGAGGTACGGGTCGAGGCGGGCTTCCCGGCCGAGTTGCTGGCCGTGCGGGGCGATCGGCTGGCCGGGGCGCTGTCCCTGGCGTACAGCCGGATCGTGATCCATCGGGGGCGCGTGGTGGCGCGGACGAGTGCGGTGCGGGAGTACTGCAACTCGACTGCGGGGGTGGAGGCGGCTGTGGAGGTGGGGCTGCCCAGGCAGGGGCGGGGAGGGGTGTCGTAGGGCTCTTGGTGGCGTGCTTGATGTGGGCGTGCTTGATGTGGGCGTGCTTGATGTGGGCGTGCTTGATGTGGGTGTGCTTGATGTGCGCGCCATGCGCCCGGCGCTCCGTTCACCGTGTGCTCCGGCCTCCGTGTGCATCCCGTGTGCGACCCGTGTGTGCGTCGGTGCGCGTTCCTGGGGCCTGGCCGGAGATGTGCGGCGGATGCGGCCGTGCGGGCGTACGGTCGGAAACATGCGCATTGTCATCGCTGGTGGTCATGGTCAGATCGCGCTGCGGCTGGAGCGGTTGCTCGCCGCGCGCGGGGACGAGGTCGCGGGGGTCATCCGCCGTGCCGAGCAGGGCGACGACCTGCGGCAGGCCGGGGCCGAACCGGTGCTGCTGGACCTGGAGTCGGCCTCGGTCGAGGAGGTCGCGGAGCGCCTGCGGGGCGCGGACGCCGCGGTCTTCGCGGCGGGCGCCGGCCCGGGCAGCGGAGCGTCCCGCAAGGACACCGTGGACCGGGGCGCGGCGGTCCTGTTCGCGGACGCGGCGGTCCGGGCGGGCGTACGGCGTCATGTGGTCGTGTCGTCCATGGGCGCGGATCCGGCGCACGAGGGGGACGACGTCTTCGACGTGTATCAGCGCGCCAAGGGCGAGGCCGACGCGTACGTGAGCGGTCTGGACGGCCTGGACTGGACGATCCTGCGTCCGGGTGCACTGACCGACGACGCCGGCACCGGCTTCGTACGGCTGGAGGCGCACACGGGCCGTGGCTCGATCCCGCGCGACGATGTCGCCGCCGTACTGGCGGAGTTGCTGGACACGCCGGCGACGGCCGGTCTGGTCCTGGAACTGGTCGGCGGGTCGACTCCGGTGTCGGTGGCGGTCAAGTCGGTGGCGGGGAACTGACGTTGGCCGCCGGGGGGATTCCGACGGCGCGGGAGGCACTGCTGCGCCGGATGTACGAGGTCTTCTCGACCGACGAGCGGGACGCGTTCATCCCGCGCTGCCTGGCCCCGGACGTGGACTGGCCGAATGTGCTCGACGGGGTCCGGCTGCACGGGCGTGACGAGGTGCGGGCCTACTGGGCACGGCAGTTCGCGGCCGGCCATCCCCTCGTACGGCTGGAGGGGCTACGGCTCGACGGTGACGGCGAGGCGGTGGTGGCGACCGTACGGCAGGGAATGCGGGACGGTGACGGGGAGCACTGGGGCGGGACGGTCGAGCATGTGTACCGGTTCGGCGGGGATGGGCTGGTGACGCGGATGGATGTGCGGCCGGGGCTCGGAGGCCGTGGGTCACGCCGAGGAACCACGGGTTAAAACGGCCTAGAACAGCGGGAGTTGGCCGGGGAACTCGGGGAGCGTGTAGCCGTCCAGCGCGGGCTGTGCCGCGCCGAGATCGGCCTGCCGCCGGGAGCCGGGGCAGGAGACGAGTTCGCCGCTCTCGCGTGCGCCGGGCGGGTCGTGCCGGGCGAAGCGTCCGGCGACTACGGCGATCTCGCGACGGCATTCGGGACAGTGTCTGCGACGCGTGGACATGGGGCCAGTGTGCCCCGATGGGCGTGTGAATCCCTCTTGCGCGCCGTCAGCGGGGGGCGGACGGCACGCTGATCGTGGCCACGGGAACGGTCTGAACATCCTGCTGATGGATGAGGTCTGGCAGTTCGTCCTGGGCGCGGAACGGGCCCCGTCGCCGGGGCCGCGGTCACGCTCATCTCGCTCGACGGGAGGCAACCGGGCCGGTCGGGGTCGCGCGGCGAGGGGGCGTACGACGTGGACGCGCCCGGTGCCGGTTCGTACACGCTGATCGCCACCGCCGACGGCCACCAGCCGCAGGCCTCGACGATCGTGGGTGGCCGAGGACGAACCGGTCGCCTACGACATCCTCCTGAGCGGTACCAGACCCACGCGTCGGAGTGGTCCGGGGGCCGGCCTGAAGGCAGGTCGGCGCAGATCCCCGCGGACTCCGGCCGATGACCGCGGATCACCGCATACGAAGAGGCCCCCTTCCGCTGCGTTTCCGCAGAGGAAGGGGGCCTCTTCAATGTGGCGGCGCCAGGATTCGAACCTGGGAAGGCTGAGCCGGCAGATTTACAGTCTGCACAGGTTCACCTCTCGACTCCCCAGGCTGACCAGGCACTTCGTCTGGCGTCCAACGCAAGCAAGACGCCACCGTCCGCATGTCGTCCACAGCAGACGGGCTCCGTTTCCGATGAACAGGCGTCCGTCACTGCGTCGGCCTCCGCCCCATGGGCACGAACTTAGAGCGCCTTGCCGTGCTCGATGATGACCTGCTCCGCAACGAACCTCATGAGCGGAATCTCCTTAAGCAACTCCGCATCATGGGTAAAGGGAGCATATTTTGGCAAGTCACCTTCTTTAGCGTGAACTAGGGCATTCCTCACTTTATAGATTCTCTTCGCAAGCGCATCATGAGCCTTGCCTTCACCCGCGTCACGCAGAGCAAGTTTCCCGGCACCAGCGAACGGGACATCATTAGTGGCGTAATACTCTATGAGGGTTCCGTCATAGGAATCTAGATCCTGAATCAGCCGAGGCACACTAACAAACCTTTCCATAACCAATTGCAGCGCCTTCGGTTCATTGAACCCGCCCTCCTCGCGAGTCTGGCGCAGAGCCCTGTCGACCGTCTTGATAATCCCCTGCACATCCCTTGCCCGCCGAGCCGAGAACGAGGGATCCGTGATCCCCTTTCTGACTTGCTCGATAAGGTCATCATTGAACACCTTATGAAAGAAGTGTTCAGCGATGTGATAGTAGGACAGATACTCCAGCAATGGAATCTCTGCCGCTACCCCCATGAGGTAATGCTGAACTAGGTCGACATTGTAAGACTGCCGCGGAGCATCGAGAGTGGAATTTTTCCCCCTTCGAAACCGTTGAATACTCCTCGGCTCCAACAATGAGTCCACCCCAATGCGGGCCGCGACATCCAGGTTATAAGCGGCATGAAACAGGAAAGAATTAGCTAGCCTTTCAAAGTCGGCACCACTCGATGCCGCACTGACCTGCAAAGTAGTGACGGAAAGCACCTCGCCGACAAAATTCAGCAAGGAGTCACCCGTCAATTGATCAACCCGTCGACTTTGAACATTTTCCTCAACGAGCATCCTCACTCTGCGCCTGATCATCGTCCACCGTGGGACCTTGTACGCCGTCGCCGGATCCTGCCCGATAGCGCACAAAAGAAAGGCCACGAAATTTACAGATGGCCTCCCCAAAGAATAGGTCACGGGATTCTCCCCTTGACCAACGAGCTGATTTCTTTCAAAGAACCTTTCGAAGCCCCATCGCGTATCAAGGGAAACCAGCGAGAACTCCGCGCCGCGATCCCACTGCAGCGAACTCAAGTTGCCGATATTAGCCGTTTGCAACTTCTCCAGCACTTCAGCGATCTCGTTTTCCCGCAAACGATCAACAGATCTTCCGCCTGAAAGCGGAACCGCATTGGGAACCGAGAACCCCTCGTCCGTGTCTACAGCCCCTGGGATGACCATTTGCAGTCCTGCGAGAAGACTTGCCCTGTCGAACACTAGCTGCGGAGAACCCACATTTTTCCTCTCATCGTTAACCCAGTTGATTCTGCCAGGTACCGCCCTCCAGTGGAATGCGTTTCCGACTACCGCGCCTTGCGGCTTTGCCCACTACGCTGGTAGCAGCACCCCAGAACGGAGAGTGCTCCGTGGACGGGCAGCCCGTTGAGGCCGGCTCCCGGACTTCAGCGGACGGTGCCGGATCCCGGGGATTGAAACCATAATTGAGGCCACCCTGGCGCCCGTGCGTCGCCGTCTGGGCCCACTCTGCAGCCGTGGCGAATCGTGGGAGTCTTGGGATGACGACGGGCGAACGGAGAGGGAGAGCGAGTGTCGCAGCAGGCCAACCCTCGGGGAACCTTCCTGAAGATTGCCGACTCAGTGAAGAGGCAGATCGAGGACGACCCGACCATGACAGAGCTGCCGTCGCTGGCCGAACTCATGCGCGACCACAAGGTCTCGCGCGGAGTCGCCCTACGCGCATTCGGCGTGCTGCGCCAGGAAGGCGTGGCCGAACCGGTGCCGGGCGAGCGGTGGCGAGTCGTGCGCGCGGGGGCGCGAGCCGACCGGCGCCCGATCGATCAGCGGATGGCAGAGATCATCACGACTGAGGGACTCGAAGTAGGGGAAGCGTTCCCGAGCGCTTCCGCCCTGGCCGAACGGTTCGGGGTGTCACGTCCGACCGTGACGAAGGCGTTGGAGAAGTTGGAAGCCGCTGGCGTGCTGGCGGGTGGAGGACAGGGCAAGGTGCGGACGGTCCGCGCCGTGCCGGCACGAGAGGGGCGTTCGTAGCTTGCCGACGTTGACTGAGTGGGCCTATCCCCTGGCTGAGTCCCTGCTCGCCGAGCCGTTGCCACGACGCTGGAAACACTGCCTCGGGGTCGCTGAGAGGGCGCGTACCATCGCGCTCATCCTCGATCAGGATGCGGACCTGTTGGAGGCTGCGGCGGTTCTGCATGACATCGGCTACGCGCCGGATCTCGCCAAGACGGGCTTTCATCCCCTGGACGGCGCACGGTATCTCCGGGATGTGGCCGATGCTGACGAGCAGGTTGTCAACCTCGTCGCTCATCACTCGTGCTCATGGCTTGAGGCTGATGCGCGCGGCTTGCGTGCTGAGCTGGACGGCGAGTTTCCCCGTGAGAGCGAGCACCTGAACGATGCGCTCTGCTACTGCGACATGAACACCACCCCGGACGGCACGCCAACCAACCCCGTGGACCGGATCAACGAAATCACCGGGCGCTACGGGCCGGACAGCCTGATCGGCCGGTTCATCCGGCGCGCCGAACCCGAGATCCTCGCGTGCACATGCCGCGTCCTCGAACGGGTCGCCGCCGCCAAGCGTCAGCCGATGTAAGGCGCCGTGCGCATCCGATCCATGGCGTGCTCAATCCGGAGCCGCATCGTGGGGTGTACGTCCAGTGCCGCCAGGTCCGCCGGGTCAACCCAGCGGACCTGAGTCGTCTCGTTGCTCGTTCGGAGTTCACCGCCGACCGGTCGCGCGCGGAAGCAGATGCTGAACTGCTGGCGTACCTCGCCGTCGTCGTACTGCATCACGTGTCCGGGGTCCGTGTAGAGCCCGGACACGTCGACAACTTCCGCCTTGATTCCGGTCTCTTCCCAGACTTCACGCACGACGGTGTCCCTGATCGACTCCCCCACGTCGTGGCCACCGCCGGGCAGCGCCCAACGCCCGTTGTCGGATCGCTGGATCATCAGCACCTGTCCCGCGTCGTTCTTGACGAACGCAACGACGGACGGCACCACCGAGTTAGCCGGCGGAGCGTCGGGGTCGTGCAGGTAGTCAATGCGTCCCATGCTCAGGCTCCTGTGATGTCTCGGTCCGTGATCTGGCGAGCGCCTCCCCAGGTCTGTTCGATGCTATTCGCGTAGGTGTCGAACAGACCGCCGCCCGGCATGCGCCGCAGGTGGAAGACGGGTGCCATGTAGGCGCCGATGCCGTAGACGTGTGGATTGACGAGCATCTCGTCATCAGACCGGTATATGGAGTTGTAGAGCGTCGTCGCGTGGAGCCGGAAGCCGATTTCAGGGTGGCTCTCGACAAGGGGACGATAGTTAACCAGCGCGTTCCGGATCTTGCCGTCCATGATCCGGTGCCCCTCGTCGATGCCACGCTGCTGGACGGCTTCACAGTCCGGGTCACCCAGCAGGATGCGCACTTGGGTGGACCCTTCCACCTTCCGCTTCAGGAGATCGTGGAACAGCGGATCCTCGGACAGGAAGAGCCCCGAATAGACAAGCACGTCCAAGTTGTTCTGTGCTCGCGCGTAGAGGTCACGCCAGAGGCCCGACGGCACTGTGTGCCGATGCGGATAGACGGCAACAATCTCGGCTTTCGTCAGATCCATCGCGCTGTCGACGGTGCGGCCGTCGTCCCACAGCGTCGTCACGTCCACCTTGAGGGCCGCAGCCGTCGCGTACTGGTGACGCCGGTACGGCACCTTGCCCTGTGTGATCCAGCGTTCGACCGTCTTCGGGTTGACCTCGATCGCCTCTGCGAGGCTCTGCACGGTCATGCCGCAGGCGAGCAGTGCGGACCGCAAACGCTCGTTCGACATCTGCACCCCCGTTGGGACGTCTAGGAACTTCTTGACCGTATCCAGAAGTCCCAAAGCTGTCCATGGACGAGGTAACCAACTCCCCTGACCTGCGCGGATTCTGAGGGTACGCCAAGACGCCCCGGCGCGAGACCAAGAGATTGCGTCGCCGTACTTGACGGACCCCCATGCAGTACCTGTAAAACAGGTACTGCATCGCCCGGAGGAAAGCCCGCAGGGGTGAGTACGAAGGAAGCGGCCGTTGGTTGACAACTGAACAAGTGGGCCCCGTCTCCCCGAGTCGAAAAGACGGACCGCGCGGCATGAAGTCGCGCCCCTATGTCCCTGCAAACGCGGGAGGTCGGTGTGAATCGACGCCATATCCAGGCGCCGCCGGTGCGGACCGGCCGGCGGTGCCATCGACAGTTCGGTCCGCTCTGGTTCGCAGCACTGACGCTGCGGTCGGCTGCCTCTTCCTCCCGTCCGTTCCGCGCTCTGCGTGTGGACGTACGGGAGGGGGCGTGGGGAGTCGAGAGGAGAACTGCATGCGCAGGATCACGAATCCCAAGCACCCGAACGTCCACCAGATCGGCACCGACGTCCTCCACGAGGGCGAGTGGCACCGGATCACGGACGTCGGCGGGAGCTATTTCACCCTCGTCCGTCTCCGCGACGGCTACGGCCGCAACGTTCGAATCAACGAGGTCAACGGGCGCCGCTAGGCGCCCTTCGCCCGCATCTGCGGGTTCCCCTTCACCAACGGCGCGCGGCCCCGGGTGGCTAGACCCGGGACCGCTGTCGGGCCGTTCCCATCCACCCAGGGAGATCACGACCCAATGAACCACATCGTCACTGTTCAGGACGCTGTTACCGCGTTCGCCGACTTCATGGAGCCGACGGACGCCGAGCTGGACGCGATCGAGCGGGAGATGCCCGTCATCCTGGCGGACGTCGACCTGTTGGACGCGCACATCGTCACCTTGGACCGCACGCCGACCGAGCTGGACGTCCGGCGTATCCGCCGGGCCCGGCGCCGGGCGCTGGCCGCGCGGGTCGCGTTGGTCAACCGCGCGAGTGGTGCAAGCCTTCCGGGCGGTGCGGCATGAAGACCAGGCCGCTGACGAAGGTGCAGATCGGTGTCCTGACGGCCGCGTTCGTGCCGATGCTCGCCACGGGCGTGATCGGCGGTATCGGCACCTACAGCAACATCGGCCACGCTTACGGCAAGGGCACCGCGCTGGGGGCGCTCGCCGCCGGCGAGGGCGCCACGGCGGTGCTGGCCCTGGTCCTGCTGGGACTGACCATGCTGGGCCAGTCCTCCCCGCGCGTGGTGCGCATCGGCCTGTGGGCGCTGCCCGCCGCCGCGTCCGCCATGGGCGCCATGGCCGCACCCGACCCGGGCCGCACCGTCATCTACGCCCTGACCCCGATGGGCATGTCCGTCTCGGCTGAGGGCATGGCGTTCCTGGCCCGCAGGATCGTGGTGCACACCGACGGCCGCGACGCGGAAAACGAGCGACGCACCGCCGATATCGTCCAGGCGCTCGCCTACCACCGCGCACGCGCCACCCACCACCCCAGCGACCGGGTCAAGAAGTGGTCGGAGCGCAAGTCATGGCGGCTGGCCCGCAAAGTCGGGGTCGGGGACGTGGCGCTCGGATCGAGGCTGCTGGACGTCCAGCGCAACCGAGTCACAGCCGGTGCGGATGCCGCCCTCGCGTCGATGTTCGGCGGTACCGCTCCCAATTCCGCCACGGTCACGAATGCGGATAAATCTATCGAGACCGAGATGAAACGGTCTACGGCTGACCTGCCCGAATCGACCCCGGACCCGGTGGTGACGCTGACCCGGCTGACCGTGCCCGATCCGGTCGCGGTCGACCTGGGCAAGTCGATCCCGCCGCTCAAGCCGCTCGCGCCCGTCGACCCCGCCCCCCTCGCCTCGATCGAGCCGCGCGCGGTGGCCGCCGAATCGACCCGACCGCGCCGCGCCACGGGCCGTGTCCCGGATGCGGCGAAGCCGAGTCGACCCAAGCGCACGCCGGCCGAACTGCTCGCGGAAGCGCGCACGGTGACGGCCGATTGGCCGGACGCGAAGGTGACCGCCGAAGGTATCCGCCGCGAGGTGCACACGTCGCCGGCGAACGCCCGGACGCTGCGGGACACGATCCTCGCCGAACGCGCGGCATCGGCTGAGGCTGCGTGATGGGGGCGCTGCCGGTGTACCGGTGGCGGCTGGCTCCGGACGGCTACGCCACCCGCCGCCAGCTCAGGGCACGTGATCTGCGCCCCGGCGGTCAGGAGGTGGCCGCTCAGCTCGAACGGCCGCGCCGCCGCCGTCCCCCGCTGCTCGCCTACCTCTACCGCGTCGACCTGGCCAAACCGGTCCGCCCCATGACCGAGGCCCGGCGGGCGGCACTGGCCAAGGCGAACGCCGCCCGCCGCACCTGCCCGCAGTGCCGACGCGATGCCGGATACGTCATCCCCGCCTCACTCGGCACCTGCATGCCCTGTGCCTATCCCGAAGATTCCGACTCCATGAGGAGTGCCTGACATGGGCAAGCCCACGCCTCCCGGCGAGTGCCCGCAGTGCTGGCAGCACGCCCACGACCCCCGCATCCACCGCCGCCTTAGGCCGCGCGAGGACTGCCCGCAGTGCGTCGACCACATGCTCAACGGCCACCCCAACCTCGTGCCCAAGAAGCCGTCGCGGTGGTGGTGAGCATGCCGCGAAACCGCTTGACCTGCGGCGATACCGAGACGGAGACCCAGTGAAGATCACCGTTGGTACGCACAAGATCCCCGGTTACGGCCCGACCCTGCGCACCACCCGGCGCATGACCGAGCAGGCCGTCCGCATCGTGAGCCGGGCCGTGCCCGGCAGCATGCCCGACCTTGAGGTCATCCTGACCAACCCGCGCGGCATGGCCGAACTCGCAGCCGCCGCCTCCGCGGAACTGGCCGGCGTCCTGGACAAGCGCACCCGGGCAAAGGCCGAGCGGGAAGCCCTGCGCGAGGCCCGCGACGTATCCGGCCGCGCCATCCCCCGCGCCGACGGCAGTGCGCTGGTCCTGCTGAACGTCGACCAGCACCCCGGCGAGGCCGAGATGGCCGTCACCCTCGTCCACGAACTCGTGCACTGCATGCAGTTCAGCCGCAAGAACGTCGTCGAGCGGATCGTGCGCGATACCCGCGACGGCTTCCGCGTCGAGCGGCAGTCACGCCGGCAGGCCCGCGAGTACGACCGCGCCGTCGAACAGGACGAACGCGAGGCCTACGGCAAGGAGTACCTGGCCAACCAACTCGTTCCCGGCGCCGCCGCCTAACCCGCGCGCGCCTGCCCCCGGGGTGGCCGTCCCCTGCCACGGCTCCAGCCACCCCGGGGCGCCTGCCTCAACTCCCGCCCCTGCTCGGGGCAGTCAGGAGAACTTCCAGCATGAGTGAGAACGTCGTCCACCTCCACAAGGACCCCGAACCCCCTGCCGAGTCGGCCACCGTGACCACGCTGACCGTGGTCCCCGACCCCGCACCGGCCGCGCCCGTGCCGCTGTGGGTGCGCTCCGGGCGTGCCGTCAAGCACGCCGTCACCCACGAGGGCACCCTCGCCGCGGGCCGCGCCATCGCCCGGCACGGTCTGTACACGTTCAACGGGGGCCGGATCGTGGCCCGCCGCACCTGGGATGGCCGTACCGGCGCCCGCTACGAGCGCATGCTCCGCGCCGCTGAGGCCGCCGGCAACTACGAGGTCGCGGAGGAGTGGGAAGAGCGGCTGCAGCGCTTCCGCGAGGCCCGCCACCGCCGCCGCATGGACCTGCTCCACTCCCCGGTCGAGGCCGCCAAGGGCGTCGCCGTCGGCACCGGCATGAGCATCGGCGTCCTCGTCGCCCTCGGAGTCGTGATGGCCCTGAACACCAAGGACATTGGGGACGTCATCACCCCGCTCCAAGCCACCATCGAGTTCATCGGCACGCTGATCCGGATCGTGCAGATGGTATGGGGCACCCTGGTCATCGTCGGCCCGCTGCTGGCCCTGCTCGCCCTGTGGTCGGTCGGCAGCAAGCAGCAGGCCGCACCCCAGTGGGCCCTGCCCGACAACATCCGCAACGGCGAGGGCGAACCGATCACCCCGTCCATCGTCGTCAAGGCCCTGCGCGACCTGGGCATCCCCGCGATGCGCAACGCCATCAAGGAGATGGGCGACGCCGGCGCCTCGATGCTGTCCCCGATCAAGATTGCCGGGTGCGGTGTCGAGGTCGACGTCACCCTTCCCTCGGGAGTGTCGACGAACGAGGTGCAGAACCGGCGCCGCAAGCTCGCCGAAAACCTCACCCGGCACGAGCACGAGGTGTTCATCACCATCCCCGAGGCGGCCCGCACGGTCCGGCTGTGGATCGCCGATTCCGGCGCCCTGGACGAGCCGATCGGCCCGTCCCCGCTGGTCACCGACGACACGATGACCGCCGACTACGCCAAGGGCCGCGCCCCGTGGGGTCAGGACCTGCGCGGGGACGCGGCCGGCTTGAGCGTGTATCAGCGCCATCTGCTCATCACTGGCCTGTCCAACCAGGGCAAGACCGCCGCCCTGCGCGCCCTCGCCCTGTGGCTCGCGCTGGACCGGTCGGTCGAGTTCTGGCTGGGCGACCTCAAGGGCGTGGGTGACTGGGCCATGTTCGACGGCCTGGCCACCCGGCTGATCCAGGGGCCGACCGATGACCACGTCATCCAGGTCACCGAGATGGTCGAGGACGCGGTGGAGGAGATGAACCGCCGCATCCAGGCACCGCCCGGCACTACCTTTCCCGCACTGATCGTGATCGTGGATGAGGCGCAGGTCGCGTTCATGTGCCCGGTCAAGGACGAGGACAAGCGGCCCTATGGCGGCTCGTCCTCCACCTCCCGGTACTTCATGGCCGCCCGCAAAATCCACAACCAGGGGCGGGCCGTGAACGTGCTGCTGTGGCAGGGCACGCAGGACCCCACCGACCAGAACCTTCCCAAGCTCGTGCGCGAGGGCGCCCACACCCGGGCCTCGCTCGCGCTGGGCACCGAATCGCAGGCCCGCATGGCGCTGGGGGACAAGGCCGTCGACGGCGGCGCGGCCCCCAACCTGCTGCGCCCGGGTCTGGATCAGGGAACCCTGGTCGTCGCCTCGGACGGCATCGAGATCCCCAAGGGCCAGTCGTCCCTGACGGTGCGCACGCACTACATCAGCACCGATGACGCGAAGGTGATCGCCGCCCGTGCCAAGGCCCTGCGCGACGGCGTCACCACCCTGCACGTCATCGAGCGCGGGGAAGACCGTGACCCGCTCGCCGACATCGCGTCCGTGGTCGGCGACGCCACCCGCGTGCGGACGCAGGACGTCCTCAAGCGGCTCGCGATGCTCAACGAGGACGCCTACGGCAAGTGGTCCTTCCTCGACCTCAAGCGCGTCCTGGACGGCACCGGAGCTGAGCCGTACAAGTCCGAAGGCGTCATGGTCATCGGCCGCGACCGCCTCACCCGCGCCCTCGCCAACCGCGACGGAGACGGTTCCGCTTCCGCGTCCGGATGACAGGGAGGCGACCCCCGACGGGTCGGGGAGGCGGGGAGAACTCCCTGACCCCCTCCCTGACCCGCCTCCCCGGACTTGACCTGCACAGATGATCCATCAGGGAGGCAGGGAGGGGCGCAGGTCAGCACCCCTGAAACCCCCTCCACAACGCCCCCGGAAGGGGGTGTCCCCGCCTCCCCGACCAACCGCCGGAAGGGATTCCGCATGCACCCCGACCACGACCGTCACGCGCCCGCCGAACGGGCCGTGGAAGTCCACCACCCCACCCCCATCACCCCCGCCGTCGCCGCGCCGGCACCGATGGTCGCCGCCCAGCCGGGGCACGTCCCGGCGATCGCGAGCATCGTCCTGCCCGACGGCCGCGTCGTAACCGGCTACGCCATCGACCACGCCCGCCCGGAACCCGTGACCGCCAAGCCGCCCGTCTCCCGGACGGCGGTGAACGTCGCCCTCGGGGGCGTCGGGTTCCTCGCGGTGTGCGGCGGACTGATCCTGCTCACCTCGTTCATCGCCGCCCTCACCGCGTTCATCACCCAACTGATCACCCTCGCCGCCGTCATCTTCGGCGGATGGATCGCCGTGCAGATCTTCAGCGCGAGCGGCCACCGGGGCGGCACCACCGTGAACATCCGCAAGGCTGTGATCAAGCGCAACCACTTCCACGGCTAGCTACGCCAAGGGCGGCCCCCGCATCTCGCCAAAGAACCGGGGCCGCCCTTGTCCACCTGTCCTCAACAGACCTGTGGAGGTCTCCCAGCATGACGCAACCCGCCACCTTCCGGCGAGTGCGCGGCCACCGGCCGCGCCTGCTGGACCTGTTCTCCTGCGCCGGCGGTGCCGGTACCGGTTACCGTCGGGCCGGCTTCACCGTGGACGGCTGCGACGTCGCCGACCGGCCCAACTACCCCTTCCCGTACCACCGGGGTGACGCGCTCGCCTACCTCGCCCACCTGATCGCCTCGGGCGAGATCCGCCGGTACGCGTTCGTCCACGCCTCCCCGCCCTGCCAGCACGGTTGCGCGTTGACCGTGGGCACGAACCGGTCACAGGGGTGGGGCCGCGACCATGTCGACCTCGTGGCGCCCACGCGTGAGTTGCTGGACGCCACCGGCCTGCCCTACGTCATCGAACAGCCCAACGGCCGCGCGGAGATCCGCAAAGACCTCACCCTGTGCGGTGAGATGTTCGGTCTCGGGGTGATCCGGCACCGCAACTTCGAGTTGGGCGGTTGGAGTACTGACCAGCCGGCGCACATCCCTCACCGGGGTCGCGTACGCGGCTACCGCCACGGCCGGTACTTCGACGGCCCCTACGTCGCCGCGTACGGCAACGGCGGGGGCAAGCCGTCCGTCCCTGAGCTGCAAGCGGCGATGGGCATCGACTGGACCGACGTGCGCGAGGAACTCACCGAAGCCATCCCCCCGGCCTACAGCGAGTACATCGGACGGGCCTACCTGGCCACCCTCGCCCCCACGCTGGAGGTGGCCGCGTGAGTACCCTGCCCGAACCCCAGCGGACCGCGCTGACGCTGGCCGCCACCGGTGTGCCGGTGCTGCCCCTGCGCGCCGGGAAGGCGCCGTTCGGCAACTGCCACCGCTGCGCGAACAACGCGTGCGGCGGCCGGCCGAACATGAAGACCGCCGGGCCGTGCCGGTGCCCCGGCGTCTGCCACGCCTGGGCCGCCGCCACCACCGACCCGGCCGTCCTCACCTCCCCGGCATGGACGGCCGCATGGCGGCGGGCCGTCTGCGTCGCCTACCACCCCGGCGCCGCCGGGCTGACCGTGGTCGACCTGGACGACGCGGCGGCCGTCGACTGGGCACGCGCCACCCTGCCCGCCACACGGACCGTGAAGACGACGCGCGGTGAGCACTGGATCTACCGGGGCGCCATGACGTCACACAACAACGTGCGTCCCGGCGTCGACCTCAAGTCGACCATGTCCTACGCCCGCTACCTCGGCCCCGGCACCGGCACCATGACCGACCTGCCGGCGGCGGTGCGTGCGCTGGCCGTGAAGGAACCGCCCACCGTCCGGCCGGCGCTCCGTTCCGTCTCCGTGCCCGCCCGGTCCGGCGGCGGGCACTGCCCCCACCGCACGCCCGCATTCCTGGAACGGGGCATCGCCATGGCGGAGCAGCGCATAACGGAAGCCCGCAGCGCGGTCCACGCGTCCGTGTACCGGACGTTCCTGGCGGTGCTGTCGACGCACGGCCGGTGCGGCTGCCTCACCGACACCCACATCAGCAGGCTGTTCACCGCCGCGCAGGCCAAGGGCGAAACCCTGCGGCACTGCACCGACGCGTGGACCAACGCCCGCACCACGTTGGGACTGTGACCATGTCCGACGACGAGAAGAACCCCGCACGCCAGGTCATCACCGACTACGCACAGAGCCACTTCCGGTACTTCCGCACCGCAGACGGCACCGTGTACGCGCAGAAGACCGGCCACCCCGTGGCCCGCCCGATCCGCTCCCAGGGAACGACGGGAAGCCACCGGCAGGAACTCATGGTCGGCCTCTTCCGCGACGGCGTGGGCGTCTTCAACGGCACCGCGCTGAAAGAGGCGCTGGACCTGATCGAGGCCCTCGCCCTGACCGAGGACGTGCAGCCCGTCCACATCCGCGTCGCCCCCGGATTCGACGGGGCCACGTGGCTGGACCTCGGGCGCAGCGACGGGCAGTCCGTCCGCATCCATCCCACCGGCTGGGACATCCTCACCCCGAACCCGCGTGAGGTGTGCTGGCGGCGCACCCAACTCACCGGGGAACTGCCCCTGCCGGTCAAAGACACCAACGGCAAGGGCATCGATCTCCTGATGCGGCTGTGCAACTTCGCCAACGCCGAGACCGAGTGCCTGGCCATCGCCTGGCTGATCGGCTGTCTCGGTCCGTCCGTGCCCGTCCCGGCCCCGTTCCTCACCGGCCCCCAGGGGGCGGGCAAGTCCACCGGTGGGCGGATGCTCGTACGGATCATTGAGGGCATGAGCGGGGACCTGCGCCGGGCCCCGAAGGATGAGGAGAACCTGATCGCGGCGGTAGCGGCCGGCTGGGTCACCGCCCTGGACAACCTCTCGCACATGACCCCGGACCTGTCCGACGCGATGTGCTGCATCGTCACCGGCGCGGAGAACGTCAAACGCGCCCTGTTCACAGACGGGGACGTCGTCCGCATCGGCTACCGCCGCCCCCTGCTCCTGACCGGCATCGACGTCGGCGTGATCCGGCCCGACCTCGCCGAACGGCTCCTGCCGCCGAGGCGGAACTGTGGTCCGACTTCGCAGAGGTGCTGCCCGTCATCCTCGGATCGCTCCTGGACCTCACCGTGCAGGTGCGGGCGGCTGAGGCGGACATCCCGACCGACCTGCGCATGGCCGACTTCGCCCACCTGTGCGCGCAGCTCGACGCCGCAACCGGTCTCGGGGCGCTTGCCGCCTACCGGGCCAGCCTGGACGACCTCAACGACGACGTCATCGAGGGCGACCTGTTGGCGCAGACCGTGCTCAAGCACGCCGCCGGCATCGCGCCGGGGGCGGAAGAACGGATGACGTCTGCCGAGTGGCTGTACGCCCTCACGGGCCTCTACAGCGGCGAGGAGTGCCGCCCCCTTCCAAAAGGCTGGCCGACTACCGGCAAGGTGCTCTCAGACCGTCTCAAGCGCCTTCAGCCCACCCTCGCCGCCCGTGGCGTCCTCATTGACTGGGGACGCACTAAGACGTCCCGGTACATCGAGATCGCGCGCCCCGCCGCACCACCGCCGCCCGAGCAGGAAGCCGCCTTCTGACCGCCCGGCACCCGGCCGGCCGGAACAAGCAAGAGGAGCACCCGGCGACGCGTGCTCCTCTTGCTGTTCGGCGGCGGCGCCGCCCTGCGAAGGTCGCGCCGCGCAGCGGCTCCTTCTTCACGCTCTGAGCCGCGCACCACAACAGACACCACCCCCTCTTTGTCCCAAGTAGGAAGACGCTGCGTCACCTGCGTCACCCACACCCTGCAAACGGCGTGTGACCTGCCGGAACAGCGGTGACGCAGACGGCCGATTCCTGCGTCACCCCGCGTCACCCGCGTCACCCGGTGGCGCAGGCCTACGTCACCGGTGACGCACTCCCCGGGCCCTGCGTCACCCTGAAACCGCAGGTCAGGGCCCCGAATGACGCAGATGACGCGGGTGACGCAGAAACCCGCGCCTCGGACACAGCCGCGTACAGCCGCACCCCGAAATGCCCAGGTATGGAGACCCAACATGACCACGCCCACCCGGCGCCGCCGCACTCCGAAAGACGAGTTGATCCCCCTGCCGGAAGTTCTGGAAGAACTCGGCATCAGCCGCCCGACTTGGTACCGCTGGCGCGACCGTGGCCTCACCCCCGAGGCACGCCGCACACCGTCCGGCCGCATCTGCGTACGCCGCAGCGTCCTGGACGCCTTCAAGGACGAGTTGGAGGCCGCGTGACCGAGTGGAGCTACACCGTCAAGTTCTGGGCCATCCGAAAGCGCAGCTACCGGAAGCCGTACCAACTGCGTTGGATGGTGGGCACCCGCGAACACGCGGAATCGTTCCTCACCCAGGGCTTGGCCGACAGCCGCCGGTCAGAACTCATGACGGCGGCCCGGAAGGGTGAGCCGTTCGACGTGGAGAGCGGCCTCCCGAAGTCCATGGTCGACCAGAAGCGTGACATCTCCTGGTACGAGCACGCGCGCAACTACATCGCGATGAAGTGGGACGACTCCCCCGGCAACACCCGGCGGACGTTGGCCGAAGCCATGGCGACCGTGACGCCGGCGTTCGTGAAGGACACCAAGGGCATGCCCGACGCCCGGACCGTACGGAGCGCCCTCTACGGGTGGGCGTTCAACAAGAACCGGTGGGAGGAAGAGCCGCCGGCCGAGGTGGCACAGGTACTCGCCTGGTTCCAGCGGAAGTCGCTGCCCACGTCGGCCCTCACGGACCGGCTGTTGGTGAAAGCCGCACTCAGGGCCCTGTCCAAGCGGCTGGACGGGAAGACGGCAGCCCCGGGGACGATCAGTCGCAAGCGTGCGATCTTCTACAACTCCCTTGAGTTCGCGGTCGATGCCGAGTTGCTGACGGACAACCCGCTGGACCGCGTCAAGTGGAAGGCGCCCGAGCAGGTCACGGAGGAAGTGGACCCGGCATGCGTCCCGAATCCGGCGCAAGCCGCCAAGCTGCTGACCGCCGTGCGTGACCAGAGCAAGCGGGGGCGCCGGCTCACCGCGTTCTTCGGCTGCATGTACTACGCCGCCGCGCGGCCGGCGGAAGTGATCGGCCTACGGGTCACGGACTGCGATCTCCCCCGGCGGGGGTGGGGCGTGCTCCGGCTCCATGAAACCCGCCCCCGATCCGGCACCGCATGGACGGACAGCGGTGAGGCGCACGAGAAACGGGGCCTGAAGCACCGCCCCCGGAAGGCAGTGCGGCCCGTGCCGATTCCGCCGGAACTGGTCGCGCTGCTGCGGTGGCACCTCACCGCGTACGGCACGGCGCCGGACGGTCGCGTCTTCCAGACGCTCCGAGGTGGACTCGTGCAGGACACCGGATACGGGGAGGTGTGGGCTGAAGCGCGGTCGCGCGCACTGACGCCGACCGAGTTCCACTCGGCACTGGCCAAGCGGCCTTATGACCTCCGTCACGCCGCAGTGTCGACGTGGCTCAGCTCGGGTGTGGAACCGCAACTCGTGGCTGAGCGGGCCGGCCACAGTGTGGCGGTCCTGTTTCGCGTGTATGCCAAGTTCCTGAAGGACGGCGACGATGCGGCCAACGCCAAGATCTCCGCACGACTGGGACGGAGCGTCTGACGCAGCGGGAATCCCGTCCGCGCTCCGTCCGCAGAGTCCGAGACGGGGCGTTCGAACGCGAGACAGGGTGAGACACCCCGCCCTTTGAGGCGATGTACGACAAGAGGCCCGTGACCTGCTGAGACAGCAGGTCACGGGCCTCTTGTTCCCGTGTGGCGGCGCCAGGATTCGAACCTGGGAAGGCTGAGCCGGCAGATTTACAGTCTGCTCCCTTTGGCCGCTCGGGCACACCGCCGGGGTTGCTGCCTTTCGAACCGCTTTTCGGCGGTGCTCCGTGGCAACGACGTAAACAATACCCGATGCCGTGGGGTGCTTCGCCACCCGATTGATCTGCGCTCGGAGGGCGGTGGGTGGCTAGGCTTGTGCGGATGCGGCCCGGGACTGCCGGGCTCGGCGCCCGCCCCCACGTACGCCGATACGCACTCGTACGCACCCCGACACGCACCGATACAAGGAGCCACAGGACATGGCCGACTCCAGTTTCGACATCGTCTCGAAGGTCGAGCGGCAGGAGGTCGACAACGCCCTCAACCAGGCCGCCAAGGAGATCTCGCAGCGCTACGACTTCAAGGGCGTGGGAGCCTCGATCTCGTGGTCCGGTGACAAGATCCTGATGGAGGCGAACTCCGAGGACCGGGTGAAGGCCATCCTCGACGTCTTCCAGTCCAAGCTGATCAAGCGCGGGATCTCGCTGAAGGCGCTGGACGCCGGGGAACCTCAGCTGTCCGGCAAGGAGTACAAGATCTTCGCGTCGATCGAGGAGGGTATCTCCCAGGAGAACGCGAAGAAGGTGGCGAAGATCATCCGGGACGAGGGCCCGAAGGGTGTGAAGGCCCAGGTGCAGGGCGACGAACTGCGGGTCAGCTCGAAGAACCGTGACGACCTGCAGGCCGTCATCGCCCTCCTGAAGGGCAAGGACTTCGACTTCGCGCTGCAGTTCGTGAACTACCGGTAGTCCAGCCGCAGGCCGGCTGTCGGCGGTCCCAGCGCACCGCCTGACACGAGGAAGGGTGGGCATCCGGCGGTTTCCCGGCGGGTGCCCACCCTTCTCGCCTGCTGGCTGCGGTCCGGGGGTGCCTCGCGCTCAGTCGCGCGAGTTGCCGAAGAGAAGTCGGTAGCCGATCAGGAGGACGAGCGAGCCGCCGATCGCCGCCGCCCACGTGGCACCGTCGTAGAAGTCCTTGCTGATCGGATGGTCCAGCCAGCGCGCCGATATCCAGCCCCCGAGGAAGGCGCCGACGATGCCGATGACCGTCGTACCGACGAAGCCGCCCGGGTCACGGCCCGGCAGCAGGAACTTGGCGATGGCTCCGGCCAACAGGCCGAGAATGATCCAGCTGATGATGCTCATGCCCTGAACCTGCCCTTTCGTGCGATGCCCGCGCTGTCCCGGCGCTGTGACGTGGATGGCCGCGGGGTGTGTCCGTGCGTGCTCGTGCGTCCTGCTTGGCGCACGGTCTTCTTGCCTGTTCGTGCCGTGTTGGTGAACAGGACGACTTCGCTGTACCCGGCGGTTGCAGCGATCAGTAGGGTGCGGCTCATGACACCTTCCGGTGCCGAGTTGCGGCGCACCCTGGGAGTGGGAGACGCGGTCGTCATCGGGCTGGGCTCGATGATCGGTGCCGGGATCTTCGCCGCCCTGGGGCCGGCGGCGGGCGCGGCGGGCTCCGGGCTGCTGCTCGGGCTCGCGGTCGCCGCCGTGGTCGCGTACTGCAACGCCACGTCCTCGGCGCGACTGGCCGCCCTGTACCCGGCGTCCGGCGGTACCTATGTGTACGGACGCGAGAGGCTCGGGGCGTTCTGGGGTTACCTCGCTGGCTGGTCGTTCGTGGTCGGAAAGACGGCTTCCTGTGCGGCGATGGCCCTCACCGTGGGCGCGTACGTCTGGCCGGGGCAGGCGCACGCCGTGGCCGTCGCGGCCGTGGTGGCGCTGACCGCGGTGAACTATGGCGGTGTCCAGAAGTCCGCCTGGCTGACCCGGGTGATCGTAGCCGTGGTCCTGGCTGTCCTCGCTTCCGTGGTGGTCGTGTGTCTGGGGTCGGGGGCGTCCGATGCCGGGCGGCTCGACATCGGGGCGTCGGGCGGTGTGCGCGGGGTGCTTCAGGCTGCCGGTCTGCTGTTCTTCGCGTTCGCGGGGTACGCGCGCATCGCCACCCTCGGTGAGGAAGTGCGGGATCCTGCGCGCACCATCCCCCGCGCGATCCCGCTGGCTCTCGGCATCGCGCTGGTCGTGTACGTGTGTGTGGCGGTGGCGGTCCTCTCCGTATTGGGGGCGGGCGGTCTCGGGCGCGCGGATGCTCCGCTGGCGGACGCGGTGCGGGCGGCCGGGGTGCCGGGGTTGGTGCCGGTGGTACGTGTGGGCGCTGCTGTCGCCGCCTTGGGATCACTGCTCGCTCTGATCCTGGGTGTCTCTCGGACGACGCTCGCCATGGCACGGGACCGCCATCTGCCCGGTGTGCTGGCCGCCGTGCATCCCACATTCCACGTTCCGCATCGGGCCGAGTTGGCTGTGGGCGCGGTGGTCGCCACCCTGGCCGCCACGGTGGACGTGCGGGGCGCGATCGGTTTCTCCTCCTTCGGTGTGCTGGCGTACTACGCGGTGGCCAACGCGTCGGCCTGGACGCTCCGTTCGGCACCCACGGCCCGGTTTGTGCCGGCTGTGGGGCTGCTCGGCTGCGCGGTGCTGGCGTTCTCACTGCCCGCGGTCTCGGTGATCGTGGGAGCGGGTGTACTGGCCGTCGGGGTGGTGACGTATGGGGTGCGGCTGCGGGTGGCGGGCCGGTAGCAGGCGTCAGGCGTCAGGCGAGGGTGGTGTAGTTGTGGTGCCGGTGAGCAGCAAGGGCTTGGGCAAGGGGCCGTAAGGCAGGAGCCCCACCCTCCGGACCCTGACTCGGGGGACCCCGTCAAGAGGCACCCGCTGTGGCCGTGCGTATGCGCACGCGTACGTACATGTCCCGCACGGGTGGCGGTGGGTCGGCGAAGAGGTCGGCGGCCTCTTCGCACAGCGCCCGTGTCTCCTCGTAACCCTGCTCGCCCTCGGACTCGGCTCGTCGGTCGTACGACATCAGGAGGTACTTCGGCTCCCCCACCCCCGGGAGCACCGGTCAGCGGGCCGTGAAGGGCTCGTCCGTGGGCACGATCTCGCGTCCAGTGGGAGCAACGACACCGGTATCAGCTTGAAGTTGGCGATGCCGAACGGGATGCCGATGATCGTGACGCACAGGGCGATGCCGGTGACGATGTGGGCGATGGCCAGCCACCAGCCCGCGAGGACCAGCCACAGCACGTTGCCGACGCAGGAGGGCGCCCCCGCGTCACGGCGCTCGACCGTGGTGTACCCGAAGGGCCACAGGGCGTAGACGCCGATACGGAACGCCGCTATGCCAAGGGGATCGTCTCCGTACGTTCCCAATCACGCCACAAGGTCGCTCCGGTTCCGCCTGAGGGCATGACCTGCTGATACTGGTCTTGGCAGGCAATGCCAACGATGCAACCTGAAGAGGTGCCGATCATGTCGCTACTCAAGCTCCTGCTGAACCTGCTGTGGCTGATCTTCTGCGGGATCTGGATGGCGCTCGCCTACACGCTGGCTGCGCTGATCTGCTTCGTCTTGATCGTCACCATCCCGTTCGGCATCGCGTCGCTGCGTATCGCTGGCTTCGTCCTGTGGCCGTTCGGCCGGACCACTGTGGAACGTCCAGGTGCTGGTGCACCGTCGTTCATCGGAAACGTGATCTGGGTGATCTTCGCGGGGTGGTGGCTGGCTCTGGGACACCTGATCACTAGCATCCCGCTGTTCCTGTCGATTGTCGGCATCCCGTTCGGCTGGGCCAACCTCAAACTCATCCCTATCTCCCTTATGCCCCTGGGGCGCGAGGTCGTTGCCGCTGACCAGGACTTCGGCGGACGCTAAGGTGCACAGCATCAAAAGGTGCCAAGTTCACCAAGGGGGAAGTATTGATCAACATCATTTCAAGCAACGAGTTCAAGAAGTCCCCCTACGGAAAACACAAGCGGCCAGATCAGTATCGGGCTGACATCTGCTTCTGCTCTGCCCCTCTCTAACCTCGATCTTGCATGAGGGTCCGTCACCTTGCTGACGAACCCTTTGTGGCGAGTGTTGGTGCGGAATTCCGGAGTCTGGGCAGGTTGAGTGCCCGGCTGTCGCGTCGGGTGTGCGCCGGGTTCCACGGCTCCGGTGGGCTGGTTGCTGCTCGCAGGGGCGGGAATGTACTGGTCAGCCGGGGTTCGGCAGGGCCTGGAGCCGGTCCAGGGCATCGGTGATCACGTCAGTCCAGGGCCAGTGCCTGGCCAGGCGGAGGTAGCGGCGGCGGCCGGTGGTGACGAGCTGGGCGGCGGTGGAGAACAGCCGAAGCCGCAGGCGGCGGGGCTCCCAGAGCCGGGCTTGGCCGGTCAGGGCGAGTAGGGGCATCCAGGCCAGCAGGTCGAGGGCGATCTGGACGATCTCCAGCCAGATCTGGTTCTGCGCGGTGTCGCCCCAGGCGCCGTCGCGGATGTCGCCGTCGGGTTCCACGGCCGGCGTCCAGGCCGAGGCCGGGACCTTCAGGACGGCCTGGTGGACGGCGTCGGTGATGGTCATCCCGACCGAGTACGACAGCCAGCGCCCGCGCCGGGCGAGCCAGGCGACGAACTCGTGGGTGCCGCCGCCGGAGTCGGTACGGATCAGCGTCTGACGCCCGCGCCGGAGCCGTTTCGGCAGCTGGGCCAGGGCCAGTTTCGTGGCTTCGATGTGGTCGGCGGCGGTGTTGGAGCCAGCGTTGCCGGGCCGCAGCAGGCACACGACCGGCTCGCCAGACCCGCCGCGGCCGTGGTCGACGAACCCCATCAGCGGGTGGTGCCCGAACGTCTTCTTCCAGGTCGCGGCGGCGTCCTGCTTCTCGGAGTGCGCCAGGACGAGGACCCCGTCGATGTCCACGATCACCTGCCCGCCCGCATCCGGCGCCGCGTCACCGGCCAACCGCCAGACGTGTTCACGCACTTCGGCACGGGCGGTGCGCAGCGCGGCCAGGACCCGCTTGCCGCCCGAGGCCAGCTGTCCGACCAGGCGAGAGACCGTCGGGTCGGAGGCCACCGGCCCGAACACGGCCGGCTCAGCCCGCAACAGGGCCACGTCGGCTAGGCCGTCCCCGCCCAGCGCGAGGGCAAGCGCCACATCGAGCAGGATCTTTCCCGGATCGTGCACCGCCCGCGGCTTGCGCCACGGCTCAAGCGCCGCCGACATCGCCGCATCCAGACCGGTCTTGCGGGCCGTCTCGACCAGCAGCACCGCACCGGCCTGCGAAACCACGCCGCGACCACCGCCCTCGGCGCGGACACGCGGATAGAACCCGATACGCTTCTTCACCTGGAAAGTGCCTCCGGCGGTGGCGGGAACAAGGACCTCAGCAATCCTCATTCTCGCTGGTCAGAGGCACTTTCTACGTTCATCATCAACAGATGGACAGCCCACCTCGGAAAGCGCGAGGTTAGGAAACGCCCTTGCGCAACGACGCGAGGAGGCGGTCGAGGTCCCCGCGTGCCGTGTACGTACGGATCGGGTCGATGTAGTCGCGAGACTCGATGATCTGACCGTCCCGCACACGCATGACGAAGACGCAGGGCACCTTGGACCTGGAGTCGTCCGGCAACGTGAACTCGTAGGCGAACTCGGCGACGATCACTTCAGGATCGGCGGTCTCGTGGACGACGACATCGACGACACTCCTCTTCGGCAAGGACTCCCGCATTTCCGGCGGCACCGTGAAGTGCTCCCGGAGCGCACGCCGACTCGTCAACGGCTCGGACTCCGGCGTCGCCATCGGATGCCGGACATCCGTAACCTCGCCGTACAGGTCAGGCAACTCGCTTGAGTTCCCGTCGGCGACCCCATGAACAAGGCGGAGAAACACCTCACGCGGACTCAGACTCACAAGACCCCCCAAGTGATACGTACAGGCAGCTGATCATTATCGCCTGATGCGAGCCGGTGTTGCGGACTGTCTCGACCAGCAGCACCTCACCCGTCTGATCCCACGGCCGACGCGCTGGACGCGACCTGCAGATACAGGTCAGCACTCTTCATCTGAGAAGTGCGCTTCCGCAGCAACGTCCAGGACCCTCCACAGGTCCCATCTGTGCAGGTCAGGAGCGCTCCTCGCATCTGCGGCGTCCGTCGGATTACCGCAGGTGGGAGCGGGAATCGGCGATGGAGTTGTGGCAGATGGACATCGTGGGCGGACTGCTGCTGGCCGACGGAGCCGAGTGCAAGGTAGTCACTGGCATCGACGACCACTCCCGCTTCGTGGTGATCGCGAAGGTGGTGCGGCGGGCGACCGGGCGGGCTGTGTGTCTGGCGTTCGGTGAGGCCCTGCAGCGGTTCGGGGTGCCGGGCGAGGTATTGACGGACAACGGCAAGCAGTTCACCGCCCGGTTCGGCTCCGGCAAGCCGGGCGAGACGATGTTCGACCGGATCTGCCGGGAGAACGGAATCACTCACCGGCTCACGAAGCCGAGGTCGCCCACGACCACGGGGAAGATCGAGCGGTTCCATCAGACGCTGCGACGTGAACTGCTCGAAGGGCACGGCCCGTTGCGGACCTGTACGCCGCGCAGCAGGCGGTGGACGGGTGGCTGGAGGACTACAACCAGGCCCGCCCACATCAGGCGCTGGGCATGCAGGCACCGGCTATCCGTTTCGTCAACTGGGAGGCCCATGCGGAGGCCGCGGTGCTGCTGGTGAAACTGCCGCCGAGCCTGCAGATGGTCGTCGGCCACGAGACACCCCTGGCGGTGCCCGCCCCACGTCCGCAGCCTCAGCAGGAGCAGACAGCTCGCTCCTGGCCCCTGAGCGGCGATGAGGTCGGCAGGATCGAAGTGGAGCGCACCGTGCGCGACGCCATCCGCATCGCCTAAGACCCTGAGTTCCTGTTGGAACAGATCACCGCAACCGGTGGCTGGTCCCAGCGCACGCGTGACCTCATCGCGCTGGCAGCCATGGCGCAGAGGTCGTTCCCGGACATGGCCCCGGAGCAGCAAGCGGCCATCTTGTCCATGCTGGAACTGAAGGTGACGATCACGGGCCCTGTGCCCGACGATCGGCGCGGTGGTGTCCCTTGCCGATGATGGTGATGAACAGCAGGACGCCCGCCGCGAGGTAGCCGACGTTCAGGATGGTTTTCATCGTGGGGGACCTGCCATCTTCTCGAGCCGGGCGATGCGCTCCGCCATCGGGGGGTGTGTGGAGAACATCTTCGAGAGCCCCTGGCCAGGGCGGAAGGGATTAGCGATCATCATGTGGCTCGCCGTCTCGATGCGGGGCTCCGGGGGCAACGGGAGCTGCTTGGTGCCCGTTTCGAGCTTGCGCAGGGCGCCGGCGAGGGCGAGCGGGTCGCCGGTGAGCTGGGCGCCGGAAGCGTCGGCCTCGTACTCCCTGGAGCGGCTGATGGCCAGCTGGATGAGGCTGGCGGCGAGGGGGCCGAGGATCATGATCAGGAGCATGCCGAGGAGGCCGGGGCCGTCGTCGTCGTCCGAGCGGCCGATGGGGATCAGCCAGGCGAAGTTGACCAGGAACATGATCACGGAGGCAAGGGCGCCGGCGACCGAGGAGATCAGGATGTCGCGGTTGTAGACGTGACTGAGTTCGTGGCCGATGACACCGCGCAGTTCCCGCTCGTCCAGCAGGCGCAGGATGCCGTCGGTGCAGCAGACGGCGGCGTTGCGCGGATTGCGGCCCGTCGCGAAGGCATTGGGCGCCTCCGTCGGCGAGATGTAGAGGCGCGGCATGGGCTGGCGGGCCTGGGTGGAGAGCTCACGGACCATGCGGTAGAGGGCGGGGGCCTCGAACTCGCTTACCGGGCGGGCACGCATCGCGCGTAGAGCCAACTTGTCGCTGTTCCAGTACGCGTACGCGTTGGTTCCCAGGGCGATCACGACCGCGACAACGAGCCCCATACGGCCGAAGAAGCTGCCGATGAGGATGATGAGTGCGGACAGCCCCCCGAGGAGTACTGCGGTCCTGAGCCCGTTGTGCCGGCGGTGCACGGTACGCCCTCCAAGTCGTACAGCAGGGGAACCTTTACTCGGTGATCTTCCTTGATGATCTGCCGTGCCACTGGTGCCGTGTGTCACGTCCAGTGGACCCTCCCGTTTTTGTCAACGCGAGGCGAGGGCCACTAGTTCCCTTGTGCGGGTGGCGGGCCGGGTCGGCCGTCCGGGTGACGGCTCAGAAGAGGCCGGTGCCGGCGAAGCGCAGGACCAGCTCAGGCGCCCCGGAGAGGGCGATGCCGACGGCCCCGGTCAGGGCGATGGCAGCGGTGAGGGGGGCCGGAACGCGGTGCCGTACGGGCTCGCCGTCAGGGGTGCGGAACAGCAGGCTCGTCCACTGGAGGTAGTAGAACAGCGCGATCACGACATTGACGGCCATGACCACGGCGAGCCAGCCGAGGCCCGCGTCGACGGCCGCGGAGAACACGGTGACCTTCGCGAAGAGGCCGATGATGCCTGGCGGCAGTCCGGCCAGGCAGAGCAGGAAGAACGCCAGGAGGAGCGCGGCGAGTGGGTTCGACGCGTACAGCCCGCGATAGTCGGAGACCCGGTTGAGGGACTTCGTACGCCCGACCAGCGCGGCCACCGCGAAGGCGCCCAGGTTCACGGCGGCGTACATGAGGGCGTACGCGACCGTGGAGCCGATCGATTGCTCGGCGTCGTCGGAGTACGCGGCGGCCGCGATCGGTACGAGGAGGTAGCCGGCCTGGCCGACGGAGGACCAGGCGAGCAGTCGTACCGCGCTGTACGCGCGCGTGGCCTGCTGGCGCAGGGCGCCGACGTTGCCGACGGTCATGGTGAGGGCGGCCAGCGCGGCGAGGGCCGGGCCCCAGACGTCGGCGTACGACGGGAGGGCTACGACGGTGATGAGGATGAGGCCGGAGAAGCCGACCGCCTTGCCGACGACCGACAGGTAGGCGGCGATCGGTAGAGGTGCCCCCACGTAGGTGTCGGGCACCCAGAAGTGGAAGGGCACGGCGGCCGCCTTGAAGGCGAAGCCGACGAGGGTGAGGACGACACCGGTCTGGGCCAGGGTGTGCAGCTGCCCGTCGACGTTCTGGATGCGGTCGGCGACCTGGGTGAGATAGAGGGTGCCGGTGGAGGCGTACACGAAGCTGATGCCCATGAGGCTGACCGCGGTCGCCGTGACCGAGGACAGGAAGAACTTCAGGGCCGCTTCGGAGGACTTCCGGTCGCCGTGCCTGAGGCCCACGAGGGCGAAGGCGGGCAGGGAGGCGACCTCCAGGGCGACGATCAGGGTGGCGAAGTCGCGGGAGGCGGGCAGGAGGGCGGCTCCGGCGGCGGAGGACAGCAGCAGGAACCAGTACTCCCCTTCGGGAAGTCCCTTGTCGGCGTCCTTGAGGGCGGTGACCGACAGGAGAGCGGCGAGGAGAGCTCCGCCGAGGACCAGGAGCTGGAGGACGAGGGTGAAGCGGTCGGCGGTGTAGCTGCAGACGTCCGGGGCGCCGGTCAGGCAGAAGGCGGAACGGTCGCCGTCCAGGAGGGGCAGCAGCATGAGGGCCGAGGCGGCGAGGCCCGCGACCGACAGCCAGCCGAGGAGCACCTTCTTGTGCGCGCCGACGAAAAGGTCGGCCACCAGGACGACGAGTCCCACGACCGCCGTGATGGTGGGCGGCGCGATGGCGAGCCAGTCGACGGACTGGACGAGACTCGCGGCCGGCGTGTGGGCCAGGGAGCTCATCGGGTGCCTCCTGCGAGGAGCTGCTGCACGGCCGGGTCGGTGAGGCCGAGGAGGGCCTTCGGCCAGAGACCGGCGACGACGGTGAGGGCGACGAGCGGGGTCCAGGCCGCGAATTCGTACGTGTGGACGTCGGCGAGCTTCGGCGCTTCCTGCGGTACCGCGCCCATGCAGACCCGGCGGACCACGATGAGCATGTACGCGGCCGTCAGCAGCGTGCCGAACGCGCCGATCGCCATGAAGGTGAGGAAGGCGGGGCGGTTGAGGCCGTCGGCGGGGTTGAACGCACCGAACAGCGCCAGCATCTCGCCCCAGAATCCGGCCAGGCCGGGCAGGCCGAGCGACGCCACGGCGGCGAAGGCGAGCAGGCCGCCGAGGCGTGGGGCCTTGCCGTAGAGGGCGGCGCCCGTCTCCTCGGCGAGGGTGTCGAGATCGGTGCTGCCGGTGCGGTCCTTCAGCGCGCCGACCAGGAAGAAGAGCAGGCCGGTGATGAGGCCGTGGGCGATGTTCGCGAACAGGGCGCCGTTCACGCCGGTCGGGGTCATGGTCGAGATGCCGAGCAGCACGAAGCCCATGTGGCCGACGGAGGAGTAGGCGATGAGACGTTTGAGGTCGCCTTTGGCGCCCTGCTTGGCGAGGGCCAGGCAGGCCAGCGATCCGTAGACGATCCCGACGACGGCGAAGGCGGCGAGGTAGGGCGCGAAGGTGCGGAAACCGTCCGGGGCGATGGGCAGCAGAATCCGGACGAACCCGTACGTACCCATCTTCAGCAGGACCCCGGCCAGCAGGACCGAGCCGACGGTCGGGGCGGCCGTGTGCGCGTCGGGCAGCCAGCTGTGCAGCGGCCACATCGGCGTCTTGACCGCGAGCCCGATGCCGATCGCCAGAACGGCGATGACCTGCACGGATGTGGTCAGCGACCGGCCGTTGTCAGTGGCGAGTGCCACCATGTCGAATGTGCCCGCCCTGATTCCGATCAGGAGCAGGCCGAGCAGCATGACGACGGAACCGAGCAGTGTGAAGAGGATGAACCTCCAAGCGGCCTGGGTCCGTTGCTCACCGCCCCAGCGGGCGATGAGGAAGTACATCGGGATGAGAACCATCTCGAATGCGAGGAAGAACAGAATCAGGTCGAGGACGGCGAAGGTCGCGAGGGTGCCGGACTCGAGGACGAGCAGCAGGGCGACGAAGGCCTTCGGGGACGGGCCCGCAGGCATCTTGAAGTAGGAGTACAGCGCGCAGAGGAAGGTCAGCAGCGCGGTCAGGACCAGAAGGGGGAGGGAGATGCCGTCGATGCCGAGGTGGATGCGCACGTCGAGTGCGGGGATCCAGCTGATGTCCGTGCCGGCCTGCATCTTCGACGGATGGTCGTGGTCGAAGCCCAGCGCGAGGACGATCGCGGCGATGAGGATCACACCGGTGACCGTCACACCGTGCCGCAGTACGGCCTGCTCGGGTGACCTCCCCTTCAGCCCGGGCGGGGCGGGCAGAAGAGCGGCGGCGGCCCCGAGGAGCGGGCCGACCACGATCAATGCCAGAAGGAACTGCATCACGGACTCGTTGATATCGATCACGCCTGCTCACGCTCCCGTGGCGACGAGGACGGCGGCGACCACCAGGACGACGGTGCCGGCGAGCAGCGCGCTCACATAGGTCTGCAGATTGCCGGTCTGGGCGCGTCGAACGGCGGACCCGAGTAGTCGGGGCAGGGCACCCGCGCCGCGTACGTAGGTCTCGACGACCTCGCGGTCGAGGAACCGGACGAGGGTGGCTCCGGCCTGGACCGGGCGGACGAAGAGGGCCGTGTACACGGCGTCGAGATGGAAGCCGACGGCCGCGTGTCGGTGCAGCGGACCGAGCAGGAGACGGCCCGGGTCCGCCGGGTCGGGCGCGTAGGCCACGTCACCGTAGGCGGGTTTGTGGCTGGCGATGGCCTCGGCCTCCACCTGCCCGGCGTCGCCCTCGGCGTGGGCCGCGACCGCACCCAGCGGGACGCGGGACGCGAGAGCGGTGGTGTGCCGCCAGGCCGCGTAGGTGACGAGCCCGCCGACCAAGGCCACACCCGTGCCGAGGACGGAAGTGGTGAGAGTCGGGGTCAGGTCACGGCCGTCGAACCAGTCGGGCAGCGTGCGGTAGGCGAACGCGCCGACGGCGAGAGACGGGACGGCCAGGACCCACAGCACCACGGTCATGGTGAGGGGCTGCCTTCCGTGGTCGGGGGCCTCTGCGCCCCGGCCGTGGAAGGCCAGCAGCCACAGCCGGGTCGCGTACGCGGCGGTGAGCAGGGCGGTGAGGAGGCCGGAGACGAGGACGGTCCAGCCGGCGGCGCCGGGAGCGTGCTCGGTGTGGCCGGTGGCGACGTGCTCGGCGGCGCCGAGGACGGACTCCTTGGAGAAGAAGCCGCTGAAGGGCGGGATCGCGGCGAGCGCGAGGAGCGCCACGGTCATCGTCCAGAAGGCGTCGGGGACACGGTCGCGCAGATGGCTCATGCGGGACATGGCGGCCAGCGAGTTGGTGCCGGCGGCGTGGATGATCACGCCGGCCGCGAGGAACAGCAGCGCCTTGAAGGCGCCGTGCGCGAGGAGGTGGAAGACGGCGGCTCCGCGGTCGCCGACGGCGAGGGCGCCGGTCATGTAGCCGAGCTGGCCGATGGTCGAGTAGGCGAGGACGCGCTTGATGTCGTCCTGGGCCAGCGCGGCGAGCGCCGAGCCGGTCATCGTGACGGCCGCCATGACGGCGAGGACGAGCATCGCGGCCCGGGAGGCCTCGAAGACGGGAAGGAGCCTTGCGATGAAGTAGACACCTGCGGCGACCATCGTCGCGGCGTGGATCAGCGCGGAGACGGGCGTCGGGCCCGCCATCGCGTCGGGGAGCCAGGTGTGCAGCGGGAACTGCGCCGACTTGCCCGCCACACCGGCCAGGAGCAGCAGGGCGATGAGCGTCGGGTGGTCGAGTCCGCCGTGCGCGACGGTGCCGAGGACCCTCGTGATCCGGAAGGACCCGGCGTCGGTGGCCAACGCGAACAGGCCGATGAGGAAGGGGACGTCACCGAGCTTGGTCACCAGAAACGCCTTGAGGGAGGCGGCGCGGGCCTCCGGGGTCTCCCAGTAGTGGCCGACCAGGAAGTAGGAGCAGATGCCCATGACTTCCCAGCCGACCAGCAGCACGATCAGGTCGCCGGAGTAGACGACGAGCAGCATCGCGGAGGTGAACAGCGAGACGAGGGCGGCGTACGAGGGATAGCGCGGGTCGTCGCGCAGATAGCCGGTCGAGTAGATCTGCACGCAGGCGGCGACGAAGCCGACCAGGAGGGCGACAAGGGCGGCGAAGCCGTCGATGTGCAGGGCGAGTTCGATGGGGACCGAGCCGGTGGGCGTGAGCTCGGTGGCGGCGTCGACGGCCTGGTCACCGCCCTGGCGCACGGCGACCACCACGGCGAGCGCGAAGGAGGCGAGTACGGGCAGGACGGCCAGCGGGCGTACGAAACCGGGAGCCGTGCGGCCCAGGAGCAGGCCGGCCGCGGCGCCCAGGAACGGAAGGAGGGGGACGAGGACGGCGAGGGTGGTCGTGGTCACGCGGTGGCCTCAGCCTTCCCGGTCCGGTCGGCCTGCTCGGCCGTCGGGGCGTCGCTGTCGGAGCCGTCGGCCGGGTGGCCCTCGAGGCCCTCGGCGGTGTCGCGGAGCTTGTCGATGTCGGCGGTGCCGCGGTTGCGGTGGACGGCGAGGACGATCGCCAGGCCGATGCCGATCTCGGCGGCGGCGATGGCGATGGTGAACAGGGTCAGGGCCTGGCCGGAGTGCAGGGCCTCCTCGACGGCCTTGCTGAGCCAGACGTCGAAGGCGACGAGGTTGAGGTTGACGGCGTTGAGCATCAGCTCGACGGACATCAGGACGAGGATCGCGTTGCGGCGGGCGAGGACGCCGTACAGGCCGGTGCAGAAGAGGAGGGCGGAGAGGACCACGGGGTAGGCGAGGTGCATCAGGGCGTCCCTTCCCGGTCGGCCTTGCCCGCGGTGCCTTGGCTCGCGCTGGTCTTGCCTGGGGTGGCTTGGCTCGCCTGAGTCCTGCCCGCGGTGACTGGGCCCGTGTCGGCCTTGCCCGCGGTTGGCTGGCTCACGCCGGTCTTCGCCTTGCGGGAGAGGACGATCGCGCCGACGAGGGCGGCCAGGAGGAGGACGGACAGGGCCTCGAAAGGGAGGACCCAGTTCTGGAAGAGGCTGGCACCGGTGGCGTCGGTGGAGCCGGCGGCGGGACCGTCCAGGTCGATCCAGGTCGCGCGGAAGGCGTCGACGACGACCCAGACCAGGGCCGCCGCGGCGGCGACGGCGACGCCGAGGGCGGCCCAGCGGTTGCCGGAGTCGGCGTCCGGGGAGCGGCCGATGGGCGCTTTGGTGAGCATCAGACCGAACAGAAGGAGGACGACCACGGAACCGACATAGATCAGGACCTGCACCCAGGCGATGAACTCGGCGGTGAGCAGGAGGTACTCGACGGCGAGGCCACCGAGAGCGACCACCAGCCACAGGGCGGCGTGCACCAGTTGCTTGGTGGTGACGGTGACCAGCGCGGCGCCGAACGTGACCAGGCCGACGAGGAGAAAGGCGATCTCGACGCCGGTCGGGGAGAGGAAGCCGTGGGTCTCGGCGGCAAGGCTCACGATTCTCCCTCCTTCGGCTCGGCCTGTGCGGCCGCCAGCTTCTCCGCCGTCTTACGGGCGGCGGCGATCTCCTTCGGTTCCTCCGCGCCGGGATCGAGGGCGGGCGGGGCCGGGACGGTCCACATCCACTCACGGAGCTTGTCGCGCTCGTGGGTGAGGTCACGGATGTCGGTCTCGGCGTACTCGAACTCCGGGGACCAGAACAGAGCGTCGAAAGGACAGACCTCGATGCAGATGCCGCAGTACATGCACAGGGAGAAGTCGATGGCGAAGCGGTCGAGAACATTGCGGCTGCGCTCGCGGCCGCCGGGGGCGGCCGGCGGGACCGTCTCCTTGTGGGAGTCGATGTAGATGCACCAGTCCGGGCACTCACGGGCGCACAGCATGCAGACCGTGCAGTTCTCCTCGAACAGCCCGATGACGCCGCGGGTGCGGGGAGGGAGATCGGGCTGGGCGTCCGGGTACTGCTCGGTGACGGTCTTCTTCGTCATCGTGCGGAGGGTGACGGCCAGGCCCTTGGCGAGGCCGCTGCCGGGGATCGACAGGCGGGGCCGCCCGGAGGGCGTCGTTGCGGGGCGGTGGCCGGGTGACGGGCGGGACATAGCTACTGGATCACCACCTTGACGATGCCGGTGAGGGCGATCTGGGCGAGGGAGAGGGGGACGAGGAGGGTCCAGGAGAGCTTCTGGAGCTGGTCCTCCCGCAGGCGGGGGTAGGTGACGCGCAGCCAGATGACGATGAAGGCGAGGACGGCGGTCTTCAGGAGGGTCCAGACCCAGCCGAGGCCGTCGGCACCCCAGGGGCCGTGCCAGCCGCCCAGGAAGAGGACGGTGGTCAGGCCGCACAGGACGACGATCCCGGCGTACTCGGCGAGGAGGAACAGGGCGAAGCGGAGGCCGGTGTACTCGGTGTACGCACCGAAGATGATCTCCGAGTCGGCGACGGGCATGTCGAAGGGCGGCCGTTGGAGTTCGGCCAGCCCGGCAACGAAGAAGACGATCGCGCCGACGATCTGCCAGGGCAGCCACCACCACCTGAAGGCGTCGAGGATGCCGGGGATCGACACCGTCCCCGCCGCCATCGCCACCGAGGCGGCGGTCAGCAGCATCGGGAGTTCGTAGGCGAGGAGCTGGGCGGCGGTGCGCAGGCCGCCGAGGAGGGAGAACTTGTTGGCGGAGGCCCAGCCTGCCATGAGCGAGCCGAGGACGCCCACCCCCATCACCGCGAGGACGAAGAAGACGCCCGCGTCGATGACTTCTCCTACGGCGCCCTTGCTCGGGCCGATGGGGATGGCGAGGAGGACCAGGAGATACGGGAGGAGGGCGACTGCGGGGGCGAGTTGGAAGATACGGCGGTCCGCGCCCGCGGGGACGACGTCTTCCTTCTGCGCGAACTTCACGCCGTCGGCGACGAGTTGTGCCCAACCGTGGAATCCACCGGCGTACATGGGGCCCAGGCGGCCCTGCATGTGAGCCATGACCTTGTGCTCCGTCTGGCCCACGATCAGCGGGAAGGTCAGGAAGACGACGAAGATGATCAGGAGTCGCCAGGCGACGTCGAGAGCGTCGTTCACTGCGGGCCTCCTGCGGTGTCCGGGTCTTCGGGGGCCTTGGTCGGAGGGGCGGAGGTGGGGCCTTCGGAAGCGGTAGGTCCGGGCGGGGGGTTGGCGGACTCGTCGGCGTGAGTACCGGTACCGGTACCGGTGCCAGCGCCGGCTTCGGCTTCGGCTTCGGCTTCGGCTTCGGCCGACGGTTGGGGACCGGGGTCGTTCGAGGGGGCGTGGGCGGGCTCGGCTGTGTCGGCCGGCTCAGGTGTGTCGGCGGGCTCGGGCTCCTCGGCAGGAGCCGGTTCGGCGGACGAGTCCTTCACCGCCGGGCTCGGCTCTGTGACTGGGCGGATCGGCTCCGACGCCGGCTGCCGTTCCATGGCCGGCCGGTCTTCCGGCGGCGTCGGGCCCGGCTCCGGCTGCCGTTCCGTGGCCGGCCGGTCTTCCGGCGGCGTCGGGCCCGGCTCCGGCTCCTCGAAAGCTGGGCGGGCGTGATGCCAGGGGGCGTCCGAGCTGCGGGGCCCGGTGGTGGGGCGGTTGGGCGTGGCCTCGGTCGACGGGGTCTGCGCACGCTGCGACGCCGAGCCCCCTGATACCGAACGCGCGCGGCGCGGGCCGGCCGGTGCTCCCGGTACGTTCGTAGCGTCCGCAGCGGGCGACGCCCCTTGCCTGCCCTGGCGTCCCACCGCGGACTCCCTGGACACCCTTTCCTGGTCCGCCTGACCTGCCTGACCTACTTGGTCCCCCTGACCTGCCTGATTCGCCTGACCTGCCTGATTCGCCTGACCTGCCTGGTCCCCCTGGCTCGCCGACCCTTCCGACGCCGACCGCGTACGACGCGGCACGCCAGCCGAAGAACCTGGAGCAGCGGAAGAACCAGGAGCAGCCGCAGACTCCTGAGCAGGAGCCGTCGGCGTGGCCGAAGCGGCTTCCGTCTCCCCCTCCGTCCCCTGGATTCCCGGGGTGTCGGGCGCTCCCACCGGCCCCGTCACCTGGCTCGCCGATCCGGCCGACGCCGACCGGGTCCTACGTACCGGGCGCTCCCCAGCCCCAGCAGCCGGACGTTCCCCTGCCGCACGTGCCGGTCGCTCACCGGTCGTACGCGACGGACGCTCGCCCGCCGCGCGTCCCGCCCCCCGTGCCGGGCGGGCCGGAGCGGGCGGGAGTTGGCCCTTCAGCGGGCCCCATTCGTTCGGGTCGGGGACGCCCGGTGGAAGCATCTGGCGGCGCTTGGGACCGCCGTGTTCGGACTCGCCCGGTTCCTTCGCGCCGGGCCACGCCTTGGCCACGCGGGCGGCGAGGACGAAGTCCTTGCGGAGGGGGTGGCCCTCGAAGCCCTCCGGGAGCAGCAGGTGGTCCAGGGCGGGGTGGCCCTCGAAGCCGACGCCGAACATCTCGTGCGTCTCGCGTTCGTGCCAGGCCGCGCCCGCGAACACGTCCACCGCGCTGGGCAGAACAGGGTCCTCGTGCGGGACCGTCGTACGGAGCAGAAGCCGTCGTACGGGGGAGAGCGCCACGACGTGCGCCGCGACGCGGAAGCCCACGCCTGGTTCGTCGACCGCGCTCAGCCAGTCGAAGTAGGTGCAGGCCAGTCGGTCGCGGGCCGTCTCCAGCGCCGCGAGCCAGGACGCGGGCGGTACGTCGACCGTCAGCACCTCGTACGATTCCTCGGCCGTGGCCTGCGTACCGAACAGGTCCTCGACGGGAGCGGGCAGCCAGCCGACCACGGTCATCGGCCCTCCCCCGGCCCCGAAGCCGAACCTGAGCCGGGTCCCGAGCCCTCAGCCGCACCCGGTCCCGAACCCGCAGCCGCCCCCGAGGCCGTACCCGCACCCGCACCCGCACCGGAGTCCGTCCCCGGCCCCCGCACCAGCCCGCTCTCCAGCGCGGCAGCCGACGGGCGCCCGGCGTCGGAACCGGCTCCGGAGCCGTACCCGTATCGCTCCCCCAGCGACTCCCGCGCGATCTTCTCCTGGAGTTTGAGGATCCCCTGGAGGAGCGCCTCGGGGCGGGGCGGGCAGCCGGGGACGTACACGTCCACCGGGATGATCTGGTCGACGCCCTTGGTCACGGAGTACGAGTCCCAGTACGGGCCGCCGCAGTTGGAGCACGCGCCGAAGGAGATCACGTACTTCGGCTCGGGCATCTGTTCGTAGAGGCGCTTCACGGCCGGCGCCATCTTGTCCGTGACCGTTCCGGAGACGACCATCAGGTCGGCCTGGCGCGGGCCGGGCGCGAAGGGGATCACGCCGAGGCGGATGAAGTCGTGGCGGGCCATGGACGCGGCGATGAACTCGATCGCGCAGCACGCGAGGCCGAAGTTGAAGACCCAGAGGGAGTAGCGGCGGCCCCAGTTCAGGACCACCTTCATCGGCTCGGGGGCCAGGCGCGCGAGGGCGCCCAGCCGCTTCGGCTCCGGAAGCAGAACAGGCTCGGAAGGAGTGGGGGTCACGTCCATGCCAGGACGCCCTTCTTGTATGCGTACAGCAGGCCCACGGCGAGGAAGCCGAGGAAGATGAACATTTCCACGAGGGTGGTCGCGCCGTAGCCGGGGGCGGCGAAGACCGTGGCCCAGGGGAACAGGAAGATCGAGTCGACGGCGAAGATGACGTACAGGAACGCGTAGACGTAGTAGCGGACCTGGGTGTGCGCCCAGCCCTCGCCGACGGGGTCGACCCCGCACTCGTACGTCAGGAGCTTCTCGGGCGTGGGGACCACGGGTCGCAGCAGGCGTCCGGCGCCGAAGGCGACAGCGACGAACAGCACGCCGACCACGGCGAGCAGTCCGACGACCGAGTACGACTGGAAGTAGTCCGCCGCGACGACGGTCGCGTTGACAGCGGTCGACTCGACAACGGTCGGTTCCGGCACGCCCGTCCCTCGCTCCCTGACCTGGACTCTGTGACCTGGACTCTGTTCGACGATCTGTACGCACGGGAGTCTAGGCCCTGCTAAAGAGAGCGTAAGCAGCCCGTCACTGCCTGAGGGAAGCCGCAGGTGGTGAAGGTGGGGTTTTCCCCAGTGGATCGCGGCGGTCCACCTCATGGCGCCGCGGGCCGCGGCGCGGCACGCTAACCCGTATGACCGAACGACTCCCGGCTTCGAGCCCCTCCGTGGAAGCGGCCAGCGACCGCCTGCCACCGGCACGTTTCGCCTTCCCAGGGCACACCTGGAAGGAGATCGCACACCTGCTGGCGAACCTTCCGATGGCGCTGATCGGCTTCGTCTACGTGGTGACGGTGCTGTCCGCCGGAGCCGGGCTCACCGTCACGGTGATCGGGCTGCCGATGCTCGCGGCCGGGCTGATGGGCGCCCGGTGGCTGGGCCGCCTGGAACGGGCGCGGGCCAGGGCGCTGCTCGGGCTCCGCGTGGACGAGCCGAGCCCGCTGCGGCTGCGCAACAGAAAGGGCATCGGGTTTCTCCAACGCCTGTGGTTGGGGCTGACGGACCCCGTCGGCTGGCGGACGATGCTCTACGACTTCGTGCGGCTGCCCTGGGGCATTTTCACCTTCGCCCTGACGCTGACCTCGCTGTTCGTGCTGTGGCCGGTCCTGCCGTTCATAGCGCGGGGGCTGACCAACGTGGACCGTGCGATGGTGCGCGGGCTGCTGTCGCCCTCCGACGAACTGGAGCGGCGGATCGCCGAGCTGGAGTCGGACCGGGGGGTCGTGGTGGACACGGCCGCAGCGGACCTGCGGCGCATCGAGCGCGACCTGCACGACGGAGCGCAGGCCCGGCTGGTCAATCTGGCGATGGGGCTGGGCATGGCCAAGGAGAAGCTGCTGGACGGTCACACCGACGAGAAGCTCGTGGCAGCGATGGTCGAGGAGGCGCACGGCGAGGTGAAGCTCGCGCTGCAGGAGCTGCGGGACCTGGCCCGGGGCATTCATCCGGCCGTCCTCACGGACCGGGGCCTGGATGCCGCTCTGTCCTCGGTCGCGACCCGCTGCACGGTGCCGGTGAAGGTGACGGCTGACCTGGATTCCAGACCGGTCGCGGCCATCGAGGGCATCGCCTACTTCACCGTCTCGGAGCTGTTGCAGAACGTCAGCAAGCACAGCGGCGCGAAGTCGGCGGCGGTGGAGGTGTGGCGGTCGGACGACCGGCTGCTGATCCAGGTGTGGGACGACGGTCGCGGCGGCGCCCGCCTCGACGGCGGTACGGGCATGCGCGGCCTCGCCGAACGCCTGGACGCCGTGGACGGCCTGTTCGTCATCGACTCGCCCCCGGGCGGACCGACGGTCGTCACAGCGGAACTGCCGTGGCGGGACCGCTAGGCAGGGCCTGAGGAGAAGCGCCCTCTATGGCCGGACTGGAGGGAAGAAGAGGTAGGGAAAACCCCCCTCCCGAGACGCCGACGGACTCCATGGTCCTCAGGCTCCGGGCCGAGCAGGGTGGAGGTACGACGACACAGCCGCAGGGACAAGGGAGAAGGACGACGCCGATGGCCACGGACTACGGACAGGGCTACGGGCAGGACTACGGGCACGCCTATGGGCACGAACGCGGGCTCGGGTTCCCCGAGGAGGTGCGGCGGCACCGCCTGCCGGCCGGGCTGCGGGCACCGTTCGAGGCACGCAGCTGGCGCGAGCTGGCGTACGTGCTGCTGAGCCTGCCGATCAGCATCCTGCTGTTCGTGTACACGATCACGATGGTCGCGCTCGGTGTGGGGCTGCTCGTGACATTCCTCGGGATACCGCTGCTGGCGGTAGGGCTGGCCGGCTGCCGGGGCCTCGGGTCACTGGAGCGGGCCCGTGCGCGGGGGCTGCTGGGCCTCGATGTGGGCGAACCCGAGCCGCTGCGGATGAAGAAGCACGGCGCGCCGGCCTGGGTGGGGGCGGTGCTGAAGAGCGGCACCTCATGGCGGAGCGCGCTGTACTCGGTGTTGTCTCTGCCGTGGTCGGTGTTCTCGTTCGCGGTCGTCGTGAACTTCTTCGCGCTCGGCTGGACACTGATGACGTACCCGCTGTGGTTCTGGCTCTTCCCGCTCTTCGCCGGTCAGGACGGGATCCAGTTGTACGGCGACGAGACCCACCGCGTCTACCTCGACAACCCGTTCGAGATCACCGTGACCGCGCTGGTGGGAGTGTTGTTCACGTTGGCCACGCCGTGGATCGTGCGGGCGCTGACGATGGTGAACCGGCTGCTGGTGCACGGGCTGCTCGGGCCGACGCGGCTGTCGGCGCGGGTGGTGGAGCTGGAGTCGGACCGCGGGGTCGTGGTCGACACGGCGGCGGCGGACCTGCGGCGCATCGAGCGGGATCTGCACGACGGGGCGCAGGCGCGGCTGGTGGCGCTTGCGATGGATCTGGGGCTGGCGAAGGAGAAGCTGGCGGAGGACCCGCATGCGGCGGCGCGGATGGTGGACGACGCGCACGGCGAGGTGAAGACGGCGCTGCAGGAGTTGCGGGACCTGGCGCGGGGCATCCATCCGGCCGTGCTGACGGACCGCGGGCTGGATGCCGCCCTGTCCGCGGTCGCCTCGCGGTGCACGGTTCCGGTTCAGATGGAGGTGGACCTGCCATCGCGACCGGCGCCGGCGATCGAGGGGATCGCGTACTTCACGGTGTCGGAGCTGCTGCAGAACATCAGCAAGCACGCGCAGGCCACCTGGGCAGCGGTCGACGTCTGGCGAGTGGAGGACCGTCTGATGCTGCAGGTCGTCGACGACGGCGTCGGCGGCGCGGACACCTCCGCCGGCTCGGGTTTGGGCGGCCTGGCCGAACGGCTGGACGCGGTGGACGGAATCCTGGTGGTCGACTCCCCTGCCGGGGGCCCGACGCGGATCACCGCGGAGCTTCCGTGGCGGGCGGTGTAGGTCCGGCTGCGAGCCATGGCGGCGGCGCCCCCTGAGCTGCGGTCTGCGGCGGACAGGGGGCCGGAGCGGTGTCAGGGCCGGAGACCGAGGACGAACACGCGAGGTTCCCGAGAGGAGCCCGAGAGCCCGCCGTGAGTCCGTGCCGCCGCACGCCACTGCCGCACGCCGCAGGCCCAGGCGCGCGCCGTGCTGCCGCAGGCGCAGGCGGCGCACACCGTACGTCCACGACCCACGACCCACGACCCACGACCCCACGGACGTGACGTACGGCCCCACGGACGTGACGTACGGCCCCACGGACGTACGGCCTCCAAGCCCCCAACCCCCATCCACGCCCCAAGCCTCAAGCCCCAGGCTCCACCCGACCAAGGACACCCCCCAAAGCTCCACCCGCCCAGGAACACTCCCTCAAAGCTCCACCCGACCAGGAACACTCCCCTCAACCACCCGTCTCCCTGCCACCCCCTGTCCGTCCGGCACCCGGCCGAGAACCTCCGCCTCCCCCGCCCCCGAACCCACCGCAATCCAGCCGCACGTCAGGCAGTTGTCCACAGGCCCGGTGCGATGGGGCCGATCACGGGATACTGAGGGCCGACGGATGGGGACGGGGCCGGGATCGGTCCGTTACAGGGGCACGGGGGCCGAGAATCGTGGAGGACAGGGTGCAGGTGGTCATCGCCGAGGATTCAGTGCTGCTCAGGGAGGGCCTGACCCGGTTGCTGACCGACCGGGGGCACGATGTCGTGGCCGGGGTGGGCGACGGTGAGGCGTTGATCAAGACCATCAACGAGCTGGACGCGCAGGGCGAACTGCCGGATGTCGTGGTCGCCGACGTACGGATGCCGCCGACGCACACCGACGAGGGGGTCCGGGCGGCGGTCCAGCTGCGCAAGGCGCATCCGGGACTCGGGGTGCTCGTGCTGTCGCAGTACGTGGAGGAGCGCTACGCCACCGAACTGCTGGCCGGTTCCAGCCATGGCGTCGGCTATCTGCTGAAGGACCGGGTAGCCGAGGTGCGTGAGTTCGTGGACGCGGTGGTGCGGGTGGCCGAGGGCGGTACGGCCCTCGACCCGGAGGTCGTCGCGCAGCTGCTGGGCCGTTCCCGCAAGCAGGACGTGCTCGCGGGACTCACCCCGAGAGAGCGGGAGGTCCTGGGCCTGATGGCCGAGGGCCGGACGAACTCGGCGATCGCGCGGCAGCTGGTGGTGAGCGACGGAGCCGTGGAGAAGCACGTCAGCAACATCTTCCTGAAGCTCGGGCTGTCCCCGAGCGACGGGGACCACCGACGCGTTCTGGCGGTCCTCACCTATCTGAACTCGTGAGCAGGCCGAGGGAGAACCGTCGCACGAGAGCGAGCGTCTTCAGGGAAGCGCCGGGGGCCGGTAAAACGTGACAAGTCGGGTGTCGAACCGTCTCAAAAGCGTGTCCATCATGCGAATGACCCAGGGAAGGCGACCCTTACCGTCGTAGGGTTGATCCTGGGAGGGACTGCGGGACGGTCGCTCCCAGACAGCCGCCTCTAGGGAGGTCCAGTTCAGTGACCAGCCAGGTCAGTAGCCCAGCGGAGCAGGCCGACGGAACCGTCACAGGAGAGCAGCGCAAAGCGGCAGGGGCGAAGGACGTCCGCCGTCTGGACCGGGTGATCATTCGTTTCGCGGGCGACTCTGGTGACGGGATGCAACTCACCGGTGACCGCTTCACCTCGGAGACGGCGTCCTTCGGCAACGATCTGTCGACGCTGCCGAACTTCCCCGCCGAGATCCGTGCACCCGCCGGCACTCTGCCCGGCGTCTCGTCCTTCCAGCTGCACTTCGCCGATCACGACATCCTCACGCCGGGCGACGCGCCCAACGTGCTGGTGGCGATGAACCCGGCCGCCCTCAAGGCCAACGTCGGCGATCTGCCGCGTGGCGCGGAGATCATTGTCAACACGGACGAGTTCACCAAGCGCGCGATGCAGAAGGTCGGGTACACCAGCTCCCCGCTGGAAGACGGCTCCCTCGACGGGTACCACCTCCACCCGGTCCCCCTGACCACCCTGACCGTCGAGGCGCTCAAGGAATTCGACCTCACCCGCAAGGAGGCCGAGCGCAGCAAGAACATGTTCGCGCTGGGTCTGCTGTCGTGGATGTACCACCGGCCCACCGAGGGCACGGAGAAGTTCCTGACGTCGAAGTTCGCCAAGAAGCCGGACATCGCCGCCGCGAACATCGCCGCCTTCCGCGCGGGCTGGAACTTCGGCGAGACGACGGAGGACTTCGCGGTCTCCTACGAGATCGCGCCGGCGACGACGGCGTTCCCGGTCGGCACCTACCGGAACATCTCGGGGAACCTGGCCCTGTCCTACGGGCTGGTCGCCGCGTCCCGGCAGTCGGACCTGCCGCTGTTCCTGGGCTCTTACCCGATCACCCCGGCCTCGGACATCCTGCACGAGCTCAGCAAGCACAAGAACTTCGGTGTGCGGACCTTCCAGGCCGAGGACGAGATCGCCGGCATCGGCGCCGCCCTGGGCGCGGCCTTCGGCGGCTCGCTCGCCGTCACCACCACCTCCGGCCCGGGCGTGGCGCTCAAGAGCGAGACCATCGGCCTAGCCGTGTCGCTGGAGCTGCCCTTGTTGGTGATCGACATCCAGCGCGGCGGTCCGTCGACGGGTCTGCCGACCAAGACCGAGCAGGCGGACCTGCTGCAGGCGATGTACGGCCGCAACGGCGAGGCCCCGCTCCCGGTGATCGCCCCGAGAACCCCGGCGGACTGCTTCGATGCGGCCCTGGAGGCGGCCCGCATCGCGCTGACCTACCGCACCCCGGTGATGCTGCTGTCCGACGGCTATCTGGCCAACGGCTCCGAGCCCTGGCGCATCCCGGAGCTGGACGAACTGCCGGATCTGCGGGTGCAGTTCACACAGGGGCCGAACCACACCCTGGCCGACGGCAGTGAGGTCTTCTGGCCGTACAAGCGTGACCCGCAGACCCTCGCCCGCCCGTGGGCGATCCCCGGCACTCCGGGCCTGGAACACCGTATCGGCGGCATCGAGAAGCAGGACGGCACGGGCAACATCTCCTACGACCCCGCCAACCACGACTTCATGGTCCGCATCCGGCAGGCCAAGATCGACGGTGTCGACGTACCGGACATCGAGGTCGACGATCCGCACGGCGCGCGGACCCTGGTCCTGGGCTGGGGCTCCACCTACGGGCCGATCACGGCGGCGGTACGCCGGCTGCGCACAGCCGGCGAGTCCATCGCGCAGGCGCATCTGCGCCACCTCAACCCGTTCCCGAAGAACCTGGGCGCGGTGCTGAAGGCGTACGACAAGGTGGTGATCCCCGAGATGAACCTCGGGCAGCTCGCCACGCTGGTGCGGGCGAAGTACCTGGTCGACGCCCACTCGTACAACCAGGTCAACGGTATGCCGTTCAAGGCGGAGCAGCTTGCCACGGCGCTCAAGGAGGCCATCGATGGCTGAGACGACCACGGAAGGCACAGGCACGATCGAGGCACTCTCGCTCGTCCCCAAGGCCGAGGCCCGCCAGTCCATGAAGGACTTCAAGTCCGATCAGGAAGTGCGCTGGTGCCCCGGCTGCGGAGACTACGCGATCCTGGCGGCCGTCCAGGGCTTCATGCCGGAGCTGGGACTGGCCAAGGAGAACATCGTCTTCGTCTCGGGCATCGGCTGCTCGTCGCGCTTCCCGTACTACATGAACACGTACGGCATGCACTCCATCCACGGTCGTGCGCCCGCGATCGCCACCGGTCTGGCGTCCAGCAGGCGCGACCTGTCGGTGTGGGTGGTGACCGGTGACGGCGACGCGCTGTCCATCGGCGGCAACCACCTGATCCATGCCCTGCGCCGCAACGTCAACCTCAAGATCCTGCTGTTCAACAACCGGATCTACGGGCTGACCAAGGGCCAGTACAGCCCCACCTCCGAGGTCGGCAAGATCACCAAGTCGACGCCGATGGGTTCGCTGGACGCGCCCTTCAACCCGGTGTCCCTCGCCCTCGGCGCGGAGGCGTCGTTCGTCGCGCGGACCATCGACTCGGACCGCAAGCACCTGACGGAGGTGCTGCGGCAGGCGGCCGCCCACCCCGGCACCGCGCTGATCGAGATCTACCAGAACTGCAACATCTTCAACGACGGCGCCTTCGAGGCGCTGAAGGACAAGCAGTCGGCGCAGGAAGCGGTGATCCGGCTGGAGCACGGCAGGCCGATCCGCTTCGGCGCGGACAACTCACGGGGCGTCGTACGGGACCGGGCGACCGGCGACCTCAGGGTGGTCACGGTGACCGCGGACAACGAGGCGGACATCCTCGTCCACGACGCCCACGCCGCCTCCCCCACCACCGCCTTCGCGCTCTCCCGCCTGGCCGACCCGGACACCCTGCACCACACCCCGATCGGTGTGCTGCGGTCGGTGGAGCGCCCGGTGTACGACGCGCAGATGGCCGACCAGCTGGACACGGCGATCGAGCAGAAAGGCAAGGGGGATCTGGCCGCGTTGCTGGCGGGCGGGGACACCTGGACGGTGCTCGGCTGACGGCGGCGGCCGCACGGCGGGCTGACCGGTCGGTTGCCTACGGCGGAGGGCCTGGGTGTCGTTCGACCCCCAGGCCCTCCGCCGTAGGCAAGCTCACGCAGCTCACGCGTCGGGAATGTCCCGCTTGGCGCGCAGGAGGGTGTCGCGGGTGATCACGACGATGCGCTCGTAGTCGGCGCGGGCTGCGTCCGCCGGGAGCAGGGCGTCCAGGTCCTCGGTCCGGTCGGTGCCGATGACCGCGAAGTTTCCGTCACTCAGCTCGAAGACGTCGGGGCACGTCTCCCCGGTCATCGATCCTCGTTGCCGGGGCGAGTCGCCGATACGTCGGACGATGCTGAGGGCAGAAAGTTCGCTGTGCACGCGTGAGGGCTCTCTTCATACGGCCGGATACAAGGAGATCCGGTCACTGACGTCGCCCGGAGCTTCTCACCCCAGGAGATGCCTCTCGCAACACAACTCTCCGGTGAACGCCGAGTTTAGGCCGTCCGGAGCGACGCAATTCAGCTTTTTGAGTAAGTCGAGATCTTTTGTTGACACGTCAGGCGGACGACCCCTCCGAGGGAGGCCCGACAACCCACCATTCGTCCGGATCGTCCGCCAGGTCGTCGATGATCATGTCGACGGCCTCACCCACACGCGCTTCCAACGAGTTGCGCGGCAGGCTCCGCCGATGCTCGCGGGTCGTCGCCCAGTACTCGGCGAACACCGCGTTGCGGGCCAGCACCCGGAGGTGGCCGATGAGTTCACCCCAACCGTAGGCACCGATGCGGTGCCCCAGCAGGATCGCGCTGTATTCCCGGTTGACGAACAGGGCCTGGCGGCGCTTGCGGTCCGAGAGTTCCCGCAGGGTGCTCATGGCCTCCGTGAGCGCGGGATCCGACATCGCCCGGTCCACCTGCTCCGCCGTGATGCGGTGCAGCTGGATCAGGTTGGCGTTCCGGATCTCCTCGGTGAGGAACGTGAGTTGGCGAAGGACATCCAGCAGCAGTTCCTCCTGGCGCTGGCGCCGGGAGGAACGCGGGAAGGGCGTGCGGACCTTGCCAACCCTTGCCCGTGCTGCAGAACCGATCCTCCGCGCACCCGGATTCTGTGTGGCCAATGCGACCCCCAATGGCGTCCGGCGCCGGTCGGTGTCTCGTGGGCGGCACGAGTACCGGCGCGCGGGTGGGCACAGCGCCCCGCCTTCAGCATGCCGGGCGGATCAAGGCGGTGCGGGAGGCGGAGAGGGGGCGCATGGATGGACGAACCGCTCATGTCAATCGACGCCCTGACATGTGTGTGCCCAGCGAGCGCCGTCCGCACTCGTTCGGCACCGCCGAAGCGCGCACGAAGGGCAGCGCACCCCTGCTCATGGCATCCCTGCTCAGAAGCGCTCCCCCGTGCATCGCGCCCCTCCCGCGCCTTCCGCACCTCCCACCGGCCCCAAGCTCCACCTACAGGCGCCGCATTCCGCGCAAGGTCCCCCACGGCGGACCACCGCACTTACTGAGACGTAAGTACCTTACTTCAAAGTGGGTACTTTCCCAGAGTTAGCGCATCCCCTAGGGTTAGCGGCAACGCACCCCACAAGGAGTTCTGATCATGAGCATCGTCGTCACCGGAGCCACCGGCCACCTGGGCCGCCACGTCGTGGAGCAGTTGCTGGAGAAGGTTCCGGCCGACCAGATCACCGCGGTCGTCCGCAACGCGGAGAAGGCCGCCGACTTCGCCGCCCGCGGCGTGAAGATCGCGCTCGCCGATTACAACGCTCCCGCCTCCTTCGACGGCCTGTTCGCCGCCGGCGACAAGGTGCTGCTCATCTCCGGCAACGAGTTCGACAAGGGCCGGGTCCAGCAGCACAAGATCGTCATCGACGCCGCCAAGGCAGCCGGTGTGGCGCTGCTCGCCTACACCAGCGCCCCGGGCAGCCTGACCGCGGCCCTCGCCGACGACCACCGGGGCACCGAGGAGGTGCTCCTCGCCTCCGAGGTGCCCTACGCGCTGCTCCGCAACGGCTGGTACCACGAGAACTACACCGAGAACCTCGCCCCGGTGCTGGAGCACAACGCGGTCGTCGCCGCCGCTGGTGACGGCCGGGTCTCCTCCGCCGCGCGCGCCGACTACGCGGCCGCCGCGGTCGCCGTACTGACCGGCGAGGGGCACGAGAACCAGACGTACGAGCTGGGCGGCGACGAGGCGTGGGGGTTCGCGGAGTACGCGGCCGAGCTGAGCCGTCAGACCGGCAAGGAGATCGGTTACAGCCCCGTCTCCGTCGAGGCGCTCACCGGAATCCTGGTCGGCGCCGGGCTGCCCGAACCGGTCGCCGCGACCATCGCCGGCGTGGACGCCTCTATCGAGAAGGGGGAGCTCGTCGTCACCACCGGCGACCTGTCCCGCCTGGCCGGCCGTCCGACCACGCCCCTGTCCGAGGCGATCGCGCTCGCGCTCAAGGGCTGAACCGAGCGGACCAGCGCCCCGGGGTCGTACTCCCCCGTCGGACCCTGGGCGCCCCCACCCCCGCCCGTCATGACCGTATCCCGATACGGACATGACGGGCGGGGGCTCTCGGCGTTACCTTCGTGCAGGCGAGCAGAGCGCGAGAGGGAGGGCCCGTGGCCGGGACGTCGAGGAGTGAAAGCCGGGTAGGTCTGCTGAACGGCTTCGCTGCGTACGGGATGTGGGGACTCGTACCCCTGTTCTGGCCCCTGCTGAAGCCCGCCGGGGCGGCGGAGATCCTCGCCCACCGGATGGTGTGGTCGCTGGCGTTCGTCGGCGTCGCGCTGATCGTCGTACGGCGCTGGGCGTGGGCCGGTGAACTGCTGCGGCAGCCGCGCAGGCTGGCGCTGATCGCCGTGGCCGCGGCCTTCATCACCGTGAACTGGGGCGTCTACATCTGGGCGGTGAACTCCGGTCACGTGGTCGAGGCCTCGCTCGGATACTTCATCAACCCGCTCGTCACCATCGCGATGGGCGTGCTGCTCCTGAAGGAACGTCTGCGGCCCGTGCAGTGGGCGGCGGTCGGGATCGGCTTCACCGCCGTCCTCGTGCTGACCATCGGGTACGGGCAGCCGCCGTGGATCTCGCTGACCCTCGCCTTCTCCTTCGCCACGTACGGCCTGGTCAAGAAGAAGGTCAACCTCGGCGGCGTCGAGTCGCTTGCCGCCGAGACCGCGATCCAGTTCCTGCCGGCCCTCGCCTATCTGCTGTGGCTCGGCGGACGGGGCGAGGCCACCTTCGTCTCCGAGGGCGCGGGGCACGCGGCCCTGCTCGCGGCGACCGGCGTGGTCACCGCAATCCCCCTCGTCTGCTTCGGCGCCGCCGCGATCCGCGTACCCCTGTCCACGCTGGGACTGCTGCAGTACCTGGCGCCGGTCTTCCAGTTCCTGCTCGGCGTCCTCTACTTCCACGAGGACATGCCGCCCGAGCGCTGGGCCGGGTTCGCGCTGGTCTGGCTGGCGCTGACGCTGCTGACCTGGGACGCCCTGCGCACCGCCCGCCGTGCCGCGCGCACGCTCAGGAGCGAGAGGACGAGCCCCAGCACCACCATGCCGACGGGCACCGTGAGCGCCGTACGGAAGGCGGACAGCGTCTCCTCCGGCGCGGAGCCGCTCGAGCCCGCCCCGTCGGCTGCGGAGCCGCTGGACTCGCCGGCCGCCAAGCCGTAGACCGCGGTCACCGCCGCGATCCCGATCGCCGAGCCGAACTGTGTGGCGGTGTGCAGCAGTCCGCCCGCCAGGCCCTGTTCGGCGTCGGCGACCCCGTCGGTCGCCGCGATCGTGAGCGGCCCGTAAGCCAGTGCGAAGGCGGTACCCGCGAGGAACAGCGTCGGCAGCATCGCCGGATACGGCCAGTCCAGGCCGACGCGCAGGAACATGCCGTAGGCGACGACCGCCAGCGCGAACCCGCCGACGATCACCCGGGCGTTACCGAACCGGGCGACCAGTTTCGGCGTGAGCGTAGGGGCCAGCACCGCGTCGCAGCCCATGATCACCAGGGCGACCGCGGTCTGGAACGAGGACCAGCCCCGCAGTTCCTGCAGATACAGGGTGACGACGAACTGGAAGCCGAAGAACGCGCCGACGAAGAGCAGCGCGCCCAGGTCGGCACGTACGACCGACCCCGTGCGCAGGATGCCCAGGCGGACCAGCGGGGCGGCCGACCGCCGCTCGACGGTGACGAAGACCGCGGCCAGCAGGACCGCCGCAAAAGCCGCAGCCGTCGTCAACTGCCAGCCGTCCAGGCCGTGTTCCAGGCGCACGACGGCGTAGGCGGCCAGCAGCATGGCTCCGGCGGCGGTCAGCGCGCCGGGCAGGTCGAAGCCCCGGCGAGCGGCGGACGGGGCCTCCTGCCGCGGGATCAGCCGTACGGCGGCCAGGAGCAGGGCGGCCGCCAGCAGCACCGGCGCGAAGAAGACCCAGCGCCAGCCCAGTTCGGTGAGCAGGCCGCCGACGACGAGGCCCAGCGAGAAGCCGCCGGCGCCCGTACCGGCGAACACCAGCAGGGCCTTGTCGCGTTGCGGGCCCTCCGGATAGGACGTGGTGATCAGGGACAGCGCGGCCGGGGTCATGAACGCGGCGGACACGCCCGTGACGAAACGGGCGACGACCAACATCCAGCCGTCGGTCGCGAAGCCGCCGAGTCCGGAGAAGGCGAGGAAGACGGTCAGCCAGAGAAGGAACATCCGGCGGCGACCGAGCAGGTCAGCGGCCCGGCCGCCGAGCAGGGTGAATCCGGCGTACCCGAGGACGTAGCCGCTCACCACCCAGGCCGCGGTGTCCGTGGCCAGCCCGAGATCGGCTCTGATCGACGGGATCGCGACGGCCATCATCGCGACGTCGGCACCCTCCAGGAAGATCGTTCCGCAGAGGACGAGTAACAGCGCCCATGCGCGCTTGCCCATGGCAGTACTCCGTAGAGAGAGGTCGAGGTCGGTTACGGGACTGAGGGTCGGTTCCCTCTTGTAACCGCCCTCAGCCTGCGGCAGTGTCGGATGATATGGAAGAAGGCACTTCAAAGGCACCGAGTTACTGCGCGAGCACCGTGGACTACGGCGACGCCGACCCCTTCCAGTGGGATACCCGGGAGGACTGCCAGGTGCGGCAGATCCTCGACCGGGTGGCCGACAAGTGGTCGCTGCTCGTCATCGCGCTGCTGGAGAACCGGCGGCTCCGGTTCACCGAGCTGCGCCGCGAGATCGACGGCATCAGCCAGCGCATGCTGACCGTGACCCTGCGCTCGCTGGAGCGGGACGGGCTGGTCAAGCGGACGGTGCATCCGGTGGTGCCGCCGCGGGTGGAGTACGAACTCACCCCGCTGGGCGGGACCTTGCATGCCACGATCCGGTCGCTTGTGACGTGGACGGAGGCGCACCAGGAGGAGATCGCGGCGGCACGGTCGGCGTACGACTCGCGGGAGGCGGGGAACGCGGCGGACCTTCCGGTATACGAACGCCGCTGACCTGATTCCGCTCTTGACGGAGCGTCAACCCCAGCTTCACCATCCAGGCACCCCATTCACTGTGGAATCCCTGTGGATTCAGGGATTCCCACGGAATTCGGAGCCCCCCACATGAAGCTCTCGGTTCCCGGGCGTGCCGCGGCCACCGCCGTTGTCACCGCCGTCTCGCTTCTCGCCGGTGGATCCATAGCCGGCGCGGCCCCCGCGGCCGGACCCACGGCGGCCGCCGCGCCCGACATATCCGTGGCCGCCGTCAAGGCGCACCTCACGCAGTTGCAGTCCATCGCCACCGCCAACGGCGGCAACCGGGCGCACGGGCGCGCCGGTTACAAGGCCTCGCTCGACTATGTGAAGGCCAAGCTGGACGCCGCCGGATTCACCACGACGATCCAGCAGTTCACGTCCTCCGGCCGGACCGGCTACAACCTGATCGCCGACTGGCCGGGCGGGGACACGGGCCAGGTCGTGATGGCGGGCTCGCACCTCGACAGCGTGACCTCCGGGGCGGGCATCAATGACAACGGGTCCGGGTCGGCGGCGGTCCTGGAGACCGCGCTGGCCGTGTCGAGAGCGAACTTCCGGCCTGCCAAGCATCTGCGGTTCGCCTGGTGGGGTGCGGAGGAGCTGGGGCTGGTCGGCTCGCGGTACTACGTGAACAGCCTTTCCACCGGGGACCGTTCGCGGATCAGCGGGTACCTGAACTTCGACATGATCGGTTCGCCGAACCCCGGATACTTCGTCTACGACGACGACCCGGCCATCGAAAAGACGTTCAAGGAGTACTACACCGGACTCGGCGTGCCGACCGAGATCGAGACCGAGGGCGACGGCCGCTCCGACCACGCGCCCTTCAAGAACGCGGGGGTGCCGGTGGGCGGGCTGTTCAGCGGCGCCGACTACGTGAAGACGGCGGCGCAGGCGGCCAAGTGGGGCGGGACCTCGGGGCTGGCCTTCGACCGCTGCTACCACTCGTCGTGCGACACGACGGCCAACATCAACGACACGGCGCTGGACCGGAACAGCGACGCGATCGCGTACGCGGTGTGGGGACTGTCGGCGTAGTCGCCCCGTCGGTGGGGGTCAGCCGCTGTCGCGAGCGCGTTCGGTGAGGCGGCCCATGCGGGCCTGAGCCTTCTCCAACTGCTCGATGTCGTCGGCGGCGGGGCCCTCCTCGGCGGTGAGTTCGGTCCACAGGGCGATCAGGTCATGGCCCAGGTCCAGGCCGAGTTGCGGATCGCGTACGGCACGCCAGGCGGTGAACGCGCTCTGGACGTTGCCGTACGCGGCCTCCGCGTCGCGGGCGTCGTGGTGGACACGGGCCAGGTCGAGGGAGAGGTGGAGGGCGCGGACCGGGTCACCGGCCAAGTAGGCGATGTACGCGGTCAGTTCACGCAGCCGCAGCACTTCGAGGTGCTCCGGCCCCAACGCGCTCGACGCCTGCGCCAACGTCTGCTCCGCCAACTGAGCGGCGTCTTCCGTCCGCCCCGCCTTCACTGCCTCGTTGATCCGCCCCATCGGCTCGGCGAGCAGCGCCGGCGCGGTGGCGTCACCGGGGGCGGTGAGCGCCTCGTCCCCTAGCACGGCCTCGGCCACGGCGTCGAAGCCCCGGGGCGGGGTGGGTTTGGGGGCGGGGTCGAGGTCGAGGTCGTCGCGGTCGGGGAGGGGGGCGGGTTTGGGT
>NZ_JOEV01000019.1 GCF_000721105.1 Streptomyces cellulosae
CTCCGAGAAGTACCAGCTCAAACCCCGCGACTGGGAAGCAGCCGAACGCGAGGGCCGCACCATCGCCCCCCTCATCACCCGGCTCAACGCCATCCGGCGGGCGAACCCGGCCCTGCGGCAGCTGCGTGACATCCACTTCCACCAGGCGGACAAGGAAGAGTTGATCGCATACTCGAAGCGAAGCGGTTCGAACACGGTTCTGGTGGTCGCGAACCTCGACTTCCACCACACCCAGGAGGCCACGGTCTCGTTGGACATGCCGCAACTCGGCCTGGAATGGCACGAGTCGGTACCGGTGCGCGACGAGCTCACCGGTGAGACCTATCACTGGGGCAGGGCCAATTATGTGCGGCTTCGGCCTGGCGGGGCACATGTGCTTACGGTCGGCCGGGGGCCTGAGGGTCACGCGGCGGAATCCGCCGACGTGGCGTCCTCGGACCAGCACAACACCGTCCTGCGACCGTCCACCCCGCAGATCGGAGGGTCACCCACAACATGATCGTCAATGAGCCCGTCCAGGACACCTTCGAGGACACTCCCTCGAAAGACCGGGACCCGGAGTGGTTCAAACGCGCCGTCTTCTACGAAGTCCTCGTCCGCTCCTTCCAGGACAGCGACGGCGACGGCGTGGGCGACCTCAAGGAGTTCGTCGACGCCGCCCACCACCGCGGCATGCGCGTGATCATCGACTTCGTCATGAACCACACCAGCGACCAGCACCCGTGGTTCCAGGAGTCCCGCGCCAACCCCGACGGCCCCTACGGCGACTACTACGTGTGGGCCGACGACGACAAGCAGTACCAGGACGCCCGGATCATCTTCGTCGACACCGAGGCGTCCAACTGGACCTTCGACCCGGTGCGCAAGCAGTACTACTGGCACCGCTTCTTCTCCCACCAGCCGGACCTCAACTACGAGAACCCGGCGGTCCAGGAGGAGATGATCTCCGCGCTGAAGTTCTGGCTGGACCTGGGCATCGACGGATTCCGCCTCGACGCGGTGCCGTACCTCTACCAGGAGGAGGGCACCAACTGCGAGAACCTGCCGGCGACCCATGAGTTCCTCAAGCGGGTCCGCAAGGAGATCGACGCCTCCTACCCGGACACGGTGGTGCTGGCGGAGGCCAACCAGTGGCCGGAGGACGTCGTCGACTACTTCGGCGACTTCGAGAGCGGCGGCGACGAATGCCACATGGCGTTCCACTTCCCCGTCATGCCGCGGATCTTCATGGCGGTACGGCGGGAATCCCGCTACCCCGTCTCGGAAATCCTCGCCAAGACCCCGGCCATCCCGTCGAACTGCCAGTGGGGCATCTTCCTGCGCAACCACGACGAGCTGTGTACTACGGCGACGAGATCGGCATGGGCGACAACATCTGGCTCGGCGACGGGGCGGCTGTACCTGCCCACGATCATGGACCCGGTCTACGGCTACCAGGTCACGAACGTCGAGGCGTCCATGGCCTCGCCGTCCTCGCTGCTGCACTGGACCCGCCGCATGATCGAGATCCGCAAGCAGAACCACGCCTTCGGTCATTGCTTTCCTGCGGGAGTACGAGGACGATCTCGTTCTGTGCGTGAACAACTTCTCCCGGTTCGCGCAGCCGACGGAGCTGGATCTCAGCGCGTTCGAGGGCCGGCATCCGGTGGAGCTGTTCGGCGGGGTGCGCTTCCCGGCCATCGGTGAACTGCCGTATCTGCTGACGCTCGGCGGCCACGGCTTCTACTGGTTCCGGCTGCGCAAAGACGCCGCATAGGGCCGCGAAAAGCCCGGCTCAACCTCGGGCGGGGCGGTTTCCTCCGTCCCGCCCGGGGCACGCATCAGTAACACCCCGCCCACCCCGGGGAAAGGACGCGACGCCATGTCGGAAGCCGTCATCCGTACCGCCACCGCCAGCTCCGGCAGTCCCGGCCTCCTTGCGTCACTGGATCCGCTGCTGCGGGACTGGCTGCCGCGGCAACGCTGGTTCGCGGGCAAGGGCCGTCCGATCACCGGTTTCTCGCTGGTGGCCGCCACCGAACTGCTGCCTGCCAGGGCCGGCCTCGGTCTCCACCATCTGCTGGTGCGCGCCCACCAGCCGCTCGCCCTGGGCGCCCCGCCGCACCCCGGCGACTGCTACCAGCTGTTCATAGGCGTGCGCGAGGCGCTGCCGCCCCGGCTCGCGCCCGCGCTGATCGGACACGTCGACGAGGGCCCGCTGGCCGGACACACGGTGTACGAGGCCCTGCACGACGCCCGGCCCGCCGAACTGCTCCTGGAAGCCATACGCACCCAGGCACGCATCGGCGGGCTGCGTTTCGAACGGGACCCGCACCAGGAGATCCGCGACGGGCTGGTGCCCCGACTGACGACCGCCGAGCAGTCGAACTCGTCGATCGTCTTTGGAGATACGTTCATTCTGAAGCTGTTGCGCCGGGTCCTGCCCGGCGTCAATCCCGACCTGGAACTGCCGCTGGCGCTGGCCCGCGAGGGCTGCCCCAGGGTGCCCGCGCCGACGGGGTGGCTGCGGGCGGAGCTGTCCGGTGACCCGTACGTCCTCGGCGTGCTCCAGCCGTTCGTGCAGGGTGCCAGTGACGGCTGGGAGCTGGCGCTGCGGGAGCTGTCCAAGGGCGAGGACTTCAGCACGGAGGCACGGGCGCTCGGGCGGGCCACCGCCGAGGTGCACACGGCCCTCGCCCGCGCACTGCCCACGGTGACCCTCGGCCACGCCCAGCTACACCTCCTGGTGGACGGCATGACCGAGCGCCTGGAGGCAGCCACCCAGGCGGTTCCCGCGCTCCGGCCGTACGCCCCGGCACTGCACTCCGCGTTCACCGCGCTGGCCGACCTGGCCGCCGAGGGCCGTACCTGGACCGCACAGCGCGTCCACGGCGATCTGCACCTCGGGCAGTGCCTGCGCTCGGCCGCCGGGCAGTGGTCGCTGATCGACTTCGAGGGCGAGCCGTCGAAGCCGCTCGCCGAACGCCGGATGCCGCAGCCGCCGGCCCGGGACATCGCGGGCATGCTCCGCTCCTTCGACTACGCGGCCCTCTCCGCCGACCCGCCGGACCCCGGCTGGGCCGAGACCTGCCGGGCCGCCTACTGCTCGGGATACGCCGAGGTCAGCGGCGTGGATCCGCGGACCGACCCGGTACTGCTGCGGGCCTGTGAGACTGACAAGGCGATCTACGAGGTCGTCTACGAGGCCCGGCACCGCCCGGACTGGATGGCCGTGCCGATGGCCGCGATAGAGCGTTACGCCACATCCGACCTGATCTGACCGACCAGTGTTTTCGCCGAGGAGGCTCCTCCCGTGACCCCCCGCCCCCCGTCCAGCGGTTCGGATCCGAAGAAGACGGCTGCCGAGCCGGCTGCGAAGAAGGCCGCGAAGAGCGTGAAGAAGGCTGTCGAGAAGGCCGAGAAGGCAGTGGCTCCGAAGAAGGCGGCGGCCGAGAAGACCACAGCGAAGAAGACCACGGCGCAGAAGGCGGCCGCAACGAAGGAGACGGCCGCGAAGCAGGCGGCAACGAAGCAGGCGGCCGCCAAGAAGACGGTGACGAAGAAGGCCGCGGCGAAGAAGGCGGTCCCGGTCAAGGCCGCTCCGGTCAAGGCCGCTCCGGTCAAGGCCGCTCCGGTCAAGGCCGCTCCGGTCAAGGCCGCTCCGGTCAAGGCGGCGGCCAAGAAGACGACGCCCGCCGCGAAGAAGACGACCACGACGAAGGCCGCCGCGACCAAGAGCACCGCGAAGACCGCCGCGACCAAGACCACCGCCGCGAAGACCGCAGCCACGAAGACCGCCGCGACGAAGACGACAGCGAAGAAAACCACCGCGAAGACCGTTGCGACGAAGGCGGCCGCGAAGAAGTCCGCCGTCGCCGTGAAGAAGACCGCGGCCACGAAGACCGCAGCCACGAAGACCGCGGTGAAGCAGACACCCGCGGCCGCGAAGACGGTGACCCCCAAGAAGACTCCCGCAGCCGCGAAGAAGACCCCCGTCGCCGCGAAGAAGGCCCCTGCCAAGAAGCCCGCCGTCGCCGCGAAGAAGGCCCCCGCCAAGAAGGCGACCGCTCAGAAGGTCACCGCCAAGGAAGTCGCCGCGAAGGAACTCACCCCCGAGAGCTTCGCCGAGCAGACCCCCGTTCCACCGCCGGAGGCCCCCGCGCCCGTTGTCGTCTCCCCCGTCGTCGACGCCGACGACCGGGAGCGGCTGATCGCGGGCACGCATCACAACCCGCACGGCGTGCTCGGTGCCCATCCGGTGCCCGGCGGGGTGGCCTTCCGGGCGTTCAGGCCGTACGCGCTGTCCGTGACGGTCGTCACCGATGACCTGCGGGCGGAGCTGTACAACGACGGGGACGGGTTCTTCTCCGGGCTGCTGCCGCTTCCGGAGGTCCCGGCGTACCGCCTCCTCGTGGCGTACGAGGGGTCGGTCCAGGACACCGAGGACGCGTACGCCTTCCTGCCCGCCCTGGGAGATCTCGACCTGCACCTGATCGGCGAGGGCCGGCACGAGGAGCTGTGGCGGGCGCTCGGGGCGGAGCCGATGACGCACCAGGGCGTGTCCGGGACCCGGTTCACGGTGTGGGCGCCGAACGCGCGGGGCGTGCGGGTGGCCGGGACCTTCAACTTCTGGGACGGCTCGGCGTTCCCGATGCGCTCGCTCGGCGGCACCGGGGTGTGGGAGCTGTTCGTGCCCGGTATCGGCGAGGGCGAGCTGTACAAGTTCGAGATCACCCGCCCCGACGGCTCGAAGACCGTGCGCGCCGACCCGCTGGCCCGCCGTACCGAGGTCCCGCCCGCCACGTCGTCGATCGTGCACGCCTCACACTACGAGTGGGGCGACGAGGAGTGGCTGTCACGCCGCGGGGCCGCCCCCGCGCACGAGTCCCCGATGTCCGTCTACGAGATCCATCTCCCGTCCTGGCGCCCCGGACTGACGTATCGTCAGCTGGCTCAGGAACTCCCCGCGTACGTCAAGGAGATGGGCTTCACCCATGTCGAGCTGATGCCGGTCGCCGAGCACCCCTTCGGCGGCTCCTGGGGCTACCAGGTCACCGGCTTCTACGCCCCGACGGCCCGCCTCGGCACCCCCGACGACTTCAAGTTCCTGGTCGACGCCCTGCACCAGGCCGGGATCGGGGTGCTGATGGACTGGGTGCCCGCGCACTTCCCGCGCGACGACTGGGCGTTGGCCGAGTTCGACGGGCGCCCGCTGTACGAGCACGAGGATCCCCTCCGGTCCGCCCATCCCGACTGGGGCACGCTGGAGTTCGACTACGGCCGGCGCGAGGTGCGCAACTTCCTGGTCGCCAACGCCGTGTACTGGTGCGAGGAGTTCCACATCGACGGCCTGCGGGTGGACGCGGTGGCCTCGATGCTCTACCTCGACTACTCGCGCGAACCGGGCCAGTGGGTTCCGAACGAGCACGGCGGGCGGGAGAACCTGGACGCGGTGGCGTTCCTGCAGGAGATGAACGCCACCGTGTACCGGCGGGTGCCGGGTGTGGTGACGGTCGCGGAGGAGTCCACGGCCTGGGACGGCGTCACCCGCGCCACCCACCACATGGGCCCGGGCGGGTTCGGCGGTCTCGGCTTCGGCCTGAAGTGGAACATGGGCTGGATGCACGACTCGCTCGACTACATGAGCCACGAACCGGTCCACCGCAAGTACCACCACGGTGAGATGACGTTCTCGATGGTGTACGCCTACAGCGAGAACTACGTCCTGCCGATCTCGCACGACGAGGTGGTGCACGGCAAGGGTTCACTCGTGTCGAAGATGCCGGGCGACTGGTGGCAGCAGCGCGCCAACCACCGCGCCTACCTGGGCTTCATGTGGGCTCACCCCGGCAAGCAACTCCTCTTCATGGGCCAGGAGTTCGCGCAGGGCGCGGAGTGGTCGGAGGTGCGCGGCCCGGACTGGTGGCTGCTGGACCCGGAGTACGGGGCCGAGGCCGACCACCGGGGCGTGCGGGACCTGGTCCGCGACCTCAACACGGTCTACCGCCACACCCCTTCCCTGTGGCAGCGGGACATCGACCCCTCCGGTTTCCAGTGGGTGGTCGGTGACGCGGCCGAGGACAACGTCTTCGCGTTCCTGCGTTACGACGCGGACGGCGCCCCGCTGCTGGCGGTGTCCCACTTCTCCCCGGTCGTCCGCCACGACTACCGGCTCGGCGTCCCCGACGACGTCCCCGCCTGGTACGAGGCCCTCAACACGGACGCGGCGCGGTACGGCGGGAGCGACGTCACCAACCCCGACGCCGTCAAGCCGGAGGCGACGGCGTGGCACGGCCGTCCGGCGAGCATCCGCCTGACGCTGCCGCCCTTGGCGACCATCTGGCTGCGTCCGGCCTAGAGATCCGGCGGCGGCCTTGTCTCAGGCCCCGGCAAAGCCGCCGCCGGTTACTCCCCGGGCTCCGCCAAGGACTCGACGAGTCCGGGGAGTCAGGAGCCGGAGACGCCCTTGTCCCGGCCGCCGAACATCAGCCGCCGCAGTGCCGCCAGCAGGCCCTTCGTCTGGCCGTCGGCGGCGTGGGCGGCGGTGCCGGCCGGTGGTGGGACGGCCTCCGGCCGGTGGGGTGCGTGCATCTCGTAGCGCACCGGCAGGATCCGCAGCCCTCGCACCACCGGACCCGAGCGCCACGGCAACTGGTCCGGGGGGAGGGTCAGTTCCGCCTGGGTGAAGTGGTCGAAGATCCGGCCGACCGCCGTGGTCACGATGAGGGAGCCCAGTTCGCGGGCCGCGCTCGGGCACTGGTGGGGGCCGGCGCCCCAGCCCAGGTGTGCCCGGGTGGAGACGGTGGAGCCGACCATGTGGGAGGAGCCGAGCGCCAGCAGGTCCTGGTGCGCGGCCGCGGCGGACGGGGAGACGACGTCCCCGGCCCGCACCCAGACGTCGCCCAGCCGCACGTCCCGCGCGGCGAAGCGGAAGCACATGTTGGCGACCGGCGGGTTGGCGAGCGCGGCCCGGTTGACCGTCTCGCCGAGCTGCCCGGCGGACAGGCTGCGGCGGACCGTGGCGTTGCCGCGCAGCACTTCCAACAGGGTGTTGAGGACCATGTTGCCGGTGATGTCGTTCAGGTAGACGGCGTTCATGAACAGCTCCCGGCCGAGCTGTTCGTCGCTCAGGTCGGGGTCGGCGAGCAGCATGTACGAGGTGAGGTCGTCGCCGGGGCGGGCCCTGCGGTGGGCGGCCAGCCGGGTGAACGCGGCCAGCGCCCTGCCGGTGGCGGGGGCCGCGCCCGGGCCGCCGTCCAGCATCCGCCACAGGTCCATGACGAGTTCGTCGCCGAGTTCGACGGGGCAGCCGAACAGCCGGGTGGTGACCATCAGAAGCAGCGGCCGGGTGTACTGCGCGCCGAGGTCGGCGAAGCCCACCGATCCGGACTCCGCGGCCAGCATCGCGACGAGTTCGTCGGCGTAGCGGGCGACCGAGGCCCGCAGCTCCCAGCCCTCGGGGCTGCGCGCGTCCTGGAAGGGGCTCAGCGCCGAGTGGTGGGTGCGGCGGGCCGCCAGGTGCTCCTCGTCGTCCATGAACATCATCTGCCGCACCTCGTAGCCGGCCAGCAGAGGCCAGTCCGGCGGCAGTCCACCCTCGGCCCGGGTCCGCCAGTAGCGGACGTCCCGCCGCCACAGGCTCTCGTTCCTGAGCACCTCCGTGACCTCGGTGTAGCCGAGCACCAGCCACACCGGTACGCCCATCAGGCCGACCGGCGCGACCGGGCCGTACCTGCGGCGCAGCCGCTCGTACACCGCGCCCGGGTCGGCGTCGAACTCGGAGGTGAGCAGCGGCTCGACGGGCAGCGCCCCGAGCGGGGGACTGCCGGCCGGTGCGGTCGGACGAGGATGCGCTTCCATAACGCACACGCTTACCGCACCGGCCGTGCACGCGCAGTGATCGCGTCACGAACTGTTACGGCTCCTATACGAAGCCGGTGTCATGAGCCCGGTTCCTCCACGATCCCGAACGCCTGGACCAGGGGTGCCAGCAGTGCCCCGGTGTAGAGCACACCGAGATGCTGGGTCGCCCTGGTCAGGGCGACGTACAGGTCGCTCGTGCCGTACCGGCCGGGCTCGACCACCAGGACGGAGTCGAACTCCAGCCCCTTGGCCTGGCGCGGGTCGAGGAGGACGACGGTCCGCGTCAGGTCGGGTTCGGCGCCCGCCGTCACACCGTCCAGGCGGGCGGCCAGCCTCCGGTGCAGCTCGCGTGGCGCGATGACGGCGAGACGGCCCTCGGCCGGGGTCAGTTCCGCCACGGCCTCGGCGACGGCGCCGGGGAGGTCGTCGGTGGCGCGCGCCCAGGGTCGTTCCCCTGTCGAGCGCACCGAACTCGGCGGTTCGAAGCCGGGGTGCCGGGCGCGGACCACGGCCGCCGCCACGTCCATGATCTCGGCCGGGGTGCGGTAGTTGACCGCGAGCCGGGTGTGCTCCCAGCGGTCCTCGACATACGGTTCCAGGATGCCCTCCCACGAGCCGACGCCGGCCGCCTCCGCGGTCTGCGCGGGGTCGCCGACCAGGGTCATGGAGCGGGTGGGGCTGCGCCGCATCAGCAACCGCCAGGCCATCGGGGACAGTTCCTGGGCCTCGTCGACGATGATGTGCCCGAACGCCCAGGTGCGGTCGGCCGCCGCGCGCTCGGCGGCACTGCGGTGGTCGTCCTGCTCGTGGCGTTCGGCGAACCGTTCGGCGTCGATGATGTCGTGCGCGGACAGCACCTCGGAGGACTCGGGGTCGCTGTCCTCCTTGTCCTCGAACTCGTAGGTACGGGAGGCGTACGACACGTCCAGCACGCCCTGCGCGTAGGCGATCTGTGTCTCCCGCTCCCGTTCCGCGCGGGCCCGCGCCACCCGGTCGTCCTCGCCGAGCAGTTCGGCCGCCTCGTCGAGCAGCGGTACGTCCGCCACGGTCCACGCCCGCGTCACCGGGCGGCGGATGGCGGCCGCGTCCTCGTCGCTCAGGTACCCCTCGGGAGCGGCGAGGAAGTCCGCGACCAGCCGCCGTGGGGTCACCCTCGGCCACAACTGGTCGATGGCCGACCAGACCTCGGGGTTCTCGGCGAGCTCGTCGCGGATCTGCGTGATGTCGCTGGGGTCGAGCAGGTTGGAGCCGTCGTAGGGGTCGGTGCCGATGCGTTCGGCGACCATGTCGGTGAGCGTGTTGAGGATGTATCCCTCGAAGTGCTCGCGGGCCACGTTGTGCGGGAGGTCGGCGGCCCGGGTGCGCTCGCGCGCCATGTTCACCAGGTCGTCGTCCAGCATGAGGATCTCGCGGTCGTGCTGGATCGCGATCACCGGGTCGGGCAGCGCCTGCCGGTCGCGTACGACGGCGGCGAGGACGTCGGCCATGTCGGCGCGGCCCTTCACCGCGGCCGCCCGAGGAGTGTCGGTGGCCGTCGCCTTCACGCCGGGGAAGAGCTCGCCGACGGTCGCCAGCAGTACGCCGGTCTCACCCAGGGACGGCAGCACCTCGCCGATGTAGCCGAGGAAGGCGGGGTTGGGGCCGACGATGAGGACAGCCCGCTTGGCGAGCAGTTCCCGGTGTTCGTAGAGGAGGTAGGCGGCCCGGTGCAGGGCGACCGCCGTCTTGCCGGTGCCGGGGCCGCCCTCGACGACCAGCACGCCCCGGTGCGGGGCGCGGATGATCTCGTCCTGCTCGGCCTGGATGGTCTGCACGATGTCGCTCATCCGGCCGGTGCGCGCGGAGTTGAGGGCGGCGAGCAGGACCGCGTCGCCGCTCGGGTCCTCGTGGCCGGTGCGGGTGGCGTCGCCGAGGTCGAGGATCTCGTCGTGCAGCGCGGTCACCCGGCGGCCCTCGGTGGTGAGGTGCCGGCGCCGGCGCAGGCCCATCGGGGTGTGGCCGGTGGCCAGGTAGAAGGGGCGGGCGACGTCGGCCCGCCAGTCGATGAGGATCGGGGTGCGCTCGGCGTCCTCGGTGCGCAGGCCGATGCGGCCGATGTGGTGGGTGACGCCGGAGGTGAGGTCGAGGCGGCCGAAGCAGAGCGACCCGTCGACCGCGTTCAGCGCCGCCAGCAGCCCCGAGCGCTCGGCGACCAGGATGTCCCGTTCCAGGCGTGCCTGCATGGGCGTGTTGCCCTGGGCGAGCGCGTCCGTGACGGAGACCTCGGTGTCGCCGCGCAGCGCGTCCACGCGCGCGTACAGCCCGTCGATGAATTCCTGTTCGCGCTGCAATTCACGATCTGGAAAGTCGTTGTTTGACAATTCCGCTCCCGCCCGGATATACTGTGTCTACTGAACTTCTTTGCGACCCAATACCGGTGAAGTCGCGAACCATCAAATATACGCAAGGAAATCCCCCGAGCGCAATTGCTCGGGGGATTTCCTTGTGGTGCGGGCAGGTCAGAGGACGTCCGCCAGCTCCTCCAGCAGCCGTCGCTTCGCCCGCGCCCCCACCATCGCCTTCACCGGCTCGCCACCCCGGAAGACCATGAAGGTCGGCATCGACAGCACCTTGTACGCGTTCGTGGTCTCCGGGTTCGTGTCCACGTCCAGCTGGACCACCTTCAGCCGCTCGCCCTCCTCCTCGGCGAGCGCACGGAGCACCGGCCCCATCTGCCGGCACGGCGGACACCAGTCGGCGGTGAACTCCACCAGCACCGGCAGTTCCGCACCGATCACCTCCGCCTCGAAGTCCGCGTCCGTCACCTCGGCCACACCCGCCGCCTTGATCACCTGAGGATCCCTCCCAGCTCGCACTGCGGCTCCGGACCCCCCGGAGCCAGCGCCTCGACAGCCAGCTCGTCCCGCGCCCGCTGCGCCCGCACCAGCTGCGCCCCGACCTGCGCCCGCACGGCCTGCAACTCGCCGATCAGCGCGTCCAGTTCGTCCAGCTTGCGCCGGTAGACCGCGAGCGAGGCCGGACAGGTGTCGCCCTCCGGATGCCCGGCCCGCAGACACTCCACGAACGGCCGCGTCTCCTCCAGGTCGAACCCGAAGTCCTGCAGCGTCCTGATCTGCCGCAGCAGCTTCAGGTCGTCCTCGTCGTAGACGCGGTATCCGTTGCCGTTCCGCTTCGCGGGCAGCAGCCCCCGTGACTCGTAGTACCGCAGCGTCCGGGTCGTGGTCCCGGCGCGCGCGGCCAGCTCGCCGATGCGCATGGGTACGAACGTAAGCCTTGACGCCGACGTCAAGGCAATCCCGTCAGCCCCCGGGGCATGCACTCCGGGCGGGCGACGGACGCTCCGTGCAGCATCGCGGTGGTGCCGAGGCCGGGAACGACGTGGAACCGCCCGCCCCCGGTTCACGGCTTGCCGAGGAAGTCCAGGAGCTTGCCGTTGAGTGCGGCGGCGCGGGCGAACGGTACGTTGTGGTGGGACAGGCCTGGCAGTACCGCTGTCTCGACGTGCGGGAGGTGCAGCCGCGCCGCCGCCTCGACGCGCCGGATGTCGTGCGCCCGGCTGTCCCCGGCGAGCAGCACCAGCGTCGGGATCGTCGAGCTCCGCAGCTGCCGGGGCTTCGGGCGTTTGCCCACGACGACCTTGGTGCGCGGGAATTCGGCGGCGAGCCCGTACAGGTCCAGCCATGCGGGGTCGGCTTCCGCGCCGTGGGTTTCCCAGGCGAGGAACGCGTGGGCCCGTCGGGCGGTGGGCCGGACGAGCACGGGAAGGGCGCGCAGCAGGTACCCGGCCGTGTATCCGGCGAAGCACTGGGTGGGATCCAGGAGAGCGAGCTTGCGGACCCGCTGCGGCGTACGCAGCGCGTAGGCGAGGGCGATCCATCCGCCGTAGGAGTGGCCGCACAGGTCGGCGCGGTCCAGGCCCAAACCGTCGAGTACACCGTCCAGCCAGTCGAGAAGGTCGTCGACGGACCGGACAGGACGGCCGCCGCGCAGACTGCGGCCCGCCTCGCCGATCCGGTCGACGGCGTGGACGCGCCGGGTGCGGCTCAGGTCGGCCACATTGGCGAACCACACCGCCGAGGTGGCGCCGCCCCCGTGGAGCAGCACCAGCGGCTCCCCGTCCACGGGCCCGCATGCGACGACCCGGGTGGTGCCGTACACCGACGTCAGGTCCATCCGCTCGACGGGCACGGGCCACCGGTCGAGCAGGGCGTCGTACGCCGCCAGAAAGCGAGTCAGGTCCTGTGCCATGGGACGCCCCCGGAGAAGTAGGTCACTGAGCGAGTATCTCGCCGAACGAGATACTATGCACGCTGGATCGCTCACGAAAGGGCGGAACGGCATGGATGAAGAAGAGCCTGGACTGCGGGTGGTGCATCAGCTACGTGCCATCACCGTGGAACTCGACCTGCTCGGAGCCGAGTTCGCGCAACGCAACAGCCTGCACCCCACCGACCTGCGCGCCCTGATCTGCCTGTTGGATGCCGCTCGGACGCACACGCTCGCGACGCCCGGCCGGCTCGGCCGGCAGCTCGGCCTGAACTCCGCGGGCACCACGGCCCTTGTCGACCGGCTGGAGAGGCTCGGCCACGTGCGGCGCACCCGCGACAGCCACGACCGGCGCCGTGTGCTGCTCGAGGTCGATGAAAGGGCGGTCACCCTCGGACAGTCGTTCTTCGGCCCCCTGATCGCGGATCTCGTCACCACGACGCGGACCTTCTCCGACACGGAGCTGGCGACGATCGAGCGTTTTCTGCTGAACGTGCACGAGGCCGTCGCCGCACAGCGTGGGGTGACCGGTGGCCCGGGCGCTGCCTAGCCGATTGTGAAGCCTACGAAAGCGTTCAGCAGGAACCGCGTGGGGCTACCAGGCCGGATTCGTAGGCGAGGATGACGAGCTGGGCGCGGTCGCGGGCGTGGAGCTTGGCCATGGCCCGGTTGACATGGGTTTTCGCGGTCGCCGGGCTGATCACCATGCGGTCCGGATCCCCGCCCCGCGGCAGACTCGCCGTCGCGACGGATTCTTGGTCCCCGGCACTGGAGGTCTGCGTATGACGGGTTAGCGCGACCGTCCACCTCACCCGCCTCCGCACGATCGATTCGGGCCGCCGCCGATGCCACCGCGGCCAGCATGGGCTGGTCGCCCTCTCCGCCGCCCAGCAGAGGTTCGTCGCCAACTGGACCATCGCGCTCAAACGCTCGGCTTGTTCCTGAACCCCGTATCGCAGGTCAAAAGGCTGGGAGGTGGAGACAGGGCGGCATCGTGAATGGCTTCGGGGCCCGAGGTCGTTCCATATGGATGCACCGTGGAAAGTGAACGCTCAAACAGTTGCGGGCTGGCAGAGAAGTCCTGTACCGCACCAGTTCTGCTGGTTGAGATGGTCGAGCATGGCCATCTCTGCCGCACCCGGATTGCGCCGCACGCCGACGAGGACGGGCTCGGTCAGGGCGGGCTGGAGCGGGCAGGCCAGTTCTTCGAAGCCTTCGGGGATGGCCGAGGCCGGGACCACGGTGACGCCCAGGCCCTGCGCCACGAGCCGCACCGCGGTGGAGATCTGTGACGCTCGGGCCACCGTGTGCGGGTTGAGGCCCGCGTTGGTGAGCAGGCGGGCGAGGTAGTCGTCGAGCAGACTGGCGCGCCGGAACCGGATCCATCCCTCTGACGCCAGGTCTTCCAGGCGCAGGGGGGCGCCGTCCGAGAGAAGCGGGTGCCCCTTCGGCAGGACGGCGACGTAGGCTTCCTCGCCCAGAGGGTGAGTGTCGAAGGTGCACCCGGCGGGGAAGCGGTGCACGAGGATCATGTCGAGGGTTCCCTGACGGACCAGTCGTTCCATGTCCGCAGGATCGGGCTCCTCGTGGAGAGTCACCTGCAGCTTCGGGTGGCGATTGCGCAACTGCCCCAGTACCTGCGGCAGTTGGCGTGCTCCCAGGCCCATGTGGACAGCCATGATGAGTTCGCCTTCCAGTTCCCCGTCGGCGGCGCGGGCGGCCATGACGGCACGCCGGGATGCGGTCGTCGCGATCTTCGCCTCTGCGAGGAAAGCCCGCCCTGCCACCGTCACCGTCACCCCGCTCGGGGTGCGGGTGAACAGCTGCACCCCGAGGTGCTTCTCCAAGGTGCCGATCTGCTGTGACAGAGAGGGCTGGGTGACCCGCAGACGTTCTGCTGCCGCTGTCATGGAGCCCTCGTCGGCGACGGCCAGGGCGTATTCGTATTGGCGCAGGTTCATTCGAATCCACCTTCCTGACATAGGAGATGTCAATGCAGAGTATACATTGCCACTATTTGCTTCTATGTCGGGCCGCTCCTACCGTGGTGCACGTCCAGCGCAGCCACCAGGGCCGGAAAGCTGCCGGCCGATCTCGGCGCGCGCCGTCAGACATCTTTTCTTTTCGAGGAGCACACAATGGATTTCGAGGGCAAGAGCGTCCTGATTACGGGCGCGGGGTCGCGAGGAGGTATCGGCGCCGCGACGGCGCACGCGTTCGCACGCGACGGAGCGTCCGTGGTGATCACCGGCCGCAACGCTGAGCGCGGGACGGAGGTGGTGGACGACATCACCGCCGGCGGAGGAAAGGCCCGATTCATCCTCGCTGATCTGAGTGATCTCGCCGACGTCGAGCGGTTGGCCAAGGAGGCGGGTGAAATCGATGTGCTGGTCAACAACGCGGCAAGCTACAGGGCCAGCATCAAGCCGACCCTCGACCAGGACAGCGAAGCGAACGCGGAGTCATGGGACACCAACGTGCGCGCCAACTTCGTCCTCAGCACACGACTCGTCCGGGGGATGATCGAGCGGGGCGGCGGCAACATCGTCAACATCAGCAGTATCGCCGCCGCGATCGCCATGCCGCACATGGCGACGTACGGAGCGCAGAAGGCGGCCGTCGAATCCTTCACCCGCAGTTGGGCCGCGGAGTGGGGCCCGTACGGCATACGCGTCAACGCGGTGGCTCCTGGGAACGTGAACAGCGACAACGTGGTGGACTTCATGGGCGCCGACCGTTTCACGACCATGTCCGAGGTCAACCCGCTCAAGCGCAACGCCACACCCGAGGAACTCGCCGAGGTCATCGCGTTCGTGGCGAGCGAGCGCGCGAGCTTCGTCACCGGCCAGGTGATCGTGGCCGACGGTGGTCGCCTCGCCGTCTGAACGACGCGGCGACCACCGCCACCGCGAAGGTATCCGGCCGCCCGTCCGTGTGCGGCCGGATGCCGAACCGGGTCACGACGCCGACCAGCAGCCGGGCCGACGACGCAGGGCCGACGAATCGGCGGGTGATTCGCCTGGTCACAAGGGCGATCGGGGCCCAGGTGATGAGCGATTCCGAGTGCTGGATGAGCCGTTCGTACTCACGCGCGTGTCGACGGGCGTGTATGACCCAGGCGTGCGAGCGTTCGACGACCCAGCGCCGGGGCAGAACGACGAACCCGGAGGCGTCCTGCGGGCGCTGACGGTCTTGGTCGTCAGGTTCAGGTAGGTCCTCGCCCAGTTCACGAGCTGTCCGGCATGGGCGGAGTCGGCCCAGACGATGGTGATCCCGGGGTCAATCAGCCGCGGCCGGAACAGCACTTCCTTGGCCGAGTTGCGGTCGGTCATGTTGGCCGGGGTGACCATCCCGAACAGCGGCAGGCCCTTGGTGTCCACGACCAGATGCCGCTTGCGGCCGTTGATTTTCTTGCCGGCGTCGTAGCCGCGGGAGTCCCTGCCGACGGTCTCGGCGGCTTTGATCGACTGGGAGCCGATGACGGTGGCGACGGCTCCGGGCCCCTTGCCCATCTCGCGGCGGATCCGTTTGCGGAGCTGGTCACGGATCTGCCCGACGACGCCGGCCGCAGCCCGGCGGGCCATGAACCCGTAACAGGTCCGCCAGGGATCGTCACCCCCGAGAAGAAGATCGCGGACGCGGTGTGGTTCTACGAGGAGCCGTTCGAGGCCGTGGGGGCGATTGCCGGCCGCGTCGCCTTCTACCCCGAGCACGTTGAGATCACCTCCGAGGCCGTCTCCGACTGACGGCCCCGCGCGGGGGTGGAGCGGTTTCCCCCCTCGACACGCCGCTCCACCCCTGCGCCCAGCCCGACCCCCACCTGACCCGCACCAGATTGTGCGAGAGGAGGACAGAAATGGCGGAACTGACCCTGGAGGAGGCGGAAGCGCATGTGTTCGGCGTGTGTTTCAAGACCGGCCCCCGTGAGCGGGTTGGTGTGGAGACGGAGTGGCTGGTCCAGGACCGCCACAACCCTGGGCTGCCGATATCCGTCGACCGGCTGAACGCCGCCCTTGCGCCGATCGAGGTGACAGGTGCCCTGCCCGGGGGCAGCAGGCTCACCCGTGAGCCGGGCGGCCAGCTGGAGCTGAGTTCCTCGCCGGCCCTCTCGCTCGGCGCGTGCGTCGAGATGATGGCGGCGGATCTCGCCGCACTGCGCACCACAGTCGAGCAGGCCGATCTGGTCCTCGTCGGCCGGGGCCTTGACCCCTATCGTGAACCGCCTCGCGTGCTCGACCACCCCCGCTACCGGGCCATGGAGAGCTTCTTCGACCGCGAGGGCCCCTGGGGCCGCGACATGATGCGCCGCACCGCATCCGTACAGATCAACCTGGACTCCGGCGAGGACTCCGGCGGCATCGGCGGCTACCGCTCCCGCTGGGAACTCGCCCACCGTCTCGGTCCCGTGCTCGTCGCCGCCTTCGCCAACTCCCCGATACAGGACGGGTGGCCCACCGGGTGGCTGTCCACCCGGCAGGACGTCTGGTCCCGGATGGATGCCGGTCGTACCCGCCCGCCCCGCTACCACTCCGACCCACGTGTGGCCTGGACCCGCTATGCGCTTGACGCGCAGGTGATGTGCATACCGGGCGACCTCAACGGGGACTGGTCCGCGCCCTCCGGCTTGACCTTCCGCGCCTGGCTGCGGGGCGTACCCGAGCTGCGGCCGCCGACCCTGGCCGACCTGGACTACCACCTCAGCACTCTGTTCCCTCCGGTCAGGCCGCGCGGCTGGCTGGAGTTGCGGATGACCGACGCGCAGAACGGCGACGACTGGGTCGTACCCACTGTGCTGGCCGCGACGCTCCTGAACGACACGGTGGCGGCCGATGCCGCCTACGCGGCAACCGAGCCACTCTGCCCGGACTCGCAGCGGCCCGTCCCCTCCCCCGACGTCTGGCTGCGGGCGGCCCGCACCGGCCTCGACGACCAGGACCTCGCCAAGGCCGCCCGCGCCTGCTTTGCCGCGGCCGACAGCGCCCTCGCCGTTCCCGGCACCCCGGCGGTCCTGCGGCATGTCCTGACCGATTTCGCCGAGCGCTACACAGAGCGCGGCCGTACCCCCGCCCATGACCATCTGGACGCGCTCCGCCGCACCTGAGGGCCAGGCACTCAGCCGTGAATGCGTCCTACTGTTCAGAAGTGACCTGGATATCGCTACGAGGCGCTGTCCGGCGGATCATGCGGCCGTGATGGCACCAAGTCAGTTCTCGCGGGCCGGACGGTTGCGAGGTGTTTCTGCCCCTCGGGCATGGGCAGGACCGCCAGTGCGGTGTCTGCAATGTTCCGCAGCGTCTCCGGGTCCAGGCCGGCCTTGCCTACCGCCTCGATACCACGGACCACCGTCAACAGCAGTGCCGCCAACCGCTCCGGATCCGCAGCGCTGTCGATGTCGCCGTGGCGCTGGGCGGCGCTGATCTCCGTCCGCAGCAGGGTCAGCAGTGCCGTCATGGTCTCGGCCGACCGTCCGGCGACCGTCGGATCGTGCTGGGCCAGTTCCGCCGCGCCCTTGGCCAACAGGCACCCGCGGCGCTCGGTGTCTGAGGCGGTGTTCTCCGCCATGAGGTGCACGTATCCCGACAGCCGGGCCAGGGCCTCTGCGTCCGGGCCACCTGCCAGCCGCTCTTCGGCCACCTCGACGACTGCGGTGCACCAGTCGCCGAACACACGGTGGAACAGCTTGCCCTTGTCGCCGAATGCACCGTACAGGCTGCCCTTGCCCAGGCCGGTCGCCTGGGCGATGTCGTCCATCCGGGTTCCTGCATAGCCGGTCGCCCAGAACTGTTCCCGGGCCCGCTCCAGGACTTGGCGTTCGTCGAATGCGCGTGGTCTCGGCATGATCTCAGCCTACCCATTCTTGACTCGATCGTCCATTACTGCCTACCTTATGGACGATCCATTCCACAACTGAAGGGGTTCGACATGCCAGGCGTGCTGCAGGAGAAGGTGGCCGTGATCACCGGAGGGACCAGCGGGATCGGGCTGGCCATCGCCCACCGCTTCGTCCGAGAGGGCGCACGGGTCTTCGTGACCGGCCGGGACATCGCCCGCCTCGAAGCGGCAGTCAAGGAGATGGGCCCGGCGGCCACCGGCGTACGATCCGACGTCTCGGTCCTGGCCGACCTGGACGCGCTCTACGCGCGAGTCCGCGAGGAGGCCGGACGCATCGACGTGCTGGTGGCCAACGCGGGAATCGTCGCGGACGCCGCGCTCGGCGCCCACACCGAGGCGAACGTCGACCTGACACTCGCCGTCAACGTCAAGGGCCCACTGTTCACCGTCCAGAAGGCGCTTCCGCTGCTGGCGGAGAACGCCTCCATCCTGGTCATCGGCTCAAGCAACAGCGTGCGCCCCAATGAGCATCTCGAGGTCTACAGCGCCTCGAAGGCAGCGTTGAGCAACCTCGTGCACAACTGGGCCCGGCAATCGCGAGAGCGTCGATTCCGGGTCAACGTCCTGAGCCCGGGACCCACGCGGACCCCTGCCCTGCTGCGCGCCGCGGGACCGGACGTCGACCGGTTCGCCGAGGCCGTCGTGCCACTGGGGCGGCTGGCCGACGCCGAGGAAATTGCCGAGGCCGCCCTCTTCCTGGCTTCGGACGCCTCGTCGTTCGTCACCGGCGCCGAACTCTTCGCCGACGGCGGCTACACCCGGGCCTGAACGACGGCCGCTGGTGCGCATCCGGTTCCCTCGGAGCGACGGGGCGCACTCCCGGCCGCGCGTGTGCGTCGTACGAGGCCCAGTGCGCTGCAAGCAACTGGCGTCGCCGCAGGTAGCGGCGGTTACGGCGGGATGAGCAAGCCTTGTCTCCGCCGAGGTGGCCAGGCCGAGTCCGCGGTCGCCCGTCATCCCGGCGGGCGACCGCGGACACACTCCATGGCCGGGATGAGGTGCGGAGCGTCGCCCCACTGCCCCGGGGTGATCAGCAAGGAGAGCGGGCGGCGTCCGCCCTGACCGGCAAGGTGGATCCTGCTGTGATCCGCCGGCTGTCCGCGCCGATCCGAGCCAGTTCCAGCCACACGTCATCGTTGCCGAGGCGTGTCCGCGGCTGTTCCATCGTCGCCCTCCGACATCCGTGGCCTGGGCTCAAGACCCCATGGTGAGGATCTCCATCGTCGGAAGTCGTTGCATGTCATCCACCCTCCCCGCAACCCGGCGAACCTTCCCGGTCAGAGCACTGGCGGCCCCACTCGGGCGGACTCCTCGACCTCCAGCAGGGAGGCGCTCTGCCGCTCCTCCTCGAACGCCCTGCGGCCGCCCCGCAGCCCGAACAGCCGCTTGGCGAGGGCGATGTAGACGACGGCGAGAATGTTGAGGACCAACGTGGCGATCTTCAGCCAGCTGATGTGCTCGGTGAGTTCGTAGATCTCCAGGGGGAGGAACGCGGCGGTGGCGACGACGGTCAGGTACTCCGCCCAGCGTCTGGCGTACCAGAGGCCGACCGCCTCGACGAGTTCGATCAGCGCGTAGGCCAGCAGCAGGACCGCCACCAGCAGCAGGGTGGAGTGCCGGTAGCCGAAGGTCTTCTGCAGGGTGCCGACGACCGGGGAGTGGTCGAGGTCGTAGTGGAAGTGCCGGAAGACGGGGCGGAAGACGTCCAGGTACTCGTCGAAGAGCCGGCGGACCGCGTCCTGGGCGTTGCTGAACCTCCACACCGCCACCGCGACCAGCACGATGAACACCCCGCGCACGGCCCGCTCGACGGCCAGGAAGCGCAGGATGAACAGGTCGCGCAGCACCTTGCCGCGCGGGACGAGCGGGGCCCGGGCGGCCGGTCCGGAGCCGTGCGGGTCGCCGAGGGCGAAGTCACCGCAGCGCAGGCAGCGCCAGGCCACTCCGAGGGCTGTCCCGGCGTGCAGGCGCTCCCGCAGCACGGGTTCGTCCGGCGCGTACGTGACGTGCCCGCGCCGAGCGCAGGTCCGCCGGTCCCAGTCGATCTTCATCCCCCGCGTGCCTCCGCATGTGCCTGCCGCACCGGTCGGTCCGGTGCGGCAGGCTAGTGGGGCCGGGTAAGAGTCCGGTGAGTCAACGGACGGAGGCCGGCTCCCTCTCCTTCTCCTCCTCCTTTGCCCTTTCCTTCTCCGCTGCCGGCTGTTCGACCGGCTCGGTCGCCTTGCCGCGCGGGAGCAGCAGCGCGACGACCACCGTGCCGACGCCCAGGATCACCGCGCCGATCAGGCTGGTGTGGGCGACCGCGTCGGAGAAGGAGGAGCCGACCGCGTCGGCCATCTGACGGGCACCCCGGGCGAGCTGGTCGGCCTGGCCCTTCAGCTGGGCCGCCTGCTGCGGGTCGGTCGCCCTGGCTGCCTGCGCGGCGGCCTTCCGGGCCTGCTCGGAGATGCCTTGCGCGACCCCGTATCCGGCGCCGACCGAGTCCTGGGCGGTGGTCAGGGCGGAGGCGGGGAGCTTGCTGCCGGCGGTGGCGTCGGTGAGGTGGCCGGAGTACGACGTGGCCAGCAGCGAACCGAGGATCGCGATGCCGAGCGAGCCGCCGAGTTCCAGCGAGGTGTCGTTCACCGCGCCGCCGACGCCCAGTTCGGACTCGGGGAAGGCCCCCATGATCGCGTCCGTGCAGGGCGAGAGGGCGAGCCCGATCGCGAGGCCCAGGATGGCGAGCGGGGCGACGAGATCGCCGTACGACGAACTCGCGTCGACCCGGGTGAGCAGCGCGAGGGCCGCCGTGCCGCCGACCATGCCCGCGGTGACCGTGAACTTCATACCGACGCGCGGGGTGAGGTATCCGGTGAGGGCCGAGCCGACGAAGACCGCGCCGGCCAGCGGCAGCATGCGCAGTCCCGTCTGAAGGGCGCTGTAGCCGAGGACGAACTGGAGGTGCTGCGTGAGGTAGTAGAAGGCGCCGAAGACGGCGAGGAAGAACAGGGCCACGGCGAGGTTGGAGCCCGCGAACCGGCGGTCGGTGAAGCGCCGTACGTCCACGACCGGGCGCGGGTGGCGCAGCTCCCACACCACGAACAGCGTGAGTCCGACGCCCGCGACGACCGCGGCGGTGATCGCCTTGACACCCCAGCCGAAGTGCGGCCCCTCGATGATCATGTAGACCAGCGAGCCGATCCAGACGACGGACAGCAGCCCGCCGACGTAGTCGATCCGGCCCTTGTCGTGGGCCTTGGACGGCGGTACGAGGACCAGAGCGCCGACGACGGCGAGGGCGGCGACGGGGACGTTGATCAGGAACGTGGAGGTCCAGCTGCGGTGCTCAAGGAGCGCGCCCGCGAGCAACGGTCCGGCCGCGATCGCCAGACCCGCGGTCGCGGTCCACAGGGTGATCGCCTTGGCGCGTTCGGCGCGCGGGAAGGTGGCGGCGAGCAGGGAGAGCGTCGCGGGCATGATCATGGCCGCGCCGACGCCCATCACCGCGCGGGCCGCGATGACCCCGGTGGAGCTGTCGACGAGGGATCCGGCGACGGCCCCCGACCCGAAGACGAACAGCCCGAGGATGAGGGCGCCGCGCCGGCTGTACTTGTCGCCGATCGCGCCGAGCAGCAGCATCAGCGCCGCGTACGGGACGGTGTAGCCGTCGATGACCCACTGCAGGTCGGCGCTGGACAGACCCAGGTCGCGGGTCATGTCGGGCGCGGCGACGGTCAGTGCCGTGTTCGCCATCACGATGATCAGCAGGCTCAGGCACAGGACCAGAAGTGCCCACCAGCGCCGGGCGTAGGGGCGGTCCATCCTTTCGACCGGTTCGTTCATGACGAGTCGCATGGGCGGGAGTCGCCTTCCTCGGAGTGTGTAACGGTGCGTACGTTGCCCTGAACTTGCTCAGTGCCGTGCAATTGCTCAACCATGTGCAATGTACGTCCACTGCACAGCTCTGTGCAAATAGAGGAGGTGAAGCCCTGGTGGAGGGACCACGAGCGCCCGTCGGGGGGCGTGCACAATGGCAGCCATGAGCACGGGTATCACCAGTCGCGCCGACGCAAACCGGCGCCGCATCCTCGACGTCGCCCTCGCCGAGTTGCTGCGCGACCCCGACGCGTCCATGGACCAGATCGCCCGCGCGGCGGGGGTCGTACGACGGACCGTGTACGGCCACTTCCCCAGCCGTGAGGCGCTGGTCGGCACCCTCGTCGACGGTGCCGTGGAGTCGGTGGCGGCCGCGCACGCGGCGGGCCGGGACGGCGTGGAGGACCCGGCGGAGGCGGTGGCCCGCTCGGTGCTGGCGGTCTGGGAGGTCGCCGACCGCTATCGCATCCTGGTCGCGCTCGCCCAGCGCAGCGTGGCCATGGAGGGCATCCGCGACCGGCTCACCCCGGTCCGGCAGGCCAGTGTCGAACTGCTGCGCCAGGGGCTGGAGGCGGGCGTCTTCGACTCCCCGCTGCCGGCGCCGGCGCTGGCGTATGTGCACGAGCAGACGGTGATCGCCCTGATGGAGGCGGTGAACGACGGCCTGCTGAACGCGGAGGAGGCGGGCCGCTCGGCCGCGGTCACCGTACTGACCGCGGCGGGCGTGCCCGCCTCCGTGGCCACCGAGCTGGTGGCGAAGCTGGGGTGAAGAAAGGTGGACCGGGCGGCTGAGACACGGGGGAGCACTCAGCCGCCCGGAGTCGACGGACCGGGCCCGGGTTCAGGCTCCGGGCCCGGCCGGCTGGGAGCGCCTGCCGGCCGGACGAGGCACCCGGCGGCCCGACTGGGCGCGAAGCGTCTGCCGACCCGGCGGGACGAGCCCGAGTCCAGGCTCTGGGCCCGGCCCGGACGGAAACGCCTGCCGGTCGGGGGCGAGGCGTCTGCCGACCCGGCCGGGCACCGCCCGCCACACGCAGGACACGAGGCCCTCAGACGCCAGCCCCGGCCGGGACGAGCCCGGGTTCAGGCTCCGGGCCCGGCCCGGCCGGGAGCGCTTGCCGGTCGGGGGCGAGGCCGTCAGGCCTTGGCCAGTTCCTTCTCGCCGCCCTGTTCGGGGAGTTCGGCGTGGATGTCGTCACCGTCGTCGTGGCCGTCGTCGAGGAGGGTCGTCTCGTCGAAGGGGATCTGGCCGGCGAGCACCTGGTCGACGCGCTCGCGGTCGATCTCCTTGGTCCAGGTGCCGATCAGGACCGTGGCGACGGCGTTGCCCGCGAAGTTGGTCAGGGCGCGCGCCTCGCTCATGAAGCGGTCGATGCCGACGATCAGGCCGATGCCGTCCACCAGGGCGGGCTTGTGCGACTGCAGGCCGCCGGCCAGGGTCGCCATGCCCGCGCCGGTGACACCGGCCGCGCCCTTGGAGGCGACGAACAGGAAGAGCAGCAGCGGGATCTGCTCGCCGATCGACATCGGCGTACCCATGGCGTCGGCGATGAACAGGGACGCCATGGTCATGTAGATCATGGTGCCGTCGAGGTTGAAGGAGTAGCCGGTCGGGACGGTGATGCCGACCACCGGCTTGCTGACGCCCAGGTGCTCCATCTTCGCGATGAGCCGCGGCAGCGCCGACTCCGAGGACGAGGTGGACAGGATCAGCAGGAACTCACGGCCCAGGTACTTGAAGAGCGTGAGGATGTTCAGCCCCGCGATCACCCGCAGCATGACGCCGAGCACGATGAAGACGAACAGGAAACAGGTGACGTAGAAGCCGAGCATCAGGACCGCGAGGCTCTTGAGCGCGTCGACGCCCGCGGAACCGACCACGGCGGCCATGGCGCCGAACGCGCCGACCGGGGCGGCCCACATCACCATCGCGAGGATGCGGAAGACGAGCCGCTGGATGTGCTCGACACCGCGCAGGACCGGCTGTCCGGCCGGACCCATGGCCTGCAGCGCGAAGCCGGCCAGCAGGGCGATCAGCAGGGTCTGCAGCACCTCGCCCTCGGTGAAGGCGGAGACGATCGTCGTCGGGATGATGCCGAGCAGGAAGGTGGTGGTGTCCTTGGCCTCCCCGTCGATCTGGGCGTGACCGGCGTCCTTGATCGCGTCGGTGACCGCGAGACCCGTGCCCGGCTCCAGGATGTTGCCGACGACCAGGCCGATGCCCAGCGCGACCAACGACATGATCGTGAAGTAGAGCAGCGCGATACCGCCGACCGCACCGACCTTGGCGGCCTTGCGCACCGAGCCGATGCCCAGCACGATCGTGCAGAAGATGATCGGCGAGATCATCATCTTGATCAGGTTCACGAAGCCCGTGCCGATGGGCTTGAGCTCGACCGCGAAATCGGGCGCGGCCAGACCGACGGCGATGCCGATGGCGACCGCGACGATCACCGCGATGTAGAGGTAGTGGGTGCGGTCCCGCTTGGCTTTGGGTGCGGCAGGTGCCGTATGGGCTGCGCTGGTCACGGTGGCCCTCCTTGACGACGTCGTCGGCATCACCGGCGTGCGGCTCACGTCCGGGGGAACTGGCTGGGGTTACTGCGGGTTCTGCATGGGGGGATGCGGTGACTATCTCCCGTCGTGTGAGGGCGGTCACCCTTCCGTTCATTTAGTTCACAATCAGCCAAGGGGCAGACTGACGGCATGCACGCCCCCCGTGTCCCTACTCCCCGCAGCCTGGCCGGTCAGCTCTTCGCCATGCAGGCCGTGCTGATAGCGGTCGTGGTGGCCGGATACGCGCTGTTCACGTACGTCAGCGACCGCAGCCAGGCCGAGGAGGCGGCCACCCGCCAGGCCACGGCGGTGGCCCGCTCGGTGGCCGATTCCCCCTCCGTCCGGGCCGCGATCCGCACCCCCGACCCCTCGGCGGAGCTCCAGCCGTACGCGCTGCAGGTGATGCGCGACACCGAGGTCGACTTCATCACGATCATGAACCCGCAGCGCATCCGCTGGACCCACCCCGTCGAGGACCAGATCGGCCAGAAGTTCCGCGGCCACATCGGCGGCGCGCTGGAAGGCAGGACGTTCACCGAGACGTACGCGGGCACCCTCGGCCCGTCGGTCCGCGCGGTCACCCCGATCGAGGACAACGGCAGGGTCGTGGGCCTGGTCAGCGCCGGCATCAGGGTCAAGGTGATCACCGAGCGGGTCCAGGACCAGCTGACGGCCCTGCTCGGTGTCCCGGTCGGCGCGCTCACGCTCGGCGCCATCGGCACGTACGTCATCAACGCCCGCCTGCGCCGCCACACCCACAACATGAACGCCAGCGAGCTCAGCCGGATGCACGACTACCACCAGGCCGCGCTGCACGCGGTGCGGGAGGGGTTGCTGATGCTGGACGGGCAGTACCGGGTAGCGCTGATCAACGACGGCGGACGGGAGTTGCTGGGCGTGACCTCGGAGGCGGACGTGGTGGGCCGCTCGGTCGCGGAACTCGGCCTGCCCGCCCCCCTCACCGGGGCGCTGCTGGCGTCCGAGCCGCGGGTGGACGAGGTGCATCTGACGGCGGACCGGGTGCTGGTGATCAACACCTCCCCGGTGTCGGGAGGCGAACGCCGGGGGACGGTGGTGACCCTGCGCGATGTCACCGAACTCCAGGCCCTCATGGGCGAGTTGGACTCGGAGCGCGGCTTCACCCAGGCGCTGCGCTCACAGGCGCACGAGGCGGCGAACCGTCTCCACACGGTCGTCTCGCTGATCGAACTGGACCGCGCGGAGGAGGCGGTGGAGTTCGCCACCGCCGAACTGGAGCTGGCGCAGGCGCTCACCGACCAGGTGGTGGCGGCGGTGAGCGAACCGGTGCTGGCGGCCCTGTTGCTGGGCAAGACGGCACAGGCGAACGAGCGGGGCGTGGAGCTGGTGGTGTCGGAGGACAGCCGGCTCGACGACGGGCTGCTGCCGAAGTCGCTGTCCTCCCGTGACCTGGTCACCATCCTCGGCAACCTGATCGACAACGCGGTGGACGCGGCACAGGGGAGCCTGCGCGGGAGGGTGACGGTGACCGCGTACACCGAGGGCGAGGCGAACGGCCGGCTGGTCCTGCGCGTCTCGGACACGGGGGCGGGTGTGGACCCGGCGCACGCCGAGGCGGTGTTCCTGCGGGGCTTCTCGACGAAGCCGGCGGGGCCGGGCGGGCGCGGGCTCGGCCTGGCCCTCGTACGGCAGGCGGTGACCCGGCACGAGGGGTCCCTGAGGGTCGCGGAGGCCGACGGCGGCGGGGCGGAGTTCGAGGTACGGCTGCCGTTGCGGGACGGGGCCGAAGCGGAGCGGGTGTCCGAGGGCGCGGTAACGGCGGGCCCGGTTTCTGGAGGCGACGCATGACGACGAGCGAGCAGCAGCCGGCCATCCGGGTCCTGGTGGTGGAGGACGACCCGGTCGCCGCCGACGCCCACGTCATGTACGTCGACCGGGTCCCCGGCTTCACGGCCGTCGGCAAGGCGCACACCGGTGCGGAGGCGCGGCGCGCGCTGGAACGTACGCCGGTGGACCTGCTGCTGCTGGACCTGCATCTGCCGGACGTGCACGGCCTGCAACTGGCGCGCTCGCTGCGAGCGGCGGGGCATCAGGCGGACGTCATAGCGGTGACGTCGGCGCGGGACCTGACGGTGGTGCGGGAGGGGGTCTCGCTGGGGGTCGTCCAGTACGTACTGAAGCCGTTCACCTTCGCGACGCTGCGGGACCGGCTGGTCAGATACGCCGAGTTCCACGCGGCGGCCGGCGAGGCGAGCGGGCAGGACGAGGTGGACAGAGCCCTGGCGACGCTGCGGGCACCGGGGCCGGCGGCGTTGCCCAAGGGATTGAGCGGACCGACGCTGGAGCGCGTCACCGGCGCCCTGCGCGACGCGCAGGAGGGCCTGACGGCGGCCCGGATCGCTCAGGCCGTGGGCATCTCCCGGATAACGGCCCGCCGCTATCTGGAGCACCTGGTGGAGGCGGGGCGGGCGGAACGGGCCCCGGTGTACGGGCAGGTGGGGCGGCCGGAACTGGTGTACCGGTGGGTGCGGGGGGCTGTGGGGCGGGGGCGTCACTGACGTCGGCTCGTCGGGATGAATGCGCGACCGCACACCGCCGGGGGAAGCCCGTCGCTGGGCCGCGTGGTGGTCGTGTCTCGTGGTGTGGTCGCCAGCCCAGGGCAGCGCGGCGGATCCGCTGATCATGGAAGCGACGGAAGATGAGCGAGGCCGCCGTGGAGCCCGAGGGGCAGGACACGGAGAGTGATCTCGGTTGCCTGACCAGTGAGCGTCTGGCGAAAGTGGGTGTTGCGTTGTGACCCGGCAGGCCGGGGCGCTGCACCTTCCACGACCTGAACACAGCACCGCTGACGCGCATCGCCGAGCGGTGGATCAGGCCCGACGAACAGGAGCCGAAACCATGAGGATCCACCTGTCCAGCGTCTTCGTCGACGACCAGGACAAGGCCCTGCGCTTCTACACCGAGGTGCTGGGCTTCGTGAAGAAGGCCGAGGTCCCGCTGGGCGAGGACCGGTGGCTGACCGTCGTCTCGCCGGAGGACCCCGACGGGACCGAACTGCTGCTGGAGCCCGCCGGCCACCCCGCGGTGAAGCCGTACCGGGACGCCCTGCTCAACGACGGCATCCCGGCCACCGCCTTCGCCGTGGACGACGTGCACGCGGAGTTCAACCGGCTGCGCGGACTCGGGGTGCGGTTCACCCAGAAGCCGCTGGAGATGGGCTCGGTCACCACGGCGGTACTGGACGACACCTGCGGCAACCTGATCCAGATCGTGCATCAGGCGTAGGGCGCTCACCGGGCTTCCCCGGATCCCGCCCGACACCCGGGAGAGGGGGACCGTTCGGTTTGCGCCGCGGGTTCTTCTCGTTCACCTGGCCGATCGCCGCGTCCGTCACGACGTACACATCTTCGAGGTCCGCCCGCACGGGCGAGACCTGTGACGTCCCGCCGGGGACCGACCGGCGCGACGTGGCGCACGTCCGGCATCGGCGGACGTGCGCGCATATGCCTCTCTACCTTGCCATTCGCCTCGTGCGGGAAAGCCGCACGCCTCCCGGATGCCCGCCCGGGCGGGCATCCCCCGCCCGCGCCCCCCATCCCAGCAGTCCGACGAACGATCTTCGGCCACTCCGAACCCACGGCCGAAACCGTATGTTCCTACAATCCGTGATCCTGGCCGAACTGAACGTAGTCACCGCACCCCCAGGCCCCTAACTTGTGGCCCGTGCGCCGTCCCCCACAGCCGAATCCGCCCAGTCCGCCGCCTCCCCCGTTCGACGCCCCCGCGGCCCGCCGCCTGCGGACCGCTCTCGGAATGGCACCCGAGCACGTCGCCCACGACCTGCGTGCCTCGTACGGGCTCCCCTACGTCTCCCCCGCCCTCGTGATCGCCTGGGAACGCGGGATCACCTCCCCCGACCACTGCGAACTCACCGCCCTCGCGTGCGCGTTGTGGTGCGCCCCCGATGACCTCATCGGCAGACCGCGCACCCTGCGCCAGCACCGGCTCTCCCGCGGGTTCGCGGCCGAGGACGTGGCCCGCGCCGTCGGGCTCGAACTGCTTGTCTACCTCGCCATGGAGGAGCACGACGAGTGGCGCGGAACCGACCGTCAGTCGTCCGCGCTGGCCGATCTGCTGGAGCTGACGCTGCCCGATCTCATCGCCGTCACCGGCCGGGAGCCGAAACTCGCCGAGCTGCTGCGCCACGCCGTGACCTCGCGGTGGCAGGCGTACGTCCGTCCGGTCGGGAAGATCGTGCCGCTGGGCCGACGGCTCCTGGAGGACACCCTCCACACACTGCACCGGCAGTACCAGCGGCAGACGGTGGCCGCCCTCAGCCGGGGCGGTGGCGGAAGCGAGGCCGGTGAGAGCGGCCAGGACTTCCTCGACCGGGTGATCGACCACTTCTGGACCACGGTCCAGAACAGCACCGGCTAGCGGACACCCGTGCGGGGCGCCCCAGAAGACCGCACACCCCCTGCGGGCCGCCCCAGAAGACCGCACACCCCCTGCGGGCCGCCCTAGAAGACCGACTCCACCTCGTCCATCCGGTCCTTCGGGACCGTCTTCAGCTCGGTCACCGCCTCCGCCAGCGGCACCATCACGATGTCGGTGCCGCGCAGGGCGGTCATCCTGCCGAACTCGCCCCGGTGCGCGGCCTCCACCGCGTGCCAGCCGAAGCGGGTGGCGAGCACACGGTCGTACGCGGTCGGCGTGCCGCCGCGCTGCACGTGCCCGAGGATGACCGGCTTGGCCTCCTTGCCGAGCCGGCGCTCCAGCTCGTACGCCAGCGCCGTACCGATGCCCTGGAATCGCTCGTGGCCGAACTGGTCGATCTCGCCCTTGCCGTAGTCCATGGAGCCCTCGGCGGGGTGGGCGCCCTCGGCGACGCAGAGCACCGCGAACTTCTTGCCGCGGGCGAAGCGCTCCTCGACCATCTTGACCAGGTCGGCGGGGTCGAAGGGGCGCTCGGGCAGGCAGATGCCGTGGGCGCCGGCCGCCATGCCGGACTCCAGGGCGATCCAGCCCGCGTGCCGGCCCATGACCTCGACGACCATCACCCGCTGGTGGGACTCGGCGGTGGTCTTGAGGCGGTCCATCGCCTCGGTGGCGACGCCGACCGCGGTGTCGAAGCCGAAGGTGCGGTCGGTGGAGGAGATGTCGTTGTCGATCGTCTTCGGGACGCCGACCACCGGCAGCCCGGCGTCGGCCAGCATCCGCGCGGCCGTCAGCGTGCCCTCGCCGCCGATCGGGATCAGCGCGTCGATTCCGAAGTCGCGCGCGATGTCGTACGCGTTCTCGCAGGCCTCGCGCAGCCGGTCGCGCTGGAGGCGGGAGGAGCCGAGGATGGTGCCGCCGCGGGCCAGGATGCCGCTGACCGCGTCGAGGTCGAGGGTGCGGTAGTGGCCGTCGAGCAGGCCGGCGTACCCGTCCTCGAAGCCGATGACCTCGTCGCCGTAGTGGTCGACCGCTCGGTGCACGACCGACCGGATCACGGCGTTCAGGCCGGGGCAGTCGCCGCCTGCGGTGAGAACTCCGATGCGCATCGTGCTGTGTCTCCTGCTCGCTGTGGATACCGGTGAGCCAGATCCGATTGTTTCATGCTCCGCAGCGGCGCTGTCGCCGCCGGACCTGGCGGGTGCCTTATATAGCGCCGGAGGTATTGTCAAGAGGGTTCTGCTCACCGCGGTGGGCGATTTTTATGGGCCGGACCCCGGAAACCGGACCGGATTCCCGCCGGATTCCGGCTTCCTGGACAAGAGACGGACTGGACGAGAGACGGAACGGAGATCACACGTGACGCGCAGCCTGTACGTGACCGGGATCGACCGCGGCGACGGCCGCCAGGTCGTCGAGCTGGGGGTCATGGAGCTCCTGACCCGGCAGGTCGACCGGGTGGGCGTGTTCCGGCCCCTTGTCCACGACGGTCCCGACCGCCTGTTCGAGCTGCTGTGGGCCCGGTACCGGCTCGCCCAGGACCCGGCGACGGTCTACGGCATGGACTACCACGAGGCGTCCGCCCTGCAGGCCGAGCGTGGCGCCGACGAGCTGGTGTCGACGCTCGTCGACCGCTTCCACCGCGTCGCCCGGGACTACGACGTCGTCCTGGTCCTCGGCACCGACTACGCGGACACCCAGTTCCCGGATGAGCTGTCGCTCAACGCGCGCTTGGCGAACGAGTTCGGCGCGTCCGTGATCCCGGTGGTGGGCGGCCGGGGGCAGACCGCCGAGTCGGTGCTGGCCGAGACCCGCAACGCCTACCGCGCCTACGACGGCCTCGGCTGCGACGTCCTCGCCATGGTCACCAACCGGGTCGCCCGGGACGACCGGGACAAGATCGCCGAACAGCTCGACGGCCGCCTCGCGGTGCCCTGCTACGTCGTCCCCGACGAGCCCGCCCTGTCCGCGCCGACCGTCGCCCAGATCGCGCACGCGCTGGGTGCCAAGGTCGTCCTCGGCGACGACTCGGGGCTGGCCCGGGACGCGCTGGACTTCGTCTTCGGCGGCGCGATGCTGCCGAACTTCCTGGGCGCCCTGACCCCGGGCTGCCTGGTGGTCACCCCGGGCGACCGCGCCGACCTGGTCGTCGGCTCGCTGGCCGCGCACAGCGCCGGCACCCCGCCGATAGCCGGCGTCCTGCTCACCCTGAACGAGGTCCCCGGCGACGACATCCTCACCCTCGCCGCCCGCCTCGCCCCCGGCACCCCGGTCCTCTCGGTGCCCGGCAACAGTTTCCCCACCGCCGCCGAGCTCTTCTCCCTGGAGGGGAAGCTGAACGCGGCCACCCCGCGCAAGGCGGAGACCGCGCTCGGCCTGTTCGAGCGGTACGTCGACACCGCCGCCCTCGACATGCGGGTCTCCGCGCCGAGCAGCGACCGCGTCACCCCGATGATGTTCGAGCACAAGCTCCTGGAACAGGCCCGCTCGGACAAGCGGTGCGTCGTGCTGCCCGAGGGCACCGAGCCGCGCGTCCTGCACGCGGCCGAGGTGCTGCTGCGCCGCGGGGTGTGCGACCTCACCCTGCTCGGCCCCGTCGACCAGATCCGCAAGAAGGCCGCCGACCTCGGCATCGACCTGGGCGACGCCCGGCTGATCGACCCGGCCACCAGTGAACTGCGGGACGCCTTCGCCGAACGGTACGCGGCCCTGCGCGCCCACAAGGGTGTCACGGTGGAGCTGGCGTACGACGTCGTCTCGGACGCCAACTACTTCGGCACCCTGATGGTCCAGGAGGGCCTCGCCGACGGCATGGTCTCGGGGTCCGTGCACTCCACGGCCGCGACCATCCGCCCCGCCTTCGAGATCATCAAGACGAAGCCGGACGCCGACATCGTCTCCTCCGTCTTCTTCATGTGCCTGGCCGACAAGGTCCTCGTCTACGGCGACTGCGCGGTCAACCCGGACCCGAACGCCGAGCAGCTCGCCGACATCGCGATCCAGTCGGCGTCCACCGCCGAGCAGTTCGGCGTGCAGCCGCGGATCGCGATGCTGTCGTACTCGACGGGTACGTCCGGCTCGGGCGCCGACGTCGACAAGGTGCGGGAGGCGACCGAGCTGGTGCGCTCGCGGCGCCCCGACCTGAAGATCGAGGGGCCGATCCAGTACGACGCCGCCGTGGAGCCGTCGGTCGCCGAGACCAAGCTGCCGGGCTCCGAAGTCGCCGGTCAGGCCAGCGTGTTGATCTTCCCGGACCTCAACACCGGCAACAACACGTACAAGGCCGTGCAGCGTTCGGCCGGGGCCATCGCCGTCGGTCCGGTGCTGCAGGGTCTGCGCAAGCCGGTCAACGACCTGTCTCGCGGTGCGCTCGTCCCGGACATCGTCACGACGGTCGCCATCACGGCGATCCAGGCCCAGACACTCGCCTCGTCCCCTGTCGCCGCGTCCCCCATCGAGAAGGCAGCCGCACAGTGAGCTCCACGCGTGTCCTCGTCCTCAACTCCGGTTCCTCCTCGGTGAAGTACCAGCTGCTCGACATGCGCGACAGCAGCCGGCTGGCCGTGGGGCTCGTCGAGCGCATCGGCGAGGAGACCTCCCGGCTCAAGCACACGCCCCTCGCAAGCGGCGGGGAGTCCCGTGAGCGGACCGGCCCGATCGCGGATCACGAGGCCGCCCTGAAGGCCGTATCGCAGGAGCTGGCCAACGACGGGCTCGGCCTCGACTCGCCGGAGCTGGCCGCGATCGGGCACCGGGTGGTGCACGGCGGGAAGCTCTTCACCGCGCCGACGGTCATCGACAGTGCCGTGCTCGCCGAGATCGAGCGGCTGATCCCGGTGGCCCCGCTGCACAACCCGGCCAACCTGACCGGCATCCGCACGGCCCAGGCCCTGCGTCCGGACCTCCCCCAGGTCGCCGTCTTCGACACCGCCTTCCACACCACGATGCCGGAGTCGGCCGCCCGCTACGCGATCGACGTGAAGACCGCCGACGAGCACCGGATCCGGCGCTACGGCTTCCACGGGACCTCGCACGCGTACGTGTCCCGGGCGACGGCGAAGCTGCTGGGCAAGGACCCTTCCGAGGTCAATGTGATCGTGCTGCACCTCGGCAACGGGGCGTCCGCCTCCGCCGTACGGGGCGGGAAGTGCGTGGACACCTCCATGGGACTGACGCCTTTGGAGGGGCTCGTGATGGGTACGCGATCCGGAGACATGGACCCGGCCGTCATCTTCCATTTGATGCGCGTTGGCAAAATGTCCACGGACGAGATCGACACTCTCCTCAACAAGAAGAGCGGATTGATCGGTCTGTGCGGGGACAACGACATGCGGGAGATCCGGCGCCGGATCGACGAGGGCGACGAAGAAGCCCAGCTCGCCTTCGACATCTACATTCACCGGCTGAAGAAGTACATAGGCGCCTATTACGCCGTACTCGGCAGGGTGGACGCGGTGGCGTTCACGGCGGGCGTCGGGGAGAACGCGGGCCCGGTACGCGAGGCCGCCGTGGCGGGCCTGGAGGGGCTGGGCCTCGTGGTGGACGGCGCGCTCAACGCCGTACGCGGTGACGAGCCGCGGCTGATCTCGCCGGCTCACGCGCGGGTGGCCGTCGCCGTGGTGCCGACCGACGAAGAACTGGAGATCGCCACACAGACCTACGCACTGGTCGGGCAGTAACAATATGCGGCTCCGCCGCGTGGCCGGCTGAGCAATACACGGCGGTAACACGCCTGAGCACAGAGCCGCCCATTTGTTCTTCCCGGGTTCTTCCACCAGACGGAATATTCCGGAGCGAAACAAACCGATAGGATCGCCCCCATGCGCCGTTCGAAAATCGTCTGTACTCTCGGCCCCGCGGTCGACTCCCACGAACAACTCGTGTCGCTGATCGAGGCCGGCATGAACGTGGCCCGCTTCAACTTCAGCCACGGCTCCCACGCCGAGCACCAGGGCCGGTACGACCGCGTCCGTGCCGCCGCCAAGGAGACCGGCCGGGCCATCGGTGTCCTCGCCGACCTGCAGGGCCCGAAGATCCGGCTGGAGACCTTCGCCGAGGGCCCGGTCGAGCTGGAGCGGGGTGACGAGTTCGTCATCACCACCGAGGACGTCCCCGGCGACAAGCAGATCTGCGGCACGACCTACAAGGGCCTGCCCGGTGACGTGACCAAGGGCGACCAGATCCTCATCAACGACGGCAACGTCGAGCTGAAGGTCACCGGAGTCGAGGGCCCCAAGGTGAAGACGATCGTCATCGAGGGCGGCGTCGTCTCCGACCACAAGGGCATCAACCTGCCCGGCGCCGCCGTGAACGTGCCGGCGCTGTCCGAGAAGGACGTCGACGACCTGCGCTTCGCACTGCGCATGGGCTGCGACCTGGTCGCCCTGTCCTTCGTCCGGGACGCCACGGACGTCGCAGACGTCCACAAGATCATGGACGAGGAGGGCCGCCGGGTCCCCGTCATCGCCAAGGTGGAGAAGCCGCAGGCGGTGGAGAACATGGAGGACGTCGTGATGGCGTTCGACGGCGTGATGGTCGCCCGTGGCGACCTGGCCGTCGAGTACCCGCTCGAGAAGGTCCCCATGGTGCAGAAGCGCCTGATCGAGCTGTGCCGGCGCAACGCCAAGCCGGTGATCGTGGCGACCCAGATGATGGAGTCGATGATCACCAACTCCCGTCCGACCCGCGCCGAGGCCTCCGACGTCGCCAACGCGATCCTGGACGGCGCGGACGCGGTCATGCTGTCGGCGGAGTCCTCGGTGGGCGCCTACCCGATCGAGACCGTCAAGACGATGTCGAAGATCGTCACCGCGGCCGAGCAGGAGCTGATGTCCAAGGGCCTGCAGCCCCTGGTCCCCGGCAAGAAGCCCCGCACCCAGGGCGGTTCGGTCGCCCGTGCGGCCTGCGAGATCGCCGACTTCCTCGGCGGCCGCGGCCTGGTGGCCTTCACCCAGTCCGGCGACACCGCCCGCCGCCTCTCGCGCTACCGCGCGGTCCAGCCGATCATCGCCTTCACCACCGACGAGGGCACCCGCAACCAGCTGACGCTCAGCTGGGGCGTCGAGTCGCACGTCGTGCCGTTCGTCAACAGCACCGACGCGATGGTCGACATGGTCGACCAGGAGATCTCCAGGACCAAGCGCTTCAACCCCGGCGACATCGTCATCATCACCGCGGGCTCCCCGCCCGGTGTGGCGGGCACGACGAACATGCTGCGGGTGCACCACCTGGGCAGCGCCAACTGAGCGGGCTGTAAGGGCTGTTGTACGGCACTGAGGGCGCCGACAGCGGGCGCCCCCAGTGGCATCCACTGGACGTCAGCCGCACAGGGCGGTGCCCCGCCGGGTCAACGCCCGGTGGAGCACCGCCGTCCGATCGCGGCGCCTCCAGCGGAGTACTCAGCTCTGCCGGAGGGCGTCCACGGCGGCCTGCCTGATCCTCTTGGTCCGGCCCCTTTGAGAGACAACACGCAGGATGCCCTGGTCGGCGGTCACACGGACCGCTCTCAATTGAAGCCAGTCGGACCATCCGTCGATGAGATCGGCGACGGTCTCTGCCGAAACGGCACCCTGCCTGAGCGATTCCAGGACCCCGAGGTCCCGCGCCCGGTGCGCGGAGAAGTCACGCACAGTCGGCGGGAGGATCCGTACCCAACGCTCGCGCTCGTCCCCCGGAACACGTTCCAGTACGTCACCGACGACTCCGGATGCCAGCGGACCGTCCGTCTCCAGGGACACCGCCTCGAAGAGCAGCGGCAGTGCGGCGGGGGTGTCCATCGCCACACGGTAGAGGGACCAGCGGTCGTGGCCGTCGGCGAACGAGGCATGGTTCTCGTACCGGCCGACGGCCTGGGCGAGTCGCCGCAGCACCTCGCCCAGGGCCGGGGAGGGATCAGCAGCCACGTGCCTTGAACCTTTCCATGGCGACCCGGATGTTCTCCCTGATCGTACGGATGTGCTCTGTGACCACGGCCTGCTGGTGCCTGGACAGTTCCGGGTCGCCGGCCAGAGGCTTGCCGTTCTGGCCGATGCGGACCTCGTCGCCCTTGCCCTTCACGTGCGCGTGCGCCGGTGCGTGGTCGTTCGAGTAGATCTGGATCCTCACACCGTCCTGGCTCACGATGGTACCGACGCCCGGGTACTCGGCGGCGGCCGCAGCGGTCGGCGCGGAGGCGGGCCGCGCGGTCAGGCTCACGGCAGACGGTGCCGCCAGAGCCTTGGGCTTCACCGGACAGGTCTTTACCTTCCCCTCACGGATGTCCTTGATGAGGGTGCGCATCCTGTCCAGGGTCCGCTTGGCCGTCACGGACTTCTCCAGGAAGCCGGTGACGCCCGTGGCAACGCGTACGACGGCCTTGGCCACCGCGGGGAATTTGAGGACCGGAATCGCCGCCGACACGGCGTTCACCAAGGTCCACAGGCAGCTTTCGACATCGCCCTCGGTGAAGCACCGCTTCACATCGTTAACACCGATGTACTCGAGCAGGATCTCGGCGCCGTTGGCCTTGAGCCACTCGATGATGCCCTGCCCGGTGAGTGCTCTGGCCTCCCGGAACTCCTCGACACACTCCGGTCCGCAGCCGTCCAGGAGCAACGACTCGTCATCGGCCGTGAGGTCGGCACCGGCACCGGAGCCGTCCTTCTCCAGCAGGGCCTGGGCGACCTTGCGTTCCCGTTCCCGCTCCTCCGCCTCGGCGCGGGTGGCGGCCGCGTCCGCCTCCTTCGCGGAGTTCTCCGCGTTGGACGCCGCCTTCTCGGCCTGGACCGCATCCGACTCGGCGGCGGTGGCGGTTCGGTCCGCCGCGGCTGCGTCGGACTCGGCCGCGGAAGCCGCGGAGCGGGCGCCGGCGGCGTCCTTCTCCGCCTCCGTGGCGGAGTTGTCGGCCTGGGCGGCCGCCGACTCGGCGTCGTTCGCGGCGAAGTTGGCGTAGAAGGCGTCGGTGCCCGCCTGCGCGTCGTACTTCTGGGCGTTCGCGTCGGCCTTCTTCGCGGCTGCCGCGTCGGTCGCCGCCGCGGCCGCCGAAGCGTTCGCCGCAGCGGCGGAGTTGACCGCCTGAACCGCGTAGTTTGCGGCGTCGGCCGCCGCCTGGAGAGCGATCTTCGCGTCACCGGCGGCCTTGTCGGCGAGTGCCTTGGCCTGCGCCGCCGCCTTCTTCGCCTCGTCCGACTTTGCCTTGGCCGCGTTGGCCTGCTGCTCGGCAAGGGACTTGGAGGTCTGCCCGATCAGGACCGCGTACGCCGCCGAGGAGTCGCTCTCGCGGTACGGGGAGCCGATGGTGATCGCCTCGTCGGCCGCCTTGGTCACCGCGGTCGCGGCATCCCGGGCACCCTGCGCGTACTGCGCCGTGGCGGTGGCGTAACCGGCGGTCTTCGCCGACCACGCGGCCGTCTTGGCGGCCTCGGCCACCGCAGCGGTGGCCTCCTTGCGCGCGGTGATCGCTGCGGCCTGGGCCTTCTTGGCCTCGGCGTCCGCCTTCTTGGCGTTCTCCTTGGCCGACGCCGCGGCGTCGATCGCCTCTGCCGCCGCGGCGTGCGCGGTGGCCGCGGCCGCGTGCGTCTTCGCGTACGCCGACTGGGCCGCGTCTGCGGCGGACCGGGACCGCTTGGCCGCGCCGTCCGCACGGGTCGCCGCCGCACGGGCGTTCACCGCCGCCGTGGTCGCCTCATTGGCAGCGCTGCGGGCCCGGGTCGCCGCGCCTGCCGCCTCGTTGGCGGCGGTACGGGCCTCCGTGGCCGCCTGCCGGGTCTCGGCCGCGGCGCTGGTGCCCTCGGCCGCCGCGGCTGCGGACTCCAGCGCGGCTGCCCGGGAAGCGGTGGCGTTCTTCTCCTGCTCGGCCTTGACCGCCTGATTGCGTGCGGTGAACGCGCGCGCTTCGGCGTCCTCCGCCGCCGCCAGCTTCTCCGTCGCCGTCGAGCCGGCTGTCTCCGCGTCCGTACGGGCCTGCCTGGCCTTGTCCTGCTCGCCCCGCGCCCGCTCCTCGGCGGCGTTCGCCTTCGCTCGCTCGCTCGCCGCGTTGTCGCGCTCGCGCTCGGCGGTGGCCTTCTCCGCCTCCGCGATCCCGCGCTGCCGCTTCGCCTCGGCCGCCTGGGTCTTGGCGGTCTGCTCCGCCTTCTCGGCGGTCGCGCGGGCCGTCTTCGCGGTGGCGGCGTTGGCCGCGGCCTCCGTGGCCAGCTTGGCGGCGGACTCAGCCGCGGCCTTGGCCTGCGCCTTCGCCTCCAACGCCGCCGTCTTGCGGAACTCCGTGTTCAGCGCGTGCGTCTGTGTCTTCGCCAGCGCCAGCAGGGTCTGGGAGTCCGCCACGGTGGCCTTCGCCGCGTTCGACGCCGTCAGCGTGGCCTTCGCCGCCGCCTGGGTGGCTGCGGCCGAGGCCTTCGCGACCTGCACCGACTGCTGCGCGTACAGCAGGCCACGCCCGCGCGGCAGCTTCGCGGCGTCGGCGATCGTCCACGCCTTCGTCTGCTGCGTGCTCGCCGTGTCCGCGGCCGTCTTGGCCCGAGTGGCCGCCGCGTCCGCCAGGGGCACCTGCTTGGCGGCCGCCGCCTTCGCCGCGGTCAGATCCGCCGTCGCCTTGGTGAACTCGGCCTTCGTCGGGTAGAGAGCGGAGTCCTTGTGCGCGGCCCAGTACTTCTGCCAGTACAGGATCTGGTCCGCCAGCCAAGCCTGCCGGACCGCCTCGATCATCGCCTCGGTGGCGACCCGCGTCTCCTTCGACGCGGCCGCCTCGGCGGTGACGATCTGCTTGCGCTGCTCGGCCTGGCCTGCGTATTCCGCCTCCCACTCCGAGTACGCCTGCATGACCGGGCCGGTCAGCACCCGGTAGTGGTCGATCGGATTGGCGCTGTCACAGGCCGCCCAGGCTGTCTTGAGCGCCTCGACCTCGGTGCGGAACTCCAGCGAGTCCGGCTCGGGGGCCTTGGTCGGGAAACCGCCGAACCGCAGGAACGTAGCGATGTCGTTCGCCGACGAGTAGCCCAGGTCGCTGGTGTCGAGCAGTTGCCGCCCGGCCCAGTCCTTGTACGCGACATCCCACTCGTCATCGCCTGCGTCGAAGGCGTCGAGCACCTTCTTGGCTTGGTCCAGTGAGACCTGGCCCGGCCTCGGCGTCGGGTTGTCTGACGCCTTGTAGTACAGGTCTTGCTGGGTGCCGAGGGTGAAGGCGACGATGTCCTTGCCGAACTCGGGCGCCCAATAGTCCCCGCCGCCGTGCGTGGAATTCACGTCGGCGTACGGCTTGTTGCTGGCGTTCAGTTTGTCCTGGCGGTCCCGGAAGACGTTCAGGTCGGCGATCCCCGCGTCGCGGTCGTGCAGGGCGGCCTGCTGCCACTCCGTGAGGTACTGCCACCGCCCCGTCACGAACTCGCCCAGATCCGCGTCCGTACCGGTGAGCTTCGTCGTCGCGATCGACTTGAGCCCGGGACCGCCGTAGTGCACCGCCCGCCCCGCTTGGCAGCGGTCCATGCGTGCCTGCGCGCCCAGGCTGACGCGCAGGGTGCGCAACCACGGATCGGTTGGGTTGTCTCCCGGTTCGTCAGCGCTCGCAGGGGCGGCGGAGACGAGTCCGCCGAGCACAGCCGTGGCCGTCACGAGGGCGGCGGTCGCGAAGGCTCTTTGTAAGCGCCGTCGTTGAGGTTTTCTTCGAACTGTCTGCACGTCGATGCCCTACCTGAATGGTCAGTCCGGATAGTCGGTCTCGTCCGAGCGAGAAGAAGGCACGACGAATCGCCGGCCTGGGCCGGTCGGTGGTCATGCCGACAGGCCTGCCGCGCAGGAAAAGTCAGGAAGTAGAGAGATCCCCGTCCATGCCGCGTGCGGTCAACACGCGGGCCCCCCGCGCCCCCTCCCCAGGGGACCGCATCATCATGGCAGCGGGAAAGCGTTTACGGAACCCTTAATTCGCCTTTAGGTTCGACTCCAGGCCCGCCCCACGCATCCCACTGGCGCGTGAAGAGGAGTGCCGGCCTCCTTGCCGCTCCCACGCACGACTGTGCCCCGCCGGGTTCAACGCCCGGCGGGGCACAGTCTGTTGCGGCTCCCGGAATGGTTCGTGGGGTGTGGCTCAGTCGGTGATGTACTGGCGCATCCCGGGGATGGTCAGCGTGCCGCCGAACTGACCGGCCTGAACAACCTTCGCGTTGGTGAACATGATCAGCGGGATGTTCAGCGGCGGCGGGTGCTCCGGGTCGAACGTGAGCGGTATCAGGCCGAACAGGTTTCCGGAGATGCTCTCCGTGTACATCACCGTGTCGCCGCCGGTGATGGTGGAGTCCGGAATGCCCTTGCTGGCCTCGACGTGGTAGGTCTTGCCGGACCGCTTGTCCTTCACGGTCTGGTGCAGGTCGCCGATGGTGGTGCCGCCGGAGATGACGTACTTCAGGACCTTCTTGACCTTGCCGCTCGCGGTCCGCACCTCGACGACGCCCTTGTAGTCGGCCCCGTTCAGCGTCAGCTTGCTGGCGTCGAGGTACCACGGGTCGTCGGGCAGCAGGACGTCGTTGTCGACGGCGCCGTCGGCATCCGTGGCGGCCGGGCAGTCCTCCGCGGCCGTGGAGTCGCTCGCGGACGGGCTGGGCGAGGAGGTGGCCTTCCCGGCCGCGTCCTTGGCGTCCTCGGCGGCCTTCTCGACGGCCTTGGTGGTGTCCTCGGCTGCCTTGGAGGCGGTGTCCGTCGCGCCCTTCACGGTGTCGTCGACCGTGTCGGTGAGCTTCTTGGTGGTGTCCTTGAGGGCGCCCGACGTGTCCTTGCCGGTGCTCGCCGAGTCGTCGGAGCCGTCAGTGCCCGCCGTCGGGCTCTGCGAGGCGGACGGGGTGGCGGACGGCGTCGGGTCGGCGCTCTCGGTCGCCTTGGAACCGCCGGTGAAGATGCCGGTGATCGCGTCGCCGATGTCGTCCAGCAGGTTCTTGTCGGTCTCGGAGGGCGAGGGGGACGCGGTGGCGTCGCTCTCCTGGCCCGTCGAGGCCGAGCCGCCGGCCGTGGCGGTCGGCGTGGGGGTGGGCGTGGGGTCGGCGTTGTCGTCGGAACCTGAATCCGACGAACCCGAACCGCCCGGGGATGCGGACGGCTTGGGGTCGGCCGTGCCGTCACCCTTGTCCGAGGAGCCGGAGGAGTCGTCCTTGGAGGCGTCCGGGGACGGGTCCTTGGACTCGTCGCTCGCGGACGGCGACGGGCTGGCCGACGCCGAGGCGCCGTCCTCCAGTGCCGCCATGCAGGCCTTGTACTCGTCCGCCGTGAGGGACTTGGACGTCGGCTGGTCGTCGGCGAGCGCGAGCGTGGGCGTGAAGCCCATTCCCATGAGGACCGCCGTCGGCATGGCCGCCAGGGCTATCGCCTTGCCCGCGGGCACGTGGAACCTGGTGAACAACGGCTTCTTGGGTGCCGCGTGGCGGGGCCCGGATCTCGCACGGGACGCGTCCACGTCAGTCCCGTGGGTCACCTCGTCAGCCGGCACTGTGCCTCCCGTTCGCCCCGTTGACCGGGCTCGTTCCTGACAGATCGTTCGGCTCGCCCACCGGTTTCACGGGCCGCAGGAGCGCGGTGTCGAAGTCCGTGGCCTCGGGCGCGCCGCCCTCACCTGTCGTGTCCTGCTCGGCCGGCTCCTCCGCGGGCGGCACGCCCGGTACCCACGCCACGGCCATCGCCCCGCCGATCAGCGCGAAGAGGAAGCCGACGATGAAGCCGCCGAAGTTGGAGACGGGCAAGGACACGAGGCCGAGCAGGATCGCCGCGACACCCGCGAACGTGCGTACGTGCTTCTGGAACCAGAGGGTGATGCCCAGGACGACGAGCAGCACGCCGATGATCAGAGAGCCGGCGCCTGCCGTGGTGGCCATGGCGAGGGTCAGGCCGCCGAGCTTGATGTGCGCATACGGGAAGTACATGATCGGAAGACCGCCGATCATGACGAACAGCCCCGCCCAGAACGGGCGGGTGCCCCGCCAGGCGCGGAACTGCTGCCTCCGGCGGGCGAACTGGCCGGGCGCGGCAGGACTCTCGGCGCTCATGGAAAACAGCTCCCTGGTGCGGCGTTGCTCTTAGTGAGGGTGTAACGCGATGAAGTTGTGGGGGATTCGAAGGCGACGGCAGAGAGATGGCAGGCGGGGGACCGTAACGGCTCCCCCGCCCGTCACTGAGCGCCTAGTAGCACTCGATTCCCTCGCCCTTGCCCAAGCTCAGATCCATGTGCAGGTTGGTCAGGGTGAAGGTGGCGGCCGTGGTGGCCCACGACGTCTGATGCACATCGGTCAGCGTGGCCGTTTTGGCCTGCTGAGCGAACGCGAACGGGCTTCCGCCCTCTTCGGGCTTAGGCTTCGGGCCCCTGTTGGCGCTCCCAACGGGGACGCCGATGTCGATGTCCTCGAACACGGCGTTGCTCGAATCGAGTACCGAGGTATCGATGTAGAGCTGCTCGGCCCTGACATCCTTACCCTTGTCGCCCGCGGTCAGCTTCAGCGTGACGTTGCCGAAGCCCGGAATCGGAGTGACCACGGACTGGCACAGCTTGGTGATCTCGGCGGTGTTGAACGCCGAAACCGCCACCGGGTGCTTCTGCTTCTCGCCCGAAAGACTCGTGCCCGAGTCCAAGGCCCCGTACTGAGTCATGCCGTGGCCGACGAGCTTGCCGGCGCTGACCTTGAACTCCTGCCCCGACACACTGAACGACGCGGCGAGCGCGCCCTGTGCGAGAGCGACGCCTATACACGCCGTAGCGGCAACGCTGGGCACCATCACCACAGCGAACCGCTTCCATCTTGTCCCGCCACGCACCTGGGACTCCATATTTCCTCCTTCTCGGACGTACATCTCCTGGCCCTGGCTGCACCCGTCGTGTCGACGGCTCATCCGGGCAGGGATGGGAGAAGTGCTACGTCCTCGGGAAGGAGAGCGCCTGCGTCGGAGGCGCGAATCGCACCCGAATCACCGGCGATCACCCCCGAGCGACAACCACTGGTCGCGCCTGACACGCATCACGCACAACCCTGCTGGACAGGCTTCGCCGGATAAGCGAAGACCCCCCTGTCCCAGAGCCGGCGCCACTGCCGCCGACTCTGCTCGGTGGGGACCCTGGGTTCCCGTCGACCCAACCGGCTGCCGGGGTACGGGAATGGACCGAGCGTCGCCGATCGTGGTCCATTCTCGCCGCTGACACAAGGGGGTTCGTTACTCGCTAGTAACGGCCGGATAACCGAACAACGACCCGCCGGTATCGGTCGGCGACGCTGGGTGGCAACAGAGGGGAGTACAAAACTGTTGATCGGTGGACAGAATCCGACAGATCTGCGGCCCTGGCTTACTGGAAGTAACAGCGGCCGCGTTTACCAAGTTTTGGTAAAGCGCGGCCGCAGTGGCCGTCTGTCGGCCAACCTTTCACTCGGGCATCACATGCCGTGACGTTTAACGACTGGTCAGAACCGGCCCGCCAAGCCCGGTCAGAACAGCGCCCGCGCCAGCGCCCTGCGCGCCGCCGCCACCCGCGGATCGTCGCCGCCGACGACCTCGAACAGCTCCAGCAGCCGCAGGCGTACGGCGTCCCGGTCGTCGCCCGCCGTGCGGCGCACCGTGTCGATGAGCCGCCCGAAGGCGTCCTCCACGTGCCCGCCCACCAGATCCAGGTCGGCGGCGACGATCTGCGCCTGCGGATCGGCCGGCTTCTCCGCCGCCTCCTTGCGCACCTGCTGAGGGTCCAGACCCTGCACCCGCTGGAGCAACTCGGCCTGCGCGAGACCCAGTTTGGCCTCCGTGTTGCCCGGGTCGTCGCTCAGTACGTTCCGGTACGCCTGGACGGCACCGCCGAAGTCCCCCGCGTCCAGGGCCCGTACGGCGGCTTCGAGGAGCGAGTCGTACGGTCCGTCAGGCACCTCGGGAGCGGACTGGTCGGCACCCACACCGCCCGGCTCGGCGTCCGGGTCGACCACCAGGCCGGTCAGACCGAAGCGCTCCTCGGCGACCTGCACCAGCTGGTCCAGGGTCTGCCGGATCTGCGCTTCGCCGGCGGCTCCCTGGAAGAGCGGCAGGGCCTGACCCGCGACGACGGCGAAGACGGCCGGGATCCCCTGGATCCCGAACTGCTGCATCAGCATCTGGTTGGCGTCGACGTCGATCTTGGCGAGCAGGAAGCGCCCGTTGTACTCGACGGCGAGCCGCTCGAGGACCGGGCTCAGCTGCTTGCAGGGCTCGCACCACTCGGCCCAGAAGTCGATGACGACGGGCACCTCGGCGGACCGCTGCAGGACATCCCGCTCGAACCCCGCTTCATCGACGTCGATGACGAGATCGGCCGGCGAGACGCCGCCGGCGCCGCCGCCCTGCCGTGCGGCCTGGGCTCGCGCCTGCTCCGCCTTCGCCTTGGCCTCCTGGGCCGCCTTCACCGCGGCGAGGTCGACGACTCCGCTCATGGACATGTTCCGTGGCTGCATGCGTCTATCCTCCCCCGTCAGCGCGCAGGTGTGAAAAGCGTGGTGAAAGCCGGCCGTGCGGCGTGGTGTTCGACGCCGGATCCCCACCCTGCGCCACCCGTGGTTTCGCTACGGGTCGTAGCGTAATGGCACCGCGTGCCTCGCCGCCAGCACCCCCCGGTGATCTTCCTCACGACCTCACCGGGACCGCGGGTTCATGGTCGGTCCGTTCATGGTCAGTCGGTTATCGGTCAGTCGGTTTATGGTCAGTGGATGCAGAGCCGCACTCCTGCCCCGCGCGCCACAGGACGCCCGCGCAGCGCCGCCGCGGACGCCGCGATCCTGGCGGCCACCCGGCAGGCCCTGGTGGAGCTCGGCTGGTCGAAGTTCACCATGGGAGACGTGGCGACCAGGGCGGGGGTTGCGAAGACGACCCTCTACCGCCGCTGGGCCGGAAAGAACGACCTCGTCGTCGACGCGGTGGCGGAACTCTTCGACGGACTGCGCCTGCCGCCCGACCGCGGCACCCTGGCCGCCGACATCGAGGGCGTGGTACTCCGCTTCGCCGCCCTCCTCGAGCGCCCCGAGGCCAGGACCGCGCTGATGGCCCTGATCGCCGAGTCGACGACGGACGAAGCGCTCCGAGCCCGCATCCGCTCCTCGATCGTCGACCGCCAGAAACGCCTCGTCCTGGAGGGCCGCGCCCGTGCCCAGCAGCGCGGGGAGTTGCCGACCGAGCCCGACCCCGAAGCCGCGGCCCGCACCGCGGACCTCATCTTCGACGTGATCGCGGGCGCGGTGGTCCACCGCGCCCTGGTGAGCGCGGAGCCCGTCGACCCGGAATGGACCCGGTCCTTCACCACGCTCCTGCTGAACGGCCTGACCGCGTCGACAACGGCCTGAAGTTCACCCCCGCCTGCCTTCTCGGCCGGGTCATCCACCGCCCAGCTCGCACCAGACCAGCTTCCCGCGCGGGACGGGCGTACCGAGGGCGTAATGCCCCCACCGGTCGGCCAGCTCTTCCACGATTTCCATCCCGCGCCCCTCTTCACGGTCCGGGCCGCACGGGGGCGGAAGCCGGGGCGGTTCGCCGCTGGTGTCCCATACCGACAGTCGCAGCCACTTCCCCGAGCGCTTCACACGGAGGCAGGAGGGGCCGGGGGCATGCACATGCGCGTTGGTGACCAACTCGGATGCCAACAGCTCGGCCGTGACGAGGAGTTCCCCGAGCCCATGAGCGCGGAGGATCAGTCGCAGGGCGCCACGCGCGACGCCGACGGCGAGAGGGTTGTGCGGGAGGTTGATGCCGTACTCCCAGTCGTCCTCGTTGGTCATCGGGACTCCGTCCTAGGGAAGATGCGCACTTCGCTGCGCACAGCGTGTGTTGATTGCGATACTGACGGTAGGTATTCCGGAGTAGATTTTCTACCTGCTTCCCCGAAAGAGTGACCTCCAGCTTCCGGAGAGAGGACGAGCCTTGGCACTTCGGACCAGAATCAGCGAACGACAGCGACGCCTAGGTGCTGAGCTGCGAAGGATCCGTGAGACCAGCGGATTCAGCACAAATGACGCCGCTGCGGCGACCGGGCTCAGAGCCCCACTCCTGAGCAACATCGAAGCCGGCCGCACCGCCGTCGCCACGGAACGACTCCGCAAGCTGTGCGCGCATTACGGGAATATTTCTATCCCGTACCTTGAGGCACTGGTTGCCATGTCCGAGTCCACCGGCAAGGGCTGGTGGAGTGCCTATCAGGGACGCGTCACCCCACACGCGCTCAACCTCGCGGAACTGGAAACCGGTGCGGTCGGCCTGCGCTCCTACGAGCCTCTGCTCATCCCAGGCCTGTTCCAGACCGAGGAGTACATCCGAGCTTTGTTCGGAGACGTGAAGCCCAAGCACGCCACGACCGAGGACGCCATCGCCTTCAGGTTGGAACGCCAGCGGACCCTCGTGGGCGAGAACGCCCCCGCTGTACACGCCGTGATCCACGAGGCCGCCCTGCACATGCAATACGGCGGCCCAAGTGTCATGCGCAGGCAGTTGCTGCATCTCATCGAACTGTCGAGATTGGCGAACGTGACCATCCAGGTCTTCCCGTTCCGCGCACGGACGTTCTTGGGCGTCAGCACCCCGTTCCTGTACGTGCGACCTGCGGTCGAGGAACTGGCCACGGTCGTACTGGAACATCCGAACGAGCCGATCTACCGTGACACGCAGGACCAACTGTCCCAATACCGCATGCTCTTCGACCGGTTGAAGGAATCCGCGCTCCCTCCGATCGTCCCCTCGACCACACCCGAAGCTCAGGCGGTTCCAAGCTCCCTACTACTGATCCAACATCTCCTGTACGACTTGTAGAGAGGCCCCCAGTGCCCCAACTCACCTGGCAGAAGTCCTCATTCAGCGGCGATGAGTCCGGCAACTGCCTCTACCTCGCCGCCGCCCCGGACGGCACCCTCCGCCTCCGTGAGAGCGACGCCCCGGACGAGATCATCGCCACCACACCCGCGCGTCTGGGCCACCTCATACGGGCGGTCAGAGCAGGCCGCTCGCCGTGGCCACCGCACGCAGCAGGTCGTGTGGATAGCGGTGCGGCATCTTGATGCCGGTACGGCTGGTGAAGAGCGGGCCGCCGTGCGTGCTGTCACGCGGCGGCCGGCGGCGCGGAAGGTAGGCGTTGACGGCCTCCCCGACCAGTGGCGGCAGGGCCACCAAGCGGTGTCCGCCGTCAGGGTCCGGCAGGCGCAGCGTGTCGGCGCCGCGGCCGATGTCCCGCTCGCTGCTCAGGTCGTCGAGGTTGACAGCCAGGAGAGCGCCCGACCGCAGCGCGAGCCCGAGGTGCAGGTAGCCGCAGGCGCGGTCCTGGTATGGATGGGGTGACTCGCGCCTGCTCCGCTCGTCGAACGCGGTGAGGAGTACGGCGATCTGCCAGGGGTCGAGGCCCGACGGGGTCAGCTGGGCGGGATTTGTGCGGCGGGGCCGACGGGCCGCAGGGTTGTATACGGCGGCGCCTGTGCGGACCGCGTACGCGTAGAAGGAACGGACCGCGGAAACGCGCCGCGCCGTGGCACTGTGGGGTGCCCCGGGCCGATGGGCCCACAGGGCGATGTGCTGGGCGGCAACCTTGTCCCACTCCAGCCCCGACGCACGACAGTGATCGAGCCAGTTGCCCGCGTGATCCTGGTAATTCTCGCGGGTACGCGGTGGATACACAGTCGCCGCCAGCCACGGCTCCAGGAGTTCGTACGGATCCCAGCCCACGATGCCCTCCTCGACGGCACATCCTGGCATCTGAGGTCGGTCCGCGGAGCGGGTGTGTCGCCGGAGCCGGTGATCAAGGGGGTGCCAGCGCTCAGACGCCGATCTGAATTTGCTCGATCACTTGGCCGAGCGCATCACCTTCCGGCCCTGACGACAGATAGATATTCGCTGTGGCACACGGAACGCGGTAACGCGTCAGGGTCTGCGAATACCCCCCATGGTGAGGCGGATCAATACGGTCGGCACTCTGCCGGACCTCTGGGGACAGCTGTCCCCAGGTCACCGAATCGGAGAATTCCAGTCCGTACTTTTCACGTACCTCCTCGGTCAAGCCGGGAACTTCCTCCAGCCGGTGCGTGTGAATTGAAAACCATTGGCACGCCCAGTCGGGTTCACCACTGAAGGTGGCTTCCACAAGGCCGAAATCGAGCCGCAGATACCGATGCGGCTCACGACCGTGTACCTGCCGGACGTTCTCTCCGAGATGAGCTTCGGCTTCGGCCGGTGACGAGCCGACACCGACACCGAGGAATCGCCCCGTTGCGAGCGTGCGTGAGATCACTTCCGCACCGAGCACGCGGTCACCCCAGCGCCTTCACGGCTCGGATGATCCGAGCCGTCTCTGCGTCTCCACTCACGGCCATGCCCCAGTTTCCACCCTTCGACACGGGAGTGTTCATGATATTCATCGCCTCGGTGGTCCTGGCGATCAGATCGGGGCGCAGGGCCGGGTCCGACGTGATGGCGGCGATCGTCGTGTCGATCTCGGCCTGTGTGGCCAGGCCGGCTTGCCGCCTCAATCCGATCGAGACGGTGGCGGCGCATCTAGACTGTAGGTCATGCATCAGGATCGGAGGCGTGACCGGCGACCGGTTCACCATGTGGGGCTGGTGCGGGCAAGGCGTCAGGCTCCGACCTTGGCGGTCGAAGGGGCCGATGTCGTGATCGTTGGCTATTTCTCCGGAAAGCAGAAGGAATTTGCCTCGCTGATGGATACGGCGGCTCAGGAGATGACGACGCGCGGTGCACGGGTCGTGGGCCGTATCGTGCAACGACGTGGTGTCTCGGACGGCGGGGCCAAGAAGATGGCCCTGCCCTATTCCTCGCGGACTCTCCTGAGCTACGGAAAGGTTCGTGAAGCAGCCGCGCTCTGTGAGCAGACCAATGCCGACGCGGCGGTCTTCCTGGCGTCTTTGACAGAACGCCAGCGTCACGTATTGACACTGATGCTTGGCTGCCCCGCTGTGAGTCTCGTCGATGCCCTGACAGCCGTATGAACATGCTCTCCAAGACGACTTGGACCGGGGTATCAGGAGTGATCGAACAGAGTGACTACGCTCTGCGGTGCTTCCCGGCCGAAAAAGATTTCCAGGTTCTGCGCCGAGCGGCCTGCGGCGCCGCTACCACGCAGGAACAGCCGCTCTTCGTAGGCGGTGAGCGCGGCCTCGATGTCGGGTTGCTCAACCAGCTCGCTCGCCAGGTCGGCGCCGTCGTACATGGCGAGGTTTGCGCCTTCGCCGGCAAAGGGCGACATCAGGTGCGCGGCGTCGCCGACGAGCGTGACGCCGGGCACCCTGTCCCATTTAAGCCCGACGGGAAGGGCGTAGATGGGTCGGAGCCAGGGTTCCGCGCAGCTCTCTGTCACAAAGGCGGTGAGCAGCGGCGACCAGCCGTCGAACTCGTCGGCGACTTGACGGAGGCCGGCGGACGGGTCGCCGAAGTCGATCGACCTCATCCACGTCTCGGGCTTGTTCAGCGCCACGTATCCGCGCACGTGCCCGTCGGAGTAGCGGTGGGCGATGATGCCTTTGCCCGGCGCGACCGCCATCAGCGTGCCGCTGCCGATCGCGGCCACGCTCGCCCGATGGTTCTGGCCGCCCGGGGTGAGGGCGATCTCTATGAAGCAGGTTCCGCTGTAGAGAGGCTCGGCGAGGGTGAGCAGCGGACGCACCTTCGACCAGGCACCGTCCGCGCCGATGACCATGTCTGCGCGCGTGGCGGAACCTTCCGTGAAGGTGAGGGCGTAGTCGCCCTCCGGACGGTGCCGGATCGAGGCGAGCTTGTGACCCCACCTGATCGTCCCGGGCGCGAGCGAGTCGATGAGCAGGCGCCTGAGTTCGCCACGATCCACCTCTGGACGGGCCGAACCGGGGTCCGCAGGCATGTCGAAAAGGATCGTGCCGTGGCGGTCGACCACGCGCTTGGCGTCCTCGCCCGGTCGGACCAGAGTGAGGAACTCGTTGTACAGACCAGCTGCGCGAAGCGCCACCTGTCCGGTCTCTTCGTGGATGTCAAGCAAGCCGCCCTGTGCACGGGTCGTCGCCGAAGCCTCACCCTCGTAGATCGTCGCGGCGATGCCGTGAGCCTGAAGTACCCGGGCGAGCGTCAGCCCGCCCAGTCCCGCTCCGACAATGGCGATGGTCTTCTGCATGCTGCGCTCCTCTGTAGCGCCGACACGCGTCGGCGATTGTCAGCGCCGTGAGCGGACGGGATGTCCGGTCTCGGCAGGAGACGCTCACCGATCAGAACCATCTGCATCGATGTATGCGCGATGCCCGGCGGGTGGACCCGCGGGACATCGTTTTTCGCGACGCTGTGACTATAGCCCGGCATCCAGCCCGCAGCGGTCGGGGCCGCTCACGCTGCGACGCACTCCGCTCACAAGGCGCCCGTGGTGCACAAGTGGCCCGCCCCCGCCACGTTCATCGCCGACAGCCGCCTCGACCGGCTCGGCGGTGTCGTTGGGCGTGGTTGTCCGAGTGCTGCCTTGTCCACGGCCAGGCTGCTGCACTGGTCCATCTGGCGCAGACAACCACCAGGCGATAGCCCGGCGCAGCCACTACCGACGACGAGCCCACTGGACAGATCGCGAAACCAGACTGGAGCACTAGAACCCCGCCGGCTCCGTATACACCCCCCACTCCTCCCGCAGCACCCCGCAGATCTCCCCCAGCGTCGCCTCGGCCCGTACGGCGTCCAGCATCGGCTCGATCATGTTCGAACCGTCTCGCGCGGCGGCGAGCATCGCGTCCAGGGCGGAGCGCACGGCACCCTCGTCCCGTGCGGCCTTGCGAGCGCCGAGCACCCGGACCTGTTCCCGTTCGACCTCGTGGCTGACCCGCAGGATCTCCAGGTCGCCGGTGACGGACCCGGTGTGGACGTTGACCCCCACGACCCGCTTGTCGCCCTTCTCCAGGGCCTGCTGGTACTGGAAGGCGGACTCGGCGATCTCGCCGGTGAACCAGCCGTCCTCGATGCCGCGCAGGATGCCGGAGGTGATCGGGCCGATGGGGTGCCGGCCGTCGGGGTGGGCCCGCAGCCCCCGTTCCTTGATCTGCTCGAAGATCTTCTCCGCGTCCGCCTCGATCCGGTCCGTCAACTGCTCGACGTACCAGGAACCGCCCAGCGGGTCGGCCACGTTGGCGACGCCGGTCTCCTCCATCAGGACCTGCTGGGTGCGCAGCGCGATCTCCGCCGCCTGCTCGGAGGGCAGCGCGAGGGTCTCGTCCAGGGCATTGGTGTGCAGGGAGTTGGTGCCGCCGAGCACCGCCGCGAGCGCCTCGACCGCCGTACGTACGACGTTGTTGTACGGCTGCTGGGCCGTCAGGGAGACGCCGGCCGTCTGCGTGTGGAAGCGCAGCCACTGCGCCTTCTCGGACGTCGCCCCGTACACGTCCCGCGTCCAGCGCGCCCAGATCCTGCGCGCCGCGCGGAACTTGGCGATCTCCTCGAAGAAATCGACGTGCGCGTCGAAGAAGAAGGACAGGCCGGGCGCGAAGACGTCCACGTCGAGCCCGCGGCTGAGCCCCAGCTCCACGTATCCGAAGCCGTCCGCCAGGGTGTACGCCAGCTCCTGCGCGGCCGTCGAGCCGGCCTCGCGGATGTGGTAGCCGGAGACGGACAGCGGCTTGTACGCGGGGACACCGGCGGCGCAGTACTCCATGAGGTCGCCGATCAGGCGCAGATGCGGCTCCGGCTGGAAGAGCCACTCCTTCTGCGCGATGTACTCCTTGAAGATGTCGGTCTGGAGGGTCCCGTTGAGCACCCCCGGATCCACGCCCTGCCGCTCGGCGGCGACGAGGTACATGCAGAAGACAGGCACGGCCGGCCCGCTGATGGTCATGGACGTGGTCACGTCGCCCAGCGGGATGTCCTTGAACAGGACCTCCATGTCGGCGGCCGAGTCGATGGCGACCCCGCAGTGTCCGACCTCGCCGAGCGAGCGGGGGTCGTCGGAGTCGCGTCCCATGAGGGTCGGCATGTCGAAGGCCACGGACAGTCCGCCCCCGCCGTTGGCGAGGATCATCTTGTAGCGCTCGTTGGTCTGCTCGGCGTTGCCGAACCCGGCGAACTGCCGGATGGTCCAGGTACGGCCCCGGTACCCGGTCGCGTACAGACCTCGGGTGAAGGGGTACTCCCCCGGCCACCCGATCCGTTCGAAGCCCTCGTACCGGTCGCCCGGCCGCGGCCCGTACACCGGCTCGACCGGATCCCCGGAGAGCGTGGTGAAGTCGGCCTCACGCTTGCGTGCGGTGTCGTATCGGGTCTGCCAGCGTCGGCGGCCCTCTTCGATGGCGTCAGCGTCCATACCCTCAAATTTACTAGGACGTCCTAGTAAATGTCGACGGCACACCGCCATACGTGTTCCGTACGGCGGAATGTGCCCGCGTGCGCCGGACCACGGCGGCACACGGGCTGCAGTCGGACCGGCCCACGCCCGGGCGTCCGACGGTCATGCCCTGGCTTATGCCTTGGCGGCCACCGGCGCGTCCTCGGCGATCTTCGCCTCCAGCTCACGCGTGACCTTGCGCTCCACGAAGAAGGCGGCCGTGGGGATGGTCCCCGCCAGCAGCACCCACAGCTGCTTGGCGACCGGCCACTTCGCCTTGGAGCCCAGGTCGAAGGCGAAGACCAGGTAGACGACGTACAGCCAGCCGTGCGCGATGCCCACGACGCGGGTGAAGCTGTCGGCGCCGTCCATGTCGAGCAGGTACTTGGCGATCACACCGAGGGTCAGCAGGACCAGCAGCACACCGGTGACGTAGGCCATGACGCGGTAGCGGGTCAGCACGCTCTTTTTCATGCGTACGAGCGTAACCACGCACTCCGGGAGATCTTGCCCGGGGTCAGTGCCCCGGTTCCGTGCCCGGGTCAGGCCTCGTCGAAGTCGTGCGCCGACACCCGCAGCGGCCTGAGCATCGCGAAGATCTCGCCGCACTCCTCGGCGTCGTACGCCCCGAGCCCGAAGTCCATCGCCATCAGGTCGCGGGTGGCCGCCTCGACGACCTCGCGGCCCTTGTCGGTGATCACGGCGAGGGTGCCGCGGCCGTCGTTGGGGTTGGGCTTCCTGGCCACCAGACCCGACTTCACCAGGCGGTCCACCGTGTTGGTCACGGACGTCGGGTGCACCATGAGCCGTTCGCCGATCTTGGACATGGTCAGCTCGCCGGCCTTGGAGAAGGTGAGCAGCACCAGCGCCTCGTAGCGCGCGAACGTCAGTCCGTACGGCTTGACCACCGCGTCGACCTCGGCGAGCAGGATCTGGTGCGCGCGCATGATCGAGGTGATCGCGGCCATGGACGGCACGTTTCCCCAGCGCTGCTTCCAGAGTTCGTCGGCGCGCGCGATGGGATCGAAGGGAAGACTGAGCGGCTTCGGCACGCCTTTGACCTTACCGGCCGGTCACATGCCGGTCAGCCCCGTCCCGCCCATCGGTCCGCCGTACTTCCAGGGCCAGCAGTGCGCAGCAGACCGTACCGAGCACGCCGGCTCCTCCCACCACGGTCCCGACCGTCCAGAACTCGGCCGCGACGCCGGCGAGCGCCATCCCGATGCCCTGGATCGTCATGAGCCCCGCGGTGTGCACGGTCATCGCCCGGCCGCGCAGTTCCTCGGGCACGGCGTCCACGAACCAGCGGTCCACGCCCAGGGTGTACGCCCCGCTCAGCCCGGTGACCAGCAGCGCCGCCAGGATCCAGCCGAGGCCCGGGGCCGACGGGTAGACCAGCAGCGGCAGCAGCCCGCCGGCCGCGAGCGGCAGCGCGACGCGGGACCGAGTGGCGGGGGTCAGGACCGCGCCCGCGTACACCTCGCCGGCGATCGTCCCGACCGGCATCGCGCACATCAGCAGTCCGACGCCCGCGGTGCCGACGCCGATCTCGTCGGCGTACGCCGCCGCCAGCGCCTCGGGCGCGACCACGAACAGGGGCGGCGCCCACAGGAGCAGCAGCAGCGCGCGAATCCTGCGGTGTCCCAGGACCTGCCGGGCGCCCGCGAGCGAGTACCGCATCAGCGAGCCGCCCCCGGCCCGTGCGGGCCTGCGCCGGGTGCCCAGGCGCAGCAGCAGCGCGGAACTGAGGAAGGTGCACACCGTGATCACCAGCGCGCCGCGCGGGGAGACGACCGTGAGCAGCACGCCGCCCAGCCCGAACCCCACCAGGACGGCGCTCTGCGAGACGATCCGCAGCAGCGACCGCCCGAGGACGAACAGGTCGCCCTCGCCGAGGATGTCGGCGAGCGTGGCGGTCCGGGTGCCGCTGAACACCGGCGACACGGCCGCGATCACGCACCGCAGGGCGAGCAGCGCGGCGACCGGGGTCACCGGCGCCGCCATGCCCGCCGCGCACCCCGCGCACACCAGGTCGCACGCCACCAGCACCCGCCGCGCCGGGTACCGGTCGGCGACCCCGGACAGCAGCGTCCCGCCCAGCAGGTAGGGCAGCATGCCCAGGGCGAAGGTCAGGGCGCTCAGCAGCGGAGAGCCGGTGAGCCCGTACACGAGCACGATCAGCGCGATCTCGCTGACGACCACGCCGAGCAGGGACAGCGCGTGCGCGACGAAGACGGCACGGAACTCGCGGACCGCGAAGAGGCGGCGGTATCCGGTGGGTTCCGTGGGAGATACGGGCAGCGGCGGCCCCGCCACCCCGGTCTGTTCCGACATGGGCAGCAGCGTGGTCGGCGGGGACCATACGCCCTAGAGTTTCGGCTCCAGCCGAATGTTCCAGCCGGGATGAGAAGCGGAATTCCAGGCCGCACGTTTCAGGAGGGCCCGTGCCGTCGCGACTGCACTTCCGGGAGGACGACTTCCTCCGGTGCCGCTTCGCCCTGTCCCCGCTCTGGGAGACACAGGAGGTGGCGCGGACCCTCAAACGGCCCGACCGGCACGGCTATCACGCGCCCTGGCTGCGGCGGATCCGCACGGCGGCCGCCGGGCTCGATCTCGCTCCGCTGTGGCTGCTGATGCCCCGGCACGGCTACTCCCCGGACTGGCTCTGCCCGCCGCCCGCCGGACCGGCCGCGACCTTCGAGGAGGAGATCGTGGCTGTCCGGGCCACCGACCCGGACACCGCCCGCACCGAAACCGCCCGCTCGCTCGCGGACACGCCCGGCGCGCTCGACTCGCCACGGGGCCGGGCCTGGCTGCGGGACCCGGAAGAGATGATCCGGGAGCTGTCCGACCTGCTGGAGGGGATCTGGCGCACCCTCATCGAGCCGGACTGGCCGCGACTGCGCGCCCTGCTGGAGGCGGACATCGCCTTTCACTCACGGCGGCTGGCCGAGGTGGGTCTGGGCGGGCTGCTGCCGGAGATCAGCCGCCGCTGCGGCTGGCAGGAGGGCACGCTGACCGTCGACTGGAGGGGGGAGTACGAACGGCACCTCGGCGGCCAGGGCCTGGTGCTGATGCCGACCGTCTTCGGCTGGCCGGACCTCGTCAGCAGCTTCGACCCGCCCTGGCAGCCCACCCTCGCGTATCCGGCCCGGGGTATCGGCGGCCTGTGGACGGACCCGGCGAAGGGCGCGCCCGAGGCGCTCGTACGTCTGCTGGGGCGCGGCCGGGCGGCGGTGCTGACCGCGCTGGACGATCCCGCCCCCACCACCGCCCTCGCGCACCGCCTCGGGCTCGCCCCGTCTTCGGTGTCCGCGCATCTGACAGCCCTGCGGGACGCCGGAGTGCTGGTCTCCCGGCGGTACGGCCACCAGGTGCTGTACGAGCGGACACCGCTGGGGATCGCGCTGGCGTCGGGCGGCGGCTGAGCCGGCGTCGGCGCCTTGCTGAACCCCGGAAACCCTCGTGCAGCGTGTTACGCGGACAGGTGGCGCTCCACCGTCTCCACCTTGGAGGTGAGACCGTCCGTCACTCCGGGGCGGATGTCGGCCTTGAGGACCAGGGACACGCGCGGTGCCCGGGCCTCCACGGCGGCCACGGCGCGCTTGACGACGTCCATGACCTCGTCCCACTCGCCCTCGATCGAGGTGAACATCGCGTCGGTGCGGTTCGGCAGCCCGGACTCGCGGACCACCCGGACGGCGTCGGCGACGTACTCCCCCACGTCCTCGCCGACTCCCAGCGGCGTCACGGAGAAGGCGACGATCATGCGCCGACAGCCCCTTCCTTCGCCTGGCGGGCACGGGAGGCGATCACCGCGTCCTCGGCCTCGCGGCGCAGCTTGCGCTCGGCGAAGAAGCCGCCGGTGGGCAGGACCGAGAGGACGAAGTAGAGGGCGCCGGTCTTCAGCGGCCACTTCGTGCGGTTCCAGGCGTCCGCCCAGAAGATCACGTACAGGATGAAGAGAACGCCGTGGATCATGCCCATCACGGGGACCGCGTTGAAGTCCGTGGTGCGCTTGAGCACCGAGCAGACCAGCAGGAGCAGGAAGGAGACGGCCTCGGGGGCGGAGACCAGGCGGAGGCGGCGGAGGGCGGTGGCGGTCTTGATGTCCACGGGTCACCTTCGGGTGGGAGAGACGTCGGACGGTGGATGGCGGGAACGGTGTTTGTGAATGCGAGCACAAACGTTCGCCCATTGTGGCAAACGGCTCCCGGTCGGTGGGCGACGGCCCCCTCGGGGCCGGGCTTCGCCCCCCTCAGGGGTGTGATCAGGGTGCGCCTCCACCCGTAGACCCTGTTGGCGGAGCCTCCCGACGGCTACCTTCGCTCCGTGGCGATGTTCCGACTTCAAGGCAGCAAGGTGCTCGCCGTCGACATGACCGGGGACGCCGTGAAGGCGAAGAACGGCTCGATGGTCGCGTACGACGGTCAAATGGACTTCAAGAAGCTCAGCGGCGGCGGTGAGGGCATCCGGGGGATGGTGACCCGGCGGATCACCGGCGAGCAGATGACACTGATGGAGGTGAAGGGGCACGGGACGTGCTGGTTCGCGGACCGGGCCTCGGAGATCAACCTCGTCGCCCTCCAGGGCGACAAGCTCTACGTGGAGTCGAGCAACCTGCTCGCGACCGACTCGACCCTGCGCACGGGCACGTCGTTCACGGGGGTGCGCGGAGCCTCGCAGGGCAACGGGCTGTTCACGACGACGATCGAGGGGCACGGCCAGGCCGCGATCATGTCGGACGGTCCCGCGGTCGTCCTGCGGGTCAGCGCGCAGTATCCGCTGACCGTCGACCCGGGGGCGTACATCGCCCACCAGGGCAACCTGCGCCAGTCCTTCCAGTCCGGCGTGACGTTCCGCACGTTCATGGGCGAGGGTGGCGGCGAGGCCTTCCAGATCCGCTTCGAGGGGGACGGCCTGGTGTACGTCCAGCCGAGCGAGCGGAACACGATCGCGGGGGACGTCTGACATGGCCTTGCGTGAGATCAACTCCAAGATGGTCGAGGCGACCGTCATGCCCGGGCAGCGGCTGTTCAGTCAGCGCGGGGCGATGCTCGCCTACCGGGGCGAGGTGTCCTTCACCCCGAACATCCAGGGCGGCCAGGGCGGCGTCATGTCGATGATCGGGCGGCGGGTGGCCAACGAGGCGACGCCGCTGATGACCGTCGAGGGCAGCGGCACCGTGCTGTTCGGGCACGGCGGCCACCACGTCCAGGTGATCACCATGACCGGCGACACCCTGTACGTGGAGGCGGACCGGCTGCTCGCCTTCGAGGGCACCCTGGAGCAGGGCACGATGTTCATGGGCTCCCAGGGCGGCGTCATGGGCATGGTCCGCGGCCAGGTCACCGGCCAGGGCCTGTTCACGACCACGCTGCGCGGGCACGGCGCGGTGGCGGTGATGGCGCACGGCGGGGTCATCGAGGTCCCGATCACCCCGCAGCGTCCGGTCCACGTCGACCCGCAGGCGTACGTCGCCCACCACGGCGACGTCCGCAACAAGCTGTCCACGGCGCTGGGCTGGCGGGACATGGTGGGCCGCGGCTCCGGTGAGGCGTTCCAGCTGGAGCTCAGCGGCAACGGCGCGGTGTACGTCCAGGCCTCGGAGGAGAAACTGTGAGCATGTACGGGGCTCCGGGCGGCGGCCCGACGGTCTACGACCCCATGACCCTGCCGGTCGACGACAACGTCAACAACTACACCTTCTGCGTGGAGCTCAAGGGGAGCCAGTGGTTCCTGCAGAAGGGGAAGATGATCGCCTACTACGGCCAGATGGACTTCAACGGCATCGGGCACGGCCGGCTGGACCGCCTCGTTCGTACGTCCTTCCATTCGCCTCTGCACGCCGCCGACTGGGTCGTGGCGGAGGGCTCGGGCAAGATGCTCCTGGCCGACCGGGCCTTCGACGTGAACTCCTACGACCTGGACAACGGCAACCTGACCATTCGCTCGGGCAACTTGCTCGCTTTTCAGCCAAGTCTTGCCCTCAAGCAGTCGATCGTGCCCGGTTTTCTGACACTCATCGGAACCGGAAAGTTCGTGGCCGCGTCCAACGGACCGGTGGTGTTCATGGAGCCCCCCATCCGGGTGGACCCGCAAGCGCTTGTCGGTTGGGCCGACTGCCCCTCCCCGTGCCATCACTACGACCACGGGTACATGACCGGCTTGATGGGTGGTCTACGTGCGATGACGGGCGTCGGCGGGGCCTCCGGCGAGGAGCACCAGTTCGAGTTCGTCGGGGCCGGCACGGTCCTGCTGCAGTCGTCGGAGGCGCTCATGGCCGAGCAGGCCACGGGGGCGGTTCCGCAGCAGGCCGGAGTGCCCGGCGGGGGCGGCGGTCCGATGGGCCCCGGACAGCAGCCGGGGGTACCGCGCCTTCCCGGACAGCTGGGGGACCTCCAGCGTCGCTTCGGGCTGTGAGCGGTAGTCTGCGGAGTGTGACGTCGAACGTGTGCGCGTCGGCGTCACACCACCCTCACTAGTTCGCCTTTCAACCTTTTAGGTAGACTTCATTCATGGAGACCGAGACGGCCACGCGCTGGCTGACCGATGCGGAGCAGTGCGCCTGGCGCACCCACCTGGAGGTCAACAGGCTGTTGACGTACCAGCTCGAAAAGGACCTGCAGCCGTTCGGCCTGACAATGAACGACTACGAGATCCTGGTGAATCTCTCCGAGTCGGAGGACGTACGGATGCGGATGAGCGACCTCGCGTCCGCCACCCTCCAGTCCAAGAGCCGCCTCTCCCACCAGATCACACGCATGGAGAACGCGGATCTCGTGCGGCGCGAGAACTGCGAGTCGGACCGCCGGGGTCTGTACGCGGTCCTCACCGAGCACGGCATGGAGACGATGAAGAAGGTCGCGCCCCATCATGTGGCGTCTGTGCGGAGGCACTTCATCGACCTGCTGGACCCCGAGACCATGACGGAACTCGACAAGGCCCTGAAGCCCATCGCGGACCACCTCCGCGGGCAGCGGGGACGTCCGTGACCCCGACGTGCGCTAGGTGACCGGCAGGCGGAGCTCGAACAGGGCTCCGCCCGTCGGCGCGTCACGCACCGTGAGCGTTCCGCCGTGCCGTACGGCGACGTCCCGGGCGATGGCGAGGCCGAGCCCGGCGCCCCCGTCGTCCCGGCTGCGGGCGTCGTCGAGCCGTACGAACCGCTCGAATATCCGCTCCCGGTCCGCCTCGGGCACCCCGTCCCCGTCGTCGGCGACCTCGACGACGGCCCACTCCCCCGCCCGCCGCACACTCACCCGAACGGCCGACCGGGCATGCCGCCCCGCGTTGTCGAGCAGGTTGGTGAGCAGCCGCCCCAGCTGCCCCCGCGAGCCGTCCACCTCCACGTCCCCCGCCGCCTCCACATGCGTGCCGGTCCGCCCCTCGGCCTTCTCCCGCGCCAGATCGGCGAGGTCGAACCGCGTTCCGCCCGCCGGCTTCTCCCCCGCGTCCAGCCGGGCGAGCAGCAGCAGGTCGGCGGCGAGGCCCTGCAGTCGTACGGTGTCCTCGACCGCTCCCGCCAGGTCCAGCAGCTCCGGGTGCGCGGCGCCCACCTCGAGCTGGGTGCGGAGGCTGGCGATCGGGCTGCGCAGCTCGTGGGAGGCGTCGGCGACGAACCGGCGCTGACGCTCCACGGAGGTCTCCAGCGCGGCCAGCGTCTCGTTGGTGGTGCGGGCGAGGCGGGCCACCTCGTCGTGCGTGTCCGGCACCGGGACGCGGCGCGCGAGGTCCTCGGAGGCGGTGATCGCGGCCATCTGGCCCCGGATGCCCTCGACCGGGCGCAGGGCACGCCGGGTGACCAGCCAGGTCACGGCGGCGACGACGGCGAGCAGCAGCGGGAAGCCGATCAGCATAACCGTCAGCGCGGTGCTCACGGCGCCCTGTTCGGCGGAGAGGGGGGCGCCCGCGTAGACGGTGAGCGTGCCGTGCTTGTCGGTCTCCACCTTCACGGCGGCGAAGCGGTAGTCGGCGGTGTCCTGGTCGATGGTCGCGGAGCCGTTGCGGAAGGTGGTGGAGTCGTCGAGCTCGCCGGGTTCCAGGGCGTCGGCGTCGGCATCGTCGTCGGAGTCGTCGGCGTCGGAGTCGTCGGCGTTGGAGTCGTCGGCGTTGGAATCCTCGGCGTTGGAATCGTCGTCCTCGTCGCCGGCATCCGAGGTCTTCGGCTTCTGCGGCCGTACGTCCGGCGTGCCCGTGCCGTCGATCCGCTGCAAGTCCTCGCTGACGGCGAGCAGCGTGCCGTTCTCGTCGACCACCTGCACGGGACCGTCGTCGCCGTCCAGGGACACCTGGTCGGCCCTCTTCCCCAGGGCCAGCTCGGAGGCGACCGTCCGCGCGGAGTGTTCCGCCTCCGTACCGGTATGGCCGATCAGGTTGGAGCGCAGGGACAGCAGTACGGCCGTCCCGGCGGCGACCAGCGCCACCGCGACGACGAGGGAGGCGGCCAGGGTCGCCCGGGCCCGTACGGAACCGAGCAGGCGTCTCATCGCTGCTGCGCCTCCAGCCGGTAGCCGGCGCCGCGGACCGTCCGGATGAGCCCGGCACGCAGCTTGCGCCTCAGGGTGCTGACGTACACCTCGACGATGTTCGGATCCCCCTCGTACGCGAAGTCCCAGACGTGGTCCAGGATCTCGGCCTTGGACACCACCTCGCCGGGCCGCAGCACCAGCTGCTCCAGGACGGCGAACTCCTTCGCGGTGAGGGTGACCTCGTCCTCCGCGAGGAACACCCGGTGGGCGGCGGTGTCGACCTTGAGGTCGCCGTGGACGCGCACGGGCGAGGCCCCCGCGCCGCCCTGCCCGCCACGTCGCAGCAGCGCCTTGACGCGGGCGACGAGGACGACGTACGAGAACGGTTTGGTGAGGTAGTCGTCGGCGCCGGTGTCCAGGCCCTCCGCCTCGTCGTACTCGCCGTCCTTGGCGGTGAGCATCAGGATCGGCACCTCGTGCCCGGCGGCGCGCAGGGCGGCGCAGACCCGGTAGCCGTTGAGGCCGGGCAGCATGATGTCGAGGATCACGAGGTCGTACGTCCCCTCGGTGGCCTGGTGCAGGCCCTCCCGTCCGTCATGGACGACGTCCACGGCGTAGCCCTCGGCTGTCAGGCCCTTGGCGAGCGACAAGGCGAGCCGCTTTTCGTCCTCCACGATCAACAGGCGCATGCCTTAAAGGTTCGCAAAGGGAAGCTGAAGATCACTTCAGGGGGCTTCAGGCGGGCTTCAGGACCCGTCAGAGAGGTTGGTTCTCGTCGGAACGCAACAAGACGACCAACTCGGGAGGAATCCCTCATGAAGCGCAACATCGTCATCGCCACCGTCGCCGCCGCGGCCCTGGTCGGAAGCGGTACGGCAACGGCCCTGGCGGTCTCCGGCGACGACGGGGCCGCGGCCACGCGGGCGTCGAACGCGCGGGTGACGGACGACGACGCGCAGGACAGTGGCGTACGGCAGGACGACGACGGACTGAAGGACGGGGACGACGACGGCCGGGACGACGACGCCGCGCAGGCGGCGTCCGCCAAGGTGACGGCCGCCGACGCGATCTCCGCCGCCCTGCGGCAGACGCCGGGGACCGCCGTCTCCGCCGACCTCGACGACGATGACGACGGGTCCGTGGCCTGGGAGGTCGACGTGCTCGCCAAGAACGACGCCTGGCACAGCGTCCGGATCGACCCCGGCACCGGGAAGGTCCTCTCCTCCCACGCCGAGCACGAGGACGACACCGCCCAGGTGCGGGCCGCCCTGAAGGGCGCGTCCACGTCGGCGACGGAGGCCGCGAAGGCCGCCGCGGCCAAGGGCAAGGTGACGTCGGTGGATCTCGACGAGGACGGCGCGTCCAAGGCCTGGGAGGCGGAGACCCGCGCGGCCGACGGGGCGGAGCAGGACTGGCTGGTCGACCTGAAGACCGGCAAGGTCACCGCGGACCACTCGGACGACGACTGACGGCGTCCTGAGGGGTCTGAGGGGCTGAGGGGCCTCGTCCTCGAACGCCGGAGGCGCTGACGCGGTCAGCGCCTCCGGCGTTCGACGCCAGGGCGGGGCGGTCTCGTCGGCGATCAGAAACGCCGTCGTCAGCCGTGATAGCGCTGCTGACCGCGGTCGACTGCCGCCTGTCCGTCGCGGGCATGGACGGGCCCCTACGCCAAGAGGGGGAAGATGCCGGTCGACGTACCGGCGGGGTCCCCGAGTCGACCACCAGATCACCACGCGACTGAGGTGCGCCCCGGGCCCGCCAAGGGGATGCCTACATCTGGGCGGACCCCTCCGTCAGCCCCGCCACCAGCTCGTCCGCCGCCCCGTACGGGTCCAGCTCACCCGCCACGATCCGCTCCGCCAGCGCGCTCAGGCGCCGGTCGCCGTGCAGGTCCGCTATCCGTTCCCGCAGGGCCGTGACCGCGATCGTCTCGACCTCGCGGGCCGCGCGGGCCCCGCGGCGTTCCGCCAGGACCCCCCGCTCCTCCATCCACGCCCGGTGCTTCTCCAGCGCCTCGACGACCTCCTCGATGCCCTCTCCCCGCGCGGCGACCGTCTTGACGATGGGCGGGCGCCAGTCGCCGGGGCCGCGGGACTCACCGAGGCCGAGCATGTGGTTGAGCTCGCGGGCGGTCGCGTCGGCGCCGTCACGGTCGGCCTTGTTGACGACGTACACGTCGCCGATCTCCAGGATCCCGGCCTTGGCGGCCTGGATGCCGTCGCCCATGCCCGGCGCCAGCAGGACCACGCTGGTGTCCGCCTGGGAGGCGATCTCCACCTCCGACTGGCCCACACCGACCGTCTCGACCAGGATCACGTCGCAGCCCGCCGCGTCCAGGACACGGATCGCCTGCGGCGCGGCCCAGGCCAGGCCGCCCAGGTGGCCGCGGGTGGCCATGGAGCGGATGTAGACGCCCGGGTCGGACGCGTGCTCGGACATGCGGACGCGGTCGCCCAGGAGCGCGCCGCCGGAGAACGGGGAGGACGGGTCGACGGCCAGGACGCCGACCCGCTTGCCCTGCTTGCGGTACGCGGTCACCAGGGCGGAGGTCGAGGTGGACTTGCCCACGCCCGGCGAACCCGTCAGCCCCACCACGTACGCCCCGCCGGTCAGCGGGGCCAGGGTCGCCATGACCTCCCTGAGCTGCGGGGACGCCCCCTCCACCAGGGAGATCAGCCGGGCCACGGCCCGGGGCCGGCCTTCCCTGGCCTGGGCGACCAGCGAGGAGACGTCCTGCATCACAGCTCCGTTCAGATCAGTTCAGATCGGTGAGACGACCACGAAGGCCTCTGCCGGACTCCGGCGGACTCAGGCCTTCGGTACCCGCACGATCAGCGCGTCACCCTGACCGCCACCACCGCACAGCGCGGCCGCGCCCACGCCGCCGCCGCGCCGCTTGAGCTCCAGCGCCAGGTGCAGGACGAGACGGGCGCCGGACATGCCGATCGGGTGGCCGAGGGCGATCGCGCCGCCGTTGACATTCACCCGTTCGGTGGACACTCCAAGGTCCTTCATTGACTGCACCGCGACCGCCGCGAAGGCCTCGTTGATCTCGATCAGGTCGAGGTCGGAGACCTCCAGGCCCTCCTTCTTCAGGGCGTGCGCGATGGCGTTCGACGGCTGGGACTGCAGAGAGTTGTCCGGGCCCGCCACGTTGCCGTGGGCGCCGATCTCCGCGATCCACTCCAGGCCGAGCTCCTGCGCCTTCGCCTTGCTCATCACGACGACCGCGGCGGCACCGTCGGAGATCTGCGAGGCCGAGCCCGCCGTGATCGTGCCGTCCTTGGTGAACGCCGGGCGCAGCTTGCCCAGGGACTCCGCCGTGGTCTCGGCGCGGATGCCCTCGTCCTTGCCGAAGACGACCGGCTCGCCCTTGCGCTGCGGGATCTCCACCGGGGTGATCTCGGCGTCGAACAGGCCGTTCTTCTGGGCGGCGGCGGCGCGCTGGTGGGACAGGGCGGCGAACTCGTCCTGCTCGGGGCGCTGGATACCGAGGCGGCTGTTGTGCTTCTCCGTGGACTCGCCCATGGCGATGTTCTCGAAGGCGTCGGTGAGACCGTCGTACGCCATGGCGTCGAGCATCTCGATCGCGCCGTACTTGAAGCCCTCACGGGACTTCGGGAGCAGGTGCGGGGCGTTGGTCATGGACTCCTGGCCACCCGCGACGATCACGTCGAATTCACCCGCCCGGATCAACTGGTCGGCCAGCGCGATGGCGTCGAGGCCGGACAGGCACACCTTGTTGACGGTGAGCGCCGGGACGCTCATCGGGATGCCCGCCTTGACCGCGGCCTGACGTGCCGGGATCTGCCCTGCCCCGGCCTGGAGCACCTGGCCCATGATCACGTACTGCACCTGGTCGCCACCGACACCCGCACGGTCGAGGGCGGCCTTGATCGCGAAGCCGCCGAGGTCGGCTCCGGAGAAGGACTTGAGCGAGCCCAGCAACCGTCCCATGGGCGTGCGGGCCCCCGCGACGATCACCGAGGTCGTGCTGTTCGATCCAGTCATGAGGTGCGATCCCCTTACCGGCCTGCACAGGCCGAGGAGTGAACGAGGGTTTACTTCGAATGTACTGACCGGTAGTCCGCGGCGTCACCGGGCTGTCGGTGTGATCGCGCGCACGTTGCGTAACCACCCGAGGAGAGTTGCACTAGCACCATGCTGACGCGAATCGACCACATCGGGATCGCCTGCCACGACCTCGACGCGACCGTCGAGTTCTACAAGGCCACGTACGGCTTCGAGGTGTTCCACTCCGAGGTCAACGAGGAGCAGGGCGTACGCGAGGCCATGCTCAAGATCAACGATACGTCCGACGGCGGGGCGTCGTACCTCCAGCTCCTGGAGCCGACGCGGGAGGACTCCACCGTCGCGAAGTGGCTCGCGAAGAACGGCGAGGGCGTCCACCACATCGCCTTCGGCACGGCGGACGTGGACGCCGAGGCCGCCGACATCAAGGAGAAGGGCGTACGGGTTCTGTACGAAGAGCCGCGACGCGGCTCCATGGGGTCACGGATCACGTTCCTGCATCCGAAGGATTGCCACGGCGTACTGACAGAACTGGTCACTTCCGCGCCTGTTGAGTCACCTGAGCACTGACCCTCGTACATATGGGCCGGTAGGGTTGGGGGCGGTCGCCGCTCCCAACCAGGGCGACCAGGGTCCTGTCGTGACGGCGGGACCTGGCCGGGGTCCGGGTTTCGGGGGACGAGCGTCGGGGCAGCAGCCCATGCTCCGCCGTTGATCTGACACCATTCCCCGGGAGCCCCGTCCGGCGGACGGACAGGGCTCGTACGGAGAGACTTGCGACCAGGGGACGGATGGGACCGCGCAGTGCGGGGCTACGAGAGCCAGGAGCGGGAACCGGCGGCTGACGTCGATCACCTCACTCGTTTCGAAGCCGAGATGAAGCGGCTGAAGACCGAGCGGGAAAAGGCGATCCAGCACGCCGAGGACCTCGGCTACCAGGTCGAGGTGCTGCGCGCCAAGTTGCACGAGGCGCGGCGCACCATCATGTCCCGGCCCGCCTTCGACGGCGGCGACCTCGGGTACCAGGCCGAGCAGCTGCTGCGCAACGCCCAGATGCAGGCCGACCAGCTGCGCCAGGAGGCCGAGCGCGAGCTGAGCCAGGCCCGGGCGCAGACCCAGCGCATCCTCCAGGAGCACGCCGAGCAGGCCGCCCGCCTCCAGGCGGAGCTGCATCAGGAAGCGGTCACCCGCCGCCAGCAACTGGACCAGGAGCTGGCGGAGCGCCGGCAGACCGTCGAGTCGCACGTCAACGAGAACGTGGCCTGGGCGGAGCAGCTGCGCGCCCGGACGGAGCAGCAGGCGCGCCGGCTCCTCGACGAGTCCCGCGCGGAGGCCGAGCAGGCCATGGCGGCCGCCCGGGCGGAGGCCGAGCGGGTGACCGCCGAGGCCCGCCAGCGGCTGCAGACCGAGGCCGAGTCGGCCCGTGCTGAGGCCGAGCAGCTGCTGCGCCGCGCCCGCGCGGACGCCGAACGGCTGCTGAACGCCGCCTCCACCCAGGCCCAGGAGGCCACCGAACACGCCGAACAGCTGCGGACCTCCACCACCTCGGAGTCGGAGGCGGCCCGCCGTGAGGCGCTGGAGCTGAGCCGCACCGCCGAGCAGCGCATCCAGGAGGCCGACACGGCCCTGCGGGAGGCGCGTGCCGAGGCGGAGAAACTGGTCGCCGAGGCCAAGGCGGCCGCGGAGAAGGCGCTCGCCGGCGCGGAGTCCGCCAACGAGCAGCGCACCCGTACGGCCAAGGAGCAGGTCGCCCGGCTGGTCACGGAGGCCACCAAGGAGGCCGAGGCCACCAAGGCGGACGCCGAGCAGCTCGTCGCGGACGCCCGTGCCGAGGCCGAGAAGCTGCTGACCGAGGCCGCCGAGAAGGCCCGCACGCTCACCGCCGAGGAGAGCGCGACCCAGCTGTCCAAGGCGGCCAAGACCGCCGAGGACGTCCTCAACAAGGCCCAGGAGGACGCCCGCAGCACCACCAAGGCGGCCTCCGAGGAGGCCGAGCGGATCCGCCGGGAGGCCGAGACCGAGGCGGACCGGCTGCGGGCCGAGGCGCATGACATCGCCGAGCAGCTCAAGGGCACGGCGAAGGACGACACCAAGGAGTACCGCGCCAAGACGGTCGAGCTGCAGGAGGAGGCCCGCCGGCTGCGCGGCGAGGCCGAGCAGCTGCGCTCCGAGGCGGTCGCCGAGGGCGAGAAGATCCGTTCCGAGGCGCGCAGGGAAGCCGTCCAGCAGATCGAGGAGGCGGCCAAGACCGCCGAGGAACTGCTGTCGAAGGCCAGGCAGGACGCGGACGAGCTGCGCCAGAAGGCCACCACGGACAGCGAGAAGGTCCGCACCGAGGCCATCGAGCGGGCGACGACGCTGCGCCGGCAGGCCGAGGAGACCCTGGAGCGCACCCGCAACGAGGCCGAGCGGCAGCGCGCCGAGGCCGTCGAGCTGTCTGAGGAGATCACGGCCGCCGCCGAGCGGACCGCGGGCGAGCTGCGCGAGGAGACCGAGCGGGCCGTTCAGGCCCGCCGCGCGGAGGCCGCCGAGGAACTGACCCGGCTGCAGACGCAGGCCGAGGAACGGCTCACCGCGGCCGAGCAGGCGCTCAGCGACGCCCGCGAGGAGGCCACCCGGATCCGCCGCGAGGCCGCCGAGGAGAGCGACCGGCTGCGCACCGAGGCCGCCGAGCGGATCCGTACGCTCCAGCAGCAGGCCGAGACCGAGGCGGAGCGACTGCGCACCGAGGCCGCCGCGGACGCGTCCGCGTCCCGCGCGGAGGGCGAGGCCATCGCCGTACGCCTGCGGTCGGAGGCGGCGTCCGAGGCCGAGCGGCTGAAGTCGGAGGCGCAGGACAGCGCCGACCGGGTACGGGCCGAGGCGCAGGCCGCCGCCGAGCGGCTGGCGACGGAGGCCACGGAGACGCTGGCCGCCGCCCAGGAGGAGGCCAACCGGCGCCGCCGCGAGGCCGAGGAGTACCTCGGCGCGGCCCGCACCGAGGCCGACCAGGAGCGCGAGCGGGCCCGCGAGCAGAGCGAGGAACTGCTGGCGTCGGCGCGCAGGCGCGTGGAGGACGCGCAGGCCGAGGCGGTACGGCTGGTCGAGGAGGCGGACCGGCGGGCCACCGAGATGGTGTCGGCCGCCGAACAGCACGCCCAGCAGGTGCGGGACTCGGTCGCCGGGCTGCACGAGCAGGCCCAGGAGGAGATCGCCGGGCTGCGCAGCGCCGCCGAGCACGTGGCGGACCGGATGCGCCGGGAGGCCCAGGAGGAGGCGGACCGGGTCCGCGCCGACGCCTACGCCGAGCGGGAGCGGGCCAGTGAGGACGCCACCCGCGTACGGCGGGAGGCGAGTGAGGAGACCGAGGCCGCCAAGGCGCTCGCGGAGCGCACGGTGTCGGAGGCGATCGCGGAGTCGGAGCGGCTGCGCTCCGACGCGGCCGAGCACGCCCAGCGGGCGCGGACGCAGGCGTCGGACACCATCGCCGAGGCCGACCAGGCCGCCGCGCGCACCCGGGCGGACGCCCGCGAGGACGCCAACCGCATCCGCTCGGACGCGGCGACGCAGGCCGACACCCTCATCACCGAGGCCCGCAACGAGGCCGAGCGGCTCACCGCCGAGACGCTCCAGGACACCGACCGGCTGCGCCAGGACACCGTCGCCGAGGCGGAGCGGCTGCGCTCCGAGACGGTCGCGGAGGCCGAGCGGGTCAGGGCCGAGGCGCGTGCCCAGGCCGAGCAGCTGGTCGGCGAGGCCACCGGCGAGGCCGAGCGGCTGCGGGCCGAGGCCGCCGAGACGGTCGGGGCGGCCCAGCGCCACGCCGAGCGGATCCGCGGCGAGTCCGAGCAGGTCCGGACGGACGCGGCCCAGGAGGCCGAACGACTCGTCAACTCCGCGCGCGAGGAAGCCGAGCGGACCCTCGACGAGGCCCGCAAGGCGGCCAACAAGCGGCGCTCCGAGGCGGCCGAGCAGGTCGACACGCTCATCTCGGAGACCACCGCCGAGGCCGACAAGCTGCTCACCGAGGCGCAGCAGCAGGCGCAGAAGACCACCGCGGAGGCGGAGTCGCAGGCCGACACCATGGTCGGCGCGGCCCGCACCGAGGCCGACCGGCTGGTGTCCGAGGCGACGGTCGAGGGCAACGCGACGGTGGAGAAGGCCCGTACGGACGCGGACGAACTGCTCGTCGGCGCGCGCCGGGACGCCACCGCGATCAGGGAGCGCGCGGAGGAGCTGCGCGACCGCATCACGGGCGAGATCGAGGAGCTGCACGAGCGGGCCCGCCGCGAGGCCGCCGAGACCATGAAGTCGACCGGCGACCGCTGTGACGCGCTCATCAAGGCCGCCGAGGAGCAGCTGCAGAAGGCGCAGGCGAAGGCCAGGGAGCTGGTGTCGGAGGCTAATTCCGAGGCCGGCAAGGTGCGGATCGCCGCCGTCAAGAAGGCGGAGGGGCTCCTCAAGGAGGCCGAGCAGAAGAAGGCCACGCTGATCCGGGAGGCCGAGGAGCTCAAGGCCGAGGCGATCCGCGAGGCCAGGCGCACGGTCGAGGAGGGCAAGCGCGAGCTGGAGATCCTGGTGCGCCGGCGCGAGGACATCAACGCCGAGATCTCCCGCGTGCAGGACGTCCTGGAGGCGCTGGAGTCCTTCGAGGCACCGGCGGCGGGCAAGGACGGCGTCAAGGCGGGTGCCACGGTCGGCGCCCCTCGTTCGGGTGGCAAGGAGTCGGACGGGTAGCGCCGAGACCCCTTCGGCGACTAGAACCGAGACCGGATCCGGTGCCTTCTGAGGCCTTTGACCAACTCTTTGGCAAGTCGTCCGACGGTTAGCCACCCAAAAGGGGTCTCAATCTCCATATCAAACGTGCAACCGCTCGATGACACACCGCTTCGGCCCCTAGGATTCCCTCTATCACCTCACCGGTCTCATTCGACAGGAACCCCATGAGCGACACTTCCCCCTACGGCTTCGAGCTTGTGCGGCGTGGGTACGACCGCGCTCAGGTGGACGAACGGATCTCCAAGCTCGTCTCCGATCGTGACAGCGCTCTCGCCCGCATCACGGCTCTGGAAAAGCGCATCGAGGAGCTCCACCTCGAGACGCAGAACGCCCAGGCTCAGGTGAGCGACGCCGAGCCGTCGTACGCCGGTCTCGGCGCGCGTGTCGAGAAGATCCTCCGCCTTGCCGAGGAAGAGGCCAAGGATCTGCGCGAGGAGGCACGGCGCGCTGCCGAGCAGCACCGCGAGCTCGCCGAGTCGGCGGCCCAGCAGGTCCGCAACGACGCGGAATCGTTCGCTGCGGAGCGCAAGGCGAAGGCCGAGGACGAGGGCGTCCGGGTCATCGAGAAGGCCAAGAGTGACGCCTCGCAGCTGCGCGCGGAGGCCCAGAAGGACGCGCAGCAGAAGCGCGAGGAGGCCGACGCCCTCTTCGAGGAGACCCGCGCCAAGGCCGCGCAGGCCGCCGCCGACTTCGAGACGAACCTGGCCAAGCGCCGCGAGCAGTCGGAGCGCGACCTGGCGTCCCGTCAGCAGAAGGCGGAGAAGCGTCTCGCGGAGATCGAGCACCGCGCCGAGCAGCTGCGTCTGGAGGCGGAGAAGCTGCGCACGGACGCCGAGCGCCGCGCCCGCCAGACCGTGGAGACGGCGCAGCGCCAGGCCGAGGACATCGTGGCCGACGCGAACGCCAAGGCGGACCGCATCCGTTCGGAGTCCGAGCGGGAGCTGGCGGCTCTCACCAACCGCCGCGACTCCATCAACGCCCAGCTGACGAACGTCCGCGAGATGCTCGCCACGCTCACCGGCGCCGCGGTGGCCGCGGCCGGTTCACCGGCCGAGGACGAGCCGATCTCCCGGGGTGTGCCGGCCCAGCAGTCCCGGTAGGCAGTCGCGGTACGCAGTCCCGGTAAGCAGTCGCGGTACGTCTGTGAGAAGTCCTGAGTAGTGGTGGCCGAAGGCCCGCGTTCCCCTCCCGGGGCGTGGGCCTTCGGCACGTCTGTGCGGTTGTTGACGTCTTCGTCGGTCTCCGTTTGCCCGCCCGGGTGGCATACGTCCGACACGCGCCCTAGCGTGGTCGGCATGATCGAGCTCGAGGGGCTGACCAAGCGGTACGGCGAGAAGGTGGCGGTCAACAACCTGACTTTCGCCGTCAGACCGGGCATCGTGACGGGCTTCCTCGGACCGAACGGTGCCGGGAAATCGACGACCATGCGCATGATGCTCGGCCTCGACCGTCCCACCGCCGGGGACGTGCGCATCGACGGCAAGCACTACGACCAGCTCAAGGACCCGCTGACGTACATCGGCGCCCTGCTGGACGCCAAGGCCATGCACGGCGGGCGCAGCGCCTACCACCACCTCCTGTGCCTCGCGCAGAGCAACGGCATCCCGAACAAAAGGGTGCACGAGGTGTTGGACACCGTCGGGCTCACGGCGGTCGCCAGGAAGAAGGCCAAGGGTTTCTCGCTCGGCATGGGACAGCGGCTCGGTATCGCCGGCGCGCTGCTCGGTGACCCGCGGATCCTGATGTTCGACGAGCCGGTCAACGGGCTCGACCCCGAGGGCATCCACTGGATCCGCAACCTGATGAAGTCGCTGGCCGCGCAGGGCCGTACGGTCTTCGTCTCCTCGCACCTGATGAGCGAGATGGCACTGACCGCCGACCACCTCGTGGTCATCGGGCAGGGGCGGCTGCTCGCCGACACCTCCATGGCCGACTTCATCGCGCAGAACTCGCGGTCGTACGTGCGTATCCGCACCCCGCAGCGTGAGCGGCTGCTCGACGTCCTGCACGAGGTCGGGGTCACCGTCGTGGAGAGCGGCAACGGTTCGCTGGAGGTCGACGGCAGCAAGGCGGAGTACATCGGCGAGCTGGCCGCGCAGCATCACATCGTGCTGCACGAGCTGAGTCCGCAGCAGGCCTCCCTGGAGGAGGCGTTCATGCAGCTGACCGCGGAGTCGGTCGAGTACCACGCACACTCCGACGCGCCCGCGGTGGCACAGCAGGCGTGGGGCGACGGCTGGAAGGGGAACTGAGCATGGCGGCGATCCAGGTCGTCCGGTCCGAATGGACCAAGATCCGGTCGGTGGCGTCCACGGTGTGGACGCTCTCGCTGGCCGTGGTCGTCACCATCGCGCTCGGCATGCTGATCTCGGCACTGTCGAAGAACGACTTCGACCGCATGAGCCGGGGCGACCGGCTCTCCTTCGATCCGACGTTCATCAGCTTCGCGGGCATGAGCCTCGGCCAGCTCGCGATGATCGTGTTCGGGGTGCTCGTCGTGTCGAACGAGTACAGCACCGGCATGATCCGCACCTCGCTGGCCGCCGTACCGCAGCGCGCGACCTTCCTGATCAGCAAGATCGCTGTGGCCACCGGCCTCGCCCTCGTGGTGGGCCTCGTCACCAGCTTCGTCACCTTCTTCCTCGGGCAGGCGATGCTCGGCGAGCACAAGGCGTCGATCGGCGACACCGGCGTGCTGCGGGCGGTCATCGGCGGCGGGATCTACATGACCCTCATCGCGATGTTCTCGATGGGCGTGGCCGCGATGCTGCGCTCGCCGATGCTGTCGCTGGGCATCCTGATGCCGTTCTTCTTCCTGATCTCCAACATCCTGGGGAACGTCTCGGCGACGAAGAAGATCGGCCGGTTCCTGCCCGACCAGGCCGGCAGCAAGATCATGCAGGTGGTCACCCCGATCGACGACGACACTCCCTACGGCCCCTGGGGCGGCCTCGGGATCATGGCGCTGTGGGTGCTGGCCGCGCTCGTCGGGGGATATGTCCTGCTCAAGAAGAGAGACGCATGAAGCTGAGAGCTTCTGCTCCGTCTCGCACCGGGCTTTGCTTTCATTTGAGCGGAACCGTCAGCGCCCCGATAAGCTCCTAACCCTTACGGGGGCGTGTGCCCCGCTGTCCTGAATTTGCGATGGGTGCGGAGCATGATCGAGGCAGTCGGCCTGACCAAGCGCTACGGCGACAAGACCGCTGTGTACAACCTTTCCTTCCAGGTGCGGCCCGGTACCGTCACCGGCTTCCTGGGGCCCAACGGCTCCGGCAAGTCGACGACGATGCGGATGATCCTGGGCCTGGACAACCCCACCTCGGGGCAGGTGACCATCGGCGGCTACCCGTACCGCAGGCTGCCCAACGCGCCCCGCCAGGTCGGCGCCCTGCTGGACGCCAAGGCCGTGCACGGCGGCCGGGCCGCCCGCAACCACCTGCTGTGCCTGGCCCAGCTCTCCGGCATCCCGGCCCGCCGGGTCGACGAGGTGCTGGGCGTGGTCGGCCTGCAGGACGTGGCGAAGAGGCGGTCCAAGGGCTTCTCGCTCGGCATGGGACAGCGCCTCGGCATCGCCGCCGCGCTGCTCGGCGACCCGCAGGTGCTGCTGTTCGACGAGCCGGTCAACGGCCTCGACCCCGAGGGCATCCTCTGGGTGCGCAACCTGATGAAGGCGCTCGCGGCGGAGGGACGGACCGTCTTCGTCTCCTCCCACCTGATGAGCGAGATGGCGGTGACCGCGGACCACCTGATCGTGATCGGGCGCGGACAGCTGCTCGCCGACATGAGCATCAAGGACTTCATCTCGGCGAACTCGGCGGACTTCGCGCGCGTACGGACGCCCGACACCGAGCCGCAGCTGCGCGAGAAGCTGTCGTCCGCGCTCACCGAGGCGGGCGGCCACGTGCTGCCGGAGCAGGACGGCGCGCTCCGCGTGACGGGCCTGCCCCTCCCCCGCATCAGCGACATCGCCCACGACTCCGACGTACGTCTGTGGGAGCTGTCGCCGCATCAGGCCTCGCTGGAGGAGGCGTACATGCGGATGACGCAGGGCGCGGTGGACTACCGCTCGACCATCGACCAGAAGGCGGGGCTCATGCAGCCGCTGCCGCCGGGCGCGCAGCCGCCGATGCCGGTGCCCGGGCAGGGTCAGCCGGACTGGTACGCCCCGCCGCCGCCCCAGCAGGGGGGACAGCCCTTCGCGGACGGACAGCGGTTCGCCGGTGCGCCCGGGCAGCCGACCGCCGGTCCGTACGCCGCTCCGGCACCCGCACCCGGTGCGGCTCCCGCCGCCGGCGGCTCGCCCAACCCCTACGCGCAGGCGGCCCCGCAGCCCGCCGCACCGAACTCCGTCCCCTCCTCCGACCTGACCAAGCCCGAGGACGCCCGATGAGCACCCCGCAGCCCCCGATGCCGCAGGCCGCCCCCACCTGGCAGGCGGCGCCCGGACCGTCCCACCCCGGCTACACCTCGCCGATCCCGGTGGTGACCACGCACCTCGGGCACGCGATCGCCTCCGAGTGGACGAAGATCAAGTCGGTGCGCTCCACGATGTGGACGCTCGGCGTCTTCGTGCTGCTCGTCATCGGTGTCGGGCTGGGGGCCGCCGCGCTGGTCGCCGCCAACACCGACCCGGGCGGTCTGGAGGGCGAGAACCCGCTGTCGTTCGGATTCTTCGGGCTGCTGCTGGGCAGCATCTGCGTCATCACGCTCGGCGTACTGACCACGGCCTCCGAGTACGGCACCGGCATGATCCGCACCACGATGGTCGCCTGTCCCTCCCGCGGCCGCGTCCTCGCGGCCAAGGCGATCGTGTTCTTCGTGGTCGCGTTCGTGGTCACGCTGGTGTCGGCCGTCGTGGTCGCCCTCGCGGACGTCGCCCTGCTGGACGACGCCAGGGACCCGACCGGTGGAGAGTGGCTGAAGGGCACGGTCGGCGTCTCGCTGTACATCGCGCTGCTCGGACTGCTCTCGCTGATCATCGGCTCGATCATCCGGCACTCGGCGGGCGCGATCACCATCATGATCGGCCTGCTGCTGGCCCCGCTGGTCATCGCGCTGTTCATGTTCGCGCAGTCGCTGGAGGGCCTGCGCGAGGCCCTGTTCGAGTACTCCATCCCGAACCAGCTCAGCGTCTTCTACGCCAACTCCCTCAGCGAGTCCGGCCCGTCCGGCTGGGACCCGCTGTGGATCGCCCTCGGCGTCACCGCGGCCGCGTTCGCCGGCGCCTACGCGCTGCTGGAGAAGCGGGACGTGTAACCGTTCCTGGACACTGAGCGGGAGTGAGTCCTGTTGCCAGAACTCGTGCTCAGCCGAACGCCCCGAACGGTGTTGGGCGTTCTGGTTGCCCGCTTTCGCTCCGCGGTCCGGCGGCACGCATCTGGTGCGTGGTCCGGGAAGGGGAGGGCGGGGTCCCTCACGCCCAGGGGCACGCCGGTCGGCCTGGACGGTCCGATGCCCCGCACGATCACTCCGGTCGTGAGGGGGCGGTGTCGTCCGTCGCCGGATCGGGTGTCCCTGGGCGCGCCGTCCGATCGCCACGGCGGCAGCGTCGTGGCGGGTCGTCTTACGCGTGGTGCCGGTGAGGGGTTTCTGCCAGTGCTGGGCGCCCCAGCGGCTGGTGTAGGCCGGGTCCACGGCGATGATGGCGATGCCGGTCTGGTCGGCCATCGAGGCAAGCCGGGCACGGAGCCGGCCGGTGGGCATGCCGGAGATCAGCTGCCGGAAGCGGCGCTTACGTCCGTGTTTCTCACGGGTCTTCTCCGTCGTGAAGTCCAGGTCTTCGACCGCGATGGCCTTCACGCCGCAGGTTCTGGCCCAGTGCAGCAGCCGGGTCAGGGCGTGGCGGACCTGGGCGTCACGGTGATCGGCGCTGCCCGTGAGGTCGAAGAAGAACCGGCGCGGGCTCCCGGTCGGGTTGCCATGGGCATCGAGACGCCAGGCGGCGAGGTGGTCGGCGTTCAGGTCGACGCCGATCACACCGTGCGCGAGGGCGGCGGCCAACGGGACGGTCGGGGAGACCGGGATCTGCCAGGCGGCGGTCACATACCAGCGGCCCCGGTCGGTGTCGTAGTGGATGCGGTAGGCGACGGCCCGGTTGGCCGCCACCCGGTCGGCCCACTCCTGCCCGCGGTGCGGAAAGCGCACGTTCGCCGTGAGGAGGTACGGGCCGTGCGGGGCGTTGGCCAACCCGGCGAGCGGGGCCGGGAGTTTGATGCTGACCTCGCCGTCCGGGCTGATGCGGATCGTCTCGTTGCCGTACCGCTTGCCGGACTCTCCGTCCGCCTGCAAAAACCAGCGCTCCGCCTCCCACCGCCGCCGCCAGCCGGCCTCGGTCAGCCGCGCGGCATGCAGGTGATGGCGGGTGCGGGCCAGGCGCTTGCCGCCGCGTACGACGTGCACGGTCCCGGCCTCCCAGTCAGCCCGCGCACGCTCCAGCCGGTCCTCCAGGACCCGCAGGCGGGGCGGGACTTGGCGTGCCACTCCCGCGTGCTGCGGTAGCCGCCGGGCGTGTTCTTCGAGCCCTTCGCGCCGACCGGCAGCGACAACCGGTGCGCAAGCATGCGAATGCCCGCCTCGAGAGACTGGATGTGGGCGAGCTGGCCACGGCGCGCCAGGGCCCACTGGTCATGCGTGGCCTTGGTGAGCGAACCCGCCCACCGGGACGACGACACAGGCGTCAGACCCCGCTTGCGCGCGGCCCAGGTCTGTGCGGAGTGCTCCAGGCCTTGCGAGCATCGCACCTTCAGGTCCCGGGATGCGAGGGACCCGAGGTGCGCGCCGACCAGCGCGAGGACCTTCTCATCGGCGGGCGTCAGCTGCCTGAGCCGGGTACGGACCGCGACCCCCGAGGGACCGGGCACGACGAACGACGCCGCAAGCTCCCGCAACCCGCCCACCCCACACCCCCCATACGGCCCCTCGAAAACCCGCTCACCACACCCAACGAGCCCAACGCAGAGAGGTCACACATTCGACGGACGAACTCTGATTCACCTCGCGGGACAACAGCACCCAACCGCCCGCCAGGAGCTTCCACACTCACTCACACACGCCAGTAGGCACTCGTACACAGTCAAAACCCAGCAGTTCCCAACCCCTGCCAGAACCCGGGGTTACTAGAATCTCGGCGCGTTACGGGACCGCTGCACCCGCGTGGTGCGGCGGTCCTTCGCGTTCCAGCACGCCTTGTGCCAGTGCCGGCGCTCGTCCACGCCCGAGTGCTCCGGCCAGGCCACCACATGCGGGACGCCGTCCGGGATGAGCTGCTCGCAGCCCGGGCAGCGGTACGTCTTGCCCTGCGCGCTCGCCCCGGCCACGTGCCGTACGCTCCACTGCTCGCCCCGCCAGTCCTCCGCGCTCTGCCAGCCGCCGTAACGGCCGGACCGGTCGTCCTCGGCGCTGGGGCCGGACGAGCCGGAACCCTTGGGTCGGTTGCGACGCGGGGACACAGGACACCTCACGGGGCTATACAGGATGCAGGGCTCGCGTCCAGCCTACGCGGCACGGACCGGGGCAGGAGTGGGGAACCAACCCCCACAAGTCCCCTTTCCCCGAGGGTCCATTCTGCAGACAATCCGCAAATCTCTTCGCCAGGCCGTGTCCTCGGCACGTGTCAGAGGGTTATGCCGGGTGGGGGAGCTCCGTGTCGGAGCCAAGGAAGCAGGAAGAGCAATGCACGTAGGTAGTTTCGTGTTGGCGGCCCAGTTCCCGGGGCAGGGCCAGGGAGAGGCGCTGCACCGCGCGGTCCGGTCGGCCGAGGTGGCCGAGGAGGCGGGGCTGGACGCGGTATGGCTGGCCGAACACCACTTCGTGCCGTACGGCACCTGCCCGTCGGCGGTCACTCTGGCCGCGTTCCTGCTGGGCCGCACCCGCCGCCTCCGGGTCGGCACGGCCGTCAGCGTACTGCCCACCGCCCACCCCGTGGCCCTCGGCGAACAGGCCGCACTGCTGCACCTCACGAGCGGCGGCCGCTTCTCGCTGGGCGTGGGGCGCGGCGGTCCGTGGGTCGACCTGGAGGTGTTCGGCGCGGGACTCGAGGCATACGAATCAGGGTTCCCGGAATCACTCGATCTGCTGGTGCGCTGGCTGCGGGAACCGGCGGTCGGGGCCTCGGGCGAGCGGTTCTCCTTCCGCGAGGTGCCCGTCGTCCCCCGCCCGTCGGAGGCGCTGACCGACACCGCGGGCCCGGAGGTGATCGTCGCGTGCACCTCACCGGCGAGCGTACGGCTGGCCGCCGAGCGCGGGCTGCCGATGCTGCTCGGGATGCATGTGGGAGACGAGGAGAAGGCCGAGATGGTCGCCCTGTGGCGCCGGCACGCGCGCGCCTGCGGACATCCGCCGGAGCGGGTCGTCGGCGCGGCCCATGTCTCGGCGGGCGTCTGCCAGATCGCGGACCGGCGCCAGGACGCGGTGGAGACGCTGACGAAGGCGATGCCGGGCTGGCTGAAGCAGGGGCTCGGCGCCCATGTCACGGTCGACGGCCGCGAGCGCGGGATGCGCGACCCGCTGGCGTACACCGAACTGCTCTGCGGACTGCACCCGGTGGGCCCCGCACGGCTGTGCGCCGACCGGCTCGCGGCGACCAGCGAGCGGACCGGCGTCTCCCGGTTCGCCCTGCTCATCGAGGGCTCGGGAGATCTGGCGGCGACGGAGGAGAACGTACGGCGGCTCGGCGCTGAAGTCATCCCGCAGCTCGCTTGAACCGCCTCCTTCGGTTGAACCGACTCGATCGACCGCCTCGATCGGTCGGTCCCTCTGCCGACTGGTCTGTGCCGCAGGGAGCTTGCCGCTCCGGTACGAATGCACCTCCCGCGTACGGAGCGGCAAGCCGACTGCTGACAGCGTCAGCAGTCCCGAAGCTCCGGGGACTGGTTCAACAGCTGGTTGCGCACCGAGGTGAAGCGGGCCAGCGTCTCGTCGACGGAGGAGTCCAACGGGAAGACGGCCACCCGGTGGCAGTTCTGGAAGGCCAGCCGGATCCCGAAGTGCCGTTGCAGCGCGCCGCGTATCGCGTCACTCGCAAGCGCACGCAGCAGCTGACCGCGTGCCTGCTCGTCCGGCGGAGGCGTCTGGTTGTCGGCGAACGGTCCGCCGTCGACCTTCAGCTGGGCCACCAGGGAGCTGATCATCTCCCATGCGTAGGGCAGGGAGGTCCGGACGCAGTCGACGAAGGCGGCTTCGTCGACCTCGCCTCGCTCGGCCTGTTCCAGTAGGGCCGGTGAGACGTCGAGCGACATGGGTTCTCCTCTCGCACCCCCGGGTCACAGGGGTTGCCGGACAGATAAAGGGAGTTCGGGACTCAAACACGCTGCGTACACGACTCGCGACCTCCCGTTTACTACGGTAAGCACCGGGCGGTGACGGCACCAGGAGAATGCGTACATAGCCAGGCCTCATTGGGCACACAATCGGCCACAACCGAACACGTCTATAACGGGCCGGATCGCGTGTACCTGTGCCCGTCGAGTAGCGTTGCCGACCATGCGTCTCGTCATTGCCCGATGCTCCGTCGACTACGCGGGCCGGCTCACCGCCCACCTGCCCTCGGCCCCCCGTCTGATCCTGGTGAAAGCGGACGGCAGCGTCTCGATCCACGCGGACGACCGGGCCTACAAGCCCCTGAACTGGATGTCGCCGCCCTGCACGCTGAAGGAGGAATCCGGGGACTTTCCCGAGGGTACGGAAGGCGTCTGGACCGTCATCAACAAGGCGGGCGAGAAGCTCATCATCACGATGGAGGAAGTCCTCCACGACTCCTCGCACGAGCTCGGCGTGGACCCCGGCCTGATCAAGGACGGCGTGGAAGCGCACCTCCAGGAACTCCTCGCCGACCGCATCGAAACCCTCGGCGAGGGCTACACGCTCATCCGCCGCGAGTACATGACGGCCATCGGACCGGTCGACATCCTGTGCCGGGACGCTGACGGGCAGACCGTCGCGGTGGAGATCAAGCGGCGCGGCGAGATCGACGGCGTGGAGCAACTCACGCGCTACCTGGAGCTGTTGAACCGCGACCCCCATCTCGCCCCGGTCCGCGGCATCTTCGCGGCCCAGGAGATCAAGCCCCAGGCCCGCGTCCTCGCCACCGACCGCGGCATCGGCTGCACGGTCCTCGACTACAACGCCCTGCGCGGCATCGAGGACGACAAGCTGCGGTTGTTCTGACGGTCACCGCGCCACACGGTCACTCAGCCATACCGTCCCCATCGCCACGACGACAAGGGCCCGGTCCGCTTTCCCGGACCGGGCCCTTGTGTACTTCCGTGCTTCCGAGCTGCCGTGCTTCCGAGCTGAACGGCCGTCAGATCACCGGACCCGAACCGGTCGGTGAGCCCGCCTCGCTGCTCTGCGGTGCGCTCGCCGAGCTGCTGGTCTGCACGGGAGCGCTGGAGGACGCCGGACCGCTGGCCGAGTCGGAGGTCTCCGGGGAGGTCGGCGTCGGGTTGGTGGGCGGGTCCGTCGGAGTGTCCGTGGGGGTGTCCGTCGGAGTGTCCGTCGGCGGATCGGTCGGCGGATCCGTCGGCGGCTTCGACGTGGACGTGGGCGGCTTGGACGACGACGGCGGCTTCGAGGACGAGGGCGGCTTGGACGGGCCGTTCGACGGGCGGGTGCTCGGCCGCTTCGTCCCGCTCGGGTCGTCGGACGGGATCGCCGGGTCCGTCGGGGTCGGGTCGTCGGCCGTACCGAGCGTGCCGTCGGGGCCCGGGTCGGTCGGCCGGCTGGTCACCGTGCCGGGGTTGTTCTCGCCGTCGTCGTTCTTCGGTACGTCCGCGCCCAGGCTGCCGTCGTCCACGCCCTGGCTGGCGGACGGGTTGGGGCCCACCTGGTGGGACGGGGGTTTGGCGTCATTGTCGGACGTGGCGCCGAGCGTCACCACCGTGCCCAGTACGGCCGCCAGCAGCGCGCCCGCGCCCGCCGCCACGAGGTTGCGCCGGGCCAGGCCCCGGAGGCCGCCACGCGCCTTGTGCGTCGACGCAGCCGGCCCGGTGGGCCGGGACGAGACGGCCGCGGCGGACGACGAGCGGTAGGTGACCAGCGTGCCGCTGTCCGAGGGGGGTTGGAGCGCCGGGAACGCGGCCGGGACGCCGCCCGGGGGCGACTGGGACTCCTCGGACCGCGCGTCGGGCACCTCCTCCCCCGCCATGGCGCCGAGGTCGGGCAGCAGGGCCATGCCGGGGGTGTCGCCGGAGCGGTCGGCGACCAGGGCGAGGGCGCGGCGGCCGGCGACGGTGCCGCGCTTGTCGGCGAGGGCCCCGCGCAGGCCGATGGAGGCCTCCAGTTCGGAGCGGGCGCGGTCGAGCTGTCCGCCGCACAGTGCGAGGACGCCGAGTTCGTGGTGGAAGTAGGCCTGTTCGGCGACCTCTCCGGCGAGCCGGGAGGCCTCGGCACCGGAGCGCAGCGCCCGCTCCCAGGCGCTCCAGTGACCACCCGCGGCGAACGCCGGCGCCGCCGTGCGGGCCAGCTGCACGCCCGGGCTCTCCTCGTCCTCGGCGGGCGCGGTCGTGGTCGGGACGAGGGTGGTGAGGGCGGCGAGCAGGGCGTCCGCCTCGGCGCACACCCGCTCCGGGGTGACCGAGGGGTGCCCGGCCCACCAGGTGTAGTGCTGGGCGGCGGTGAGCGCTCGGGCCTCGGCCTCGTCACCGTATCCGGCGGCCTCCAGCTGGGTCTGGACGCCGGCGGCGAGCCGGTAGCGGGAGCCGACCGGGGAGACCAGTCCGCAGGCGGCCAGTTCGCCGAGGGCGGCGTCCGCGTGGGTGTCGCCGACGAGTGCGGGCAGGTGGGCCTGGTGGGGCACCTCGCCGCCGAGGGCGACGGCGAACCGCAGGGTGGCGCGCGCCGATTCGCCGAGCCGGGCGGCGAGCAGCGGGGCGGGCGCGGCGGCCTCGCCGAGCGAGGGCAGCGGAGGGCTCTCGGTCTCGTCGGGTTCGACGGGTACGTCGGACGGGAGGGTGTCCGCGAAGACACCGAACTCGTCGACGGCTCCGGCGCCCGCCCGCAGCCGGTCGCGCTGCCGCAGCAGGGCCCCGGCCTGGACGAAGCGCAGCGGCAGCCCCTCGGACTCGAACCAGAGGTCGCCGGCCCAGTTGGACTCCTCCTCGGTGAGCACCCGGCCGACCGCGCGCTCCAGGATCTCCACTCCGTCGGCGCGTTCCAGGCCGGCGAGGAAGACCTCTTCCAGCACGGAATCGACGGACGGGGCGGGCACGTCGGGTGTGGCCGCGACGAGGAAGGCGCACTCGGGTGTGGCGCCCAGCAGGTCGTCGAGGCCGGCGCCGCCGAACTCGATGTCGTCGAGGACGACGACCGCGCCGATCTCCCGGACGTGGGCGAGCAGCTCGTCCCGGTCCGGACGGTGCAGGGGCGCGTTGTGGACGGCGTAGAAGAGGTCGTACAGCAGGTCGCTCGCGGTGCGGCGGAAGCCGCTGAGGCGGATGACGCCGTCGGGTGCGAGGTCCGCGCAGTCCTCGGCGACCACGTCGAGGAGGCTGGTGCGGCCGGAGCCGGCCGGGCCGGTCAGCCGGACGGAGCGGCCGCGGGCGAGCAGCCGTACCAGGCGTTCGCGTTCGTCCTGGCGGGCCAGCAGCGGCAGCTCGGGCCAGGACGCGCCGGGCGGGACGGGCGGTCTGGCGGCGCGGGCGACCTCGGCACGCTCCGCGGTGCTGAGCTTCTCGGGCCGGCCGGGGCGTTCGCCGGGCGGGCAGAGCTCTATCTCGCTGCCGTCGACCGGATTGACGGTGAGCAGGTAGTCGCCCGTGACGAGCCGCACCGTGCGGGCCGGCGCGGGCGCGTGCGAGGCGAAGTCGGACGATGCGAGGGAGTCCCTGGGTGGACGCGGGCGCGGCGCAGCACCGTCGTGGCCGTACTCCTCGGGTTCCCGGTTGTTCGGGTCCATAGGTTCAAGCCCCCCAAAAGCGTCGTGTGCCAGCTCCGGCCCCTCCCGGCCTGTTGCACACCGCGCTGTCGCTTCTGGTCCGGGCCCGCTCGAGGGTTTTCAGGCGGCGGGCGACCGAACCCTAAACCTTCGCACAGTATCTACGACAGACCGGGGTACCGCGCCGTCCGAGACGTCACAGTCTCATGAGGATTGCGCGCGCGTCGTACGTTTCGTCATACAACCGGAAGGATCGCCTCCGCCCGTCGACCCCACCCGTGCCGGGGATCACACACGAGGCAGGGACTCCACCCCGATGCCGCCCTCGATCGCCAGGATGCGGTGCAGCCTGGTGGCGACGAGCAGGCGCTGCATCTGCGGCGGCACGCCGCGCAGGACCAGGCGTCGGCCGCAGCGGCCGGCCCGCCGGTGTGCTCCCATGATCACCCCGAGTCCGGTGGCGTCCCAGGAGTCCAGCTCGGACAGGTCCAGCACCAGATCGCCGACTCCGTCGTCGACGGCCGAGTGCAGGACCGTACGGGCGTCCGCCGCGCTGCGGACGTCGAGGCGGCCCCCGACGACCAGCTCGGCGTGGTCGCCCCTGATGTACATATGCGCTCCCCTGTGCCTGCGTGCCGTGCTCCGCGAATGTGTTGCCTTGCCGTGTGCCAGGTGATGCAACCTCTGACGCTGTTCGACCCTCAGAGGTTGCCGTCCGTAAGCGAACCGATACCGAATTCACCCGGGCGTGTGAGGCACCAGGGGCATGTGCGGTTCTCGGAGGTCTCAGTGCTTGTAAAAGCCCTGCCCGCTCTTGCGTCCGATGTCACCGGCGTCCACCATCCGGCGCATCAGCTCCGGCGGGGCGAACTTCTCGTCCTGCGACTCGGTGTAGATGTTGCTGGTGGCGTGCAGCAGGATGTCGACGCCGGTCAGGTCCGCCGTGGCGAGCGGACCCATCGCGTGCCCGAAGCCCAGCTTGCAGGCGAGGTCGATGTCCTCGGCGGTGGCCACGCCGGACTCGTAGAGCTTGGCGGCCTCGACGACGAGCGCCGAGATGAGCCGGGTGGTCACGAAGCCGGCCACGTCCCGGTTCACGACGACGCAGGTCTTACCGACGGACTCGGCGAACTCCCGTGCCCTGGCGAGGGTTTCGTCGCTCGTCTTGTAGCCGCGGACGAGTTCGCACAGTTGCATCATCGGGACCGGCGAGAAGAAGTGCGCGCCGACGACGCGCTCCGGGCGCTCCGTCGCGGCCGCGATCTTGGTGATCGGGATGGCGGAGGTGTTGGAGGCGAGGACGGCGTCCTCTCGGACGATCTTGTCGAGGGCGCGGAAGATCTCGTGCTTGACTTCGAGCTTCTCGAAGACCGCCTCGACGACGATGTCCGCGTCGGCGGCGGCGTCCAGGTCGGTGGTCGCGGTGATCCGGGCGAGGGCGGCGTCGGCGTCGTGCGCCTCCAACTTGCCCTTGCCGACGAACTTGTCGTACGAGGCCTTGATGCCGTCGGTACCCCGCCTCAGCGCCTCGTCGGTCACGTCGCGCAGGACGACGTCCCAGCCCGCCTGCGCGGAGACCTGAGCGATACCGGAACCCATCAGGCCGGCGCCGATGACGGCAAGCTTCCGTGCCACTGTGCGACTCCCCTTTGATGACTGCACACGAGCGCTCACACGCTGTTTTCGAATGCCTCTCGGGCGGACCCTAGCGCCCGTGAGGGGCGCTGTGACCGCTAAGTAATGCGCGTCACGTCTCAACTGACGGACATCACACCGGCACGGGTCACGGGAGGCGTCGTACGGCGTAGTTGAGCACCTTCTCGCTCAACAGGTCCTCGATGTCGTCGAGAAGCACGAGCACCTCTCGTGACACTTCGTCCGGATTGCGTCCGGCCACCATCTCACGGCCGATGACGCCCATGACCGTCTGGTGGACCCAGTTGAGCTGACCGGCCATCAGGGTGGGGACAGGGTCGTCGGCCGCGGCTCCCGTCTCCTCGCGCAGCGTCGCCTCCAGGTTCTCCTGAACCTGCTGCTGGATGCTCCAGAGGCGGGAGCGGAGCGGGGGCGCGTCGTGGATGACCCGCATGAAACTCTCGTAGCCCTCCATCAGACCGACCCGGGGCGAGACCGCCTCGACCTCGTCGCGCAGCTCACGCAGCACGGCCGCGGCCGCGGACTCGCCCACGTCGCGGGCGCGCACCCAGCGTGAGAGCCGGTCGACGACGCCCTTGCTGCGGTCGAGGAAGAGGTCCTCCTTGGTCGGGAAGTAGTTGTAGACCGTGTTGACGGAGACGTCGGCGGCCTCCGCCACGTCCGCGATGGTCACGGTCACGAAGCCGTGCTCCAGGAACAGCCCGGTGGCGATGTCCGAGATGCGCTGCCTGGTCTCGCGCTTCTTCCGTTCCCTGAGTCCCTCAGCCATGTCCGGATCCTACCGCTTCTTGGGCTCTCTGAAATTTTGGGGCCATTGCAAAATTTAAGAGACTCTGTTTTTCTGGGGTCATGGCAATCATCAGTACGGCCGGCCTGGCCCACACCTTCCGGACGAAGAACGGACCCGTGGACGCCGTGCGCGGCCTCGACCTCACCGTCCGCGAGGGCGAGATCCTCGGCTTCCTGGGCCCCAACGGCGCCGGGAAGACCACCACCCTGCGCATGCTGACCACGCTGCTCGCCCCCACCGGCGGCGCCGCCACCGTCGCCGGCCGCGACCTGGTGTCCGACCCGGCCGGAGTACGGCGGGCGTGCGGCTACGTGGCGCAGTCCGGCGGGGTCGACCCGCAGATCACCGTGCGGGAGGAACTGGTCACCCAGGGCCGCCTGTACCGGCTGACGAAAACCCAGGCGACGCAGCGCGCCGAGGAGTTGGCACACGACCTGGACCTCACCGAGCTCCTCGACCGCAAGGCGGGCGCGCTCTCCGGCGGCCAGCGGCGGCGCCTGGACATCGCGATGGCGCTCACGCACCGCCCCGCGCTCCTGTTCCTGGACGAGCCGACGACCGGCCTCGACCCCGGCAGCCGCGCCGACCTGTGGGACCTGGTTCGGCGACTGCGCGACGAGCACGGCACGACCGTCTTCCTGACCACCCACTACCTCGACGAGGCCGACGCCCTCGCCGACCGACTCGTGATCGTCGACCGCGGCACGGTCGTGGCCGAGGGCACACCGAGCGCGCTGAAGCTCCGCCACGGAGGCTCGATCGACGCGAGCCTCCAGGACACGTTCCTCGCGATCACCGGCCGCAGCGCCGCGCCGGCCGACGCCACGCCCGTAGCCGTATAGAGCCGTGAGGCACCCCCGCCCCCAGAGGAATCCGATGCTTCTCCACGACACCGCGCTGATCTACGGCCGGTACCTCCGCCAGTCCCTGCGCTCCCGCTTCGCGCTGCTCTTCGGCGTGCTGATGCCGCTGCTGTACCTGGTGTTCTTCGGCCCGCTGCTGACCGACCTGCCGCTGGGCGGGCAGGGCAGCTCATGGCAGCTGCTGGTTCCCGGGCTGCTGCTCCAACTCGGCCTGTTCGGAGCGTCGTTCGCCGGCTTCTCGATCATCATCGAGAAGGGCCAGGGAGTGGTCGAGCGGATGCGGGTCACCCCCGTGAGCCGTCTCGCCCTCCTGCTCGGCCGCGTCCTGCGCGACGCCACCGTCTTCGTCTTCCAGGCGGTGCTGCTGGTACTGGCGGCGGTCGTCATGGGACTCAGGGCGCCGCTGCCCGGCGTCCTGATCGGCTTCGCGTTCGTCGCCCTGCTCACGGTCTCGCTGGGCTCGCTGTCGTACGCGCTGGCCATGAAGGTCAGCACCCCGACGGAGTTCGGCCCCACGATCAACGCGGTGAGCATGCCGTCCATGCTGCTGTCCGGCCTGATGCTCCCGATGACCCTGGCGCCGGCCTGGCTGGACGCCCTCTCCCACTTCATGCCGTTCCGCTATCTGGTGGACGCGATGCGGGACGCGTACGTGGGCTCGTACGCCACGACCACCATGCTGTACGGCGTCCTGGTCGCCGTCGGGCTCGCCGCGCTGTCCGTGACAGTGGGCACACGGGTCTTCCGGACGACCGGAGCGTAATTAGTCTGACCTCATGGTCAATCTGACACGCATCTACACGAAGACTGGCGACACGGGCACCACCAACCTCGGTGACATGAGCCGGGTCGCCAAGACCGATCTGCGGATCTCCGCGTACGCGGACGTCAACGAGGCGAACGCGGTGATCGGTACGGCGATCGCGCTGGGCAACCTGGACGAGGAGATCGTCAAGGTCCTCACCCGCGTCCAGAACGACCTGTTCGACGTGGGCGCGGACCTGTCGACGCCGGTGGTGGAGAAGCCGGAGTTCCCCCCGCTGAGGGTCGAGCAGTTCTACATCGACAAGCTGGAGGGGGACTGCGACCGCTTCAACGAGCAGCTGGAGAAACTCCGGTCCTTCATCCTCCCCGGCGGCACCCCGGGCGCGGCCCTGCTCCACCAGGCCTGCACGGTCGTACGGCGGGCCGAGCGCTCCACCTGGGCCGCGCTGGAGGTCCACGGCGAGACGATGAACCCGCTCACCGCGACCTACCTCAACCGCCTGTCCGACCTGCTGTTCATCCTGGCGCGAACGGCGAACAAGGAGGCCGGGGACGTGCTGTGGGTGCCGGGCGGGGAGCGTTAGCGCGACGCGGAGCCGGGCGCGTCAGCGCGGCCGGGAGCGTGCCGCCCGGTACAGGCCCAGGGCGACGAGTGCGCCGCCGAGCCACATCATGACCACGCCGACCTTCGTCAGGGTGACGACCGGGACCTCCACTTCCTCGGTGAACAGCCACAGCAGCAGGCCGGCCGTGAAGGTGCCGGCTCCTTCCAGCAGGTTCTGGGACACCTGGCTCATCGGCGTGCGCTCTCCTTCGGTGACGTGAACCGCGGCTCCTCGGCGGCCTGGGGCGGGGCCTTCTTCGGCCAGATCAGGTAGCCCAGTGCGACCAGGCCGTGGATGCCGGCGGTCCGCAGCGCCGCCCACTGGAAGGCCCGCAGCGACGAGACGTCACCGTGGTCGCCGACGTACCAGACCGCCCCCTGCAGCAGCGCGCACGCCACAGCCGCGGCCAGGACCGTACGCAGCCACAGCCGGCCCTCGTGCCGGGCCCGCGCCATGCCGTACCGCGGGGGTCCCACCGGCTTCGGCGCCCCGCCCAGGCGGTGGGCGGCGTGGCCGTCGAGCCAGCGGATCGTGTAGTGGCCGTAGCCGACGGTGTAGCCGATGTAGAGCGCAGCCAGACCGTGCTGCCAGCCCGGCTCGGCGCCGTTCCGCAGGTCGATCGCGGTCACCACGAACAGCACCAGCTCCAGGGCCGGCTCGCACAGCAGCAGGGCCACGCTCGTCCGGCGCCACTTCAGCAGGTAGCGGACGGCCAGGCCCAGGGCCAGCAGCACCCAGAACCCGACCTCGCAGGCGATGATCAGCGCGACGACCATGGTTCGCTCCTCTCGGTCACCCTTCCAGGCTTCCGTGCCGGGCGGGCGGGGTCGTCGTCGGCGGTGACGAACTCGCGGTACATCGAAAGATGCAGCCGCGGACCGTTCCCGGGAATCAGGCGTCCGGCGGGCGGGGCGTGTTGGATGGAGTCATGGCCCCGCGACTGCCCCGCCCGCACCGCTTCGACGTCTACGTCGCGCTCGGCGGACTGCTCGGCGGGGGGCTCCTGGTGGTCATCGGGCTGGGCGTGCGGACCTCACGCGATCCGATCACGCTCCTCGACGGCCCCTGGCCGGTCCTGGTGCCGCTGACGGTGATGGCCGGCTGCGAACTGCTGCGCCGGACCGCCCCGCGCGCGGCCCTGCTGACCGGCACGGTCGCGATCACCGCGGACCTCGTGACCCAGGGCAACGTGGCCACGGCGCTGATGTTCACCGACCTGGTGTACGCCGCCGTCCTGTACGGTCCGCCCGCCTCGGCCCGCCGCATCCCCTGGATCACCGGGCTGCTCACGGTGGCCGGGATGCTGGTGCCGTTCGCGGTGTGGCGGGTGCCGGAGGCGCTGCTGATCGGGGTGGTCATCGGCATCGTGTCGTTCGGCCCGGCGGCCACCGGCTGGATCGTCCGCGACCACCGGGACGCCGCCGAGGCCGCCCGGCTGCGCGCCGAACAGACCGCGCTGCTCGCCGAGATGGACCGCACCCAGGCGATCACCGCCGAACGCGCCCGGATGGCACGGGAGTTGCACGACCTGGTCGCCAACCACCTGTCCGCCATCGCCATCCACTCCACCGCCGCGCTCTCCCTGGACGAGCCGACGACCTCCCGGGAGGCGCTCGGCGTCATCCGCGAGAACAGCGTGGCGGGCCTCGCCGAGATGCGGCGGCTGATCGGCATCCTGCGCGACGGCGACAGCGAGCCTGCCGCGACACCGACCCTCGAAGGACTCCCCGCACTCGTCGAGGGCGCCCGCGCCAACGGCCTCGACGTCAGCCTCGCCCTGGCCGCCGGCCTCGACCGGGACGCCGGCCTCGACGGCCCTCACGGCCCGGTGCCCGCGCCGGTCGAGCTCGCCGCGTACCGGATCGTGCAGGAGTCCCTCACCAACGCCCTCAAGCACGCCGGTCCCGGCCGCGTCACCGCGTCCCTCGCCCACCAGGACGGCTCCCTCACCGTCACGGTGACCAGCCCGTACGGCGACCGGGACGGACCGCGTGCCCCCGGCTCGGGCGCCGGACTCGTCGGGATGCGGGAGCGGACGGAACTACTGGGCGGCACGTTCGAGGCCGGCCCCGAGGAGTCGGCCGACGGCAAGCTCTGGGCGGTACGCGCCACGCTGCCGCTGACGGAGAGAAGGACCGCATGACGGAAGGGGAAGACCGCGTGACGGAGGGGAAGACCGCATGATCCGCGTCCTCGTCGCCGAGGACCAGTCCGCCGTCCGCGCCGGACTCGTTCTGATCCTGCGCAGCGCGCCCGACATCGAGGTGGTCGGCGAGGCGGCGGACGGCGAGCAGGCGGTGACGCTGGCCCGTGAGCTGCGTCCCGATCTCGTCCTGATGGACATTCAGATGCCGCGTCTGGACGGGGTGTCGGCGACCCGGCAGGTCGTCGCCGAGGACCTCGCCGACGTACTCGTGCTCACCACCTTCGATCTGGACGAGTACGTCTTCGGCGCGTTGCGGGCCGGTGCCGCCGGGTTCCTGCTGAAGAACACCGAGGCGAAGGATCTGGTGGAGGCGGTCCGCACGGTGGGCCGCGGGGAGGGGCTGATCGCCCCGGCCGTCACCCGGCGCCTGATCGCCGAGTTCGCGGCGCGGCCGGTGCGCGGGACGACCGCCGATCCCGCCGTGCTCGACTCCCTCACCCGGCGCGAACGCGAGGTGCTGTGCTGCCTCGGCGAGGGATTGTCCAACGCGGACATCGCGACCCGCCTGGAGATGGCCGAGGCGACGGTGAAGACGCACGTCAGCCGGTTGCTGGGGAAGCTGGAGCTGCGCAGCCGGGTGCAAGCGGCCGTGCTGGCGCAGGAGTTGGGGATCTAAGAGTCTTCGACAAGGACTGGTCCAGACCTATTGACCGATGGTCCAGACCTTTCTATTCTCGCGGCACTGCGGGCCTGATGGCTCAGATCACGCCCCCGACACTCCCCCCCATAAGGAGGCGCACAGCATGCGCTTCAGACACAGAGCCGCAGCGGGGTTCGCGACCCTTCTGCTCCCCTTCGCCGGTCTGGTCGGTCTCACCAGCCCCGCCCAGGCGGCGGCGAGCGCCACGGCCACCGCCACCTACGCCAAGACCCAGGACTGGGGCTCCGGCTTCGAGGGCAAGTGGACGGTGAAGAACACCGGCACCACCGCCCTCAGTTCCTGGACCGTCGAATGGGACTTCCCCTCCGGTACGTCCGTCACCTCCGCCTGGGACGCCGACGTCACCTCCTCCGGCACCCACTGGACCGCCAGGAACAAGTCCTGGAACGGCTCCCTCGCCCCGGGCGCCTCCGTCTCCTTCGGCTTCAACGGCGCCGGCGCCGGCTCCCCCGCCAACTGCAAGCTCAACGGCGGCAGTTGCGACGGCGGCGGCACGGTCCCCGGCGACGCGGCCCCCTCCGCCCCCGGCAAGCCCACCGCCTCCGACATCACCAACACCTCGGTGAAGCTGTCCTGGAGCGCGGCCACGGACGACAAGGGCATCAAGAACTACGACGTGCTGCGCGACGGCGCCAAGGTCGCGACCGTCACCGGTACGAGCTACACGGACACCGGCCTGACCGCCGGCACCGACTACTCCTACTCCGTCCAGGCCCGCGACACCGCCGACCAGACCGGTCCGGCCGGCGCGGCGACCGCTGTGCGCACCACGGGCGGCACCACCGATCCCCCGCCGACCGGTGACAAGGTCAAGCTCGGCTACTTCACCGAGTGGGGCGTCTACGGCCGCAACTACCACGTCAAGAACCTGGTGACCTCGGGCTCGGCATCGAAGATCACCCACATCAACTACGCGTTCGGCAACGTCAAGGACGGCAAGTGCACCGTCGACGACACGTTCGCCGCGTACGACAAGGCGTACACCGCCGACCAGTCCGTCAGCGGCACCGCCGACACCTGGGACCAGCCGCTGCGCGGCAACTTCAACCAGCTGCGCCAGCTCAAGGCCAAGTACCCGCACATCAAGGTGCTGTACTCCTTCGGCGGCTGGACCTACTCCGGCGGCTTCGCGCAGGCCGCGGCCAACCCGGCCGCCTTCGCCGCCTCCTGCAAGGCCGTCGTGGAGGACCCGCGCTGGGCGGACGTCTTCGACGGCATCGACATCGACTGGGAGTACCCGAACGCCTGCGGCCTGACCTGTGACACCTCCGGCCCCGCGGCCTTCAAGAACCTGATGTCGGCGCTGCGTTCCCAGTTCGGCTCGAACTACCTCGTCACCGCGGCCATCACCGCCGACGGCTCCTCCGGCGGCAAGCTCGACGCGGCCGACTACGGCGGCGCCTCCAGCTACGTCGACTGGTACAACGTGATGACGTACGACTACTTCGGCGCCTTCGACGCGGACGGCCCGACCGCCCCGCACTCGCCGCTCACCTCGTACTCCGGCATCCCGGCCGCCGGCTTCAACTCCGCCGACGCCATCGCCAAGCTGAAGTCGAAGGGCGTCCCGTCCGCCAAGCTCCTGCTCGGCATCGGCTTCTACGGTCGCGGCTGGACCGGCGTCACCCAGTCCGCCCCCGGCGGCACGGCGACCGGCCCGGCACCCGGCACCTACGAGGCCGGCATCGAGGACTACAAGGTCCTGAAGAACTCCTGCCCGGCCACCGGCACCATCGCGGGCACGGCGTACGCGTACTGCGGCAGCAACTGGTGGTCGTACGACACCCCGTCGACGATCGCCGGGAAGATGAGCTGGGCCAAGAGCCAGGGCCTGGGCGGCGCGTTCTTCTGGGAGTTCAGCGGCGACACCGGCAACGGCGAACTGGTGAGCGCCATCAACAGCGGGCTGCGGTAAGCCCGTCAAGCGACATTGACTCGCTGACCGGGCGGGGCCGCCTCCAGCCACGCGAGGAATCCGGTCAGCGCGTCCTCGCTCATGGCGAGTTCCAGGCGCGTGCCCCGGTGCAGACAGGTGAGGACGATGTGGTCGGAGATCAGCGCCAGTTCCTCTTCCCCCTCGGGGACCCGGCGGCCGGCCACCTCGATCGCGGAGCGTTCCAGGACGCGGCGCGGGCGGGGGGAGTAGGAGAAGATGCGGTACCACTCGACGCGGTCGCCGTTGTAGCGGGCGACGCCGTAGCTCCAGCCCTTGCCGCTGGTGTCGGGTTTCTCGGGGACGCCCCAGCGCAGGCTGCAGTCGAAGGTGCCGCCCGAGCGCTGGATGAGCCTGCGGCGCAGGCCGAAGACGAACAGCGCCAGCACCACAACGGTGACCACGACTCCGCACACAGTCAGAGCGAGGACCATCGACACCGACCTCCTCGTCTCCTAGGTACCGAAAATAGGTAACGGAACGGAAAAAACACCTATATCTGCCTCAGCCGCGGCCGGCTCCGGATTGCTCCGGTGCCTGCCGCGGCTGAGTGACGTCATATGCCCGCCGGGGTCAGCGCGTCGCCGTCGCCGCCCGCAGTCGGACGTCCGCACGACGTTGCGCGGAGGCGTCGCCCTCCGCCTTCGCGCGCTCGAGCTCGCGCTCCACGCGCTGGACGTCGATCTCGTCCGACAGCTCGGCGATCTCGGCCAGCAGCGACAGCTTGTTGTCGGCGAACGAGATGAAACCGCCGTGCACCGCGGCGACGACCGTTCCACCATCACTCGTACGGATGGTCACCGGGCCCGACTCCAGCACACCGAGCAGCGGCTGGTGACCGGGCATGACGCCGATGTCGCCGGACGTGGTGCGCGCGACGACCAGGGTGGCCTCGCCGGACCAGACCTCTCGGTCGGCCGCGACCAGCGCGACGTGCAGCTCAGCAGCCAAGGTGGCTCCTCGGGTCACCACCCGGCGGGTGTGCCGGGTGTTGGTTACAAGTCTAGTAGGCATGGGAGAGGGGGCGGGACGTGCCCCGCCCCCTCAGACGAACACGGGGGTCAGGAGACGCCCAGTTCCTTGGCGTTGGCCTTGAGGTCCTCCAGGCCACCACACATGAAGAACGCCTGCTCCGGGAAGTGGTCGTACTCGCCGTCGCAGATCGCGTTGAAGGCCCTGATGGACTCCTCCAGCGGTACGTCCGACCCGTCGACGCCGGTGAACTGCTTGGCGACGTGGGTGTTCTGGGACAGGAAGCGCTCCACGCGACGGGCACGGTGGACGACGAGCTTGTCCTCCTCGCCGAGCTCGTCGATACCGAGGATCGCGATGATGTCCTGGAGGTCCTTGTACTTCTGCAGGATCGTCTTGACGCGCATGGCGCAGTCGTAGTGGTCCTGCGCGATGTAGCGCGGGTCCAGGATCCGGGACGTGGAGTCCAGCGGGTCCACGGCCGGGTAGATGCCCTTCTCGGAGATCGGACGGGACAGCACCGTCGTCGCGTCGAGGTGGGCGAAGGTGGTGGCCGGGGCCGGGTCGGTCAGGTCGTCCGCGGGGACGTAGATCGCCTGCATCGAGGTGATCGAGTGACCACGGGTCGAGGTGATGCGCTCCTGGAGGAGACCCATCTCGTCGGCCAGGTTCGGCTGGTAGCCCACCGCGGAGGGCATCCGGCCGAGCAGGGTCGAGACCTCGGAACCGGCCTGCGTGAAGCGGAAGATGTTGTCGATGAAGAACAGCACGTCCTGCTTCTGCACATCGCGGAAGTACTCCGCCATGGTCAGACCGGCGAGGGCCACGCGCAGACGGGTGCCCGGGGGCTCGTCCATCTGACCGAAGACCAGCGCGGTCTTGTCGATGACGCCCGAGTCCGACATCTCCTCGATGAGGTCGTTGCCCTCACGGGTGCGCTCACCGACACCGGCGAACACGGAGACACCGTCGTGGTTGTTGGCGACGCGGTAGATCATCTCCTGGATGAGCACCGTCTTGCCGACGCCGGCACCGCCGAACAGGCCGATCTTGCCGCCCTTGACGTACGGGGTCAGCAGGTCGATGACCTTGACGCCGGTCTCGAACATCTCGGTCTTCGACTCGAGCTCGTCGAAGTTCGGCGCCTTGCGGTGGATGGACCAGCGCTCGCCGTCGTAGGTCTCGTCGCTGTTCAGCACATCACCGAGGGTGTTGAACACCTTGCCCTTGGTGAAGTCGCCGACCGGGACGGTGATGCCCGTGCCCGTGTCGGTGACGGCGGCCTGGCGGACCAGACCGTCGGTGGGCTGCATCGAGATCGTACGGACCAGGCCCTCACCCAGGTGCTGGGCGACTTCGAGGGTCAGGACCTTCTTCTCGCCCGCGTTGGCCGGGTCGGAGACCTCGACGTGCAGGGCGTTGTAGATCTCCGGCATCGCGTCGACGGGGAACTCCACGTCGACGACCGGGCCGATGACCCGCGCGACGCGGCCAGTGGCCACGCCAGCAGGAGCGGTCGGCTCAACAGTGGTGGTCATTAGTAGTCACTCCCCGCGGTCGCGTCGGCCAGGGCGCTCGCGCCACCGACGATCTCGCTGATTTCCTGGGTGATTTCGGCCTGGCGGGCCGCGTTGGCAAGCCGGGAGAGCGTCTCGATGAGCTCTCCGGCGTTGTCGGTGGCCGACTTCATCGCGCGCCGCGTGGCGGCGTGCTTGGAGGCGGCCGACTGGAGCAGCGCGTTGTAGATGCGGCTCTCCACGTAGCGCGGCAGCAGGGCGTCGAGGACGTCCTCCGACGACGGCTCGAAGTCGTAGAGCGGGAGGATCTCGCCCTGCGGCGACGCCTCCTGCGCGACCTCGTCGAGGCTGAGCGGCAGCAGCCGGTCGTCGAGCGCCGTCTGCGTCATCATCGACACGAACTCGGTGAAGACGATGTGGATTTCGTCCACCCCGCCGTCCGCCGTGTCCGTCTCGATGGCCTCGATCAGCGGCGCCGCGACCTTCTTGGCGTCCGCGTACGTCGGCTCGTCGGTGAAGCCGGTCCACGACTCCGCGACCTTGCGCTCACGGAAGTTGTAGTGGGCCAGACCGCGCCGGCCGACGATGTACGTCTCGACCTGCCGGCCCGCCCGCTCCAGCCGCTCCGTCAGCTGTTCCGCGGCCTTGATGGCGTTGGAGTTGAAGGCACCGGCGAGACCACGGTCGCTCGTCAGGAGCAGCACCGCTGACCGGGTGACCGTCTCGGCCTGGGTGGTCAGCGGGTGCTTGGTGTTCGAGCCGGTACCGACCGCCGTGACCGCGCGGGTCAGTTCCTGCGCGTACGGCGTGGAGGCCGCCACCTTGCGCTGCGCCTTGACGACGCGCGAGGCGGCGATCATCTCCATCGCCTTTGTGATCTTCTTGGTCGCGGTGACGGATCGGATGCGACGCTTGTAGACCCGGAGCTGCGCTCCCATGAGTCAGGTCCCTTCCTTACGTCACTTGGCGGCGGACGGGGCGTCCTCGCCGAGCAGCTTGCCGTCCGAGGTCTCGAACTGCTTCTTGAACTCGGCAACGGCGTCGTCGATCGCCTGGATGGTGTCGTCCGACATCTTCGCGCCCTCCTTGATGGAGGTCATGAGGCCCTGCTCCTTGCGGTGCAGGTACTCCAGCAGCTCCTTCTCGAAGCGGCGCACGTCGGCGACCGGGACCTCGTCCATCTTGCCGTTGGTGCCGGCCCAGATGGAGACGACCTGGTCCTCGGTGGCCATCGGCTGGTACTGGGACTGCTTCAGCAGCTCCACCATGCGCTGACCGCGCTCCAGCTGCGCCTTCGACGCCGCGTCCAGGTCGGAACCGAAGGCGGCGAACGCCTCCAGCTCACGGAACTGGGCGAGGTCGACGCGGAGCCGTCCCGACACCTGGCGCATGGCCTTGTGCTGGGCGGAGCCACCGACGCGGGAGACCGAGATACCGACGTTCAGGGCCGGGCGCTGACCGGCGTTGAACAGGTCGGACTCCAGGAAGCACTGGCCGTCGGTGATGGAGATGACGTTGGTCGGGATGAACGCCGAGACGTCGTTGGCCTTGGTCTCGACGATCGGCAGACCGGTCATCGAACCGGCGCCCATCTCGTCGGAGAGCTTGGCGCAGCGCTCCAGCAGACGCGAGTGCAGGTAGAAGACGTCACCCGGGTAGGCCTCACGGCCCGGCGGGCGGCGCAGCAGCAGGGACACGGCACGGTAGGCGTCGGCCTGCTTCGACAGGTCGTCGAAGATGATGAGGACGTGCTTGCCCTCGTACATCCACTGCTGGCCGATGGCCGAACCGGTGTACGGCGCCAGGTACTTGAAGCCGGCCGGGTCGGACGCCGGGGCGGCGACGATGGTCGTGTACTCCAGCGCGCCGTTCTCCTCCAGCGCGCCGCGGACCGACGCGATCGTCGAGCCCTTCTGGCCGATGGCGACGTAGATGCAGCGGACCTGCTTGCTCGGGTCGCCGGTGCGCCAGTTGTCGCGCTGGTTGATGATCGTGTCGACGGCCAGGGCGGTCTTGCCGGTCTGGCGGTCACCGATGATCAGCTGACGCTGACCACGGCCGATCGGGGTCATCGCGTCGACGGCCTTGTAGCCGGTCTCCATCGGCTCGTGCACCGACTTGCGGACCATGACGCCCGGGGCCTGCAGCTCCAGGGCGCGTCGGCCGGACGTCTCGATCTCGCCGAGGCCGTCGATCGGGTTGCCGAGCGGGTCGACGACGCGGCCGAGGTAGCCCTCGCCCACCGCGACGGAGAGGACCTCGCCGGTACGGGTGACCGGCTGCCCCTCCTCGATACCGCTGAACTCGCCGAGTACGACGGCACCGATCTCGCGCTCTTCGAGGTTCAGCGCGAGACCGAGGGAGCCGTCCTCGAACTTCAGCAGCTCGTTCGCCATGGCCGAGGGCAGACCCTCGATCTTGGCGATACCGTCGCCGGCGACGGTGACCGTACCGACCTCCTCGCGCGAGGCCGCGTCCGGCTTGTACGACTGGACGAAGGTCTCCAGTGCGTCCCGGATCTCCTCCGGCCGGATCGTGAGCTCCGCCATCTGGGTTCCCTGCTCTCCTTGTTGGGCCCGAAGTTTCACTTTGGGGGGATGGGGACTCCCCCCGTAACGAGGTGAATCCTCTGCACGACCCAACCGGGCCGTAAGTGCGTACTGCTCTTCTGTACTGCTCTGTACTGCTGTACTGCTCTTAAGTTGCTGTCAGCTCGCCATGCGGCGGCCGGCGTCCTCGATGCGGTCCGCGAGGGAGCCGTTGATCACCTCGTCACCGACCTGCACCCGGATCCCGCCGAGGACCGCGGGGTCCACGTCGAGGTTGAGGTGCATCGTGCGGCCGTAGAGCTTCGCGAGGGCGGCACCCAGGCGCTGCTTCTGCGGGTCGCTCAGCGGAACCGCCGAAGTGACGACGGCCACCATGCGGTTCCTGCGGTCGGCGGCCAGCTTGGTCAGGGACTCCAGTCCCGCTTCCAGGCTACGTCCCCGCGGCGCGGCGACAAGGCGCGTCACCAGACGCTCGGTCGTCACCGCTGCCCGCCCGCCGAGCAGACTGCGCAGCAGCTCGCTCTTGGCCGGGGTGGTGGCCTTGCGGTTGGTCAGCGCGGCGCGCAGCTCGGTGTTCGAGGCGACGATCCGGCCGAACCGGAACAGCTCGTCCTCGACACTGTCGAGCGTGCCCGCCTGCTGGGCGGCGGTGAGGTCGGCGATACCCGCCAGCTCCTCCAGCGCGTCCACCAGGTCACGCGACCGCGACCAGCGGGAACGCACCAGGCCGGAGACCAGGTCGAGGGTGTGACCGCCGACCTGGCTGCCGAGCAGGCGCTGCACCAGCTCGGCCTTGGCCTCACCGGCCTGCGCCGGGTCGGTCAGGACCCGACGCAGCGACACCTCGCGGTCGAGCAGCGCGGTGACGGCGGCCAGCTCGTCGGCGAGCTGTGCCGCGTCCACGGACGTGGAGTCCGTCAGCGCGTCAAGACGCTCGCGTGCGGCTGCCAGGGCATCGCGGCTCGCTCCGTTCATCGCGACGCCTCGGCCTTCTCCTCGAGCTCGTCGAGGAAGCGGTCGATGACGCGGCTCTGCCGGGCGTGGTCCTCAAGGGACTCACCGACGAGCTTGCCGGCCAGGTCGGTGGCGAGCTTGCCGACGTCCTGGCGCAGCGCGGACGAGGCGGCCTTGCGGTCGGCCTCGATCTGGGCATGACCGGCGGCGACGATCTCCTCGCGCTGCCGCTGGCCCTCCGCGCGCATCTCCGCGATGAGCGTGGCGCCCTGTTCCTGCGCCTCCTGGCGCAGGCGCGCGGCCTCGTGGCGGGCCTCGGCGAGCTGGGCCTTGTACTGCTCCAGCACGCTCTGGGCCTCGGTCTGAGCGGCCTCGGCCTTCTCGATACCGCCCTCGATGGCCTCGCGGCGCTCTTCCAGAACCTTGTTGATGTTCGGGAGGAGCTTCTTGGCGAGGAAGCCGAAGACGATGACGAAGGCGATGAGGCCGATGACGAGCTCGGGGATCGGCGGAACGAGGGGATTCTCCATCTCCTCGGCCGCCACGATGAGCAGCTGGCTCATATCGTTGCCTTTCGTCTAGTCGGCTGGTCGTGGATCCGTCAGATCACTTGCCGTAGACGAACGGCATGACCAGACCGATCAGGGCCAGCGCCTCACAGAACGCGAAGCCCAGGATCTGGTTGGCGCGGATCAGGCCGGCAGCCTCGGGCTGACGGGCCAGGGCCTGGGTGCCGTTACCGAAGATGATGCCGACGCCGACGCCGGGACCGATGGCAGCGAGGCCGTAGCCGACGGAGCCGAGCGAGCCGGAAACAGCGGCAAGGGTCTGGGACATGCCAGTTCTTCCTTTTCTTTACGGACCGGTGGGGGTTGGCCACCGGACGACCAGGGGTTGTGGTGCGGGGCGCTCAGTGGTGCTCTGCGAGCGCGCCCTGGATGTACGTGCACGTGAGGAGCACGAAGACGTACGCCTGCAGTGCCTGGATGAAGAGCTCGAAGGCCGTCATGACGATCGTCATGATGAAGCTGACGCCCGCGTAGGCGATGCCGATGCCGTTCAGCAGGTACCAGCTGGCGATCGTGAACAGCAGCAACAGGGTGTGTCCGGCGAACATGTTCGCGAAGAGTCGCACGGCGTGTGTGAAGGGCCGGACGAGCAGGTTCGAAAAGAACTCGATGACCATGGCCAGCGGCAAGACGGCGCCCAGCGACTTGTCGTAGCCGGTGACGTTCTTGAAGAAGCCGACGAAGCCGTGCCGCTTGAAGGTAAGCGACACCCAGAGGATGTAGACGATGGCCGCGAGCACCGCCGGGTAGGCGATGATCGAGGTGACCGGGAACTGGGCGAGCGGGATGACCGACCAGAGGTTCATCATCCAGATGAAGAAGAACAGCGAGACGACGAGCGGGACGTACTTCTCGCCCTCCTTCTTGCCGATCGTCTCGTAGACGACTCCGCGCCGGATGAAGTCGTAGCCCGTCTCGGCGACCATCTGCAGCTTGCCTGGGACAACTTGCGGCTTGCGGAACGCCGCCCAGAAGAAGCCGACGATGATGACGGAGCCGAGCAGCGCCAGCAGCATCGTCTTGTTGAAATAGACGCTGCTGTCCGCGTCGCCCACGAGGGGCTCGAACAGGAACGAGTGCAGGCCGGGTGCCGGGAAGCCACAACCGTCGAAGATGTGGCAATCGGTCTCGAAGGCGAGCACCTGCGTCGGGTCAGCACTCACCGCGGGCTCCTTCAGCGTGACGCATGGGTACGGCAACCTCGTTGTGTCGGCGCGGCGCACGGCCGCGGTTCGGCACGGGACTGGTGGTTCGGATGTGGGGGCGGCTCTTGGGCATCTCGCCTCGCGATTGAGCAGGCGTCAGCTCGGATGCCCGCGCCCGCGATGCCGCAGTTGGCACCGGACGATAGCAGGAGATCTCTGACGTCCTTATCCCGGCCCTACCCCTCACGACGAGTGCCCCGTTTTTTCGGGTTCGACGTAGAGGATCTTGGACTTCATGTGCGCACGGGTCTGCGCGGCGATCCACGCGAGGGTGCCGGCGACCAGCGTGAACGCGAAGGCCCTGGGGTGGAAGAGCGTGGTGTTCTTGAACGCGGCCAGGAAGACGAACAGCAGCAGGATCTGTGCCGCGTACAGCATGAGGCCCATCGCCTGGAAAAGGTGCGGAAGCGATTTGGCAGTGCGCTGCAGGATGTAAAGACCGAGCCCCATGAAAAGGATCACGACCAGCGTCGCCACGACCGCTCCGATCGCCCCTTTGCCACCGGCGACCACACCACTGACGACGGCGGCGATGGCGCCGACGGCAGCTGTGGGCACAGCGGCCTGGAGCAGGATCCGGACGTCGTTGGACGGCATGGCGGCAACTCCGCTTTCGCAGGGGGCAGGGGTGTCGTCATGGACGAGCGTAGTCCCGGGCGGAGTGTGAGCCTCACGCCAAGGGACCGTCGCACCACGGCCCTTCGGCTCTACCCCGGGTTCTCGTGAACCGTATCACAAACTATTTGATGCGGTCTTTACCAAGTGGGTGTGCTCGCTGTCACACATGAGAGTGACCGTGCGCGTCTGTGCAGGAACTGGGGTGACTTGTCTGGTATTGGGGAGCTTTGCTTCCCCACGACTTGGCAATGCTCTCGTCAGATTCTTACCTTGCGACCTCAGCGCGAGGTCCCGGCCTTGGGCCCGTCCAGGCCGTCCAGGAGTCGCGGACGAGCGCTGAGGGCGGTCGCCCCGTTGGCACCCGCCACTCCGGCGGCGACCGGCGTGCGGCCCTCGGCCGGGGCATCGGCGCCGGGAGTGAGCGAGCTGCCCGCCGCGGGCTCCTCGACCGGCTCCGCACCGGCCCGGCGACGGCGGTACCGCGGCGGTACGAAGCCCTCGGCCCAGCGCGGGGTGCGCGGCTGGAAGCGCGGCAGGAGCAGCAGCACCAGACCGATGGCGCTCATCGCGACCACCGCGAACACGATCCACTGGGACGCCGAATGCACGGAGTACAGCACCGTGCCGAACGAGATCAGCGCCGACCAGAAGTACATGATGAGCACCGCGCGGCTGTGCGAGTGGCCGATCTCCAGCAGCCGGTGGTGCAGATGCCCGCGGTCGGCGGCGAACGGCGACTGCCCCTTCCAGGTGCGGCGCACGATCGCCAGGATCAGGTCGGCCAGCGGGATCGCGATGATGGTCAGCGGCAGGATGATCGGCATGTAGACCGGCACCATCGTGTGGACCGCGCTGCGCAGGGAACCCGCGCTGAACGCGATCCGGTCCGGGTCCACCTGACCGGTGATCGAGACCGCGCCGGCGGCCAGCACCAGCCCGATGAGCATGGAGCCGGTGTCCCCCATGAAGATGCGGGCGGGATGCATGTTGTGCGGGAGGAACCCCAGACACATGCCGATGAGCAGGGCCGAGAACAGCGTGGCGGGAGCGGCGGCCTCGATGCCGTAGCCGTACCAGAGCCGGTAGGCGTACAGGAAGAACGCCCCCGACGCGATGCACACCATGCCGGCGGCCAGACCGTCGAGCCCGTCGACGAAGTTGACCGCGTTGATGGTGATGACGATGAGCGCGACCGTGAGGAGGTTGCCCTGCCACGGAGTGATCGACACGGAACCCACGCCCGGCACCGGCAGCCAGAGGATGGTCAGACCCTGCATCACCATCACGCCGGCCGCGATCATCTGTCCGCCGAGCTTGATGAGCGCGTCCACCCCGAACTTGTCGTCGAGGACACCCAGCAGCCAGATCAGGGCCGCCCCGCTCAGCAGGGCGCGCGGCTCGTTGGAGTTGTCGAAGACCGCGCTGAGGTTGCTGAGGTGGTCGGCGACCAGGAGGCCCGCGCACAGGCCGAAGAACATCGCGATCCCGCCGAGCCGCGGAGTGGGTTCCCGGTGCACGTCACGGGCCCGCACCTGAGGCACCGCTCCGGCCACGATCGCGAACTTCCGTACCGGCCCTGTCAGCAGATACGTCACCGCGGCCGTGATGCAGAGCGTCAGCAGGTATTCACGCACGGGCTGCTCCCTGGCGTTCCGGAGTCGATCAGAGCCAGTAGCTTAGACGGTAGCGCGCTCCGCCCCTTCCCGTAGTTCAAGCCTCACAGGAACCCCGCAGGCCTCACAGGCACGGTTTCGCGGGCGTCTCCAGAACCCCTTCACATGCGCGTTCCCAGGCGAGGGGCCCTTCCCTTTCAAGAGACGCCTCCCATGGGCGGGTACGGCGGAAATCTGCGCGCGAGCTCCCGGACCTCGTCCAGAATCCCGGACTCCTGGCGCAGTGCCGCCCCGAACAGCGCCGCGATCCGGGCCATCTCCGCCTCCCCCATGCCCTGCGTGGTGACCGCGGCCGTGCCCAGGCGCAGACCGCGGACGTCGGCGTGGGGAAGCGCACAGCAGTCCAGCACCATCCCGGCCGCCGCGAGCAGCCCCCTCGCCGTGCGCCCGTCGACGCCGAGCGGCGCCGGGTCGGCCGTGACCAGATGGGTGTCGGTCCCGCCCGTGGTGACGACGAGCCCCTCGGCGGCCAGTCCGGCCGCGAGCACCCGTGCGTTGGCGACGACCTGGTGGGCGTACGCCGAGAAGGCCGGCGTCGCCGCCTCGCCGAACGCGACGGCCTTGGCGGCGATGGTGTGCATCTGGGCGCCGCCCTGCGTGAAGGGGAAGACGGCGCGGTCCACGCGTTCCGCCAGGTCCGAGCCGCACAGGAGCATGCCGCCGCGCGGCCCGCGCAGCACCTTGTGGGTGGTGGCGCACACGATGTCGGCGTACGGCACCGGGTTCGGCGCCGCTCCCCCGGCGACCAGGCCGATGGGGTGTGCGGCGTCGGCGATGAGATAGGCGCCCACCTCGTCGGCGACCTCGCGGAAGAAGGCGTATTCGATGTGCCGGGGGTAGGCGATGGAGCCGCAGACGATCGCCTTGGGGCGGTGGGTACGGGCGAGGGTGCGCACCTGGTCCCGGTCGATGAGCCCGGTCTCCGCGTCCACGCCGTAGCCGACGAAGTCGAACCAGCGGCCGGAGAAGTTGGCGGGTGAGCCGTGCGTGAGGTGGCCGCCGTAGGGCAGCCCGAGGGCGAGAACGGTGTCGCCGGGCCGCAGCAGCGCGGCATACGCGGCGAGGACGGCCGACGACCCGGAGTGGGACTGCACATTGGCGTGGTCGGCCCCGAACAGCGCCTTCGCCCGCTCCACGGCGATCCGCTCGGCGACGTCCACGATCTCGCAGCCGCCGTGGTGCCGGGCGCCCGGATAGCCCTCCGCGTACTTGTTGGCGAGGGGCGAGCCGAGGGCGGCGAGCACGGCCGGCGAGGTGAAGTTCTCGGCGGCGACGAGCTGCAGCGTCATCGCCTGCCGGTCGGCTTCCCCGAGCAGGACGTCGGCCAGCTCGGGATCCTGCCGCCGCAGGACGTCGGCGCTCACGGCGCTCTCAAGGGCACGGGTGACCGACATGGTGGACTCCGGGGCGTCGACGGTGACGTACGTCCAATGTAGGCCCGGGACGAGTGGGGCGCCCGTTCGTCACGTCCTCGCGGTGACACCCGTGAGCGCGGTGACGGCGGGGATCACGTCGGTACGGTTACCCCGTCAGCGCAGTCACCGGCGGATCCAGCACCTGGTTCCCCCCGTCCCCGACGCGCCGGAGTCACGTCGGCGCGGGCACCCCCGTCAGCGCCGTCACCACCGGATCCAGCGCCTGGTTTATCTCGTCGCCGATCGAGCGGAAGAACGTCAGGGGGGCGCCGTACGGGTCGTAGACCTCGTCCGCCTCCGCCGTGGGGGCCAGGAGCCACCCGCGTAGCGCGGCTGCCGCGCGGACCAGGGCCCGGGCGCGGGCGACCATGCCGTCCTCCAGGGGCGGGAGGGTCGCCGGGTCTATCGCCTTCACCAGGCGGGTGAACTCCTTCAGCGTGAACGTGCGCAGGCCCGCCGAGTGGCCCATGGAGATGACCTGGGCGCGGTGGTCGCGGGTCGCCGTCAGGACCAGGTCGGCCATGATGACGTGCTCGTCGAGCAGTTCCCGGCCGGTGAAGCCGGAGGCGTCCGCGCCGAAGTCGGCCAGCACCGCCTCCGCGTTGGCCTCCATCGGCGCGCCCTCATGGCCCCAGGTGCCCGCGCTCTCCACGATCAGCCCGCCCCACATCGGGTCGCCGAGCCGGTCCGCCAGGGCATGGCGGGTCAGCCGCTCGGTGATCGGCGAGCGGCACACGTTGCCGGTGCTGACGTGGAGGATGCGGAAGCTGTCACGCGGGAGACCTGTGAAGGTCCGCGTCTCTTCCCCGTTCCATATGCCACGCCCCGCGTCAGGGGCCGTCAATTCGCCACCTCGAGGTCGGGTACGACCTTCCTGAGCTCCTCCGCGGACAGTGCGCCCGCGCGCAGCAGCAGGGGCACCTCGCGGGTGACGTCGACGATCGAGGACGGCACGTTGCCCGGGGTCGGACCGCCGTCGAGGTACACGGAGACCGAGTCGCCGAGCATCTCCTGGGCCGCGTCGCAGTCCTCCGGCGCGGGGTGGCCCGTCAGGTTGGCGGAGGAGACCGCCATGGGGCCGATCTCGGTCAGCAGCTCGATGGCGACGGGGTGCAGCGGCATGCGGACGGCGACGGTGCCGCGGGTGTCGCCCAGGTCCCACTGCAGGGACGGCTGGTGCTTGGCGACGAGCGTGAGCGCGCCCGGCCAGAACGCGTCGACCAGCTCCCAGGCCAGCTCGGAGAAGTCCGTGACGAGGCCGTGCAGGGTGTTCGGGGAGCCGATGAGGACGGGAGTGGGCATGTTGCGGCCCCGTCCCTTGGCCTCCAGCAGGTCGTGCACCGCTTCGGAGGAGAACGCGTCGGCGCCGATGCCGTAGACCGTGTCGGTGGGCAGTACCACGAGCTCGCCCCGGCGGACGGCGGACGCGGCCTCGCGCAGACCGGTCGTGCGGTCGGTCGCGTCGTTGGTGTCGTATCGCCGTGCCATGTCTAGCGGGCCTCCTCGTACACGAAGTACACGAACTGCTGCGAATGGGGAGTCTGCTGGTCGAGAGTCTGCGGGCTGCTCACGGCGTCGCCTTGCGGGCCGTCGCGAAGCGGGGGCGGTTGTTGAGGTCGGGGTGGTCGGCGGCGTCGGCCCAGCCCCGTTCCTCGGTGAAGATCCACGGCACCTGGCCGCCCTGGGTGTCGGCGTGCTCGATGACGACGACCCCGCCGGGGCGCAGCAGCCGGTGTGCGGTGCGTTCGATGCCGCGGATGAGGTCGAGGCCGTCCTCGCCGGAGAACAGGGCGAGTTCGGGATCGTAGTCCCGCGCCTCGGGAGCGACGTACTCCCATTCGGTGAGCGGGATGTACGGCGGGTTGGAGATCACCAGGTCGACCTGGCCGTCGAGGTCGGGGAAGGCGTCCAGGGCGTTGCCCTGCCGCAGGTCGACCCTGGACCCCTCCATGTTCTTGCGGGTCCACCTGAGGGCGTCCTCGGACAGCTCCACGGCGTGCACGCGCGAGCGCGGGACCTCCTGGGCGAGGGCGAGCGCGATGGCGCCGGAGCCGGTGCACAGGTCGACGATGCACGGCTCGACGACGTCCATCGCGCGTACGGCGTCTATGGCCCACCCGACGACCGACTCGGTCTCGGGACGCGGGACGAACACGCCGGGCCCGACCTGGAGTTCCAGGTAGCGGAAGAAGGCCCGCCCGGTGATGTGCTGCAGCGGCTCGCGCTGTTCGCGCCGGGCGATGACCTCCCAGTAGCGGGCGTCGAAGTCCGAGTCCTTCACGGTGTGCAGCTCGCCCCGCTTCACGCCGTGCACGAACGCGGCGAGTTCCTCCGCGTCGTTGCGCGGCGAGGGCACGCCGGCGTCGGCCAGCCGCTGGGTGGCCTGAGCTACCTCAGCGAGCAGCAGGCTGCGGGGGCTCGGGGATCGCCCCCCAAATGATTGCTGCACGCAAGTCCTCCGTGTCGTACTCGTGCGTGGGTACGCCTCTTACGCGGCTGCGAGCTTGGCGGCCGAGTCCGCGTCGACGCAGGCCTGGATCACCGCGTCGAGGTCGCCGTCCAGGACCTGGTCCAGGTTGTAGGACTTGAAGCCGACGCGGTGGTCCGAGATGCGGTTCTCCGGGAAGTTGTACGTGCGGATCTTCTCGGAGCGGTCGACGGTGCGGACCTGGCTGCGGCGGGCGTCGGCGGCCTCCTTCTCCGCCTCCTCCTGCGCCGCGGCAAGCAGCCTGGAGCGCAGGATACGCATCGCCTGCTCCTTGTTCTGCAGCTGGCTCTTCTCGTTCTGGCAGGAGGCGACGACTCCGGTGGGAAGGTGCGTGATGCGCACCGCGGAGTCGGTGGTGTTGACGGACTGTCCGCCGGGGCCGGAAGAGCGGTAGACGTCGATACGGAGGTCGTTGGGGTTGATCTCGACCTCGACCTCCTCGGCCTCGGGCGTGACGAGCACACCGGCGGCGGAGGTGTGGATACGGCCCTGCGACTCGGTCGCCGGCACCCGCTGGACGCGGTGCACGCCGCCCTCGTACTTCAGGCGGGCCCACACGCCCTGCCCGGGCTCGGTGGCGCCCTGACCGCCCTTGGTCTTCACGGCGACCTGGACGTCCTTGTAGCCGCCCAGCTCGGACTCGGTGGCGTCGATGATCTCGGTCTTCCAGCCGACCCGCTCGGCGTACCGCAGGTACATCCGCAGCAGGTCGCCGGCGAACAGGGCCGACTCGTCGCCGCCCGCGCCCGCCTTGATCTCGAGGATGACGTCCTTGTCGTCGCTGGGGTCGCGCGGGACGAGGAGCAGGCGCAGCTTCTCGGTCAGTTCCTCGCGCTGCTTCTCCAGCTCCTTGACCTCGGCGGCGAAGTCGGGGTCCACGGCCGCGTACTCGCGCCCGGTCTCGATGTCGTCGCCGGTCTGCTTCCACGAGCGGTACGTGGCGACGATCGGGGTGAGCTCGGCGTAACGCTTGTTCAGCTTGCGCGCGTTGGCCTGGTCGGAGTGGACCGAGGGGTCGGCGAGCTTCGTCTCCAGGTCGGCGTGCTCGGCGACGAGTTCCTCGACGGCCTCGAACATCTTGGGGCTCCTGATACTGCGGTGAAGGGGAGGGCGGGCGACCAAAAACGCCGGTCCCGGTGCGCCCGGGAGGGGCGCGACCGTGGACCGGCGAAAGGTGGCTCGCTACTTCTTGGAGCCGGCAGCAGCCTTGCCGAAGCGGGCCTCGAAGCGGGCCACACGGCCACCGGTGTCGAGGATCTTCTGCTTGCCCGTGTAGAACGGGTGGCACTCGGAGCAGACCTCGGCACGGATGGTGCCGCTCTGGATCGTGCTACGGGTGGTGAACGACGCGCCACAGGTGCAGCTGACCTGCGTCTCGACGTACTCGGGGTGGATGTCGCGCTTCAAGGTGTCTCCTAGTTTCGGGAGGGCGCCGGGTCGCAGCCGCGGGATGCGGAAGCGTGAACCGGAGCCGACGTACCAGTCTGCCAGGACTGGCGCCATCCCCCAAAACCGGGGGACGCCGTGGTCTATTCCCGCGGGCTCAGGACGAGCTCACGACGCCGTCGGCGTCGCCGGTGGCGTTGCCCTCGGTGGCCGACTTCGGGATCGCCCGGTCGTTCTTCAGGGCCGTCCACACCTGCTTGGCCTTGGCCTTCTCGACGATCACGCGGTTGCGGTCGGCCGGGTCGTACTGGACCGGCATCGTGACCATCTTCATGTTCGAGGAACTGATGCCCTTGAGGCCGTCGGCGAAGGACATGAGGTCGTTGACCGAGCCGAGGTCGGAGTCGGTGGTCACCGTCTTGGTCCCGGTGTTGGCGAGGTCGTAGAGCCTCTTGGGGTTGCCGAACAGGTCGATGTGCTTGACCTGGTTGATCAGCGCCTTCATGAAGGCCTGCTGGAGCTGGATGCGGCCGAGGTCGGAGCCGTCGCCGACGCCGTGCCGGGTGCGGACCAAGCCGAGTGCCTGCTCGCCGTCGAGCTGGTGCGTGCCCGCCTTCAGGTCGAGGTGGCTTTCGGGGTCCTTGATGGCCTTGGTGGTGGTGACCTCGACCCCGCCGAGCTCGTCGATGAGCTTTTGGAAGCCGCTGAAGTCGACCTCCAGGTAGTGGTCCATGCGGACGCCGCTGAGGGACTCGACGGTCTTGACCGCGCAGGCGGCCCCGCCGGTGGAGTACGCGGAGTTGAACATCACGCCGGACGCCGCGTCGTGCTCGACGCCCTTGGTGTCGGTGCACTCGGGGCGGTCGATGAGGGTGTCGCGCGGGATGGAGACCACGGAGGCCGTCCTGTGGCCCTCGTAGACGTGTACGACCATCGCGGTGTCGGAGCGGGCGCTGCCGTCGTCGGTGCCGCCGCCGAGCTTCTTGTTGCTGCCGGAGCGGGTGTCCGAGCCCAGGACGAGGATGTTCTCGGAGCCGTTGTCGACCTTGGTGGGGCGGTCGGTACCGAGGACGGAGTTGATGTCCACGCTCTTGATGTTGCCGTTGAGCTTGAAGTACAGGTATCCGGCTCCGGTGCCGCCCAGCACGACGATCCCCGCCGCGGTCCAGGCCATGATCAGGACGCCCTTGTGCTTTCTGCGGGGCTTGCGGCGGCTGCCCTTGGCGCGGTGACGCCCGGTGCTGCCGTCCTCGCCCGGTATGCCGGACTCCGGCGTGCTCTCGGCGGACATGTGCTCCTCGAATTCTCGTCCGGTCGGTTACCCCCTGCTTTCAGGGTCAGGCGCGGTCACCCGGAATCAGGTACCGCACCATGGTCGCTCCGCCTGCCAGACGGCGAAACTCGGGAAAGGGTTGCACAACGCGCTGTGACCGTTCTGTGCGCCGACAGTCACGTCGCGTAGCACTCTCTTCGGATAAACCTCGCCCACCTGCGGTTTCGGCCAAGAATGCGGTACGGCGTGAAATGGCCGCACCTGAGCCTTCTTGTGGCAAAGATCTCGGTGTCGGCGGTGCCGGCGGCCGGATGGCGGCGGCCAGCACAAAGGGCCGCCCCCTGACAGGGACGGCCCTCGTGTGGCACTCGCGGACGACTAGTCGCCGTTGCCCGGCGTCGGCGTCGTCTTCTGGATCTGCATGAGGAACTCGGCGTTCGACTTCGTCTGCTTCATCTTGTCGAGAAGCAGCTCGACCGCCTGCTGCTGGTCGAGGGCGTGCAGCACCCGGCGCAGCTTCCAGACGATCCCGAGCTCGTCGGGAGCGAGCAGGATCTCTTCCTTACGGGTACCGGACGCGTCGACGTCCACCGCCGGGAAGATGCGCTTGTCGGCGAGCTTCCGGTCGAGCTTGAGCTCGGCGTTGCCGGTGCCCTTGAACTCCTCGAAGATGACCTCGTCCATGCGGGACCCGGTGTCCACCAGCGCGGTGGCGAGGATGGTCAGCGAGCCGCCGTCCTCGATGTTGCGGGCCGCACCGAAGAAGCGCTTCGGCGGGTACAGGGCGGTCGAGTCGACACCACCGGACAGGATGCGGCCGGAGGCGGGCGCGGCGAGGTTGTACGCACGGCCCAGACGCGTGATCGAGTCGAGCAGGACGACGACGTCGTGGCCCAGCTCCACCAGACGCTTGGCGCGCTCGATGGCGAGCTCGGCGACGGTGGTGTGGTCCTCGGCCGGGCGGTCGAAGGTCGAGGAGATGACCTCGCCCTTCACCGACCGCTGCATGTCGGTGACCTCTTCCGGACGCTCGTCGACCAGGACGACCATCAGGTGGCACTCGGGGTTGTTGTGCGTGATCGCGTTGGCGATCGCCTGCATGATCATGGTCTTGCCGGTCTTCGGCGGGGCCACGATCAGACCGCGCTGGCCCTTACCGATCGGCGCGACGAGGTCGATGATGCGGGTGGTGAGGATGCCGGGGTCCGTCTCCAGACGGAGGCGGTCCTGCGGGTACAGCGGCGTCAGCTTGTTGAACTCCGGGCGGCCACGGCCGTGTTCGGGCGCCATGCCGTTGACGGAGTCGAGCCGCACCAGCGCGTTGAACTTCTCGCGCCGCTCGCCTTCCTTGGGCTGACGCACGGCACCGGTGATGTGGTCACCCTTGCGCAGGCCGTTCTTGCGGACCTGGGCGAGGGAGACGTACACGTCGTTCGGACCGGGCAGGTAGCCCGAGGTACGGATGAAGGCGTAGTTGTCGAGGATGTCGAGGATGCCCGCGACCGGGATCAGGACGTCGTCCTCGTTGATCTGCGGCTCGGGGGTGCCGCCCATCTCGTCGCGGCCACGGCGGCCACGGCGGTCCCGGTAACGGCCTCGACGGCCACGGCGGCCGCCCTCGAAGTCGTCGTCGTCCTGCGGGCCGTTGTCACGCTGACGGTCCTGACGGTCCTGCCGTCCGCCGCCCTGCTGCTGACGGTCCTGCCGGTCCTGCCGGTCCGAGCGGTCCGGACGGTCCTGGCGCTGCTGGCCGCCGCCCTGGCCGCCCTGCAGCTCGTCGCCCTTGCCGCCACGGCGGTCACGGTCGCGGTCCCGGCCGCGCTCACGGCGGTCGCGGCGACGGCCCTCGCCGTCACCGGCGTCGCCGCCCTTGGCGTCGCCCTGCGGCTGCGTCTGTACGGGCGTCTCGGCCTTCGGCTCGCTCTTCGCCTCGGCGGTGACCGTCTCCGGGCTGCCCGCCTCGGCGGTGGCACGACGACGACGGCGCTCCGCGGGAGCGTCGTCTCCCCCACGCTCGGTGTCTCCCGCACGGGAGGGGCCCCCGGCCGGCTGGCCCGGGATCTCGATCTGCTGCTGTGCCACGGCCTTCTCGGCGGGCGCCTCGGCCTTCACGGCGGCCGTCTTCTTCCCGGCGGCGGGAGCGGCGTCGTCGCCGGTACGCGCCTTGGAGGTGGCCCGGCGCTTCGGCTTGGTCTCGGTGGCGTCGACGGCGGTGCTCGCGGTCTTCGCGGCCGGGGCGCCGCCTCCTGCCTGCGCCTCCTTGATGACCTCGATCAGCTGGCTCTTGCGCATCCGCGCGGTGCCCCTGATGCCGAGGCCGGATGCGACCTGCTGCAGCTCGGCCAGCACCATGCCCTCGAGGCCGGTACCGCGGCGCCGCCGGGAGCCGGCACCGGTGGCAGGCGCGGAGGCGTCCGTGGAGGGCGCGGCAGCGGTCTCCTCGACACGTGCGCCCATCAGATCGGTGGTGTCGCTCACGAAGGGTCCTTCCCTGGAGCGGACGTCGGCCTGTCTGGCTCGGCGACCGGTTGTGCTGTCCGGCTTCGGTCCTTGCTGTGTGGACCGTGCCGGGGCGGTGGTCCGCCTAAGGCGGCGGAGGAATGTGGTGACGGCGCTTCCGAAAGCCGTGGCACTGAGTGTCCGTGTCACGTGACTTGGTCGCACCGGTTCCGGAGCGTGCCCGGCAGGTCGCTCAGTGCCCGCGTACGGCGTACTGCCCGCATACGTCGTACGAAACACAGTGCGACTTGGGAGGCTCCCGGAAGAATGTCTGTCCCGGACGGGGACGTGAAGCACCTCGCCATGGTGGGGTCGGGTGCAGACTTGAGATTAACACTACCGGATCCAACAAACATTCCCCCTCTCGAAATCCGGCGGGCGTCGCCGGATTTCCCATCCCACTGTCAGATGTCACTGGTGGTCGCGAGCGGCAGTACGACCGCTCCCTGGGCGTCGAGGTCCAGCCGGTTCGCGGCCCAGCCCTCGCCCGCCAGATGGGCGACCTTGTCGGCGCTGTCCTCGTCGGCGAGGGCCAGCACCGTCGGTCCCGCGCCGGAGATCACTGCCGGGACTCCGTCGGCCCGCAGCCGCTCCACCAGCGCGGCGCTCTCCGGCATGGCCGGCGCGCGGTACTCCTGGTGGAGCCGGTCCTCGGTGGCGGGCAGCAGCAGCTCGGGGCGCCGGGTGAGGGCCTCCACGAGCAGAGCGGCGCGGCCCGCGTTGGTGGCGGCGTCGACGTGCGGCACGGTGCGCGGGAGCAGTCCGCGCGCGGTCTCCGTCAGGACCGGCTTACCGGGCACGAAAACCACCGGAACGATGGAATCGGCGGGCTCCATCCTGATGGCCCGGGCGGCCCCGGCCTCCATCCAGGAGAGCGTGAACCCGCCGAGCAGACACGCGGCCACGTTGTCGGGGTGTCCCTCGATCTCGGTGGCGAGCTCCAGCAGCGCGGCGTCGTCGAGCCGGGAGTCGCCGCCTATGGTCACGGCGCGTGCGGCGACGATGCCGGCGCAGATCGCGGCCGAGGAGGAGCCCAGGCCCCGGCCGTGCGGGATGCGGTTGGCGCAGACGATCTCCAGGCCACGCGGTTGCCCGCCCAGCAGATCGAAGGCGGTGCGCAGGGACCGTACGAGAAGGTGGTTCTCGTCACGCGGGAGGGTCTCGCTCCCCTCGCCCGCGATGTCGATGTGCAGCCCGGAGTCGGCCACCCGGACGACCACGTCGTCGTAGAGCCCCAGCGACAGGCCGAGGGCGTCGAAGCCCGGGCCGAGGTTGGCGCTGGTGGCGGGGACGCGCACCCGGACGGCGGCGGCGCGGAAGGCTGGACCGGCCATCGCTCGATGACTCTCCTTGAGCTGCGTGACTGTCGAAGACATTCGATAGATATCTGAGGACCCTGGGATCCCTGTGACCCCGGGGCCTCCGAGGGCTTCTGAGGACCGTGGGACCGCTTCCGGGCCGTGGAGACGGCGCGGCACCCGGCCGGATGCGAAGGCATATGCGGCGGGCGGGTTCGGTACAGCCTATCGAAGGAAGGTTCTGTGGCGACATAGGGCGCACAGGAGGCGCACGATGCGTGTCGTAAGCCCCTTGTGCACCCCTTCTCGGGCTTTCCCTTAGTGCCTACCCGTTCCTGAAGGTCGTCGCACGGCTCAGGCGAGGCCCAGCCGCTCGGCCGCCGTCGCCGCGTCGACCGGGACGGTCACCGGCTGCGGGGCGCCGGCCACGGCCCAGTCGGGGTCCTTGAGGCCGTTGCCGGTGACCGTGCACACGATCCGCTGCCCGGGGTCGACCTTGCCCTGCTCGGCCGCCTTCAGCAGTCCGGCGACGGACGCGGCGGACGCCGGCTCGACGAACACGCCCTCCTGAGCGGCCAACAGCCGGTAGGCGCGCAGGATCTCACGGTCCGTCACCTCGTCGATGAAGCCGCCCGACTCGTCCCGGGCGGCCAGCGCGTACTGCCAGGACGCGGGGTTGCCGATGCGGATCGCGGTGGCGATGGTCGACGGGTCCTTGACGATCTCGCCGCGCACGATCGGGGCGCTGCCGGACGCCTGGAAGCCCCACATCCGGGGGGTCTTTCCGGCCACGCCGTCGGCGGCGTACTCCTTGTACCCCTTCCAGTACGCGGTGATGTTGCCCGCGTTGCCGACCGGGAGGACGTGGATGTCGGGGGCGTCGCCGAGCATGTCGACGATCTCGAACGCGGCGGTCTTCTGGCCCTCGATACGTACCGGGTTGACCGAATTGACCAGCGACACGGGGTAGTTGTCGCTCAGGGCGCGGGCAAGAGTGAGGCAGTCGTCGAAGTTGCCGTCGACCTGGAGGATCTTCGCGCCGTGCACGAGGGCCTGGCCCATCTTGCCGAGCGCGATCTTGCCCCGCGGGACGAGAACGGCCGAAACCATTCCCGCGCGCACGGCGTACGCGGCGGCGGAAGCGGACGTGTTGCCGGTGGAGGCGCAGATGACCGCCTTCGCGCCCTCCTCCTTGGCCCGCGTGATGGCCATGGTCATACCGCGGTCCTTGAAGGAGCCGGTGGGGTTGGCGCCCTCCACCTTGAGGTGGACCTCGCAACCGGTGCGCTCGGAGAGCACCTGCGCGGGTACGAGGGGCGTGCCGCCCTCGCGGAGCGTCACGACCGGCGTGGTGTCGGACACCGGAAGCCGGTCCCGGTACTCCTCGATGATTCCGCGCCACTGGTGGGTCATTGCTCGTTACTCCCCTTCAACCCGCATGATGCTGGCGACACCACGCACGGTGTCGAGCTTGCGCAACGCCTCGACGGTGCCGCCGAGGGCGGCGTCGGACGCTCGGTGCGTGACGACGACGAGGGAGGCCTCGCCGTCCTTCCCCTGCTGCCGAACCGTATCGATGGACACCCCGTGTTCGGCGAACACGGTGGCGACCTGGGCGAGAACACCCGGTTTGTCGGCGACGTCGAGGCTGATGTGGTACCGCGTGACGACCTCGCCCATGCCCGACACGGGCAGCGCCGCGTACGAGGACTCGCCGGGTCCGGTGGCGCCGTTGAGCCGGTTGCGGCAGACCGCGACCAGGTCGCCGAGGACGGCGGAGGCGGTGGGGGCGCCGCCGGCGCCGGGGCCGTAGAACATGAGCTGCCCGGAGGCGTCGGACTCGACGAACACCGCGTTGTACGCGCCGCGCACGGAGGCCAGCGGGTGGGTCAGCGGAATCATCGCGGGGTGCACGCGCGCGGTGACGGAGGCACCGTCGGCGGCCCGCTCGCAGATGGCGAGCAACTTGATGGTGCAGCCCATCTCCCTGGCGGAGGCGAAGTCGGCCGCCGTCACCTCGGTCATGCCCTCGCGGTAGACGTCGTCGAGGCGTACCCGCGTGTGGAAGGCGATCCCCGCGAGGATGGCGGCCTTGGCGGCGGCGTCGAAGCCCTCCACGTCGGCGGTCGGGTCGGCCTCGGCGTACCCGAGGGCGGTGGCCTCGTCGAGGGCCTCCTGATAGCCGGCCCCCGTGCTGTCCATCTTGTCGAGGATGAAGTTGGTGGTGCCGTTGACGATCCCGAGCACCCGGTTGACCTTGTCGCCGGCGAGGGACTCGCGCAGCGGCCGGATCAGCGGGATGGCACCGGCGACGGCGGCCTCGTAGTAGAGGTCCTTGTTGTTGGCTTCCGCCGCCGCGTGCAGGTCGGCGCCGTCCTGGGCGAGCAGGGCCTTGTTGGCGGAGACGACGGAGGCGCCGTGCTCGAAGGCGGTGGTGATGAGCGTACGGGCGGGCTCGATGCCCCCGATGACCTCGACGACCACGTCGATGTCGCCGCGTTTGACGAGGGCGGTGGCGTCGGTGGTGACCAGACCCGGGTCGATGCCGTCCCGGACCTTGCCCGGCCGCCGTACGGCCACGCCCGCGAGCTCCACGGGGGCGCCGATGCGGGCGGCGAGGTCGGCGGCGTGCGTCGTCATGATGCGCGCCACCTCTGAGCCGACCACTCCACAGCCCAGCAGCGCCACCTTCAGCGGACGCGTACGCATCATCCGACCTCGTTTCCTCATACCGTCTACGGTTGGTCCAGTCTCACTCACCGGACGGGACTTTCTATCCCATGTCCGGATCGTGAGACATCTATTTCATTTGTACGGGGGGCGGGGACAGGAGATCTTCCGTCCCCTGTTCCCCGGGTTCACCCGTGCTTTCCCGGGCGTTCCCGTGCGTTCCCGGGGGTGCCTCACCCGACGTCGAGGCGCAGCAGGTCCTCCTCCGTCTCGCGGCGGACGATGACGCGCGCCTGTCCCTCGCTGACCGCGACAACGGGCGGCCGCAGCACGTGGTTGTAGTTGCTGGCCATCGACCGGCAGTACGCGCCCGTGGCCGGCACGGCGATGAGGTCACCCGGTGCCAGGTCGGCCGGCAGGAACGCGTCCTTCACCACGATGTCCCCGCTCTCACAGTGCTTGCCCACCACCCGGGCGAGCATCGGCTCGGCGTCGGAGCTACGGGAGACGAGGGCGACGCTGTACTCGGCGTCGTACAGCGCCGTACGGATGTTGTCGGACATGCCACCGTCGACGGAGACGTACGTGCGCAGTCCGTCGAGGGGCTTGACGGTGCCGACCTCGTACAGCGTGAAGGCGGTCGGCCCGACGATGGCGCGGCCGGGCTCGACGGAGATGCGGGGGGTGCGGAGCCTGGCGGCCTCGCACTCGCGCGTGACGATCTCCGTGAGCGCCTTGGCGATCTCATGGGGCTCACGCGGATCGTCGTCACTCGTGTACGCGATGCCGAGACCGCCCCCGAGGTCGATCTCGGGCAGTTCGACGCCGTGCTCGTCCCGGATGTCCTTCAGCAGCCCGACCACGCGATGCGCGGCGACCTCGAACCCGGACATGTCGAAGATCTGCGACCCGATGTGGGAGTGGATCCCGATCAGCTCGAGTCCGTCGAGCTGCAGAGCCCGCCGTACGGCCTCCGCGGCCTGCCCGCCGGCAAGCGGAATGCCGAACTTCTGGTCCTCGTGGGCGGTGGCGATGAACTCGTGCGTGTGCGCTTCCACGCCCACGGTGATACGGATCTGCACGCGCTGCCGCTTGCCGAGGGACTGGGCGATGTGGGCGACGCGGACGATCTCCTGGAAGGAGTCGAGCACGATCCGCCCGACGCCGGACTCGATGGCCCGCGTGATCTCCTGCGCCGACTTGTTGTTGCCGTGGAAGGCGATGCGGTCGGCGGGCATGCCCGCGGTCAGCGCGGTGGCGAGCTCACCGCCGGAACACACATCGAGGTTGAGCCCTTCCTCGTGCAGCCACCGCACCACGGCACGGGACAGAAACGCCTTCCCGGCGTAGAAGACGTCGGCGTCGGCCCCGAAGGCGCTGCGCCAGGCCCGGGCCCGGTGCCTGAAGTCGGCCTCGTCGACGACGTAGGCGGGGGTGCCGTACTCCTCGGCGAGCGTCTTCACATCGATGCCGCCGACGGTGACGACGCCGTCGGCGTCACGGCCGACGGTCTGCGCCCAGACCTTCGGGTCGAGGGTGTTCAGGTCGGCGGGCGGGGCGGAGTAGTGCCCCTCGGGGAGCACATCGGCGTGACGGGGCCCGGCGGGGTGTGCGGAACGGCTCATGTCTGGGTCTCTTCTTCGGCTTTCTGTGCGCTGACGTCACAGGTGGTCGGGTGCGTCGATGCCGAGCAGGGCCAGGCCGCCGGCCAGCACCGTCCCGGCGGCTTCGGCAAGAGCGAGCCGGGCACGGTGGGCGGCCGAGGGTTTCTCCTCGCCGCGCGGAAGGACGGTACCGAGAAAGGGCAGAACGGCATCGGCGACGGTGACGAGGTGCCGGGCGAGACGGTCGGGGGCGCGGTGGGCGGCGGCCGCGGTGAGGATGCGGGGGTGGTCGGCTAGGGGGGTGAGGAGGGG